>NZQV01000009.1 GCA_002696035.1 Balneola sp. | reverse complement strand
GAGCAATTTCCAGCATCATGAACCCTACTCCAAGCAACAGAAACACCAATAGGAACCACTTCATTTTCTTATGGCGGGCAAACGGCTTGACAAACCCGAGCTTTACCTCATCCGGAGATTTTTTGACTGACACCACCATCACTACGACCCCAAGCCCAAATACAAGCAACCCGTAAAGTTGGCGGAATGGAGAAGGTAAGGTCTTGTCAAAATTATAGAAGAAAGGATTGTCATCGTAAACCGGAGATATGTTGAGGGGGGATTTTTTAGCAAAACCCTCCATCGTCATAGATCCCTCAGAAAGATCATATAGTTTTTGATCAAACATGCTCCATTTTATTGTGGAAGTCGAATCCTCCGGTACAGGTAATAAATAGGTGGCTTGTTCCTGGAATGGCACAAAATAGTCGCCCTGATCATATCCCAACCGATGTAGGGCGGCATGCCTCTTTTGCATATCTTTACCTTCAAAGGGTGTTTTTTTAACTACTAAAGCAGGCATGTTATGCTTGGAAACCACATACAAATGATTCATGGCCTGCTGGTTAGAAATCCCTCTTCCCTCAAAAGCTTTCAGGGTCAGCCCCAACAACTTATAGAGTTCAGCATTACCATGTGTTACAAAAATAATTCTACCTTCGGGCGTAAGTCGGTTGAGATAATCACTAAAAGCCTCCACAGTAAAAAGGTAGTTTTCCGTTAGTGCATAGCCGTCGATGCTGCGGCTGCTTTTGGTTACTGGCAGAGCCAGCATAAGGAGGTCATACTTTAAATTGGTATTACGTAAAAAACGGCGCCCCTCATCTATAACTATTTCAACATTAGGTAACTGCGTGTACAATCCACCATTAAAATCCTCATAATCTTTGACTATTTGCACTAAATCCGGATTTACTTCAACAGCAGTGATAGATGATACACCACCGAAAAGAGCTACTAATACGTCCCGCCCCCCACCGGGACCTATAATAAGAGCGCTGTCTTTTTCATTCTCATTTAAAAAATAAAATGGGAAAAATTGCCCGAAATTAGATGTTAAATCACTTCGTAATGTTGAATCGTTTAGCAATGCCTTAAAATTGAACATGGATGTGCCAGCGGCCCCGTCAACATAAATCATTTTTTCATCAGGTAATTGGTCGTTCTCAACAAGAGTTGTTTGGCCGAATGCGCTCCATCGCGTTTCGACAATGCGGCCATTCCCGGAAGAATTATACAGTATCCGGTTGATATCCTTGTTATGGGCGTTTCTGATCGGTAGTATACTTTGCGGGGCTAACCAGATACCGCCTAGCGCCAAAAAAAGGGCACTTAGTGTTAACAAGGTTGTACTCCATCTGACCGATTCTGACGTCATTAGGATGATTGAAGCGGCGGCTAAGACAAGTACAACAAGAAAGGTCGCTGTGGTTGCAGGAACCGAATTTAGCAGAGGAACTGCCACCAGGGCAGCTAATGCGCCTCCGGCAATGTCAAACCCATACAACAGCGAACTCCGCTCCGGGGCTTGCTGGAAAAAGGAAGCAATGGTCATACCGAAAAAAAGGAATGGTATGATGGGCAAAAACAGCACGATCCAAATTACGGCAACTCCCCATGAAGCCGATACCGTCTGCGTAAGATAAAGGATCAGAGCCGTAGCAAAACCTGTGCTCAAGGCTGTGATTGTGGTAAACAGATAGATGCCAAGTGAAGGCCAAATTCTTCTCACTTTTTGTAGCAGAAGACCACCCATTCCTACCCCCAGCATGGCCAGTGAAAGGATAGCAAACACGTAATGATAGCTCAAGATAACCGCAAATATACGCGTCAAGACAATCTCGTATAGTATCATGCCGAATGAGATCAGCGCCAGCGAACATAGGGTACGTATTAGCCGTAGCAAATCTATTTCAGGTTTCCCCGGTATCTCAGATTTATAATTATCCATACAAAGTTTTTATAGCAGCTTGGCTTATTCCTGCAATTGGCAATACCTCAGTCGGTTTTCAATCCCCATTTTTTGTAGAAAAAGTTGTAAATAGGTACATAAACCAGCCCGATGTACGCGCCCCAGGCAAAACTTTCGATAAGCCCGAGGAAAAAACTGCCGACGGAAATCCACTCGAAAGCGGGCAGTACAATTTCCAGGAACTGATGCATGTGAATGCTTTCCGGTGTTACTAAACCATAAATAACACATAAAATATAACTTACCGTCATAAAAGTGCCAACTGCCAAACTAACGATTTTAATGTTAAGCATAGCTTTCCTCCAATTTTGCATATATGATGTTGATGATTGTTTTTGCCATCTTTCTATATTGAAGGCTCAGACGTTTCTTGTTTCTTTGATATATTCTTTTTCTCAAATTCCTGCAAATCATGTTTCAATTCTCTAAAATCGTCTAAGCTTAATTCACCACGGGCATAGCATCTGCAAAAATGGTCCATTTGTTTTTTTAATGACTCCTTTTCAGACTTTCGTCTTATAAATGACACTATTACGATTAATACGAATGCAGTAAGTAGCAGCCACCATAAAAGAGGTATGTTCCAAATAGATTCTAACCACATATGCGCCTCCTTTTTTATTTAATAAGTAATTATCCAGAGGGAGTAAAAGTTTTATCTAATTCAATCATACAACAAAAAGGCCTAAATGAAGCTAAAATTATATAGCTTTCATTTGATGAATGAGAATTTTTTCTAAGTAAAATGCACCTGCCCCGGTCAGGGTACGGATGCATTAGGGGTAAAATCAGTGTTGACAACGCCCGCAATGGGTATGCGGGGCATTTCCAGACAGGTACTGTTCCGGATTTTTAAGGAAAGAGTCCTGGCAAGAGGAACAGCAGAAATAGATTGATTGACCTTTGTACTCCACTTGTGGAGCTGAGGTTGGATCTGCGATTGCCATGCCGCTCACTGGACAAGTTTCATGATGTGCCATACGAGGCCTCCTTTGGATTTTTCATATTTGATATACAATTGGTTTTAATGATGACCGTGACTTTAGTTGGCTCGGCCCTGTATATATTTTTCAGGATTTTCGTCAAATTTATCTTTGCAGGGCGGGCAGCAAAAGTAATATGTGCTACCCCTGTACTCGCTATTTGAGGCTGCATTAATATCTTCAACGGGGTTTTCCATTACGGGGCATGTATATTTTTCTTGAGCCATTGGTAACTCCTAATATGTTTGTTATGTATTACGGTTTTATCCAATAATAATACCCTTCACCTTAAATGAAGCTTAAAATAGAGCAGAAAATTTTTCTCAAAGATGGTTCTGCCCGAAACCGGAAGTTGATGTAAGGAATGTCCAAATTAAGTTAGCTTGTATTTCTCATAACAAAAACTATCGAAATGTAGGTTAGACGGGTAAGGGTTTTAGAAGTTGAAAATAGGTGATAAAAGCGGTACTAATTTCCGGGATAATGGTAAAAGAGGAACTACTACTTTAAGCTTAATTTAAGCTTGTTGCTTATATATTTATGGCCCAATGAAGGGATTCATTGATATAAAAATATTATAAATGCAATAAGATCCGGGAAATATGGACACCTCTAACCAACTTGGTAAGGAAACACTGAACATAGAGGGCATGCACTGTGCAAGCTGCGTGTCGGCCGTTGAAAAATCTCTTAATAAGCTAGAAGGCGTGGAAGAAGCCACTGTGAATCTGGCTACCGAATCGGCTACGGTTTCCTTTATTGAAGAAAAAGTAACGAGTGAAGATTTGAGGAAAGCAGTGGAAGCGGCCGGCTATTCCCTCATTGAAGAGGAAACACAATCCCGAACCCTCAAAATTGAAGGTATGCACTGCGCCAGTTGCGTTAGTTCGGTACAACAAGCGCTGGAAGAGTTGGACGGCGTGCAGCAGGCCAACGTTAATCTGGCTACCGAATCGGCATCAGTTACCTACTCGGGCAATCTCACGCTCGACGATTTTGAAAAAGCTATTGAACGAGCAGGATACGAATTACTAAAAGAAGAGTCAGAGTCCGGCCTGACTAAAGCCGAAACAAAACAGAAACGTGAGCAGGAGAAAATGGACAAGGCCCGTTCCAACATGTGGTGGGGCTGGGGGGCAACCATACCAATTATACTGTGGATGTTTGCTGATATGATCTGGGGCTACACTTTTCTGGGTGACCTGGGATATGAGCTGGGTATGATCGGGCTTTCTTCCCTTGTGTTGTTTTATCCGGGATGGGAGACGATGAAAAGTGCCTGGAAGTCATCTGTAAATCTAACCCCAAATATGGACGTACTGATTGCCATGGGGACATTGGCAGCCTTGGGCACAGGGTTTGTTGCCCTGCTGCACCAATTCGGAATGGCTCCTGCTTTTTACAGCTTCGCCGGCGTTGCTGGTATGATTATGGCTTTCCACCTGACTGGACGTTATGTAGAGACCAAGGCCAAAGGTCGCGCTTCCCAAGCCATTCAGAAACTGCTGACGCTGGAAGCCAAAGAAGCTACGGTGGAAAGAGATGGCGAAGAAATTAAGATACCTGTCCAAGAGCTACAGGCCGGTGACATTATGGTGGTGCGCCCGGGAGAAAAAATCCCTACGGATGGAGAGGTGGTAGATGGTAAAAGCAGTGTAGACGAATCTATTGCCACCGGTGAGTCGATGCCTGTGGATAAGAAACCGGGCGATGAAGTGATCGGTTCTACCATTAACAAAAACGGAATGCTGAAAGTAAAAGCAACCAAGGTGGGTAAAGATACGTTTTTGAGTCAGGTGATCAGGATGGTGGAAGAGGCTCAGGGCACCAAGGTGCCGATCCAGGAATTTGCCGACCGGATTACTGCAGTTTTTGTACCGGTTGTTATCGCCATTGCCATTGCCACTCTGGCGCTTTGGCTTATTTTCCCTGGTTTCTTTGGAGGCATCGCCGAGTGGGCTTCCGCTTTTATTCCGTGGATCAATCCTGGAATGGGGCAGGTTGCCTTAGCATTTTATGCTGCCATTGCCGTACTGGTGATTGCCTGTCCCTGCGCGCTTGGACTGGCCACTCCCACGGCATTAATGGTTGGCTCCGGTATGGGCGCTGAAAACGGGGTATTGATCCGCAAAGGTGAAGCCATTCAGATGATGAAGGATGTGGATGTCATTGTACTTGATAAAACGGGAACCATAACTCAAGGTCAACCAGCTGTTACAGATTTCATTGCATTGAACAGTTTACCTAAGGAAAAACTAATTCATATGGCCGCTTCTGCCGAGTGTGGATCGGAGCACCCGCTGGGGCAGGCCATTGTAGAACATGCCAAAAATCATAACGGTCGGCTCAGTGCGACCGATGATTTTGAGGCGGTTACCGGCAGAGGTATCAGAGCCACTATTGAAGGCCAAGAAATTTTGGTAGGGACAAGAAAGCTGCTTGCCGAATTCGGAATTAAGATAGATGATGCTATCGAGGAACGGATGAGCGATTTGGAGAAGCAGGCAAAAACGGCAATGCTGTTAGCTGTTGCTGGTGAAGCAGTTGGCATTATCGCGGTGGCCGATCCTATTAAAGAAGACAGTATTAGAGCGATTGCCGCCCTGAAAGAAATTGGTCTGACGCCCATTATGATAACCGGCGATAACGAACGTACGGCTAAAGCAGTGGCTGCCGAAGTAGGCATCGAGGAAGTGATAGCCGGGGTTATGCCCAATCAGAAGTCAGACGAAATAAAACGCCTGCAGGAACAGGGCAAAGTTGTAGCGATGGTAGGAGATGGTATTAACGATGCCCCGGCATTGACACAGGCACAAGTGGGTATTGCTATCGGCACGGGAACGGACGTGGCTATTGAATCCGGCGATATCGTGTTGGTCAAGGGAGATTTAAGTGCAGTGGTGAAGGCTGTAAAATTGAGCCATGCTACATTCAAGAAAATTAAACAGAACCTTTTCTGGGCCTTTTTCTACAATGTAGTAATGATTCCGCTGGCTATCTTCGGAATGTTACACCCTATTTTAGCAGAGATCGCCATGGCCTTTAGTTCGATAAATGTAGTTACGAATTCAAGACGGCTACTGAAAAGGAATATACAACCGGATTACTAAATGCTCGGCTATCAATATAGTTTGGTTGATGGATGAATGAATTTTAGGATATGAAGTTTGAGAAAAACTGGACCTTGAATTCAGGTTACCGTTAAACAGCCTCGTTTTGGCCCAGCCTAAAGACTCGTCCTTATGTAATTGCAAGCAGACATCTTTGACCATAAATAATACATCGAATTTAAGTTTCTTTTAAGGCATGCTGTTTTAAATTATATAACAGAATAAGGGAATCTTAAATACAGAATTATGTTACACCTTGCTAATCTGGTTATTCGGTACCGTTGGTGGGTCATTTTCTTAACGTTCCTGATTACGGGAATTTTGGGATGGAAGGCACTTTCGGTGTCTCTCAATGCCGACTTTTCAACCTATCTTAGTCAGGACGATCCGGTCGTACAGGAATACAACCGAATCGGTGATCTGTTCGGTGGTACTGATGTCGGGGTGGTGCTGTTATCTTCCGAGGAGCAGGTATTCACCACTTCAAACCTTGAATTGATCAGTCGCCTGACCGAGGCCTATAACGAAGTTGAAGGGATTTCCTACGTCACCAGTCTATCAAACGTGATCGATTTTAGGGATACGGAATGGGGACTGGAGGTTGGCAAGTTGTACAGCCCTGACAAGGTTCCAACGGAAGCTGCGGCATTAAAGGAATTGCAAAATTATGTGCTCAAGAACGAGCGCTACTCAGGAAATCTGATAACTGAAGATGCTCAGACCGCCGCCATTCTATTGCAGTTCGAAGGTGGGGGAGAAGCGAGTTCCAACCAGTTCAGCACTTCACTGCGTATCAAAGAGGTCACGAATAAAGTATTGGCAACCTTAGATCGGGAAACTGATGCAATACTGTATTTTGGCGGACTTCCGTTTTTGGTTTACAATATGACACTGCTAATAGGAGAAAATTTATCCACGCTTATCCCCATAATGATTTTCTTGTTGGTGCTCGTTCTATACCTCGGGTTCCGACACTGGGCCGGGGTTCTATTCCCGATGATCGTTGTGTCGGTAAGCGTAATCTGGGTAATCGGAATCATGGGCATCTTCGGGCTGGAATTCGACCTGCTGACCGGCATCATGCCTGTGGTTCTGCTGGCTTTGGGAAGCGCCGACGGGATTCACCTGATGAAACGCTACTATGAACTGCGAAATGAAGGGGGTGACCCAACAGAGGCTACACGTCTGTCATTTAAGCAGATGGGGAGGCCCATTATATTGACCACAATCACCACAACAGTAGGATTTGCCTCGCTGTTTGTTTCAAACTTCTCGGTCATTCAACAGTTCGGACTGTTGACGGCCTTGGGCGTTATCTTAGCTCTGATTGTTTCGTTGACCATACTTCCCGCCCTGCTTTCATTCGGTATAGGATTTAAACCCGGTACCACAAATGTAACATCAGAATATCACTTTTTGGATCGTTTCGGATTTCGAGTTTTTAAGCACAAAAAATTAATTCTGGCAAGTAGTTTTGGTATAATTGTCCTCGCCGTGATTGCTATCCCAAGAATTGAAAAGGATGTGGACTGGTCACTGTGCCTGGCACAGGGCAGCGATCCCTATCACGCCGAAATGATGCTCCGCGAAAAATTTGAGGGCTCACTCCCGGTGCAGGTGGTCGTCAACGGCGACATCAAAGATCCGGCTGTTCTTCAACTGATGCACCGTGTAGAACGAAGGCTCAGTACAATCCCCGAAGTGGGTAAACCGAGTTCAATGGGATCGGTTATAGCAGAGATGAACAATGTGATGAACTCCCGGTACCAAGTGCCCGAAAAGGAAAGCGGTGTTTCCAATCTGTGGTTTTTGATCGAGGGTGAAGACCAGATCGAGCGAATGGTTGCTTCGGAATCTGATATGGGTTTGATCCAGGCCAAACTGGGTACCTGGCATACCGGCACATTGGTGGCATCGGTCGACAGCATTAACCGCTATTTACAGACACTTCCAGAGCAGATCAGTGTAATCGACTTGGAAAAATTGGATCCCCAAAAACGGCAGCAGGTGAAACAGACCCAACTTAATCTGGCGATGCAGGAACTCCAGTGGTATTTAAATAAGAAAGGCATAGTTTGGGAGCCGGACGTTGCGGAAGAGGTGCAAAAGAAACTTTTAAATTTCAAGGTTGATACGGTGGTAAAAGGTAACGTCCTGAACCAACTTGACCGTTACATGGCAGGTTCTGAGGCGGAAATTGTTCTCGACGAAACCGAACGATCATTGGTACTAAATGGAATAGGAGACCAATTATTGAGGAAAAGCGATCCCGTATCCACGGGAGAGGTCAGTACGATCCTGATGAATGCATTGCCCGATCTTACAAAAGCGGACGCCGATTGGCTTGCGGGTTCACTGGCCACTATCATTAATACGAATTTCGGTGAAGCCAGGATCCGTCCTGCTGTTGATCTGATATCGTCGATTGCATCCGGAACGGGAGACAATTTCAGAAAAAATGTAAAGGGTATTTTATGGAGTCTCAACGGAAATGTAGCGTTTCTGGATTCAAAACCAGTAAATGAAATCTTTGCAGGAAAAAACCCAGCGGTAATCCGTGAGGTACCGGTTTCCCTGCATCAGGCCGGGATGCCGGAGGTGCTCAAGGGAATGGAGGAAGAGCTGGTTCCCACACAGATTAAGAGCCTGCTGGCCGCTATGCTTTTCGTGCTGATCCTGCTGGCTATCATTCATCGATCTACGCTGGTCGCTCTAATAGCGATCATCCCGATCATGCTGACGATCCTGATCAATTTTGGAGTGATGGGCTACCTAGGCATCGGGCTGGACTCTTTTACAGCCATGATCGCTTCCATTGCCATTGGCCTGGGGATTGATACGGATATCCATTTTATATCCCGCTACCGGGATGAGCTGATAGCCACGGGCGACAAACTTCACGCACTGCAAACGACCATCAAAACAACAGGCATGTCCATTTTGATCAATGCCCTTGCAGTGGGACTCGGATTCCTGGTGCTGCTTTTTGCCGGTGGGCAACACATCCGGCGTTTTGGCGGGCTTACTTCTCTGACCATATTAATAAGTGCCACCTTAAGCCTAACCTTGCTTGCCGTATTGATTGTTTGGCTCAAACCAAAATACCTGATTGGAAAATCAGAGCAAAAATCGAAACCAGTAACTGAAACAAAAAAGCAATATGAGACGGTTTAAATCCATCCTGCCAATATTGATACTGATATTTTATGCATTCCCTTCATGGGGACAAACACCTGATGTGATTTTATCGAAAATTGACTCGGTACAAAACGCATTTTCTGACATGTCTGCAACCGAACAAATGAGATTAATTGATGAGGAGAACCGGATAAAGGAACGGGTTGTTGAAATCCAGCAAAAGGGGAAGGAGCTGCGGATGGTACGCTTCCGGGAACCGGCAGATGTACGGGGAGTGGGATTCCTCCGGCTGGCTTCCGACCGACTTTACCTTTATTTGCCCGCTTTTAGGAAAGTTCGAAGAATAGCCTCATCGGCAACCAATGAAAATTTTATGGGTACTGATTTTACCTATGAAGATATGTCTCGTAGCAGTTATTCGGAGGATTATTTAGCCCGGGACATGTCGATGCAAAATGGCCAGTATCGGTTGTTATTGGAGCCCAAATCCGGCGCAGATGTCAACTACCACCATTTGGTGATCTTTGCCGATACTTCCAACTATGTATTGCGCAAAGTTGAATTTTACAACCGGGAAGAGGAGAAGACCAAGGAACTAACGATTAATGATGTTGAAAACATAGATGGCTATTGGATGGGCAAAACAATGAGCATGAAATCGTTAGAGGAAAACCACGAAACGGTGTTGAAACTGTCAGACATTCGATTTGACCAGGGGCTTTCAGACAGCGAGTTCAGTCAGCGCACGCTCAAACGACCCATCAGGTGACAATGAAAGAGGTATTTATGAATATCGAGAGACTTATATCATGTGCTAAAAAGGCAACATTTATTTCTGTAATGCTGCTTACTGGTTTCGGTACGACAGCAATAGCACAGCCTGACTTCAGTGGATTTTTAGAACTTGATAAACGATTTGTAACAGGAGGAGACAGCACCTATATCGATAACTTTTATAACCAGTTTCGCCTGGAAATGAAAGCCCCGGTGGGTTCACAACTCTACCTGTTCAGTAGCCTTGATTTCCGGTTCTATGATTTTCCCAAGACGCAGTCACTTATCGACCTGGAACGCATGGAATCCCAATTCCCCTATGATCTGTCCGTTTGGGAAGCCTTTATTGATGTCTATGGTTTTTTGTCTGAGGACCTGGATATCCGGGTAGGTAAACAACGTATTGCGTGGGGCCGGGCCGATAAGCTGAACCCCACGGATAACCTCAATCCCAACGATTTTTCTGATCTGGTAAACTTTACTGAAATGGTCCCTTCATGGGCTTTTAAAGGGACTTGGTATTTTGGCAATAACCGGCTGACCGGTGTATGGCTGCCGGGCATAACACCCGTTTTGTTGCCAAAAAATGGAGCGAATCTTTTCCTCGGTGATGCAGGAACCTTCGATGATGAATTGCAGCTACCGGAACAAAGGCCCAAAAACAGCATGTTTGCTTTCCGTTGGGACGGCAGTATTGAAAAATGGGACTATTCACTCAGTTATTTTAATGGCTACGATGATATCCCGATTCCTGTAAAAATGAGCCTAACCCCGCCAGATCCTCCTCAAGTTGAAATGAAATTTCCCCGAATGCAGGTTATCGGGGCAGACCTAGTAACAGAGATCTCCGGTATTGGATTGTGGGCGGAAGCGGGTCTGTTTTTGCCAGAAGAGGTGGAAATGGTTTCGGAAGTAAATGGCATTTCAAGCCGGGAAACCCAATTTGAAGATGAACCATACGTGAAATTTACCCTCGGCGGAGATTATACCTTTTCCAATGGAATCTACCTGAACACCCAGTGGATGCACGGGTTTTTTACCGAACGTGGTGCCGGAGAACTGAACAACTATTTTATAGTACAACTTGAAAAAGATTACTTCAATGAAGATGTATTGATTACCCTCGGTAATACCCTGGAAGTAAATGAGTGGAGCAACCTGGGTTATGGTTTTTCACCGGAGCTGACTTACCAAGCCATTGATAATTTTGATGCCGGAATTGGGGCTTTCCTGGTATGGGGTGAACAGGGGACCCTGTTAGACCGTTGGGAAGATCTCGACCAAATTTTTGTTCGTTTTCGCATCGATTTTTAGGTTATCTCGCTCACAATTGAATGTTTTAGTGAGATAAGCGGGCCAGGTTGCCTCGACCGGTAACGGGACACAACCGTACCTTTGGTTCTGGGTTTCAAACCAGTTGTCAGATCGAAAACAAGGTTTCAAGTAGATTCACAAATTAGCAGCACTGCTTAAATAGCGAGGATGCATATTAAAGCACAAACCAGTCATCTGTATCATCTTTATGATCTTCCGAATGGTGATAAAACTCGTTGGTAGAAGACGAGTGACGAGTAGCTGTAGTCTTTGGACCATGCATCAGCATTCTGAATGACTTCATCGATCGCATCTATAATATAGTGCAACTCCCGGTCGGACATGGTAGGGTGCAGAGAAAGGCGGACCCACCCCGGTTTTGTGGATTGATCTCCCCGGTCAATTAGGTTGGTGATTTTTTGAGACTGTTTCCGTGTTACATGAAGCAGAAGGTGGCCGTAAGTTCCGGCGCACGAGCAGCCGCCCCTCACCTGAATGCCGTACCGGTCATTCAGCATTTTCACCATCAGGTTGTGGTGCATGTTTTCCACGTAAAAAGATAAGATTCCTAGCCGCTGTTTAACATCGGCAGCTAGTAGGTGAACTCTTGGGATCTCGGCAAAACGTTTGAAGCTTATGGAGATCAGTTCCTCTTCACGTTCCTGAATTTTTTGAACGTTCATTTTTTCCTTGAGCCTTATGGCAAGGGCAGCCCTAATAGTTTGTAGAAAACCGGGTGTTCCACCGTCTTCGCGCAACTCAATATCGTTGTAATAGCTGCGGCCGCCCCACGGGTTGGTCCACAGCACAGTGCCTCCACCCGGGTGGTCAGGGATACGGTTCTTATAAAGTTTTTTGTCAAAAATCAGTACTCCTGAGCTGCCCGGCCCTCCCAAAAATTTGTGCGGTGAAAAGAAGATGGCATCCAGCCGTTCGGCTTTGTTTTCGGGATGCATGTCGATATCTTCGTATGGCGCGGATGCGGCAAAATCTACAAAACAGTAGCCGCCATGCTCGTGCATAATTTCAGCCAACCGGTGGTAAGGAGTCGTGATACCGGTGACGTTGGAGCAGGCTGTAAAGGATCCCAGCTTTAGCTTCCGGTGTTCATATTTTTTGAGGGCGTCGATCAATTTCCGGGGATCCACCAATAAGTCGTCCGTCGGTTCCAGGACCTCCACGTCTGCAACTGTTTCCAGCCAGCTGGTGTGATTTGAGTGGTGCTCCATGTGGGTAACAAAAACCACCGGGCGCTCCTCCTCTGGAATATTAATCTGATCACTATATTTTTCAGGGACCTTTAGACCGAGAATTCGTTGAAATTTGCATAGTACACCCGTCATACCCGAGTCGGCTGTAATAATTACATCGTCTGGCGAAGCGTTGACGTGATTTTTGATGATCTCATGGGCTTTGTGATAGGCCTGGGTCATCAGCTTGCCGGTGTAGCTTGAGTCTGAGTGGGTATTCCCAACCAGTGGCCCGATTGTATCACGCAGGAGCGTTTCGATGGGATCATACAATCGTCCGCTGGCTACCCAGTCCGCATAAATTAGCGGCTTCTTGCCATATGGGGTTGTAATTTCAGTATCTATCCCGATCGTATAGTCTCTGAATTTTAGAAAAGACTGTTCCAAAACAGATCTTTTTTCTTCGTTTATATTCACTCAGTAATCTTTTAATTGTCATTTATAGTAATATGCCGGAAAATTTTCCATTAATCTATTTTGCTCTACTTTATCCGATAATTGGTTCGGTCATTCAGCTTATTTAGATCAGCCCATGCGTGCACTCTTTCAACCTCTGAAAGTGAAGGTCTTTCATGCAGGGTTCCGTTAAATTCAAGAATCGGAAGTATAAGAGGATTACCCAATTTTGATAACAGTCCATCTGCTTTTTGCGTATTGAATCTCAGATCAAAAAAGGTATAAGACTGCTGTTTTTGCTGCAATATATTGACCAATTTTTGAAGATACTTACACCACCCTTTACAATAGATAACTATTATTGAATTCTGTTCTTCAAAAATTCGATTTACTTGTTGTTTATCATTCATAATCAGTAGATATATCATTAAAATTTTAAGTTCGTGTAAATGTTGGAAAGTGGCAGAAAGTTAGTGGAGTAGCACAATTTGGTGTCTTTATACAGTCTTTGTAGGGATGACAGTTGCCATAGTTTGGAACATTATTGGATTTCAAAAATGCTGATTAGTTCTCTGCAATTGCCGTCAGCCCTTTATTGATATTAATTTATCTTATTTGCCAAAGTACTATAGGAGTAAAGTAATTGCCGCTGCTTAAGAGTAGCTTAAGTTTAGTCTAGAATTTTAGAACTCAGTTGAAACAGTTTAGGCCGGATTATTAGGAGAATTACCAGTCCGTTGAATAAACTGCTTCCATTTACCTTTCACCGGAAGAAAGGCAGGGACGTTGCGTTTGTATTTAAGATATTCTTCTCCAAATTCATCGATCACGTTCTGCTCTTCCCTTCGGGCAAGCATAACATATGCGACAACAATTACTGGGAATAAACCCACGGAGAAAAGTGTAGGCCAGTGAATGACACCTTCTCCAAACAATGCGATAAACAACCCCGTGTATTGGGGATGCCTGACTAGACTGTACAATCCGTCGGTTGCCAGTATATTCTCCTGTTTGGCATGATAAAGCTGCCGCCAGCCCTGGAAAAAAATACCGAATCCAATGAAGAGCAGTGCATATCCAAAAAGCATAGATATCATCATCCCGGTTTCACCTACGCCTACTAAGGTGGACCAAAGATTGGCATTCAAATAGCCACTATCGATCCCCAAAAACCTAACTAATAAATATATTGTAAGCGGGAAACCGTACATCTCTGCGTACAGTGCGATGATGAAGCCCTGTATTAACCCAGCTCCCACCCACTCCCGCCAAGTTTTAGGGGCCAGATATTTGTATAAAAACCAAGAAGCAATTACGATCACAAAAAGCGCTATAACCCAGGCTCCTGAATGTTCAATTCCTCGTTCCATGTAATTATTCCGTTAGTTAAAAATGTTTCAGGTAATGAAAATGGACTGCTTACTAAATAAATCGTTGCTTAATACCTAGTGATCGGTTGGTTCTTTCGATGGATTTCTTCGGATCGGATTCCGCTCCGGTGAGTGCCCGAATCGCATCGATGGTTTCGGGAATAACGATGGCTTGATTATCTACCAGGTAGGCATAGTACAGCTCGTCACCTTCCACTTTGAGCATATCCTCCCAGATGGCCACTTCATACATATCGCCGTGCGGGCGCCCCAGGTCCAGCATCAGCTCCTTAACGGCATTGTTGGCCGAAAGATCGTCGCTCATATTGATAAATGCGGTTCGCGTTGAGGTACTAAAAGCCTCCAGCACGTCCTCCTTGGATACTTCTTTGGTCAATTGCACGGTCCAGTAATGCATATGGGAAAGTGTTTGGGGTACTTTTACCGCGGCAGTTACCACGTCCAGTTCGGGATCTACGCTCTGGGCATCCGGG
>NZQV01000008.1 GCA_002696035.1 Balneola sp. | reverse complement strand
GACTTGCTTCCTGCCCGCTGTTCAAAATCATCACAGGTTCGTCTATATCCGTAATCTGTGTCAACTGGGCTTTTCGGCCCTATAAATCTTGGCTTATGCAACTTAGCACAAACCGGTGCGCATTCACCTTCTCGGTTAGCTACAAAATGCTGGCAATCACTACAATTTTTTACGCTCATAATCACTTAGTCTTTTCGAGTTAGCAAGCCGCTTAAACTTCACACGTTATGCCCCCTTCTTGAAAGCATGTTTTTTGCCTTCATCGGTAGCGTAAAAGAAAATCATGTTTCCATAAATGCTTTCATTCTTCACGCCATCCGTAACCAATCCAAGCTCTGCCATTTCAAGTAAGGTTTCGTGGTCGTCAGTACCCTCGTAGCTTGCAAAATGGTTGCGGTAGTGGCTTTTATCTCCAAGCATGTGTTCCAAAATCTCTATGTGTCGGGGCATAACAATAGTTTCAACTGCGGACGAAGCCGCTTGCTCGTTTTTAGGTTCATCTGTTATTATATCTTTCATAGTTGTATCATTTTTGATTAATATTTCGGACGGCTTCGCCCGTTAAACTCCATCCGTTATTTGCATTTAATTTCGGGCTGTATACCGTGAATTTCTTTCAACCTGTGTTTTTCACAAAAATCAATGGTATCCACGTAACCACTTTTGGTAGTCATTCCTGCTTGGTAAGCGTGTTCTTCGCACATTAACCTGTCACAAAAAACAACTGCATCAGGGTGTTTACTGCTAATCCTTGGTACTCCATCAACCAAATAGCCATTGTAGTGCTCAACGCCATCACAACCCGCCACAGCAGGTTCACCGCAGTAGTAGCATTTTTCTTTGGGCCAATGGTGTATACGCCTTTCTTCCATGCAAATAACAATTGTATCAAGCGGGACGCGGTTAAAGCCCCGTTCGATGGTTTCAGTTTTAGTTCAATATTTTGCTTTTAAAGAGTGCGTAATCTTCCGCGCCCCTTATACATCCCACGTTAGGTACACTCTTCTTCTATTTTAACTGTTGTGAAGTAATCAACTTCATTTTCTTCTTTTTCTTTGAGATTATTAGCCTCTTTAAAACTTAGACCATTTTTGATAGTAGTATATCCACCAAATGTATCGCCAACTAAAACTTTGAAAGTTCTTCCTTCACCCCATTTATTTTTTTCTCTGATAATTCTTTCCATTTCAGCAATAAGTAATGAAGTAGCCTTTGTTAATTCACGAAGCCTATTGCCTGGCGTTGGTTTAAATGCTTCCTCTTCCCAAGGCCATAAATGTATTAAACTATCGTCTAAATGGTTTCTAACTATCTGCGGAACAGCATAATAAGCACCAGCGCACGCCAATTCATGCCTTGTATGATTATCATCATGCTCAATGCTCCAACCTTCTTTCTCAATTTGTCTTTTTCTTTCGGCTATAACTAATTCTATTGCTTTTTCCATTGTATTAATTTTAATCGTTGTTGTTCAAACTCCGTGTACCTAACAATGGCTTCGAGCGGACGAATACGCCGCTCAAGCCTCACACGTTAAGTGGCCTTTTCTTTTAAAAACACGTTCATTTTAAACCACCATTTCCAAAAAGAGAGCTTAAATGACATAGCCTTCTTTCCGTTTACAACAGTGCTAAAAAAAAGAATGGTTGGTATTAAGGCTTTCCACTTTTCATCAAACACATTCCTTTCAAAGTATATCTTCTCAATCCGCCACAGCCACTTAACAATGTGTTTCAAGTTGGACGCTAACGCGTCCTTCCGCCCTGTGCTTTTATAGCATTCATTGCAACAAGCATATATAGGGCTTGGGTATTCGCTTTTTTTATATTCCCTTCCGCAATAAGCACAGGGTATCATCTTATTGTATTCATTCATGATCTTTCCCATTTATTTATATAGCGCCACTTAAACACCACCCGTTAACTAGCCTTGTGCAATTTTGCAGAACCTCCTCCGCAGTAATCACAGTTCCAAACTAATCGTACATCATTTTCGTCATACTTTTCCGGGTACGCTTGCGGTTCGCAGTCAAGGCAACCGTTCTCTTCCAACCAATCGAAGCTTACACTACTGCCTCCACTGTGTTTGCCAAAAATTTCAACGGTGCTGCCATTTTCTGTCTCATAAACACCGTTCACCAACGGCCAGTTAACAAAGGCTTCAACATCGGACGCTGTCGCGTCCTTGGTACTTTTATGACTATCTTTCATTTTTCTGATCTCCATTTAGTTATTAATTTCAACGCGCGGTTAAGCTTTCACCGTTAATCATGCCTCGCCTTTATCCGCTTCCTCCGCGCAACGCGATACGAGTTATAATTACTATACTTCCGCTTCCCAAACACCGATTTATACTCCTGTTCCACCAAGTCATAAGCCTCCTCGTAGGTATCACACTCCCGGGTACACTCCACAAACCGCTCATCAAACACATACGGGTCATGCAATTTCACAAGCTCTAAATGATCAGGATCAATCGGCATCAGTATTTTTTAATTTTAAATTTAGAATTATACAGACCACACTTTCGGTACCCGCCGCTGGCCCGACTTCGGTAGCGGATCCTCCAGCTCCATCGCCACCAGGTTAATCAAAGCCACCGCCGGATCGATCTTATTATCAGGATGCTCCTTCCTGGGAAACACATTCTCATTCGCATCCTCCTTCGCCACCACATTACCCATCGCCCAAAACAAAACCGGGTCCCCGTTATGTGCAATCCGGTGATCCACAGTCCACGCATCTATCGTTTTCATAGGATCACTCAGGTACTTAGTGCTCTGCTTAATGATATACACCTTCATCCCCGAAGCCTCAATCTTCTGTGCAAACACCTGAGGACCCCAATCATCAAAACCCACCGCCTTAATATTGAAAAGCTGTTTCCACTGTTTCAGCTCCTCCAACACATAATCATAATCAGTAGTCTTACCCGGTGTTAGCGTGAAGAACCCATCCGTAGCCCATTCATTATACGATGCCTTTTTACCCACCAGATTCTTACTAACCACCGCGCCCGGCAGAAAGTTAACCCCGAAAACAGCATACTTCCGCTTACCCGATTCCGTCTCCCCATCCGGGAACAAAGCATACATCGGGCAGATATCCTTCTTAGCCTGCAGATCTATAAACACATAACACGGCTTCCCGGCAAACTCCTTCTTCCAGTCCGCATACTTCTCATTCTTACACCGGCCCCACTCCTCCATGTTGTAATAATGATCCATAGCATTGATCCAGAAATTCATATGCTTCGTAAGGAACTCATTCAGATCCCGCGAACTCTTCTGCGCATCACTGATCCTGCCCCGGTAATAATCCTCCCCAACCGACACCCCGTAATTAGGATTCGCTTTTTGTATCAGCGGTTTGATCTTCTCAAACGCATCCTTATCGTTAATATGCTCCTCAATAAACTCCCGATCCTCTTTATCCCCGGCATAAATGATCCCAAAAAACTGCTCATCCGTGATAGACTGGCTCAACACCTTCTTCAACTTATCCTCCAGGTCATAGCCCAGCGAACTCATGTCACTACCCGCCGTAGTCGTATTCAAGATCAGTGAATTTGGATTAGCAGCAGTATTCTGCTTCATGGTTTGATAGATCCCGAAATTCGTCCAGTCCTTAACCTCATCATTGGCACTCATTTGCACCTTCAACCCATCCGTCTTATCCTCATCACTGATCGATGGACGTATACTGCTATCCATCTCATCACAATAGATACCCATATCTCCGGCACTCTTATTAACCCGAAGCCTCCCCTCCAGCTCCGGAGATTTATTCACCAGCTTCACCGCATCGCCATAACCAAGCTTCTTCGCCTGCGTTTGGTCCAATGCCAGAAAGTATATCTGAGCTCCAGGCCATCCGTCCCAATCCACCATATACAACGAAGACCCCGCAATACAGATCGTTTTCCCCTGCTTTTTTGGAGTCATGATAAAAGCCTCACGGAACCTCCGTATAGGATGCCCCTCCAGTCGATCCACCTTCAGCCACCCAAAAGGCGAACCCCAAACAAAATACTGCCACGGCTCCAGCATGATCGCCTTACCCGAGTGGATCCCATCAAAATGGCGCAGTATATCCTGAAAGAAATTCACATAATGCAAACACGCCTTCGGCTCAAAATAATACGGAAACTCATCCGTACCCTGCCGCTCCATATCCCTGATATGCCGATCCACAGCAAGCTTCACCCACTTACACACATCGATCTCGCCAGAAGCAACCCCAGCCACATACCCATCAAGTTCCGCTATCCCCGTCTCAGGTATTTTCATATCACACCATCTTCCTTACAAAGCTGGATAAATAACTTTTTAAATAGACCAATAAACTCATCGCCCTGGTGCCTATACTTTTCATTCGCCCTGCTTAAAATAAAATCCACTTTCCGATTACCTGTTCTACTTCTGTTTGGTCCCATTGTGAATAACGGCCTTGGAGGTTTGGTTCTACCCATCACCAATTCTTAGATTTACGATCACTGTACGTTTCCTTTTTCTCTTCCTTAGCTGAACTACCTGTACTTTTATTCGAGCTGACCGTCAGCCCATAATCCGCCCGCAGGTTCCGAATATGCTGCTGAATCTTATCATAGTGGCTGGCATACCCATTCCGCTGTATCCCATTTTCATACACATTCACCGCGCCATGCTCATCAATATCCGCCGCAGCACGTTCCAGTTGTTCATGCCACCGGCAAAGGTCCGCGATCCCAAACAAATACACCTGGTACAAACGCCCCTCGTCAATCAGGTACTGGCAATAGATCTTCCAGGCAGCCATCCCCACTTCATTTAATTTCACCGGCGGTTCCGGTATCTCCGATATCGAATCATTACCCTTCAAATCCACAACCTTGCCCTGAGCTTTCGCCAGCTTATAGTGCTGCTTGCAATAGCCATGCTTCACAGACTTCCGGCCACATTGTGAACCGTTTTTAGTTATTGCTTGACATTGTTCAGCGCTATCGCCTTTCCTGATTAACTTCATATACTACCCCCTACCCTCGTTCCTTTCCGAGAAAAAAAAAAGACTTAACAAGCGGTTTCCGGTGATTGCCTAAAAACTCCATCACTCCCCCCCCTTATTTGGTCGGTCGGTGGCGTAGTAGTCGCTCAGGATAGCCATAGCTATCATACTCGCTGCCAGCGCAGCTATCATGAACGCATACAGCACCTGTCCATCCATCATCTGTGCTACTGAGTGGATGACTAACACGGCTGATATCACAAAGCAAATAACCTCAAAGGCATATGCAAGTAATCCCGGTAGCATATTGAAGACTAACGCCAAGATCTTAGCTACCTGCTTTACAGATGGCAGTGATCGCTTTAGCCATTGATATTTCTGTTTTACTAATTGAATCATCCTTTATCCTCTGTTGCTCTTTTCATGTTGTGATGCCGATCACACAACCATTGAAGATTATCTTCATTATACTTCTCACCACCTCTCTCAATCGGCTGAATGTGATCAAGCACTCTACCCTCCTTGACATGCCCTTCTTCCAGGCACTCAACACACATTGGGTTATCAGACTTTAGAAAAGCATTGTACTCATTAAATGGAATATCCTTGTTCTCCCGGTAGATCTTATGAACTTTAATTTCATCTAAAACCCGCTGACTAAGTTTGATTCGTTTACGCCAGTTACGATAGCGCCGGTGACTGTAAATGTTTGGGCCAGACTCATACTGCCCGTCAGCCTTCAATGGCTGTCCTGCTTTTTGCTTCTTTTGGAATTGTTCTGGCATAGTATTTTCTCGGTCAGTTGGTTAATAAAGGCTAATTATACTGCGTGTAATAGTTGACGATTTAACTCTTTGTCAAACAAATCGTATCCAAGCTCTTTAAATCGATCCAATGCTTTATCTGCATGTTCATAACTGGAATACAAGGTGAACTCCCCAGTGTAGAAGTTTATATCTCCAACCGTTTCACCGTTACGATCCCGGAGGAGTACAATACTTCCCTGGTATTCAAGTTCACACTCACTAAATACATCAACTACAGGCTTTAAGTCTTTCATTTTCATTGTATGAAACTCATAAGGTTTAACCCACCGTCAGAGTCAGTGAACTGCCACCAACGATGAAGATATTCAGGTTTATTTCTCGTTCGTTCGATTCGCATAAACAGAGATGTGTAATTTGCATCCACATCCATTGGACTCACCACCTTCTTACTCAAACCTACATTCTTTGTAAGCTCTTCATATTGGTTTGGCCTAAATCCAACAATGATTAATGTAGCGGCCTTTATAAGCGCGTTACTGCCATAGGCTTCATACGCACTCGGGACAAACTTATACCCGGAAGGCATTAAGTGATTACCATTCGCGTCTTTAGGGACTGTGGCATTTGGATTAGCTTTACGCGCCTGGTTCAATGCCGATAAATGAAAATTATGTTTAACCATAAGATGACGAAATCGCTCTGTAGCCTCATTTATTCTCTCATTCTCATTCTGATAACGACCGGAAGTTACTACCAACTGCATGTAATCGATTACCACTTTATCCACACCATCAACCAGCACAGCCTCCACTACAATCGTTTCTAACTCTTCCAGGTCCACCACACCATCAACTACAAACAAATTCTCTCGGTATGTTTCCCACTGATCCTGCAGAACTTGTTTGATATTACCGGTTATATCCTGCTTACGACCCTCCAGCGCACAATAAAGAACCTTATGCCCCATGCGTATATTCTGAGCAACCTCCCAGCATTCAGACCTTGTCTTACCATGCTTCTCACGCATAATCACCCCTTTCATCTGGCCTTTAAGGTTTCCTCCATACTTGTAGATCTTGTCATCATACAAAGGATAACCAGTCCTGATAGGCTCACCATACTCCTCCTTCATCTCATCGATCTCTTTACCGGAGTAGTAGTGTTTTTCTCCTTCCATCACCCAGTTAGCTGCATATTGCATCGCCCTGCTACTCATCAGCGCCGGAGTACCGTCTTTAGCCTTCAGGTCTTGGAGCTCATTCATGTCTGAAGTGATCATCCGTTGAATAGACAGCCGCTTCAGTTCCTCAAACGCATTTTCCCAGCTATCATCGTAATCCATGCAGTAATGATAGATGTGCATCGCCTCTGACTCTGAGATACCAATACTGGACACCTGGGATATAAACACATGAAGATCTACCTGTTTTTTAAGCTTATACAATCCAGAAGCTATACTGAACAGCTTTTGATGAACGTCGGTGAAATCCGTCGCTTTTAGCTTAGTGATTGCCTTCACCGCAGCATCATCGTAGTT
Source organism: Balneola sp. (assembly GCA_002696035.1). Lineage (GTDB taxonomy): Bacteria > Bacteroidota > Rhodothermia > Balneolales > Balneolaceae > Gracilimonas. The sequence goes on along the minus strand of NZQV01000008.1, from coordinate 45,467 downwards.
ACAAATAGCCGATATGCAAAAGTATTGTAGGTTCATTCAGCTACCGCCTCGTAGTACTTCCGAGCTTTATCCGCATCAAAACTGCCCTCTTCATCCTGCTCTCCAAACTGCTTATCCCTCAAAGGGTAGAATGATTTATTATCACTCATGATTGTCTGGTTGATAACCTTCACCGGATCATTCCCTGCATTCTTTAACCGGACAAGCTCTCCTAAGTGGAGACTTGTTTTAAGCGGTGTTACATCCACTCCTTTATCCGTTAGCATGTAATCCATAAAATTCTCATAAGCCTCATGAAATTCTTTAGATTGGAAGTCTTCTGGAACCGGAGTCTCATTGATCCTTGAAAAATCCTCGCGTGCGTGCGTACTCTCTCTCTTCTCCTTTACTTTACTCTCCTTTACTTTACTCTTATAGCGACCGCCTCCCGACTCGCCCTGCGACTCGCCCCCCGACTGAACACTATTTAAAGCCTGATTTTGTGTTATTTCTGATAATTTTACCGAGTTATTCTCGCCCCCCGACTCGCCATGCGACTCGCCTCCCGAATAGGTGAGCGAGGTTGAATGCTTAATTTTGTCATTTAGTTGCAGAATTTGCTCGTCAGATAAGCCTCTTAATTGCTGTTTTGTGTAATGACCATGACGGATAAGATTCCCCTTTATTCCATCCACGCGCCGGCTCTGTTTTTGGTTTAAGTAAGGCATGAGAAACTCGATCAGCTTGGGACTGAAAAAGCACTCCTGATCATTTAGTTTAAACAACCCGTAACCACGTATAACGGCCTCCACTTTCTGATTTGAGGTTACGAACTCATCCGCTAACAGATCTATGTCCTCCATAGGGTAGGTGAAGTCCTCCTGATCTCGCAGAACCTCCAACAGCATGAAATATATACCATACCCTTCTAATCCCATCTGCTTACGTAACCGCTTTACTTTACGGTCGTGCCTGGCATTACTAAAATGCGGGAAGTAATACGCGTCTTTATCAATTAAACCACTACTCATAAACTTCTTCCTGTTCTTTTACTCTTTCCTGTTCTTGTTCCTGCTTAATCTTACGCCCTTCAAAATCCTTCAAAGCGCCGGTGATCAGTTCTGATATGTGTGTAGGTCCACTCATTTCTCAAATAGTGATGGATTTACCTTAACAACAGACATTACCCGGCTCAACCCTTTCCGAAACTCATTATCAAAACCTCTTTTTGATTTATTCAACCACCCAACTAAACACTCTCCAGGTAAAGACGAATCAGTATTATAATCGGCGCCGGCTATAATTCTCACTTTCTTAAAAACCCTGCTATCAGGTTTAGAAGCATTCCATTCACTCCAGTACACTACGTCAATCAAATCACCCTTCTTTATAAACCTATCACCCTGCAATCTATTAAAATGATCTTGCTGTGGTACATCTACAGAAGTAAATATTCCTAAACCATTCATACCACACATGCCTCCGGAAACATTGACTTCTGCACACCCTTCGGTTTATACTCTTTAAGCTGATTGTAATGCGGTATCGACTCGCCCAGGGTAAACTTCGCCTTCAACGCATTCAGAGCGCCGGGAGCGATCGATAGTTTATAACAGCTATGCTTAACACCGTCCACTTCTTTCGTCTCATTCTGAATGTCATATCCACGTTCCCGCAAGTCCGATGCCCTGGAGTGGATGGCATGACACATCGATCTGCAATGCTGAGCCGTGTAATTCACGATCTCCGGCATCGGAACCCATTGATTAGCCCTTACCATTAAGAGGTGTAGTGTAGCTTCGCTTTGAGTCGCTTTCATAGCAATTCCTGCTTTTTAAGTTCTGATTCATATATCTCTGAAGTCCTTCGGTCTGATTCTCCCGCTACCGATAACATGCCCATGACTAACATCCCCACAAACATGCCGATCATACCTACTACCGCATACGTTATAAATTCCATATCACTCCGCTTTTAAAAGTTTATGTTCAAATAAGATCTTCATCGTCTCGTAGATCGCCTTCATCCAGTCCCAGCCGGTTATCTTTCCGGCATCTGCCAACTGGTGACAGGCATAGCACCCAAAAGCGCCCCAGAAATCATCTGATTTAGTGGCTTCACCCTTTCCCATGCTTGGGGCATGACAGAATACTACCGTATCATTCCCGCTACACTGATCAGCAACACGGAGCGTACATCGCTGACCTTTAGCAAACTGCGTGATTTTCTTACTACGTATCTTTTTAACTTTTGGGATGGATATCATCGTCTCGCCTTTGGTCGCTTACAGTCGTTATTCTCATCATACTCACAGCAATCCGGGCAGTAGTGCTTCTGTTCTTTTGAATCTGTGATCTCTATCCAACCAAAACTATCAATAGCCTCTTCCTCGGCATACCATTCTTCCTGCCAGGCTACAATAGCTTCATTCTCCCCGGCCTCTTTGCCACAACCATCACACTTCACGGTATACATCGTCTTTTCAATGATCATAACTGCCCTTCCTTATGCTCTTGGTACAAGTCTCCTATCACAGCTACCATCAGCCCGAGGACGATCACTCCTATTACAAGAAGTGCAAACTCTAAAGGATTAAGTGCTGTGATCTGCATTACTTCATTTTCCATTTCTAAGCCTCCACATTTTCATTAATCCATTATACCCCTGTCTGTAAGCATCACTTATAACCATCCACTCACTGTGAGCTTCCAGGGAATTGATGATACTTGAATGATCCCGGTCACTTAGTAACCGCCCGATCTCTTTTAGGGTGATGGTCTCATTGCTTATCTCACGAACAAAAGCCACAAACTGGCATCGGGGCATGTAGATCTCCTGCTTCCGAGACGTCCCCGCAATATCACCCGGACTCACATCCATGTGCTGGCAGAAGAAGTCAAAGTAGTCCAGCAGGTAGGCAGGTTTATTGATATGCGATATAGCATTCATCATATCCTTTAGTTCGTAGGCCAGTTCTTTCTGTTCGTAGTAAGCATCTGCTATCATTACAGCACCGGGATAGGTTTTGTACTGATCTCTGCTTTATTCATGAGGACAGCAAGCACACTCTTCAGCGGACTCACAAATAACTCATCGGCATGTTCTCGCTGCTTCAGGTGCTGACCGTACTGATTAGCCAGATCCCGCGATTCAAATCTTTTTCTATATTTGGCAGTATCGCCGCCATTCCATTTAAGGGTGATTATGTACGTTTCCATAATATTCCTGCTTTAAGGGGTTAAAAATCGGGGCAGGACTTTCCCACCCCGATGGGTCAACTTTGTTATTACAATCCTAACCAAACGCTCCTTATAATTTTTAAGATTCGTTGATTAGTTAACACGTTTAACACCCGCCGGTGACTGTAATGAAAGAGGCAAGCTAAGCTCACCCAGTTCATGTAATCCCGGACTATCCGGGATAGTGGACGTGGCGGGAGTCGAACCCGCGTCCGAAAATGTGCCTATCTTGTAAGTTGTTACGATCATCTGGGGATGTTTGGCATCCTCCACCACCCTGTTTTATGTAGGAACAGGGAAACCCATCCTTAACCTAAAACCCGACTTTCTGTTTCGAGGTAGTCGGCACCCAATTGGCTATGCTGCAGCTTTTACGCCCGCACCACCAAAAAGAGGTAAGATGTTATTCTTTCCGTCTATGTTTGTTGGCACTTTGCCAGTCAAATCGCTTACAAGATGCTTTCAATCTCGTCGATTCCATTACACGCCCAATAATTCAAAGAACAATCTGTGCAATCAGCGTAATCTGTGATCACATAATCCACAGCCAAGCTCTCAACCTGAAACTGCGGCCCCTTAATCTTAACCTTCAATCACCCCTCGTTAGAGGGAAACCAACCGGCAGCTTTCACACCACCGGTCAGTGGGTTTTCGGGGTACAAATATTCATTCTGTCAATACATCTTGTTGTTCAGAAAGCGCAAGCGCCTTCTTCATAGCGATCTTTCCATGCTTCCAGTCTATCCAGATGTGATAAGGCATTCCGTAATACTCCCAGGGTGTCTTCAGGTAGATATCCGGTGAGGTTAAGTGAACCGCTTCACGTGCCATATTCGCCCGATCAAGGAAGGTATCTGAGTCCAGTGTCTTCAAAGGCACTACTACCTCTTCATACTCACCGGACAGAGGGTTAAACTTCTCCTCTGTACTCACTGCTTGCTCCAGCATCCGGTACACCTGGTGATCTGTATACTCCTCCCCATCTTGATTCCACCGCACCATTGTTGGGATAACCACTCCGGCCCAGAACCAGGCATTCATATTTACCGTCCGCTTATTGCCGTATTCCATAGTCAGCTTACACCAACTCTGGGGACCAGCATCAGCGACCTGTTGACGGAATACATGCTTATTAAACACCTTCACGCCTCCATCACCCGGAAAATGTCCAAACGCCTGAATCTTCTTCATTGATTAGTTGGTTTCCGGTTGCCCATTCTTAGGAGAAGTAGCCTGATTCAGCATATTCTCAGTAAGTTCCTGAAGCGCCGGAATACCCAGCTTAATAGGATCGGTGATTCCCTCCACATTCGTCTTCACAAGCATGTACTTCTGAACGGTTCTGCGCTTAATATCGGCCCAACGCTGTTTGTAGATCTCATTCCCCACCTTCTCAAACTCCGCAACAGCATCAGCGTGGGTACTGCCGTTATTGTAAGAATCAGCCTCATTGTTGTAAGGACGAACACGAACGGTCTCCCGGCTCTCCCCCTCATACTCAGCAGTATCTTTATATAGGATGATCTCCCTGCCTATCCACTGCTTATAATCATCGGTGCCCAGTGCCCACTCTGTGTAGTAGCAGTTGCTGATATTCATGATCATTGGACGATCCCAATTAGCAAAATGGAGCAGGATGCGGGGATTCCCTTCATCGATCTCACGTACTTCCGCATTCGAGACAGTAACTACCAAATCATCTTCTTCTGTGAGGTTTCGGGCGGTGAAATACTTTGATCCCATTACATCGCGCCAGCTTCTTTCTTGTGTCATATTATTCATGTCTCTGTTTTAGTCTTTTAGTTGATTAAATTCGTCGTAGTCGATAAACACCGGGCTGTTGGTGGTGCTTTCCTTTAAATGTCCGTTTGCGGTATACTTATGAAGCCTTCCCTGGTTTATCAATCCCCGGCATACATCATAAAGACCCTTGATCTTCATATCACTCAGGCGCACCACCCGTACTCCGGTTTCTGTTTGGTTGATGGGGATGAACCCGATCACATTCCCGCGCCGGGTCACTTCCTCAAGTTCCGTTCGTGTCTTCCGCAGTACTTTAATTTCTTCCGCATATATCAGTTCCAGTTCCTCCGGTCCACTTTCAACACTTCGCACTCATTATCCGCATTTATCAGTAAGGTAGAACGCACTCCATCCTTCACACCTTCATGATAGCCCCACGGCTCCCCCATACTGAAACCCACCAGGATCATCGTTCCGCCATAGATCAGCAGAAACAGAAACAGCTTCCATCCATTTGCCTTATTTACATTCGCTTTCATACTCATTCCGTTTTTGTTTCAATGATGTATATCAGTCGGGCTATAAGCCGACCGCGTTTCGTTTCCTCTTCCTTACTTCCCATCATTCAACCTCTCACATAAAGCCGCAAATTGTAGTGTTACAGCAACCGAACTGATCTTCTCATGATCATGAACCTTATCCATTGCTTCCCTGTCAAAATGCTTCCACTTAAGCGGATACGAATGCCGGGCCATTGCCTGGCGTTGCACTACATGACTCACTCCTGATTCTATAAAACTGCTGCTATGGCGACTCACGATACCTCCTTCTTAATAGTAGCCGTCTCATTGGCGATCTTCTCCGCCATATCAACGATGTACGACACATCCGGCCGGTCCTTCAGCCCTTCCTGTAAAATCTGTCCGCTATACATGGTGATGTTGTTGATCTCATCACTCACACACCCATTGGTCTTATTGCCATGAGCCGTGAACCCGATATACCCTTCCGGCACCATTTCCTGCAGCAGAGACGTATCCTTGTATTCCTGAATCAGATTGTGAGACAGCGTGATGATATCACAGGTATGTATCTCAGCATCGCCCGACCGTAGCTTTCGCACTAAGTCCGCCTGATCTACATTCCATCCAAAAAGCAAAGCCAGCTCCTTATCATATAAGCGATGGTGCTTCTTGATACGGTTTAAATGCAACCGGTACCGCTGTTGTAATTTCTTCTGTTCCTGTTTTAGATCTCGCATCGGAATGATTTAAGCTGTTTGGGAGTGTACTTTACGTTTGGCGGGTTCACTTGGCTCAAGCCCTAAATCCTTTATTGATTTAACAAGACCGGCATCAGTGATATACTGTTTGATCTTCTCTTCCAGTGGAGCAGATGTGCCTTCACCCTTTAAAAATTTATACAGGAATACTTCACTTACACCTAGTTCTTTCGCCGCTTCAGACTGAGTGTGCTCCCTCATAGACCGGGCTGCATTAAATATCTTTTTTAAGTCACTCATTTTTGATAGATTGGTTTGTATTTGATTAACTGACTGAAAAACTAATAAAACTATCAATGACTATCAAGTCTAACTATCAAAATAAATAACTTTGGACTATAAAAACTTTGATAGATTTGGTATTTACCTAAAAAAAGTGCGTAAAAACAATGGGTTTACGCAGGAAGGCCTTGCGCAGGAGATAGGTACAAACGCGGGGCATATCTCTAAATGGGAGACTGGAAATAACTTTCCAAGTGAGGAGTATCAAATCGAACTATCAAAAGTACTAAACATACCAAAAGAGGCATATGAGTACTTTGATAGAACGGATACATATACATTTACTCAATCTGATCGTGTAAGCGAACCAGATGGACCTCTATTTCGCAGATCAGATGTAGATAATGAAGAAGAGCCAACGCTGGATGATCTTCCTCGATTAGTTCGATTGCGAGATATGATTCAAAAAAAGATTGATAAGCTGGTGAATTAATAACATCACACATGGGTACTCCCAAAATTAATTTACGTTTTGATTATAGCCAACGGGAAGAACACCCTCATAGATTTTGGGCAGACTAAGATATAAGAAATTGGGAGCCATACAGTTAGAAAAGTTTAAAGGTACATTGGGGAATGTTAATGTTCTCTTTGTTAGCGCTTAACGAGAACTAAACATTAAAAAAATGGAAGCACTTTTTGGAATGATAGCTATTGGCTTGGTCATCTGGGCTTTAAGTAAAAGGAATAAACCACTACCTCCTTCTCACACTAAAAGAACAGTTGAGCTAACTGGGAATGGTAAATATGATTACGAGATAGTTGGGGAGTCACATTATCAACGAAACATAATGAAAGCACTTAATTTAAGTGGTGGGCAAAGCAGTAAAAGTTTTCAGGTTACACTTATTCATGATGATTACAATAAATACGATAACCAAGCCATAGCCGTGTATATAGGAGAATACAAAGTAGGGCACCTTTCTAAGGGCAAAGCAAGAGGTTATCGAAAATTGATGAAAGATTTAGGCTTCGAAGGATTGTATGGTAAATGCAACGGGACCGTATGGGGTGGTGGATCAAAAAAGAATTACGGAATATGGCTCGATTATAAACCAAGATTAATGAGAAAAAAATACTCATGAAACACCTACTAACAATTCTTTCTTTTATTCTTATAACAAGCTGCGTATCCACAGAAGGGATCGTTGATCCAAAATACAATCACATGGTTCCAGATGATACAAATGTCATAACTATATCAACGGATTTTACAGCAGACAGTCTATACAATTTAGCTCAAAAAGAGCTCCTGCGAAGCGGTCACAGGTTAGATAATTATGATGCTGATCTTAAAACAATAACTACCGAAGGAAAAAGTGTTGGAGAATCTACCTTTGCTCGGTATACGTTATTTATTGAAGGAAACAAATTAACAGGCAGAGTAGATTGGAGAGCAGGGCAAGAAGCCACGGCAATGGCATCAGCTTTTTCAGGTATAGATGTAGATTCGTCTTGGGAACCTGCTGCATGGTCAAACGGAAGACCGAAAAGAGCTTTTGCATCCCTAATAGCATTCATGGATGGAATACCCCACTCCAACAAAAAATTCGTAAAAGAGTAACCCTAACACCCAATCACCAATCATGAATCAAAAATCATCAATCCAAAACCCCCACAAAGAAAAGCCCGACCTAAGCCACCGGCCCGATCTATCACCCACGCTCCGACTCGCCACCGAAGCCATGCATTACGAACTCCTCTACCTCTCCTGGGAACAACGCCACCAGTTAAGTAAAGCGCAGCCTAAATAATTCAACATTTAGCATTCAACATTTAAAATTCCCATGGCCTCCGTATCCTCCTTCAACGAAAACCTCTGGCGCGCCTCCATCTCCGACCGACCCCGGCATAAATCAGCCAAACAGATCTACTACCCCAAAGATCAATTCTCAAAAAAGAAAGCGAAGTTATCTGCAGAACTGCTGGAACTCCGACATAAAGAAGGGGAGATCGACCTATGGAATCAGGATGTACAGTTCAGCAACGGAAAAGCCATCATCCGTCAACTCGAAGGCAAGCCATCGCTTAAACTGAGCCATATATTTCAAGAGTTCAAAGCCTATAAAGAAAAGCAAGTCACCACCGGCACCCTCAAAGCCTACCAAACTATCTACAATTCAGCAATTAAAGAACTGGGTGACTTCTACCTTAACAAGATCCCTGTGAAGCAGCTGAATGAGTTTATCAACGCCGGGCGATACAAATACCGGCAAGGCAAATACACATGCATGAATCAGATCTTTAAACTGGCACACAAGCGCTACGACACTCCCCTCCCGGATATTGAGATCATGAGCACCCGCGCCGAACGTAAAGAGCTCGAGAACAAAACATTCAAAACCTTTCTCACTCAGGCCGAACTGTTCGAGATACTGGAGTACATGCTGAATGATGATCGTCACGAAAATCAGATCGACCGGGTAAGTATTGGTTACTTCTTCCTGCTGGCATTCTACTTCCCGCGCCGGATGAACGACATCCTCCACCTAAAAACAAACTGGATAGGCAGCAAGATCGTAAGCATCGGGGATGATAACTATAAAACCAAAGCCGGCATCGAAGAACAGATGATCCCGCCACTGGAAGGAATGCAGATCCTGAAGCTCCTGAAAAAAGAAAAGCAGAAAGGCGAACGGCTTTTTCCTTACGACTACCATGTGCCAGGTAAAGTATTCAAACGGCAGATCGACCAGGTATTCCCCGCCCGGTACAAACAACTCAGCTTGCACAAGCTCCGCGATTCAGGTATCATCTACCTGTTGTACGAAAAAGACTGGACCGCACAGGACGTAATGGCCATAACAGGACACGCCAGTTTCGGCTCCCTGGAGAAGTACATACACAAGTCCGCAAAAGCCATCATCCACGACCGAATGACCGAATATGATGTTAATATTATGTTACAACGAAAAAAGAAATGGATGAAAGGCCATGTTTTATAACACCTTACAAAACAAACCTCACAAAGTGTTCGACTTTTTGATGCGCAAAGGTTACAATTCGGACGACATTTTTAAACATATGGATGAACTCTTAGACATCATCAAAGAATGAGAAATATTACACTCGATCGGGTTGTTCGGTTTATTATAGGAGCGGCTGCTGTGGCAATAGGCTTGCTGATCTTGTACAATTACTCCACGCTCGTAGTGTTTCTTATCCTGGCCATGATCCTTAGCTACATTCTGGATCCGTTCGCTAACCGCCTTGAAGCCGCCGGACTAAACCGAACCGTAGGGATATCGCTCATCTTAGCAACCGTGATACTGATCCTGGTTTTTATATCAACGAGTGTCATTCCTATCATAGCCAATCAAATGGCTGAACTGACTGCTCAACTGAGTCTCGAAAATATTCGTCAGATCTCTGTACAGGTTGAAAATCAGCTTACCAATAAATTCGATTTTCTTCCCGAAGGGTTTTTAGAAAAGAACATTACCACATTATTCAACGAACTTTTTAATGTAAACCAGATCTCTTCTGTTGTAAGCAATGCACTGGGTATTTTCACAAACATCTTCTCAGCTGTATTGGTAGTTCCTTTCGCTGCCTTTTTCTTTCTGAAAGATGGAAGTAAGATCAGGCGCGATCTGCTTCGAATGGTTCCCAACAAATATTTTGAGACCACGCTTACGGTTATTGATAAAATTGAAAAACGCCTCGGTCTTTATTTCCGCAGCGTGTTGATGCAAAGTTTCCTGGTTGCCCTTTCTTCATGGACAACCTTGTCCGTTGCTGGTCTCGATAATTCTATGTCGGTAGGTATTGCTGTTGGCCTGGCAAACACGATCCCCTATTTTGGCCCGATCCTGGGATATTTCCTCTCCATAATCGTGTCTATTATTGAGACCGGAAATTTCTCGATGGTAGCTGCTTGTATCCTGGCTATTTTCGTTGTGCAGATGCTGGATAACCTCGTTTTTCAACCCATGTTATTTTCTCGTTCAGCCGATATGCACCCGGTAGCCATCCTATTTATTATTTTGATAGGAGCTGAAACGGCCGGAATCCTTGGTATGCTCATCGCCATACCGATCGCCACCGTTGTTAAGATCACAATCACTCAGCTCAGCTGGAGCTTTAATAACTATCAGATCTTCCGAAGAGATATGACAGCAAATTCCCCGCCTCCGGATTAAATTATCCCTTTATCCCTCCCAAACATTTGCTATCTTTGCGACCCTATCAGGCAACGCTAAATTTCCGGCTCCTTTGAAACACATTGTTGTTTTTGCCTCAGGTTCAGGCACCAATTTCCAATCTATTATAGACGCTGTTCAGCGTGATGAGATCGCTGCCCAGATTTCCGGCCTGATTTCTAACCGAAGCAGTGCCGGAGCCATAGACAGAGCCAGGAAAAATGGAATTCCAGTTCGGGTTATCAATCCGGATGAGCTTTCCGAGAAGGACTTTTCCGAATACCTGCTCCGCCAACTTGAAAACTGGGATGCTGATCTAATAGCCCTTGCGGGATATTTAAAGAAAATTCCCTCTTCTGTCATAAAAGAGTATGAGAATCGCATTTTGAATATTCATCCTTCACTGCTTCCCAAATATGGAGGAAAGGGATTTTTTGGGCTGAATGTTCATCGTGCTGTATTGGAATCCGGAGATATGGAATCTGGCTGTAGCGTTCATATTGTAACTGAAGAATTTGATGAAGGTCCGGTGATAGCCCAGTCAAAAGTTAGGGTTTATTCTAATGATACGCCCGAGCTTTTAGCCCAGCGGATCCTCACTGAAGAGCATAAACTGTATCCCATAGCAATCCAAAAACATCTACAAAACCTAGATTAACCGTGGCACTAAAACCGCTTAATTCGCTTCCCAAAGAACCCCTCAAAATTAAACGCGCACTTCTTTCCGTTTCTGATAAAACAGGTCTTCCAGCGCTTGCTAAAGCCCTTCACAATTCAGGAGTAGAGATCATTTCTACCGGGGGTACAGCCAAAGTTATTGAAGCAGAAGGCATTCCCGTTAGGGATGTATCTGAGATCACGGACTTCCAGGAGTGCTTGGATGGCCGCGTAAAAACGCTTCATCCCAAAGTACATGGAGGCATCCTGGCAAGAACCTCTCACCAGCCTGATCTTGATGAGATCAATGAGCTTGGAATTACCCCCATTGAATTGGTAGTAGTGAATTTATACCCGTTCAAAGACAAAGTAGTTGAGGAAAGCATTACAGCTGCTGAAGCTACAGAATTCATTGATATTGGCGGGCCGACCATGATCAGGGCTGCCGCCAAGAACTTTGCTCATGTATCTATTCTGAGTTCCTCTTCCCAATATGATTCTTTCATCGAAGAATTAGAAGAGAACATGGCCATCTCTTTCGAGACCCGGCAGAAATTAGCCAAGGACGCTTTTGCCCACACCGCCGATTATGATTCAGCTATTTCTAACTATTTCACCCAGCTGATAGATGAGGAACCGGCCCGGCAATTTAACACCTCTCTTCCCCTTTCCCAGGCATTACGATATGGAGAAAACCCACACCAAAAAGCAGCCGTTTATGGCAATCAAAATGAATTCATCGATTGCTTTCACGGTAAACAGCTTAGTTACAATAATTACCTTGATGTAGATTCAGCGCTCAATATCATTTCCGATTTTGAAGAAGATGAAAAAGCCTGTGTCATCATAAAGCATACCATTCCCAGCGGCTTGGGAGTAGCTGACTCATTAGATGAAGCCTATAAAAAAGCATTCAGCACCGACCGGGTCTCCCCTTTTGGCGGCATTGTAGTCGTTAACCAAACACTGGATCTGGAAACTGCAACATCTATTGATGAGATATTTACAGAGATCATCATAGCCCCGGATTTTGAACAAGATGCTCTTGACCTGCTAACTCAGAAAAAAAATCGCAGACTTATTCGGATCAAAAAGTCGGTTCGTGAAGTACAAACCTCGTCATTCAGATCTATCTTTGGCGGATTGCTGGATCAGGATACCGATCTGTTACCTGCAAACCCCGATGATTTTAAAGTAGTAAGTAAAAGACAGCCTACCGAACAGGAAATGAAAGACCTCCTGTTTGCATGGAAAGCTGTCCGTCATGTAAAATCCAACGCTATCGTATATGCAAAAGATGGACGTACGTTAGGGATCGGGTCCGGACAAACAAGCCGCGTCGATTCCTCTGAAATTGCAGTTGCCAAGGCAGCTAAAGAAGGGTTGGATCTGAAAGGATCAGCAATTGCATCAGATGCATTCTTCCCATTTGCCGATGGAGTTGAAGCCGCAGCTCAAGCCGGAGCGAAGGCTGTGATTCAACCCGGCGGAAGTATCCGGGATGAAGAAGTAATTGCCAAAGCCGATGAGTTTGACATGGCTATGATATTTACCGGAAAGCGGCATTTTCGGCACTAAATAAAATCGAATTTTAACGTGTTTGAAGAATATTTGTAATTTTATAAATATTCATTCTTTATACATTCGCAAATACAATCTCAATATTGTATTTTCATCTGTTCTTAAACTCCATAATTATAAAATTTCCTAACCAGCGCAAATGTCAGAATCCCGCGAAAGAAATGCTACTGAGGCCTCTAAGAAACAATCTCAAAAAGGCTTTTTCGACTTCCTTTATACCGATATAGCCATGGATTTAGGTACCGCCAACACGCTCATTTACGCTCGCGGAGAAGGGATCGTTTTAAATGAACCTTCCATCGTTGCGCTAAATCAGCAAAATGTTCCCGTCGCAACAGGGCATGAAGCGCGCTTGATGCATGAGAAAACACACAGCAAAATTCGCACTGTTCGTCCTTTGCGTGATGGAGTTATTGCTGATTTTGAAGTTGCTGAGCAAATGATCCGAGGCATGATCAAGAAAGTTAAAATGAAGTGGTACTCTACCACTCGCCAAATGGTGATATGTGTCCCCAGTGGTATTACTGAAGTGGAGCGGAGAGCCGTTCGCGACAGTGCAGAACATGCCGGTGCTAAGGAAGTTTACTTGGTTGATGAACCCATGGCCGCCGCAATTGGTATTGGCCTCGATGTTCACGAACCGGTAGGTAGTATGATCGTCGATATTGGAGGTGGTACCACGGAAATTGCAGTTATTGCATTGTCAGGAGTCGTTTATGCTGAATCCGTACGCTTAGGTGGAGATGAATTGAATGACGATATCATCAACTATTTCCGGCGAAATCACAATCTTCTTATTGGTGAGCGTACAGCTGAGAAGATCAAATGTGAGATCGGCTCCGCAGCTCCCCTTGATGAAGAACTGGAAATGATCACAAAAGGACGTGACCTCGTAAATGGAGTTCCGAGAACCAGACACATTACCTCCAAAGATGCCCGTGAAGCTATAGCAGAGTCTGTTAATACAATTGTTGAGTCTATCACGAAATCACTGGAACAAACTCCGCCGGAGCTTTCAGCTGATATTCTGGACCGCGGAATTATGCTGACCGGTGGTGGAGCGTTGTTAAAAAACCTTGACAAACTGATCATGGAAACTACAGATCTTCCCGTTCATATTGCTGAAGATCCACTGACTGCCGTTGTCCGTGGAACCGGTGCCATCCTTGAAAATCTTGAATATTACCGCCCGGTAATTTCCTAACATCCCAGAAATGAATGCGATTCAGATCCTTCAACTTAAGTGATGCCAAAGATTACATACTAACCGCATTTATCCTTGTTTTTGCCCTATCTTTAATGATCAGCAGACATCAAGGCGGTATAGACAGTCTGCGTAAAGCTTCTATTACTACCATGAGTCTGCTGGAAGAACCTCTTTCCAATATTCGGGTATACCGGCAGGCACTTAATACCAATAATTACCTGGAACGGCAGAATATTTTATTGCAAGATGAATTAAGCCGCTTGCGATCTGTTGAAAAGGAAAACCAGGAGCTCAGAAAATTATTGGGCTACAGGCAGGATAACCCATTTGACCTAACTCCCGTATCCATTGTTGGCAAACAGCTGTCCGGAATGAACAATGTGATAACAGTTGATGCCGGAACGGATGAAGGTTTAGAAGAAGGAATGCCTTTGGTGACTTCAAATGGTTTGGTTGGCAAGATCATTCTGGCAGGAAAGCACTACTCTCAGGTAATGCCCTACTATAACTCTTTATTCAGAGTGAGCGCAAAGATTCAGGTTAATCAAGCCAATGGGATCGTGAGTTGGCCCGGTGAACACTACGGTGAACTTGTCATGAACTTTGTACCCAAAACCATTGAAGTTGACTCCGGATTTGTGGTCGTCACCTCCGGAAGCAGCAATCAGTTTCCAGACGGCATCCCCATAGGAACCGTCACCCGAACAATTCCTGAACCAGGTAAGGAGACCCAACAGATATTTTTGAACCCCAACGTAATGCTTGCAGATCTGGCTCAGGGCTTCATCATAAAGTTCAAGCCCGATTCCAGCATAATTCAACTTCAACAGCAGTATAACCGTCTTTTCGAATGAGCAAAGAGAACCTAAAAGACTTAATTATAGGGTTGGTTTTCATTTTGGCCGAAGTGCTCATATTTCAGCATTTAAGCATTCTGGGGACCACTCCCGATCTTTTGCTTGTTTATTTACTTTGGCTTGCCACCAAAAGAAACCGGTTCAATTTGATCATACTTGCAGCTGTTCTAAGCTTCGTCCAGGATGCTTTCTTTGATTACTGGGGATTGAATATGTTCGCCAAAACACTGGTCTGCTTTATGGGATATAATTTCATCGAGCGAAATAAAGAGGGAAGACTTTTGATCTGGCAAATTTTTGCGATCGTTGCCACTGCCGCCCTTTTCCATAACCTGATTTTTCTTGGGTTAAGCAGTTTTTTAGAAATTTATGCAACATCATTTAAGCCAACAATTTTTGTGCTTGGCAGTAGTTTATATACTGCTTTGGTTGGTTCCATATTATTTGTTTTTAAAGGAAATTAAGGTTCATGTCTCCATCAGAATCAAATAGAACACGTACATCTATTCGTGCTCTGCAAGTTATAATTCTAAGCCTGACCTTCATCGTTCTGGGTAGAATTTTTTACCTGCAGGTCATAGAATATGATACCTATGCAGCTCTGGGAAAAGAAAATTCTGTACGCCAGGAATATGTTGAACCTGCCCGTGGTCTTATTTACGACCGAAACGGAACCCTGATAGTAGATAATGAACCGATCTTTTCCATCACCATAACCCCCTCCTTGTTCGATAAATCAAATATTCCCCTGATGGCATCGCTTATGGGCGTTCAGGAAGAAGTGATCGAAGCACGCGTTCAACAGGCTCAACAATATTCATGGTATCGCACTTCACGGCTTTTCACTGAAATTGATTTTCAACGATTTTCCCTCATACAAGAAAATTTATGGAAAGTTCCGGGTATTGGCCACCAAATTGAGAGTAAACGACATTATCCAACCGGAATTCGGGCCTCTCATATTTTAGGATATTTGCGGGAAGCCAACGAACGAGAATATCAGAACTCAGAAGAGCTCCGCCTTGGCGACAAGATCGGAAAAAGCGGCCTTGAACAAACATATGAAGATTCACTTCGTGGTACATTAGGAATTCGGTATTTGAAAGTGAATGCTTTAGGGCAAGAACTTGGAAATTTTGAACAGGATGAACTTGGACGTGTACCGGTTCAGGGAAGTGACCTTATCAGCACTATTGATGCCGATCTTCAAAAATTTGCCGAAGAACTCATGGTAGGCAAAAAAGGAGCTGTAGTAGTCATGAATCCACATACAGGAGCTATTCTTGCCATGGTGAGCTCTCCATCTTATGATCAGTCTAAACTTGCCGGTCGTCTTGATCAAGATTACTGGCAATCTATTAATGCTGATTCAACCACCCCTCTTTACAACAGAGCCATATCAAGCCGGCAGCCTCCCGGATCGATCTTTAAACCTTTGATGGGCATTGTTGGTTTACACCTTGGTATAGTTACCCCAAAAACAACTATTTACAACAGTGGAGCTTACATTCGCGGACGAGCCTATCGCGACCTCGCTGACATTGGGGATTATGACCTTAAGAGTGCCATTACCTATTCCAGTAATACTTATTTCCTTTCTTTGATGGATAAGATCGCCATGCAAGGTAAACTGAATGAATGGAGTTCTTTGATCAAAGATTTTGGGTTAGGTGTTCCTACTGATATTGACCTCAATAACTCTACCGTTGGCATTATACCTGACAGTACTTATCTCAATAACAGGTTTGGTGTGCGTAAGTGGGGACTTGGTGATGTTCTTAATTTTGGAATCGGACAGGGGTTGATCTCTGTGTCTCCCCTGCAAGTTGCAGTTATGACGAGTGCTATTGCCAACGGCGGATACAAAGTACAGCCTCACCTGGTGCATGCATACAGAAGTGCCGACGGTAATATCACCCGTAAGAGGGTGGAAAATGAAAAAATTGAATGGGTGAAGCCAGAATATTTAGAGGAAGTTAAAAAGGGAATGCGTGGTGTAGTCACAGAAGGAAGTGGACGCTGGTACGCCAACTCATCTCAATATGAAGCAGCCGGAAAAACCGGAACCGCTCAAAACCCTCATGGATTAGATCACGGCTGGTTCACTACTTTTGCACCGGTCGATAACCCTGAGATCGTAGTGACTGCCTTTATTGAAAATGCCGGATTTGCTTCTGTGTCTGCAGCACCTGTAGCCTCCCTGATCACTGAAAAATACCTGACGGGAGAGATAAAACGACAATGGATCTACGATCACGTAATCAACTTCGAACCCACAGATCCTGATGAGGATGAATCAGATTCTGAAACAGCAGCCGTAAATAATGAATAACCTCAGAGAACTTAGCTGGTCTGTGATCTTTATCTGGGTATTGCTCTCAGTGATGGGCTTGGTTGCTATATACAGTGCAACTCAAGGCCCCGTTTCACAATTTTTACCGGGCTATATTCAGGATAATTTCTTTAAACAGGTGGGGTTTGTAAGCATCTCACTTTTGATATTGATTGGGATTCAATTCATTTCTCCCCGAACATTCATTCAGGTGTCTTACCTATTTTATGCATTTGGCCTGGTCCTGATGATACTTACCCTCTTCTTCGGTAAAGAAGTAAACGGAGCCCGAAGTTGGTTCGGTATTGGTCCATTTGGGGGGCAAAGCAGTGAACTGATGAAAGTTGCTACCATATTGGCAGCTGCAAATTACCTCACAAGTCGAAGAGATATTTCAGCTGAAAATGTGCGATATGCCCTTACTGCCGTTGCAATTATCCTAATCCCAACCATTTTGGTCATTTTGCAGAATGACCTCGGAACAGCCCTCATTTTTTTAACACTCATTCCGGTAATGCTCTTTTGGTCAGGTTTACCTTATGGGGTTTCTCTGTTTATCATTTCTCCTGCCATAATCGCTTATTTGTCGGTGATCGAATGGTACTATGGCCTCATTGCAACCGTCATTCTTACCATCATAATATTTGTGGTACAAAAGCGGGTTTGGCTGACTATAACTTCGCTCGTGACGGGAGTCTTGACCATATCAGGTATTCAATTAGCGTTTACACAGTTGCTACAACCCCATCAGATAGCCAGGCTCGCTGCCTTTACAAATCCATCTTTTGACCCAACCGGGGCCGGATGGAATATCATTCAAGCCAAAACAGCCATCGGTTCCGGAGGTTTAACAGGCAAAGGATTTCTGGAAGGAACACAAACTCAACTTAAGTTTTTACCCGAACAGTGGACCGACTTCATCTTTTGTGTGATCGGTGAAGAGTTCGGTTTTATTGGCACCTCTATTGTCATATTGGCCTTTTTATTCTTATTTGTGAGATTGCTAAACATGGCCGGTAATCACAAACACCCATTTGCACAATTGGTGATCGTAAGTGTTACAGCCATATTCTTCACTCACTTTTTTATCAATGTTGGCAGTGCTTCAGCACTTTTACCTGTAATTGGTCTGCCTCTGCCCTTCATTAGTTACGGTGGCTCTGCTTTTATTGTGAATACCATTATGCTGGGTATTTGCCTGAATATGGATTTCTACAAGCGTGAATTCAGCATTTACCGCTAGCATGAAAAGCGCATAAAAAAGCCCGCAAATTTTTAAGCTGCGGGTCTTATAAAATTAGAGCAACCTGTTTCTGATCCCGTTACATCACTTTCTGCCGTTCAGGATCGAGGCCTCTGATCCATTGATTGATAATAAACTCATTATCATCCATCCAGTTCCTGACAGCCCTTTTTTCATTATCTGGGAAAGTCTGTAATTCATCCATTAACGCACCAAGCTGTTTTTCAGTAAGCTTGAAACGTTCAAAAAATACGGCCGCCCGCGGATGGTCTGCCGTGAAACCGTTTCGTGTAATGGTGTGAATTTTTTCAGATTCTCCGTACACATTCTGCGGATCATCCAGAAATTTCAAGCTGTAACGGTTGTTGATCCAATGCGGGGTCCACCCTGTTACAACCACAGGCTCTCTATGCTTTATTGCGTCATCCAAAGCTTCGGTCATTGATTGCTCGTTTCCCACCTTCAGTACAGATGGTAATTTATACTTACCGATCGCCTCTTCAGTGGCAGCCATCACTCCGGCTCCACTGCTAATTCCCATAATGGTATCAGCCTGCAGATCTGCGATACTCTGAACTTCCATATAATCGGGAACCACCAGTCCGGTACGCACTTGCTCTACATTTACACCAAGGTCTATGAGTTCGTCGCCATACTCTTTCATATAGCGACTGTGTGTTTTGGGAAGCCATGCATCAACAAAAACGTCGTACTCTTGGCGACTAAGTTCTTCGAAAACAGATTCGATGTCAGTCATCTTAGTCACAACCTCGTAGCCAAGGTGTTCTTTCAGGATCTCTTCTGAGAGATGTGTCATAGCCACGCCTTCCGACCAATTCGCATAGATCATCCGGATGGTTTGGGTTTCTTGCTGTTCAGCTTTTTGCTCACAACCGGTGATAGTACTCACTAAAAACCCCGCAAACACAAACAACACGATTTCTTTAAATGATAGATTTAGATATTTCACTTCCCCTCCTTATTTTCTTGCAAAACAGTTACATAACTAAGATAGAAGTTTTACGGAGAATGTAAAGTGGCCAACTGTTCTACTTTTTCACCAATAAAACAGACATACATCCTTCGGCTACAACAAACTTTATTGAATACGTGACTTTTAATTTGCTTATCTGAATGAAGGCACGCTATTTAAAGTTAACCTGAAGACCACTAACCAGATATTTTCTTATGAAATCTTTTATATATTTTGTCCTCGCTTTTTTTCTGCTACCTATAACTGCGCTGGCTCAGCTCGATAACAGTGCAGACCGGATATCGACAGAAAATGGTGAGATCTCCATTCATCCTATTCTTCACGGTTCTATAATTTTTGAATGGAACGACCTTAATATCTACGTAGACCCATGGGGAGATCCTGTGTTGTATGAAGGCAAAGCTGATCCTGATCTCATTTTTATTACCCACCCACATGGCGACCACCTAAGCCCTGAAACCCTGGCCGCCTTAAATACCGAAGGTGCTACTTTTGTAGTCCCACAAGCTGTTGCCGACCAAATGCCTGAACAGTATACCGATCAGGTACAGATTATGGACAATGGAGAATCTATGGAATTTGAAGGCATCCAGGTTGAAGCCGTTCCGATGTATAACCTCCCTAACGAAGGTGCCCGTCACACTAAAGGCTGGGGCAATGGATATGTGTTCACCATTGCTGGTCAACGAATATATGTCTCCGGCGATACAGAGGATATTCCCGAAATGCGGAATCTTGAGAATATTGACATCGCTTTTGTAAGCATGAATCTTCCTTACACCATGGATATATATCAGGCTGCAAGTGGCGTTTTGGAGCTTGAGCCAACCATCATGTATCCTTACCATCATCGTGGGCAGAACATTCAGCGTTTCAAAGAGATTATAGATTGGGAAGACAAAGACATAGAAGTACGACTAAAAGACTGGTATCCCAATCAGTAATTGCTAAATGAGCTTCATTAGCTTTACCTTCATTAAAAAAAGAAAATGAAGTGTACACTCTGCTCTGCTGAAACAGAACCATTTTATTATTATGAGAAAGAGGCCCGGCAATATCATCGCTGTCCCAACTGCCGGGCTGTTTTGATGGATGAGGAAGATTATCCGACTCCGGAGGAAGAGATCCATCGCTATGAGAGTCATGATAACGATGTCGAGGATCCCCGGTATCAAAACTTTGTATCTCCTTTGGTAGAATTGATCACCAAACATTTTGAACCAACCGACCTGGGGCTCGATTTTGGCTCTGGCACCGGTCCTGTTATCACCAAAATGCTGGAAGATCAGGGATACGAATTAAATGTATACGACCCTTTTTTCGACAATCATCCGGAAGTCCTGGATCTGAAATATGATTATATAGTCAGTTGCGAAGTCATTGAGCACTTTCACAATCCCTACGAAGAATTTGAGCAGCTCCGAAATATGCTTAAGCCAAACGGAGCTCTATTTCTGAAAACAGATCCATACTCAGAAGACCTCGATTTTCATGCCTGGTATTATAAAAGTGATGAAACGCACGTCTTTTTCTACCATCCCAAAACCTTTGAATGGATCAAAGAAGAATTTGGCTTTTCTTCTCTTCAACAAGACGGAAGGCATATATCACTCTTTTTGTAAGTGATACTGATTCGAGTTTGAGTCACTTACTTTGTTTTGCTTCCCAGCAGATCAAATGTCCCTACATAGTAGTTTGGATCCATGACTAAGGAAAAGCTGTCTAACCCGGCTAATTCCAGTTGCTGCCATTCTGTTTTGGGAGCCAACCTATATTTCTTGTCATTGATATCTACCTCTACCGGAAGATCAAACCCATTCACAGTATTGCTCCATCGGTAGTTTAAACTTCCATTGCGGTAAGCATACTCAAAAATCGGTATACGAATATCACGTAAGTACTGATCAAAAACAGCGGACAGATCTCGTCCTAATTTCTGGCTGATATAATTTTCTACCTGTTCTGATGTTACTGTTTGGTGATAAAACTCCTGGTTCAAGCCACGAAGTGTTTCCCGCCAAAGAGAATCGCTGTTTGCCACCTGCCTCAGAGTATGAAGCAGATTTCCGCCTTTGTTATACATATCACCGGAGCCGCGCTGATTCACCCCATACTCCCCGATTAGTGGTGTGTTGTTTTGAATGCCTAATCGGATCCCCTGAACATACTCGTTGGCAGCCTGTTCTCCGTAATGATAATCCAGATAGAGACTTTCGGAGTAGTTCGTAAATCCTTCATGCACCCACATATCTGCTACATCAGAATATGTAATGTTGTTGGCAAACCACTCGTGCCCTGTTTCATGTATGATGATGAAATCGAACTTCAATCCCCAACCGGATCCACTCATATCTCGTCCCAGGTATCCATTTTGATACCCATTTCCATAGGTAACAGAACTTTGATGTTCCATTCCCAGATACGGAACTTCCACCAACTTATATCCATCCTCATAAAAGGGATATGGGCCAAACCAATACTCAAAAGCATCCATCATTGGTTTCACTTGCTTGAACTGCTCGCGAGCTTTTTCCTCATTCTCGCGAAGTACATAATAATCCAGCGTTAATTTACCTTTCTCCCCATCATAAATTTCTCCGAAATGCACATAATCGCCGATGTTAATGTTCACCCCATAATTATTGATAGGATTTGAAACAAACCAGTGCCAGGTTTTAGACCCGTTGTTGTTTTCATCCACTCCGCGAAGTCTTCCGTTCGAAACATCCATCAAGGTATCAGGAGCCGTAACGCTGATAAGCATGCTGTCAGGTTCATCGTAAGGATGATCTTTATTCGGCCACCATATACTCGCACCAATACCCTGATTTGAAGTTGCCACAAAGGGCTTACCGTTAGAATCAGACGTCCAGGTAAAACCACCATCCCAAGGCGGATTTGCAGCAACTACCGGCTTACCCGCATACCATATTTGAATTTCGTTAATATCACCGGGTTTCTGAGCTTCTTCCAGATCTACAAAGAATGCACTTCCCTCACGCTTAAAGTTTAGTTCCTGCCCATTTTGAGTTATCCGGGAGATCTCTAAAGGGTACTGCAGGTCTATCTGCATGACCCGCTGAGGTTCCAATACTTTATACTGTACAAGGTTTGAACCCGAAATTGAACTGTCTTTGATGTGTACTGCAACATCAAGATGATAATACGTCAGATCCCACCAGGCGCGCTCCTCAGTGATGGAACCACGTAAAGTATCTTGCCGGGTAAATGAATCCTGTGCATATAAAGAATCGAAGCCAGCTATAAGAACTGTCAATACCATGATTAGAAAAATATTGAACGTTTTTGGGATCACACATTTTAATATATAAGTGTTAGTATCCATAGCGGCGTTATTGCACATGATGAAAATTTTAAGTTCTTATTTCTATTAACTTAACTTCTGTAAATAATTTTAAATATGTAGTTCATACTGTTATATTTACCTAAATCAACTTTCAGTATTTATTCGACTTAATTAGAAACGCTTATTTTAAATAAGAAAATGCTTCTTCGTTTCTAATGATGTTTTGGTCTGCGTTTTCAACCGGACTTAATTTTAATAGTAACTAATTTAAATTTTCAGAACTAATCATGAAAAACTTAATACTGTTTGTTACTTCTTTTTTGATGTTCATGTCCACTTTCGCATATGCGCAGGAGGATGAATCTTCACTTTCGGTAGGTGGTGCCGTTCGCTACAATGTTATCCTTACCGATTATGAAGATAATACGATCAACAATGCTGACGGCCAGTTTACATGGGATACATGGCGAATAAACGTCAATGCCCAACGAAATGGCATTAAGCTTAATTTTGAGTATCGCTTTTATCCCACATTTAACACCCACTTTGTAAAGCAAGGGTGGTTGGGATATGATTTTAACGAGAAAAATAATCTCCAGATCGGTGTAACTCAGGTTCCTTTTGGTAATCTTCAATACAATTCACACAACTGGTGGTTTCAGGGGCCTTATTATGTAGGGCTTGAAGATGATCACGATATGGGACTTAAATATACCCATACCGCTGAGAACTGGGATTTTATGGGTGCTTATTTCTTCCAACCTGAACCAGCAGGACCAGCTTACGGATCTGCCTCTTTTGGAGTGGGAGGAACCGGACGCTATTCCTATGATATCATTCCTATTACAGGAGCAAATGCATGGGATTACGTGTTAGGAGCAAATGAAACCCCACAATCTAACTTTGAAAGAAACCAGTTAAATTTACGTGGAACATATACTTTAGAATTTGATGCTGGTACAGCAGAGTTAGGTGCAAGTGCTGAAATTGGACAACTGCACAACAGTGCCCTTGATGAAAACACAGCACGATATGCATTAGCAGCTCATACAGACATCAATATTGGAAATTGGAATTTCCTCGGTCAATTTATCAACTATGGAATGGATGCCCAAAATGACTTAGGGCAATCAGTAGATTATGTTTATATGGGTGCCTACGGAGATCCTTATCCTGTTGCTACAGAAATGAACATGTACTCAGCGGGATTAAGCTATAGTTATGATGTAGATTGGGGCCCCGTAACGAATCTGAACTTTTATAACGATTACACCTTCTTCCAGAAAAATATTGATGGATTCAATAATGCACATCAGCATGTAGTTGGGTTCTTACTTACTGCAGGCAACGTCTACACCTATTTTGATATCGCACGTGGAAGCAATCATCCCTGGATCACTCAAAACTTTGGAAGTGGTTTGGCCCAGGGTGTTAACGATGCACGCTGGAACACCCGGTTTAATATCAACATTGGGTATTACTTCTAAATTAAGCTGAATTTATCTCTCCCTTTTGGGAGGGATATCCTGAGTGAAGGACTTTCTTTGCTCAGGATATCCAGGCATTCTGAATTTGAATCATTGAATTTAATCATCAGAAATGGCAGCTATATCCGTACAAAATCTTTTTAAGATCTTCGGGAAAAACCCCGAAAAAGCCTTTCCTCTTATAGAGGCAGGTAAGTCAAAAGATGAGATCTTAGACGAAACCGGCAACACTATCGGCATCAACGATGCCAGCTTCGAGATCAAAGAAAAAGAGATGTTTGTGATCATGGGGCTTTCTGGAAGTGGCAAATCTACCGTGCTTCGTTGTTTAAACCGGTTGATTGAGCCCACCAAAGGCACCATTAAAATTGGAGATGAGAACATCACCGAAGTAAGTAAAGACCGCTTGCTGGAGTTACGCCGAAAAAGAATGTCGATGGTATTCCAGAACTTCGGATTATTTCCCCACCGAACCGTTGCAAATAATGTAGAATATGGTTTGGAGATCGGCGGAATGCCCAAAGAAGAACGTCGCAAGAAAGCGTACGAAGCTCTCGAAAAAGTGGGTCTCAAAGGGTATGAAGAACAAAAACCCAGCGAACTCAGTGGCGGCATGCAACAACGCGTTGGATTGGCAAGAGCCTTAGCAAACGACCCCGAAATCCTGCTAATGGATGAAGCATTTAGTGCCTTAGATCCACTCATCCGTGCCGACATGCAAGATGAACTTCTTGAACTTCAGGCCGAAGTGAACAAAACCGTCGTCTTTATAACCCACGATCTGGACGAAGCATTGAAAATCGGAGACCGGATTGCGATCATGAAAGACGGATATGTGGTGCAAGTGGGTACACCGGAAGAGATCCTCACAAATCCAGCGGATGACTATGTGAAAGCGTTCGTGCAAAATGTAGATCGCACCAAAGTGATCACGGCGCAAGCCATCATGCGGAAAGCTCCGACCATTCAAATTCCAAAAGACGGTCCCTCTGTAGCTATTCGAAAAATGGAGAAAGTCGGCGTTTCCACAACCTATGTAGTAGATGAAAACCGTCGTTTAAGAGGAGTTGTAACCATTGATGACGCCATCAAACTTAAAGAAGACGGGAAAAAAGATCTTGAAGAGATCCTGATGACGGATATCGAATCAGCCTCCCCCCAAACGCCTATCAATCAGTTATTACCAAAAGCAATTGAGGCAAAATATCCCATCGCTATTATTGACGATGAAAAGAATCTGAAAGGAATCGTGGATCGGGCCACTATTTTGGCTGAGCTAAATGAAAATGGAAATAACGCCGCTTCTGACCAAGACGAACCTAAAAGTACTGATCAATAATGTTTGACATACCGGTAGGAGACTTTTTTGAATTTATCATTAACTGGCTGACCGATAACCTCGGTGGCTTTTTCGACCTGATCACCATCACTGTAAAAACGTTTTTGGTGGGAATTGAAAATATATTGCTATTTCCACATCCCATCATCATGATCATACTTCTAGCTGCTGTTGCATGGTACATATCCGGTAAGGGTGTCGGTATTTTCACTGTGCTTGGACTGATTGTAGTTGAAGGAATGAATATGTGGGATGCCACTATGGAAACAATGGCACTGATTTTCACCGCGGTATTTATTGCACTACTGATAGGAATCCCTACAGGCATATGGGCTTCCAAAAATGACACCGCCGAGCGTGTTATCCGGCCCGTGCTAGACTTTATGCAGACCATGCCTGCTTTTGTATATTTAATTCCCGCTGTACTATTTTTTGGATTGGGTGAAGTGCCGGGCATTATTGCAACACTGATATTTGCCATGCCACCTGCCGTGCGACTTACCAATCTTGGAATTCGACAAGTGCCTGAGGAAATTCGGGAAGCAGCCCTCGCCTTCGGATCCGATTCCAGGCAAATGTTACTGAAAGTTGAATTACCCGTTGCATTACCTACAATATTGGCCGGGGTCAATCAAACCATAATGCTGGCTCTTTCCATGGTGGTAATTGCTGCATTAATTGGCGCGGGTGGTTTAGGACAACCGGTAGTTACCGGATTGCAACAATTGGATATTGGCCTTGGGTTTGAAGGCGGTCTTGCTATTGTGATCCTTGCCGTGTTTTTGGACAGAGTTACACAGTCTCTTGGAGAAAAATCTCAATAAGAATTTTTTCATTAGGTTTAACTACAATCAAAACAAAACAGAGAGAATCATGAAAATGAATAACACTATACAATCGCTATTCTCGAAGCTTGGAGTATTTCTCCTGGCGTTGATTTTTATTGCTGGATGCACCTCGCAACAGCAAAATAAAAAGACCGCTGACCTGGTTTACGTAAACTGGGCTGAAGGTATTGCATACACCAATCTTGCAAAAGTAGTACTGGAAGACAAAATGGGCTATGAGGTTGAAATTACCTCAGCGGATGTTGGTCCTGCCTACACCGCCATTGCCCAGGGTGATGCCGATGCCTTCATGGAAACATGGCTGCCAGTCCTTCATGCAGATTACTATGAGCAGTTTAAGGATGATATTGCCGACTTGGGAACCGTATACGAAGGAACCCAAAGTGGACTTGTAGTTCCTGAATATGTTGAAATCGATAAGATCTCAGAGTTGAATAGTGTCCGAGACCGATTTGATGGAGAAATTACCGGAATTGATGCCGGAGCGGGAGTTATGAAAACCACAAATCAGGTAATAGAGGAATATAACCTGGATTATGAATTGGTTCAATCCAGTGGCCCTGCTATGACATCAGCCCTTCAACGCGCCATAAGTAATGAAGAATGGATCGTTGTAACAGGATGGAAACCGCATTGGAAATTTGGGCGTTTTGATCTGAAGTTCTTAGAGCAGGATGAAGATAAAATGCTTTGGGAAACAGGAAGCATTCACATAATGGGGCGTCAGAATTTAGCACAAGAAAAACCTCAATTAGCTGAATTCCTTTCCAATATGTATCTCACCGATTCTGAACTGGCCGACTTGATGGTTGCCATCAACGAATCTGATGAGGATAACGAAGTGGTAGCCCAGCAGTGGATGCAGAACAATGAAGATGTAATCGAAGACTGGATACCTGCCGATGCTGAGCAGGCTGAAATGTAAATTCGCAAAACATTACACAAAAAAAAGGGAGCACATTTTTTGTGCTCCCTTTCTTATTTCATTCCAATATTTTTTAATTACCAGCCAACCGATCAACAATAATAATTGAGGTTGCAATAGCAGAAATAACCGGTGCAATTACGCCTACATAATCTCTAAAAGATGCTTTCCGTTTTACGCGCACGGTTACAGTTTGGTCATTTTGAACCACGAATTTATACATTCCTTCAGGAAATGGTTCTTCAAATCGATATTTAAATTCCTTCATAGTTTGAAGGTTATTCTCTTCATCATATTCCTGAATATTAATTTCCACCCTCATTTTTGACCAGTCAAGGTTTGTCTGTCCATCCCTCAGAGTTTGCGGACCAAAACTATAAGATAGCAATAAAGGCAAGGTTGTACCTTTAGGCACCAAATACCGGCCAGAACTTCCTACATCACCCCATACATTTACAGAATCTGCAAGCTGTCCGGGTTCAGCGATACGTATAATTCTTTCTCCTAACCGGAACTGCTGAGATACGGGAGTTTGCCTGCCCTGTGCATGAATAGATTCAAAACCAATAAAAAGGAATATTGAAATAAGCGTTAATCGTATAAAAGTCATGAATAGATATTTTTTTATGAAAGCCTAAGATAGAAAAAAATACACCATTTTAGGTATCTGAAGTTCATAAATTATTCCTGTTAAAATTTAACTTACTCTCATTAAATACTCAGCTTCTCTTCTCGAGAATCCAATTTTCTCCAGGTCCATCAGTACTCCCCCCAATTCAAACTCAACCCTGAAGTTTTTGTACTCATAATCTTTAAAGTTAACAATAGCACATGAGGCTCTCTGGTCGCCATCTCTGGGTTGACCAACACTCCCCGGATTAATAAAGTATCGATGTCCTTCCTCAAAATTCTTGACTCCAATGGCCTCTGATACCAGTGCAGGCCTGTGTGTATGACCAATAAAGCAAACTTTCTTTGTTAACTTTTCAAGCATGGGTCTCATTTTAAATGCACTTTCAAGATAGTCCCATCGCTCCGGTTTTTCTGGAGATGCGTGCACAGCCTGCCAAAGATCTTTCTCACTTTCAGCGGTTAGCGGAAGAGATTTCAGCCATTCTAACTGCTCATTCGTTAACAACTCTCTTGTTTTTTCAATTAATCTGCGGTTAGGGTTCCGAAAGTACTTTAGTGACATTTTTCCATTTACTCCGGCATCATGATTGCCCAATACACAAACCATTTCTTTTTCACGTATCAGGTCGATACACTTTGAAGGATGAGGACCGTAGCCCACAATGTCTCCAAGGCATATCCACGTATCAGGATTATGTTTTTCTAACTCCCTTACCACGTTTTCTAAAGCCGGAAAGTTTCCATGTACATCAGAAATCAGAGCGATTTTTTCCAAAGGATTCTACTTAAACTGTTGAATAATAATTCTGGATTTGCAAGTGCAATAAAGTATAAAACAATCTTTTCTCTTTTCAGTTGTTTTATAATCTTAATATAATGGTTGTAATCAAGTTAATTTGCTATTTTAGCATGCTAAACTAAAAAAATTAAAAGGCGAATAATTCTGCGAAGAATCAGGATTCTTTGTTAACTTCATTTCTTAAAAATTAGTGAAGTTGAGTATTTAATAAGAGTAATTTATGGATTCATCCTCTAACGAACACCATTATCCCCATAAAAATGGGAATAATAATGGGTTTTATACAGGTCCCAATTTTAATAGCGGAAACAATTTTCAGCAGAATGCTGAAGATGATGAGATTGATTTGTTCAAACTTTTCAGTACACTTTTACAGAATAAGTGGACACTGCTGGTTTTCTTGGGTGTTTTTACTGTCATTGCTGCTGTACTTGCAATCTCTCAGACACCTATTTACAAGAGTGAAGGAACGATATTCATTACTGAAAGTGAAAATAGATACTCATATGCTGGCTCAGATCTTTCCAATTTATTGACAACAACCTATGGTATCGGAGCCGGAAGTACTATCGCGAATGAACTCCAAATCATAAAATCAAGAACTCTTAGTGAAGATTTAGCTGATAGTGTTTTGGCTAAAAAATTTACAGAGTCTGGACATAAATACCCTGTAATTTGGCGTGCTTATCCTGATGATTCAACTACCATCGGTCGGGATACTGTAGCCATGAGGATCAGAAATAACCTAACCGCTGAACGAGTTGATCAGCAAACAGACATTGTAAGTATTGGATTCGAAAGTCCTCTTCCTGAAGAAACCGCCTACATAAGTAATCTTACAATGGATACTTACTCTAGGTTGTCAACGGCTCAAAACCGCACTATGGCTTCATCTGCCCTAAGTTTTCTTCGGCAGGAAAGAAGTAGTATAGAGGAACAGCTTAGAGAAACTGAAAATGAGCTTCAAGCTTTTATGGATTCCTCAAATCTACTTGCTGTAGATGCTCAAACGGAACAGCTGATCAATAATATCTCTACACTTGAAACAAAAAAGCAGGAAATAGAGGTGCAGCTTGTATCCGTTAATTCTGCTATTAGTACCTACGAGAATCAACTCGAGGAAGTAAAACCCGGTCTAGCCGATAAAATTTCTGAAAGCCTTGGACCTCAACTAACTAATTTTCAATTCAGGTTAGCAGAACTTCAAACTGAGAAGTTAATGTTGATGCAAAGAAATCCGGAGCTCAGAGAAAATCCCGAACATCCGGAATTGGTTAAAATTGAAAATCAAATTGAAGCCACTCAAGATCAGATAAAATCTATTGCCAACAGATTAATAAACTCCAGTTCCTCTCTCGCTCTTAGTTTTCTTGGCAGCGAAAGTGGAGGAATAGCTGAAAAGATCATTCAAATCAATGAGAAACTTATCCAGCTTCGGGTAGAAAAATCTCAGTATGAGGCGCAAATAGAGGCTCTGACAAAACGGGCCGCGATGTTTAACCGACAGTTTGATGGTTTACCCAGAGAAATCATTGAATTAGCCCGGCTTAAGAGAGATGTAAAAATCAATGAAGAGCTTTATCTCTTGGTCTCTAACCAATTTGCTGAAATGAACCTCTGGGAACGAACACAATTTGGTATGGGTCGCCCCTTAGATTATGCAGTCGTTCCAAACAATCCAATTAAACCTCAAAAGAAACTATGGGTACTTATAGGGTTTCTCTTAGGCGGAATTTTGGGTGTAGGCTTTATATTTATCAAAGAAGCATTGGATGACACTATTAAATCTTCTGATGCCCTTAGAAGTTATAAAGTACCATTCCTCGGCAATATACCCGACTTCAACATTATCGATTCTTTTGATCCGGGACAAAAACAGTATGTTCAAGGCAAACCGGTTTCCAACCAGTTATTGACTTTTTTGGATCATATATCCCCCATTTCTGAAGCTTACAGACGGCTAAGGATCAATACTATTTATGCTAATCCTGATAAAGATTACAAAGTATTGATGGTTACAAGTTCTACAAAAGGAGAAGGTAAAAGTACCATTGCCGCTAACCTGGCTGTTACTTTTGCTGAAGCTGAGAAAAGCGTTCTTATTATTGATCTGGATTTGAGACGACCAACAATGCATAAGATCTTTGGTGAAAATAAAGAGCCTGGGATTGTAGAAATGCTTTTTGATACTGCTGGCTTTGATTCAACAATTAATCCGACCATTGCTCCAAACGTAGACCTATTGACAGTGGGCAAGAAAACCCCGGAACCAGCAAGTGTACTTGATAGTCGCCGTTTAAAAGATGTAATTGACAAACTTAAAGACAAATACGATCACATTATTCTTGATACTGCCCCTTATGGCATTATTTCGGATTCTGCATCTCTATTAAGGCTGACCGACGGAATTATTGTGGTAAGTCGCTTTGCAACAACTACGCATAAAGAACTTGAGTTCACGCTTAACGGACTAAAACAACTTAATGCTGAAATAGTCGGATTAGTATTGAATGCATTTGATCCTAAGAAGAGTAGTGATTATTACACCAACTATTACTATTACAAGCGAGCTTACAGTGATTATTACGAAGAGGACAAAGCATAATACCATCTAACCTTCCTTTCCTTTTTTAAAATTTAAGGGAAGTATGTCTCTCACCTTTATTAATGCAAAAAGCCGTTCAACTTACATTGAACGGCTTTTTTTGTTTTGAAATTTTTAGAGACCGAATTGAAGGACTTCTCATCCTGTTCGATGTTTTTAGCCGATTATCTCCATGATCTTCTCAACCGCTTCCTCAACAGATACTTCGTCCGTATTGATGGTTAAAGCGGGATTTTCAGGTGCTTCATGATCTGCATCATAGCCGGTTAGTCCTGTGATCTCTCCTTCCTTAGCTTTCTTGTACAGGCCTTTGGGGTCTCGCTGCTGAGCTGTCTTAGGATCACAGGTGATATGGATGGTCTTAAATGAGCCTTCCGGGAACAACTGACTTACATAATGGCGGTCGTTTTCATACGGGGAAACAAAGGTGCAGATCACCACATTACCATGCTCATAGAACAATCGGGCTACCTCTCCAACACGACGAATATTCTCCGTTCGGTCGGACGGGCTAAAGCCAAGATCTCCGTTGAGCCCGTGACGCACCTGATCTCCATCAAGTAAAACCGTTTGTTTGCCTTCATCAAACAGTCGGCGTTCGAGTTCTTTTGCGATCGTGCTTTTGCCCGCACCGGAAATTCCGGTTAGCCATAACAGCTCCGAAGAGTGCCCGTTTCGCTTCTCCCGTTCCTCGCGTGGAATATTCCACGGCTCCCAAACCACATTAGGGGATTTTTCTTTGGAGATACTTCTGCTTTTTGATTCTTCAGATACGGTAGAACCTGCTCTCATCATCCCGCCGCCTACCGTTACATTGGTGGTCGGATCGATAATGACAAAACTTCCGGTTTTCTTATTGATCTGATAGGCATCAAAGAACAGTGGCTGACTGGTCTTCAGGCGCACCCGGCCAATTTCGTTGAGTTCAAGCTTCGTGGCGTCTTCTTCACGGTTCAGGGAGTCCACATTCATGCGGTACAGCAGATCTTCGGCAAATACCTGGGTGGTTTTAGAAGTATGCCGGATGAGATACTGCTTATTCAGCTCCATCGGTTTCTCGTTCATCCAGCACACATACGCTTCAAAATCGTTTCGAACGGTAGGAACATTATTTTTCCGAACGATCATATCGCCCCGCGATATATCGATCTCATCTTCCATGGTAATGGTTACCGAATCGCCTGGATAGGCTACTTCGAGTTTCTCATCACGGGTTACAATTTCTTTTACTTTGGAATGAAGTCCGGATGGTAACACCGTGATCTCATCGCCTGGTCGGATATGTCCG
Source organism: Balneola sp. (assembly GCA_002696035.1). Classification (GTDB taxonomy): domain Bacteria; phylum Bacteroidota; class Rhodothermia; order Balneolales; family Balneolaceae; genus Gracilimonas. Next base: position 12,698 of record NZQV01000008.1, on the reverse strand, counting down.
GACGCAATTCTTCCTGAAAAACCCCGGAAGTTTTGGTTGGGGCGAATAACGTACTGCACCGGAAACCGGAAGTCCACGATGTTATCGTCGGCATCCACTTTTACCGTTTCCAGGTGATGAAGCATGGCCGAGCCGTTGTACCATGGCATATTCTCACTTTTTGACACCACATTATCGCCTTTCAACGCTGAAATCGGGATGTAGGTGACATCGGTGACATTTAATTTCTTGGCAAATTTCCGAAAGTCAGCAACGATCTCATTAAATACTTGCTCATCATAATCCACCAGATCCATTTTGTTCACAGCCACCACAAGGTGAGGAATGCGAAGCAGCGAAGAAATAAAGGCATGCCGGCGAGATTGGGTAAGAAGGCCTTTGGAAGCGTCCACTAAAATCACCGCAAGATCTGCCGTGGAGGCCCCGGTCACCATATTGCGGGTGTACTGGGTATGCCCCGGCGTATCGGCGATAATAAATTTTCGTTTCGGCGTGGCAAAATACCGGTACGCCACATCGATCGTGATCTTTTGCTCGCGCTCGGCTTTAAGTCCGTCGGTTAGCAGGGCGAGATTCACTTCCTCTTCCCCACTGCTTTTACTGGATTTTTCGATGGCTTCCATCTGGTCTTCAAAAATGGATTTCGAATCGTAGAAAAGCCGCCCGATCAGCGTACTTTTCCCATCATCCACGCTCCCGGCTGTGGTAAACCGGAGCAGATCCATATCCAGGTATTTATTGTCGTTGTTGGGGTTGTTAGATTGTCCGTTTGAGTCGCTCATTATGAGAAATAAAAAAGTTCGATATTCAGTGTTCGTTATTCAATATTGGATATTCTAAAAGTATCCCTGCCGTTTACGGTCTTCCATAGCCGTCTCGCTACGCTTGTCGTCATGACGATTGCCTCGTTCTGTCTGGCGGGCAGCAGCTACTTCCTGAATGATCTCTTCTAGATTGGAAGCCTCCGATTCTACGGCGCCCGTACAAGTAGCATCACCAATAGTTCGAAAACGAACAGTTCTGGTCTCCAGCTCCTCATCTTCCATGCGGTTCACAAAATCCGTATCGGCCAGCCACACGCCACGGCGGTCAAATACCTTACGCTCGTGCGCAAAATACAATTCCGGAATATCGATCTTCTCCTGTGCTATATACTGCCACACATCCATCTCCGTCCAGTTACTGATCGGAAATACGCGAAAATTCTCGCCCGGCTTTTTTCTGCCATTAAAGAGATTCCACAGCTCGGGGCGTTGGTTCTTGGGGTCCCACTGACCAAACACATCCCGGTGGGAGAAAAAGCGTTCTTTGGCGCGGGCTTTTTCCTCATCACGGCGACCGCCCCCAAGGGCTGCATCTACTTCGTATTCCTTCAGCGTATCTAGCAGTGTCGTGGTTTGAAGGGCATTCCGGGAAGCATCGGGGCCGGTTTCTTCTTCCACCCGGCCTTTGTCAATGGATTCCTGAACACTTCCTACAATAAGTTCAACACCATACTTCTCCACCAGTTTATCACGGAATTCAATGGTCTCAGGGAAATTATGCCCCGTGTCGATATGCATCAACGGAAATGGAACCTTGCCCGGATGAAAGGCTTTCAGCGCAAGGTGGAACATCACAATAGAATCCTTCCCCCCTGAAAAGAGTAGCACTGGCCGGTCGAACTGAGCAGCTACTTCCCTCATTACGTAAATGCCTTCGTTTTCTAATTCTTTAAGATGAGATTTTGATTGTTTTACACTCATGGTGTTCAATAAATAATTTGTAATAGAAATTAGCAGATCGTGCAGTTATAAGTTTTCTGCATCTATGTGTTTGTTGATTCCCAATAAAAAATAAGGATTTTTCATGGACTTCTTATTGTAGGTCAATGGAGATGATTTTGCTCCGTTCTTAGTGGAAAAGCGGTATACCGCATCGGCCGCGCCGGTATCCCATTCCATGGTAGGACCAAATCTTGGATACAGATCGGCTTTCCCTTCAGCCACTAAACAAAATTTAATGGAGCTTCCGGATGGGACCTCTTCAGTAACCTCAATATCCAGTTTCTCGAGTTTTTTGGCTGTAGTATCATCCCCATGAGAACGACTTACCACAATTCGGGCTTTCCCCGGTGCTTCAAAAACCGGACTTTCCAATTTTTCAGCTTTCTGATCACCTTCTCTTTTATAAGAACCGATAACCTTCTCGCCGTAGTACATGATGTCAAATGCAGGCACATACACTACGCCAAGCGTCGGCTTACCCTCCTCAATAAGAGCAATGTTCACCGTAAACTCGCCATTTTTCTTGATGAATTCCTTGGTGCCATCCAGCGGGTCAACCAACCAGAATCGATTCCAATGTTGTCGTTCTTCAAAATCGGGAATCCCAGATTCTTCTGAAATTACCGGTGTTTCGGGGTCTAACTCTTTAAGGGCATCTACGATAATATGATGGGCAGCCAGGTCGGCTTTCGTGAGTGGAGAATCGTCCTCTTTGGTAATAACTTCGACTTCCGTATCGTAAAACTCTAAAATTTTTTGCCCCGCTTCTTCAGCTATCTTAATGACTTGGTTTAGCATCCATCTTTAATTATTTAAAAATTCCATATATAAGGAACCAAAAATACGGTGATTGCAGCTACTATCAAATTCAGTGGAAGCCCTATTCTCGTGAAGTCAGTGAATTTGTACCCACCCGGACCATACACCATAAGGTTCGTTTGGTAGCCAATGGGCGTAGAAAAGCTCGACGAGGCTGCGATGATCATCACCATAGCAAAGGGAATAAAGTCTACCCCAAGGGATTGAGCCAGTGAAAACGCGATCGGAAAGATCAAAACAGCGGCAGCATTGTTGGTGATCATTTCGGTTAGCAGCCAGGTAGCAAGATAAGTCAGCAATAAAGCAAAGACGGGATTATCGCCGGCAAAGTTGAACAAATTTGTAGCCAGGTGTTCTGCTACTCCAGTATATTCAAGAGCACTTCCCAAACCAAGAGCAGAGGCAATGGCAATGAGAACCCGCCAATCCACACTTTCCAATGCGGTTGTGTAGTTAAAGCATTTCGTGATCAATAAAAGTCCACCGGCCAGAATTGCAGCCTGTAACATGCTGAGGATTCCCGTAGCTGCCAAAACCACCATTGCAGTGAGGGAAAGTCCGGCCACCCATGCTTTTTCATAGGTAACAGGAGAGGAATCTTCAATGGAACTGACCAAAAAGAAATCGCTGGAATTTCTGTATTTACTTACAAAGTTAGGGTGAGCTTCCAACAGCAAAACATCCCCACTTTTAAGATTTATATCTCCCACTTTTTCATTGATACGTTCCCCATTTCGGGATACTGCTAACACAACTGCATCGTATCGGTTTCTGAACTCGCCGCCCCTGATCGTATTTCCCAACAAGGGATTGGAACGCGAAACCACGGCCTCTATCATCTTACGCTCATTCCGTGGTGCATCCAATTTGAATACCTGATTTGTGGCCGGCACCAAGCCCGTAATTTGCTGGATATCAATGATTGAGTCTACAATTCCGGTAAAAATAAGGCGGTCATTTTCACGGATTTTTTCGTAGGGTCCAACAGCCGGTATTGTTCGGCTGTTGCGCTGAATTTCGATCAGGAACAATCCGGGGAGATTCCGTAAACCCGCATCTTCAATCGTCTTTCCGGCAAGGGAACTTTCCTCTTCCACGATCATCTCGATGGTATATTCGCGCGGGTCTTTAAAGGTATCCATACTTGATCCCCGTTCGGGTAGAAGCCGGTCTCCCAAAAAGAATAAATAAATGAATCCTGCAATAGCGCATGGGATTCCTATAAGCGCAGGTTCTAAAATTCCGAGAGAACGAACCGATCCTTCTTCAATCATCAACCCGTTTATGATCAGGTTTGTACTAGTTCCGATGAGGGTACAGGTTCCTCCTAAAATGGCGGCATAGCTTAATGGAATGAGGATCTTGGAAACAGGGATTTGGGAGATCCGGCTCCATCGCTCCAGCGCCGGTATGAAGGAAGCCACAATAGGGGTGTTGTTCAGGAAGGCGCTCATCACCATAACGGGACTCATGATCCTGAGCTGAGCTTTTTTTACTGTTTTGGCATTTCCCATTACGCGTTGCACTATAAACTGGATGGCCCCGGTTTCCTTCAACCCAGCAGCTACGATGTATAAAGCAGCCACCGTAAGCATCCCTTCATTCGAAAACCCTGAAAGTGCGTTCTCAGCAGGAATGATCCCAGATATAAATAAAACAGCGAGCCCTGCAAATAAAATAATATCAACCGAAACCGAAGTTCCGATCAAAAGCGCCAAACAAATCATTATTACGGATAAGACGGCCCATCCTTCAAAAGTCATATACACAAAATTTTATTCGCGATAATATAAGAGGCAGTCATCGGGATAAGAAACATTATCTTTTAAAATTGTATCCTCACCTGCACGCCAAAAGAATTACGAACATTCCCCTGAACTTCTTCCAAACCACTTCCAACTGTTTGCCGATCTTCGAATATGGTGATCCCATATTTGAACCAGAAATCGATGAAATTTGCAGCATCGTATTTTACAGCGATGTAAGCTCTCTGACAGCGATCATATAATACGGTATTCGACATCACATACAACAGGTCACTTTCAAATTGGTACACGCGCGTATTAAAACTGTCGGTATCAAATAACGTAAAGCGTCCGTCAATTCTAAGGGCGGGAACAGGCTGAATCCGTACGTCCTGATACAATAAATATCCTTCTTCCCAATCGGCACCGGCTTCCTGATTTCGAACCAACTCAACCCGGGAACGCAGGCGAACTCCGGGGCTGACCGAATACTCGAAATTGACTCTCAAACTTGTGCGCTTTTCTTCTCCCAAAAGCAGTTCTTCCTGCCCTCTTTCATTTTGGATAGTGAACTCCTGATCCTGAATTTCACTTCGCAGCAATACATAAAAGTTTAGCTCCCGGTTCACAAAAAACTCAGTAAGCCCCAGCATGTCGTATCCACCGGTAGCTTGGGTGGTGCCAAAGCGCGGCGAAGCAAATTCATACTGATCGAAATACCCGCTTAGCGTTATTTTTGGGGTGAGCTGATGTCTAAGTCCTACATAAAACCCTTCTTCATTTTGTGGAGCTGAAGAAGATTCTCCAAAACCACTGGCTAAAAATGACTGAAAATCACGCTGATAGTTTCGGTATGAAAGCGACAGGTCCGTATTCTCAAGGATGGGTGTTTCAACTCCGGTCACCACTCCTAATCCTCCGTTTTCACTACGCGCCAGTTCACCAAATACGAATGCACTTCCTATCAACCCACGATAGTCAAACCCAAGTACTGAATTGCGATGTCCTTCAAAATCATAGCGATTGCTGAGTGAGGTGCCTTGAGCAATGTAGCTGTTGAATATGTTTTGATATCCGGTTACGCCAAATAAACCAAATCGGGTATCGAGCCGTGCACGCCCTCCATAAACAGTCTGGTCGATGTTATTTCTACGAACGAGTTCATTTTCGGTGCGGTGAAAACCACTGGAGGTTGGAAATCGGGTTGTATCGCCGGAAATGACCGATGCCGTTCTGGGTCGTTTCGAATAGAATCCGGTAAGCTCAAGTTTATCCCCATAGGAGGCAGCCACGCCGCGAAAGAAATTCGTTTCCTGAGCTGATGAGTATGGCTTCACTCCTCGTTCATTTTTACTGATGGTGCCGGTTACTTCACGCCCCTTGCCAAATGCTCCGCCCGACCAAAGTACCAGTCCCTGACCAAAGCTCAGGCTGTAATCTCCAAATACCAGGTCGTTTAGTTTCCCATTGTTAGTGAGAGCAAAATGTGCTGAATTATAATCAAAGCCCGTGATTCCATTTACGGCTTCACCTGCATCTTTCTCCTGAGTCAAATTCATTGAAACGTGATTGGTGGTCACCCTGAACCGATGATAATATTTTGTCGGATTCCCAACATATCCTCCTCCAGAATCAGGTCTTTTGTACCCTTCCTTCGTTTGCAGATCTTGCTGATAGCGACTAAAAACATCCACTTTTTGACCTGAAAGCCAATACTCCGGTCGCATATACACATCCCTAAACCTTGACTGTGTCCCACCGATGGAAACATAAGGCGACATCCGTTGATAGGTAGCATCTCCGATTCCCCTGACTTCCAGTAATTCGGCTTTGTATTCAAATGGTTTCCCGGATCTATAATCGATTATGGCACGGGCTACTTTCAGGTTAATACCGGGAACCTGCAACAGCTCATCCAGTCCGGCACTGTTTATGTTGATGGGATTTGCGGCGAGGTCTTCCAGGAATTGAGTAAGCTGCTCACCTGTCAGACCTGACTCCTCCGAATCCAGCTCTTCGAATGCTTTTTCCAGTTGTTCTTCTACATCGGTTGCGGTGGTATCTTGCCCGAATGCCGGGATGACACAAAAAGCCATCACCCCAAAACAAAACACCCCTATACTTTTTGTTGAAAAAACGCTCATGGTATGAAGATCATGAAATCGAGACCTGGACTAAAGCCCAGCAGCTCATGTTTTTGGACTGCTATATTGATATCCCAGCGATGCCGACCGTACCCAATTCCCAGCGAATAGGTAAGCGGATAGCTGGTGATGCCTACCCTACCCTGCAGGTTTTCGAGAATATTGATATCCATTCCGCCTCTATACGAAACCGGGTAACGGACATCCTTCACTACATCAAAACTGAAAAGTGCGAGTTCATTCAACTGATAAGACAATCCCAAGGCCAACTCGCGGGGCAGTTCTTCTTCGATCCCCTCATATTCCGGACGGTTTATGTTCACCGATGATGCCCCGAACCAAAGGTCTGACGTGATTTCTGCCGCAATTCCAACATCGATCCCTACCGCGTTTCCCGAGCCATAATCTGCTCCAAATGAAATATTGTTGTAATTGCCAACAATCCCAAAATGCAGCAATCGCCACTGATTTTTATAGCCTATGCGCACCCTGGTTTCGTTGAACAAATTATCACCGTAGCGGTGAAATCCAAGTGCAGCAACTCCAAACCCAGTCGGAATACTCCCATGGGCCGACATATCCGTTAACTCTGAAAAGCCGTAATTACGAAGCCCATAAAATCCAAAGCCTAATCTTTCGTCGCTGATCATGGCAGGATTTGAGAACAATGCCCAATTATACTCCGGTACTCCCGTTGTAGCATTACCCATGGCAAGACCCCGGGCACCCATTTTAAATTGCCCCGAAGCCGACTCTGCCATTAACCCGAAAATAAATAGCAAAGAAATTTTATAAACAAAGCTTTCTATTCGTATCATTACGTGGAATTACAATAAGAATATGATATACCCGATAACCATTTTTAAAGTAACTAAGTCCTTTTTTATTTGCGGGATTCTTTTTTTCCTTGCTTTCACCCCTCTTAAAGCTCAGGAATTCAACTGTACGGTAACCATAAATACGGACCAGCTTGAAGGCAATACCTTCGATTATCTTGATAATTTCAAGCCTGTGCTGGAAGATTACATAAATGAGTATAAATGGACTGAATACGATTATGAAGAACATGAGCGAATTAATTGTCAGATTCAAATCGTTTTTAACAGCGGTTCGTCTAACTTTTCTTTTGCTGCAGAAGCTGTATTCCAGATCCAACGACCTATTTATAATACCACCGCCAAAACCACTACGGTTCTGCTGAATGATAAGACTTGGGAATTTTCGTATCCGGAAGGCCGTTCTTTGATTCATGATGAATTGCAATTTGACGCCCTTACCGGATTCATTGATTTTTACGTTTATATGATGCTTGGGTATGATTTTGATACTTTTTCACGGCTAGGGGGCGATCCTTATTTCAGCAAAGCTCAGAATATTCTAAGCCTGGCACAAAGTTCACAGGCTATCGGTTGGGCTCGTGCCAATAACAACCGCAGAAACCGAAATATTCTGGTCAGTGAAATAACGACTTCCAGTTATCATCCCCTTCGGGAAGCCTATTATGAATATCACCGTTTAGGCCTCGATAAATTCATTGATACCCCTTTTGAGGCCCGGCAAAACGTGCTGAAAGCAATAGAAAAAATTCAGGAAAACAAACGCCGGGCTACCAGCAATTATTTATTTGATATCTTTTTTGATGCCAAAGCCCGCGAGGTATCTGCTATTTTCGATGAAGCAGATACAGACCTTAGACTGGAAGCGTATGAAATACTTCGCGAAACCGATCAGGGGCACCTTTCAGAGTACGAGAACTTACAGAATTAACATTTCCCTGAATAGGCTGTTTTGGTGGGTTTAAGTTCATCAAAATTTTATACTGAAGGCCTACTTTTTGAATAAGAATTTTTTCACCTCTTAAATCTCCATCAGAACTAAGATATTTGTATCTCTGTTTTGTATATTAGCCGCCCAAAAAAGCGGTTCCATAACTGAAATTTTGAAGTCAAAAATTCACCCCGAATGAAATTTTACGTGTGTATAAAAATGGTGCCCGACGTAAACGCACCACTCCAAATCAAAGACGGTCAACTGATTCAAGATTCTGATCGGCAGATCCTTAATGCTTATGATGCCTCAGCTGTGGAAGAAGCTCTTGTAATGAAAGAGAAACATGGCGGTGAAGTCGAGGTAGTGTCCATCGGTTCATCCAAAGCATCAGAAACTATTCGAAAAGCATTAGCCATGGGCGCTGATAAAGCAACTCATATTTTAACTTCAGGAGACGAAAGCTACGATTCCGGATCTTATGCCCGCATCCTGGCTAAGTTCTTTGAAGATAAAGAGTACGATGTGCTTTCACTTGGAAAACAGTCTCAGGATACCGATGCCGGGTTGACCGGAAGCATGGTGGCCGAGTTGTTAAACCTCCCTTATGCCACGAATGCTGTTGGTTTAGAGGCTGAAGATGGAAAACTCATCGTAAAACGTCAGGGTGATACCGGTCAGGAAATGATCGAGCTGCCCACTCCCTGTGCCGTTACGTGCTCCAATGATATGAACGAGCCGCGTATTCCCAATTTGAAAGGTATTATGGCATCAAAGCGTAAACCGATGGAGCAAGTTGAACTTTCATCGCTTGGTTTAAGTGATGATGAACTCGCTGCCACCACTTCCGTTCTTGGCTATGAAGAAAAACCCGAGCGCGAAGCCGGGAAGAAGTTTGAAGGCGAAGCCGAAGAGATCGCCCGCGAAGTAGCACAACTGCTGGATACGGAAGCAAACGTGATATAGAAATGTTAAATGCTTGAATTTTAAATGTTAAATGGGGAGTCATTTAACATTTAGCACTTAACATTTAAAATTAGTAACAAGGAATTTTAAAATATACGAGAAATCGAATGAGCACTATTTTAACACACATCGCCATTGCAGACGGCAAAATTAAACGATCATCATTAGAAGTACTTTCCCATTGCAAGCAACTCGCCGAACAAGGTGGACATTCTGTTGAGGCCGTTGTTGTTGATGCCGATGCATCTTCATTTGTGGAAGGCATTCAGCAATACGGTGCCTCCAAAATATACGTGGTAGAAGATCCGATCTTCAAAAATCACATGAACACTCCGCTGTTAAAGGCTTTAGCTAAAGTGATGGATTCTGCAAATCCTTCTATTTTTGCATTTGCATCTACCGAAGGCACCAAAGACATTCTGGGTGCACTTGCTGCCAACCAAAATGCAGCTGTGTTGCCGGACGTATCCTCTTTTGAACTGATTGATGGTGGAATAAAAGCCAAACGACCGGTTATGGCCGCCAAGATCATTTCCAGTACCGAAGCTAAAGGTGACACAGTACTCGTTTCCGTCCGTTCCGGTTCATACGACCTGGCTGAGAATGAGACTTCTGCTGAAGTAGTACAAATTGATTTCAGCATGAATGAGAGTGATCTGCAAATGACACTCAAAGAAATTATCTCTGCCTCAGGCGATACGATAGATCTGAATGAAGCAGAATCCATTGTAGCCGCCGGCCGTGGCGTGAAGGATGAAGAAGGACAGAAGCTGATCTCTGAATTGGCTGAAGTGTTGAACGCCGGAATTGGAGCTTCGCGCGCGTTAACAGAATCTGGTGTTTATGATCCTAGTTTACAGATCGGTCAGACCGGCAAAGTAGTCTCCCCGCAATTATATATTGCTGTGGGAATTTCGGGAGCCATCCAGCACGTGGCCGGAATGGCAAATTCAAAAGTGATCGTAGCCATCAACAAAGACCCCGATGCACCGATCTTTGAAATTTCTGACTATGGAATTGTTGGAGACTTATACAAAGTACTCCCCCCATTCATCGAAGAACTCAAGAAGATCAAAAGCTAACTTTAAATGCTAAATGTTGAATTTTGAATTATTCAACATTTAAAATTCAACATTCAAAATTTCCAACATGGACGAAAAGTTTGATTGTATCGTAATTGGTGGCGGCGTAGCAGGATTGGCAGCTGCTATGACCCTCGCTCGTAACAACATGAAATTCCTGCTTATTGAGCGCGGAGAATTTGCCGGTTCCAAAAATGTATCTGGTGGTGTTTTGTGGGGAAGTGATCTTGCGAAACTCGTTCCAAATTACTGGGAAGAAGAAGACGGTGGGTGGGAACGCTTTATCAACCATCGGCGGCTTACCCTTATGGATGAGCAATCAGCTTTTACGCTCGATTTCAAATCTTCGCACTTCAACGAAACGCCCTATAACGGAGTTGTTGTACTTCGCTCGAAGTTTGACAACTGGCTTTCCGGAAAAGTACAGGAAGCCATTGATGCCTCGGATTATGCCATGGACTCTTTCATCGCTACCAACATCAAAGTGGATGAAGTGCTGATGGAAAATGATAAAGCAGTGGGCATCAAAACCGGGGAAGATGAATTTCATGCCGATTCAGTGATCATTGCTGAGGGTGTAAATAACCTTCTTACACGTCAGGTGGGTTTACAGGATGATTACGTTCCAGCCGACCACATGCTTACCGGCATCAAAGAAATAATCCGCTTCGATCAGGAGGTGCTGGAGCAGAAATTTCAGTTGAACGGTCTTAGCGGAATGAGCAACGAATTTGTGGGTTGGGCTACTGATGGCATAGAAGGCGGTGGATTTCTATACACCAATCGCGATACTATTTCGCTGGGATTGGTACTGGGCATCAAAGATATGCGGGAAAAGAAAAAGAGTCCGCATGACGTACTCAATCATTTCAAAACCCATCCTGCAATCGCTGATATCATTAAGGATGGAGAAGTGGTGGAATATTCCGCCCACGTAGTTTCCTCCGGTGATAAACGAGCCATGCCTAAAGAATTATACAAAGACGGAATTCTACTGGCCGGCGAGTCTGCCAACTTGTTGATGAATGCGGGGAAAGCCATTCAGGGAATGGATTACGCCATGCGCTCCGGAATTTTGGCTGCCGAAACTATTGTACAAGCCAAAGACAAAGGTGACTTCAGCTCAGCTACCTTAAAAGAGTATCGCAAGGTGATGGACGAAAGTTACGTGATGAAGGATATCAATGGATTCCAGGATGCCGTTCACCTTCTTCACACTGAAACTATGCAGCAAAAAGTACCGAATTTGATTTGCGACTTTGGACGACAGTTCTTCTCCATCAAGAATGAACCCACACCGAAATCTAAAGATATGCTGAAGGGAGCTGTGAAACGACATGCTTCTTACTGGGAACTAGCAAAATTAGGATTTAAGGCTGGAAAATCATTATAAGCTTTCAGCTATCAGGCTTCAGCTTTCAGTTTTTCACTAACTGGTTCAAGCGTTCGCTTGGACCCAAACTGAAAGCTGAGAGCTGACGGCTGATAGTTTTTTTAGAAAGAATATTTATTCAATTCAGATACTATGAAAAATCTCAAACTAACAGAACGCCTCGGACTTGTAAGCTACCGAAATCAATCCAAATCAGAGATCAAGCCACATATTGTGGTGGATACAGATATTTGTAATTCAACCTGTCCTCATAAGTGTACTACCTGGGTTTGTCCTGCAAATTGCTACACCATGGATGAGAACGATCAGGTTCACTTCCAGGTAGAAGATTGCATTGAATGCGGAACCTGCATGTATGCCTGTGATCAGGGTGCGGTGGACTGGAATTTTCCGGATCCTGAAGTCGGACGTGGCGTAACCTGGAATTTCGGATGAGAATGGTGCTTGAGTGTTAAAGTGTTACGGTTTGAACAATTAGACAAACCATAACACTTTAACACCATCAAACCGAAGCACTACTTAAAACCCCAATTCTTGCAGCATCCCATCTTTTGTTGCAAGTGGGTATTCCTTCATAAGAGCAGTAGCTACTATCAATCGGTCGGCAGGATCGTCCGGAAAATTCTGAGGTAGTTTTTCCTGAGCTACGATCACTTCTTTATCAATTGGAATTACGGTACAAACCCCTTTCTGAGTAGCCAGATTGATCCAGGAAGTGAAATCCGGTTCAAGCTGTATAGTCCCCTTCCTATTCAACATCTCAGCCTCCCAAATAGAAGCAGCAGAAATTGCGATCTCATTTTTTGAAGCGTGCTCATTCAGTGTTTCCCTTTCCTCATCAGATAGCGGTCCTTCTCCAAGCAGCCACCAAATCCAAACGTGTGTATCCAGTAAGATCATCGTAAGCTCCTAAAATTTTGATCCTTTAAAACCGGAATCATTGGGGCGCAGTCCGCCTGCGGTTCCCCTGCCCCTAAGATCTTCCCAGGGAGTTTCATTTTTCTCTTCAGCTCTTC
>NZQV01000007.1 GCA_002696035.1 Balneola sp. | reverse complement strand
CGATCTATAAATCTGTAAAAGCCAATAATTTTGCCCCCATCATTGCTTCATTTCCAATTGAGGCGATAAGTGAAGACTCCAACGGAGTGGTTATTGAAATTACCAATTTCTTCACTTCGGATGTAGAAGCAATAAGCGGTGTTATTGGATTCCTCCGACAGAACTATCAAGTTCGCCGTCTCGATGGCGACCGCAGCTATATCGAATCTGCCAAAAGTTTTCCCCAAAATGTGGAAGTGAGACATGTACTCACCTATCAGGCCGGCAATCCTCCTTCTGATGAAAACACAAACACCATGTCTATGATGATGAATCAGTCTATGGTGTTATTGCCCAAAGAACCCATGCGTCCCCGTTATGAGGATTATCGGGTAGGTTGGTTCACAGTTGACCAGATCGATTATGGTTCGGATGCTCAAAAAGCCGAAGAAGTTAGCTATATCCGTCGCTGGCGGCTGGAACCCAAAGATCCGGAAGCCTATGCCCGGGGAGAATTGGTGGAACCGGTTAAACCGATCGTATATTACCTCGATCCAGCTACTCCAAGCAAATATGTGCCCTACATTAAACAAGGTGTAGAAGACTGGAATGAAGCCTTTGAGGCAGCTGGATTCAAAAACGCTGTGATCGCCAAGGAAGCGCCTTCTCCAGAAGAAGATCCCGATTGGAACCCTGAAGATATTCGCTACTCTACCGTACGATGGGTAGCCAGTGAGATCCGGAATGCCGTGGGCCCCAGTGTAAGCGACCCTCGCACCGGCGAGATCATAGAAAGTGACATTGTTTGGTATCACAACCACATGCGCTCATACCGAAACCGTTTGATGATCGAAACGGGAGCTGCAAACCCTGCTGCCCGGACTCTGAAGCTGGATGACGAACTTATTGGCGAAACCATGCGGCGTGTAATTTCTCATGAAGTAGGCCACGCGATCGGACTCCCACACAACATGCAATCCAGCTCTGCTTACCCAGTAGATTCACTGCGGTCGGGCTCCTTCACCCAAAAATATGGTATAGCAACTACCATCATGGAATATGCCCGTCAGAATTATGTTGCCCAACCCGGAGATGAAAACATCCGATTCATCCGTAAAATCGGGCCGTACGACAAATATTCAGTCAACTGGGGCTATCGCGTGATTCCGGAAGCTGACACTCCGGAAGAAGAAAAACCCATTCTGGATGAATGGATCCTCGAGAAAGCGGATAACCCGATCTATCGTTTTGCCTCCTCTACCGGATGGGATCCTTCGTCTCAAACCGAAGATCTTTCCAACGATCCGGTTCAAGCCAGTACGTATGGGTTGATGAACCTGAAGCGCGTTGTTCCTAACCTGATCGTTTGGACTTCCACTCCCGGGAAGGGCTATGAAGATCTTGAAGAGATTTATGGAGAGCTCGTTTACCAATGGGCCCGCTACGCCGGTCATGTAGCCACGAATATCGGAGGTATGTATCAAAACAGAAAAAGTTCTGATCAGGCTGGGTATGTATACACTCCCGTTTCACAAGAATATCAGAAAAAAGCGCTCGGGTTTATGAACGAGCACGTTTTCAGTACTCCCGATTGGCTGCTTGACAAGGAAATTCTTCGCCGTATTGAACATGCCGGTGCTTTAGAGCGTGTCAAAGACCTTCAATCTCGTTTACTGGATGATGTGATGGCAGCCGATGTAATCCTCCGCCTGAATGAAAATCATATTTTTGAAGGAAATGATGCCTATGCTCCTCTCGAAATGCTGGAAGATCTGCGGGAAGGCGTATGGAGTGAAATTTATGACATGACTCCCATTGATCCTTATCGAAGGAACTTGCAGCGTATCTACATCAAGAACATTCATGAGTTATTTGCCAATGAAGAAGTCGGAAGTTCCTGGAATCCGGTGGATGTAGCTACCTCGGATATTCGCCCCCTACTGCGGTTAGAATTGGAGACACTCCAGCGCGATCTGCAACGAGCAGAAACACGTATATCAGATCCTGTTTCCCGTGCACACATTGCAGATATCTTAGAGCGAATTGATGAGATCCTGAACAACGACTAACTAACTGCCCTGCCACATTGAAAAGCTCCTGCATATGCCGGAGCTTTTTCTATTTCAGGCGGCCTGCCTTATAAAGCCCCTTTTCGGTAATATCCAGATGTCCGTATAAAAAAGGCCCGCCTATAGTCGCTATCCGGATCAGGTCTTTTTCTTCCAGATAGCCCAACAGATTTTTCAGCTCTGTGCGGTCTAAGCCCAGCTCTTTTACCAAATCTTCTACAGCGATCTTTTTTTTGGGATCATGATCACTCAGATCTGCCAGTTTAATCAGCAGTTGTTTTGCACGGTTGTTGAACTCTTCGCCTATAAGCATTCTTTAAGATTTATTCGACCTACAATCCGATTTTAAGCTCAACAAAAGGTTAACTCAGTGTTAAATAATCATTAACAAGCGTTATACAGCGAACCGCTAAGAAAAGGAACAGTCCATAAATTAAGACTATTCTAATCGAATATTTCCCTGCTTAACGTGAACTTAAGCCAGCAATAAATAGGGTATATTATGTTTGATGCGTTGACCTTGAGGAACAGAATATTTTTGTTCTCATCTCTCTTAATTTTGTTGGCTTTTGCATTGATGTGGATCTTTGTGCGACCCCAGTACAGGGAAGCTATAATTGATGAACGAACCACGATTGTATCTCAGCTGCAGGAATATTCCCTAAAACGGGCCGACCAGGTTGTGCGCAACTGGATGAACTCTCTGAATTACATGAGTGAAGACATTGCAGCCTCTCCCGATCAGACAGAATCTATTGTAACCCGTACCATCAATTTAACGCCAGGATTGATGCGTATTCGTATTTCAGAAGATAATACCACTGAATCTTTGGGTGTACGCCGCTCTATGTACGATGATATCAGCTTCCAGGATATCTCCTACAACTGGTATCCTTCCCGCCTCGATTCCAAGATCAATCTTAGTTGGAGTTTTAGTGCAGAGCAAGATCTTTATTTCCTGATCGGTCAGCGTGTTATACAGCTCGGTAACTCAATTTTCACCATCGAGATGATCTTTAATGCCACTTCCATCACCAACGAGCTTATCAATATTCCACTTGGGGGAGAATATGTAGCGAATATAGTGAGTGGCAATGGGGATAATATCATTCCAACCCAACCCTTTGACTTCCCCTCTTACCTTGTAGGTGATGCCAGCTATTCCAACCAAACGCAGGTACAGCTTCAGGAAAGATCCTGGTTCGTACTTACGTCCCGCTCACAAACCATGCCCTTCTGGCACGTAATTGCTGTTGAAGATACCTTGATTCTCCAACCGGTGAACGCTCTCATTAACTATTCGCTGATTACCTGAGCAATTATTTTGCTGGCTTTATTTTTTGTGAGCTGGTATGTAAGCATCCGCGTAAATAAACCTGTGGATCAGCTTATTTCTGACGTAGAACATATGAGCGCCCTTGATTTCGATCACCCGATCCAGTCTGTGACCTTGCCCGAATTCAGCCTGATGCGTGAGACCCTCGAAAACATACGCCTGACACTGAACCGATATCAGAAGATCAACGTAGAGAAGATCATTTTGGAAGAGTGGAAAAACCGCTACATGATGACTTATTCCGAAGACCTGATCGGGATCCTTGATGAATCAAAGAAATTCAGTTTTCTCAACAGAAACTTCCATCACTTTTTGGAAGAACTTTCCATTGATCCTAAAGAAGCGACGCTGAACGAGATGATTCAGCATAATGATGTCACCTCCGCCAAGTTTGAGCAGAATACGCATTACCCAACCCCATATACCATAAAAATAAATCGCTTTGAGCTTTCAGTCTATCATCACGAGGATAGCAGCGATTACTATGATTTTCAGCACATTTCTATTGTAGATGAAGACGGCCGCGAGCAGGCTGCGCTCATCATTATGCACGATAAAACGGAGGATCGTATTAACGAGATCAAGCGTAACGACATGATCAACATTATTGTGCACGAGCTCAAGAATCCGATCACCGGAGTTATTGGGTTATCGAAGATCATGCTGGACAACCCGAACATCAAACAAGATGAGAAGGAAGTATTGCTTAATGAAGTGCACATTTCCGGCGAGCGAATGAACAATCTCGTCAATCGGTTTCTTGAAATTCAGCGGCTTGAATCCGGACGCATGGCAATCGATTTTGAGCAAGTAGATATGCTGGATGTTGTGCAGGACGTGCGTAGCATCACTCACCCCCTATTGGTAGATAAAAACTTAAAGACTATAGTTAACGTCCAAGGAGACGATTTTACCGTTCGCGCAAATAAAGATTTCGCCTTTGATGCCATTCAGAATCTGCTGAGTAATGCCATCAAATATGGCGGAGAAGAACGGACTATAGAAATTGAGATCAAAGAACAACAGGATTCCCTCAAGATCAGCGTTACAGATTTTGGTTATGGTATTAGTGTGGAAGATCAGAAGAAAGTGTTCGAAAAATTCTACCGTATCAAAGCAAACGCCGGGCGAGAAAAAGGAACCGGATTGGGACTGGCTTACGTGCGGGAGATCATGCACCGCCATAACGGGGAGATCGAATTGAGATCGGAACCGGAATTTGGCAGTTGCTTTACCCTCGTATTTCCCAAACATAAACCTGCCGAGGAATTGCATGAACAGGCTTAAAATCTCACTGCTAACTCTTATTTCTGTATTTCTTGGGGTGAATGATATTAGCCTGGCACAAGAAAGTATTACGTTTCCAGCCAAAGATCTGCAGCTTATCTCTCAACGTTACACCGGGTCACAAATAAACTGGCCTTTAATATTAGAGATGGCCACCCACGAATCCGAGACCAATACCTTTACACTTGCTTCCGCAGATGTACTTAAACTCCAGAATTTCTCAAACCTGGCGGCTTCCGTATCAACACAGAAAGTACGAATACAAGAGCTTATAGGATCAGGAGCAACTATTTTTGCGCCCCAGGAGCTGGCAAAAGTCACCCGCATGACAGATGAGTATCAGCAACGTATTAAAGAAGGTGATCTTGAAACAGCGGCTACACTGGCTGATCAGCTTCCGCTCGCTGTGGATGAACTTGAGAAAATACTGATGGACAATCGCCTGGTGGATGTGCAGGCTCAGATCTCCAAAAAAACCGGTGAGGTGGACAAACGACTTGGATTACTTGGCAGCTGGCAAGAGGCTGATCAGGGTGACTTGCTGAAAGAGCTGGACGGGCTCCGAACTATGATCGAAAGCTTTGCCAACCTGGATTTCACGGACGGAAGTACCGTGATCATAGAACCCGAGACCGAAGCCATTATACGCCGATCCCGCATCGACAAACTGAACGAAAGTACCGATACGGAGATCACCCTGGAAAATGGAAGTCTGCTTGCAAAGCTGTCAGCCTCAGGAAAATCAAAGAGCAAATACATTCTGAACGCCGGTCCTTCCCAATCGGAACTGAGATCGCAAAATTTCTATGCAGAAGCGGAAGGCCCCGGTATTGCAAGGCTCACAAATTACGAAGGTGCTGCCGTTGTTAAAGCCAACGACGTGTCTATCACTATCCAAAAGAATGAAGGAACCATCGTGGAAGAAGGAAAAGATCCGCTTCCTCCCGTACAGCTTTTACCAGCTCCCGGACTGGCCTGGGGCTCCACCGACAGCGTTATTTACCGAACCTCGGTTGTGTTTCCCTTTATAGAAGTGGACAGAGCCCGGGAATATCGGGTTCAATTTAGCCCAAATCCGAATTTTAATGAAAAGGTAACCTCCATCATCACCACACAAACTTCAGTTACGCTGCAAGATCTGCCCCTCGGCACTACCTACGTGCGGGTACAGGCAAGTGATGAACTCGGATTAAAAGGGCCACATTCTGAGACTACCCGTATCATCCGTAATATCGATAATAAGCCTCCTCCCCTTTTTATAGACAAAACGCGAAACGACCTTCTGTTCACATTGCAAAATGCTATCACTCTATCTGGTGTAACGGAACCCAATGTTCAGCTTTTGGTGGATGATGAACCTCAGAAGATCAGTGCATCCGGTCAGTTTAGTATTAAGAAAACGGATCTCGAAAATGACCAAATTCTATCCCTTAAGGCTGAAGACAGATCCGGAAACATCACCGATAAAGAGATCCGCATCATAAAATTAACAGAGGCTGTACTGTATAATCTATCTCTGCAAGGTGCACGTGGCACAAATACCATTGAAGTACAGCGCGAGGAGATCACCATTTCGGGAAATGCCTATCCTGGCCTTGAAGTAGAAGCCACCCTTATGGATTTCAGAAGGACCATAAAAACAGATTCCCGCGGCCGATGGGGCATCACCTTCACTCCAAAAGCAGGTAATCTGGTGATCACCTTCAAAAATGCCTACTCGGGACAAACTTATCTTACAAAAACTTACACCGTTCATATAAATTGATGACATCTACAATTAAAAAAGCACCGTTCATATTCCTATTTGCTGCCTTATGCTGGATTCCGGCACACGGGCAGGATGTCTATTTATCCATTTCCGGGAAGGATACTCAATTCTTAAGCGGAGACGATCGTCATCAGTACGACATCTGGATCAAACCTGAGACCGGAGCTGATTCGAGTTTTTTGCAAATTTATGATGCAGGCCTTGGCGGCACTGTTGACCTTATAACCAGCCGTTCAAATACCCAAACCAGCTATCAAATTTTCCCTTTTGGGGATGTATATGATTTCAGTGAAGGAAGCATTGAAACGGTTGGCCCGGTCAGCTCTCCGATAAGAACATTGGTTACTCAAAGTGAAGAACGCTACAAAAATCGCTGGGTGAATCTGCAGGAACTTTCCCCCAACTCAAGGGATGGCTATTTGATGCGGGTATCTACCTCTGAGGGTGCAGATGTAAACAACTTTAACCTTCGGGTAGTCGACCAAAATGGAGCTGTTGTTGACGGTTCTTCGTGGAGCATCATCACTTTTGATCTGTCAATTGGGTTTTATCGATCTTCTCCGAATGAAATTTTTCAGATCCGTCCCTACCAAAGCACCACACTGAATACTGGTTTGACTGCCGCCGGTGAAGAAGACAGTGATATCCAAAAAATAGATGCTTTTGGAGCAACTTACCCCCTTCAGGGAGCTGAGATCCCCGCCAATACATTGGGCCTCCAAAATTCCTGGGGGTTGAACATGACGGGCTCAAACGAGCTAATCAACAATTTCACGATCTACGGAACAGAAAAACCGGTTCTATGGGTATATGATCCTGTTTCTGTGAGTCAGCCTACCAAACCCTTCGCATCTATCTCGGAAACCATTACCAATTCCTGTACTGAGCTTGCTTTTGAAATTCGCAGTAATGCTTTCCAAACCGAAGCCCTTCAAAATACCCTCTGGGTTCTTGATGATGCTGAAATTGCAACGGGGCAACAACCATTCATTAATTTTGAACAGAGTGGTGGCTTATCTGTTACCGCCCTGGTGCCCAACCGCATGTCCTATTTCCCAAGCTATTGGGATTACCGTAAAGAGATCTTTGTGAACACCCCTCCCATTGCAGAACTTAGTGTTCCAAAAAATATACTTTCCCCTTCTGAGCGTATCAGCTTATCAGCAGAGAATTCTTACGATCCTGAAGAGCAGGACCTGTCCTACACATGGTATGTAAATGGTACTCAACGGGGTAATGATTCTACTTTCCAGTTTTCGAATACCATTTCCGGCTCCTACCTCATAACGCTTCGTGTGGCTGATGGCGGGGCTTCTCAACAGTGCAGCATTACGGAAGAACAAACCCGTATTCGCGTCAATACGCAGCCTTATGCTGAGATAGATCTTGTCCCACTTTTTGGAACCGATGAAAGTGTAACCTTCAGTACCATCAACCCAAATGATGCTGATAACGACACGCTATTTTTCACCTGGGAAAGTCCCGGTCTTGTGGAGAATAATTTTGGGGAATCAGTTTCCGTAAGGCATGGCACTCCTGGGACATATACAGTTTCACTTACCGTTAATGACAGCACCAAAGCGACCAACTCAAATTACACCACTACGCGTCAGTACGAGGTTAATGCAGCAGCACAGGTGGCTTTCAATGCTCCTGAAAAAGTAGCGCCCGGCAACACTTTTACTCTGAATGCTTCAGAAACTTCAGACCAAAATGATACCACACTCAGCTACCGTTGGTTTATTGGAAATGAGGCTATAGGTCAGGGAGAGTATTTTACTTACACTTTAAACGAACCGGGAATATTTGATATCCGGCTTACTGTAGATGATGGCCGACAAGTCTCAAATTCCGTTCAGGAGATGACAAGATCTATCCGTGTAAATGACGCTCCCGTTCCGGTTATAGAAGCACCGGAATACACTCCAAACTCCCTCGTATCCTTCAATGCTCAAACTTTTGATGAGATCCGGGAATATAGCTGGGACTTTGGTGATGGCAATACAGATACTGGCTCTGCTGTTCAACACCGCTACCAGGAGCCCGGCACCTACACCGTTACTTTAACCGTGGATGACGCAGAAGGCTTAAGTAACTCAATACAAAGCACCGATCAGCAACTGGTCATCAATAAGTTTCCGGAAGCACGATTTACGTCACCGGCAGTGGTCGCTCCCGGCGAAAACTTCACCCCTGATGGGTCCTTGAGCCTGGATGAAGATGGGATGGTTGAACACTTTGAATGGTTTATCAACGGAATACCGGCCGGTAACGGAGAGCAGCCAACGCTCATGATTCCTAAATCTGGTATACAAACCCTCTCTCTGCTTGTGCAGGATAATTCCGGCTTTGATATTGCCCGGGGATACACCTCAAAAACGATACGTGTGAACAAATCGCCGGTTCCAAGATGGGAAACCATACCGGCTCAACCGGTTCCGGGAAAAGAGTTTACTTTTTCTGCAGCTAATAGTTTTGACCCTGATGGAAATATTATTTCTTACCGATGGGAATTTGAGGATGGCACCGTACTTGACGGACAAGAAGTATCGCGTACTTTTGAAGAAAGTGGAACCAAGAATTTCACCCTGACCGTTTTAGACAATGACCGGCTTTCTAATTCGGAGATCACTACTGAAGCATCGGTCACCCTAAACCATCAGCCTTATATTGTTACAGAACCCTCTATTCTCTCTAATTCGTTGAGTATCAGTCTGAACGCATCCGGCAGCTACGACCTTGATGAGGATCCGCTGCGCTTTGAATGGACACTTCCCGATGGTTCCAAACGTAACGAAAGTTCTTTTAGCTGGACCGCCCCCGAGGCAGGAGTACATATTATTAGCCTGACCGTAAATGATGGCAAAGGGCTTGCAAATAGTCAGAATGAGGAATTAATTCGTGTTCTCATCAATCGTCCGGTAAAAGCGGTAGTTGACTCGTTGTTGCAGTCCTGTACCGGACAAACCGTACTTTTCAACAGTTCTCGCAGTTATGACCCGGATGGAGATGCCTTTCAGGTGAACTGGGATTTTGGGAACGGTGTCACATCCGATCAGGCCAATCCCTCCTATTCTTATAATGAACCGGGAGTGTATCAAGCAAAACTGACATTAAATGATCGCATAACAGAACAAGAAACAGAGGCTATCATTCCTGTGATCGTGGAAGGCTCTCCTATTGCCCGAATGAATATTGCCGACACCACCATTTGCGTTAATACAGCACTGGATTTTGACGGAACCGCCAGTTCCGATCCTTCCGGTTCACTCCCCTCTTTTGCCTGGGATCTTGGGGATGGGAATTCTGAAACCGGCTCCAAAGTGCGGCACGTATTCACCGAACCAGGTGAATATATGGTCTCTCTTACTGTAGAAGGTTCAGGGTCTGGGATGTGCCCGAATGTGAGTCAAACTACGGCGAAAGTTCGGGTTATTGAAGGCCCTGAAGCTAGTTTTGACCTACCTGCATGGACTGCTCCCGGAGAAAAGATCACATTGGATGGCTCAAATTCCGTCGCAAATGGAGGTTTCAAAAATGTTGAATGGCTGATCGAAAATAAAGACACCACCTATGTTGAAACCGGCCTTGAAACAAGTCATACTTTCTCCAAGCCGGGTGAGTATTTTGTTACGCTGAATCTAGAGACCAACACCTCTACCTCATGCAATACCGTAAGCCTGACCAAAACCATTAAGGTGAATGTAGCACCGGAGATAGACTGGAATCTTCCTGATCGCATAGCAGCCGGAACTGATCTTAAGCTTGATGCATCCAGATCAAGTGACAGCGATGGTTTCATCACTACCTATCGCTGGTTTATGAATGACAGTCTGATGAGCAACAATGCATCTGAGATCATAAAAGCCATAAAGCCGGGTACACATACCCTGAAGCTGCAAATTCAGGATAATGCCGACGCCACCAACAATTTAGTTGAAACGGAAAAAAGCATTTTTGTAAATAGCGCGCCTGAACCGGCTATCACCGTACCTGAGATCAAATACCTTGGGCAAGAAGTGGCGATGTTCAGTGTAAATTCCACCGATGGAGACGGAGATGAACTAACTTCTGAGTGGTTTATTGATGGCAACCCTGTAGAAGAACCCACCTTCACCCCTACAGAAAACAAAACCTATCGGGTTACTTTAGTGCAAAATGATAATCGGCAGCTCCCTAACTCTCTGGATTCAGCTATTGTTAAATACATCCCTAAACGATTACCAACTCCCGATCCTGAAATTCCAGAATTACTGGTTCAGGGGGGAACGCTTTCCATTGCCGACCTGGAACTTGGAGAAGGATGGGTATTTTTACTGGACGGAACTTACTTTCAGGAATGGACCGCTCAGCAGGTTCCTGAAGATTCACTGACCCTTGCCTGGATTTTTGAAGACCAAAATCTTGCAGAACATACATTTAAAGTACTGACTATTGAGCCTCTCGCTTTTAAAACTACTCCCGATGTCATCCAGATGGAGTGGAATCCTTCGAATCCAAAAACTATAGTTGAAGCTCCATCAGTAAACCGGGAACCGGGAATGACCAAGTACATTTGGCTTCAAAACGGCAGAGTTATAGGAGAAGGAATCCGACAGGAAGTTCCTTTAAGTGAAGGAGAAAATCGTTTTACCATACAGGTTACCGATCTTAGTGTAACACAATCCAAAATGGTTGAAGCCGAACTTATTATTATCACTGAATAGTTAGATAAACATCTGTTTTTATTTTATTAATTAGCGAATATTATATTTTATTTTAAGCTTAAAAGATGGTAACATTATTGTTTTTAAAATAAGGTATCAAGCTTTTGAAGATTGTAATTATTGGCGCTGGTGAAATTGGCTATGATCTGGCCAGCATTTTATCCTCTGAAAAACATGATGTTGTTGTTCTTGACAGAGAGAAGGGTCCGCTTTCCAAGGTTGCAGAATCTCTGGATGTACTTACTGTTGAAGGAAATGCCACCTCTGTAAAAGATCTGGTGAAAGCTGATGTAGACGAAGCCGATATTCTCATTTCAGTAACAAGTATTGACGAAGTTAATATGATATCAGGGATGATCGGCAAGCGCCTTGGCGCAAAAATGGTGATCGCCCGCATCCGTAGTGATGAATTTTCGGATAAAGAAGCCCCGCTCACCCCTTCCGACCTGGGCATTGATGTCATGATCCATCCCGAGTTGAGTGCTTCTCATGAAATTGCCCAGTTACTTAAGCGCTCATCAGCCAGTGATATTATCAATCTGGCAGATGGGAAAATGCAGATCATTGGAATCAGGCTCGAGAAAGATTCTCCCCTGGTAAATATGAGTCTCAATCAATATGCTTCCGATTATTCTCACCTTACCTTTCGAGTGGTAGCAATAGGCCGACGGGGACATACCATCATCCCAAAAGGAAATATCAAATTTCAGAACTATGACCAGATCTTTATTCTTTCTAAAACAAAAGATATAAATGAGATCGTAGCCACAACCGGCAAAAAGGAAACCGAGATCAACAGCGTTATGATTGCCGGCGGTTCCGGAATGGGGCCAATGATAGCTCGGCTGCTGTGTGCTGATAAATCTAAAAACTGGTCCATAAAACTGATTGAACCTGATTACGACACTGCCGAAGACCTTGCTATTGAACTCAAAGATGTGATGGTGCTAAACGGCAATCCCACTGATCCTGATCTTTTGGTAACAGAAGGAGTCAGCGATGTAGATGCCTTTATTGCCGTGACCGACGATGAGGAATCCAATATCATATCATGCTTATTGGCCAAACACCTGGAAGTAAATAAAACGGTAGCGTTGGTTTCCAAACCCGATTTTATACCTCTTGCCCAAACTATCGGGCTGGATGCCGTAGTAAATAAAAAAGGGGCTGCTTCAAACGAAATTCACCGATATGTACGCCGAGGTCGCGTGGTATCGGTTACCGAAATGCGCGGTATGAAAGCTGAAGTCATCGAGCTGATCGCCTCCGAAGGTTCCAAGATCACCAAGAAACCCATTAAAAAACAAAACCTACCAGATGGTTGTTTGATTGGAGGAATTTTGTGTGATGGTTCTGCGAAAATTGCTACTGGTGAGTCCCAAATTCAACCCGACGACAGAGTGATCGTATTCTGCCTTCCAAGCGTCATCGATAAAGTAACCAACCTCTTTCAGTAATGGCATTAGTCTCAGGCAAAAGTACACCGCGCGCTAATATTGATTTTCTGATGGTACTTGGTGTATTAGGAGCATTTATTTTCTTCATGGGCTTCGCTCTTTTACTTCCCGCAGGAGTTGATCTTATCTATGACGAACATACCGGTCATTCCTTCCTGCTCTCGGCAGGTATCGCATTTTCTGTTGGAGGTTTACTTTGGTATTTCTTTAAACCCCAGCAAGAATTAAGGATCAGGGAAGGCTTTCTGGTGGTTAGCGGAACATGGCTGTCACTTTCTTTGGTGGGTGCCTTACCTTTTGTGATATCCGGAGTATTGCCCTCTTTTACGGATGCTGTTTTTGAAACCATGAGCGCCCTTTCCACTACAGGCTCTACCATTCTGGGAGGAGAAACATCCAGTGGCTTTCAAAATCCGCAAATAGAGGAGATTCCGAAGAGTTTCTTGTTTTGGAGATCGCTGGCGCACTGGCTTGGCGGGATGGGAATCATTGTACTTTCACTTGCCATTCTACCACTTTTGGGTATTGGCGGGATGCAGCTTTTTCAGGCTGAGTCGCCCGGTCCAACTACCGATAAACTTACACCGCGTGTACAGGAAACGGCCAAATTACTGTGGGGCGTGTATGTAGCATTCACAGCAATTGAATTTGTATTGCTTTGGGTTCACCCCTCAATGGATTGGTTCGAAGCTATTAACCATGCGTTCTCAACCATGGCAACGGGTGGTTTTTCTACGAAGAATGCCAGTATTGCAGCATTCGATTCTGCATATATAGATTGGGTCGTTATTATTTTTATGTTCATAGCAGGGGTGAACTTTGCCATGCACTTCCGGCTTTTGCGCGGAGACTATAAATCATTCTTCAATAACCGGGAAATTCGTTTCTACAGCCTTGTAATTGCCATTGGTATTGTGATCGTTGCAGGCTCACTATTCATTCTTGATAAATACCCCATCTTAGATGCTTTGAGGTACGGAGCATTTCAGGTACTTGCCATAGTAACCACCACAGGTTTTGGTACCGATAATTATGAAGTGTGGAACTCTATCGGGGCATTCTTCCTGTTTCTTTTGTTCTTTACGGGCGGATGTGCCGGGTCAACAGGCGGTGGCATTAAAATGATTCGCTGGATGATCCTGATCCGAAATACTGCGCGAGAGATCAAACAGATTGTGCATCCCAAAGCCATTTTGCCGGTTCGGATCGGAGATCAAGCAATAAACAGGAATATCCAGCAAACCGTGCTGAGCTTCTTTATCCTCTATATCTTTATTTTCGCGCTGGGTGCGTTCATTATCAGTTTGTTTGGGTATGATATACTCTCCTCCATCGGTGCAAGTATAGCGGCTATTGGAAACATCGGTCCGGGCTGGGGTGAATTTGGTCCTACTGAGAATTTTGCAGGATTGCCTTATCTTGGAAAATGGGTGTTGATCATACTAATGATGGTTGGCCGGCTTGAGATCTTCACTGTACTCATCATCTTCTCTCCTGCTTTCTGGAGGCAGTAATAAATAAAGGATCTGGAAATTGAGGATCTGCTTATAGCCTCTTCCCAATTATTTCAGTCTTACCAAGCCCGCAACTAGTCCGGGTCCGACACAATAAATAGCCCGGGATGAATTCAGACTAATTTGAATTTCTTTAGAATCGGATCCAGTCTTTGTCTTCCAGCCATTGAATAAGAGCCGGCAAAAAGGTGACAGAGGTTAAAAGTGTCATCCCAATTCCAAGCACGGCCATAATTCCTATAGACTGCAAGCCCGGGTGACTGGTAAACAACAAACCTGCAAAACCCAGCATCGTAGTTATTGAGCCCATGGTGATATGCTGACCTGTACTTGAAAGTACCTGCCACATGCTCCTTTTCCCCTCTTCCCTGTAACGATGAGCCAGGTGTACACCACTGTCCTCCCCGATTCCTAAAATGGCCGGTAACACAACCAGATTATAGAAATTGAACTGCAGACCAAATATCATCATAATCCCAAACAGCCAAAGTAATCCTACCAGTAAAGGCAGCATGGCAATGATTGACCAGCGGAACGAACGGAACGAAAACAGCATGAAGAAATAGATAAAAATAAAAGTAGCGGCAACCATATAGGGACTTTCTGTCCGCATAAGATCTAACATAGATGCGGCTACAAGCGAGGTACTGGCCGCATATAATTTTGTGCCAGAATCGAGCTGAACTACGCTTACATCGTCTTTGAAAGCTATGGATTTACGGCCATCAGATAACCCAACGGATGGATAAACGATTACAAAACGTCCAATTTCCCCATCTTTAGTAACAAAACGGGATTTTAAATAATCTGGAATCTCACTCAATTCCAGGGGCTCTGTTGTTTGAGATGCCTTACGCAATTTATCAAGGTCTTCGCTTTCCTGATCAACCAAGAATGGATCTTTTAGAAGCTCCCGGATCTCCTCGATCTTAGCCAGTTTTTCCTGCTCCTCTTGTTCGTCATTAGGGTAACGCTCCTGCAGTGTTTCCACACTTTCGATGGTCGGTGAAGTGGTATCGGTTCGGGCACGTTCTTTTAGAATTGCCGCGATCTCCTCTACCTGCTCATTGGTCTCGGCCACTATGTACGCCGGATTACGCTTGGTTCCGTCATCTACCTGACCTGCATAAGATTGAAATTCTTCATACTTGGGGAACTTGGGTTCAAGTTCGCTAAAATTATACTGGAATTTCAGGTTTCCGCTAAAACCAACAACGATGACCGCAAGCACCAACCCAACCGTAACAATAGTCCTTGCAAATGGATAACGGTGATACCCGGTATACTCTTCTTTTTGTTTTTCGCTTATGAGGATCAGGTTCAGGCGTTCATCAAAAATTACCAGAAGTGCCGGTAGCAGATATAGCATCCCAAACAGAGCAAGCAAGATTCCGGTACCTGCAATAAAGCCAAATTCAGAGAAACCACGGAAATCAGCGAACATCAAAATATAGAGAGCGGCAGCAGTCGTAAATGCCGATACTACTATAGCTTCCCCTGTTTTTTCATTGGTTTTCACCATGGCATCATATACGCTCATCCCAGAAGAACGCAATTCGATATACCGGGCATAGAAATGAATTCCGTAGTCAATCCCCAGTCCAAACAAAATCACAAAAAGTACGGAAGTCATGGTGTTCAAGACCCCGAGATAAAAGTACGTAATACCGAAGGTCCACGCTAAACTAACTATCAGGGGTACGCCGATAATGAGTACTGGAACCGGCATCCGCAAAATATGAGACCACAGAGTGTATTTTCCCTGTCCCCTGGTGCCATGCCGGTAGTGAAGATATTTTTTAAAGAAAAAGTATAGCATGACCAACAAGATGACACTGCTTATTCCAGTAGCAAAACTGCCAAGCACGTCGTTCATGATGGACGTGAATTCCTCGAGATGGCGTTGAAGCCGTCCTCCAAAACGCACCTCCATTTCAGGATGATAATTGGCCGGTTCCATTGAGGCTAATAATTCATCATAAGCCTCAAACATATCCTCCAGATACCTGATATCACTTTTAGACCCAGTCGGGAATAGCTTGATGACCATGATGGTGCTATCCTCATTTATGGGATACTCGCTGGGAACTAAGGTATTGTAACTTTCTTCAAAGTTATCTGTGGAAACTTCTTCTTCCTCCTCTTCATCCAGATCAAAATAAAAGGGATTGGCTTCTTCCTTGGCTTGTTGAATTTCAGCCTGAAGCCAGTCCTTAACTTCTTCAAGTTCTTTATCGCTGGCCAGGTAAAGAGCATTATTTTGAACCACTTCCGTCTCTCTGCGAAATTCAGCCCGCTTAAAAAAGTTATCTTCATACCGTGGATAATACAGCTCAAGTGATCTGTCAATAAGGTCTTCTGCAAACTGCTTATTGGCTTCAAAGCTTGGGGAACTTATCACCACCTGCATCTCGGTTTCTCCCCCCACAGTTTCACTCAGCTTTTCCAGAGCAATAACATTGGGATTGTCTTCAGGCAGCAGGCTGGCAATATCGGTATCAACTTTTAACTGAAGTGCATAGTAGCCACCCAATATTGCTATTAAAAGACTTATGGTGACCACCCAATACGGATGAGAATAGTTGAATTTTAATACCGGTTTTAAAAAATCGAGAACGTTCTTCATTAAAAAAGTTACTTAGAAAACTGCTTGTGGGATTGTAAAGCTAAAAAGCGCTGCTTTAATTCCGTATTTAATATCCTTCAATCCTTTAAGTTAAATGAAATTTGTTTAAGTTTACTAATTACTAAACTAAATAAATTATTTTGAGTGAATTTCATTTTCATGGAATTAAAGCTGCTAAAAATACGCTAATCTGTATTAAATATTACATTGAAAGTGTCTATGATAAAACACCCATTTACGATATCCTTTCATTCATCAATCGTTCAAAAATGTAACAGTACAACAAAAACCTGATATCTTTGTTATCGACAAAATAATGCTCATCAAAACTCATATTTTTTAATTTTTTAAAAGATCAATCTGTGTCAACAGTAATGCACACTATTATTAAAGGGCTATTCATTTTTATCATTCTCCTACCCTCGCTGGGTTTGGCCCAGGGTATTAATTTTCCTGACGGTTTATACCGGGATATTTCACCTGGAGATTTCAAAGAGAAGAATCTTTCCTCTAAATATTATAACGAGCTGTGGACCTATCATGCCAATATGGACAATGGCATGCAGGTGATCGTTAATTTTTCTATCAATGATTTTGGTTCCGCTTATAAGGGGCGCGTAACCGGTGGAAAACTGATGTTGAACATGGAAGATGGCACCAATTATGTGGTAAATAAAGAATACAGCCTGGAGACATTTACAAACGAGCCGGACAGCAACTTCATTGACCTTCATCCCGAACGCACATTCTGGGCAAAGGGTAAATTTGATGAGTCACACCGGGTACGCTATCGCACAAAGAAAGATGGCATTTTGTATGATGTAGATCTCACCTACTATGACATTGTGCCCGGCAAGGTTCTAGGAAATGGGAAGTACGAATTCGGATCAAATGAGATCGGTTTATACCTGCTTATTCCTCATGCTAAAGTAAAAGGATTTGTAGCCATCAATGGGGATACGACTCAAGTTTCCGGTACCGGCTATATGGACCATATTTATCAAAATAACCTGAGTAACGAGATCATTAAGCGCAGCTACCGGGTAAAATCAGGGGATGCGCAAGACGGTTTTTACTTTCACTTTCTAACGCTGAAAGAATCCAATCTGCAAACGCCTATTGGTTATGGAGTGCGCATGGTGAACAACAATGTGTATTTACTGACCCCTTCTTTTATAGAACAAGTCAGCCGGGATTCTTCTCCCCGTGAGTTGGATTCAGTAATAAGAGTTGATCCCTTTCAGGGTGATGATATGAACATTGAGGTCACTGAACTTTTACAAACCTATTCCCTGCTAAATGAACTGGGAGGCATAAAGCGTTTTCTGGCTAAGCAAGTGGTAGGAGGCGAACTTGTGGAAATGAATGGAAGAGTAATCATCAACAATTCCACACCCGGCTATTTTTATTACATGGCTCCTAAGTGATCTCCTAAATTTCCTGAAGCATTTTCTCAGCATGTTCCAGCATTTCCGGGGTATCCACATCCTGCCAGAAAGCCTCGCCGATATCAAGCGTGTGCATGTTTCCCCGGTTGGCTAAAGCCTGAATTCCATCAGAAAGAGAGGCATCTCCCTTCTTTTCATACACCTTCCTGATTTCTTCCATTAATGTTGGGGTGCAAACGAATACTCCGGTATCAATACAGTTATAGTCGGAGATCTGTTTGCCAATGGAAGTGATCTTTCCGTCTTCAGAATAGACTTTAGTGGCATCATCCATATCAAAGATGTCCTCCACTTTGTAATCTACAAGAAGCGTTGCTCCGTTTTTTGGGGGGTGATGTTTACGGGCCAATTTCATCATCTTATCCGATAAAATATGATCGGCCATCGTCAGGATAAATTCGTTTTCTATATATCCTTCAGCTGCTAACACCGATATACCGTTACTCAGGTCATATTGCTTGTTGTGTACAAACACGATAGGTGTCCCACCTTCATAAGAACCGAGGATGTCTTTCTTGATCTCTTCGAAACCAAAACCTAGAACAACCACGACTTTTGAACAACCCGCCACTTCCAGACTTTCTATAGTCCGGTAGATCAAAGGGGTTCCGTTTACGTTGGTAAGTGGTTTAAGCCGGGTCTCATCATCTACCCCGGCAAGACGAGAGCCAAAGCCGGCAGCTAAGATGACTCCCGTTCTTTTCTTTGCATTATCTGACATATATAGAATTACTTATACGTATCGTAATTTTCAGAAAGATGAGTTACCGGCTCTTCTCCTCCCATCACACGCAGGGTGTTTTTGAGACGGAAATGCTGAATGAAGATATCGTGCTCCTGCACATGACCATCTTCCACTTGTGGACTCTTAAAATAGAAACTCAACCATTCCTGAATACCGGATTTGCCCTTCCGCTGGGCAAGGTCGAGAAAGAGTGCGAGATCAAGCACAATAGGTGCAGCAAGAATAGAATCTCGACACAGGAAATCCACTTTGATCTGCATGGGGTATCCCATCCAGCCAAAGATATCGATGTTGTCCCAGCCTTCTTTTTCATCACCACGGGGTGGATAGTAGTTGATACGTACTTTGTGATACAGGTCTTTATAAAGATCTTTGTAGGTGTCAGGCTGTAGAATGGTATCCAAAACACCTGATTTGGTAACTTCTTTGGATTTGAAACTTTCGGGATCGTCAAGTACTTCACCGTCACGGTTCCCCAAAATATTTGTTGAGAACCACCCGCGAATACCCAGCATTCGTGTTTTAAAGCCCGGGGCTAAAATAGTTTTCATCAGGGTTTGTCCGGTTTTAAAATCTTTACCGGCAATAGGAACACCGTTTTTCTCTGCCAATTCAATAAGAGCAGGAAAATCAGCCGATAAGTTTGGAGCACCATTCGCATAAGGAACGCCTTCCATGATGGCCGCGTAAGCATAAAGCTGAGATGGGGAGATCGCCTCGTCATTATCTTCCATTCCTTTCTCAAAAGCCTCAGCAGACATGTGGCAAGCCGATGGCGACTGATATACTTCCGTAGAGCCACACCAAACCATAACTGCACGAGATGCACCCGTCTCTTTCATTTTATTGCGGATATCTTCCCGCAGCTGCTCAGCCAGATCTTTCTTTGTTGTAAATTCTTTTACATTTGGTCCATCCAGCAACTTCACATACTTCTGCTCAAATGCGGCCGACATTGGTTTAATTCCCTTCAAAAAATCAGCAATGGGGTCAACATCCTGAGGTTTCAATACATTTGCGTGAAGGCAAGCATCATATACATTGTCAGGTTTCACATCCCATCCACCAAAAGTCAGGTCATTGAGATCAGCCAATGGTAAAAAATCCTTGATCAACGGGCTTCGGTTCTCTGAACGGGCCCCAAGTCGGATCGTCTGCATTTGTGTAAGTGATCCTATCGGCTTAGTGTGTCCTTTTCTAATTGATTCAACACCTGCAATAAAAGTTGTAGCTACAGCCCCCATACCCGGAGTTAAAACTAATAGTTTACCGTCTGGAGCGTCATTTTTAGTATTCTGTGACATTCTGAGTTTTTTAGTGAAGTAGTTAGCGTGGGCAAAGATAATGAACTTGTGTAAGTGATGTTAGCATTTAATTAGCAATTATTTTACACACATATAACCTGTTGAGATATATAGGTTTCAATCTGATTCAGATCGCCCTATATTTGCAAGTTCCATTTTTATTCGAGTAACCTATCAATTTTAATTCATGAGCAAACCTTCTTTTGCCCAACAAGTGGCGGCCTCGGTTTTATACAGTGGAGCAAGTTCTGTTGCTGCCCGCTTGCTCAATGCCGGAGCTTTGTTCTATACACTCAAGATCATCTCTGAATCTGAGTTTGGTATCGCCGCACTTGCTATTGCCTTTTTCAACACGGCAAAGGCTCTTACTGAATTAGGATTGGGAGCCGCCATTATTCAGGAAAAGCGCATTGGGCGTATTCACATCGACTCGCTGTTCTGGGTTAGCTTTATGATCTCGGTGGCCTTATACGTGATCCTCTATTTCGGAGCTCCACTGGTTGCCGCCTTTTATGATACCGAAGTTCTTTCTCCCATGATCCGCATCTACATGATCGGGATCGTAGCCTTTAGCTTCTACATGATCTCCAGCAAGCTGCTTACCCGCGAACTGGCCTTCAAAGAAATTGCCATCATCGATAATGTGGCACTTGCAGCCTCAGCCGGATTGATGATCTACCTCGCTTCCACTGGTTGGGGCGCCTGGGCAATTGTACTGGCTGAACTTGCTCACAAAGTAGGACAAATGATCTTGTCCATGTTCTTTAAACCTTACTTTCCACGCTTCCAGTTCAGCTATAAAAAAGTGAAGCATTTGATCAGTTTCGGACTCTACACCGCCGGCTCTAATACCCTGCAGAAACTGTATATCAATGCAGATTACCTGATCATCGGTAAGTTCTTCTCTCTGGAATTAGTTGGAATCTATTCCTTTGCCTACCGCCTTGTCTTTGACACCGTTCAGGAACTATCCAGCGTCATCAACCGGGTGGCGTACCCCGCATTTTCAAAGCTCCAGGATCAGGCCGACAGACTCCGGAATTATTTCTTCACCATGAGTAAAGCGAGTATGCTGTTGGTGGGAACCGTGATGATCATCGTTGGCACCTATATCGATTGGTTTCTTCCACTCGTTGGGTATGAAAAATGGATGGATGCCGTTCCATTCATGCGAATTTTTGTGATCGTCGGTATTGTGCAATGCCTTATCACCCTTCTCCCAAAACTAATCAATGCAAAAGGACAAGCACGATTTGTGTTCTACTTTACCCTTACAAATGCTATTCTGCTGCCCATCGGTTTTCTGCTGGCAGCTCAAATTAGCATGATGGCCGTGGCTCTTGTTTGGCTCACCCTCTATCCTGTCATTTCTATGGTCATCTTCTACTTTGGCGCTAAAGTTACAGAGACCAATCCCTGGTATTTTGGATTCCGCAGTTTTTCGGCATTATATGTCCTGATCCCGCTTACTGGAATAGCAATTGGCACCCGATACGGAGTTAATTATCTGTTTGGAGGCGCAAATCTTTACGGTGTGATACTGGCTTGCTTATTTATGATAGGACTTTCTGCAGCGGTCATCTGGTTCACTGAACGTAAAACCATCAAAGCCATAAAGGGCTAAATCTCAGTCTGCGGATTCTTTCTCCAACGCTTCCACAAATTCCTGTGGTTCGCTGTAGCCCTCATCTCTGGCATTCGTAAACGTAGCCCAGTAGGATCTACGGACATCAACGGCTACATAGAACCATTTTTTAAAAAATGACAGGCGTTTAACTGTAGGTTCATACCCCATATCGGGCATAAAATGGTCGGCATGTTCTTCGATAAGCGCAACCTGCCAGTACTTAAGTGCTTTTCTCCATTCCTTATTCTTGCCCTGCTGAATGGGTTTCAGCGTTCCTTTCTTCCATTCCCTCTCTCCCTTGGCAAATCCTTTTTCATCCCGTTTATAATATTCCAGCATTTGCTGCTCATACTCAATTCCCAGAAAATCAGAGACCTGCTGCAATTTATCCTCAGTATGGCGGACCAACTCCCAGTAGCGCATCATCATATACTTGTGGGAAGGCAATTCTTCCTGCTTCTCGAAATGAACTTTCACATACCTTTTCCAACGGTCGGTTGTGACCAATACAGAAGGTGACCCAAAATAAGCTTTGATCTCTGAATAGGATGCTGCCCTGGGATCACGGAACATAGAAATGATCCTGGCATCGGGGAAATCTTCTAGGATCTCATCCACATGGAGAATATGAAGCGGGGTCTTCTCTCCCAATATTTCTTTATTGTGATGCTTTCTGTACAACGTGAGATGAAGAACGTACAGCTCAAGCGGACTCCAAAGCTTCAGCCGTTCCGCATGGCTGATCACCTCATCCCTATCCAACCCTAGATCACCGATCCTCGTTTTTCCGGTATACCAAAAGTCGATTAGTTTTCGGCAAAATTCCTCTTTATCCACAGCCTCATCAAAAGCCTGATTTACCACTTCCCGGGAATAGAAATAATGGGTCTCAGGCGGAACGATCACCTTGCTGTGGCTGCTAAGCATACTTTGGAACAGCGTAGATCCTGACCGGCTGGTTCCTACAATAAAAAAGATGTTATCCTTCGTTTGCTGAAGGTCGTTATGGGTAATATCGATGTTCAAAGACTCCGCTATTGATCGCTTATTTTATTTTCATTAATTATCTACAAGTTCGTTGATGCAGTCCCAAATACGATCACAATTCTTGCCATCCGCTCCAAGCATATACTCATCCAGAAACTCCTGAGATTTTTCCTTACAACAATCAGGGTCTTCCATTGCTTTATCTACCTGCTTCAGGAGCATCTCAAAGTCTTTTGCCATTAGCCCGCCATGCTCTTCCGGCGGTAATTTCCAGATGTATTTCACAGAATCGACTTTCGTCTTCAATGTGCCAATTGCTGTATGTTTTCGCCACATGAATTCTTCGTCCTCATCCTTCACGGGGTATATGTGGATGGTTGGCCGACCGGTAGCATAATACAAATTTGCAATGCTGCTGTAATTGGTGATAAGTGTGTCCGAAACCATCATATCCAGCAAGTTATCTGGATTCTGATCCTTGAATTTCAACATCGTATTGGGATGCCGTTCAACCAACTCCTCCAAAAACTGAATGTATTTCTTATCAAACCGAAATGAATCATGAAGACGAAAGATCATATTTGCATCATGCTTGTCGGCTCTTTCAAGTAATTGCTCAAACAGGTCCGCATCACTGCCCCAGTGTGAGAATACTTCTCCATAATGCCAGGTTGGGGCAAATAAAATGGTTTTTCTGTTTACGACATCGAAGGGATAATAAGGCTGGATATCTTTTTTGGGAAGGGGATCTCGTAAAAGATCATGAGATGCAGCTCCCAATACCCGGCAATTATCGGGGTGAAAGCCACTTACCTCGGTCCGGTGTTTCAGGTCCCAGGGACCAAAACACTGCCATCGGAAATTTTCGTTGGGTTCCATGGCTGAGCCCCATGCAGACCTGATCGATTTGTGTAGCCAGCTGAATTCTTTCACATCGTTAGGCCCTTTCCACCCAAAGCCATGCCACAGCATCAATCCATTTGGAGATGGAGCTCTGAGCGGAACTTCGTTATCCATAATAGTGATATCAGGCTCAAATCCCTTTGGTTTAAAAACATAATTCTTAATGGATTTTTTCATCAGCTCTGCCTTTACGGGGAAGAGCTCAGAGATGCCTTCTTGTCTGAATTGGTCAGGATCAGATAGCAGTACCTTGGTGGTTACATTTGGTTTTCTTTCAAGATACAGTGCAAAAGCAAGGAGGTCTGCCCCAAATGTTGATGCATAAAATAATACCTTCATTATGTGCTGAGCCAAATGTAGTTGATGTGCTTTTTCCGATGCCGAAAATACACCATTTCAAATAGAAAGTATAATTTTCTGTAACTGCTATCATCGGTGATATTTTTCCTATATTCTCCCCATCATCACAATCTCCAATAAACTGAATGATGCCCGAACGGTGCAAAATAGCTCTATTTTCGACTTCCTTTCTGCCCTATTCACAAACATTCATCTATGATGAGATACGCTCTCATTCCGAAAACTATCATGTTGAGGTATTTTGCAAAGAGCGATTGAATTCGGATCGTTTTCCATATCCGCATTTTAATAAACCGCCTAAAATATTTGAGTTTCTGTACGAGAATATTGCGTACTGGCCTTCCTTCAAAAAGAAGATCCAACAGGAAAAATTTGATCTGGTCCATGCTCATTTTGGAACCGGAGCCGTTTACACGCTCCCTTATGTAAAGAAATTCAACCTGCCCCTTGTGGTCACCTTTCATGGTTATGATGTATCTGACCTGATGGGAATCAACAGATTCACCCCAAAACGCTGGCGATATAATCTGAAAGCCCCTTCCATATTCAAGCATGCAAGTCTGCTACTTGCCGCAAGTGAGGAACTTCGCGCGATGCTCATCGAGTTAGGAGCACCCAAGGAAAAGGTAAAAGTATATCGGCTGGGAATTGATCTGGATCGTTTTTCTTACGAGGAACCATCCCCCCAAAAAAGTCCCGTTTCTTTTGTTATGGTCGGGCGGTTTACAAAGAAAAAGGGCCACATATACGCTTTAAAGGCCCTTAAAAAAGTACTGGATGAAGGTTTTGATGCCAACCTTTCTTTTATCGGTTCAGGAAGTCTTGAGGATGAACTCAGACAATTTGTTATCGAGAACAATATGGCTGACAAGGTTCATTTTAAAGGAATTCTTACAGCCGATGAGGTAGCTGATGAGTTAAAGAAAGCAGATGTATTGTTAGCCCCGAGCCTCGTTCCCGCAAGTTATGACCGGGAAAGCGGATTGATCGTAGTGAAAGAAGCTTCTGCTACCGGCCGGCCTGTAATAGGAACCTGGCACGGTGGAATTCATGAGATCATCAGTGAGGGGGAAACCGGGTTTTTGGTACCTGAACGAAACGTGCCAGAACTGGCTGACAGAATGATCCGGCTCATCAAAGATCCTGAAATGCGTCTAAACTTTGGCAAAGCAGGTCGTGCTAGAATGGAAAGAGAATACGACCTGAAGAAGCAAGTAAAAGAACTGGAATCGCATTATGAAGCAGTTCTAAGCGCGAACTCATGAGCATAGATTCCGAATTAAAGAAAGGAGCCTTTGTCAATTTCATTGGTGTTATTGGCAAAATGGCCGCACCAGCTTTTCTGATCGTCGTTAACCGCTTTTACGGGCCGGATGTATTCGGGATCTACATTACCGCAAATATCGCCATTGAGATCATTATCGCTTTTCTGACTTCCGGCTTTAAGGACGGAGCCCTCATTTTCGTAGCCCGCTTTGCCGACGACAAAGGAGAACAGCTGGATCTCTATAATTCCCTCGCCAACGCCTTTGCCTGGAGTATTGGATTCGCCACTTTGGTATTGGTGATTGGGGCAACATTTGGGCAAGATATTCTGGAACTGGCTTATCAGGAAGACTTTAATGAAGGGCTAAGCATCATGTTTCGGTTCATGCTGTTTGCTATTCCCCTGATGGCCTTTGAGCGAATCGTGCTGGCGGCTACGCAAGGACTTAAGATCATGAAATATGATGCCTTAAGTAATGGCTGGTTGCGACCATTGGCATTGCTATTATTTTCCATTTTATTCTGGTTTATTGAGCCAAATCTTACCGGAATGGCTCTGGCATATCTTTCAACCCAGGTTCTGTTATTCCTTGTTTCCATTTGGATCTACAGCCGGGAATTGAGCTGGATAAAACTCTTCTACGGTTTCAGAACCTTCAAAGTAGATAAGGAACTCCTCGATTTTGCCATCCCCCAAAACGTGAATATGACCCTAAATCGCTTTATTACAGGGATTGATGTGTTGATGCTTCCGGCATTTGGATTCAGCCCAACCATAGTGGGTTTTTATGGAGCCGGATCTATGATCATCCGGGAAGTGAAAGCTATCAAGATGGTTTTTTCTACCGCTTTTGCTCCATACATCGTGCGCTTGCACAAAGAAGAAAAATTCGAAGAACTCTCCCATAATTTTTCCAAAACCGCAAGCTGGATCGCCACTTTAGTCATTCCTGCCCTACTCTTGATCGCCATTTTCAAGGAAGACCTTCTTGCTATTATCCATCCTGAATATGGTGGTACTTCAACATTCATGTACTTCCTTCTCCCGATCCCATATATCTATTGTTCATTCAGTCTTGCAGGAAATATTGTAGCTATGACAGGCCATTCCAAGCTTACCTTGATGAACAGCATTTTTGTAAGTATTGCCAATGTACTGATGAATTTAGTCCTGATCCCGCTTTTTGGGCTGGTAGGCGCAGCCATTGCTTCAGCCATAGCAACACTTTCATTACACTCACTTGAGCTGGGAGAAGCCCGGTGGATCGCTAATGCCAAACTATATATCCGTGATATCTACAAGCCTCATTCAGCCGGGGCAGTTTCTGCATTATTACTTGCCACAGGACTTCTGTTTTTCCCATGGTTTACAAGAGGACTTTTAGAGCAAGCTGCTTTAGGCGCGATCTTATTGGTTGTTTTTGGACTTTTACTCGGGGGAGATTATTTGCGGAGAGTTCGAAAAAAACTCAAAAAAAGTACTGGCTAATCTATTCTTATCTTAATTCTTAAAAGAAAAGCTGTCCAGATCTAACCTGAAACCTACTTCCAACCTAGCTGTAATTCGGGAATTTGTTTGACCGGATACATGACCAAAATCACGCGTGTAGTTATACCCAAGACTGGCATCAACCCAAAATTCCGGGATGGGATTGTACAAAGCATCAAGGCTTAGGCGGCTCCTTTTTTCTTCTGTTCCCGTGAGGATCACGTCTATGACTTCCCCATTCGGATATCGATCAATAAAATCCTGATTTATCTCTTGCTCACCTTGTGCCAGGTAACTTATTCGGGGTGTCAGTGTCAATCCTGAAAGCCATTTATGGGCATGAATTCGGGCGTAGCCTGAAACATATGCGTAATCAGTATACTGGTTGGCAATTCCCCTCCTTAAATATAAATATCGCCCTTCCGCCTGGTCCGTATTATAGGTTTGATAAGCAATGAATTCAGCCTCGTATCCAACATCCAAAATATCAGTCACCTTAGAAATATTTATAGAATTAGTGATAGCAAAGGTTGTCGGTTCTATCTCAGTTTCCAGCCGTCCATCTTTGATCACAATATCATCGATCATCGCCTGTGCATTAAAGGTCATATTCTGATATTGCCACCAAATCTGTCCTCCAAAAAGCGCATTAAACTCATCGTTGACGGGGTTCGTATTTCGGTCAAAGAAAAAGACATTCATAGGAGAAATGTATCTCAAAGAAGGAACTGAACTCTCGGAAGAATATATAAAACCATCAAAATAGCCCACCCTGAGATTGTCGAGAATCTGAATGTCAATACGGTGCAGTGCAATATACCTTTTGGTTCCATCAATTCTATTCTTGCCATTTCTGTCAAAAGTTCCATCCCTGCCAAGATTATCAAGTTCCCCAAAAATCCCGGACACTTTAAACCAATCGGGTCCTACAGAAATATTTAACCGGTCAAAAGAACGGGCATTGTCAGAAAGGATCGTTGAGGCTTCCCCGTAAGGAGCCCAAAGGTTTTGATACTTTCCAACATAAGCCTGAAAGAAATCACTGTTATACCCCAGATAATAATCTTCTGAGCGAACATAAAATCTACTCAGTGCTGTTTCTCCGATTTTGTCAAGATCGTAAAAAAGGTCATGTCTCAGGCCAAGCTGCGCAGCAAATCCATCTTTTTCTCCATAGAGGTTTGAAGCTCCGTTTGGAATAAAATAGAATTCTTCATCCTGAGGCCTCAAGCCATCTGCGCTTAGCGTATTATTTATGTCAAACCCTCCTTCAAGCATTCCATACAGATAGGTTTCGCTTTCGTTGTCTTGAGGAATTCCTACCTCCTGCTCGATCTGATCATACCAAAACCGTTCAGTTCTACTAAGCATAGATCGGTCGATCTGGCGAAGTCCTTCATCTATAGCTCCCCGTGTATAAGGAAGTTTGGTTGGATTTAATGCCGAAAAGTGCCCCCGTTGCTGAAGGTTCTTAACATAGGTATATACATTATTATTCAGGTGTATAATTTGATTTTCCTGAGCTGAAACCTGCTTTGTTCCCATCAAAAGAAGAACCGTACAAAATAAAATCAGAACTGGTTTGAAAGACATCAGGGATTATTTAGTGTGAATTGAGTTACTTACCGGTAATAAAATTTACCACCCTTTTTGTGGCTTGCATACCTACTTTTATAAGCGCCCAAAATAGCAATAAGGGATAAAATAAAGTAAACATGGGGCGATATCTTAAAACAATTTTGGTGATATATTGATGCTGATTTCGGAATTCTTGCAATAAAGAAAATTTTCGTTTCTCCATTCCTCCCTCAATATCCAGCTGTCGGATCACTTCAGGTTCTTTTCTAAAATCAAGCCGATATCCATCTTTAATATAAGGCCGTAATTTAAAAGCCAGTGAATGTTCATCCTGTGTTTTTAGGTCCTCATCCCACAAACCAGCTTTAACAGCCCATTCTTTTCGAATAGATGCATTTGTGCCGTGCAGCCAATCTACGTTTTCTACATCTTCATTGAATTGAGCAAAGGTATATGGAGTGCCCAGCCAGCTATACGACATGCAGTTTCGACGAATAAAATTTAGCATCACCTGAAGATAGGGACACCGGGCATTTTTGGAAGCCACATGTCGGCCCGTAAACCCAATAAGCTTTTCATCTTTATAGGCATCATCATGGATTTGAATCCAATGGGGAGATGCTGGAAGGTCATCATCATCAAGAAGTAAAATGATCTCACCTTTAGCATTCTTCACCCCTGTATTCCGGGCTTTTGGCCCCCCAAGCCGCGGATAGGTAAGCAGGTTGATCTTTTCATCTTCTGCAAGCTGTTGCAGTTTTTTGTAATCAGCCTTTTTGTATTGATCCGATTGCTCCACAATCACAATTTCATAGGAATCATGCTCTTGACTGAGTAATACCTCCAATAAATTACATAAAACCCCTACGCGATTGTACGACCGAACAATAACTGATATTCGTGGATTCACTATATATGATTATGCTCTTTCAGCACGTTTTCGAAGACTGGTCATTAAAGACTCAAATCCTTTCTGATTAATAATTCGTTGAAACTGACGATTGTATGAACCTGCTGTTGAAACATCATCAATTTCCATATCCGTAATTACCCATTCTCCGTCTTTGAAGTGAAGTTCATAATTTACCGGAGTACGTACATTTTTAAGTGTTGCCATCGTTTCAACCCGTGCCTGATCTTCGTTGACTGAAATATCAGTATAAATAACTTCAGCGCGGTAGATGTCCAAATTATTCAGGGACTGATCACGAACAATAGTAGAAAACAGGTCAATGAATTCCTCGCGTTGTTCTGTGGAAACAGTATCAAATGTGGTGGCTAGCGCTTCTTGCGACATGGCTCTGAAATCGATAACCCCATTGATAATTGCTTTCATCTCTTCGCGTTGTTCATCTGTATAACTTGTTCCTTCAGGCCCCACTAATTCCTTGATCTCCTGATCTCTTTCTTCAAGCATGGTTCTGATATCCTCTGCTGATTGTTGAGCCTGTAATGCGCCTGAGATCAAAAAAGAAAGTATAAAGAAAATTCCGGTTATTCGTTTCATCATGATATTATCAATTTGTTATTAACATGTTTATTGGGATGCCGGACGCTTTATTCAATTTGGCCAGGGATGAATTATACTCAAATATACGCTGCTTAAGTTGAAGTTTTAACTCCAATTCCTTCCGCATGGCATCAATAAGATCTTTTACTTCACCCATACCAAAATCATAATCCAGTTGTTCCTGCCGGAGCCATTTTTTTGAAGTAACCAATGCGTTATCGGTTTGCTCGACTTTCACATTGGCAACGGCTGCCTGCCGATATTGATTGTTCACCTCAAGTAAGATACCATCTTTTGCTGCATCCTGGGCAAGATCTGCTCTTTTCAATTCAATTTGACTGCGTTCAAGATCAGCTTTGATACCGAAAAAATTCAGTTTCTGACGGATCGTTAAACCAAAGCCACCTGTGAACAAGTTGGTCGTATTCTGTATAAACGGATTAGACTGCCGGGGCCGGTTTGGTGTGTCGGCAAAATTGATATATCCAGCCAGGTATAATCCTGGTAAATTTTGTTTTCTGAGGGATGAAATATAGGTTTCTGTAGCTTCTTTCCCCGTAGCTAAAGCCTTAAGTTCAGGACGATTATTGAAGGCGGCCTGTTGGTAAAAATCAACCGGTTCAATATCTGA
Organism: Balneola sp.; assembly: GCA_002696035.1. GTDB lineage: Bacteria > Bacteroidota > Rhodothermia > Balneolales > Balneolaceae > Gracilimonas. The sequence continues at coordinate 213,545 of NZQV01000007.1, read as the reverse complement.
TGAAACAGGGTCGAGAAACTGAATAGAAGGTTCAAATACGGTACCTTCTTCATTCCGGAGAACATACTTCCAGGTTTCTTTAACAAAGCGCATATTTTCTTCAACTTCAGCTTTCTGAATCTCAAACTCAGATTTAAAGATCTCGAATTTAAAGACTTCAGATTCATCCAGATCAGAATTACCTTCCTTCCTCATGTTATTGATCTGCCGTTCTATCTGATTCACTTTGTCTTGTGCTTCGCTTAGCAGTCGTTCTATCTCTAATGCCAACACATAACTGAAATACAGATCGAACAGCCTCAGCTCCAGTTCTGCTCGTTTTGCATCAAATCCATACTCTGCTGCTTCAGCTCCTAATTTTGCCGCTTCTACAGCTTTATCGATAGCTCCCCAAGTGAAAACAGGCTGGGCAGCTGATACTTGAAATCGAGTAAAGATCGCCCAGTCAGACCAATCATTTCTGAGGTTGGGATCCAGGTAGTATTCGTCTTCTTCTAAATTAGGATTGTCACTTTTAACGCCGGGCACTAGACCATGTTGACTGTCAAAACTTAGATTCGGTAAAAACCGCTGGGCTTTAGCCTGTTGAACTCTGTTTTCAGCTAAGGCTATATTTTGCCGTTCATAGTCAACCTGACCAGAGTTTTGGATAGCCTTCTGCATAAAGGTATTCAGATCTATATTGAGCGTGTCTTGTGAAAAGCCTGCCCCGTAAGTGAGCATTGAAAAGCAGAAAAGAGCCACAAATGTACGTGCTGTCATAGTAATCATTTAGTTTGAGCCATAAACGAAAGCATAATCATAATATTGATTATGGGTACTTGTGAAAACAAAAATAGCCCCAAAAGGGGCTATTTAGTTGCGGAGAGCGAGGGATTCGAACCCCCGGAGACCGTAAGGCCTCAATGGTTTTCAAGACCACCGCATTCGACCACTCTGCCAGCTCTCCTAATGTAAAATCAATAAATTTAGTTGTCGCTAAGTGCCTGAGCTCCCGATACAATTTCAGAGATCTCTGTGGTAATAGCACTTTGGCGAGCTTGATTGTATTTCAAGCGTAATTCTTTTTCGAGGTCTTTGGCATTTTCGGTTGCACTATCCATGGCTGTCATTCGGGCACCCTGTTCAGATGCATTGGATTCCAACACAGCGCGCCATAATTGCATGTTTAAATGCAGTGGTAACAACCGATCCAAAATGGCCTCAGAATTAGGCTCGTAAAGGTAATCAATAGCTTGTTCAGATGCATCCCCGGATTTGGAATTTGCAATTTTTTCCGGATCCAGCGGCAGAACTTTTTGCACACGTCTGTTTTGGGCAATTACGGACTTAAATTCGTTGAAGGCGATATAAACTTCATCATAATCTCCTGCAATGAAATGTGCAGTCGCTGTAGTCATAATATCTGATGTCACATCATACTTAATGTCATCAAAAAAGCCCGGAAAACGATCAGTTACATTGTAATTACGTTTTCCAAAATGGGCCGTTGCCTTCTTACCTATGGTCAAAACAGAAAGAGAATCGTTGTCAAGATATTCTTGAAAATTTGAATGCAACTGGTTTTCAACTTCCTTAAATAGATTATTGTTGAATCCACCGCACAATCCACGATCTGAACCTACAACTATAAACAAAATATTTTTGGTCTCTTCCGGTGTACGAAGCAATGGATTGGAAACAGAGCTGCTGTTAGCCAATCGGCCCACTACCTCTTCGATCTTATTAGCATAAGGCCGGGTTTCTGTCATCCGGTCTTGTGCTTTACGAAGTTTAGCAGCCGCTACCATTTTCATGGCTTTGGTGATCTGCTGCGTATTATTAACAGAAGAGATCCGATTTCGTATGTCTCGTAGGTTTGCCATCAGAGGATATTACCTGTATTCGTCTGCTTTAGTTTTTTGCGTTAATTTGGTGGATAATGGAAGATGCAATTTCAAGCAGTTTCTCACCGAAACTATCATCCAGAACACCGGAGCTTGCAAGCTCTTTCATCTCTTTATCGTACTTAAGACCGACTTGCTCAAGGAATCGTTCTTCAAATTCCGAAATATCAGTTGTCTCAATATCATTAAGCAGACCTTCGGAGTTAACCTTTAGCAGGGCAATCTGTTTTTCAACCGGAAGTGGCTGATAAACATCCTGCTTAAGCAATTCGACCGTACGCTCTCCTTTACGAAGTTGCCCCTGTGTAGAAGCATCAAGATCGGAACCAAATTTAGCAAAGGCTTCAAGCTCACGATACTGGGCCAGATCAAGCTTCAATGTACCGGATAGTTTCTTCATGGATTTGACCTGAGCAGAACCACCTACACGAGATACCGAGGTACCTACATCAATAGCAGGTCGTACCCCCTGGTTAAACAGATCTGTTTCAAGGAAGATCTGTCCATCAGTAATAGAAATTACGTTGGTTGGGATATATGCAGACACGTCACCGGCTTGTGTTTCAATTACCGGAAGTGCAGTGAGTGAACCGCCACCTTTTACCATCGGACGAAGTTCATCAGGAATATTATTCATAGCCTGAGCTACTTTGTCATCATTGATGATCTTGGCAGCGCGTTCAAGTAAACGACTGTGAAGGTAGAATACATCACCAGGATAAGCTTCACGTCCCGGAGGTCGCTTCAGCAACAGAGAAAGTTCACGATACGCCACAGCTTGTTTTGACAAATCATCATAGATAACAAGCGCGTGTCGACCGGTATCACGGAAGTATTCACCTATTGTTGCACCAGCGAATGGAGCAATGTAACGCATAGGTGCAGAAACACTGGCAGGTGCCGATACGATAGTAGTGTACTCCATGGCTCCGTTGTCTTCTAAAACCTTACGGATATTAGCAACGGTAGATCCTTTTTGCCCAACAGCAACATAAATACAATGTACAGGCTTGTCTGAGTCTTGTGTGGCCTTTTGGTTGATAATCGTATCAACAGCTACAGAAGTTTTTCCTGTTTGGCGGTCACCAATAATAAGCTCACGCTGACCGCGTCCGATCGGGATCAATGAGTCAATAGCTTTAAGACCCGTTTGAAGCGGCTCTGTAACCGGCTCACGATAAATTACACCAGGTGCTTTACGTTCAAGCGGAAGACGGATCGTATCACCACTTATTGCTCCTTTACCATCAATGGGGTTTCCGAGAGGGTCAATCACTCGGCCCAATACTCCTTCCCCAACATTGATAGATGCAATATCTTTGGTTCTTTTTACGACATGTCCTTCTTCAACAGCCTGTGATGCTCCGAAAAGTACGATACCTACATTATCTTCCTCAAGGTTAAGCACCATTCCGGTAACAGAATTGCCTTTATCATCTTTGGAATCAGGCAGTTCAACCAGTTCACCTGCTTGAACTTTGGAAAGCCCGTAAACACGAGCAATACCGTCACCTACTTCAAGTACGGTGCCAACATCGTAGGTATCAGCTTCATTGTCGAAGCCGGATAATTGTTTGCGTAATATGGCTGAAACTTCGTCTGGTCTGACTTGACTCATTGTGTGTATGTGATTAAAAAAATGTTGTGATTTTATTCCGAAGCAGTGCTCAGGAATACATCTTCAAGTTGTTCCAATTTATGCTTCACGGTAGCATCCATAACCGTATCGTTGATCTTAACGGCTATACCACCTTTTAGATCTTCCTGCACTGTAGTTGAAATATTCACTTTCTTATTGGTGAATTCTTCCAGGCTTGACTTAACATTCTCCAACTCCTTGGAGTCCAGTTTTTTTGCCACAAAGATCTCAGCTGAGATGATGCCTGCAAATTCGTTGTATTTTTCAACGAAAGCAGCCACAATTTCATCCAGCATATTCTGGCGGTTTTTTTTGGCAATGAGCGAAACAAATTTGTGTACAAGTTCACTAAGCTGATCGCCAAAAATTTCGTCAAGTGCTGCTACTTTTTTATCCGGTTTGATGATCGGGCTCTTCAGGAATAGAACCAGATCGCGAGAATCTTCCAACGTATTCTTTATCAGAAGTACGTCTTCCAAAGTTCGCTCAACGGAATCTTGTTCCCGGGCAAGTCCTAAAAGTGCAGTGGCATAACGTCGTGCCGCTTTAGATACCAGCATGAATTATTGGTTAGTTTTTAGACAGGTCGGATAAAAAGTTATCCACCAGCTTTTGATTTTTTGCGTTATCAAGTTCGGCATCAATAATTTTAGAAGCGGAATCGATAGCCAATTTGGCTACTTCCTTTCTAAGATCAACCAAAGCTTGCTTTTTTTCTTGCTCAATAGAGGCGCGAGCTTGTTCAATAAGTTTTTCGGCCTCTTCTTTGGCTTTACTGATACGCTCTGTGCGGATCAGTTCGGCTTCTTCAACAGCTTCTTTACGAATCTGTTGAGCTTTTACTTCAGCTTCACGCAGCGCTTTTTCGTTGTCTTTGGATATTTGCTCTGCTTTGGCAATTGCCTTTTCTGCAGATTCCAGAGACTCCTTAATATTTTGCTCGCGTTCCTGTAGTGCCGACATAATTGGAGGCACGGCATACTTCATCATTACACCAAGAAATATAGCGAGAGATATCAATATCCATATCGCCAATCCCGTGTTAAAAGAAAGTAAGCCTCCTCCACCAGCTAAAAGAAAAGTCATGATAGTGTCCCTATCTTATTTTACTGACCAATGCCAAGAGCAAGAAGAATACAAACAACGGCACCAAGAAGAGCTACACCCTCAATAAATGCGGCAGTCAAAATCATTGCACCACGAATATCGCCTGATGCTTCCGGCTGACGTGCAATACTTTCTGTTGCACTTTTACCGATCATTCCAATTCCGATTCCGGCACCAAGTGCTACGATTCCGGCTCCAATACCAGCTGCTAAAAATCCCATAGTTCTGTTTGTTTAGTTTAAGTTATGTTAGGTTTGTTAGTTAGTTCGCTGAAACTTCTTCAGCAATATGTTCTGTTCGATATCCTTCTTCATCATGCTCATGACTCTCAGCCGCCATCCCAATAAACACGGCAGATAGCAATGCGAAAATATAAGCTTGTAATAACGCCACAAATGCTTTCAATGCATAAAGCACAACGGTAAGCGATACCGAGAAAATACTTACACCATATCCGGCCACCGCGCCGAGTAGATCAGCAAAAATAAATACAAGCCCAAGAATGGCTATGATCATGATCTTACCCGAAAGCATATTTGCAAAAAGACGAATGGCGAGGGCAAATGGTTTGGTAAATAATCCTAAAATTTCTACCGGAGTTAAAATAAATCGCACCCACCCCGGAACTCCTGGAAACATAAATACGTGTGCCCAGTGATCCTTAGTTCCACTGAACTGTGTTACAAAAAATGTTACGGTTGCCAGCGTGGCTGTTACAGTGAGATCCGCTGTTGCAGTGGCAGCCCATGGAACCAGCCCAAATAAGTTCATAAAAGTGATTCCCATAAACATAGTAAACAGATAAGGTACGTAGCGGTCTGCCTTGTGCTTATCAATATTATCACGGGCTATATCATCGCGTACAAATACAAACAAAACTTCAAAAATATTCTGGAAAGCTCCCTGCGGTTCTACACTCTTACCAATACCTTTTTTATATCTGCCAGCCGCCATCACAGTGATAAAGACCGCCAATCCCATCCCAATCCAAAAGAAAACAAGATGTGAAGTTATGGAAAGATCGACCTTGACCTGCCCACCACCTGCAGGAACAATAGCTCCTTCTTCATTTTCTGCGAACACACCTGATTCAAGTGCTGATTTTGTTGAAGCGTATGCACTTAAACCCGTTTCCCCACTGGCATCTTCCCAATAAAATATGCGGGGCAGGTAGATCTTCCCGAAGGGAGTTTTCATATAGTCATGATCTGCAACGGTACCCATTACATCAAGGATCTGACCATCTTCCTGTTCAGAAGCATCAGCTGCAAAAATATTTGAGGTGCTAATAGATAAAAATAAAAGAGTTAAAAAAACTCGACGCAGGGTTTGAACCATTTTATCTTGCTACTCTTTTTGTAGAATTTTGTTTAAAAAAATCATTTCCGTTACAGATTGGCAAAGATAGGAAATTATGAAACTAACTGTAAAGTAGATTTCATCAATTTTTGTTGTCCCAAGTAAAATTCCGAACAACAGTAACACCAACAGAAACCGGAGGGCAATAGAGAAGATGTAGATCTTTATAAAAAGGGCATTTTCAGCGTATTGAAACACATCAAATATCCAGGCGCTACTGCAAACAAAAATCGCGCTAAGCAGAACTCCAGATAAAACGGCTACTCCTTCTTGCTCTCCGATCAAAAAAAAGTTGAGCGAGATAAGTAATAGCAGAGCGGAAGCCTTCAGAGAGTTTTTAAAAACACCACCATCAAAATTAATCATTATCAGAAGTACTGAGTTTCCTTGAGATCCTGACGATCATAAATCCAAAACCTACCATGGCTCCAAAAACACCCGTCAAAATAAAAATGGGCGATGTTTGAAAGTGACGATCCAGTAAATACCCCAATAATATCGGAACCAACAAGGAAGCGGCTATCTCCGCTCCCAGTCCGATATATTGTCTATATTTTTTAGGTAAGAAGTTTTGGGGCAATTATTCAGGAAGATTTTACTTTTGTTTCATTGGCGAAATCGGCATCACTGTTTTGAGATAAAGATTTGGCATCTGATCCCATTCGGCACGATCCATTTATTTGTGCGCCTTCTTCTACGATAAGCGTTTTGGTATAAATATTTCCATCGATAATTGCAGTTTCGCGCAAAGTCAATTTATCTGAGATCTTGACCTCTCCTTCTACTCTGCCGGCAATATCGGCTTCAGAGGAAGTGATATTTCCAATAACTTTACCATTTCCGGTTACAATCAACTTCCCCTTCGAAACGGCTTCCCCTTCTATGGTTCCACCTACTCGTATATCACTTTGTGAATTCAGATCTCCTTTTAACTTTGTTCCTTCGCTTAAAATATTGACGGAAGGAGATTGACTCGAATTACTCGAAGAAGAACCGTTACTAGATGATTTTTTTGAGTTTAACATAATGTTATTTTATTTGATTAAATAGACTTCAGGATTTTGTGGCACTCCATTTCTCCAGATCTCAAAATGAAGATGCGGTCCTGTACTTAGTACTCCGGCATTGTCGACTTCGCCCAGAATATCACCTTTAAGAACAAGATCGCCTTCCTTTTTATTCAATTTTGATAAATGTTTGTAGGTCGTCACAACGCCATCACTGTGCTGTATGGATATTACATATCCATTATTAATTGTCCAACTGCTATTAAAAATAGAACCATCTGCAATATTCACCACCGGTTCTTTGCTTTTTGTAGCTATATCCATTCCATAATGTTCTTCTTCAGGTAAATACCCACGTGTTAGTGAGCCCTGAACCGGATATTTGGCGGGAAAATCTGGTGCCGATTTGGCAACATTGGAAAATAAGACCTCATTCTGACTCAACCGGTCAAAGGAGCCAACCTGATCATAACTAATAAAGTCAGAATTTTGAAAAACATCACTTTGGTTTAAAAAATCATTGAATCGTTCATCCAGAACCAGTGTAGTATCGATACTCAAACGCAGTATGTTCTTCATCTCCCGAAGCTGCAGATCGCGCTGACGCAGGGAATCTTCCAAAGCGATGGCTTTATCTGTTACATTCAAGATCTGGGCCCTGATCTCAGCATCATCGGTACTATATAGTAAACCGCCCAATGGCGTTAACATAAAGATGAGTGCCACCAAAAGCGCAAAAAAGGCCGAAATACCTAATATCATTCCAAAAAGTCCCTGAGGATGTACATTGTACGAATTATCCTCATCAGGCTTGGAATCATCCAGCAGAATTACGGTGATTTTTTTATCCCGCTGTTCAAATAATTTTTTAAGAAGTTCGATCATTGCGCTTCAAGTTAACCAAACCAATGATATTATTGGGATGAAATTTTGTCAAATATTTTAGCCAGCTTTAGGGTGAGCTTTTTTCGATCAAATAATGCTATGAACTCTTTGTTGGCTTCAGGAAGCTGATCCTTTTCCCATTGTTCAAATATAGTTTCCAACGTGCTTTGTACTTTTTCAGGAGTACTTAAGTTTCCTACAAAACCTGCTCCATATTGCTCCAGCAGCCTTGAGGCTTCTCCGGGATGCAAAAGACCTAAAATTGGTTTTCCTGTACCAATGTATTCAAATAGTTTTCCACTTTTGATCTGTTTATGCTTGGCATCAAAATTTGAGATCATCCAGAGCACATCGGCTTCTAACAGGTTTGCAGTAGCGATTTCATGGTTCACATACCCATAATCGGTAACGATATTTGAAAGTCCCAGTTTTTCGACAAGATGTTGAATTCTGACATCAAGCCCTCCCTGAAAGTGCAAGTGAATCTGTTCCAGATTCAAAGCATTTTCATTTGCAGCTTTTACCAATGCTTTCAACAAAATATCAGGCTGATTTTGTTCATAGAATAGTCCGCTGTACAGAAAATTCAATTTTCCCTTCCTGTATTCTAAAGTAGCCTTGCCTTCAAGGTTTTCGAAATCTTCGGGATCGAAACCATGCGAGACTTCAAACCCGTTAAAATCAATCTCCGGGTAACATGATCGAATGTCATCGATCATAAAATCATCCAGGGCCGTAACCCCTTTAGTTCTTTGCAGGCAGAATTCCTCCAGTTTTTTCATGCGTCTTTTTTGCCAACCAAACATATCATCCATAAAATGGTTGTTCAGCCACAGATCTCTGTAATCAAGTATCAGCGGAAGGTTGGTTTGGTCACTAATTTTTGCAGCTGCCACATGGTTACTGAATGGAGGAGCCGTACTGAAGATGAGGTCAACATCCCTGTTCTCGATAATCTCAACTGCTTTTTGATATGCCGGTTCGATCCATCCTTTCTTATTATCCGGAAACATGAACAGCCTTAAGAAACGACGTACTATCTTTGCCAGCCAGTCAGGAATCTTCCGCTCCCTGTATTTTTCCTGATTGCTCCCTGCAGCTACATGAAAAGGTGTTTGGGGCTGAAGGCTAATAACTTCAACCTTCGTTTTCTTCAGTTCCCGTTCCAGACTGTCATCAAAGTGAGAATAGATGCCGGGTTCAGGACGAAGAACGATCGGATTCCACCCAAATTCACGCAAGTATTTTACGAATTTAAGAGGACGCTGTACCCCGCTCCCTCCCATTGGAGGAAAATAATAGACGATAAAAAGAACGTTCTTCATGTTTCGGGTTGAGCCGATCAGGAGACCGAATAATTCGGTGCTTCCTTGGTGATTTGGACCGAATGGGGGTGACTTTCTTTATAAGCGGCGGCTGAGATCTGTACAAATTCCGCTTTTTTCATTTCATCTATGGTAGCCGCACCGGCATATCCCATTGCGGCCCGGAGCCCTCCGGCCATCTGGTGAACTACTTCGCCAAGATATCCTTTAAATGGAACGCGGCCCTCAATGCCTTCTGGTACCAGTTTTTTGATGTCATCTTCCACATCCTGGAAGTAGCGGTCCTTGGATCCTTTATCCATTGCACTTATGCTTCCCATGCCGCGGTAGGATTTATATTTACGGGATTCATATATAATGGTCTCACCCGGACTTTCATCCACACCGGCAAACATAGAGCCCATCATAACAGCATCCGCTCCACCGGCAATAGCTTTTGGTATATCTCCGGTCTGCTTGATTCCACCATCAGCTATCAGGCCAATTCCTTTTTCATTTGCGTATTCCGCAACCTCCATAACAGCACTTAACTGGGGAACGCCAACGCCTGTCACCACCCGTGTTGTACAAATAGAACCGGGACCCACACCAACTTTAACAACATCAGCTCCGGCTTCAACAAGAGCTTCAGCTGCCGCTTTCGTAGCTATATTGCCACCAATCACATTTAGATCCGGATAGCTTTCCTTGATCTTTTTGATGGTATCCAGCACGCCCTGAGAATGTCCATGTGCGGTATCTACGGTGATGGCGTCTACGCTTGCGGCTACCAAAGCATCTACGCGATCCATCGTATCGGCAGTAACGCCAACCGCGGCACCTACTCTCAGGCGGCCCATTTCATCTTTACAGGCATTGGGGAAATTCTTTTTCTTCTCAATGTCCTTGAACGTGATCAATCCAACCAGCTTATTATTACCGTCCACAATAGGTAATTTCTCAACTTTATAATGCTGAAGGATTTGCTCTGCCTGTTTCAGGTTGGTGCCTTCTTTGGCCGTGTAGAGTTTTTCATGAGTCATGATGTCACCGAGCTTCTTGCCCATTTCAGACTCAAAACGAAGATCACGATTGGTTACAATACCTACTAAGATCCCGGCATCATCAACGATGGGAATTCCACCGATCTTCTGCTTTTTCATCAGCGCTCTTGCTTCTCTGACCGTAGCCCCTTCTTTCAGTGTTACCGGATCTACGATCATACCGCTTTCGCTCCTTTTTACAAGACGAACATGTTCAGCCTGATCTTCAATGCTCATATTTTTGTGAAGCATCGCAATTCCGCCTTCCCGTGCCAACGCAATAGCCAGCCGGTATTCAGAGACCGTATCCATCGCCGCACTGATGATCGGAATGTTCAGTTTAAGTGTAGGGGTTAGATTAACCGTGGTATCTACATCACGGGGAAGCACTTGTGAGTAATTTGGAACGAGAAGTACGTCATCATACGTAAGTCCTTGCCGTGTAATGCGATCAAATGGAGAAGAGTGATTCATTTTATGTATCAATGAAAAAGTTTGGCTTGCAGTTTTTCAAAGATAAGGATATCTCTGTGGAAGTTCTTCATGGAATAACATTTTTTGTGCAGATTACGTAGAGCAGCCAAGTTCAATAATTATGACAGATTTAAAGACATACAACCGTAAAGCCATTAGCAGGATCTTAACAAAAGCTTCCGAAATACAGGCTGCACATGATCTTGATACTGAAGAAGAAGGTCTTAATGAAGCTGATCTATTACATGTGGCAAGAGAAGTAGGTATAAGTGATGAAGCTCTAAAAGAAGCCTTACTGAACTATGATTCTATCTCTCCCCCGGAAATCTTTAACTGGCTTAGCGGATCGTCTAAGGTCCACAATTCTTCTGTTATCACTGGGAAAATCACCGATGAAAAATGGGATGATATCATTCATGAAATCCGAAGAATAACAGGAGGAATTGGAAAGATCAGCAAAGCAGGAAGCTCTTATGAATGGGAGCAGCGCAGAAAGGAGATCGGCTACCGGCATCTATCCATAAAACCAGAAAAGGATAAAACCCGCATTCAATATGTTTACAATTGGTGGGGTGTGAAATTGTTTTCGATGATAGTGCCTTTTACATTTTTCGCTGTATGTACCGCCATAGGTTTAGATGGAACTAACTTTTCTGATGGCACTGCTCTTCTTTTTACCCTGGCAGGAGGCTTGGCCGGACTTCCCTTAGGACGTTTATATCTGAGATCATATTTCAATAAACAAAAGCGCATGGTTTCTTCCTTATTTTCTTCCATATCAAAAGTTGTGAAGGAATCTTCTGCTCCTGCTTTCACCTTTGAGGATGAAAGCATGTACCCCGGGGAAGACATCTCTCAGGCCCCCTCTCCAACTAAAAACAGAACTCAATAACCAATTCAAATGTGCTGAATATTGGCTCTCTCCACATTTGTATCGTACATTCAGGATAGAATTTTGTATGATTTGAGTCGTAGACTTGAATAACTTCATACCATTTTTTTTTAATAAAATACCAGATACCGGTGCCTAAAAAATATAGTCCAAAAGATGTTAATGTACTGATAAGGATGGCGTCACAAATCCACAGTCAGAATGAAGCCATATCAGATAAAGAATTTTCAAAAACTGATATAGTTGAAATCGCTGAAGCCGCTGACATACCATCAAGTGCGATAATCCAAGCATTAGATTATTTCGATACCCATGAAAAAAAGCAATGGACTCCGGATAATGAAGATATTGTACATTTATCTAGATTTTTTAAAAATCAAGATTCAGAGATAGATCTGGAAGTGATAGCGAATGATTTTCGTAGGCATTTCAATATTCAGGGAACCGCTACTCAATTTGGTTCCACCTTTGAATGGTCCGGCTCACCATCTAAAACGCAGATGGTTCATGTTTCTATAAGCCAATCCAAACAGGTGACAAAAGTTGAACTGTTCGTGGATTATTCCAAATTAGGTAACCGAATTAAAATAGCCGGATCTGTACTTGGCTTTATACTACTTGCAATTTTGTCTTCAACCATGAATTTAGATTCAATTTCAAATTGGGTCCCTGCATTCATTAACTTTTCGGGTGCCGGACTTGGTTATATTTTTTCGTCGAAACTTTTCGGAATGTATATTAACCGCAGGAAAAGTAATGCAAAACGTCTTCTCGATACTTTTTCAGCAAATATTCAAGCTGAAGTAAATGGATTCATTTTAGATGAGGAAGATATTTCAAAAAGTAACTAATGCATTAAGCGAATCAAATCAGGATCTATTCCCATGTACTGGATCATGACGTACTGAGCAGGAAAATTTTGTGAAACGAAATAAACTAACTTACTGAGCCAAATGCCCTCTAATAAAACATATTCTAAGGAAGAGATCAGTAAAATTCTTGCCAAAGCCTCTGAAATTCAATTATCGGGGGAAAGTGGCTCCGATGACGGTAGTTTTGGTGAAGGTATCAGCAAGGAGGAACTGCTTCAAATTGCACAGGAAGTGGGAATCTCCCAAACAGTATTGGAGAATGCGATAAATCAGGTTGAAAATCAGGTCGATAAGCAGTTCAACTGGCTCGTTGGCAACAGTGAATTACAGGCGTCCATTATTCTTGATGGCGAAGCAACTGATCTGCAGGTCGATCAGGTAATTCCAGAACTAAATACATTTACAGGACAAAAAGGCACCTTGGAAAAGGTTGGAAACAGCTACGACTGGGAACAAAAAGATAATGACCCGGAAAGCATCCGCCGAATTACCATCATTCCAAAAAATGGAAAAACCAAGGTAATGCAGTATGTGAACTGGAACGAACTGAGATTTCTCGGGCTGGGGCTTTCGGCATTGCTGGGCAGTATTGCTTTAATGATCCTGCTTAAAAGTTTAGGGCTCCCCAAATCGACCTATATACCATTTTCACCCCTGGGCGGACTAGTTAGCTATTTTGGGTTTATGGGCGGACTCAAATATGTCTTCAATAGACAGAAGAAAAAATTTGAAACCATCATGCAGCTTGTTACAGATAGCCTGGAACGCCCTGCTCAACACAGGATAAATTTAGATGAATTGCCTGAGCAGCAAACAGATAAGCAGGTTCAACGAAATAAAACAAAATCGTGAACCTGCCCCTCCCTTACCAGTAATAACGTTTTCAAAGCGCCTTCACTTTTAATGCTTTTATTGCTGTTTCGAGGTTGCAAATGCTGTCCTGAAAGCAGCTTACCCAATAGTGAATGGTTTCTCTGCGGCGTTTCACAAAAGGATCGCAAGAAGAAAACCGGCCTTTGAGTTCCTCAACCATAAACTTCACATCTTCATGGATTTCGACTTTTAGCTCATCCGGTAAATTTCCCCATCCCATGAGATTAAAAGCCTGCTGCATTTCGTTGTACTCTTCGATGCTTTCTTGCTGAATGCGCTTCAGAACCGGAACAGCGAATAAAGTACTTTTCTTCTTTTGTTTTGGGGTGATTGAAAGTGCGTTGCTTGTCATAATAGTTGGGTTTTGTTTTTTGATTCACCCAATGATACACACAGTGAGTGACAACATAGCGTCACCCCTCAGTGTATTTAATTTTTGAAAGCCAGAGATCAACCCGACACAAAATGATCCGATTTCGGATTTAGAGTATTTGTGAAAAGATCTTCAGTGCAAAGCCCCCTTCAGGCTTGTTATGGAAACATTCACTCAAATTATGTACATTAATTTATGTACATAATATAATTTCAGAGATATGAAAAAAGTACCGGTAAATAAAGTCAGAGAGCAGTTAGCCAAATACCTCACCGAAGCTGAGCGCGGGGAAGAAGTCATCATCACCAAACACAATAAGCCCATTGCCAAGCTGGTAAATTATGAGGAGCCTAAAACTAATCAGAAAAAGAAATTTCCGGATATGGATGAGTTTCGAAAAAGTTTAAAAGTTAAGGGCTCTGTTTTGGAGACTCTACTGGAAATGAGAAACGAAGAAAGGTTTGGCGCAGGATAATATTTATATAGACACAAGCTCTCTGATTCCTCTTTATTTTGAGGAAGTATTCAGTACCAAAGCTCAGCACTTTTTTGCAACGAATAATACTTTTGTGATCAGCGAGCTTTCTAAAGTTGAATTTTATTCAACAGCCCGCAAAAAAGTTCGAATGGGGGACACTTCCGAATCAGAAATAAAGAAAGTTTTTCGAGTATTTGATTCCCATCTTGATCAAGAGTTGTTTTCAATCATCAACCTTGCTAAGAATCATTTCCATGCTGCATCCACTATCATAAAATCGACGAATAATTCACTGAGAAGCCTTGACGCACTCCATTTGGGAATAGCTTACTCTGAAAATATTTCCGTACTAAGCTTTGACAAAATCTTCAACGAAACTGCAGAAGAATTTGGAATACCTATAATTTCTTACTCCGGATAAATACTATTCTTTGCCGCCAGTAAGGTATTCTTCATCAGCATAGCTACCGTCATTGGTCCTACCCCACCGGGAACCGGGGTGATCCAACTGGCTTTTTTCTTAACGGACTCAAAATCTACATCGCCCACCAGTTTGTAGCCTTTTTTGGTGTTTTCATCAGCAATTCGATTGATTCCCACATCTATCACCACGGCCCCTTCTTTTATCATTTCGGCTTTTATGAGATGAGGCTGTCCCGCCGCAGCGATCACGATATCCGCAGAAATGGTATGCTGTGTAAGATCTTTAGTGTATTTGTGGCATATGGTGGTTGTGGCTTTACCCGATGAGTTTTCTCTTGACAACATTATAGCCATCGGAGAACCCACAATGTTGCTGGCCCCTACCACAACCGCATGCTTGGCCTTCACCGGAATACTGTAATGTTTGAACAACTCCATGATCCCGGCCGGTGTGCAACTGCGAAAACAAGGCTGATCTACGGTTAAACGTCCGACATTCATGGGATGGAAACCATCTACATCTTTTCGGTGATCAATGCTTTCGATCACATCATGAGAGGATAAGTGCGAAGGCAACGGAAGCTGCACCAGAATTCCATCCACAGAGTCATCTTCGTTGTACTTTTGGATAATTGATTTTAGCTCTTTGGCAGAGATCGTATCCTGTAATATCTCCGTGTGTGTTTCAATCCCAACATCCTCGCAAGCGCGTGTCTTAGCGCCGGTATAAACTTTGGAAGCCGGATCATCTCCCACCAGAATTACCTGCAAAAATGGAGCCCGGTTGCCCTTGGCCGTCCAGTCTTCCACATCCTCGCGAACGCGATTTCGAACCAATTCTGCTACTTGTTTTCCGTCAATGATCTCTGCACTCATGCTATCGCTCTATATTGTATTTTTTCAATTTGGTGTACATATGACTTCGCTGAATTCCGATCGACTCCGCTGTCTGCGAAATATTCCAGTCGTTCTTCTCCAGCTGCTTCACTAAAAATAACCGTTCGGCCGTTTCTTTAAATTCCTGAAAATCTTGTGTCTCATCGGCCAATTTACCAAGGTCTTCTGCTTTCAGATCTCTTGTTTTGAGCACGTCGCGTACGGTTTCTTTGGTAATTTCATCTCCCGATGCCATGATCCCCAATCGTTCTACTGCATTCTGAAGCTGCCGTACATTCCCACTCCATTCTTTCTTTTGAAGGGATTGCAGTGCATCATCCGAAAATGAGATGGATGAAAAACTAACATCCCGCTTCTTTAAATTTTGAAGACATGCTTTTGCGATCAGTGGAATATCCTCTTTACGCTCTCGAAGTGGTGGAACTTTAATTGGGATAACACTGATACGATGAAACAGATCTTCCCTGAAGTTTCCATCTTCAATTTCTTTTTCCAGATCTTTGTTGGTGGCTGCCAGAATTCGCACATCAACGGAAATGGTTTCATTCCCGCCAACCCGGGTGATCTTGCTTTCCTGAAGAGCCCGTAACACTTTGGCCTGGGCTTCCAGACTCATGTCGCCAATTTCATCCAGAAAGAGAGATCCTCCATCAGCTTGCTCAAACTTTCCGATACGCTGATCGGAAGCGCCTGTGAAAGCTCCCTCCTCGTGGCCAAATAATTCACTTTCAAATAATTCAGATGGAATGGCTGCACAATTTACTTCCACAAACGGTCCGGCACTTCGCGGACTTTTTTCATGTATCCATTTTGCTACCAGTTCTTTACCTGTGCCATTCTCTCCCGTAATGAGCACGCGAGATTGTGTTGGCGCAACTTTTGCGATCATCTTCTTCACTTTGTCGATCGCACTACTCTCCCCTATGATCTCCTGTATCTTTGGCAGTTTCTTTTTGATCTGCCTGTATTCTTTTTCTAGGTTCTTCTGGGAGAGCGCATTCCGAACAGCGATCAGTAACCGGTTCAGATCCGGGGGTTTCTCCAGGAAATCATAGGCTCCCATTTTGGTGGCTTCCACCGCAATTTCGATGGTACCATGACCCGATATCATGATGACAGGAAATTCATATCCCTTTTCCCTTATGGCTTGAAGTGTTTCCAACCCATCCATACCCTGCATTTTGATGTCGAGAAACATCAGGTCGATATCGTTTTCCGCTACAAAATCCAGTGCGGCCTTACCGCTTTCAACCGTAGAAACTGTATAATCCTCAAATTCCAGGATCTCCTGAAGCGTATTACGAATGGCTTTTTCATCATCCGTAACCAATATGTGGGCTTTTTTATCAGGCATTCGTTATTGGTTAATGGGAAATGGTTATTAGTTTCATTTTATATCCAAGTAACTAATAACCATTAACCAATTTAATAGGTCTCATAAAGGTACATCAAAATTTCTTCATGGACGGCATCAATCGGGCGGACTTTCTCCGAGATGAAATTGTTGGTTGACAGGCTCACGGTCAGCTTTCTGCCGGATGAAGTTTCCATATATCCGCTTAATGTTCTCACGCCCGTCACAAATCCTGACTTCCCTTTAAAATTTCGATACAATGGGGTTCCCTTCATACGGTGAGCGAGAGTGCCGTCAATTCCTGCTACCGACAAACTTGCAAAAAATGTATCAAATTCAGAATGACCGCGCATGTTGTAGAGGAAATCGGAAAGATAGTCCGTTTTGTTGAAGTTGCCCTGAGCCATCCCGGAGCCATCGTTCATCTGCACATAGGCGGTATCGATGCCAAAATCTGCCAAAAAACTTCTGACCTGATCGATCCCATGTTCAAAAGAACCGGGTTGTTTTCCAGTATCTGCCGAGAGCTTTTTTACCAACATTTCTGTGTAGAAATTATCGCTCTCTTTATTCAGCCACTTGATCAATTCTGCCAATGGTTTGGAATGATGCGTGGCGATCACTGTGGACGTATCGTAGGAAAAATCCTGATCAGGTACCATGACAGGCCCGTTAAACTCAATTCCATTTTCATTTAAATAATTCTTAAACGAATCCAGAAAAAACATAGCGGGATCGTTGATAGCCAGCGATTCATCTTCATAATAGCCCTGAGGGAGCGTACTACCCAGCACAATGGTATTCCCTCCCATCTCGCGCCGGTAATATTCATCGTATTCTGTTGCAGGATGCGTAATCACCTGCTGATTTCTAAATCTCACATAATCTGTACTATCCGGAAACCAGGCAATTCGAGGGGTATCGCCGATCTCTCCTTCGGCAAAAACCTCCAGATCCACTGCATTATTGTTGAATGATAACGGGCCGACCTGAACACCGTAATAGAACGACATATCATACCAATCCCAGCCTTTGGGGTAATACTGTCCGTCATACAAAGAAATATCCGCTATTAAGTAGCCATCCACCCTTTCGATTCCTAGTTCCTTTAACTGCTCCAGGATCTTTTTGAATGCATAATAGCGATCACCTTCATACAGATCGCCACTTATAGTTGGGTCTCCACTTCCCTTGATGATCAGATCTCCAAACCAGGTATTTCCCTGAAGTTCACCATTTCCATATATAGTTGTTGTGAACCGATAGTCAGAGCCGAAATGATCAAGAATGGCTGCCGAGGTCATCAGTTTTTGGTTTGATGCGGGAATGATGGTTTTATCGGAGTTATGGCTTTCCAGGATCTCCCCGTTTTCACCCCGTACGGTAACCGACCAAATAGCCTCCTGATTTGGAGCCTCATCAATGATGGATGAAATATTTTGTGCAAGAACAGATTCCGCGGCCAGTGTAATAATGATAAAAATGGACAGGCGGAATAAAAGCTTCATTTAGCTCACGAAATATTTTTCTTCTTCATCTTGAAAAGCCGTCAGGATCTCTTCTGTTGAGCTGCAATCAAGGATCTTTTCCCGGAACGAGCCACTGTTCATTAACCGGGAAATGCGGCTTAATAATTTAATGTGCTGACTATTATTGGTTTCAGGACCAACCAGTAAAAACACCAGGCGAACCGGCTCTTTATCAATAGAATCAAAATTCAAGGGTTCCTTAAGAAGGGCAAAAGCCGCCAGGTTTTCATTCACAGCCGGGGTCTTTGCATGAGGAATAGCGAGTCCCTTCCCCACTCCGGTACTCATGATCGACTCGCGTTCAAAAACTGCTTTACGAACTTCCTCAAGCTGTTCAGCTGATTCCATTTTTTCTTCCAAGCTATCAACCAAGGCGTTTATGAGCTCTTTTTTAGAGCCCACTACAAAATTCGGGAGTACCGTAACTTTATCTAAAAGCGAAAATAAATTCATTAAAAATCCTGAGAACTATGAGTTGTTTACAGCATCAGAATATAGGCAGTGGAACTACAATCAATCAAAGATTAATTAGATTGATTTTTACCCACACAAATACCGCATTTAGTTTATTCCAAGATCCTGTCATTTCCATTCTAGTTACACCGTAGTCTCCTCCATTTTCAGGAACCGGGCATTCACAGCAACGATCACCGTACTCAGCGACATCAAAATAGCGCCTACAGCGGGACTTAGAATAATGCCCCAGGCAAACAAGACGCCGGCCGCAAGTGGAATGGCTCCTATGTTGTAACCTGAAGCCCACCATAGATTTTGGATCATTTTCCGATACGTAGATTTGGAGAGTTTTATGAGTGCCGTAACGTCTTCAGGGTTATTTTTGACCAACACGATATCCCCTGTTTCAACCGCCACATCCGAGCCGGCTCCAATGGCAATGCCTACATCGGCCTGAGCTAAAGCAGGAGCGTCATTCACCCCATCACCGGTCATGGCAACGAGTTTTCCTTGTCCCTGTACTTCTTTCACTTTATCGGCTTTTTCATCGGGGAGGACTTCCGCAAATACCTGATCGATGCCCAGTTCCCCAGCTACATAATTGGCGGTTTGTTGATTGTCTCCCGTAAGCATGATGCACTCGATACCCATATCGTGTAGTGCTTTGATGGCGTTTTTGGAGGATTCCCGGATTTCATCGCCCAAGGCAATGGCTCCGACAAGCGCATCCTCAAGAATCACAAATACCACTGTTTTTCCTTGTGAGGAGATCTCCTCGACTTCCTCTTCCGGATAGTCCATTTCATTTTCACGGATATAACCGGGGCTTACTACCTTCACCGATTTTCCATTTACTTTCCCTTCAATTCCTTTCCCGGTGATGGAGTTGAATTCATCGGGCTCCCAGGTGTCTTTTGCCTTCTCTAAAATACCTTTGGCCAGTGGATGTTCAGAGTTTTTCTCCAGGGATGCTGCGTATTTCAGGATCTCATCATCGGAAAAATCATCCCCAAAATTCAGGATATCGGTTACGGTGAAAGTGCCTTCTGTGAGCGTTCCTGTTTTATCGAAGATGACGGCATCCAGATTTCGGGCCTGTTCAAAAGCGGCACGGTCCCGAATCAAAAACCCATTGGTAGCGGCTATGCTGGTGGATCGTGAAACAACCAGTGGAATTGCAAGTCCCAGCGCATGCGGACAGGTAATTACCATCACAGCTACGGTTCGGTTCATGGCAAAATCAAAGCTTTGTCCAGTGAAGAAGATCCATGCTCCAAAGGTGATGAGCCCGGCGGTGATGGCTACAATCGTCAGCCAGAAAGCAGCGCGATTCGCCAGATCCTGTGTGCGAGATTTACTTTCCTGTGCTTCCTCCACCAGAGTCATCACCTGAGATAGGAAAGAATCATCCCCTGTTTTGGAAATTTCAATGGTGAGGGAACCCTTTTCGTTTACTGAGCCACCAATCACTTCATCGCCATCTGCCTTATCTACCGGCTTGGATTCACCGGTCAGCATAGCTTCATTCACACTCGATTCTCCTTTCACCACCTTTCCGTCGGCCGGAATCTTTTCTCCCGGTTTGATGAGTACTTTATCTCCCTGTTGAAGTTCATCCACGGGAACGTCTTCAGTTGAACCATCTTCCTTCACACGATGGGCCTCGCCCGGAAGCAACTCAGCCAACTCCTCCAAAGCCGAGGAAGCACTCATCACCGAGCGCATTTCTATCCAGTGACCCAACAGCATAATACCGACCAAGGTGGAAAGCTCCCAATACAAGAGATCGCCCTCAAACCCAAAAACCACGGCCGTACTGTAGAGGTATGCAATGGAGATCGCGAGACCGATGAGCGTCATCATGCCCGGCTGTTTTTTCTTGAGTTCATCTGCCAAACCTGTCAGGAACGGCCATCCGCCAAAGAAATATACCACGGTGGAAAGAGCAGCGAGGATCCATTTGTCGGCCGTAAATCTCCAATCCACTCCCAGAAATTCCTGGATCATAGGCGACAGCGCCATAATGGGAACAGTTAGTGTAAGCACCCACCAAAAGCGGAATTTGAAGTCCTGCACCATCTGTTTGTGGTGTTCGTGGTGGGAGTGTTCTTGATCACCGTTATGGCTGTGGTGTTCATGGGAATCATGATCGTGCTTCTCGTGATCCTTTTCGTGATTGTGATTTTCATGGTCCATTTCAATCTCCCTAATTTGTTAATTTATTTGAGTCAATTCCATTTCAGATATGAGTAAGGAACCCGAGCCTTTCAGCTTTATTCCTGCTGCCCCACTTTGGAGAGCATTCCCATGGCCGTGTACTTTCATGTCCCGGTTCACATATCCCCGATAATGAGTTCCGTCTCCGACTACACGCACAAAGAGTTCTCTTTCGGCTTCAAAAGTGCTTTCATCAAATATAGTTGTGCTTCCATTTTGGATCCTCCCCTGACGAATGATCCCTTCGGAATTAAGAGATACAAAATCGTAATTATCTGCATCCTGAAGATGGTGAATAAGTTCTATCTCTCCATCTAGATTATCCAGATTGAGGAAGTAATCGACCTGTACATTTTGGTAAGAGTTATGGGTCACAAACAGGTTTGATTGTTCTAAGGCCTCGAGCCGTAGTGCTTCCGTTGAAGTGATTGTCGGTTTCAATTCCTGCACAGAGCTTTCTAACCAGCGAAAATTAGTGAGAAGATCGCTGACTGAATGTGAGTTTATATCCCATGTCCAGTCTCCATTTTCTTTTATTATGAAAGATGTGGCAGCTGAAGCACTATCAGTGGATGCAGATGATGCCGGTTCTTCTTCCTGTTGCAAAAGTTGACCGGTACCTGCTCCGTATCCGAAAACCATTTTCCCGCCATACTCTGCGGTCTCATAGATCATAAATAAACCCGGTAACACCGTTATGAAAGCAATTATCTTAAAACTTTTCTTCTCAAAAAGATCAAACCAGTGGAAGGCTATTCTCAGTAGGGCATAGAGAATAAAGAACCAAAGAAGATACTCGGCCCAGTCTGCGTGTTCGCTGAGTACGGATTGGGCTTCTGCGGGAAGAAATACGGTATCTGCCGCCACTGTTCCGCTATAGTAAGTGATTGCGGTAAACAGTGCAGATGCTACATAAAGGATCGTATTTTTGGTTTCATCCCACCATTTTTCCGGTATAAAGAAAGTAACCAAATTGGCCAGTACGGCGACAACTATCAACGCAATGGGAAAGTGCACCAGCAGGGGATGTATGTTTGGAGCCCAATCGGGTATTATCAGCAGTTCCATGTTTGTTTATTTAGGGTTACAGTAATTGGGTATAGGCAAACAGAGATAAGCCAACCACGTTGATCAAAATAAAGAAACCTACAGCTGTTTTCTTAAGCTTACCTCCGCCTTCCATTTTCATCATCTTCATCTCGTGATCTTGTAAGTACTTCTTGTTGAGCCAGATAAGTACACCGGCAATAGCTGTGAACACGATATTCATCCAAAAGGTGTAATCTATCTTAAACTGAGTGATCTCTGATACCACCCGCGCACTTTCCGGAACAATTCCCAGGAACGAGAATAGGCCATTCAGGATCAGGGCTGTAGCTACAATGCTAACGTACATCACGCCGGCGATATACAGCGCCACTCTCCATCCATAATATTTTGCGTTGATGTGGACCAGCGGAGGCACCATCAGGTCGGAGTAGATGAATCCCATTATTCCGGCAAACAACACGCCATTTTCATTCAAAACGGTAGCCAGGGGAATATTCCCCATCGAGCCAATAAAGGTTGAAGCAGCTACAAATGGTGCAATAAGAGCGTTTTCAATTGCAATAACCCAGCCGGGAAGGTTATGGGCATCTGCCAGAAACAAAGCCGACCAAAACGATTCGGGTACCAGAACGGCCACAAATCCGGCAATGGTAAATCCTATCAAGATGTCCTCCCAGGCCATTTTCCAGTCGTTAACGAACTTGTGTCCCACTAGTCTCCAGCCTTCTTTACTGCTGATTCTTTCCTTCCAGTCAAAATCTTCTTCGATATCGCTGCCTTCGTCTTCCACTTTCTCGCGGGCGGCTTCCATCCAGCTTTTGGGATAGGTTAGCTTGATAAGCACACTGCTTATGCCAATCAGGATCAATCCACCAATAATTTCTGCTGCCAGAAATTCCCATCCCAGGAAAATGAGGATCAGGATCCCCAATTCAATAACCAGATTGGTAGAGGCAAACATAAAGGCCACTCCGGCTATAAAGTGTGCTCCTTTTTTGATCAGTGCCCGTGCTGCAGCAAGGGCTGCAAAGGAGCAAGATGAGGACGCTGCACCAAAAAATGTAGACAAGGAGATACTTTTTAAGTCCGCATCTCCCATATATTTGGTCAATTTTCCTTTGGGCACAAAAGCCTGGATCATCCCTGAAACGAAGTATCCTAAAACAAATGCCCAACCAGCTTTCCAGAAAAAACCGAGGGCTGTTTTAGCAGATTCCCCGAATGATTGTATAAATGTTTCCATGTTTAATATTCAGTTCTTAAGTGATTTCGTTATTAAGAACACCGGTTATTCCAGTTCCTTTTTTCGTTCCTCGAACTCTTCCTTGTCTATCTCCCCTTTTGCATACTTTCGCTTAAGGATTTCGAGTGCGGAATATTTTCGCCGAGAAGGATTCTTATAGAAGAGAAACTTCACGATAATGGCGATCATGGCTATGAGTAAGAACAACCATAGAAACATCATCCAGCCGCCTCCAAAAAATTGAAAATCATGCATAGCTATATATTTAGAGAGTTAAAAATTGGGAGATGATTTCAGTTATGATGCATCATCCCGTTACCCTTGGCGGAATCCGATTTCATCTTCATACCGGAATCCATCATTCCTCCCTGCATCATTTGCATACACATCATGTGCATTCTCATCATAGAAGAATCATCGCCCATCATATTCATCATCTTGGAATGATCCATGTCACCATTCATCATAGACTGCATCATGGCCATATGCTTTTTCATACGTTCCTTCATTTCAGGGTTATTCCTCATGGAGTTCATGCTTTCCATCATTTTTGAATGATCCATGTCTTTCGGATTCATCATTCGTTGCATCATCTTGGCACGCATTTCAGGATTCTGCATCATGTGGTCCATCATCATACTTTGCATAGATGAATCCTGCATCATGGTCATCATTTGTTCTTTTTTCTGCTCCATATTGTTCTGTTGTGCTACGGCTGTTATTGACAGTCCAAAACTTATCATTAGTAACAGTATCGTTGTTTTTATCTTTCTCATGACTCTATATCGATTTTATTGTTATTCAGTGGTTTCAAGATATCATATATACAATAATGTATCTTATATGATATTGATTCATATTTATTTATTACCGTAGAATTATACTATTCTATGACTTCAGCTCCCTGTTTGCCATCCCTGATCCTGATCATATCTTCAATAGGCATCACAAATATGATTCCGTCACCCCGAGAGCCCGTTGAAGCGGTTTGTTGAATGATCTCAATAATGGATTCAACGTCCTCATCCACAGCAGCGATCTCAAGTTTGACCACTTTAGAATGCATAGCCGGAAACTGTAATGAGCCGTGTGCATGATCCGGATCTGTATATTGCCCCGCTCCTTCACCCCGGAAAACGGTGATGCAGCAATGGCTCTCCGCCCGAAGCTTTTTATATACTTCTTCGAGTAACATCGGTCGTATGTACGCTTTTACTAATTTCATGATGACTCCTATTGGTTGATCTGTCAATTCAGCTGCTCCACGGTTTCTCCACAGTTATGCATCCGAGTTCCGTAAAATGGATTTTGAATATTCTCCTCCTCGCTTATCCACGAACTTCCGCCATCATACATCGGGCAGTATTGTTTGAATAAGGTTCCTTCATATCCTTCTTCTTCAATCCGCGCAATTAGCATTTCTGAAATGGACTTAAACTCTGCCCGCAGTTCTTCAATGTCACCGAAATCTTCTTCTGAAAATACGGTGATCCGCTCTTGAGCCGATTCAAAATCATCGTTGGACAAAGCCTCCCGCAATTTGAGGTATTCAGGAACAAGCACGTCAAGGTCTTTCTGTATTTCATGTCCGGAATGATCTTCCATGGATTTCATCTCCGAATCATTCATTTCCATATCACCGTGGTTGTGAGCGCCCTGATTGGCTCCGCTACCCGGTTCGCGGTTCATCATGCTGAGTTTGTCGGAGAGCTGAGCAGCTGCATCCACTTTAAAAGTGCCATTGGTAACCACTTGTTCTCCAACCTCTAAGCCTGACTCGATCACATAATCATTCCCTGCACGCTGCCCCAATATCACTTCGCGAGCTTCAAAAGCAGGTTTATCACCTTCAGAAACATCCACAAAAACAATAGAGCGTTTACCGGTCCACATAACAGCTGAGCGTGGTATCAGCATTCTTTCTGTTTGGGCTGAACCGGATGAGATCACCCCTTCCGCAAACATCCCGGGCTTCATTCGGGTATTGGGATTTTCAGTGGTGACGCGGACTTTCACTGTTCGTGAATCAGCATTTAGGAATGGTTCAATGAAATTCACTTCCCCTTTAAATGTTTGGCCGCCCAAAGAAGAAACCTGAAATGCTACTTCATCCCCTTTTGAAAGTCTGCCGATAACCGTTTCATATGCTTCAAACTCGATCCAAACTTTGGAAAGATCCGCGATGCGATACATCACCATACCCTCACTGATATGATCTTCCCTGGAAATGCTGATATCTGACACATAGCCAGAAACCGGGGCAAAGAAATCCAGCTCTTGCATCACTTCACCAGATCGTTCGATCTGATCGATCGTTTCTTCCGGAAATTCCCAAAGCATCAGCTTTCGCCGTGCCGACTCATACAAACGCGGATTCTGCTCTTTGAACCGGGCCGTTTCCAGCAGCTCTCTTTGAGCCGTGATCAGTTCCGGCGAATAAATGGACGCCAGTCGTTGTCCCTTGCGGACGTAATCTCCCGTAAAATCTACATACAATTCCCTTACCCGACCCGGAAAATGGGCTGTGATATTGGAAACCAGATTTTGATTTACCACCACCTTGCCTGGAAGACGTGTTTCCTGAACCGGGATCTCTTTTCGGACTTCCGTAGTTTGAATATCCGCCAAAGCCATGGCAGCCTGGGAAATTTTCACCGCATTTGGGTTTTGGGTTGATGCGTTATCTTCACCAAGCTCATTAGCAGGAATGAGTTCCATCCCGCAAATAGGACAATCGCCGGGCTCATCTTCACGCACCTGAGGGTGCATGCTGCAGGTGTATACCACGTTGCCTTCCGCATTCGTATGAGTTTCGGCTATATGTTCCTCCATCGACTGCGGCTCGGACGATCCTCCGCCAAATAGTAAATAGCCGAAAAGGAGTCCACCTAAAAGCAGTCCGGAGTAAATAAGTATGTTTTTCGTTTTCATGATTTTGAGTTTTAGGTCGTGAGCATTGAGTATTGAGTTTCTCACGACTCAATACTCAAATCTCACTACTAATTATTTAGGTTGAAATTGTTTTTCCCGGTTAGGTAATCGGTATAAGCCGCCGCCTTATGCAGCGCCGTTTTGGCCTGAATGCGTTTGAGCTGGTATTCCAGTTGTTTGCGCTGCATCCGAAGGATCTCCTCGAATTCAGAACTGTCAGAGGAATAGGATTCCATCATAATGTCGATGGCCTGGGTGATACGCTGAATTTGTTTTTCGTTATAAAGATCGAATTTCCGTTGGGCATCATTATAATCCCTCAGGGATGCATCCAATTCAGTTTGCAGGGAATTCTCGCGGGCTGAGATCTGGTACTGCATTTCAGCAATATTCCGCTCCGCTTGCTGCACTTTCGCAGTATTCTTTTTCCCGAAGATAGGCACTTTGAATCCTGCCATGACCATGAGGGCATCCTCCCCACTGTTAGCCACATTCGGCATGTCGGTCTCGCCGGTGAAGATGTAATCCACACCAAGTTTGATGCCCGGCCTGTTCTGTTTCTGAGCCAGTGATCTCATTTCTCCAGAAGCAGCTTCTTGGTATCGAAGTCGGTTCAGATTTGGGTTTTGCTGTTGAATTTGAGTCATGAGTTGCTCGCGGGGTTGGATCTCTGGTTCTCCCAAAGAATCCGGAAGCATGATCTTGGAGCCTTCGCTTCGGTTTAGTAACTCATTCATTTTCTGAAGCAATACTTCCCGGTTATCCTTAAGCAACTCGATCTGAATGTTGAGATCTTCCTCTTCAATCTGGGCTCGTAATACATCTACTTGCGTGCCGCGATCCGTTTCATACCGAGCCAGACTCAGTTCAACTAACGAATTCAGGATCGCCCGATTTTCTTCTGCAATGCGAATACTTTCTTGTAATTCATAAAGTTCCAGAAGTGTTTGCTCCACCTGCAGAAAAATGCGATTCCGGGTTTCCTGAAAGGATTCAAAAGCCGCTTTTGCCCTTAGATCCGAAGCTGATCGTTGATCCTTCAAAGAACCAAACCACGGTAGCATTTGTGAAACAGAGATACGTCCTTGCTGTGGCCCCACTCTCGTCTCTATAGGTTTGATGAAATAGGAAAAGGAGACTTCAGGATCGGGCAAAGTTCCCATAATAGGACTTTCTTCCAACGCCGATAGATACTGCTGGTATTTTGCCTTTAGTTCGGGGTTATTTTCAGCTGCTTCTTGTTGGTATTGGGTGATTGTTTGGGCAGAAGTCATAAAAGGCATCATAGTCAATAACAGCAATGCTATTAACCGCAGAGGACGCAAAGGTTGCGCAAAGTTCGCGGAAGACTTCTTCTCCACTTCCAATGTTGGATGTTCCTTGTTCGTTGTTCGTTGTTGAAACTCGTTCCCAACGTCTCGTTGGGAATGCCTGCCGGAACCTCTGGTTCCAATAAACTGGATTCGAGCTTGGTTGCCCTCACAGTCCTCTCTCTGGATTATAGCGGATCTAAATCCTGTCTCTCTCCAAAGAGAGATAGGGTTCTTGCCAAGTCCAACTTCTTTAACTCGAGTTAAACTCTTTGATTCCTCCAAGTACCTGTGTCCCGCCGGGAGGGACAGAAAATTCAGCTCGCCTGATTTTTCAGGGAGGTTCGTCAGAATGGCCTTCTTAATATTAAATGTTAGGTTTTTCATGACATTTCTCGTTTCATTTTAAATTCTTTCCACATGTAGTACAGCACCGGAATCACCAGCAGGGTGATGACTTGCAAAAACATTCCGCCCACACTGGGGATGGCCATCGGGACCATGATATCTGCACCGCGACCGGTGGATGTGAGCACAGGCAGCAGTGCCAGGATGGTGGTAGCCGTAGTCATCAGAGTCGGACGGATTCTTCGGGTACTCGCTTCAATGACCACTTCCCTTAGTTCTGCCGATGTTTTGGGTTTCTTGCGGTCGAAAAGCTGATCGAGGTAAGTGGCCATGACTACGCCTCCATCAGCAGCAATTCCAAACAAGGCGATAAAGCCCACCCACACGGCCACGCTTAAGTTCACGGTTCCCATCTGGAAGAGATCGCGCAGGTTTTGCCCGAACATGTCAAAGTTCAGGAACCAGCCCTGACCATAGAGCCAGACAAGCAGAAATCCCCCGGCCCAGGCCACAAAAATACTGCTGAAGATCATGGCAGTGGTACTCACCGAGCGAAACTGGAAATACATAATGAGGAAAATGATGACCAGTGCAATGGGCAGGATGATGCCCAGTCGCTTCTCCGCCCGAACCTGATTTTCATAATTGCCCGCAAACTCAAAGTTGATACCGGCCGGGATCGTCAGATTTCCGGAATCCACATTGTCCTGAATTTCCCTTCGGGCATTTTCCACCACTTCCACTTCGGCATAGCCGTCCACCTTGTCAAAGATGACGTAGCCGACCAGAAAGGTATCTTCACTTTTGATGGCCTGTGGTCCCTGCCGGTATTTGATCTCGGCAAGTTGTGATAACGGAACTTCTGTGCCGGTTTTGGTTGGAACCAAGAGCTCACCCAGTACCTCGGGATCACTTCTCAGTTCCCGTGCAAAGCGTACCCGAATGGGATACCGTTCTCGCCCTTCTACCGAGGTGGAAACCGCCATTCCGCCCACACCCATCGACATAAACTGTTGGGCATCCTGAACGGAAAGTCCATAGCGGGCCAGTTGATCGCGGTTCCAATCCACTTCCAGGTATGGTTTCCCGACAATGCGCTCGGCAAAAACGGAAGAGGCTTTTATGCCCTCTGCTTGTCGTAGCACTTCTTCCAGCTCCAGCCCAAAGTTCTCAATTTCTCTCAAGTCATCTCCTTTTACTTTCACCCCCATCGGTGCTCGCATGCCGGATTGCAACATTACCAGCCTCGTTTCAATGGGTTGAAGTTTGGGAGCAGACGTGGTTCCGGGAATTCGGGAAACGGATACAATCTCATCCCAGATATCATCGGGAGATTGGATATGATCTCTCCACTGCCGGTAATATTCGCCATCCTCATCAGGAATGGGTTCGCCCTTTTCATTTTTCACAAACTCGCCCTGTTCATCTACCTGAAAGCGAATTCGGCGGCCGTTTTCATCGGTTTTGTATTCGGATTTGTAAAGGATGATATTCTCAAACATGGAAACCGGGGCTGGGTCTAAGGCTGATTCGGTTCGCCCCATTTTCCCAACGACCATTTCCACTTCGGGAATGGCATTTACGGCCATATCAATTTTACGCATCACGTCTTCGGCTTCTTCCACTCCGGCGTGCGGCATGGTGGTGGGCATCAGCAGAAAAGCGCCTTCATCCAGGGCGGGCATGAATTCCTCACCCAGTCCCGGGAAGGCTTCGGAGGCGGAAGTCCATGCAGACGTTTCGCGGACATCCACCCCAATCACATCAAAACTCTTGGCTATAAAGCCGAAAGTTGCAGCAAAGCCCAGCCAGATCATCACCCCAAAAACCACAAATGCTGATGGGATGGCCAGAAAGGCCTTTTTATGATCCAGACACCAGCCAATGATGGGTTGATAATATTTGATGATAAGCCAGAAGGCGGTCAAGATCAGGGCGATCAGCATCACAATAAAAAACAGGTTTCCGGCAAATGAAACCGACGGACCAAATGGCAGCCAGTATACCGTCAACAACCAGGTGACCACTACTACGGACAAAGCATTATTCAACAACGGAATTCGCTCTTGATAGCTTTCCCCAAAAAAGAATCCGGCACCATTGATCAGTCCAAAACCCAGGATCAAAAAGCCGCCCCATCCGGAAATGGTGAACATGGTGATCAATCCACCGATCACTAATAATCCGTTCCAACCCAGTTTGAGTTTACGGTTATTGATCTTCAGCCCGAAGAACCAGTGGGCAAAAGGTGGAATGAGCGTGATGGTGATGATAATGGAAGCGATCAGTGCAAAGGTCTTGGTGTAGGCCAGTGGCTTAAAAAGTTTACCTTCAGCAGCGATCATCGTAAAGACGGGCAGGAAACTCACAATGGTGGTGGTGATAGCGGTCAGGACAGCACCGGCTACTTCAACTGTGGCGTTATAAATGACTTCCAAAAGCGATTCCTCCTCTTCCATTTCCTCCATATGCCGGAGCATATTCTCGGAAAGGATCACCCCCATATCCACTATGGTCCCGATGGCAATAGCAATCCCCGAAAGCGCCACGATGTTGGCATCTACCCCGAAGTATTTCATGGCGATGAAGGTCATAAGTACGGCAATGGGCAGCATGGCGGAGATCAAGACCGAAGTCCGCAGGTTCATCACCATAATAATGATGACGATGATGGTGATGAGTATTTGGAGCGAAAGTGCTTCTTCCAGCGTACCCAATGTTTCGCCAATGAGTGTGGAGCGATCATAAAATGGCACAATGGTGACTTTAGATTCGGTGCCGTCATCCAGCGTTTTAGAAGGCAATCCGGCTGATATCTCTTCGATCTGTGCCTTCACGTTATCAATGACCTGTTGTGGGTTGGCTCCTTGTCGGGCAAC
The DNA here is from genome assembly GCA_002696035.1 of Balneola sp. Classification (GTDB taxonomy): domain Bacteria; phylum Bacteroidota; class Rhodothermia; order Balneolales; family Balneolaceae; genus Gracilimonas. Next base: position 182,716 of record NZQV01000007.1, on the reverse strand, counting down.
CACTACGCCACCCACGGCTTCGGCGCCGGCTTTATCCAACGCTCCTCTTCGAGGCGCCGGGCCCATACTCACAAACCCCACATCCTGGATGCGAATTGGGGTATTGTCTACCACTTTCACCACAGCCGACTCGATATCTTCCAGGTTTTCGATATAACCAAGTCCGCGAACCAAATACTCGACATTATTCATTTCGATGGTACGCGCGCCGGTCTCGGCATTTGCTTTGCGCACGGCATCAATGACTTGTGAAAGAGTGACCTCATAGGTTTTTAGTTTATTCGGGTCGATGTCGACCTGGTACTCCATCACGTATCCTCCGATGGAGGCGACCTCAGCAACTCCTTGTGCACCGGATAGTCCGTATTTCACATAAAAATCCTGCAGCGATCGTAATTCCTGCGGGTCCCAGCCGCCTGCCGGATCACCATTTTCATCCCGGCCTTCCAGTGTGTACCAGAAGATCTGTCCCAGCGCCGTGGCATCAGGTCCAAGCGCTGGTTTGGCCGTTTCCGGCAACGTACCTGCCGGCAGGGAATTCAGCTTCTCCAATATTCGCGAGCGACTCCAGTAAAATTCTACATCCTCTTCAAAGATCACGTAAATGCTGGAAATTCCTGTCATTGAGGTACTTCGGACCGTCTTCACACCAGGCACGGTTAGCAACTGCGTGGTCAGCGGATAGGTAATTTGGTCTTCAATGTCTTGCGGAGACTGTCCTTCCCATTCGGTATAAACGATCTGCTGGTTTTCGCCAAGATCCGGGATGGCATCCACCGGAACGGGATCACGGGGCAGGAAATCCAGGTTCCAGTTAAAGGGAGCGACCGCCAGTCCCCACCCCGCCATGACCAGCAATAGCAGCACAGCCACGAGTTTATTTTCCAGGAAAAACCGGATGGTTTTGTTTAGCATTGGTGATTGGTTATTAGGAATTGGTTAATGGTTTTTAAGACTCGATAGATACTCGTTCCGCTGCTCTGCTGCGGAATGCCTGCCGGAACCTCCGGTTCCAAATAGGTAGATTTGAGCTTGGTTGCCTCACTGCCCTCTCTTCCCGACTGCTCGGGACAAGCTAAATCCTGTCTCTCTCCAAAGAGAGATAGGTTCTTGCCAGTGCTTAAAGTTCTATTTAATGACTACAATTTTGCTATGGTCAAGAAACCTGTGTCCCTTTGGAGGGACAGCAAGAACAGCTTTGCTGTTACTTGCGGGGAGGAGAGTCAGAGAAAAGGCAACCGACTCAATCAAATAAACCAATCCCTAGATCAGAAAAGACTCGTTAGCGAGATAGATCGGTGGTGGTGAATAGGAATCCGAAATTGGAAAAGAATGGGTATCGAATTCTGTTTTAGTGGTGTGATTTTCTGCCAGCACCTCAACAACAGCTAATACCTGAGTCTTCACTTTTTGAAAAACAGGGGCTTCTGTTTTTACCGGTGCTTCCTCTACCGAGCAGGCACACGCAAAACCAAGATCGTGGGCTTTATGGTGAGTTTTATCTGTTTTGGGGTGAGTCGGATCTTGTCCATCCATTGGACAATCCTGTACATGTTCCCCCACCGGATGCTGCATTTCCTGCATCTCATCACACACCTCTTCAGACATAGCATGAAGCCCAGTAGGAATGGAAACTCCGATCAGTATACTGATACATAGTACCGAGGCGATAAAACGATATGTGGCAGAAATTTTCACGACCCGAAATTAGGTAAGTACCCAGTGAATTCAAAGCGTGGCGAAGAGGAAGTCAGGATTTGATAAATGTTTGGCGAGATTTGGTAAGCTGGAAGAACATCGAACACTGAACATTCAATATCGAACATTGAAGTTAAGGTCTAGTCCTAATGCTCATTCCGAACGTCCCGTTCGGAATGCCTGTAGGAACCTCCGGTTCCAATGGTGAATTTTTTAGATGATTCTAAAAATAACATCATAAATCCAAAGAAGCCGGATCTCGACGGGTGTTGAACAGGTATAGTATCTCTACTACTTCATTCCTGAATTCATAAAAAATAATGGTGTGTTTATTTAGAACAGAGCGTCTTGTAAAGTCGGTACCTTCTACAAGTTGATAAAGTTCGGGCTTATGTGAGATTAGTAGTATTCTTCGGTCCAATTCTCTATAGAAGTTTCGTAATTCCCTTTCGGACCAATTTTCAATCAGGTATTCAGCGATGTTATTTTTATTTCGAATGGCTTCATCCGTCCATACGACCGAATATCTTTTCAGAGCCATTTTTCATAGGATTTTCTAACCTCTTCGTGCGGTGTAATTCTCCCTTCTTTAGCGTCCTTCCTTCCTTTTTCAATGCCCTCTTTAACATCGTCCGACAAGTCATCCCAATAGATAGAATCCTGATTTTCTTTAATGGATTTGAGATCCTTCAATACTTCAGGGTCTTCAATTCCCTCAATCCAATCCAATAATTCTTTTTTATCTGTTTGTAATGTATTCATGCCACCATTCCGTTTGTTACTATTCAATATAATTGATAATGGAGCAATATTAAATAGAAGATATTATTCCGCAGCTCCCTCTGACCAACCGGGAGAAGCTTTATCTGATTTATATCTATTTACCCCGACTGCTTCTATGCTGTCGCATTTCATTGTCGGGGGCTATTCATGTTTTACCCTTTCAGGGTGTTCATCCCAAATAAGCTTTCAACGAATTACATAACATCTACAGGGATGACAACAGTGGAATTTATTGTTGAATACCAAAAATCGTCCGACCACTGAAACGCTAAGCAGAATTCACAAGCTCTTTATATCAACCAAACAGGTAGGCTGAACATCCTTGAAGTGGTCCGCCGAATGGAAAGGACACTACTGCATGCGAGGCCATAAATCCAATCTAGCCAGCATTCAATCGTCGGACGAGCTTGGAGTCGTCGGACGATGAACGGGGCTCAAAAAATTTATCCCAACATCCGTATATTTGACCTCGGTATTTCATCCCTATAAAATCATCTATTCAAGCAAGAGGTCTTTCCATCAGCCCTAAATCCAAAAAACGTTTCATCCTGATTCTCGGTATCGTTTTCATTGCCTTATCCATGCGTTCGCCGCTATCGAGTGTGGGACCGCTTACTGAATTCATCCAAAATGCACTGGGACTTTCTTACAGCATGATCGGGCTGATCACTACCCTTCCGCTGATCTGTTTTGCGGCTCTTTCAGGATTTACACTCTATTTCACCCAGCGCTTTGGGCTTGAAACTGTTTTGGGAGCCGCCCTCTTTATTTTGACCATCGGTACCGTCGGAAGATCCTTCGCGAACATTCCCGCTCTTTATCTCGGCACCCTTTTTCTGGGAATCGGGATCGCTGTCATGAATGTACTGATGCCTTCCATCGTAAAACGTGATTTCCCGGAGCGATCGGGTTTCATGACCAGTTTATATTCCGGGGTGATGGGGATCGGAGCAACATTAGGCGCCGGAGTGAGTGTCCCGCTGGCTCATGCCACAAACTGGCAGTTTTCGTTGGGAGGCTGGGCTATCTTATCCTTCCTGGGATTCCTGTTCTGGATTCCACAGCTTCGAAACCGAACAAAACCTAAGAATCCAATTCACATTGGCACAGCACTCAAAAAGCTGGGATCTTCCCCTATTGCATGGCAAATTGCATTTTTCATGGGATTGCAATCCCTTATTTTCTATGCCATCCTGGCGTGGCTGCCTGAAATTCTTATTGAAAGAGGAATGACCCCCACTAAAGCGGGACTGGTACTATCCATTTCTCAGGGAACCGGCATCCTTGGCTCACTGATCATTCCTGCGATCGCGGGACGATTTAAAGATCAAAGGAGTATTGTTGTGGTGACCGGAGCTATGGAAATTATCGGAGTAACCGGAATTCTGTTAACCGATACTTTTCTCGTCTCAACCTGGGCCGGAATACTGGGCTTTGGTCTGGGCGGAAATTTCAGTCTGGCGCTGCTCTTTATGGTGTTGCGCGCTGAATCTGCCGAGCTGACTACGGGTCTTTCCGGGATGGCTCAATCCGTCGGATACTTTATTGCTGCATTTGGTCCGGTGTTATTTGGCTTCATCCACGATCTCACCAATAGCTGGAATATCCCCTTGTACAGTATGTTGGGGATAGCTGCTCTCCAGCTTGCATTTGGATTAGGAGCTGCAAAAAACCGGGTTATTTCAACCTAAAACACCACACACTGCACGGGAATTCTCAGTATAGATAAATCATAAAACCACTGCCTATTAAACCGGAAGCTTAACGGTGAATGTAGACCCTATATCAGGCTCACTTTCAACTTCAATAACTCCGCCCAACGATTCTACCTGATTCTTGGTAATGAAAAGCCCTATACCCGACGAATCTTCGTTATCATGGAATGTAGTATGCAGCGAAAATAGCTTCGTTCCGTACTTCTGAAGGTCTATTCCCAATCCATTATCCTGTACAGAAAACCATACTTTATCTGCCTCAGAACCTGCTTTTATGACAATTTTTGCGTCCTTCTCAGGGTCTCTGTATTTGATGGAATTCGAGATCAAATTAAAGCAGATGCTATCTAAGTAGGCTGAAATGGTCCGGAGATTAAATCCCTCAGGAATTAGATTTCGAATGGTCAGATTCTCGGGCTCCTCAAAATTCAGGATCGACTTAACCGTGGTGGACACAAATTCCCTCAGGTTTATGATTTCGTAATCCTCTTCACTGATCTCATCCGAAAGGTCAATATTTGAAAGCTGAACCACTGTCTCTGATAGCTTGGATGAAGCCGTTTTCAGGTACTTAAAAAGCTCGTTTTCGTTGATCTCTGGATTTTCAAGCTCGATCAGCTCCAGCAGCGAACTAATGCCCCCGGCTTGTGACCTTAGATTATGGGAAATGGTGTGTGCATAGTTTGCAAGCCGGTTATTTTGTTGTTCCGTCTTTTGAAGTAATTCCTCAACCTGTTCAGAAGCTCTTTTCCGAACATCAATATCCTGCAGCGTACCGAATAGCTTTGTGCACATGTCGCCCTTGAATTCAGGGATCAAAAGTATCTCAACCCATTTCTCCTTACCATTTTTGGTAATGATCTTGGCTTCCTCTTTTACTTCCGATCTTTCTGCAATGGCTTTTTGAACTGCCTTGTCGATCATATCCTTTTGCGCCCCTTCCTTGAAGAAACAAAACGGCTCATGAACCTCAGGTACACAAGAGTCACATGCATTATAGATGTCTTTTGTAGTACTGCTCCACGTCACCCTTTCATTGAGATAATCAACTTCCCAATATCCTATGTTTGCGGCTTCGTTACAGCGCTTCAGGATCATCTCCTTTCTTTTGGCTTTGGTGATATCGGTATGAGCCCCCAGCATTCGTATGGGCGAGCCATCCTCGGTTCTAAGGATCATTCCTCGGCATCGGATCCAGACGGTATGTCCCTGAGCATGGGTATACCGAATCACCTGATCATAAGGCTTCGCAGGATCTTCGATATGTTCCGCAATTTTGGCCTTGGCGATCTCCATGTCTTCAGGATTGATAAGACCCATCCAGGCTTCGGCTTTGGCAGGCATTTGATCCGGATCGTACCCAAGTCTTTCCCAAAAGACATTATTCATCCACTCTTCTTCCTGATTCGTCAGGTCCCAATACCACATTCCATCCAGGGTCGACTCTTGAAGAAAATCGAAAATGCTGTCATCCTTTTTCACTAATTCCCGTAACTCTTTTTCCAGGTAATTCATATAGCTCCACTCTAATTCGGATAATATCCTGAGGACTGATGTTATCCCATTATTATTGATTCACACTCCAACAGTATGATCTCTACATACTACACTCACTATTTTTTCGGGTATATTTCTTAATGGAACCTGTTCTGAAACAGCCCCCATTTCAAAAGCTGCTTTGGGCATCCCATATACTACACAGCTATTCTCATCCTGACCGATCGTGTAGGCTCCGTTACTCTTCATGTTAAGCAGCCCCTGTGCTCCGTCAGCTCCCATTCCTGTCAATATCACACCGGTGGCTTCCAGTCCTTTTAGCTCAGCCACAGAATTGAACAGTACATCCACACTAGGCCGTTGATAATGCACTCTTTCACCTTCTGTGATCTTCACATTATACTTACTGAGTCTTTTTTCCAGCACCATATGTTTGTTCCCCGGGGCTATATAAACATGTCCCGGCTTCACTTTTTCACCATCTGTTGCTTCAGCGATCTGAAGGTCGGAATGAGTATTTAGTCTTTTAGCAAAACTATTGGTGAACGATTCCGGAAGGTGCTGCACGATCAAAATAGCAGGCAATTGTGAGGGAAGTTGTTTAAGCACGTATTCCAAGGCCCTTGTGCCTCCTGTTGAAGCACCTATAGCTATGACTTTTGAATCGAGATCAGCTGCAGATATTGGTGTAGAGAATCTGTCAGGCTTTTGGAGAATTTCCGGATTCCCGTTTTTTTCGGGTGATGAAATTTTTGCTTCCGAAGCTCCGCGAATGGTTCGGACCAACAAACTGGAAAATTCATGCAGGTTATATTCCAGGCCCGGTTTTGAGATGGTATCCAATGCGCCCAACCGTAACGCCCGCAAGGTATTCACGCTGTTTTTTGGGGAATAAGAACTCACAATAATGACCGGAAGCGGATGGTACTCCATGATCTTGCTCAGAAAAGTCAACCCATTCATTCTTGGCATCTGAATGTCTAATGTGATCACATCTGGCTTAAGCACCTTTATCAGGTCTTTGGCCACGTACGGATTCTCTGCCGTTCCCACGATCTCAATGTCATCTGCATTATTCAGTGCAAAGGAGATTATTTTTCTATCCACTTCAGAATCATCCACAACGAGTACTCTGATCATAACCGGGTCATTTTAAATATTAAGCCAAAGTTGGAGGTCTATTTATATCACGACCTACTTCAACTAATGAACCAGCAAGTCACTTTTAAATAGCCTGTACCTCTATCTCTTATCGGATGATTTTAATTTCTCTTAAGAAGTTTTCGCGTATGAATGACGGTACATTGAATTGGGGATCTTCTCTTCGGAATCGATTGGGAGTTTTGCCAATTCACAAATCGGTGGACAAGGTCTTGCTTGTTTTTTTAGCCCTTTCATCGTCCGACGATTGAATATCAGCCAGATTGGTTTTACGGGGACTATTCGTTTGACTAACTCACCGTACAAGGGGTTTTCAACCCTTGACTTAGGCATGTCCCTTATCATCGAACTTAAACCTTTTTACGGCTCACTCGGACCGGGTGGTCCGGCAGGGCATTCCCAACGGGGTCGTTGGGAATGAGTCTAAAGTTCCATTTCCAAAATTACCCCAATTTACTCATATTGTTAAGGTTACAGAATACAATTTGAGATCAGACATGAAAATAACTCTGACCAACGGGGAAATTCGGGCGTTAATTGAAGAAGAGAAATATGTTAACTTGGAGTTCGAAGAACTGTTCTCCCGAATGAAGGATAAGAACGGGCATAAAGAATTTGACTACACGATTCCAAGAAAAGACGGAAGTTCATTTTATCTTAAACTCAGACAGAACCGGAAGAACCCTCTCGACTTTTCAGCGATTTTAGGATATAGCCCGAAAGAATTAAATACGGTTTTTAAATTGACACGTTATAATGGCAAAAGTCATGAGCACCGAAACGTTTTGGATAAAGAACCGGCTTTTTATGATTTTCATATTCACATAGCTACCGAGCGTTATCAGCTTGCCGGTCGAAAAGAAGAATTTTATGCTGAAATAACGGATCGATATTCGAACCTTCGGAGTGCTCTTCGATGTTTAATTGATGACTGTAATGTATCTTTAAAGGAGAATCCCCAAACAAAGCTTGAGCTTTAATAGATCTTGAATACAACAGAACACATAGCAAACGATTTTAAAGAAAAAGTCTCGGAGGCGGTACGCCTTCATGAGGAAGGAGTGAACCGGTACCGTGTGTTGACTCCATTTACCTTTGATGACGGAGATGGCTTTTCGATTGTTCTCCAAAAAAATGGGAACGGCTGGATGCTCAGTGACGAAGGCCACACCTTTATGCATATGAGCTATGAGATGGATATGGCAGCTTTGGAACGCGGTAATCGTGCTGAAATACTGGATTCTGTTTTAAATAATTTTGGGATTTCAGAATCTGACGGTTCTCTTGAAATACGCTTTGAACCTGATGAAGCAGGTAATGCATTGTATACATACCTGCAAGCATTGACAAAGATCTCGGACCTGAGTTACCTGAACCGGGAAATCGTAAAGTCCACGTTTATAGAAGACTTTAAACAGACAATGCAGGCTGAACTTCCTGACGGTCGCTACACTTTCGATCATCATTTTGAAGAACACGATCAGCAAAAAAGCTATCCTGTGGATTGTTTTGTAAACAATATGGAAGTCCCGCTTCTGATTTTTGCAATTCAAAACGACGTCAAATGCCGCGACGTAACTATCAGTCTGCACCAGTTTGAAAAATGGGGAATCCCCTTCCGCTCTCTGGCTATTTTCGAAAACCAAACGGACATTAACCGTAAAGTATTGGCACGATTCAGCGACGTTTCAGATAAGCAATTTTCCAGTCTTATTTCAAACAAAGAGAGAATTCATAACTATTTAGAAACGGCTGTAAAATAAGTTGCCCCCCCTTTGCTGCTCTCTCGGACCGGGTGGTCCGGCAGGGCATTCCCAACGGGGTCGTTGGGAACTAGGTTAACGAATTGTGTGTACGCTGATAAATCAAAAACCTAAAAAAAAGGGTATAAAAGAATACACTTGTCCTTTCTGTAACAATCAGCAATATCACTCGGCCAGCCTATCAAGCATTCCCTGAAAAATAAACCCGTGGAATGGTAGCAGCGAGTACCAGTATAGTCGACCTGCCAGTCCGAGTGGCCGAAATGTAGCCGTTTGAATGAGAGTATCATTTTCAACCCTGAACTCAAGCCATGCTTCTCCCGGAAGCTTCATTTCTGCATAGAGGAGCAACCGGCCATTCTCCTTATCAGCATGAAGTACGCGCCAAAAATCGAGAGCATCACCCGCTGATATCATTTCTGAACTCCTCCGTCCCCTTCTGAGCCCCACTCCTCCAACCAGTTTATCGAGAAATCCACGCAGTTTCCAAAGCCAGTCTGCGTAGTACCAGCCTGTATCTCCACCTATGGACCATATTCTATCTATGGTTTGCTGAACATCATTCAGGGAGGCCTTTCTTTGGTCGGTAAAACAGCCATAAGTTGGAACTTCTACTAACCGGGCCACCCCTTTCTCAAGTTTATTACTCGAAGTAGCATCCACCCAACTTGAGATCACCTCTTGCTGTTCAATTTTTCCAAAGGCTAGTACGATCGCCTCTCGGTAAGATATCAAATCAATCCCCAGCCGCTCATGCAGATCATTCGGTTTACAGACCACATCCACCATCATACTGCCAACCAGACTTGAAGCGAGATTGTAAGAAGTAGAGGTAATAAAATAGAGCCAGTAAGAGGAAAGTTTGGGCGTTAATACGGGTACCGTTAAAATAGCCCTGTTCAGGCCGCGCACCTTGCTAAACGTTTTCAACATCTCTTTATAGGTCATTACGTGTGGACCTCCGATGTCAAAATTCTGATCGTAACTAAACGGTTTAAGCAGTACTCCACTCAGAAACTGTATTACATTGCGAATGGCGATGGGTTGGGTGCGGGTATTCAGCCACTTCGGGGCGATCATCACCGGAAGTTTTTCTACCAGGTCCCGGATGATCTCAAAGGAAGCACTTCCCGAACCTACAATGATACCGGCCCTAAGTGTGGTCAGGTGAAACGAGGAATCGGATAAGATCTCCTCTACCGCTTTTCGTGATCGCAAATGAGTAGAAAGGTGTTCATCATTCACAATTCCGCTAAGATAGATCACCTGTTCAACCGATGTATCCGAAATTGCCGCCCTGAAATTCAAAGCCGCTTCCCTTTCCAGCTCCTCGAATGAATCTTTTGAGGAATTCATGGAATGGATCAGGTAATAAGCAGCATCCAGATCTCCGGGAATATTGTTTAATGTTTCGGGTTTTAGAAAATCTGCTTCAACAACTTCAATTCGGTCAGATTCATAGCGCGAGGTATCGAAACGTTCACGATCCCGAACACAGCAATACACCATATGACCTTCTTCGATCAGTTTTGGAAGCAACCGCTTGCCAATGTATCCTGTTGCGCCGGTTAGAAGTATTTTTTTCGCAGATGACTGGGTTTGGGAATTTCTCATATATAATTAAGCTAATCTTTTCCCGAATTAGTTCATACCGGCCTGCGACCATAACTGTTCTGACGATCCTATTTAGTTGTTTGAAGGACTCAGATTACCCGATTGAGGAGCTATTGGAAGTGTTTTACTATTGTTGTACCCACCTAAAAGTAAAAAAGCCTTAAACGCATATTTAAATAGCGTTTAAGGCTTTCAGAGCTCCCCGGAAGTAGCGAACTTGCGAATTTTGTTTTCTATAAAATGGCCCCTTAGGGCTTTGAACAGAGGTCCAAAAGGATATCGCTTCGAAATAGACTGGGAAAAATTGCTCAAAATATACCCTTTTTTAAATCATGCGAACCTTTGTAAACCACGCCTTTCTGTTAACCAAAAACCGCCTGAAAAGAAGAAGCTCTCCCCTGCTGAGCAGGCTAAATTGTATAGGAAATTGTTGGACTCCGGGAAGGTAAAGAACAAGGCAGCCCTTGCTCGGAAGTTTGGGGTTAGCCGGGCTTGGGTTACGAAGGTTTTGATGAATTCCTGAAACCTTTTTCACATGTGATCCTCTTACTGCTAAGTAACCAATTTCATTATAACTGTATCCAGTCACGCTTTTAACAGATTCGTCCGCATATAAAATAAGTTCTTTTAACATGTAATTAATTGCCTGTAGAATTAGGTGCTTTTTTAGCACCGCCAAGGGCAAAGGTATTAAAGAAAGATTAGCTGTACGCAATATTTTTTGAATGAATTTTAAACAGAGGTACCCACAATGACTGGCATCTATAATGGGCAGAATACTGCGATGAGGACAAAGAGGTAAATGAAAACAGAAAACAATAGCACTCTGATATCGATCAAGTACATTACAGAACCACAGGAGCCTTATTTAGGCCTGGTAGGAATACGCCCTCCCATTATCTATATTGAAATTCCCTGAGTAACATCAGCCTACTTATCATGTCACTCCATGCAAACATACAGCAAAATTTATGAGGTAAAATGGGCGGATATGGACCCCAATCGCCATATGCGTCATTCTGTGTACAATGATTATGCAGCACAGACCCGAGTTGCCATGTTCTCTGATTTCGACCTTTCCATAAATGAGATCGCACGTTTGGGTTATGGTCCGGTTTTATTCCAGGAAGAGACCAAGTTCTTTAAAGAAATTCACCTGCTTGAAACCATCACGGTTACTTGTGCATTGACCATGATGCGCCGGGATGGCTCCCGATGGAGCTTTCTGCATGAACTACTAAAGGAAGGTGAGAATGGTATTAAAGCGGCTCAAATTGCTGTTGACGGGGCTTGGCTAAATCTGGACAGCAGAACTCTGGGCACCATCCCAGAATTGAGGGAAGTCATGAACCGCTTTCCGAAAACCGAAAATTTCAAGTGGCTCCCCGATAAAACCTAATTGCAATACACTCTGAAGAGCAGCAGTCAGTTACGAAATATTCGATCCTAAACTTAAACTTACCTTAAAGAGTAAATTACTCATTTTCTACTGTTACTTGGCCATTGTCCTGATCTAACATGTAAAAATTACTGACGACTATATATTGTATAATGTACCGGTTGCTTGAGTCTTGCACCTCAAAACATTGCTCTCTCAGGGACTTACACAAATTATTACCCGTGATATATGTAACGTTTAGTATAAATTAAATAAGAGAAGCCATCTAATAATAGTTAAGTTCTAAAGTATAATAATATTAAGGTGGTTTGTATTAAACACTTTCCTCTTTATTAGCTTTCAACATCATATTTAACTGAAACCTGTGTTCACTCATAATTATGTAACATGAAGCTATATGTTAAATATATGGTTAGCTTGCGATGCAAGATGTTCGTTAAGAATGAGTTGGATAAACTCGGGATCAACTGTGCTTCGGTTGAACTGGGTTTTGTAGAGATTCAGGATGACATCACAGAAGAACAAAGAAAGGCCTTCGAAGAAGCTTTAATCAAGGGTGGATTGGAACTTTTGGACAACAAGAAGCATATTCTTGTTGAAAAAATAAAAAGTATTATCGTTGAAATGATTCATTATTCAGATGAATTTCCTACTGTTAATGACTCAGACTTTATCAGTGAAAAATTAGGGTATGAGTATACCTACCTTTCCAATACATTTTCTGAAGTAAAGGGGATTACCATTCAGCAATATATTATACAGCACAAAATTGAACGGGTTAAAGAACTTTTGTTATATGATGAGCTTACCCTAACTGAAATAGCCTACAAATTAAACTATAGCAGTGTTTCCCACCTCTCCAATCAGTTCAAAAAAATTACGGGCCTTACCCCTACTTATTTCAAAACGTTAAAGGAAAAGAGATTAAAAAACCTGGAAGACCTATAAGGTGTTTTTTAATAAGAACCGCTTCACAAAGAGAATAGCTTTAAAGTAATTCCTGCCTTATTACCCAGATTCAAATATTTCTGCGTCTATAAAAATATTTACTGCGCTCAGTCCCCCTTTCCCGAAAGTAGCATTTTATACGGTTGGGAAATAAACAAAAAGGGAAACAGGGCTCTAAACCCGTTCCCCTAATTGCTCTCTCTCTAGCTTGATACTTAATAATCTATCTTAACCAATACATAGTAACTGATTCCAGATTGACTTCTCTTACAAACGTGCCAGAAACCTTTATATAAATCACCGTTTTATACATGTACCCAAATTCTGAAATCGTAATTATGAAAATTCGATTTTACACCGGGCTCTCTGATCTCTTTTTACAAAAAGGAAAGCCCTCACCCTCAAAAAATTGTGTTGAAATTGAATTATTGAGTTGAGATATATGCACGCCTTATTCAATTCTGACTACCTCTACTTTAACTTTTGAATTCACCCCGCTAAAACCGTAGTAATTTTTGTACCAATGCACAAAATGAGCTAATCCCTGTTCTAAATTTACTTGCGGGCGATAGTTAATGTATTGGTATAATTGATCAACATTTGCCCAGGTTTTTTCAACATCACCAGGCTGCATAGGGAGCATATTTTTGGGGGAGGATCTTCCCAGAAGCCTCTCCAGAATAGTTACGAAATCCATTAGCGATACGGGAGCACCATTTCCAATATTAAACAATTGATACGAGATGCCCTTTCCGGTTTTCATGGGTTTGGGAATTAATCGTACCAGGCTTTCTACAATATCGCCTACGAAGGTGAAATCACGGCCCATTTTGCCTTGGTTGTATACGTCAATTGGTTTTCCTTCCATAATAAGATTCGCAAATTTAAAATAGGCCATATCGGGCCTTCCGAGAGGACCATAAACGGTGAAAAATCGAAGTCCTGTACAGGGAATATTGTATAGATGAGCATAGGTGTGCGCCATTAGCTCATTAGCTTTTTTAGTGGCTGCGTACAGGCTCGCAGGTTGATCCGTACGGTGCTCAGTTTCGAAGGGCATCTCAGTGTTCAGTCCATAAACGGAACTCGATGAAGCGAAGATAAGGTGCCTTACCGGGTTTTGACGACAGCCTTCAAGAATGTTTAAAAACCCCTCGATATTTGAGGACGTATAGGCGCGGGGATTCTCGATGCTATATCTGACTCCCGCCTGGGCTGCCAGATTTATTACTACATCAAACTGCTGATCTTCAAAAAGACGGGAAAGCCTGAATTCATCGCAAAGGTCACATTTCAGGAAAGAAAATTGATCGGATGTTTCGCTTTTGGTTAGCACTTGCAATGAATTTAATGCATCTTTTTTTACCCCTAATAATTCAAGCCGGGCATATTTTAAATTTACGGTGTAATAATCGTTCAGATTATCCAACCCAATTACTTCCATACCGTCCTCAAGAAGCCTTTTGCAAAGGTGATAACCAATAAACCCAGCAGCCCCTGTAACTAATATTTTCATGCGATCTCCTCTTTAGGCACATTGATCAATTTGTTTTTTGGGGCGGTGGTATTACTTGCTTTCAAAAGTAAAATATTGAGCACAAACAGCGGTAACCGTAGCATTCTGCGCCATCGTGCAGGCTCTTTATAAAGGCGGTACATCCATTCCAGTCCAGACTTCCTTAAAAATAGAGGGGCTCGTTTTTGAGTTCCTGCAATAAAATCGAAACTCCCTCCTATCCCAATGATCAACCTACACCGGGTTAGGTGGTGCATATTATCATAGATCCATTTCTCTTGAGATGGGGCACCAAGTGCCACAAATACTACAGAGGAGTGTTTTAGTTCAATTTGAGTGGATAAAGGAAGGTCTTCATAATAGATATCCGGAGAATCAGGAGCATAGACCCCTTCTACCCGCAATCCGGGATTTCTTGTTACAAGTATTGAGGCAGCTTTATCTGCAACACCCGGCCCGGCACCGTAGAAGAAAACGGATTGATCAAGTGTTGTGCACGCCGCACATATTTTTTCAAGTGAGTCAGAACCAGTAATCCGGTCCACCGATCTGTTATAAAGATATTTTACAGCCCAGCTAATTCCTACTCCATCAGCCGTATTGATATTCGATGATTGTAGTATGGTTCTGTAGGTATTGTCGGTTATAGACTGAATTGCGATCTCTGGATTCACGGTGACTACAAATAACGGGGTTAGTCCCTCTTCACTATTCAGTAATCTTTCATTCACCGACACAAAGAAATCCTCCTTTGAACAGCTTGAAATATTTACTCCAAAAACCGGGTAGGCTTCACTTTCTGTATGGGTATACATGTACTCTCTCCTCTAATTTGCACTCTTGATACCTGGCCAAAATCTATCTTTGATAGGGTCCATATATCATACTATGCAATTGACGTGCCAACACAACAAAAACCTTCTTTAAATAGATTTAAAGCCTGTTTTTATGTAAAAAACTATTCTGTATTGGAAGGTACTGTATCGTTCTTTCCCGAGGGTATCAGAGGAAATGAGTAAGATCTATACTCAGGGAGTGAATTAAGAATACCACTCAAGAATGAGCTATTAGAGGGGGAATACGGTTACTGCGATCTTCGCATATCAGAAGGGAACGACTTTTAAGAAAATTACCCTGAAGCCGACCTGCACATCATCATTATCATCATCTTTCATACAAACTTTCAGAATCTACATTTGAAGTTGCAGAAAGTAACCAATGCAGGGCGCTAATGGATTAGCATGGAAAAGGCGAAAGTTACTGTCATAAAAAAAAACCGGGAGTTGTCAGGTGATACCTTTTGGTACCAACAAACTCCCGGTTTTATGTTTGAAATTCTCGTTCTAATTCGGTCCGGTACGGGCTTTGATAACCCCATCCTGATCAGAGATCACTACTTCGACCCTGCGATTTTGCCGACGGCCTTCTTCGGTGGCATTACTAGCTACCGGGTGTTGTGTGCCGTACCCAAAAGTGCGGATCCGGTCTGATTGGATTCCCTTGCTCATCAGTGCGTTTTTTACATTTTCTGCTCTCTGAGCTGAAAGACTTTGATTAAATGCTTCTGACCCAATACTATCAGTGAATCCTTCGATCAATATATTGCGCTCAGGATACTCTTTCAGGAATTTAGCCAGCTGATCTGTTGATTGCATACTGCCTGTTTTTAAGGTGGCTTGTCCAAAATCAAATAGCACATCACCCAGGGTCAATACCAGTCCTCTGTCGGTGGGTCTTGCCTCAAGTTCACGCACTTTTTTGGCCAATTCTTCGGACTTTAGCCGTGATTCTTCTGCACTAAGGCGTGCTGTTTCAGCTCCTTCCCGTGCTTCAGAGGCCGCTAAGCGTTCACGTTGTGCATCTTCAAGGGCACTGTTGGCACGTTGTTCAGAACGCTGTGCATCTGCACGGCGTACATCCAGCATTACCTGCTGACGTTCGGTTTCTCCATCTGATATTTCCTGCTCAGCTGCTTTCATAAGAGCCGTTTCGCGTGCTATCATTGTCTTTTTCTCAGCCAGATAGGCGTAGTGATTCACCTGAGTCTTGTCTGCTTTTGACTCCCATAATTTAGTACTTTTTGCCAGTGCCTCTTCGGCCTCTTTCAGTTCAACCGGAGCTAGCCTGACAATTTTTTCATCATTGTAAGCCGCCTTGTAGTTATCACGTGCGTTGTTGAGCAGTGGATTATTTGCCGGTGGTCCTGCGCAGCCGATCATTAAGATCAAAAGCGGCAACATGGTGTACATTGTAAGCCGATTGTTACGTAACATAATTGATTTCATAATTTAAACCCTCTGTTTATTGCTCTATTTATTTTTTCTTTCAAGTTCTTCCTTTAGAATGCGAATGCTTTCTTTCAGTTCAGCCGCGGCTTCCTGTGATTTGGCAGAAACTGCTTTCACTTGGGCCAGCTCAGCATCAACTCTTGCATGTTCAAGTAGACGGATAGCTTTCTTATAATTTTCAGCATCCACGGCTTCGCGTGCCTGTTGTAGTTTGATTCCTGCATCCCGGAGTTCAAGCGGGGCATATTCTTGAGCTCCATCCTGTTCGGCCCGTTCAATAACCATTCTTGTTTCTGTGAGCTGTTGGGTCGGAGGATTTGTACTGGCGCATGCTGCAATAAAGCTGACTCCAACAATCATAAGTAGCGGTTTTAAATATCGATTCATCATTTTGAATACCTTCTGTAAAGATGTGTTGTATGTCTGGAACTACAGATTTTCTATAGTTCATACAGTGTCAAGTACCACATTGCAACGTGGTTAAATTTTACTGATAAACTATTACAGCGCAGAAGAAATATGTTATATATATCACCTATTCGGGAAATACCCTATCAGGCATGAACTGGTATGGAAGCATCCAATTTGGCAATGAGCTTTGCCGGAGAACCTCCATAAACCGTTCTTGGCGGGATGTTTTTGGTAACTACGGAGCCGGCTGCTATCACTGCTCCTTCTCCGATCGTAACTCCTTTCAGGATAATGGACCGGCACCCGATCCAAACACCATCTCCTATACGTACAGGTTTGTTAACGATCGGCGATTTGTCGTTTATGGGATGGAGGTCACTATCCATGATGATCACATCCCAGGCTATTTTGCAATTTTCCCCTATCTCAACCCGATCTTCACATACTATCAGCGTATTCCGGTTTAAATAACTCCCGTTTCCAATCAACAGAGTAGCCCTGGCGCCTAGCTCTATTCGAACTCCGGAATAGAATTGGCAGTTCCCGGCTACCAGCGTTCCGCCTTTATGTATAACTTTAGGCATAGGCCAGCCTCCGGTAACAATAAGGTAGCCATTGCGGTCAAACTTGCGCGAAAGCCAAAGTCCCGCTATATGTTCCCACATAGAATATTTACGTAAACGTGAAAAGATTTTAGACAGGTCTCTCTTGTAATTCATGGATTGCTACCGATCGATAGTTTATAAATGGCACTTTTCATCTCCCTAGCAAATAGAGTGCCTAAAACAGCGTTTCCTCTCATAATTAGTTTTTCTCAGCGATCAGCTTATCTCCGGGAGCCAAAAAAGAAGCTGCAACAAAAGGCTCACCATCCACCTTACATTTGTCAATCAACACCCAATAATCAGCGGTTGCAATGGCTGTTTTACCATCCACCATTGGTCCAACTGTACCCGGGGCATCATCACAAACTTTATTGCTTATTTCAGCCTTCAGGATCGAGATATTTCTTTCCCTCCATCTTGTTTTCGGCTCCCCCCAGGGAGATGGAAATGGCGAGTAATTGCAAGCCCTGATGAAGGCATCAATTTTATGAGCAGGATCGGTCCACTGTATGAACCCATTTCCCGGTATCTGAAACCTTTTATAAAATCTACGTTCACCTAGTTCCTGTGGTTGAGAAGGCATATAAAAAGGAACTCGGCTAAGTTCCTTCAATAAACGTTCGATCAGCTGCAGACCCTTTTGCACGCACTTCAGGCTTACAGTTAATCCGGTATCCTTTGCAGTAAGAGGAAATTGGGTTTCATATACAATATGGCCGGTATCTATTTTATCTGTGATATAATGAAGCGTAACCGCATGTGTGGGCTCTTCATTATAAATCGCCCAGCTTGGCACATTTAGCCCAGAATAACCCGGCAACGGCCCCGGGTGAAGATTAAAGCCCCCAATGCGTACTGCGTGCACAACTTCGGGGCAAATTCTATACAAAGAATGTACGTTCAAAAGAACATCAATTTGATGGGCACCCATCCATTTAGCAAAGTCCGGATCCTGTACTTTTTTTGCATCAAAAACCGGAATCCCTAAGCTACTTGCTTTGGCAGCAATATTTGAATTTGGCGGCTTGGTGTTTGCATCGGCATCCTTTAATGACTCATCTTGATATTTAGCAGTATCAGGTAAATTACCAGAAGTTAAAACCCCCGCAAGTATATGATTGCTCTCCAAAAGCAACCGAAGTGCATGGGCTCCAGCAGCCTCTTCAACAACCAATAAAACATTCTTCTGATGGGTAGCGGTCATTTTATTATTCTGGGAAAAAGTTGTTTTTAAATTAGCTGAAAAAATCAGCAGCCATTCAGTTCTCTCTGAAAATTCTCTTGCTAAGATACTCAATTGAAGTGTGAACTTTCTGCACACCCCCTTTTCTTCTTGTGTAATATTGCCTAGGTATCAACTCTCAGTTAAAAATAAAGAATCCCTTCAAAACCATTCCTATAACACTTGTTTTACGCCTTCTCTATACTGTTTACAATCTTGATCACGTTTGGCACATCTTTTGTAATAGCCTTCAAACAGAAGCAGTCATTCATTCCTTCAGATCGAACTAAACATCCTTCTGAGCAAGGGGTGTAACTTTTCAAAAAGAGGCTTGCTTGAAATTTTCGAACCGGCATCAAACCCTCAGTTCGTTTACTTCTATTTATGAATTGATCTTCTTTGATCCAACAATTTTATAAGCTCTATGGATATTGATCTGTTTACAACTACACCACAATCTGTTGAATTTGACCGGCACTTGTTTCTTAAAGAGCTGAAGAGAATTGCTAAGCAAACTGAAAAATATGGATATAAAGGAATTCTTGTTTACAGTGATAACCGGCTGGCAGATCCGTGGTTGATCACCGGCATCATACTTACTGAAACACATCATCTTTTGCCGATGATAGCCCTACAGCCCATGTATATGCATCCTTATACGGTGGCTAAAAAAATTGCTTCCATAGGATTGATCTATGATCGTCCGATCGCATTAAACCTGGTGGCCGGTGGGTTTGTAAATGACTTGAAAGCAATGGGAGACCACACGCCTCACGACCAGCGTTATGAACGTCTCGCCGAATATACCGAAGTTATACAGTTGCTACTTACCTCTAAAAAAGCCGTTACCTATGAGGGAGAATTCTACGTAATTAAGAACTTAAAATTACAACCTACACTCCCGGAACATTTACAACCCACATATTATCTGTCCGGCTCTTCAGATATGGCCCGAAAAACGGCAGTACGACTCGGGGCCAAACTCATCGAGTATCCCGAGCCCACAGCCGATTATGCAAAATCGGGAAGAACTAATGGAAATGGAATTAAAGGAATTCGGGTAGGAATACTAGCACGGCATTCTCATGATAAAGCGTGGAGTGATGCCCTTATTCGTTTTCCAAATACGCGATCTGGTGAGCTCTCTCATCAGGTGGCTCATAAAACCTCTGATTCTGAATGGCACAAGACACTCTCCGGGCAAAACGGTTACGATCTCAGTGAAGAATCAGTCTACTGGCTGGGCCCATTCAAGCATTATCATACTTTCTGCCCTTACCTTGTAGGCGATTTTGATGAAGTAGCCCGGGAACTTTCCGGTTACCTGCAAATCGGATGCAAGACCTGCATTCTGGACATCCCTGTCTCAGAAATAGATTTACAAACTACCCTTCATGTCTTTGAACATGCATCTAGTTATATGGTGAAAGCATGATGATCTACGATTGGTCGAGAAAACAGGCACATATAAATGGGAATCAAACTGCCGTCTCTCTTAATGATGAGAAGATAACCTACGGAGAACTTGAATCGGAGAGTAACAAACTAGCGGGGATGTTAATTAGACATAACCTTTCGCCTGGTGATCGTGTAGGGTTGTTTATGGAGAAGACCCCAAAAACTATCATCGCGATGCTTGGGATCACAAAAGCAGGTGGTGTCTACGTACCGCTCGACCCCCATAGCCCAACAGAAAGAGTAGCCAAGATCATCAAATCATCAAAACCTTCTCTATTTTTTGTTGATCATGATACAACTCATCAGTTTCAGAATATTATACATTCTGACCCGGAAACCGGTTTAATTCCCTGGATATGGTGGTCAGCGGAATCTTTGTTACATGGAGATGACTTCCCGCCACAATTTATCTATAAAGATATAAAGAGCCAGAAAAATGAAGCTTATCAGGTAATACGAAATCCGGCAAGGGCTGCTCATATTTTGTTTACATCTGGCTCAACCGGACAGCCGAAAGGGGTTGTCATTACCCATGCGAATATTGAAGCCTTTATAAACTGGGCCGTTCCTTTTTTCAATATGAAACAAGGTGAACATACCTCCTGTCATTCTCCTCTTCATTTTGATCTCTCTACATTTGACATCTACGGTGCTTTTGCTTCAGGTGCACATCTTCATTTGGTGCCGGCTGGCATTAGCACTGATCCGAAAAAATTATCTGCGTTCATTCTCGAAAACAAACTGAATCAGTGGTTTTCCGTGCCCTCTGCGCTCAGTTATCTTGCAAAGTTTCAGGTTGTACCCAAGGGAGGCTATCCTGACCTGAAGCGGTTGATCTGGTGCGGTGAAGTTTTCCCGGTTCCTGCTTTACAATATTGGATGAGAAACCTTCCTGATGTTCAATTCACCAACCTCTACGGCCCCACAGAGGCAACGATAGCAAGCAGTTATTATACAGTAAGGGAACATCCCGACAATCTCACCGAAATTCCGATTGGAGAGCCTTGTTCAAACGAAAAGCTATTGGTTCTGGATAAAGATCTTTGTCAAAAAAAGATCGGAGAAGTGGGTGATCTTTATATTGAAGGGAGCGGTTTAAGCCCGGGGTACTGGCAAGACATTGATAAAACAAAAGCCGCATTTTTTAGATACACTAACGTAGAAGGGAGACGCGAAAGGATATATAAAACAGGAGACCTAGCCTCACTTGGCAAAGACGGGCTGATCTACTTTCACGGAAGATCTGACTATCAAATTAAAAGCAGAGGGTATCGCATCGAACTTGGTGAAATAGAGGCTGCCCTCGGACAAGACGAAATGCTCAGGGAATACGCAGTGGTCCCGGTTCATATAGATGGATTTGATGGCACAGCCATTGGATGTGCTTATGTAGGCACTTCAATGAAGAATGGTGTTCTTGCCCCCCTTCTCAAACAAAAGTTAAAGGACAAAATACCTTCCTATATGATGCCTCAGGTTTGGCAGGAATATGACCTCCTTCCAAGAAACGGTAATGGTAAAATTGACCGGAAAATATTATCCGATCAGTTTCAGCAAAAGCCAAGACCGCAATAAAATTAGTTTGGTGTAAACACATCCCAAAAATCATTATACAAGTATGAAGCAGCAACAGCCCATCCAAATAAAAGTCACATCCACTGTCTGCAAGACATTAACCCTTGAAACGATCGCATTTGAAGAAGACCTGATCGACACCGGAGTACTTGATTCACTATCACTTATACAATTGATGGTAGCCTTGGAAAATGAATTCAATATCAGGATTGAGCCTGAAGAAATCGATTTTGAGGATTATAGATCAGTGAAGGCGATGACTGCGATGATCACACGACTTTCACTACCTGTACCTTTATCTGTTAGTGTGGGCAGCTGATCCCTTTTTTGTCCGAGGCAAGAGAGAAGCCCGGTTTACTTTAAGCTATTATGAACAATCATACCCGATATAATGGATCCAGATCTAAATTTGGCCGGCACCTATAAACACCAAGGAATTTTAAAACAAGAGAATCCCCCAATTACGCTGCTAACTACAGATGATATCGATTCCGTAGTAGAACTCTCTCGTTTATACTTTCCTGGCAGCAAGGAGTCTTCCTTTCAAACTCTAAAAAAGAGGACTGCTCAGCTCTATTTCAAAGACGGAGAGCTTCTCCCGCATGTCAAACCCATTGTCAGCCGATCAGCAAATGGAGATATCAATGGCTTTTTAGGTATCATCACAAAATCATTCCAATACAAAAACAGAATGATCACCATGGCTAATTGCCATCATTTAATGGCAACGGAGGATGGAAGAAAGCAACTTATGCCGATGAGATTACTCCAACATTTTCTTTCCGGCCCTCAGGATATCTCTCTTTCTGACGGTTCTGCTGATTCTACAATGGAGTTATGGAAACGGCTTGGCGGAGAATTCGTTACAGGGGAAAGTCTTTATTATAAAATCCCATTGCGACCGCTTTCATTGGCCACGATTCATTTGTTAAAACAGTATCCAAACCGGATGGGTGAAAGCCTTCGCTTTGTAGCGGCAAGTATGGATTCGATCGCCGAGAGGTTGAAGATCCCACTCTTTTATCAAAAAAAACCTTTTAACGGTATTATACCACTCAGTACAGAATTAATGAGCGTTCTGTTGGAAATAATAGAACCTTTCTATCTCCTTTTTCCTACATACAATCTAACAGATATTGACAGTTTGTTCCAGCTGCTGGAGGGAGAAACCAAATATGGAACGCTGCATAAAGCCGCGCTCTTTGATCCGAATAATCAACCCATTGGCTGGTTTATCTACTATGCTCAAAAAAAGGGTGTTTGTGAGGTCATTCAGGCGGTATCAATACCGGGTAAAGAAACCGAATTATTTAATGCTCTAACCTGGCACGCTTTTTCCAAGGGTGGCGTGGAACTTTCCGGACGACTGATGCCCAGCCAGCTACAAACCCCATTTACCAGGAAAGCTTTTTCTGTTCCGGCAAGGATGTGGACCTTAATACATAGCAGCGATTTTGAACTGAAACATACTATACAAACCGGCAACGCTTTTTTAACACGACTTGAAGGAGATCTATGGGTTCTTTGAAGAATTTCCCACGACTGAAAAATTCAGCACTTTTAACAAACTATCTGAATCTGAATTCCGGGTTAAACCTCAGATGTTTAATTCTTTCCAAGGGCTTTTGCCACAAATACAACGTAGAAATATAATGTCATACAAATTGCATTATCAAAGATTTAATGGGAGTAAAATTGATTGATCATAATGAAATCAATGAGACCTCCTCAATATCAGCTTATACAACAGGTGAATCTGAACAATCACAAATAGATGATATTAGTAGAAGGACAGACAGTAGCCAAACTGAAATCAGAATCATCACCCACATCGAAGATTTTGAAACCTTAGAAAAGGAGTGGCAAGAGTTGGTAATGGAAGCTAACACTCAAATTTTCCAAACTTTTGAATGGAATCAGGTATGGTGGAAGCATTTTGGAGCTAACAAAAAACTGCATATTCTTACAGTTTATACAGAAAACAAACTAATAGGTATCGCTCCCCTCTTTGAAGACACCGTAACCCTCTTTGGCCACAAAGTTTATACCTGTTTAAGATTCCTGGGATCTTATGTAAGTCAACCGGAAGGCGAACCATTGTTAGGCTCCATCTCCTATTCAGATTACCTGGATTGTATAATTCGCCCAGGGTGTGAGCAAATATTCTATCAATCATTCCTTCAGCATTTCAATGACATCAATTCGGTTTATGATGAGATCATTTTGGATGAAGTTCCCAAAAAAAGCGACATACTCAATACATTGCTCCCACTTATTGCATCGGGTGATCAGGAACTGAACTGCATAATGGAAAAGGCGTCTTCAAGTCCGGTAATAATGCTGGATTCTACTTGGGATGAATATTTGAAATCTTTGCCCAAAAAAGCCCGGTATCATGCCCGGCGTTATTTTAAACGGTCAGAAACAGGAAACCCTAATGCTTTTAAGATCGATAAAATAAAAGACCCCATCGAATTGCCCGTAGTATTGACAGACTTTATTCGAATGCATCAGCAGCAATGGAATGACCGGGGGTTCTCAGGTACATTTTCGGAAAAAAGGATGCGTGATTTTTTTATGGAAATCGCTCAATCATTTTATGAGAAAAACTGGATAGAGGTTAATGTGGCCATTCCGGAAGAAGAAAACGCAAAATATGTAGCTATTGATGTATGCATAACCTATAAAAATAGAATATCCCTTATGCATCGGGGCATGGACGAAGAATCACAATATATAAAGCAGGGACCGGGAAATGTACTGCTATACGCAAGATTACATGAAGCTATTAATGATGGGGTTAAGGTTTTTGATATGCTGCGCGGAGCGGAAGAATTTAAATTAAGATTGGCTACCGAGATCAAACAAAACCAAAAAATCACCTTGTGTCCTGACTATAAAAACGGAAGGTTGTTACCCAGACTAATAAAGAGTTCAATGAATGTGGTTAAATACATCAGGAACGAAAGATTACATCTTAAATACCTATTTGAAGATAAGTCATTTAACTCCGGATTAAGTGATTACATACACCTTCTGCATGAGCGTATTGAACAGAGATCACATAAATGAAAGAAACTACAGGGTATTCAGAAGAATCGGTTCCGACTGTATCATTTCGTCAATATCTGGATCAATTTGAAGGAAAATCCCATTTTTATGGTAATGCAGCACATGCCTTCTATGATGTAATGATTTGGATACAAAAGAACCGTCCAAAGAAAAAACCGAATATTGTTATGCCGGTCTATATACCGGCCAAGCTGTACCGGTTTATCCTTGCTGCAGGATTTGAACCTAAATTTTACGATGTTCCTACAGATTTTAATATTGACCCGAATGAAATCGGCAGTTTGATAGATGATCAGACACAAGCCATCTTTGCCGTTCACTTCTTCGGGGTTCCCGTGGATTTACAGCCATTAAAAGACTTAACAGAACGAGCTGGCATATTTCTTATTGAGGATTGTGCCCACAGTATAAACGGGTATTACAAGGACAAACAGCTTGGCTCCACAGGTGATTTTACATTGTTCAGTACCAGAAAGATGATGCAATTTCATTGCGGCGGCGTTTTGGTCTTAAATTCACAACCTTGGAAATTTAAACCTTCAGATACAAAGCGAGTGAGTAGTTCTTTCATGGCTTATCATTTGGCTGGATCCCGGCTAAAATTTACCATTAACAACGCTTTGAACGGATATAATCCATTTCGAAAATTATCATTACCAGGTACCGGATATATTGATTTATCAGGAAACCATGTTGTACATGTGAAAATAATGGACCGATTTTCCGAATGGTATTGCAAATTACTTGATGTAGATAAATTGGTAAATAAAAGGCGCGAGAACTTCTTGTATTTACTTAACGGAATTCGGAATCATTCATTTATTCAGCCCCTGGGGATTAAACGTTATGCTACCAAAGAAAAGACGAATGCTTATTCACTAAATAAGGGCTTCACCCCCTTTAGCATGCCTGTTCTTATCCCCGCCAACATGCGTGAGCAAGTACAACAAGCTTTGCGAAATGCTGGTGTGGTCTGCTACATTGGCTGGCCGGAAGCACCATTTGGGAAGAAGGGATTCCAACAAGCCGAAAAACTTAAATATGGACTGTTGGAGCTGCCTGTACATAAGTATATAGCTCCAGCACAATTGAAAAGCATGGTTGACTGCCTGAATATCTTATCGCCGTGATCTTAGTCTTATACAACACCTGTCAATTTTCCTGAATTGTAGAATTTAATTTATGGAACAAATTTTGAGTTACCTGATTATACAGAGTTCTTTCATTCTTTAAGATAAAGCAACTCTATCATGTTTAAATATATTCTTATGTCCTGCATTTCTATATGCTTCATTTTTATGAGTTGCACTCAGCCAATTGATGTGCCAAATGAACCATCAGTTGAAAAATCACTTATCCCAATCATTCAAATTGCCGATACCTTGAAAGGAAGTAAAGGGCAAATCAAGGATTTCCATATTTTGGATTACTTTGACAGCAAAACTCCGATTGTAAACACAGAGTTCTTCAGTGAGGTTCATCAAATCACCGTTGTCTCTTATAGTGATGGTTCCTTCAGGATAAGCCAACCTGAGGAACTGACAGGAGAGTTTAAAATTCAGGCCACTATTACTAACAGCGATAATGTGACCCTTGAAGCTAAATTAATGTATAAGATTGAAGAACATTCAGTCCCAGCTACTCCTTTAGATCAATTACTAGTTATTATGCCATTGGGCGACAGTATGACCAACGATTCCCGCCCAAGAGTAAAACTTTGGAATTTACTGACTGATGATGGCCATGATCTGGATTTTGTGGGCAATCAATATCAAACAAGCTCTATCCCAGATGCTGATCATGAGGGTGTGGGTGGCATAAAGATCGAAGGCATCATAGATAAGGCAGAATCTCTGATGCAGACACACAGCCCCAAATATGTAGCCCTGATGGTGGGAACCAATGATATTGCCTGGTATTTTGATGAAACTGCTCCCGAAATTGCTTCCCGGTGGGATGCTCTGATTGATCGTATTTTTAACTCATCCGAGCCGGGAACCTACATCCTTGCTGCTACAATCCCGCCCGTTTCACCAAAAAATGTAGGAAGTTCAGACATGACGATCAAAGATAGAGCTGTTATGGTTCAGCGATATAATGCCGAAATACGCTCTATTATTAGTGACCGAAAAACGAATGGCGATCTCATCATTCTGGCTGATATGGAAGCTGCTTTAGATCCAGCTATACACCTTTCAAATGATGGTGTGCACTTAAATGAAATGGGTTATTCTGTTATGGGAACCGTTTACTATAATGCAATAAATAGGGCCTTCAAAGTAGATCAGTAGCTTCTTTTTTTATGCTCAGTACTTTTAACCAGCCTCGGAGTAAAAAAAGATGGAATGGAATAATTGTTGGATCAAAAATCATGCTCAATGCCTATTTAGAAATGTTGGTATTCTTAGGTTTATCTATTGGGGTTGAGATAGCGCCGGTTACATAAACTAGAATAGCAGTGAAATTAATGGCAGGCTCATTTACCAGGTAGTTTTTGAAAAGATCTTCATAGTTTTTTGATGGGTACGGTGAGATCTTTTTGTTGTTCAATAGCAGATGATCGTTTGGTCCACCCACCAGCATTCCGGGTACAGGGGCATTGACGTCATCCATCTCAGAAAGCTGATGGTATGGATTTTGCACGGAAACAGAACCAACACCCGTCACTTGTGATAGGTTTAGAGGATTTCGTCCTAATATGAAGTGAAGCTGATCGAGTGCTGCATTTTTATACTCTGTTTGGCCGGCAATATTATAGGCTTGGATCAGATCGAAAGCTAAAGCAAGACCTACACTGTTTGAGCCCCAGTAATACTGATTATAACGAAGCAAATTATGGTACTTATTATGACTGTGAGCTTCTAATATAGTATCAGCCTGCAGAATGGTTGCTTCTCTCACAGCATCTATTTCTTTTTGATATTCCCCATTTGTTTCCGATCGAAGAAAAGCATCCAATGCCAGGCTGTTTGCATCACGCCAGCTTATAGGTGGAATGCCTGCTTGAAAGAGTTTTTTGTAATGTTCAATAAAAAATGAGAGGTACTTGTCATTGTTCGTGAGCAAGTATAGTTCTATAACTGCCCAGAGGCGTTCATCAATGTCCGACGGATCACCATATTCGCCACCGGTAACACCCTCAGGATTTTTAAACCCACCTGTCGGAACATTTTGTGGGTTTTCTTCCAGCCAGTTCCAGGCACGTTCAGCGGCAACCTTTAACTTTTGAGAAAGATCCGGGTTATAGTTCTTCAAATGGCGAGAACCGATTGCAGTCGCAGCCGTAAATGATGCCGTAGCGGCGCTGCTAATATCAAAAATATATCGTGTAGCAGGATCAGTATGTGGCAAATACTCACCCTCCCATTTATTCTGGGATACTTTATGATATACAGCCCCGTCATCACGCTGCATTTTCAGTAACCATTCTAACGCCCAGCTTACCTCATCAATCAGGTCAGGGATGCCGTTGCCTGATTCAGGGATCCTCAATTGGTTGTCCCAAAAATTACCGGGATTAGATTCATAGGCATATAGCAGAAGTCCGGCACTCAAAGCAGTATTCACCGTAAACTTGTTGTAGTCGCCCGCATCGTGCCAGCCCCCGGTCACATCTTTTGAACTTTCCGGAGCATCAAAGAAAGGTGCGTCTTCCAAATGGCAGATTTCATACCCCCAGTCAGATTCACCGCCTACCTGAGTTCCGCACCGATGATAATAATAGCTTTTGCTCATGATTTTTAATGCATCAGCATATACGTTTTGACTTACGCGAAATTTGTTTGATGCAATAGGTTTTGGTCCAACCGTCTTGATCATATATTCACCCTCTGAATGATAATCAGAGAAATCTATCACCGAAATTTTATCACCAGAAACAGTATCCTTTTCAGAAAGTGTTTTTATTAAACCTGAAAAAACCACCCTTGAATCCTCTGCTCGTAACAGCTCAAACCTATCGGCTTCTGCATTGACTAAGAAGGCCTGTTTGGGGTTGTCTATTTCGTAGCCAACCTGATTAACAGCAATAAATTTATTTTCCGGAGACCGAATGCAACCACTCAATAAAGCCAGGGAAATAACAATAGTTAAAAGCTGAATATTTTTCATAACTTTATTAAAAGCAATTACTTTTAGACGTTTCTCCTGCCAAATTGCATAAGCTGTAAAACTTCACGGAGCAGGTTGGCTATTTGGTTGATGGTATAAGGCATGTTGTATCTTTAAATGCCGTAATCATAAATATTGAATCATTTAAAATCGACAAGATCAAAGATACATTTCAATTTTATAGTTCTTGAATCTTATCGCTTACACCTATGTAAATCCATCTTATTTGGAATCCCTTGTTGTTCTGATCCAATTATCCTCTTTCCCTATTGACAGGGCTTTAACATATACTTTTAGCTTCCAGAAAATATACTTTGGCAGTCGAAGCAATGACTTGTAAAGTGCTTTATCAGCTCCCCCTACATACAGTCCAATAAACAAGTAAAATATTCCTGTGGATAGTAAGCCCCCCCACATTAACAAGTGCATAACAGGTAATAGTGCCAATAACCAAAGAATAAGCCCGGCACTAAAGATCATCGTTACCATAAACATCATATTCACAAACGGCGGAGTGATCAGATCAACGAATACATCAAAATAAGTCAAAGATCCTTTACTTATGGCCTTATAGAAAAACTTTGGTGCATAGGATCTGATAATTTGAAAGCGTCCAATCTCCCAACGGGAGCGTTGTGTTTCTGCATTTGAAGCTTCTATTGGCATCTGTGCATACACTTCCGCCTCGGGAGCAAAATCGATTCTTTCCCCTTTCAATAACAGTACGAGCCCGTACTCAACATCTTCAGTCAACGACCAGGCCTGCCACGGAATTTCTTTCAGAACATCAGCGCTGAAGCACATGCCGTTCCCTCTCAGTCCCATATTTAAGCCGAGCACTTTCCGTCCGAGAGGTTTTACATAATTATATAGCAGAAACCCGATACGTGTAGCTTCCACACTCCAGTTTCCAGGTTCAGGCAACACCAGGTCGCTGCATTGCATCACCCGGCTACCGCGATCAAGGTAATCATTCATCACTTCCAGAAAATTACCTGATACCAGGCTATCTGCATCCACCACAATTAATGCATCATATTTTTTCTTATGTGACAATACCGTATCAAAAGCCCATCTCAACGCATATCCTTTCCCTTTGCGATCGGGATTCGTACGTTCCAGTACGTTGGTTCCGAGTGTTCTTGCGATCTGGGCAGTTTGATCTGTGCAATTATCAGCTATGACGAAAACATCATAATTTATTTTTGGATATATAAGTCCAGACAAGCTATAAATCGTTTTTGAGATAATTTTTTCTTCGTTGTGAGCAGGTATGATAAAAGCAAACTTTCGGTTTAGCTCCGAATTGAAAGTGGTCCTTTTTTTAGCAAAAAATGACACCACGCTCAAAAAAAACTGGTAGCCTAACAACGGACCCAATAATAGAAAAAAGGTTAAAAATATAACTTCAATAAAGATCATCGGGTTTACCCAACCGGGTGTTTTTTAAATTTTTTATGCTTCATGTTTTCTTTAGGCTTTTTAAAGATGCTGATATCACTATTCAGGATTTCAATCCATCTCAGAATCAAATTTATCGGATTCCACAAATATAGCTGGTGATGCTGACTTCAGATGGGATGATGAAGCATGAAATTGAGGAACCTGTATATGAACAGCCCGGTCAACCTCATGTTTAATGGCAGCTACAAATTGTTCCATATTATGATTCTTCACTATAAATTCCCGCGCAGCTTCACCCATCCTTTCACAACGTTCAGGATCGTTCCAAAGAGACTGTATTGCATCTCTCATTGCCCCGGGTTCTCCTTGTGGCACAAATATTCCGGTAATACCATCCTGAATAATATCTACCTGTCCCTCAGCTCTTGTACAAATGACGGGTTTTCCCATTGCCATTGATTCAAGTATGGCTGTTAATCCGTTATCAGAATCTGTTGGTAAAAGAGAGATGACGGAAAATCGAGAACGTGCATATAATGATCTGAGATCCATTGGTTTTTTGGGTCCAATGGTTACCCAGTCCGGAATATCCTCGATATCATGTAGTCTTTCGATCGTTTTAAAAATATCTCCCCGGGATGCTCCGGCTGCAATATGACAAGGAATCTTTAGATGACGAAGGGCCTCAACCAGTGTCGGATAATCGCGAGCCTCCATTCCTACTGAACAGATCATATCCGTTTCAATTTCCCTTGGACTCCAAAAAAGCTGATCGATCCCTCTTTTAAGAAGTATGATCTTATCCGCAGATACCCCAAATCGTTCAATGGCAATTTTTCGCTGCACAGAAGACCAGATCAGAAAACAGGTAACTGAATTCCTGGTTCTTTTTAAAAACCACAGTTTCTGCTTCGTTTTCTTTACATCCACGGATGTGATCCGTGACAATACTACAATATGCGGCTTCGATGAGCGAATCCACTTCAATATCAGGGCTAATGGAAAGCTTACTTTCTCAGTGTGAGTCAAGATCAGATCGTACCGGTGCATAATGAAGAGAGCTTCGAGCAGTTGAGCAATGCTTACCGGGATAAGTCCGTAGAATAATCTGCGTAAATAGGGTGGCTTCTCAGTCAGGTATCGTTCATCAAGCACCTCCGCCGAAATAGCATCTTCAAGCAGCGAAACCCGGGGGATCTTATCCTCAATCTCAAGCTGCCGTAACTCTTCATCCGACTGCTTGTCCATTCCCTTGGAAATAATATATAGTGTTTTCATAAGGTGTTATTAAAGAGAGTTTGGATTAACCATATTGTGAACATCAAAACTTTCAGGTTTGATGGTCCCATTTTTAGAGTGTGGTTGAACACTACTCTGAACCTCCATTTTAATGTCTTGCGTCATTTTATTTTTCAGACGAGCATAGAGCCATTCGATATACTGATAAGGCAATAACAGGATGACTAAAAACTTTAACCTTGAAGTATCCTGATTGACTGCCAGCCTTCTGAAATCCATCATGGATTGGCTGAATTGAGCAGCCCCTGAGTACACCCCACAGGCAAATGAAAATCCTGAATCTGATACAACTTTTTTCACCCTCTCATTAACGCTTCCATAGGGGTATGAGAACGTTTGAATTGGGCTTCCAAGAATTTTTTCGAGCTCTTCCTTCGAACCCATAATCTCATTAGTCATATCTATTTTTGAGAGGCTTGTAAGTGCTGTATGATTGAGGGAATGCGCCCCGATCTCAAACCCCATCTTTTGCACCGTCCGCACCTGCTCGTCAGTCATTAATGGGCAACTGCCCAAGTCATCCAGTTCATCCCAACGTGCACTTTTTAATTTTCGATTACCCATCACAAAAATGACCGCCCGTATATTCAACTCAACAAGTACAGGAATGGCATTTTCAAGGGTGTCCTGATATCCATCATCAAAAGTGATGATGATAGGCCGCGAAGGCAATGTGAGTTTACCCTCAAGAAAAAGTTGATAATCGGAAAATGTGATCGGAGTATAGCCCCACCTTTCAATCATGTTCATCTGTTTTCTGAATTCTGAGACAGTCACATAATGCCATCTGCTTTCTTTTTCAGGTTTTTTTTCAAGTACCCTGTGATACATAAGTACTTTTATTTTTAGAATTCTGTTTGACTCTTTCATATATATGTTATCAGTTAGCAACCTTGTCAAAACACTGTTTTATAATCATTTGTATTTGCAACAAGTGTGCCATTCAACCGGTTATTATTTTATTTCTACAGATCATTGCATAGCATACATGCAATGGAAGGTTTTAAACTAAGTTCTCTCTCAATTCTTTAACCTGAACGTGCAATTTATATCTTTAAGCAAGGGTTTAGTGTAATATTTGCACATTCTATCCTGGTTCATTTTCTAATTTATTTTGTGAATAACCGTGTCTATCCGGAATTTGAAGTACATAGGAAGCATGTGTAAAAATCCCACTTTTTTATACTGCACCTTCAAGAGCTCTTTCTCTCTATTAAAGTATTTATAGAAGACTGAACAAAGCTGGACAATTGCAGCCGGAACAGCCCAGCCTGTTTTCCAGTTTCTAACCTCAGGAATTACAATTTTCCAGTTGTTGATGGCAAGATCTGTGAAGTCTAATTTATAGCGTTCATCTCCCCGCATTAGTTCAATCCTTTCTACAGGCTGTTCAAGTGAACATTCAACCAAGTCTAAAAGAAGTCCGATTCCGGGGCGATATTTGGATGAAGGACTATCATCATTATAACCGCTCATATAATCGTAATATCTGCCGTTGTACATCAGTAACATTCTCACTGAACATACCCCGTCATTATCAACTGCCTGCTTCAACCAAAGCCTGTTATCCCAAAATGCAGTCAATGAGATCTCCTTGAAAAACTCCCGAAATCTCTCATCCTCAAAAACTCCGGGATGACCAACTTTATTCCATCTTTCCTGATGCAA
Organism: Balneola sp.; assembly: GCA_002696035.1. Lineage (GTDB taxonomy): Bacteria > Bacteroidota > Rhodothermia > Balneolales > Balneolaceae > Gracilimonas. Next base: position 149,510 of record NZQV01000007.1, on the reverse strand, counting down.
ATGTATCAATCTTTCAAGCATCTGATCCGCTTCACCAATTCCGTCCGGACCTTTTATGATGTATTCATTCCCGATTCCCCGAGCACGTATAGTTTGCCTGAACCGTCGTCTTGCATTAGATTTTGAGTTTTTGATGAAATCTTGAAAGTCTCCATCCTGGTCAACTTCTACATAATAGCACACATCAGTATGTAGTGCCTCCACACGGCACTTTGTCTCTTTAAGTAAAGGATAGATGGTTTGCATCATGTATCCATCATCTCTAGACTGATGAAAGGTAATCTTGTAAGCAGACATTTCCGGCGTACAAAGAAGTTTCACAAAAAGGTCAGCAATAGGATTCTTGTAATCCGGATCAACAATGATATCCAGAAAATCACTGATCCCGTAATCATCCGAGAAACCAAACTGCTCATTCAGACTCCCTCCGCTTCCAATTAATTGAAGCCGCCGCTGCATAGTGAAGCCCCCCACCTTTGTAGCACCTTTATAAAATGGGAAAATGGCTACCAGCTTCTGATTGTCATGAACCGTTATTATGAACAAGGATCGGTTTTTATGACGCCCGAAATGCCTCCACCAACTGGAAGCCCATCCAGGAGACATACAGATCATTTGATTTGACAAGCAGGCCAGTTCTGTCCATTCTGCATCAAGCTTTTCAAAGGCATTTTCATTGGTGTGAATGTTCACAGTCAAATCCTTATTTCGGGCATACTGCTTAATTGATCTTACTTTTGGTAGTTCGGCCGTCATCACCTCGTCATTCATATCGATCCCTGTCTAGTGTTCTTGGCTTCATAGTTTCCGTTGCTTTCATCATTCCATCGATCCATAGCGGCCAAATCTGCCTCCATAAATTTCTTAGGTCTGGTAGGAAGCTTACCAAAACCTGTCAGCTCGGTATAGGCCTGATCCATCTGTTTGCCAATACTTTCCCACCTATATTTACTCTTCACCAGTTCATAGCCTTTATTTGTTAGATACTCGGCTTGTTTTGGATCTGTAAAGAGCTCAATAACTTTTTCTGCAAATTCATGAGGTTCATCTGCAATCAGTATAGACTCCCCATTTACTACATCAATACCCTCACACCCGATAGAGGTTGTAACCATGGGTATCTTCACAGCCAGTGCTTCCATGATCTTAAGCCGGGTACCACCTCCCATTCTCAATGGAACAACAAAGGCAGCCGCATTCTCGATATAGGGCCGGGTATCTTCCACAAAACCTGTAACAATGATATTCTTACTCCCTCTACTCAAGAGGGAAGGGGATGGATTTTTCCCAACAATGGTGATCGTTGCATCCGGAATTTTCTCCAGGATTTTTGGAAATACCTCATCCAGGAACCAAGTGATCCCATCATCGTTAGGTACATATTTCATCATGCCCACAAACACCATGGAATGCGGAACGGGCTGAGTTGTGGAAGGCTGGAAATAGTTGGTATCTACTCCATTGGGAACCAGATATTTTTTTACATCCGGCTCGGTTTGATCAAAAATGGAGATATCCCGCTCACTGGTTGCAAAAATTGCATCCTGTTGTGCGCAAACGGCTGTTTCTTCCTTATAAAATTTATAGGCTTCAAGATGATAAAATAACTTTTTGAATGGATTCTTCACCTTAGCCATGCGTTTAAAATTGTCGTATTCCACGTTATGCGCATCTATGATCTTTATCGCAGGGTTTTTATAGTGAAACATCGCCATAACCGGAAATTCACTTTGAATGATATCAAATGACTCAACAGCCAGAAGCTGATCAAGCTTTTGTTGAAACTGTGGCGACCTTGTTAGCTGATGCCAGTTACTATGAGAAGTAAACAGAGATTTGATCAGGCTCCAGCGTACGGACCGGTCGGAGTAAGGATAGTTTACAAAATGAGTTTTACCTGCAAGCAGCGGAAACTGCTTTATTAATTCCCTTTCTTCTTCCTCACTGCTGAAACCAGCTACTGTTACTTCATGATGCTTATACAAATGTTTTAAAAGGTGATAGATACGTAACGCGCCACCAAAAACAGGGTTTGCAGGACTATAGGGTATGAGATATAATATTTTCATTTTTATAATTACTTAATGTATGCGAGTAGGTTTTGACGGCTTTGGGAGATGAAAAGCGTGATCATTTTCAACTCAACTGTATCAAAGGCCTTTAAAAGAAAAAGGCCGGATATATAGATTACAGTGGCAAATAACAGGATGATCATCCAGTAAAGACCGGTATAGGAAAGCAAAAGAATGACCGGCAGAATCATGAAGATCGTTGCCGAAACGGGTTTAAAAATGTAAGAGCTTTTGAAGGTTTGCAGATACTCTTTTGGAAGCAGATAGAAGGCTGAACCCAACACAAAGATCTCAGTTATAAGGGTGGCTACCGCAGCTCCTATCCCTCCATTTAAGAAGACTTGCTGAGCATATGGAATCATCAGATAATTAGCCGATATATTGATAAGAATAGCAATGAACCCTACAACAGCCCATTTTTTTTGCATGTTGGCCGCACCCATAAGAGCACTGCCCAAAATTATATCGATGTAGATGAACGGAATGCTAAGAGCAAATATCTGCAGAATAATGATGGAAGGGCCATACTCTTCAAGCCCCATAAAAAAGTGTATAATCGGTTCAGCAAAAATATAAATGAGTGCCGCTACCGGCAGCCCCAAAATTATCATCAACCTCATACTGTGCGCCACTGTACTCTCCAGAACCCCTTTTTTATTATCCCAGAGTTTCGAGAACACAGGAAAAATGGCGGTCTTATATAGCAAGGGCAGAACCATGACGATATCGAAAAAACGAAAAGCCCCACCGTACCAGCCGGTAACCTCTTCAGAAGTAAATGAAGCAAGCATGATAGCATCAATACGATAATAAATGACCGAAAAGAGCGAAAATAGAAAGAAGGGCATTCCTGCTCGAAAGAGAGAAAACATTTCAGGATCAAATTTGTAGCTTATCCGCACAACCCTCCTGGAATAGCCATAGATAACAATAAGGTTCAGTAATGCACCAATGGTCATGACCACTGCAACGCCGATGGAATCTGCTCCCATAAGCAAAGCGCCAACCGCAAATACAGCTACAAAAACCTTCTCCACAATATTTCCAATGGAAGGGTACTCCATTTTTTCGATCCCCTGGAAATAGCCGCTCAAAGCAGTCGTTCCCCCCTCCCAAAGTTTGGCTATTACCAAGATCAGTATCAAAAGATGAACATGCTGTGAATAACCAAGTAAATTTGAAAACAGTAGTATTAGGGCGATAGAAAGAACCCAGAGTAAAGACCGAAACAAAATGTAGCTACTCAGAATAGTCTCGCCTTTTGACTGGGACCGGGCAACTTCTTTCGGGATCAGATAATTGCCGCCAAAATCTATAAATAGGCCGAGGATCATTTTTATGGAAAGGGCAAGGTAGAGTCTACCAAAGTCTTCAGCCCCGAGGTATCGTGGTAAAAAATAGAGTAAAAGGAAACTGGAGCCCCAGGTAACAACTTGCGCTCCAAACATTACAGACATGTTCTGAGCAACTGATTGACCGATCTCAGCCCGTGTACTTTGATTACTCATACGATCTCCCCTTACCAGAAACTTCCTGCGATTTCTGTTCTTTGTCGATGCGTTCAATTATAGGAAGAAGCCCCATTAAGCAGCCCAGGTAGATCATGCTTCGGTAATAGGTAAGCTGGAGATCATAAAATGAGACTACCATCTGGTTGATGACTGCAATAATTATGACCAGTGTGATCACCTTCAGGTACGGATCGTTAAGGCGGGTAAAAACCTGTGTGCCCTTCGCAGCAAAACAGTTAAGAAAGAACCAGAATGCAAAGAATCCTACAGTCCCCATTTTCACTAAAACCCAATAGATCTGATTATGAGGGATATAATCTCGTAGTGTAAACCGAATATTTACCAATGGAATAGGTTGGTCGTATTTCTTGCCAAATCCGGTACCCAGAACGGTATGGTTTACCACTGTTTGCGCAAGGTTATAACTCTCATAATCCCGGTAGAGATTGGAAGAGTAATCCTCAAAATTAGTCTCCTTGTCAGGTACAACAAATCCAGATTTGATCATCTGAACAGGCCGGCCTGCTGTACTATTATTATTCCAGAAAGCGAAACCATAGATGAGCAAAATGGCTAAAACCGGGAGTAAATACTTTAGTAACTGATTCCTTTTAAGCGCAGGTAGTATAAACAGTAGTGTCGTAAGTGAAACCATAAAAGAAGCATAGGAAGCCCGACGTTGCGCTACATAAAAACCCACAAATAAAAACAAAAGGGATATCAGCAGCAGCAATTTCTGTTTTTGCCCGGTATTGTATAGCAGAAATCCAATTAAAAGTACAAACAGGGTAACCATGAAAACCGGATCCTCATGGTTTGTAAGTACTGCAAATCCACCTGTTGTAAAACCAAGATCAACAAACCTGACAACTCCCTGTAGGGCTTTTATGGTTATACCAATGATGATAACCCAAAACAACAATGTGATCTGCTTCTTTGTATCCAGGATCTGCGGTACAATCAGATACATCAAACAAAGGTAGAACAAAGCCCGAACCTCCCACAGGGCAACCATAAAATCACCACCGGTACGCATGCCATTCATAAATGCCAGAAACAAACAAACGAAGAAAAGCAGGAAGGCGCCCCAAACAGAAATTGGCTTCAATTCAAAATCTTTGCGAATACTGATATGTAGAAAAAGAGCAAGCGTAATAAAGATGATGTGAATCTCAAACGGACTAATCATCCCGGCTTCAAAAAATGGAACATAACTGATCTCTTTCAGATTACTGAAAAAAGCAACGTCGCGGGTTATAGATGGAAAACCTGGTATGGCATACTGTTCGAATAACAGGACCGTAAAAATGAACAGATAAAAACTGTAATCGATTCGGAACAGACTCAATAACAGAACAAATGTTAAATAGAGGATTCCTGTTACCAGTGCTACGTTACCATCAAAATAATACATTCCCCCAGACAACATGGCCGCAAACAGTAATAGAATCCAAAGTACGGATGAATTCTCCTTATCCAGTCCCAAAGGGGAAAGAAAGACTCTTTGATAGATGGAACCGTACAATGAATGGCTAATAGTTTTCATAGTTTTTCTCTCATCACGCAGGAGGCACCATGGTATACATCATGAAAACGACGTACGTTACCATTAGTACCGTTAAAAAAAATATTGTGGCAAAAGGAACTCTTTCCAGGATCGGTTGCTTGGCTCTGAGTATGACCAGTAAATGAACAGCTATGATTCCAAGTAAAACAATCATGATTTGCTGACCCGGTTAAATACATAGGCAATGAAATGTGATTCATCCAAATGTTTGAACATTCTCTTGAAATCTGCTTTTTTTGTTTTCCTGCTGTCGATCACACCAATCAGTCCATCAATTTCATTTATAAAATGAATCGGAAACTCCTCGACCGGATAAATGGATCCCATATCGATAATTACAAAATCAAACTTGTACCTGAGTGCAGATAGAATCCGTCTCAAAATCAGGGTTTGTTCAATTCCCGGAGTCAGTGAACTATCGCCTGCTGTCATCAGGTAAAGGTTATTAACACTTGTAGGCACCACTCTTACTTTTTTATAGGCAATTGCTTCAGCCATTCCCGGGCTTTGATCTGTTCCAAAAACTTTATGCAGTTTGGGATGGCTGAAATTCATATCCACCAATAAGGTTTTCTGTTTATAACCGGTTGCCAAAGAGACTGCCATGTTTGCTGCAACCAATGTTTTTCCATCATTTCTGTTCGCACTGGTTATTCCAATGGTCATCTTTTCTTTATCAAAAGTGGCGGCAAGCTTTGAGAAGTTGAAGCTATTGTAATACTTCAATGCAATCATTTTAGCGTCTACGGTAGTCAGCGTATTGGCTGATATATGAACCGGCAGAAGACTGGAAGGCTTCACAAGTTCACCATTTCCAATAATTTCAATAGACTGATTACCTTTTTTTGTGAAAATATTTTGGCTACTCATTTGATTATCCATTTTTAGCCGTTCGTTATGTATGCGATGATTGGTTTGTCAAATGGCATATCAGATTCATCTCGAAGCGTTGTATCCATAACCTCAGCTACAGCACTTGCAACGATGCCCAAGATAAGACCGAGGAGCAGGCCAATACCCAGGATTAATTTTTTATTGGGTGAAACTGGTTTTTCTGGGACAACGGCTGCATCAAGAACAATAAATTGGTCTGCTGCCTGCATGCCTATATCACGTGTCATTTTAGCCTGTTCCAGCTTTACTCTCATTTCAGCCTGTAAGCCCTCATAAATACTAAAGTCAGATTGTTGTGAACTTGCTCTTTGGGTAGCAACAAAATATTGTTGCATATCTTCGACAACCCGCTTCTTTTGGAGGGCTAGATCTCTTTTTTGGGAGTTGAGTCGCTGTATATTGGTTGTCAGTGTAGGGGGCATGCGGCCTGCAACCTGTTTAATCTGCTCTGCCAAACTCCGAAGCCTTGGATAACTTTCGGTAAACTGCTGACGAAGATTGTCGTACTCATTCAAAAGTAGTATCAGCTCTTCTCCAAACTGCATATCCATCAATGGAAGCTTATACAGGTGACTGATCCCAATATTTATATTTGCTTCGCTTTTAAAGGAATTGAAATTGGCAAGCTTTTCTTCCTCTTGTAACAGTTGCCATTCAATGGTATCAAATTGACCATTTATACTTTGTAAGCGCTCTTGCAACACCTCTGAACTACTGGGTAAATTTCCCATTCGATCTGAGGTTGATGAAACGGTTTGATTTCTTTGATCATCAACAATGGCTTCAAGCTCAGACAATTTATTACTGAAAAAATCAACGGTCTCTTTATGTCTGCGAGATTCCATCAAGAGCTTGGTATTTATAAAATGATTGGCAAGAAGCTCTGCTCCATCACGGGCACGAACAGGATCGGTATCGAAGTAGCTGATCTCAAAGGCATCAGAAGCTTTTAACTTTGTACCGATATTTTTTTGAGTATTAACTATCAATAGCTGTTTATCAGCCTCGCTTTGTACCTTGCTGTCAAGCTTCAGGCTGTCAATCAAAATTTCCATTGTGGATCTGCTATAAATGATCTCATTCAGCGATTGGATCCTGTCTTCAGCAACTATATGGACTGCAATTTCATAGAGAACAAGTGGATTCAATGTCTCATCCTTTTGTACCAGAATAGTTGTAGTAGACTGGTATTTAGGTTCGATAAAGTAAATAGCCAACAATGCTGCAATCACAAACAGTATGGGTGACAAAATCAAAAGAAAACGTCTGCGCTTTACAGAGGCCTTCAGGTCTTGGGCTACATCTTGTATTTCATACATATATTTTATTCTAAAAGAGTATTTAAAAGGGTGAAATTGAATTACAGACATCGAATTGCAATTGTTATGCCAACGTGAAACTGCTTTGTTGGTTCTTAACAGGAATAGCCGCTTTAAGGATCTATAATGGCCTATTATTGCTAGTAATTATATTTTTTCATCCCCTCTATCGATCCCCTCTCCTTTAGAATCGCATCGTATTTACTCAACTCCCTGCACCGATGTGCATTAACTACTCTATTTCAATTTCCTGAGTATGAAACCCGTCCTTAACTGACCATTCAATAATATTATTAAATATATATATAACAAATTCTTAGCACCCCTAAATAAAGCCTTCTCAATTTGTTTGGCATACTTGTTGTAATCACGGAAGACAGTCTATTCAAATATAAAATATCAAAAGGCTTTAAAAGCTATGACAACCAATCAATACTCCCATTATTTACTGTTCCTATTTCTTGTTCTAATAACGGCTCAGGCATGTACTTCTACCCGGGAGTTACCTTCCGATCCTCCCCCTCAAATTTCAAAAACCATCCTTCCACAAACTGCGGAATCAGAGAAGATATATATCATACGTCCTGGTGATGAGATAGAGATCCTTGTGTGGGAACAGCCTAGCTTCAATACCCTCACCACCGTATCAAGGCTTGGAACTATAGCCATTCCACTTGTAGGAGAGATCATAGTTGCCGGACTTACACAAGAACAACTAAAAAGAGAGCTGGAAGGCAAGCTGGCAGAATATATCAAAGGGGAAATGAATCTTACAATATCGATCCGGAATACAGATATCCTGATCGTCTCCGTTCTGGGTATGGTCGCACGTCCAGACAATTACCCGGTTGTTGATCAAACTTCCATATTCAGGATCCTCTCTACTGCCGGTGGTACTACAGAAGATGCTAATCTTAAAAAAGTAAAATTATACCGACAAACTGGCCCTGAAGAGTATGTCACCCTAGACCTCTTTGAATACCTGGAGAGTGGTCAAATGAACTCTTCAACACTTCTCGTACGACCCGGTGATATCGTTTATGTCCCCAAGAAAGAAAATGCAGTACGTGAAATGTCAGAGTTTTTACGAGATGTCATCATCCTATTCGGAATATTTAGAGTCTTCAATTAACATGAAAAAACTACTATTAGTTTGTACCCGTCCTCTTATCACAATGATATTCTGTTTCACGTTGTTTTACCTGAATCCTGTAGTAGCACAAATACAAAATGATAACATAAAAGGTGTGTTGCCAAACCAAATCTACGACACCCGTTCCCTTTCAATGGCAAACACTACCATAGCAGATGTATATAGCACACCGACAATCGGTATAAACACTGCTCTCTTTGGTTTATTCATTGACCCATCATTCATTCAGTTCAACACCAATCACAATTGGGACAACAATCTCATGCAGCAAGATCTGACGCTTCCCTCCCTCTCCCATGGACTTCATCATGTTACCGGGCGGTTCGTCTATCTTCATAAGGGATTCGACAACCTCCCTTTCACAAGTTCTCCCTCCCTGTCTCATCCTGACATCCTCATGTATCGTGGTGAAATCGCTTATGCCATCGCTTTCAACAACAATTTAAGTTTAGGTGCACTTCAGAGCCTCTCTTATACAACCACCAATGAAAATGAAGAGGCAAAATACTGGAATTATTTTGCTGACATTGGCTTGGTGTATGCCCCGGATGGTCCGGTCTCCTATGGTTTGGTTTTTAGAGGGTTAGGCAATGAAACCACTTATGAAATCATTGAAACCAATCAAACTACGCTTGGTAGTCGCTTGGCAACACAGGTTTTGGAACTTGGTGCAACACTTCGATACCCAATAGAAGAAAGAATGTACCTCTCTATTTCGTTTGCAAACGAAAAACGATTTGGGCAGGAGGGTTTATGGTATAAAGGAGGTATAGAAATAGCTCCCTTTTCATTTATCGCCATCAGAAGTGGCGCCATGGTCAACTTTGAACAATCACTTTTTATTCCCCGAGTTGGACTTGGCATTAACGCTGGCATACTACAGATCGATTACGGGATCGCACCTAAAAATTTAACCGGAGAGCAGTTTCATCAGGTTGGTATAACCCTTCAATTCTAAGCAAATGCAGACTTTACAATCAAATATTGCCCTACCACAAAACACAAAAATTGAAGTTGAAAGTGGCTTTCAGACGAAAAGTCCCTTGATGAAAGATATTTACAGAAAAGTGAAAAGCATTGCGAACCTGGACATGCATTTGGTTTTGATCGGTGAAATTGGAGTTGGAAAAAAAAGTCTGGCTCATGCTATCCATAAAATTAGCAGAAGAGCAAAAGGTCCTTTCCATTCATTCTACTGCATAAATGCTAACGAAGAGGAATTTAAAGCAGCTTTTTGGGAGCAGGTGCATGTTGAAAACGAGCACCTTCATTTAAGATATGATGTACTGGAAAAAGCCAGCAATGGGATCCTCTATCTGAATAAGTTTTCAGACCTTTCAAATGAATTTATGCTGAATATTATTGACTCCTACATTCATGGCTGCAATCAGTTGTTTCGTTACAATATTGCTACATCGCCCAGATTGATCATATCGGTTAACCAGGATTCATTTCAGCAATTAATCAAGACTGAAGCATGGACCAAGCTTCTTGCGTTGCTCAACCCTGTCTCAATTATGATTCCACCACTTCGGGAAAGACGTGAGGACATCTTTGCACTCATATTAGCATTCATAGAAGATGCCAAGCGCTCTGAACCCGCCTGGTCTCATCTATCCATAACTGATGATGCTATGCGCGAGTGCTTAGCCTACCGATGGCCTGGAAATGTACTGCAGCTCAAGAATGCCATCTTACAGGGTGCTCTGCTTTCCCAGGGACAGTTAATTAAGTCTCACCATCTTCCATTTTCTATGAACTGGCAATTACCATATCAAGATGAATAATCAACTTTGTCTAATTACCAACCTTCGTAACCATTTGTAAGGCCAACTATGATTCCTCTGTTTACTATAGCATTTCTGTTACCCCTTTTACTGTCGCTGCTGCTTACGCCCCTGGTCATCAAGTTTGCGTACAAAATTGGTGCGACCGACTCTCCCGCAGAGCGTAAGGTCCATACATCAGTGATGCCGAGGATCGGAGGTATGGCCGTAATACTTAGTGTGGCAGGTGCAATTCTGACACTGTATATGCTATATTCAGAATATCTCCCCAATTTGTTTGATGGAAGCTACACCACCCTGATCGTAATTCTTTGCTTCGCTATCCTGTTTGTGCTTGGTTTTCGCGATGACCTTAAACCGCTCTCTCCCGAAGTTAAGTTTGGTGTACAGTTTGTACTGGCAGCAGTTATCTATTTTGCAGGATTCAAGATCTCAAACATTACTAATCCTCTCGATACCGGCGTATTAGAAATTGGTATTTTTGACTTGCCCATTACCATCCTTTGGATCGTAGGTATCACCAATGCATTTAACCTTATTGATGGCCTTGATGGGCTGGCAGCGGGTGTCGCAGTGATCGCTTGTATTTCTATTTTTATAATTACTTCTCTATCCGGGCAAATTTGGGCGGCTATATTCTCACTGATCATTGCAGGAGCCTTGGTTGGCTTTTTGAGATACAATTTCAATCCTGCCAAAATATTTCTCGGAGATTCGGGTAGCCTGTTCATCGGTTTTGCACTTGCTCTTCTATCCATACAGAGCACAGCTAAAATTTCAACCGGATTTGCCGTACTTCTTCCAATACTCGTACTTGCCCTTCCAATTACAGATACATTGGTTTCCATGACCCGAAGGTTGATCGGCAGTTTCCTTAACCGGGATCCTGAAATGCCTTCTCGATCTATTCTTCGTCGCCTTCATGGAATGTTTACCCCCGATAAATTACACATCCATCATAGACTCCTGTCTTTGGGGTTAAGCCATCGAAGTACAGTATTGGTACTCTACATGGTCTCTATGTTTTTTGCGTTCAGTGCATTCCTCTTTACACAAATTGATACTGTTCAGAGGTCTGTAACTATTGCATTTGTTCTGGGTGTTATACTCATTCTTTTCATTAAAAAATTGCGCTACTACGAAATAGCCATCTTCAATAATGGTTTGATGATGCCTTTCTATGAAAAATGGATCCTGAAACAATCCCAATGGGTCAGTTTTGCCGATATCCTTTTTATTGCCATCTCATATTCTCTAAGCTATACCATGGTTTATCTGGTTAACCCTGTTACCGATGAACTACAAATGAGCTTTGGTTTAACTCTTCTGTTCGTACTCCCCCTTCAACTTATCACTCTATGGGCTACGGGGTTATATCGCTTAAAAATGGATCAACTTGGTATTGCCAACGTCCTTCACATTATCGCATCTATTGGTTCAGCAGTAGGCTTGACAGGCATTTTATTCCTGCTCATGGAATTCCTGACCTTAATTGAAACAGTACAGTTTCTGATCTTTGACTTCTATTTCCTTCTTACGCTGCTCTTTGGCTACAGAATTGCTTACCAGGCACTCAGCTTTTGGTTTAACAGAGATAAGAGAACGGGCAAAAATATTCTGATTTATGGAGCAGGCGAGTATGGCTCCCTTATCCTTCAAAACATTTTAAACTCTAACAAAAATGATTTAAAGGTCATAGGCTTTCTGGATGATGACCCAGCCATGGAAGGCAAACTCATCTCTGGATATCCAATTCTTGGTGGTCACTGGATCTTATCAAAAACTCATCGGAGCCATAAAATTGACTCCATTTATCTTTGTGATGAAGATATCCGCAGTGAAAACTTAAAACGACTTCGAAACATCGCTTGCGAAAAAAAGATCGCGCTAAAAAAACTCAATATTACTCTTAATGAGATTGAGAACACAGACCTTGAAGGGGTATCAATACAAATTGAGTCTAAAGACGCCGTCAGTTCATTGTAATATTAACCAAATTTTGTCATTCAATATGATTCATAAAATTTTAGCAACCTTCTTAATACTTGTCCTATCCATCTCATTGTCATCCTGTAGTTTATTTGACAATAATTCTGGTGAGCCCATCAATGAAGATATCTGGGTAAATGCATACCTGCTTTCCTGGGAACATAACCCGGAAACTACTCTGATAAACAGTGGCATCGTACGAACGAGTGAAATTGATTGGGATGCAATGACACACCTAACCTATTTCTCTCTCGACATTGCAGGCAATGGCTTACCAACTTTAAGCCTTGATCCTACTCTAAGGCATAATTTTAACTCTGACAGATTACACGCTATTGTCCCTGCTGCACATGCTAACAATACCAAGATTTTATTCAGTGTGGGAAACGGAACCAATTATGAGGGATTTAGTGCAGCTATTGATACAAGTAAGTCAAGATTCATTGAAACGATAACTAACCTGATAACTGAATATGGTTTTGACGGTGTGAGCCTGAACATGACACCCATTCTACCGCAGGATTATGCAAACTACAAAGAATTTGTTCGCCAGTTAAGCAACACATTCGATACGTTGAGAACCAACCAAAATAATAAGCCCCTTTTAACGGCTGTAGCAACAAATGCCGTAGGACTAAGCTCCCTCTTCAAAGATCTCCATCAACATTTTGATCAGATCAACATCCTGACCTATGAGATGGCCCGCCCCTGGAGGGGATGGTTGACCTGGCATCATTCGGCTATGTTTAATAATAGCCTTGTATTGGAAAATACAACCCAGTACCTCCCTTCGGTCAATCAAAAAATCAACGAATGGATTGATGCTGGGGTAGACCGTTCAAAAATAGGATTCACGATCAGCTTTTACGGCGCCGTTTGGGAGAACGTCCATCTGCTTGAAAAATGGGACACATGGCCAACGGAGGATCAATCTATCTACGGTATACTCCCTTATTCTGAAATAAGCAGAAACTTTGACCTGACTGAATTTGAGTGGGATGAAAAGGCTCAGGCGGCATATTTGCACCAATTGGATCCTAGTACATTTGTCAGCTTTGATAATGAGAAGTCCATCTCCATCAAAATGAACTATGCAAAAAGAAACCGGCTGGGAGGTATCATGATCTGGGAACTGAGCGGTGCATTTACCCCGAATGCCTCTCTTGAAAACCCGCTTCTCGATGCTGTAAAAACTCATATAAACAAACCAATAAGCCTCAAATAACCCTCTAACTATTTCAATCTCCTATGTCTTCAAAAATATATAATGCATTACAGCTGATTCGTAAAGGTCATTTCATTGTTCTATTAAATGAATTCAAAAAGCGCATCTATTCCCGCTCTGTATCGATTGGCCTGCAAAGAGACCTGAATGATGAATACCAAGCACCGTCAGCAAAAATTGATATTCAAGTTCGAAAACTGAGAAAGGAAGATGTCGCTGAATTACTGGATCCTACATCTGATCCCACCATAAATCCCCGGATCATAGCCAACCAACTAAGTATGGTAAATGCTAATATCCCAACCTGTTTTGTTGCAGTAACAACCGATGATAAACCCTGTTACATGCAATGGCTGATTGGAAATGATAAAAATCAGGATATAGAGAAACACTTTAAAGGGGTCTTCCCTGCATTGAAAAAATCTGAAGCTCTTCTGGAAGGGGCTTATAGCAATCCTGCCTATCGAGGTTTGCGAATTATGCCTATGGCTATGGCTTTGATAGCAGAAAAAGCTACTGAGATTAACGCCCGGTGGGTTAATACTTTTGTAGATGTAACCAATATCCCATCCCTCAAAGGATGTCAGCGATCTGGGTTTAAACCCTATTTGATTAGGAAAGACCATTGGTTCCTATTTCAACTAAGCAGCACCTTTCATCCCATTACAGATACAATGGATAACCATTTTTATGTAATCACTGATTCAGTCAAAAATAAACCCAGTAAAAAATCTCAAATACCGGAAACGAAACACACTCCAAAACTCGAAAAGAAGCTAAGCAACGGCATATCAAAATGAATAGAAAATTGAATTTCAGTGTGCTTGTGATCAGTCTTTTTCTGCTCTTACAGAGTATAGGTATTAAAGATATAGATCTGGCCCCGACTCGCGATCCTGATGTTGAGCCCAATACAAAACCAGGTTTTGTACATATAAAAGATGGCATGTTTGCCGTGGATGACATTGAGTTCCTATTTGCCGGCACAAATGCCTATTACCTGCCTAACTATAATAAGATAGACCCCGGCGTTGTAGAAAGAACATTTAATACCTTTAAGGCCGCAGATATTACAGTGGTTCGTATGTGGGCTTATTATGATGGCTACGATTGCGGATATAGCTCCTTAGATGCCGGCGAGAATGTAATACAGACCTCACCGGGCATTTACAACGAAGATGCCCTTCGGGATTTGGATTTTGTGATCGCAAGAGGGAAAAAGCAGAATATTCGATTCATTCTTCCCTTCATTAACTATTGGGATGAATTGGGGGGGATCTGTCAATACAATACCTGGGCCGGTGCCGAAAATCCTTCAGCTAATATGGATTTTTTTCTTTCTGACAAGAACACCCAATTATGGTACAAACAATATATTCATATGATGCTCAACCGAGTAAACACCTTCACCGGGATTGCTTATAAAAATGAACCAGCAATATTTTCTTGGCAGATTATGAATGAAGGTAGAAATCCCGGCCAAGACCCCGAAGTACTGCGGAACTGGTACCGTGAAATTGCCCAGTATATCAAATCAATAGATCCTGATCATCTGGTTGGCACTGGTGAGGAGGGCTTTGATCATAATAAACCTGCTGTTTACTCGGTCAACCAATACAGTAATCAGTACACTCTGCGAGCCAATGAAGGAACTAGTTACTTACTTAATACGGCGATTCCGGAAATTGATTATGGAAATGCCCATTGGTATCCATCGGAGTATGGCTTCGGCCATGCTATTACAGAAGAGCTTTTAAATTCCCAAAATGCATGGCTGATTGATCACTCAAAAATTGCAAAGAAATTTGACAAGCCTTTCATGTTGGGTGAATATGGATTTCCGGGTTGGGGTGACGAACGCGTTACAGCAATGTATACAGCTCTATGGGCCAAAGCTGAAGAGATGAATCTTGATGGCAGCCTGCTCTGGCAACTAACCTCTGATTACACCAAGTGTGCAGAATCGGGAGGGAATATTTGCTGGCCTGCAGGCAGAGAAGACTCAGAACTCTTCATAGCATTCATGAATCACATCAAACAATTACAAACAATTACTCAGCCTTAACTATTTGTTCTAACATCGTTAACCTTTCCCCTTCAAATAAGGATAAAATTTCTAATAATTTATTTTCTCCCATCTAATTCTCTGAATAGCAGCGGGTTAAACATCCATTCTCTGCTGTTTCCATTCCCACATATATTAAATTCGGAAACAATAAATACGACCGGGAGTTCAGATAGGACGCTCCCCCCTAATCGTGATTACCATTCTTGTGATGTGGATTCCGGCTGAAGCGATTTTAAAACACGTATAAATCATAAAACGCTATCAGATAAGTCCTGTTCTTTATAATTAACGCTCTAATGTTGCTCTTTATAAAGAACTCTTATTAGAAAAGCTCAATCTCTAACTCTCACCTACAATGAAACGTTTAGCTAATCAAATAGTCTACGCAGTTCTTATGCTTGGGGTCTTAACTCAGTGCAAGAACGTTAAAACAGAAATCCCTGATACGGAAGACTTGATACCAATTGAACTTGTTGCTCCTGTAGACAAATCAACTGTAGAAACCCTTGAAACAGAGCTGGTCTGGAAACAAATAAAAGGAGCCAAATCTTATCACTTGTTACTTTCTGAATCTGATAAGTTTGATAAAACAGAAATGGATACCATTGTATCCGCAACTTCTATTATAACGTCACCTCTAAAACCAGAAATAACCTATAACTGGAAAGTATTACCTATCAAAAATAACAAAAGCGGTCCCTGGTCCGAAGTCTGGAGTTTTACCGCTGAAATGATAGATTCAATATCTATAGATGCTGTCACTCTGATAGCGCCAGCCGATAATGCTGATGAGGTACCCACAGAATTAGAATTTAAATGGGCCCCACTACCAGAAGTCAGTGAATATGAGTATCAGCTCACAGTAGACAGCTCATTCAGTGAAGTGATCACAGAAGAAACGGTTTCTGACAATACTTATAAGCCAGAAAATCTCTTACACCAGAAAAAATACTATTGGAGAGTAAAGGATTCACAAGATACAACTGGTGAAACCTGGTCAGAAATTTGGAATTTTACTACCAAACCTGAAAATACAGAAGCCACACCTTCCGTCACTCTGATTGCCCCCGTCAATAGTGCTGATGATGTATCTATAGAATTAGAATTTAAATGGGAACTATTGCCTGAAGCCAGTGAATATACATACCAGCTTACAGAAGACAACTCATTCAGTTCAGTAATTATAGAAGAAACGGTCCCTGGCAATTCTTATAAGCCGGAAAATCTTTTATACCAGAAAACATACTATTGGAGAGTAAAAGATTCCCAAGACACAACTGGCGAAACCTGGTCAGACGTTTGGAATTTTACTACCGAACCTGAAAACATAGAAACAACAACTCCAGTCACTCTGGTTACGCCGATTAATAATGCAGATAAGGTATCCACAGATCTTGAGTTTTCATGGCAACCATTGTCTGGAATTAGTGAATATGAATACCAGCTCTCAGATAACAGCACATTTAACTCAATCATTACAGAAGACATTGTTTCTGGCACTACTTACAAACCCAACAGCCTGATCTATCAGAAAAAATACTACTGGAGGGTAAAAAGTTCTGGAGATAACACTGGGGAAACCTGGTCAGAAGTTTGGAGCTTTACCACAGGAACAACTGACTCTGATCCTGGGAATTCAACCACCGTAAAACTATTGTCTCCGGCCGATAACGCGTCCGGCCTCTCAATCAATCCGGGCTTTGAATGGAGTGAATTAGCTGGAGCAAGTGAGTATGAATTCCAACTTGCTGACAATAGCACATTTTCTTCATTGATTGTAGGATCTATAGAGTTTGGTACAACTTACCAAGCCAACAACCTGGACTATCAGACACAGTACTACTGGAGAGTCAAAGGAAACGGAGAAGGTCACGAGTGGTCTGATCCAAGAAGCTTTATGACTATGTCTGAACCAAACTCACCGGCTCCACCATCGTTCGGCTCCTTTGTTGAAGTTCATAATTCCAACTTTGTAGTTGACGGAGAAATCTTACGCTTTGCGGGCACAAATGCCTATTACTTGCCAAATTATGAAAAATTAAACCCCGCTGTGGTTACCCGGGCATTAGACCTGTTCAGAGATACCGGTATTTCCGTAATAAGAATGTGGGGATTTTATGACGGATATGATTGTGGCTACAGCCAGAACGATGCAAACGAAAATGTTATCCAGACTGCCCCCGGGGTATATAGTGAATCTGCCCTTCAAGACCTGGACAACGTTATCGCCCAAGGAAAAGAACGCGGTATCGGGTTTATCATACCGTTTATCAATTTCTGGGATGAATTGGGGGGCGTTTGCCAGTACAATACCTGGGCAGGAGCCTCCGATCCTTCTACCAATATGGCATTCTTCATGTCTAACAGCGATACGCAAAAATGGTATAAAGATTATATCAACATGTTGCTGAACAGGGTGAATACGGTAACCGGTGTAGCCTATAAAGATGAGCCAGCTATAGTTGCATGGCAAATCATGAATGAAGGCAGAAATCCCGGTGCTAGTGCTACTATATTGCGCGACTGGTATCAGGAAATAGCTCAGTACATCAAATCTATAGATCCAAACCACCTGGTTTCCACTGGTGAAGAAGGATTTGATGAAGGAACCCCATCTGTATATTCTGTCGGTGAATACAGCAACACCTATACGCTGCGGGCAGATGTAGGATCAAGCTATGTAATGAATACTTCGATTCCTGAAATAGACTTCGGAAATGCCCATTGGTACCCATCTGAGTACGGATTTGGTGTTGAGATGGATAATGATTTGTTACAAGCTCAACGGGCCTGGCTAAGTGACCATAAAAAAATTGCTGAAAGCTCCGGCAAGCCTTTTATAATTGGAGAATATGGGTTTCCGGGTTGGGCAGATGAGCGGGTAAGTACCATGTACAGTGCCCTCTATAAACATGCCGAATTCATTCAGTTGGATGGAAACCTTTTATGGCAACTGACGGCAGATGGAACTAAGTGCTGGGAATTTGGCGGAAATATTTGCTATCCCGCTGGACGTGAAGATACTCAACTCTACCTCGACTTCAAGAACCACGTAACCAACTTGAGAAATCTGAAATAAGGAGTAAAGCTCGAAGAGATATTCTCAGGAACTAACCAATTCTGCAAATTCAAAGAATGCAGATCAAACTTAAGCTGAGTTCCAAAACGGGACTCAGCTTTTTTACTTGCTTTAAGGGGAATAAACTGAAAAATATGATAGCTTCTGTTTACTTACTTAATATGTACTAAAAACAATCTTATACATAGACTTCACTATCATACTTATCCAGTTTATTGTGAAGAGTTTTCCGGGCAAAACCCAAAATCTTTGCAGCTTCCGTTTTATTATTGTCTACGGAACTCAATGTCTGACGAATGGCCATTCTTTCAATAACATCCAAACTCGTGCCAACAGGAATATGAAGAAACCTCTTGTCTTCTCCATGATAGGACGGCATGCGTTTTTTATCCGTTTTTGTAATTGAGTCAGGTAACATTTCAGCCCTGATGCAATCATCTTCTTCTAAAAGAACGGTACACCTCTCGATACAATTTTTGAGTTCCCGGATATTTCCCGGCCAGTCATAGGCCATCAATATTGCATTGCTCTCATCATTAAAGGAGAAATCGTGCTTTCCATATAAGTCGCAATAATGGTTTTTATAGAATTCCATTAGTAATGGAATATCCTCTTTTCTATGCCTTAAAGGCGGCACATACAATTCCACAACATTCAGACGGTAGTATAGATCTTCCCGAAAGCTTCCTGATTTAACCTGGTCATCAAGAATCTTGTTTGTGGCTGAAATTAAGGTAACATCCACATGGATCTCCTCTTTTCCACCTACTCTGCGAAATGAACCCAGTTCTACTGCACGGAGTAATTTAACCTGGGCATCAAGTGACATTTCACCGATCTCATCCAAAAAGAGCGTTCCTTTATCCGCTAATTCAAAACAGCCTTTTTTTTGAGCATCGGCTCCTGTAAATGCACCTTTCTCATGACCTAATAACTCGCTCTCCACCAATTCTTTGGGAATAGCACCGCAATTAACGGTAACCATACTTCTGTTTTTATTTGAATTATGATAGTGCAACAAACCTGCAAAAACTTCTTTTCCTGTCCCGTTTTCTCCCGTTATTAATACTGTTGCCTTAGTTTTGGCTATTAATTTTATTTTATGGCAGAGATCGATCATTGTTTGGTTCTGAGTAATCAGCATCGGTTTATTCTCTTTTGCGGGGCCCATTTTATTCCCATCCTCATTAAACATATTCATTGTTAACTCTCTATATGATTATCTAATTTCACCTATTGGTGCTAAGGCAATACATCAGTTTTTTTGCTGAATATTAGTATCTCTGCCTTTCAAATAAATATGAATTATCAGTGTATAAGTTGTTACATCTATTTCAAATACATTTACATTTATTACTTCCAATTCAACAAATTGTACATGTTTTTTTAATAATTTTTCTCTTAGAAAATTGGAATAGCAGAATTACATATTCAGATCTATTATTAAATCTATAATGCAAGGGAAGCTGAGAAGGAAAAAAAAAGAGGAGACTTAAACTGCGGGACTAGTTAACTACCCCAACAACCAAAAAAATGGGATAGGATAAACTTACAAGGGTATATGGCTTTTACGATTCAAAGAAAAACTAAAGATGAGACTATACTGAATATGCTGAAATACCATCCAAACTCACTTCATCATAACCACTTTTTATTATTGTCGAAATCATCTTAAAGCGCACTTTAGCTTCAATGATATTCCGGGTGTGCGCTGGAATAATTATAGATTCACCAATAACCAATTTATGAGCTTTATTGTCAATAACTATTACTGCCTCTCCGTCAATAATCTGAATAAAAGTATCAAACGGTGAGGTTTTCTCTGACAAGGCTTCACCGGAATCAAAGGAAACGGCGGAGATATTCCCCGTACTTTTTTTAATAATCGTTTTAATGACCACAGAATTTGGAATGTATTCAATGATCTCAACTATAATATGAGTTTTAGCTTTTTCTAATTCTTGATGGTTTGAACTCATAGGAATTGTTGCAATTAATTAAATACCGTTATAACTGATTTTCATAATACGGAATAATACAGAGATCTCTTGTACAGTCTTTGTACTTTAAATCGTTAAAAAGAGTATAAATCAAAAAACGGGCGTCTGAAAAATCAGACGCCCGTTTGATGAGATCAAATTATTGATCAAGCTTTTTTGCTTTTTGCTTTATCGCCTGAACTTTTTTCCGGTTTGTGTTGCGGATTTTTGTTCACGCTTTTTTTGACTTCTTTCTTATGGTCTTTGTTATGCTTGTCCATGATTATTCCTTTTGTTTAACTATTTAATGTGAAATCAATGTATCGTAACAGACAGCCTAATCCGTTATAATTTGCCGGCTAATAGTTATATAATTGCTTTAATTTGATTTAAGCACGCCACGTTTATATCCATTCTTTATTGCCTTGGAAGCTTTAGCCAGGTACCTGTATTAATTTGCTCATCAAGCTCCACCTGATTCATTATAGCGAGGTCTTCTGGCGACAGCAGTATTGAAAAACTTTCAAGATTCTTTGGCAAAAAGGATATAAAAGTTCCTGACCGGTTGACCTTAACAACTTCCAAATGAACCGGTTGGATATTTAGAATACTGGCATCTTTTAGCTCATTAAAACCTCCGGTAATTTCAGCAAAAACCGAACCATAAGCTTCATATTTCTCAAGTGTTGTATAGCTTAAAAAGCGATATACGGAACTGTTATATTCTATCGAATAGAGATAAAATTTGAGTTGAATGCCATCCTCAGTCTGTCCTGTAGCTTCTGCTTGAAATGCGGAAAGGCCATTGGTTTCTGCGGTTTCTTTTCTCACCGTTGTAATGCCCTCTTGATTTAAAAACTCATTTACGGACGCTTCTGCATCACTCGACTCGCTATCCAGAGTCATTATTGAAACTGCATCCTGACCTTCGCTTACAACCGCAACCAGTGATCGCTGGTTGATAATCTGCCAGTTCTCAGGATATGAAAATTGAAACTTCATTTCCGGATGGTAGAAAAAACCGTTCTTTGTGAATCCCTCACGGGGATTATCACCGTAGATCATATTGTCAAGCTTGGCCATATACTGATCGGTATTGTCAATGGTTTGATCATATCCTTTGGCCCTCCACTCTTCGGCTAGTTCAGGAATACTCTTTGCTCTTTCCGCTGGATCGGGATGAGTAGATTGCCAGTCAGGTATACTTTGGCCGGCCTGTTTGGACATCCGCTCCAGAGAAATGAAAAATTGTGCTCCTTCGGCTGCCTTATAACTTTGCATGGAGGCGTACTCCACCCCAAGCCGGTCCGATTCCCGTTCATCATCTCTGCTATAGCTTAAAAACAAAAGTTGAGCCGCCTGACTGCCAATACCGAGAATATTTCCACCGGGGAGCCCAAGTAATTCTCCACCTATAGCTCCTCCAATCAGAGCAATCTGTCCCATTTGTTGTTCAAAAGCCCGTTGAGAAGCATGACGTGCAATTACGTGCCCGATCTCATGCCCCAACACCACCGAGAGCTGAGCCTCATTATCTAGATGCGAAAGCAGCCCCCGGGTTACATAAATATATCCGCCCGGCAAGGCAAAAGCATTGACAACCGGACTATCCAAAACCCTGAAATAAAAGTCTGTTCCTTTATACTCACCTGGGGTATCAGCACGATTCATATGGCTAACGGCCAGCATCTCTTGCCCAATATTATTTACATATGATTGAAGTTCATCATTAGCATATAATCCGTATTGCTGTTGAATTTGCTGGTCTGCATCTTTACCAATCTGTTTTTCTTGTTCCCAGCTATAACCGTATGCACGCCGCTCCCCACTTATGGCACTTTTTTGAATACTACAGGCTGACAGTAGTAGCCCAAGAGTTAATAGCAGACATATATTTAAAATTTTGGACTTCATTATGATCTCCAGTCATTAAACTATTAGCTCAATTATTTATGCTTGCAATAGATAATAGCTTTGTATGGTGCCTTGAAGGTCTTATCTCGATCAGCAGCTATCACTAAAGAAAACATTACCATTATTCAGACCGATATAATAAAACTCCCGCGGCAAGTACTATTAGTGAAATCAGAATTGGAACGTAATCACCAGTACTTATCGCAACGTCTGCTCCTAGAAATTCAAAAGATTCAGAATCATCCAGATACATATAACCAAAATAAATGACACCGATTAATCCACCTATGCTCAGAATACTACCCAATGTTTGTTTCATAACCATCTCGTTTAATTTTTGCTTTATTACAAACGAATACTACACATACTATTCGTTTAAATAATTTGACGAGATTGATGCTGACAAGCATTATGGGTTATGTTCAAAGTGTTACATATATCACAGATGTTTGAAAAGAGTTTGGCTTTTAAGAGATATAGAGAATAGTTATTTGGGCCTGGGGGTACTTCAATTAAATCTGTAATCCACAAACAGGAAGCTGTAACAACTGTCAGGCAATTTATAATCAGATTGGAGGTGTGATAATTACTTCACGCTAATTTTTAAAGCAAAATTATGAGAATACATAAACAGTTTTTTAAAAATATTGCCCTCCTTACTCTGTTATCCACTGGGTTTGCGGTCGGTAGTATTGCACAGGATACAAGCACTATTATTAACCCTGAAACAAATACCCCCACTATTCTAACAACGACTCCCGGCGGTGGTGAGATGAATGTTGATCCAGGTATTGCTATTCAAATCACATTCAGTATTGATATGTATGAAGCAAGCATCAATGGAGCTACATTATTATTACACGCTGCTAATGTAGATTCAATTCCTAACAACTACAGCGAAGTGATGTTTGATGAACAAATAAGAGACCAATCGGACCGGTCAGTCATTAAAGATTCTAAAAATTCCCGACAACAAACTATGAGTGCTGTAAGTGGAACCATCAGCTATTCTAATAAAGTTGCTGTCTTCACACCAAATGAGAAATTAAGCGAGGGTACTATGTACACCTTCACTGTAACAAGCGGTGTGCAAAGTTTGGATTATATTGCTATTGAAACTGACCATAGCTGGAGTTTCTCAACCGTAAACACACCTGGTTCAAACTCCCTTAAAAAACAAAAACAAAGTGGCAGTTATGGCATGAAATTGACTGACGACAAGCCAATTTTCATCACTTCAACAACTGAATCGAAAATTATTGACCTCGGAAAAGCCAACCACTATGTAATTTTAGTGAAAAATTATATAAACAATCAATCAGGCTCCAATATTACAGGACATGTAGGAGAGGGCTCTTCAGTAAGTAAAACTAACAGTTCGAAGGTTGCAGTACAATCTACCGAAGATAAGAATTCAGATATGCAATTGAGCAAAACGGATACTGCTCATGTTGCTGAAGCTCTTAAGGATATGGTTTCTGCCTTCACTGATGCCACAAAGCTAAACGGCAATGATCTAACCAGCCATGAAAATGAAGACTTTCACAGTATTGCATTGACTGCCGGAGTACACGAGTGGAGTGAATCTCTTCGAATATCATCTAATATTGCGCTATCAGGCAGTGCAAATGATATGTGGCTATTCAAGGTAAGTAAGGATCTTATTGTAGATGAGAATACCATGTTTACTTTAACTAATGGTGCCCGTGCAGAGAATGTCTTTTGGTACGTAGAAGGGGAAGTAAGCGTTGGCGGAAACGCCTCTTTCGAAGGCATTATCCTGTCCATGAATGAGATCACGTTTGATAAAGGGGCAAAAATGAATGGAAGAATGTTTAGCCAAACATCTATTACCCTTGATGATAACACCATTACGGAACCAAAAAACATGGAAGGCCAAGCTTCGTCATCAAACAAATAGGTACAAAACGGAACACAACGTTGAATTCTTTAAGCAGGCATCCCAAAAGTGCCTGCTTTTTTTGTATGCCTGAATTTGATAGTATGGTCATCGGTATACGTAAAAAAATGTTCATCATTAAGAATAGATTCTCTGTAATGAATTTACTCTTGCAAAATATTCACCCCAAAAGTAGTTTCTTTCTTCTTTCGCATAGCCTTACCCAATTTTTTAGCTTTTTTTCTTTGCTCATCCAACTGCATTAGTTTTACCAGGCTGATCATCTCGTCGATATGTTCTACACAGAGCATGACAAGTGTACCCGGCAGAGCATTTTCTATAGCAAACAGAAGGGCCTGCTTCTCATTAGGAATATACACTACGGGAGGATTATAGCAGGAATTTTCAACACCTTGTTTCACAATAGCAGATGACTCTCCGCTCGCTTTCCCCCTCAAATCATTGTCCTCTCGTATAATAATTTTGCAAAAGACTTCCGCAGAGAGCCTGCCAAGCTCCAGGCTGTCTTCTTCTCTCCGATCCCCAAGACCACAAATGATCCCCGTTTTGTAGAGGTAGGAGGAATTATCAATAAATTCTTTAATCGCAACCATTCCCGCAGGATTGTGGCAGTAATCAACCAAAACATCGTAATTTTCAAATTGAAACAGATTCATTCTCCCTGGGGTTTGCTCCGGTGAAGGCAAGAAGCTTCTTAGCGAACTGCTAATGATCTCAGGAGATATCTTTTGAGTATAAGCCACGGCAACAGCTGCCAGTATATTCTCAATCATAAAAAGAGCCCGACCACCAAAGCTTAATGGCACGTTTTTAATATGTTCAATAGCGTATGTATTTAGTCCGTCCCAGATTGTTATTGTCTTATCAGTGAAAACAGCGCATATCCCACCTGCTTTACGGTGTTTAGTCAACCGGGCATTATTGTGCTTTATGGAGAAAAGTACGGGCGTACATTTCAGATATTCTTCCATCGCATACACTCTGTCATCATCAGCATTGAGAATGGCATAGCCTTCAGGATGTACACTTTCCGGCACCACCGATTTCAGTTCCGCCAACTGATCAAGTGTATGAATCCCCTTGATTCCTAAATGATCTGCCGCAACGTTTGTTACTACAGCAACATCACAGTGGTCAAATCCAAGTCCCGCCCGCAGAATTCCTCCTCGTGCACATTCAAGTACTGCAGTGTCAACTGTAGGGTCTTTTAGGATCAGCTGTGCACTTTTAGGTCCTCCACAATCACCTTTCATAAGTAGTTCATCGTTTACATAAATTCCATCTGTCGTGGTGTATCCAACCCTGCGCCCTGCTCCTTTCATGATGTGAGCAATCAATCTTGTTGTGGTTGTCTTTCCATTGGTTCCTGTTACTGCAATGATAGGTATCCGGCTACTTTTACCTTTTGGGAACAACATATCCAAAACGGGTGAGGCTACATTTCGGGGCGTTCCCTGAGATGGCGAAAGATGCATTCTAAACCCCGGTGCAGCATTTACCTCCAGTACAACACCTCCTGTTTCGGCAAAGGGCTTGGTGAGCGTTTGAGCCATCAGGTCAATTCCACAAATATCAAGACCTGTTATTTTGCTCACTCTTGCAGCTACTTTTACTACTTCCGGATGAACCTGATCCGTTACATCTTCTGCAGTTCCTCCTTTACTAAGGTTTGCTGCATAATCTAAATAAAGCAACTCACCTATTTTCAGAATGGTACTTAAGGAATATTTTTTACTAGACAGAATGGACCTTGCTGCAATCCCTATATCTATCTTTGTAAGAACATTCTTATGGCCCACTCCCCTTTTAGGGTCTCTGTTTATTACATTGATCAATTCGTGAATAGATAATTTTCCATCACCAACCACATGAGGCGGGGTGCGTTTAGCAGCAGCGGCTAATTTCCCATCAACCATAAGCAGGCGATAGTCAAAACCGGGGATAAACCTCTCAACAATAACCCGCTGACAAATAGCAGACGCAAATTTAAACGCATCTTCTGCTTGTTCTAATGTTCGAATATTTGTTGTTACTCCGCGTCCCTGATTGCCATTTGCCGGCTTAATAACGATAGGAAATCCCAGGGAATCGGTTACATGCTTCAGTTCACCCAATGATTCTATAGCATTTCCTTCAGCAATTGGTACAGCCATGCTATTTAACAGGTCCCTACAGACCTCTTTATTACACACTATTTCAACAGAATTATAGCTGGTTGATGAAGTTATGGTAGCAGAAATTCGCTTTTGATTACAGCCATAACCCAACTGCCAGGAAGAGTTGTCTTCGAGTTGAAGAGCTGGTATATCACGCAAAGCAGCCTCTTTTAAAATTGATGCTGTACTGGGGCCGGGAGTGTGTTCATAATTCTTCAGTCTGATCTCTTCAACATGGTGCTTAATATTCGTTTCGATTCCATCTACCAGGTTTTGTGCAATTAATACGGCTTTCTCTGCAACGAGCCGTCCAGACTCTTCATCGACACAATCAAATACCACATAGTAATGGCCCTTTTCACCCGTTCCGCGAGTTCGTCCAAAACCAGCCTTAATACCAGCCATAACCTGAAGTTCAATTGCAATATGTTCAATAACATGACCGATCCAGGTACCCTCTTTTACACGTGCAAAAAAACCGCCCGGCTTTCCTTCCGAACAGTGGTGTTCATACAGTCCGGGAATCATTACTTTTATTCGCCCATAAAAACCTTCTATTTCATTGGTGGGCCTAAATTCCAGATCACCGATATCCAGCTGCATAACTACAAGTTTATTCCTTTTTACAGACCATTTATTCGGACCGGACATCACGTTTACATTCAGAATATTCATCAGAACCTTCATTGAAATTTATGCTGCATGAATTTGCAGAATGCTCAATTTATTAAAGAGGAGCTAAGGAAAGATTACAGGAATCCATCTAATTGTTGCATATACCATAGAACCCAGACCACCAAGAACAGTCTTGAAATGATGATAGCTTATACTTGGACACCGCGACCGATTGAAGCCCCTAAAACTAAGTACATTTTCCCAGAAGAAAGTTAACTACCTTCGTGACACACTATTCTGATCAAGTCATAGATACCCCATAAATGAAGACTCCAAAAGGAACGCTAATTGCTATTGGCGGTAACGAGCAAAAAAAGTTTAGAAAAACAGAAGAGGGATTTCAGTCAACTTTTGGGGAAGGGTTCATTCTTCAGGATATCATAAACAATGCTGAAGTCTCTAAACCGCGAATTGAGATCATCACCACCGCCTCAGAAATACCTGAAGTTGTCGGAAAAAAATATAAAGAGTCATTTTTGAGACTAGGAGTGGAAAATATTGGAGTTTTAGATATCCGTGATCGTAATGAAGCGGATCAATCTTCCACCCTTAACCGTATTAGCAGTTCGGACATCATTCTTTTTTCAGGCGGAGATCAGAGTAAGATTAGCCGAATTATAAAGGACACCCTGGCTCATCGCTTAATTCATGAACGTTATCAGAATGAAAAATTCACCATAGCAGGAACCAGCGCGGGGGCCGTCGTGATGTCTCAGGAAATGATTTCAGGTGGGCGAAATGGCACTGTTATAAGAAAGAATGATCTTAAAATGGGAACAGGACTTGGTTTGATAAGTGAGATTATTTTTGACAGCCACTTTATTAAAAGACACAGATTTGGCAGGCTTGCAGAAGCGGTTGCTCTCCATCCAGACAAACTGGGGGTAGGTTTGGGAGAGGATACCGGTGTTATTATCAGAGAAGGAAATATTTTAGAAATTATTGGCTCAGGAATCGTTGTAATTTTTGATGGCAGCAACCTGAACTATAATCAATATGGCAAATTAAAAAAGAGGATACCGATTTCTCTCGCAAACTTAACCGTTCATATACTGGCAACTCAAGACAGATATAATATCCGGGATAAAATTGCCAGAATACACTACGACACAAGGCACCATATTCCAGAAGTCAGAGTATCTGAGTAAATGAATCTGTTTTATTCTTCATCCCTCTGTACATTCCTTCGGTATTAAATGGCATACTGATGTTTCCCAATGGGTCCACTGCAATCAATCCGCCCTCCCCTTCCATTTTTTGTAATTTTTGATGAATTACCATATCAGTGGCCTGTTTAAGACTCATACCGGCATATTCCATCAAACAAGAAACATCATAAGCCACAACACCACGAATGAAATATTCTCCATGTCCCGTACAGGATATCGCACAAGTTTTGTTGTTTGCGTAGGTTCCTGCCCCAATTAGCGGACTGTCTCCAACCCGGCCCCAGGTCTTGTTCGTCATTCCACCTGTTGATGTGGCAGCAGCTACATTCCCATCAGCATCTACGGCAACAGCTCCTACGGTACCAAACTTTGCTCCTTCCCCGGAATGATCCAGCTTCATCTCACTATTTCCTTTCAGTTGCTGCCATTGATCGTGTCGGAGCTGAGTATAAAAATAAGAGTCTGACTCGAATTTGAAATCCTTTTGGCGAGCATATTCTATCGCCTGCTCTCCGGCAATCATAACCAAAGGGGTATGAAGAAGGAGATCATAAGCAACCAAAACCGGATTCTTAACGCCCCTCAGCCCTGCAACTGCTCCCGCTTTAAGGGTGCTTCCATCCATGATAGCCGCATCCATTTCATGCCGACCTTTTGCTGTAAATACCGATCCTTTGCCGGCATTAAACAGGTCACAATCTTCGAGGATCGTTACCGCTTTACAGACAGATTCCCTTGCTGAATAGCCCTTTGTCAACATTCCAAATCCCTCGGCCAAAGCATTATTCAGAGCGTTCAGATATTGTTTCTTTAACTCAGAATCCTCAGGGTTAAACGTGATCGTTCCTGAACCCCCGTGAATGGCTATTGCAGGTATATTCATAAAGTTCCATAAGTGTGGATTAAATCTTAGATACATTCTTTTTGGGAGCAAAACTCTTGTGATCGGATTTACCTGATCCATCAAATGCGTAACCAACCGGCCTGCCTATCTGTACCCACCAGATAGATCACTTCTTAAAAAATTAATAGCCCTTAGAATCCACTAATAGCCATTTCATTAGTCTTAACAAGTTCAGGGTAACCGTTTATCTGATTAAAATATTTGTTCTTAATAGGAAACATTAGAGAGAAGGTTGTCTCTGAATCATTGCCGTTCTCCATAAAAATGCGACCATTTTCCTTTAAAATTATTTGCATTACATGATGGAGTCGGGCCGCAAAACATATTTCCCCATCAACTTTTATCGTCTCCGTTTTCTTGCCCTTTCTAAATGCCGATACCAGATCGTGAGCAATGCTTTTTCCAGTGTATTTAACAGCCATTTTCAGTTTGCTTTCATCGGTATCTAGAGTATAAACCACTTCAACAGAACCGTTGGATGGAGTACACTTAAATGCACTGGCTACTAAATTTCCGGTAACCTGAATCAGGTTAATGAAAAAATCAGTTGTGAAATGTATTTCTGTTTCAATTTGACTCTTCAGGGAAAGATAAGTGCCGGTATCTCGTGCTCTTGGAAGATATATCCGCTCAATCACCATTATAACAGAAGAAAGTTTTCTATCGATATACATGCTCTCTCAGACTTTATTTTTGATTTCCGTACTTGTTCGTTTTTGATAAGACCTTTTGAGCCGACCTCTTCTACATTTATATAATCGTTCTCTGCTTACCAATTCAGGGCATTGCAGCCCCCTTTTCTTTTTTGAATGCTGTCAAAATATGAGAACATGATCAGCGAACTATTATACCAACTACAGGTAGTCTTATATATATCACAGATTGGTATTCGGAAAAAGTCTATATCTGTGTTTTATAGAGAAAAATAGGGGCTCACTGTCAGTAAGGCCTTTCAAATAGAAAAGACCCTGAAGAACTGTCAAATGTATAACACCTTATCACCTCTATATAACACTCATCAGTTATAATTACCCCACATTATGAATTGTTAAACCATTCTCTCCCTGAACAAAGTTTACCCAACACAGGAAAAGAGATTAGTTATACAGGTGCGGAAAGAAGCCTTATATGAGCAATACTATTCTTTGAAGAAAAATTCTTTCAAATGCCGCGGGATCTCATCACTGAAATCCATTTAGGCAAGTAAAAAACTAATCATCAACCAAGCCCAATCACTTATGAAATACACAATAGGAATACTAATAACTACTATCACACTTTTTACCAGCTTTATTCTGACAAGTTGTGATAGCCCCTCTAAAAAGATGGAGAATGCTAAAACATCGGTAATTGAAGCAGATCGAGATTTAGCAATTGCAAAAAGTGAAGTAGAGGCCGAGATTCGGATATATAGAGTAAGACATGAAGAACAGGTCAAAGAATATAACCGGACCATCAGCACAATAAAGCAGAAAATAAAAAATGAATCTGATAGCGAAATCAGGGTTGACCTCGAAAATCAGCTTGATGAGTATGAGGATTCCCTTAGCACGCTTAAGCGCGAAATGGATAATTATAAAGCATCCGGCAGAGACAACTGGGATGAATTCAAAGACAGCTTCAGCAACAGAATGGATAATCTCGGAAATTCACTGGAGAATTTCTTCTCCCCTCCAAATACCACTACATCATCAAATTAACCAAAACCTAAAACAACACCTATCATGGGAAATCTATTATACATAGTAGCCGTAATTTTAGTAATCGCCTGGTTAGTCGGATTTGTAGGCTACAGCACAGGAGGCCTCATCCATATCCTTTTAGTAATAGCTGTGATTGCAATTCTATTACAATTAATACAGGGTAAAAAAATAGCCTAGCCATTGCAACACCAACCCTTTCAAACTCAGGTCAAAAGAATTGATTAAACCACTTTATTGACCTGAATTTTACGGTTTTAAAAGATTAAAAATATCCATCCATCAAAATCAAAAGAGAGAACAACATGAAAATTTCATCGCTTATCATCACCAGTATTTTTGCAGCAGCAACAGGAGTTATCGCAGGAACTTTATTTGCACCAGGTAAAGGATCAAAAACAAGAAACAGAATTGCAAAGAAAGGGAGTGAATACAAAGACTATATCATAGATAATTTTAATGAAATAGCCGATTCAGTATCTCACCCTTTTGAAAATCTGGAAGATCAAACCATTCGTTTGGGCGAAAAGGCCATTACCAAAGCGAAAAAGATCAAAGCTGATGCACTCGAAAAAGTGACCAACGAAATCCATTAACTAAAAACAAAAACATAATGAGAACCTTAAACACCCTTCTTGCTTCCATATTATTTGTATGTACGATCCAAACTGTTTCTTTTGCACAATCAGCAAACGTTTCTGAATCTTTTAAAAAGCATTTTAACGAAACCGTTGAAGAAGTTCAGAACACTAACAATGCGGACGAGAAACGAGCTATTTTAAATAGATCATTTACTAAAATGATTACCACACTTGATCGCATAGAATCATTGGCATCCCTTACCGAGGATGAAAGTGCCAAGCTCGCATCCTACAAATCTGACTTGTCAGAAAAAATAAGTGAGCTAAATGGCTTGGATGGATTTGACGAAATCATGGACGAAGATCTGGATAACTTCTCCGATTATTCCCAGGATTTCATCGAACAAGCTAACCGCACCATTACTATTGGAGTTACAACAGCACTTTTGATCCTTATCATTCTGCTGCTTTTATAACCTAATTGTTTTCCTAAAAAAACAAATCCCTTTCTGCCAATCTATCTGTTGACCCAGTAGATGGTGGATGGGGATTCTTTATTTTATTTGTTTACTAAACATTATTAACCATGAAACATCTGGTTTTTTGTCTTATTTGTTTGATCGGGATCATTGTTACAGGTTGTAGCCACACCTCCTCTATTACAGAGCAAGAACTGACCGAAAATACAAGAGATGTAAATTATTCAGTGATCTACTATATCCATGCCGATGCTGATTACCTCTACCACAATAGTGATGGCAAGCCTATTCAGGCAAACTCCAGGGTTCTCTCAACCGCATTAGAAGTAGGTGAAGCAGCCCGTTCGGGTGAAGTTTTTATTTATTATCAGCGACCAGAGAGAAAAATCCTTGGCCTGTTTCCACGAAAAAGTAGCCGGTTCTATCAATATAAAAATGGACTGCTCATCAACCATATGAAATATCGCCATGAGGATAAAAGGGAACCCTTTCTTACGACCGAAGCACAATTAATGACTAAATACCGGGGTCAAAACCGGACGGATAGTCATCAAACTTATTTCCTCTATTTTGGGCACGAAATTCCACTAGGTAACAACAAAGGCTACCACCGATCCTTACCCGGTATAGATGTGAATACCTTTTCATTTGCTACAGGCATACAGAACTTTTTAAAAACAGACGATGAACGGTTTAGCCTGGTGGCTCTTTCTACTTGTAATAATGGAACACCTGAAATGGCAAAACTTCTGACTCCGTTTACTCATACCTTACTTGCCTCTCCTCAAAATTTACACCTTTCCCACATTGATTCAGATGCAATACAACTCCTGGAAACTAACCCAGATATTTCGTCGCTTCAATTGGGGCGTTTCTTAGGGGAATTCACATTCCAGCGATTAGATACAACGGTTCATACCACCATTTCACTGGCTCTTTATGATTTAAAAACGGTGAGCACCTACATCAAATCACTTTCTGCTTACACTGCCGTAGATAAAGTCTCCGAAAGGCCCTTACTGTTTAAAGACAATATAGATTGTGCTAAGATCCATCCCTTTGATCCTGAAGCCTATACTCAGGGAATAGAAATTTGGTATAAACCTGCCCGATTTGGCCGGCAATCTGCACAATTACATTCAGGATGGGGATGTAAGCCCGTGATGAAGCACGTTGGTTCCAAGAAATAACCTCTCAAAAATAATAAACCTGGAAATCTGTGATCCCTGTAACCATCACAATAATATCTGTAACGCAAAGGGAATAAAATATCCCAATCTTACAAGGTGATACCAAGATAATTGGCAGAAATTAACTACAGAGAAATTTGGTAGTTGATGCCACCTAATGAGGTTAACCCCCTAATAAGTTATGTCATTATGAAGACAAAGGAAGTTTTAGAGTTTGAAAAATCGAAGGCATTGATCATTGTTGAGATTATTGAATATGTTCCTGATTCGGTGGTTATAAAAACTATCATCAAGAAATCAACCGGGAACATCAGTGCGGTTTCGTTTGACACCGGTGAGAAACTGGAAGAAAAAACATCGCCTTTCGATACCTTTATTCAAATTATTGACGGAAAGGCAGAAATTATTATCGATGGCAATTCACAGCTTCTTGAGACCGGACAATCCATCATCATCCCAGCTCACTCCCCTAATTCAATCAAGGCAAACAACCGATTTAAAATGATATCAACAATCATTAAAAGCGGATATGAGGATGTGAGTTAATCCCCCACCCCCTGTGTGAAACCAAATAATTTCAGAATAACCGGAAACGGATTCTGATACATCTGTAAGTTCTGTATCACTTTTTCATAATATTATAAGAGTACAATGAAAAGATTTTCCTATTATTTACTTAATGATACAATATACCTCTTAAGGTAAATCAGCAGCCAAAATTAAAACAAGAAAAAGGACAAGAATTTGTCCTGATACACAGGAAACCCAATCATTTTATATCAAAACAAATTTGTACCCCGAATAAACCAGGGCGTTAATCTTGAAAACTTAACGTCTTTTTTATGTCAAGATTTTTATTATCAAATCAACTTTAATGTCATGAAATGCGGATTGTTTTATGATTAGTTCAGGCAGAAATAAGGATTGCGAAATGGAGTTCGTAAGCAATAAACTCTATGTAAAATACATGGTGAGCCTGCGATGTAAGATGATTGTTAAATCCGAGATCGAAGACCTGGGGCTTAACTATAAAATTACACCCCATGGTGCCTTAGAATTTCATGAGCAGATCACAGTAGAACAATACGATCTATTAAAAAATAAATTACTGAAATCGGGCATGGTTTTACTCAACGAAAGTGAAAGTATGCTGATAGATAAAATCATAAATACCATTATTGAAGTAGTCCATTATTCGGAGAACCTGCCAAAACTAAATTTTACTGATCTCATCAATAAGCACGCCATCTCGGGAGATGAATCTCTTCTAAAAATCTTTTCTGACGTAAAAGGAGTATCCGTTCTTCAGTTTATCATCAACCAAAAAATAGAACGAGCCAAAGAGCTTCTTCTTTATGATGAAATATCTCTTTCGGAAATTGCAGATTCACTTAACTATAAAAATAAGAACTATCTGCTCGCTCAGTTTAAAAAGGTCACAGGACTTACACCTTCCTATTTTAAACGTTTAAAAAAAGAACGTACTAAAAATGCTGAACAACTATCCAAGCCTCACACTGCCCGTGCCAGAGAATAGAAGCTAACTTCTCAAGGGGAGTAGTTATAATCAGTAATCTATGTAATCCTCAGAAAGCTTAATGTAAGGGCACATAACTGTAGTATATAGATATTTGTGCTGTGAGAATAATTTCACGGCTAACCCGCAAGTTGTGGGAACTAATGTTTACGATCATGAAAAAATTAATGAAGTCTGGTAATATTCTGTTACTGTATTCTTTGGCAACTGTATTTATTGTAGCAAGTTGTTCAACTACCGGTATGCAACGGTCTGAAGACGTTCAATCTTCAATGCAAATAGTAGATGACGACATCAAGTTAGTTGTTGTACAACTCGATGCCATCGGAGCCTCCCTTGATGAATTAACGAAACCGGGTCAGGCAGATACGAAGAAAGCCTTTGATCTTTTTTCAGGAAATGCATCTAAGATTAAAGAAATGGAGAAAGATTTCTCTAAACATGCTGCCGAAATGGAGGCCAGTGGAAAAGCTTATTTTAAAGAATGGGATAGCGACAAACAAAATTACGATAATACCGAGATTCAAAAAAAGAGTGATGAAAGGCGTGCCGCACTTGGTGAAACCTACGACAAGATTGCCCAGAATAACATCGGCGTAAAAGAAGCATTTCAGACTTATGTATCTGACATAAATGAGATCCAGAGATTTCTATCTAATGATTTGACCAGTGATGGAATGGATTCTATAACTCCGATATCTGATAAAGTAGTGAACAATGGAACTCAGTTAAAATATGAATTACAAAACCTTCAAAAAGCAATTGAAAATGCCCGCGCAGAAATGAGAAGAGGATAGAATTTAATCGATTTTAAAATAAAGTTTCAAACAATTTTTATCCTAAACAATCTGTTTTAGAAAGGTAATTTCATTTTAAGATACTGTTTTTTATTATTTAGAAATAGCTACCATCTTATCCTTCAAACGACTAACAGTCAAGTGAGTATATTTTTCCGTCACTTTCTGACTCGAATGCCCGGCCATATAGCTCGCTTCAGCCGTGTAAAAACCTTTCTCAATCCATGTAGTAACGGCCTGATGTCTCATTCCATGTAAAGTACGAGAGGTAGGAATTTCTGCTTCCTTACAGTATCGCTTAAATTCCCGATACACCCTCATACCACGAACCGGTTGGCTTTTTTTGTATTTACCCGGATGGGGAGCTATAGGGAGTGTTGTAATTTTGTTGTACCCACTTAAAAGCAAAAAAGCCTTAAACGCATATTTAAATAGCGTTTAAGGCTTGCGCAATGCTCCCCGGGTAGGATTCGAACCTACGACCAATTGATTAACAGTCATGCTATAAATCCGCTTATGAGCCTTTATAAGCCCGATTATTAAACAATTGTACCCAGTAATGTACCCGTTTTTTAGTTCACCGGTGAATTGGTGTCATTTTGGTTCTTCTTATCATTCTGTGCGTTCATCAACCTTTCCTTTTCTCAAATCTATTCAAACAATCCAACCGTTTAAACCAAGTCAAATATGTAAAGGATTATTAGACAATAAAGCGACATTGTTAACCAAATATTCCCTATCAGGTATAAATCAGGTTTACTTTAAAAATAACCATTTTAAATAAATAACCCCTATTTATAAACATTTTTTATAAAAAGTAATCGATTTTAACGATATTATTACAAAAGTAAATAGTAATCGATATTTGTAAATCATGGCCGAAAGTAATCGATTTGAAGAAAGTATAACCGTTTTCAGGAATTATGCCCTTCCAGAAACCGGAATGAAGCTCGCTGGATATAGTGCTTTAATCCATCACTATGAATTAGAAGTCCCCTTACCTGATTTGATATCAGCTATAAGTGACAAGCACAGAAGCTATATAGAAGGTAAGTGGCGCGTATTTAAAACAGTACAGGAACCGACTCCTACCCTTCTTGGTCACCTTACCTTTGCTTTCAGGTATGAGGGAGTAGACTTGCTCATACTTAAAAGAATTTTTGAGACCGTAGATATAAAAGAAATTGAAGCGATTGTAAATGATCAGCCCACAGGCCGGAACAGCAGACGAATTTGGTTTTTCTATGAGTGGCTTACAAATAAGCGATTAGATATAGAAGATACTCAGGTTGGCAACTATATTGAGGCGCTCGACCCAAGCTTACAATATCCGGGCCCTAAAGAAAGATCCCAGCGACATCGCGTTTGGAACAATCTGCCGGGAAACAAAGATTTCTGTCCATTAATACATCGTACTGAAATTCTTGAACGCTTTAGCGTCGATGAGCTGGAGAAAAAAGTAAAGGATACAATTGGAAAAGTACATCCGGATCTATTGTCACGGGCTACAGCTTTTCTGTTATTAAAAGATTCTAAAGCTTCATACGCGATTGAAGGAGAAACCCCTCCCGAAAACAGAGCGCAGCGCTGGGGCAAAGCAATCGGACAGGCCGGACAAAAAGATCTCACAGAAGACGAACTGCTGCGTTTACAAGAAATTGTAATTGAAGACAGACGATTTGTGGAAATGGGGTGGCGTGCAGAGGGAGGGTTTGTTGGTGTTCATGACCGTGTGAGTAAGTTACCCGTTCCTGATCAT
This sequence comes from Balneola sp., assembly GCA_002696035.1. Lineage (GTDB taxonomy): Bacteria > Bacteroidota > Rhodothermia > Balneolales > Balneolaceae > Gracilimonas. Next base: position 112,085 of record NZQV01000007.1, on the reverse strand, counting down.
ATCTCTGCCAGATGGCAAGATATACCTCAGCTCATAGGAGGACTATTAAAGGCCAATAAGTCTCTAATTGACAGTGAATATGATCCTGTTTTTGCGGCTACACTTATAGCCTTTGGATTTGTTTTCATCCACCCTTTTGCTGATGGGAACGGGCGTGTGCACCGGTATATCTTTCATCATGTGCTGGCCAGAAAAGTTTTTTCACCTAAAGGACTCATTTTCCCAGTTTCAGCAGTGATTTTAGATCGGATTGATGAGTACAAAAAAGTTTTAGAATCGTTCTCGAAACCACGCCTTGACTTCATTAAGTGGAAGTCAACTCCGGATGGTAATGTTGAAGTTCTAAATGAAACCATCGACTTATACCGCTACTTTGATGCCACCAAACAGGCAGAATTTCTTTACCAATGTGTAGAGGAAACGGTATTAAAAACACTACCGGAAGAAGTGCAGTACCTTGAGAATCATGACAAAATGAGAAACTTCATACAGGAACATTTTGATATGCCGGACAAAACCATAGAGAATCTCATTGGTTTTCTGCGACAGAATTATGGTCTACTATCCAACAGAGCAAAGAACAAAGAGTTTGCAAGTCTTACCAGTGATGAGGTTGAAATGCTCGAAGAGGCTTATACTGAGGTTTTTGGTTAAAAATATCAGGTGTTGATTTACCTTTGTTCAAAATAATTGAATCATGAGAACTCTCTTTATTCCGACTTACTCATATAACTCCGTAGAATTATTCAATAGTCGGAATTCATCTCTTTTTTTTACCCGGACCGGTTAGTCTCGGCTTACCTTTCCCAACAGAGGCGCTTGGAAAAAGAATAAATGCTATACGCTTAAATATTAATATTTTTTAATATTTACCTTGTGAATGGAAGGATCATTTTAGATATTCCGCCTCTTAAATAACGTGGCAATCTTGAGAGCTAAATCGTTGGCTGGATATAATCATGAAAAAAATATGAAAATATTTACCGGTGAGCCACATAATTAGTGCCAAAATATCATCTTTATAATGCATTATCGACAACTAATTACTCTATCAATACTTCTATTATCTCTATCCCTTTTTGCCTCCTGTAGCTCAAATTCTACAGGTCCTTCTGAGGAAGAACAGGAAGAAGAACCTCTAGAACTTCCGACTGCTTCTTTTAGTGTGGATGGAGATACTTTTACAGATGGTGAAGTTCAATTTAATAATTCTTCAACAGACGCTGATAGTTACACATGGGAATTTGGGGATGGTACTACTGGTAACGAATCAAATCCTACCAAAACTTATTCTGAGTACGGAGAAGTTACCGTAACACTTACTGCAGAAAATGCAGATGGAGAAGATAGTATTACCAAAACAATTACAATTGAACCTAAAAAAATGTTTATCAAAACATTGAGCGTTTCCGCTATGCCATTTACTAATGACAGTGGTCAAGCATGGGATGCAACCTCAGGACCTGATGTATTTGTTAATTTCATCAACGACTCGGGAGAAGGATATAGCATGGGTGAAGCTTATTCTGATATTAAAAAATCTGATCTTCCAATAGGTTGGGAATATGAAGGTGCAGGATTAGAATTAAGTCGAATAGACTTCGATACAAACTTTATTTTTCAAATAGGAGATGAAGATGTTTCGGAACATGATTTGATCGAAAATGTTCCAACCGATTTCTTTACAATTACAGATAAGTGGTTAGATGAGACACCAGAATCAGTTTCTTTAACAACCGGAGAAAGTACAATTGAATTAACTTTAGGATGGGAATAATAATTCCTATTGCTTTTAGCATTCTCTAAAGTGATTTAACTCTATTCAGTTATTTGGCTTGCCAAGACCCTACGCTTAATAAGCGTAGGGTATTTCTGTTTATATAAAATGACCCTGACACAATGTGTCAGGACCTTCCCTTATCTTATATAGGTAAAAGATGACAAAAAGATCTTTAAAACTATAATACTTACTGCTGAGGAAGCTAAGAAATTGCGCATCGAAAGAGAAAAACAGGAAAAACGATACGAACAACTGCGAATCATAAGGAAACGCCAACAACGTGAGGAGCAATTAGAACAACAAAAAAGAGGGGATTTGGAGCAAGCATCTACCTCCTTCACACAATCCCAGTATATCTATCAGTATATACAGGAAGTCGAAACACAATTATTGGCCAATACACTTTCAGTTGAGCAATTCCAGAAATTCGTAAAATGGAAAAAATGGGCCTTGAAACATGCAGATCGGTTGAATCCGGTTAAGCAAAAAGTTGAGTCTTTTTTACTAGCTGATACGGAATCAACTGAAGATCCAAACAAAATGAAGCTACACTGACACAGAATTTGACTGAATTATTGCTTTTTGGATGGCATAGTATGGAAATCCGTACTCTGTTCACAAAATTCCTATGTTCACGATTCGTGAACATGGTAAAAAAGTGAACAAAATCATCCCAAATAAATCTCCTGCTGATGCCATTGCAAATAATCAGCAGACGGTTGGTCCAAGTTATGCTCCGGCAGGTTTTGGAGTTTTTCTCCGTGGTAGGCGTAGTATTCTTTCCCGTTTTCGTACTCCTCTCTGATTCTTTGGCTGACTTCTACCCGATGATCATCCGTAACGGTCATGTATCCTTTATCAAAAAGGATATGCATATCAGATCGCAAAAGTAATCCATTCTTAGTTAGGTTTGGGCCGGAGTTAGAGTAGGGTTTGATATGAGCCGCCTCCAAGACCGGCAAGGTTTTCTCTTTGGTGATGGCACAGCGGTATTTATAGGCATCTGTGACCATCGCCCGGAATGCACACTGGCCAATTCTTGAACGGATTTCTATCATTTTTCCATATTGGACTCCCGGTTCGTTAATAACCAGCTCCCCTTCTCTTCGATCAAGATCTCCCAGTCTTTCCTTAACCTGATCCCAGACGCTTGCTCCTATGGGGTCTTCCGTGCTGTATGATTTACCCTTTACAATGTTCTTACTCCAGTTACTTGGAATAGGAATCCAATCTTCACGCTTAAAGAAAAAAGGCTCGGTTAGAATGGTACTGCCAATAGTAGGGTTGAGTCCTTCACCCTCTCTGAATTTCATTATAGATTGCCGAAATCCATCGTAAGTAGCCGCTCCATTTTTGATACCAAAAGCATCCCAGGTTAAAGAAAGTGGCAGAAAAAGATGTTTTACAAAAAAGCCCCCGCCTACGATATAGTTATTCGGACTATGCAGCTTAAACAGAAAAGGAGCTCCCTCCTGAATGACCTTAAAATCAGACTTATCTCTCGGACGCCAAAAGTTCACCTCATCCGGCTGCTGCTGAGACAGAAAGTGGAACCATTCATCATCTGTGACGCCTATGTAGAATTTCATGAGTCGATTTCTATAAATTTCTAATAATATGTAAGTTGTATTTATATTTTCAAAGAAACATATTGCTAAAAATATTCTTTAGAATTTAATTTCAGTCACTATATGCCCAATTACAGCCAAGGAGAAAGAATCGAAACGACGGGGCCCCCTGAAAGAAAAGGTAGTATTGTAAAATTTGAAACTGAAGCTGGAGGGCAAGAATACTACACCGTTCATTTAGATGGGGATAAATCGGCTAGGTATATGTCAGAAAATGAAATCAGACCATTAGTTACATCAGAAGACCCTTGGGACAGATTGAAAAATGGAGCTGTACTAAACCATCAAGAATTTGGGGTAACATCTACTTTCTTTAAAGTTGGCAATAATGCAAACAATACGATCTCATCTTTAAAAGCTTCTCGCACCCTTTTTCAACCTCATCAATTTAAACCTCTAATCAAATTTTTGAATTCTATATCAAAACGAATACTTATTGCTGATGAGGTCGGCCTAGGTAAAACCATTGAGGCAGGTCACATCTTACTCGAAATGTACGGACGAAAGGAAATCAATAATGTACTGGTCATTTGCCCAAAGTCTTTGCTGGAAAAATGGAGAAACGAGATGTTCGAGAAATTTGGATTCGAGTTTAAAGTTTATGAAACGAAAGAGCTTGCTCAAGACTTGAAACACGATATTGAGTTAAATAGAAAGAGTATTTTTGGAATTATCACCTATGATAAACTCAAAAATGATCACCTTCAGGACCTGTTAGTAAAGCAACAGTATTCTTTTGATGTAATCATTTGTGATGAAGCTCACCTACTTAGAAATAGTGAGACTCAGCGACATAGGGCAATAAAGCCAATCATTCATAATGCGAAGTTTGCAACTATGTTGACGGCTACTCCAATCTGTAATACCAGAGAGGATCTTTACAATATGTTGTCCATCCTCGAGCCGCAAAGATATCATAACTACTCAATGTATCTGAATGATATCGAAACTAATAGACCTTTTGTTCGAGCTTTGAACAAGCTGAATCGAAAAGAGCCATTCCAGGAAGTACTTTCAGAATTAAAAGGCCATGCTATTCAACGGCAATTTAGTTATGGTGAAAACAGGTTAGATTTCACTGAAACTATTGAAGATGTTTTTAGTGATGACCCCCTATTTCAACGCGTCATCGAAAAATTAAAAACTGCTGAAGATAGCCTAGAAGCAAGAGTAGATATACAAAGTGATTTAATAGAGCTTAATTCACTGAACCACATCTTTACCCGAACTAAAAAAAGAGATGTGATAAGAGAACGTGTTATTCGGGTGCCTCACGATGTATTAGTTTCTTTTACCTCCGAAGAAAGTGAAAGATACTTCAGAGAAGAGAAGAAGGTTCGGGATAGATTCAATAGCGATAGAGAAGCGACATTGGCTTTAATAAACGTCAAACGACAAGTAGCCAGTAGCCTGCCCGCTTACTATACTGAAATGAAGACCCTTAACGATGGAAATTACTTCGATGGTTTTGAAGATTCAAAGTTCAACAAGCTAAAAGAGATTATTGAAAAAGTAGTTGAGAGAGATAACAACAAACTGATCATTTTTGCCTACTTCAAAAAAACATTGCGGTATTTAAATCTTCGTATCCAAAATGAATTTGGGATTAAATCTGAATTCATGGATGGGGGAACCGAAAACAGAAGTGAAGTATTAGACCGATTTAAAAATGATCCTGAATTCAAGGTTTTGATATCTGGCTCTATTGGTGCTGAAGGTCTTGATATGCAGTTCTGTGATGCTATTGTAAACTATGATTTACCGTGGAACCCAATGAAGATTGAACAAAGAATTGGTCGTATTGATCGTATTGGCCAGGAATCAGATAAGATCCATATCTACAATCTTGTAATCAGGAATACTATTGAAGAGGTAATCTATAAGCGTTTGCTTAAAAAGATTAGAATTTTTGAGGAAAGCTTAGGAGACCTTGAGTCTATCTTATTGGATGAAGAAACATTGGGTAAAGAAATATCAAAACTGGAATCTGACCTTTACACCCAAGAACTAACAGAAGACCAAAAAGAAGAACGAATTGAGCAAACTGCTAAAGCCGTTCTCCAAGAAAAAAGAAACCTCGAGGAAGTAGAAAAAGAGTTACAAGATAGCCTCATTAACGACACCTATTTCAATAATGAGATTGAAAGAATTCGAAATAACAAGCGCTATATCACTGAAAGTGAGCTCCTATCCTATATTGAAATTTTGCTTCAAAGAGCAATCCCAAGCTGTAATTTAGTTGATCAGGGTGATGGCATTTATGGCTTAAAAACACCTTCAAATGATCCAAACATCATTTTTTCTTTTATTGAAGAATATATTCCTGACACTACTTCAAGACACTCGGATGCGACTAATAAGATCTTTCACGACTTTAAAAGAAAATACTTTGACAAGCGGGACATTGAAATCACCTTTGATCAGGAATTGGCGTTCAAGAATAAACAGCTTGAGTTTATTAATTCTTACCATCCTCTGGTAATAGCTGCAACGAACTATTTTAAAGCAGATAATTTCAGTGTGAATAACGCCTATGGCTTTACCGTGTCAAAATCAGATTTTGATGAAGAAATTGGTATTTCCCAGGGTAACTACATCTTAGCTTTAAACAGTATTCAAATTGAAAAAGAGTTCAATGGTGAAAAAAGCACTTTTACTTATTTATATCCTGTAATCGCAGATCCCAATCAAGAAGAATTAACTTTTCTTCCGGATAATGTAAGTGAACATATTTTGGGCGTTGCAAATGTTAACGCAAGGCCCCTTGAAGCAGATATTGATTTTTCGAATGAAGGTTACAGTGCTTTTATAGATGCAGTAAGACCTGTAGTGATGGAAAAGTTGATCCAGAAAAAAGTTGAAATGGAAGAGGATGAACGGATAAAACTGAGTTCACAAGTTGATCGAATAAAGAAACAGACCTCAAGCCACTATGACTATCAAATTGATGTAAGAGAACAACGTTTAAAAGAGAATAAAAACAGTAAAATTCGGCCAATTATATTATCCGAAATAGAGAAATTTGAAAACGAGAAAGAAAAGAGACTGGATTTGTTGGAAAAGTCATCCATTAATTCGTCTATGATACCTATTTCAGTTAGTCATATCTTGGTCACAGATTAAATAGAGGGATTAATATGGATGTTCGGGTAGGTTTAGACTTTGGAACCCATCAAACCAAAGTCTGTGTAAATTATCAAAAGAAAGGGCAAGTACCGGTCTATGAATTCATTAATTTTGGATCAGATGACAAGATCAGTTTGTTCCTTCCATCCCGGCTAAATATACATAACGACGATACGGTCTCAGTTGGAATAAGTGGAAAGGGCAAACCAGTTTCAGAAACCTTTAGATACTTTAAAATGGCTTCAGCAGAAGATGAAGTCTTCAGAGGGATTTCCGGTTTAGATCAAGAACAAGACCACTACGATCAGAAGCGATTCGGCAAATACACCCCTGAGGTGATATCAATCATCTATCTCTCATTTGTTAGTGGAATTGTAGAGCAGCGGTTTAAACAAATTGATGAAAGCAGTAATAAAAAAGTTAAAAGCGGAAGTTTTTTGGGAAAGTTCTTTGGAGGAAATAAACCAAAAGAAGAACCCGTACCCAAAAATACATTCTTCTATCAAATTGGAATCCCTACTGAATGGTCTAAAGAGGTAAATTTTTGGAGAAGACGAAAGTTTGAGCAAATTCTCTACTTTGCTAATCGGTTAAATGAGGTTTATAGCCATAGTAAGATCAAAAATTTAACTATTGATAGGATATTGGCATTCATTGAAACTGAATTTAGAGATCTAACGGAGCGACTTAAGACAGAAAACTGGGAAGATATTTTGGCAAATAGTAATATTTCAGCATTTCCTGAAGCGGCCGCAGGTCTAACTTACCTAGTAAAAACTGAAAAAATTGGTGAAGGCTATTATCTGTCTTTAGATATCGGTGGCGGAAGTAGTGATGTATCATTTTTTAGAGTCAAAAATAATCGAACTTTTGAATACCTAGCTTCTGAATCTTTATTAATAGCTAGCAATGATGTATTTGATCAGTATGGCCAAACTATAAATGGTGATATATCAACTGAACAGGTACAGGATGTTTTAGATCGCAAAACTCCGGCGGATCTTGCAAACGACCGGCTGTATATAAATGCATGCCGGCGTACGGTTAAACGGCTAGAAAAAAAGGTTAAAAGAATCTATAACTATAGAGTATATGATCGGTTTAAAAAGTATGTAGCAAATACAAAGTTTAAGAATCAGTCCTGCTTTCTTTATGGCGGAGGCTCACTAATGTTTACTGATGATAAGGGGACCCGTAAATTTCTTGAAAAAGTATTATTACATGATCACGGTTCTCAAAGTCTTACAGCTACACGAACTTATGCAACTATTGACCGGATAATAGATTTAACTGTTCCTCATACCGTAAAACCTAAAGAGTGGCGCGAGCACTTACCTCTTTTGATTGTTCCCTTGGGTCTTTCGTTTATTCAACCTGATCAAACTTACTCTTGGAACAACGACCACTACCAACCTGGCGAAGGCTATCGTAATATTGATGATCACCCTGAAATTTTTGATATTTATAGAAGGCGTTGGGTTTAAATTAAACCAAATTAGATCCTCATATATTCTAAAATTGATTGTCAAAGTATGCGATAATTTTTTGCAGATCTGTCCTATCAAATCCATCTAAATCGAATGTAGTAAGTTCTATGTAAGGGGCAGATTTCAAAAAATCAACGATTATAATCCCTTTACCAAAACTAGATCTATGTAAATTCAGATTATTATTCTTCAAATATTTTTTTATTTCATCTATTGCTTTAGCAATTTGTGTTTCTGTGAGTCCTTCTATGGGCATCCATGTTATTTGACTGTTCTCTTTACGGAGACTTAAGATGAATTGGAATTTAAGATCATTACTCTTTTCAATGACAGCCTTTGTAAAAATTACATTACCAATAGCCCCACAGTTGGGGCATTGAAACTGCCCTCCTTGTTCTAAAAATTTTTTCAATTCTCCTCTTGAGTAATATTCTCTTTCAGACGAAAAAGAAGTCATCTGATTTGGAATTAACATCCCACAAGATTTGCAGTAGACTTCAAACTCAACAATGTGATAATAAAAACTCATAGCATTTAGATATATAGATTTTGTAGCATGGACGATAATTAAGTTAATAGTAGATGAGTGAGAGAAATAATTATCAATATTCTAACTATTAAATTCTTCACTTAAATACCCAAAAAAAACAACACCACCTGAACGATTACTACCACAGCGATAAGAGCAATAAGAAAAATCCTATTAGTATTAACTTCCTTTTTTAGATCCTTATTCTCAGACTTAATAATTTTTGCCAGCTCACTATTACTGTTAAGGTGTAAATCTTTAATCTGTTTGTGATTCGAGCTTAAATCAGTACTGAGTTTATCTGCAGTACTTTGAACTTTTTCAATTTGATCCGTTAAAGCTTTTTTATTCTCTTCACTCTTTTTGTGAGACGTTTGAAGCGCAGTGGTAAGATTTGTTAAGAGCTCTTTGATCTTCTCATCGTTGGAATTGAGTGACTTAATCTTTTCGCTGATTCCCTCGTTTATATCTGTTAGACTGGAGCTAAGTTCATTTAGCTTTTCAGGGATATCAGTTTCACTAAGCTTTTCCTGAAGACTTGAGAGCTTAGTTAGATCTTCATTGAGTTTACTAAGTTGGCTTTCCTGTTTTTGTACTAATTCTGAAAGGGAATCAGAGGTTTTCTTAATAGCTTTATCTGCGGAAGATGCCATTGATCTGGCCTCATCCACAATTTCAACTGCAGAGCTAAAAGAATCAGCTTTTTCTTTCAAGCTGGTTAGTTCTTTTTCAATTTGTTTTCGGATGTTATCAGCCATAAGTCAGTAACTTTTTGTTCAGGTAATCTAAATTACCATTGATTGATTTCAAGCTTTTGTTAATAGCATTCAGCCTGAAGTTCTCAAATTCAAATTCATAGTAATCCGTTATATCCGGACGCTTGGTTTTAAGTATTTCAACAAGCTTATCAAATAATGCCTCAAGCTGAGCCTCTTCCCAGCCTTCAACTTCCTCATAGTAGTCTAAAGCCGTCATGAGGTTTTCTTCAGCTTCATTCAATAAATTTGGAGTTTGATACTCAAGAAAGAATGTTGAGTATGCTGCTAAGGTCAACAACACGGGGTTATCGGGTGTTGCACGGAGCATTCTAAGAGAAGCACCCCTGAGGTGTTTTAAATTGTTTACTTCACTGTTTCCATCTAGAAGCATCAAATCGATGTAATGCCAAATAAACTTCGGATCAATAATTTTTCCTTTGTCAAGATTATAAGACAATGATTCATTTACATCATTGACTAAGTACTCTTCTCTGAAATATTTTGAGTTTAGGTACAGAGTTAGATATTCTGCTAAATCTTTTGGAGTTCTCTCTAAACCATATTTACAAGCCTCCTTCATATCAATAATTGACCGAGCGCGTTTTTCAGCGATCTGTTCATATCCAAAGTCTACTAAAAACTTTAAATACTTCTGTATAATAGAATTCCCAGTATATCCCTCAATCTTTTTGAGCTCTCTATTTACGCGGTCCTCTGAATAAAACTTAGATAGATAATGACGAACCCTGTCTTCGTAAAACTGGTCTGATTTATTGCTTAGGTATAAGGTGAACATATTAGTCCGGTAATCAACCGTGTAATCATCCAACACTCCTAATAGCCGCAGTCTATATAGAGCTTTTTCCGTGTCTGCCTTGTCACGCACTTGATTATAGAACTCCATTAAACCTTCCATGGTAGTTCCTTCTTCCCAGCCTTTTCTTTGATCTCTATCCCAACCTTCAGCATATAAATCGTACTTGTACTTTGAAAGGCCAGAATCAATTTTATTTACAAAGTCATCAAAATTGATGGCACTTCCTTTTCCCTTCACGGCACTAGAAACTACATTCTCGATATAGGAATCCTGAAATTTCTTTCCTTTTCTTTTAAGTGAATCTTTTACAAACAATTGAATCCATTTGATTCGCTCTCGGATATTATTCTCCCAGGCCAATTCCATTTTGCCCGAATACTTTACCTGAGTACAGTTGGGCATTTGCATTACCTGCAGTATACCTTCACGTGTACCGCCAGAGGAATTGATCCAATCCCAGACCTCATTCGGGTTTCCTTTGGTAATAATCTTATTTTTCACATAGTAAATAATCTTATTTGCTTCTTCTCTGGAATATGTGCCGGTTCCGTTCTTAACTTCGTCAGCAAAATAGATAGGAAAGTCATTACCTCGGATCATTATATCTCCAACTTTATCATTGAAGCTTTCCTGAACACTTATATATCTGTTTCCGCTTTTACTTGTCCATATCGTTACGACAGCCTCGATACCAAATTCATCCTGAATATCAGCTGTTAACTCATAGGTTCGGTCGGGTTCATGAATTTTGTGAAGTAGCTCCTCAATAATTGACTTCTCTTTGTCAGCACCTTTGTATGTGCTTTTATGGAAGTATTCGTTGACCTCAAATTCTACATCCTGTTCTAAACTATTAGGATTAGTGTACAGCAGATAACAACTTGAGGGTTCTTCATCACGACCAGCTCTCCCTGCTTCTTGCAGAAAGCTCTCTATTGAGGAGGGGTAGTTATAATGAACTGTAAAGCGGATATCATTCTTGTCAATACCCATGCCAAATGCTTTGGTAGCAACCAGTAAATTCAGCTCACCACTCAGAAATTTATCCTGATTGGTAAGTGATATATCCTGAACCGATTTATTTTCATCATCACTACCCATAAAAAAACCCATCTTATGGCTTAGTCGGCCAACATCAGATCTTAGGTTATCCAACACTCCGTTGCCATTACTTTTGGGTTTAAAGCGATCAGTTATTCCAAAATAATGGCTTCGATGTGGTGTAAAGATTAAACCTGCTTGATCCTTTAGGTCATTATCATGTCGCAAGAGGATTTCCTTCAGGTATTCATTCTTCTTTTCAGAAAGTTTCTTCTTTAGGTCAAAACCTTTTGCTCCATATAGATCCTTCGAGTCGATTTCCTGAATTTTAAAAGTAAGCTCATCTCTGGTGTATTCATCAAGTTCAACAATGGCTTCTTCACCAATTCGGAACGACATGTCATTACCGGAAAGCTCGCGCTGAATATCCGTTAACACATCATAAGAAGCTGTAGCAGTCAGTGCAAAAATTGGAATAGTATCAAGACCTTCAGGGTGGGTGATACAATACCGCATTGCGTTCTCAGCCACACTTAAATACGAGGTTCTGAAATCATGGCCCCATTCAGAAACGCAATGCGCCTCATCAATTACACAGTAATTATAGTAGACAGGATCACTGTCCTTAGACATCGTATGCAGATAACTCCTGAAATCTTCAATAAGAAGCCGTTCCGGAGAAATAAAAAAGAAGAGAGCTTTTCCATCACTTATTTTCTTCTGTATCTCAACTTTTTTCTCTCTCGTTTTGATTGAAGAGTTAATAAAATGACAGGCATCTATCCAGTGATTCCGTAAACCCTTGACCTGATCACGCATCAGTGAGATAATTGGGTCAATCACCATACAAACTCCAGGATGCATCAAGGCTGATAATTGATAGGTCAGAGACTTACCGCCACCGGTAGGAAGCAAGCCTATGACTGATTGACCTGTAAGAGCTCTGTTCAAGATTGGTAACTGTCCTTTCCTGAAATCCTTCTTTCTGAACAGGCTTCTAAGAAAGTAGCGAAGTGACTCAACTCTGTCAGGCTCAGTTTCTTCCCAGTTTGAGTTCTCAAAAGTCCCAAACTCCTTAAATTTTATATGCGGGCCGGTTGTAATAGTTCGGTCTGCGTTTTGGTAGAGTGGCGCATTTCTTATGACAATTGAGTTTGGAAACTCTTTTGGTTCATCTTCCATCATGCTGTGATACATCGAAATATCTACCACAGCATGGTATTGTGATGAATCTTCAATTTCTCCGGCATTCTTAAACACATCATAAGAAAAGATGGGCAAGCTGCTGTTCTCAGTCAGAACTGATAAATGGGATACCCACTGATTTAGATCATCAATGGCCATTCCTGAAAGATAATCCTCATCCTCAATAACTGCGATATTGATCGATGGTTCATTTAACCACTCAGGATTACTCAGTATGCCTTTTACCACTGACAATTGAACACGACCTATAGCAAGAGGTAAGATAATTAATCTGTTGACCAGTTCATCAGGCTCTGCATCACTTCGCTTATAAGACTTGAATACTTCGTGATCAAGATATTGTCTAAGTTGTTGAAGCTTATTAAGTTTTTCAGCGTGAGAATCACCTGCAGCAATCCTAATAGTAGCATACCCATGGTGCAAAAGGATGTTGTTTCTTCTCTTATCAAGATCCGTTTCACCATAATCCTGATGTTGTCCTCCGTCCATTTCTATAACAAAACCCTTTATATCATTTATAGGCATTGGGAAGGGAATCAGGAAATCGACTCTTTGCTGAACATATTCCAGGGCACCGGGTGCAAGATCAGTTATAGGCACCTGCTGACAAAGTATGGTGTGAATCCATTCCCCAAATTCGTCTTCAAGAAGTCCGAATAATGAATATTCGAAACTACTGTCTGACTGAAGTTTCTGAGATTTCTGAAGATGTTTTGTTACTCCACGGTTTGCGGTAAGTTTGTCAAATACCTCAGTGCCCGACAGATCATTAAGTTTAGACAGAACAAGCTTGCTGCTGTCCTCAAACTCAAGTTCTTCGCTTAGTTCAACAAGTTGCTCCTCAATGAAGAGGCTGCTAAAGGTAGGAAAGCCTCTTACAATGATATTGTTTAATACAGCCAGCGGGGCTAAATTCTCACCGATCTGATGATATTCATCTTTTATGAGGCCTGATTTTACTTCAAAGTTACAGAGCTTTTGAATCACAGCTTGATCCGAAGGATGCGATCTTAAGTATTCATCAAATGCGCTTAATATGTAACCCGAAGATAGTTTCATATAAAAGTTGAATTAACACAATTAGTCTAATAAAAACAAAACATAAGAAATACTACTTTAGCTTAAACTGTACGATACTTGGGTAGAATTTAACCTTCTTAGTGTAGTTATTCCGCTTATCAAAAGCCGGGTGCTGTAACTTGACAACAACACGTGGTTTCATTTTAACCACCTCTTCGAGAAATGCAAAACCGACTTCTCCGTGAAAAAGAAACTTATTTCTGGAGTTCTGATGCAACCCTCGGATCAGGACTCTTTTCTTTAACTCCTGATTCTTATACAATTTTTTCCATTGTCTGTACTCTTCGAGTATATGCTCTGTCTCCTTTCGTATTAACTCAGGAACATCACTACCAAAATCATTTAGATTTACACTCTCTGCATTCGGACAGATATACTCAAGTATGTTCAGAATAAGTAATTTCCGCATGTTGAGTTCGGGCATCCTATTCCATTGTATCTCATGAATCAATTGCATCGTTTTATTAAACGCATCCATTCTCAATGCTGTCAGGCTTTCTTGCTGTTCAGTATCATTATACTCTACATAACCCAGTGCGCGACATATATAAGCGAACTTACCTATCACGCTCAACAGAAAGCCTTTTATGGTATCATTCCCACTTCCTAAGCTGCCTTCTTCAAAATAGAGCTTACTTACAACCTCCTTATCTGACTCATTAGCAACCTCTACTTCGTATTTCCTGTCTTTAAAAAGTATGATAAGCTGAAGAGCTATCAATAAATCTTTAATAGCTTCTCCACTAACTTTATGCAGTTTTGTGTTTTTAGATTGAGAATCAATACCCTTTATCTTTGTATTATAGTGCCGTTCTACCTTGTTTAAATAGTTAATAATACTTCGTTGGATATCGGGTGAATCATTAGGAACTGATGGCTTCCTGTCCTCAATCTTATCTCCTTCGCCTCCAGAATCAGGGTTCTGGGCTAATTTTTGTTCCTCACTTTCTTCAAAACTATCGTTGGAAACGATATTAACTCCTCGATCCGAAAGAAACGAATACACATGCCCGGCATTGCTGCGATAATGTCTGTCAATAATTTGCTCATTTTCACCCTGCTTGTTAAACTCGTCTTTGCTTGTTGTTACATAATCATCTGACTCAGTTTGAGGATCATCTTTGCTTTCTTTTCTGCCTCTTCCTCCACCGCTATACGTTGAAGAAGATCGTACAGTATGATTCTCAAATTCGGATAAGCTTACAATATTGAGCAGTTCTGACCAGTCCTTAGCCGTAAATTCCGTTTTATTTAGGAGCTGTGTAATGCGCGCTTTAGAAGGGTCCGGATTACTCCGCTCCAATGCTTCGACAGAATGGATAAGGGCAAAATTTGAAATTCTATTACCGTTTTCATCCGAGAAAAACAGCCTGACAGCTGATTTTGCTGTATTTGAAGAACACTTAATGCTTACCACTTGTTCTGAAACTGAACACTCATTTGTCTCCAATGCAGTCCCTTGAAGGTCTTCTGAGACCAATAAGACTGAAGTAACATCTGACTTACCCAGGTAAAGGGTCAATGTAGATTGATTTATTTCAACGTAATCTATGCGAAATGGTAGTGACGTCGCAGGTTCAGTTTCCTTTTCCTTTTTCTCCTTTTCTGGTATTGTTGTACGATTCGAAGGGTTAATATTGATCGCCAACTGTGATAACCAATCTGATGTGGCATTCCGCTTGATCAGCAGGTTAACCTCATCATTTATAGCGCGTTTGTTTATACCACCCATACCGGCAATGGTAGCATTAGAGCTGCCAAATAGAAGATATTCTGTATCTCCGGATGTCTTGAAATGGATCAACTTTGCATGCAAACGATTAAAGTCTGAATTAAAATCTTTGCGTACCTCAGACCAGTCGTAAAACTTAATCTTTTGTTTCCAACCCTTATCCAGAAGATGTGGGAGTAATCCGGATTTTAAGTCAACACAGCAGTGCATTTCCTTCGGTTCGAAATGCGTATGCAGGTCAGTAAGGAATAAACCTTTTTCATCATAATAAGGGGAGATTACGGTTATCGCCTCGATCTCTTGACTGGGTATTGTTTTTACAATTTGATCAAAAATTGAAGCCTTCTTTGAATTTGCAAGAAACCAAGCTTCTGTCTTTGCCTCTTTTATCTCTCCATGGTATTGGTCAATAGGCAAACTCCTTATCCATGGAGCATACCTGGATACCCATTCCAACTTCTTACTGTTCGTACCACGGAAAGAACTACTTAGGTTATTGAAATACGCCCAAGCAGCGCCAAATAAAAACGCATTGTCATTATCTGAATCAGATAGCTGAAAAGCAGCCCAAATTTCATCATTCGTACTCAGTCCCGAACTGCTCAGGTTACCGGAACCAATCAGCAACAACCCATTTTTCTCTCCAGCTAACAGTAACATCTTTGGATGAAAAGCTCCCTGAGCATATACCGGGCATGTACTGTATGAATTACCACGGACAACCTCCTGTCCACTAAGCAGTTCATTTGCTCTCGCAAGATTACTGCCATCCACCAACGCAACAACGTTCTGAACCTTATTGACTCTAAGGGTATGCATAATTCGCTGTTCGAAGAACAGGTAATCGAAGCTAAAACTGGTCATTAAGCAAGAATGATACTTCCTACCGTCCCTACCGATCAAACTTAGAATATTTCTTCTCTCAATCAGTTCCATCCCAAAGTGCCTTTTTTAGCGATTTACCCGTATCGGTAAGTTCATAATCTTTTGTAAGGTGTTGCGCATCTATCAAGAACTGTATCAGGTTACCAATTCTTGGCCCTGTATAGTTTTCATCCAGCCTGCCCAGATAACGTATCGTGTGCTCTTCAAGAATGAATTTCTGTGTGGACTGATTTCCATTCCCCATCTTTCGAAATGCCACAAACTGATGTCTAAGAATAATCTTTCGCAACAAGAAGTCTGATAAAAACCGATTAAAATCCCAGGAGGTTTTGGATTCAAATTCCTTTAGAAAATACTCTACTCCTGCACCATTTCTTAACAGATCATGCTTCTTTCCATACGCTTTTAAATCCTTTAATTGCTCCTTATTTCCTTTGTACAACGCCAATAACAGCTGAAGGGCAGCTCCGGCCTTATCAATTCCTTTATTGGTATGTATGGAAGCCGCAAAATCTTGTTCTCTTAATCCTATCGAAGAGACAGCTTTATCTAAGGTAGCATTATGAGCAGTTAGTGACTGCTGTTCTAAATATTTTATGATTTCCTCAGTTACCTGATCAATGAATAAGCTGACTGAAGGGGCATCAGGAGCATGCTTTTCCTGAAGATAAGTAAGTACTCCATTGAGAACAGCTGAGCAGGCATATTGCCAATATTCGTTAAACTGATAAAAATACCACCCGGTAAGCACCGGTACTGACTCTGATTCAAACAAGCCTTTTTTAAAATAGCTGTGCTGTATAAATGAACGATCCTCAAAGTCACCACTAAACCCCTCCAAAAAATGAAACAGGTATTTTATGGTTTCACTTCGAAAAGTAAATGTGTTTTCCTTCGATCTCGGGTAGTCTTTTTGAATCAACATTCTGGTTAATAATCGAATTTCATCGGTGCCTTGCGGAATCGTTGTCAGTGAGAAGTCCGGCAATAACTGCTCAAGCTCATTTTTCGTTACCTCTTCCTGATCCATACACCTGAAGAATAATGAAACACTTTCCTCACTCAGGTTTGCTCCAAAAGCTTCTGCCATCTGTTTTCCATCGATGTACTTGCCTTCACTACTTTCAGTACGAATGTATAAACCTTCTTGGGTTGCATGTTCAATCAGTAAGCCGATAGTTCGCATTGACCCCAGGTAATACTGACCAAATATGCCTAAGGGAAATTTCCAGTAGGTGTCCTCGGTATCTCCATCTGGCTTGTATATGCCTTCATTCAGTTTAATAACAGTGTTGTTTTCATTTAACTCCTTACCTGCATAAGTGCTACCGGATATACTTTTGGTATCCTCCGGATCTAATTGAGCAGCTAAAGCAGTAAGGTATTCTGCTTTTCTTATAAAGCGCCGGAAATGAGCCGGGTCAGTACTTCCAACCCGTTCGCTGTACTGATCAAGTAGCCAGCAGTAATAACTATAATAGCGTAGTCGACCTGTAACGTTATTCAGTCCAGGTAGAATCATTTGGAAAGTGGCATCTGATGTGTTTTGATTACCCAAGGGGTCCAAGCCCCCAATGATGGTCATCCGATCTCCAAAGAAGGGGAGAATGCTCTCATTTTTTGCGATTACTTTTCCAGCCATACTTATCTATCACTTAAAATTAAACCCTTCCACTTTTTAAAGGACATTCCCTCTCATTAAACTTTTCAACCTTTCATTTACTATTCAGATTGAGTTCTAATTAACTACTTCACAAACACTATAAATTAATTTAGCTTCATATTTATTCGCTCAATTCTATCTTCAAACTTTTTTCTAATTTGTAGATGTATATACTTATACAATAGTGCTTGAGTAATTATCAAAGTAAAGAAGTATACCATAGATGGTTTGTAATCATGATTATATCCTAAACTCATAAACATGAGTAATGATGGCAAGATTACTATAGCATATATAACAGAAAGTGAGCTAGTTTTAGGGATTGTAAGTTTTACTTTTTCATTATGATCAGAATAAAAATCATGAACATATATTAGCTTTAAATTACCTGTAGTATCTATTGTAAAAACTAGGAATGGTAGCAAAATCGAAAGTATAGAAAGGAATAATGGAGCTCCTAAGAAAATGGGAGTTTTAATTTTCTCAAATACATTCTGGACCTCATATTCGTAAATGCTATTAAAAGATAAGTTCCATATAAATACTGTGAATATCATAGCTACTATGATTACAAGCGGTATTTCTATTTTCTTTAAATTATTCATTCTATTTATTTATTACCCCCCTCCAAAACCTCACCCACCAACCCCTTTACCAACCGCTCATTTACGGCTTGGCGTTGCTCCAGTTGGGCTTTGAAACGGTCGCAGATGGCAAAGAGCTCTTCGATGCGTTGGACGATGCGGTGTTGTTCTTTGAGTGGGGGAATGGGCATTAAAATTTGCTCTATACTACTTTTACCAATGTTAGGCTGAGCATTTTGATTGATCTTCTTTCGAACTAATCCTTGGAATAATTCAGATTCAAGAATAACATTTAGGTAGTCAAGTGTTAAAGAATCTGATTGGGGGATAAAATTTCCAACACGATAGTTTTGAACTATTACCCCATAATCTTTATCAACTCTTGTTACTTTACCTAAAGTACCACCAGTCAATGCCATTAAAAGGTCTCCTTGCTCAATGAGATGATGCTCAAACTCTTCTTTTCTTGAACTGTCAATGTAGTTACAGTTAGTTAAATCGAGACTCCCGTCAGGCTTGCATTGACCAATTTTTATTACTGGAATACCATTCTTGACATAATCATATTTTCTGAATTGATGACCATGTCTTAACTCTGCTACATCACTGTAAAAACACCAGATCCAATTTTTTGGTATTTCAAATGGTAACTCTACTTTACCAATCTTAGAAGAATCAACATTGGCATGAAGTTCAGAAGCCAGTTCATCATCAGGAATTTGGGAAACGAGCCTTCCACGGACAGCCTCATTCAGAATATTCTTTTTCAAGTTGTCGATGGCTCCCGGGTTATGGTAGAGAGTGTCGAAGTTAGAGGTGATGAAGTTCCAAGCGGATTTGGAGGCTTGGGCATCTGGGGCTTGCTGCACTTCGGCATTGACGGCCAGCTGCAGCTTCTCATCAAGTTTGGTCTGCCTCTTTAGCTTGGCTTCCAGCTCATCCACTTCTGCAAACAGGGATTCTATTTTTTTTACGATGCGGTGTTGTTCAGCGAGTGGGGGGAGTGGAAAACAGAAATTAGATAGGTTCTTTTTATTGATAGCTTTAAAAGTAGATCCGGTTTGATCTTCTTTAATTCTATCTTCAAAAGCTCTCATAAAATACATTACGAGATTTGTTTCAGTATTTGCAATAGGTCTAATTGCTGCAATTCCTCGGCCTATGCAACTTTCTTCTTCACAGATATTAGTTGGACCTACCGGTGCCCGAACAGAAATAAGAATATCACCTGATACTGCAATTTTATTGGGCTCAGTACACCAAGTTGACGGCGTTGGGTACATATCCCCAAAATCTGTTTTTCCCTGATAAAAAGGTAATCCTTCTCCAACCTCATTATAATGCTTTGATGGAGGCGATTGCCCCATTTCTAAATATGAGAAGGTGCCAATTTTAGTCCATTTCCAGTTGTTTGGAATCTGGAATGGATATTCATTTTCATCCACATCATCTAAATTTAATACTTCCCTTATCTCATCTTTTTCATAAAGCCTCTTTTTCTCCGTTTCAATCTTTTCCAGTAATTCTGAAGCCGGTTCATCATTGGGATCTTGAGGAACCAGTTTTCCACGAGCGGCCAGTCCCAGGATGAGGGAGCGGAGTTCGGTGAGTCCTTCGGCGGTGTCTATGACAACGTTAAATTCGTCCAGCAGATCAGCTAAATTCACGCTAAAGTCTCCTTGAGTTCATTCAGCAAAGAACTACTCAGCTTTTGGATCTCATCGTTCAGGCTGTTCCGCTTGGTCAGCAAGGCCTCCACATCATAAGTCTGATTTTCTTCGGAGTTCGGATTTTTGATATCCAGGTTGTAACCCCGCTTCTCGATCTCTTCGGTGGTCACCTTCCAGGCCTGATCGGTTTCGGTGCGGTCGTCCCACCATTCCTTTTCCACATCAAATTCTTCAATGCGGATGGGTTTGGTCTTGGAGTAGCTCTTGTAACCTTCGGGATAGGTGTGTTCAAAATACCACACCTCATCGGTGGAGCCACCTTTCTCAAAAAACAGCAGGTTGGTGTTGATACTGGTGTAGGGCGCAAACACGCCTTTGGGCAGGCGGACAATGGTATGCAGATTATTCTCCTTCAGTAGCCGCTCTTTGATGCGGGTTTTCACGCCTTCCCCAAACAGAAATCCATCGGGAAGTACAAGGGCGCACCGCCCGCCTTCTTTCAGCAAGCGCATGATGAGTACCAAAAACAGGTCGGCCGTTTCCCGCGTCTGAAACTGTGCCGGAAAGTTCTTCTCGATGCCGTCTTCCTCCTGTCCGCCAAAGGGAGGATTGGTCAGCACCACATCCACGCGGTCTTTGGCTTTATATTCGTTGTATGGTTTGTTGAGGGTATTATCCCGTCGCACGTTGGGCACATCAATCCCGTGAAGGATCAGGTTGGTGGTGCAGAGCATATGCGGCATCGGCTTTTTTTCCACGCCACGGATATTCTCCTGAAAAGCTTTCAGGTCTTCCACCGAAGATGATTGCTCTTTCATGTGCTCGATGGCATCCACCAGGAATCCGCCCGTTCCGCACGCCGGATCAAACACCGTTTCCCCAATCTGCGGACTCACCATTTGCGTCATGAACTTGGTCACCGCCCGCGGGGTGTAATATTCCCCGGCATTGCCCGCACTTTGCAGGTCTTTCAGGATCTTTTCATAAATATCGTTGAACTGATGTCTATCATCCTTTTTGTTGAAGTTGATCTCATTCAGCTTGTTCACCACCTGCCGAAGCAGCGTACCGGATTTCATATAGTTATAGGAATCCTCAAAGATCGACTGCACTACAAAGGCCAGCCGGGGACTCCGTTCATCAAGCTCCATTTCCTTGAGCTCCTTAAACAGCCCGTCGATGAACTCTAGCAGGGCATCGCCGGTGATCCCTTCCTCATCCAGCGCCCAGTTTCGATACCGGTACTTTTCGGGGATTGGAGATTCGTAGTCATCGGTCATGAGCTCCTGCTCGGTCTCGTAATCGTCAAAAACTTTAAGGAACAGCATCCACCCAAGTTGCGATATCCGCTGCGCATCGCCGTCAACCCCGGCATCCTTACGCATCACATCTTGAATGGATTTAATAGTGTTGGATATGGACATGTTTGGAATTAGGAATGAAAAATTTTGGATTAAAAATTGAACTACAATACAGCTAATCGATGCTTATGACCCCGTTATTTAGATCTTCCTTAGTAAGTCCATTTCTTTTGATACTTACTTCCTCTTTTTCTCCTTCAATCTCTATTGAAACAATCTCTATTTCACTTAAGTCTAGTTCACTATGTACTAAAAAGTTTTTAAAACCAATATATTTAAGACCTTTTCCAAGCTTTAAGAAATGGTAAAAGTCCCCTGATTTTGTGCCTACAGTTCTTCCCTCACTCAATTCTCTATACCCCTTATTTGATCCATCTATCTTAGCCTTTGTAAATATATAATCATTTCTAAATCTATTCTTTTCAATCTGAATATCATTACTGAGAGAGACGTTCTTGTTTTTGAAATGAAAACTCAATTGACCTTGACTATAGAAAGTAGGAAAGGCTAAATAGGTCTTATACTGTGTGTTACCAGGTATATTTTCACATTCATCCATCAGCAATTTGTGGAGCGCCTCATATCTAATTGATCCAACTTGTACCCCTGATATTAAAACGTCTGAAGGAATATGCCTATAAACTTCATCTCCTCCGGTTACCACAAAATCACTTGCACATACTCGTCTGTAGATATCTGATTGATTAATTAATTTGACTTCAACAACTGTTAAATATCTTCCATCAAATGTGAACGGATTCAATGGATTTACTCCAGCTAGGTCAGTAAAGTATATATTCGGGTTAGTATAAATGTATGTTTCACCTTTAGCTTCAGCCTCATTGGCAATTATGTCTCTTATAAATTCAATAGCTTCGATTGTGAATCCTTCTTCGGATAATTTTTTTGTAAGTAAATTTAATTCATTACTGGTTGTATTCTCTTCAGCTTTCAATTCGTTTGTGAAGCTCAAAATATTTCTATGATGACCATCAAAATTGCGTGTATTGATCATTTCTGTTTGAAATAAACGGGTATCAACTGGAGTATAGGTTATTGTAATGTTGTCAACTGTATCTTGAAATGTGGTTACCCCTTTGACTTTTATTTCGTCAATTATATTCGTGACAACTACCTGATTAGCTTTGTTCTCATCACTTTTCACCGTTTCAGAAGAGTAACAACCTGAGATTGAAAAAATGAGTGATAAAATTAGAATATGCTTAATACGTTTCATTTTAAACTAGCTTTAATGACTACTCATTATTTTTCCATTTCATACTCATACATTCCATTATAATACTTCACGTCACCAGTCCAATTATCGAGTTTGTAAGCAGCACCATTATCAGAATTTATACCAATGATTTCATACCTGTTTGATGCAAAATATCCAAGAGATATAAGTAAAAGAGTTACACTAATTATCAATGTTTTTATGTATTCTTTATTCTTCATATGAGTTAATTATGCTGATTTATATAGCTCATCCTCAATCTCATGTATAGCTTTTAGGTATTCATCTTTCCCGCCAAACTCCTGGATGATCTCCATCGGAGTGCCCATGCTATTGAAAGGATCGAGTTTTAGGATATTCATGCTTTCCAGGTTTTCGAGACCTTCATCTTCATACTTCTCAAGCAGGCTTTCCAGCACCTCTTTAGCGGTTCCTGAATACTTCCCGAAATAGTTTCTTTTCTTTACATTATTGGCCCGTTCATGTCGGGTTAAGGCTGGCTGTTCAAAAGCCACATGGCAGATCAGGTCAAAGGGATCGAGGTTTTTATCCACGTCTTTTTTGAGCTCTTCAAACACTACTCCGGCTTCTTCCAGTTGTTTCACAATGGCCTGTTTCTTTTCCGAGTCTTTCCATTTGCGGAGAAACTCATCCAGCGAGCTGTACTTTTCATTGATCTTTTTACGGGAATAATCTTTCAGCGATTCTGTTACCAGCTTGCCGTCATCATCATAATATTGAATCCGCTGGTTTAGTAATTTCACTTCTACATTATCAACGTAAAAGCGTTTTACTTCTCCGTCTTCAATCTCCCCGCCCTGATCATCAATATCATCCCACGGCTCTCCTTCATCATTCACTTGTGGAGTATCTGTGTCATCATCCGGAACTTCATCTTCCGGTACCGGTGAGTCATCAGGACCAAAACTGGTTGCCTGTACGGGTTCTCCATCAAATTCGGGATCAGCAAAGTGTCGGGTTACATTCCTAAAATCCATAATGGTGAAAAACATCTTACCGTAGTCTTCACTTATACGGGTTCCCCGGCCGATGATTTGCTTAAACTCCGTCATGGAACCAATATTGGCATCCAGTACAATGAACTTACAGGTTGGGATATCCACGCCCGTGGTGAGTAGTTTGGAAGTGGTAGCAATCACTGGATAGGTTTCTTCCTCATCCATAAAGTTATCGAGCTGCATCTTTCCGGCCTTTTCATCCCCGGTAATACGCATCACATAGCGGGAATCTTTCGCCACTAGATCCGCATTCAGATTCATCAATTCCTGCCGCATCCGTTCGGCATGATCAATATCGATACAAAACACGATGGTCTTGGCATAGCGGTCTGTTTCCTTCAGAAACTCCGTAATCTTTCGGGCTACAAGTTTTGTTCTCTGCTTTAAAATCAGATTCCGGTCGTAATCCTTTTGATTGTATTCCCGGTCGGGAATTAAATTGCCATACTTGTCGGTAAAACCATCTACAGGCCGCCAGCCTTCGGCATCTTTATCAATAGTAAAACGAACTACTTTGTAAGGAGCCAAAAATCCATCTTCGATCCCTTGCTTGAGAGAGTAGGTATAAATCGGTTCTCCGAAATAGTCGATATTGGAAACCGTGTTGGTTTCTTTGGGAGTGGCGGTAAGTCCAATATGAGTAGCGCTGTTAAAATAAGCCAAAACTTCACGCCAGGCAGAATCGGCAGCGGCACTTCCTCGGTGACACTCATCAATGATAATCAGATCAAAAAAGTCGGGAGAGTATTCCCGGAAAAGATCCTCATACCCTTCATTCCCAGTCACCGCCTGATACAAGGCAAAATAGATCTGATGGGCTTTACTGACTTTGCCCCGCTGAATTTTATGCACTACATCATCCAGGTCGCCAAAGTATTTTCTCTTGGGATCATCCACTAAGATATTCCGATCAGCCAAATACAATATGCGTTTATTCTCGCCACTCTTCCATATTCGCCAAATGATCTGAAAAGCTGTGAGCGTTTTACCCGTACCAGTCGCCATTACGAGGAGAATACGGTCTAAACCCTTGGCAATGGCTTCAATAGTGCGGTTAACGGCAATCTCCTGATAGTAGCGAAGAGTACGACCACCTTGTTCAAAATGGTACGGCTGCTTAACTATTTTCTCCTGTTCCTTATCAAATCCTTTTGCCTCAGCGTACCTGTTCCAAAGTTCTTGTGGAGAGGGAAATTCATTGAGGCCGATCTCCCGAATAATCTCACCCTCTTTTTTAGTTCGGTCTTGCTCTACAAAACCATCCCCATTGGAGCTGTAAACAAAAGGGATATCGAGAATTTCTCCGTAATCCAGTCCTTGCTGAAGTCCGGCACCAACAGCATGTTTGTTATCCTTGGCTTCAATAACAGCCAAAGGAATACCTCGTTTATAATAGAGAATATAGTCGGCTTTTTTACCTTTATCCCTTTTAGCAAGAGAACCGCGAACACGAATTCGTCCGTCAGTGAAATAAGTTTCTTCCCGAATTTGTTTATGTAAATCCCATCCAGCTTCAGTCAATGCAGGCGTGATGTACTTACTCCGAATATCAGCTTCTGTAAGATCCCGTTTATTAGCCATTTAAATCTAATTTTCAATGCTTTAGAGAAAATAGAAGAATTACCGAACTTTAAAAATAAGTACTTCAGTATTTAGACCTTTTCCCATAAAGATTTTCCCTGACTATCAAATTGGTCTTCTAATCGCCTAAAATTATCCATACTAACGCCCTCAGTTGTCACCTTATGCACCATTTGCTCATAGGTAAACAGATTATCTGGTTTCCGACTTAAATCATTGCGAATAGTTTTATGGTGTTCAAAAAACGATTTTGGGTTTTCTCTCAGGTAATGAGCTTTGGTTTTGTAAAAATCATCTCTGGACCTATTGAGCATAGCTTTCAAAAGTTGGTCCACTGAAAACTCTTTGATAGCAGCATAAACGAATCTTTTGATATTTGGGTCTTCTGGATCTAAAGTGTCACCAAATGTTTTATTCCAGTAGCTACATACTTTTCTATAATCTTCAAAAGAAATAGTACTAGTAGTATTTCTTTCTCTTTGTTTAAAGGGTTTCTTTTGAGGGTTGGATGATCCTACCGGTAAGTAGTCTGATGGGTCTACCTTTGATGGTTCAATGATCCTACTCTGGTTGGGTTTTTGGACGTCTGAATTTTCGACCGTCATACCAGGTAGAATTAGTTCACTAAACTGATAGCTATGAGGAGAAGTTGATCTATCTCTTAGTATTAGTCTTTTTGCTTCAAGATCTTTTAAAGCTCTAATGACTGTATCCCTTGCTTTACCAGTGAATTTCTCAAAAGTAGAAAGAGCGATTCTGTCTTTACTTTTATGGAAACCACATGTTTTACGGCCAATAATCATCAACAATGAGAGTTCACTGTCCCCTATTTCAGCCTGTAACTCATCAAATATTTTGTTGGGCATTTGAGTGTATGTATATGTTGTTTCACTCATCTTCCCCCCTCCTTATAGCGAAAGAAGTCCTGCAGAAATGATTCATCAAAATTCAACTCCTCTAGTTCCTCTCGAATGATCAAGTTTTCTATAGCAACTAGATGCTTATCAATTGAATTGGTCTTTAAAGACTGTTCAACATACTTAACATGCTTTCTATCGTACATATCCAGCCATTTATGGATGTATTTATTCCATAGATCAAAGATCTTTTGAGCCTCTGGTGGAATTTCTAAACCGGCTAAGTGTAGTTGCTCTACTTGCTTCTGTTTACTTATTACACTTTGGCGAATGTCATCCTGTTTTTTTGAAATATTCCCAAGGAATTGGATCTCATCCCGAACAATAGAATAGCTGTGAACCTGTGAATCTTTGTTTATTTCGATTAAACACAGGTCCGAAAGTTCTTTCAGAGTTTTGATCACTGTTTTCCTGGAAAGTCCGGTTATTATCTCAAGCTGATCAATCTTTAGAGGTACTTGATGTATGTTCTCCTTTACTGTCATATATGCTATAATCATTAGGAGTTTCAACTGACTGCCAGATAGATTCGGTAGGTATCTTATCAATACATCCAGCGTTCGTTCATAGAAAGTAACTTTGGTAATATTTTTCATGGCATCACCTTAGTTTAAAAATTCGCTCGATTACTACCCGCTCAAAATATTTTCTCCGACTGCCGCCGAATTGAATTGAAGGTATATACCTGGGATGGCCTTCATCAAGATTTGATCGGTTAAGAACCGTCCTATGATTTAGGCCTGTTAAGTCTTGGACCTCCCTGGCACTAATATATTTTTTTTCGTTAATGCGATGTTTATTCGAATTGAGGAGTAGATCTATTTTTTGCTCAATTCTATCTAATTTTGTTGTCTTTTCCATGGTGATTGGATTAGTTAATGATATTGCTTCACCATGTTAACCAGAGCACATAATTCTTGTATACTCTTTAGCAAAAGTATTTCTATTCTAATTAATAGAACTTCATAATTCTACTATAGAAATTTCGGATTGGGAATAGAAAACGATAGAATTGCTCTAGAAAAAATTTTTGACTTAATTTTCTTTGAGAGTAGCCGGGCTATCTTTGGCCTTTCAGTTCTTTACTTTTCCATGCATTTATTCTGTCATTAATGACTTTTTTATCATAAAATGGAGTATCATCCTCGTATATAAGCACACTTGTAAATATCCAATGCTTGAGCTCATCAATATGTGATTTATCAGTTAAGTTAAATTCCCTTTCATTTTTTTTCACAAATTCTCTACATGCATTTGGAACACTCTGAAATTCTTCTAATGCATCATACTGCCCTTTTGAAATAGCCACTTCAAATGCTTCTTTCATAACCCTTTCTTTAGCCATAACATTGGCTAAATCGTCCAAATTTTTAATTGTAACAGCAACCAATTGCTTGGGAATTTCATCAACAATAATTGTTTCCTTCAGAATCCTACCCTGTTGATCTGCTACCTGTTCTATCAGTTTGTTTATTTGTTTATCATCAGATTGCTCAAGTTCAACTTCATACCCCTCTTTTAATTCAGCTTCTTTTTTTCGTATTGATCCTAATTTTGATCTTGTTCTATTTTCAATTGTGAATATTAGGTTTGAAACAGCTTCTAATCTTTTGCCAAAATTTGAATTACTTGCTTCAGTTTCCTTTATACCATCAAAAGCTTCTTTGTATTCTCTCAAATAGGAATACCAAGTACCATCCTCATTTGAAATAATTATTGCTGCATCTTGAATAGTAACATGATTAATAATCTGAGATTTGTTAGACTCACTTGTATAGATGAGATCTAAAACTAGATCACTATTACTTTTTTCCTTTAGCGTTTCCATCAGTCAATCCCCTTAACAGCATTCTTAATATTCTGTGCATCCAGATGTTCGTAAATCATCGTAGTATTAATTGAGGCATGCCCCATGATCTTTTGTACAATAACCGGAGATACTCCTTTAGCAAGCAAGTCAGTAGCACAGGCATGCCTCAAGCCATGTAGCGTTGGACTATTGGGCACGTTCTTAGCTTTCTTTACAAACTTCTTATAAGACTTCGACAAAGAAAGAGGATCCATTCTGCTCCAGCTATCATGACCGGATGCACTTGGGAATACGTATCCATCACTTGGTTCCCCCTGATCTTCATGCCATTTTTTTAGCCATGGATACAATGGTTTCCGAATGGGAATTATTCTTTCCTTACCCGATTTAGTAGTATTCTTTTTTGTATTCGCAATACGTATATATCCGAAGTCCTTACTTTTCTTTTTTGATTCTTCAAACTTCACATCATTCCATGTAAGGTTTACAGCCTCTTTCGCTCTTAACCCACAATAGTAAATTGTATTGATCATGGGTTTAAACCATAATCGCTTCTGGTGAGGTTTGGTCACATATCCGGCTTTCTCATGTTCTCGATAAAATTTATCAAAAGCCTTAAATATCTGATCAAGCTCCTTTCGACTCACTGTTTTCTGTGTGATTTTTTGAGGCGTTTTTGGAGGTTTTAATCCTTTTGAAATATCTTCTTTTAAAATTCCTTCATTTTTCATCCATCTAAACAATACTTTTAAATGTCTTAGGTAATTAGCCTGAGAAGCATTTGATAGACTATTCGCAAAACAGAATTCCCTGATATCTTTTTCTATAATCTGAGTAACAGGCATTGTAGTCCCAACCTTTTCCATAAACATATCAAAGATTCGTTGATAGTGATCCTTGGTCGTTTGATTGGCCTGACTTCTTTTTCGTATGAATTCATTCGTGGCTTTTTTCAGAGAAATATGCTTTCCCGATAATTTCCTTCTCTTTTTCTGCGCCTCCATTTTTGGAGTCCAGCCATTGAATGGATCGATCTCTCCCCTTTCAAATTTATCTTCATACGCTATAAGCATTTTCTCCGCTTCCCTTTTGAGCGTAGTCCCCAAACTCAATGCTTTTCTTTTATCCTTTCCATCTTCATTTGAGAAGAACCTGATGTAGTAGATTCCGTTTCTTTTTTTGAGACTAGCCATGGCAATTGAGTTTGTATCAACTGGTTGAGGGTTTCAAAAACTTCTGTACCCATTTCTGAGCCCAGTGGGTACAGTGAAAAATTGTACCCAGTTTTGTACCCACTAATTACGCGAAATGTGCTTTAAAATGAAAATCCTTCATTCTCAAAATGAGCACTAACAAAAACAGAAAGGCATAAAAAAAGCCCTTCAGCGTATGCTAATGGGCTTTTATAGTCAATAATTGTGTATAAAAATAAGTGCTCCCCGGGTAGGATTCGAACCTACGACCAATTGATTAACAGTCAACTGCTCTGCCACTGAGCTACCGAGGAATTTCAGTGTGTTACCCTCTTTGAGGGGCGACAAAGATAACTACTTATCTCAACTACTTTCAACCTTTTTTTAAACTTTTTTGTAGAAAACTTTTTCAAGCACCAACCCCTTTGCCGGAGCTGTTTGCGTAGGGCGTTTTAAAGCAGGATTTTCCAGTATTTCCCTGAATTCTTCTATCGACTTTTTTTTCTGAGCTACATGTGCCATGGTTCCCACCAAACGCCTGACCATATTTCTGAGAAACCTGTTTGCCCTGATTCGATAGCGGATCACTTCCCCATCAAATTCAAATTCAGAGTGGTGTATATCACACAGCGTAGTTCTGTTGTCTTCGTTGAATTTTGAGAAGCCGTCGAAATCAAACTCACCTTTCAGTATAGCCGCGCATTCCCTGAGCTTGCCTTCATCCACGGGCTGATATAGTGCCCAGCTGTAGCGATTCATGATCGGGATATTCCGAAGGGTCATGGTGTATTCATACTGACGACTTGTGGCATCAAACCGGGCATGGAAATCATCACGAACCGATTCTATATTTGTCACTTCGATCTCATCCCCTACGATCTTATTTACCCCATTCAGCAATTTGTCAAGATCGGTTTTTTCCGGAAGATCAACATGCGCCACTTGTCCTCTAGCATGAACGCCCGCATCGGTTCTCCCCTGTCCTATCAGATCTATTTCTTGTTGAAGGACAGTTGAAAATGCTTTTTCCAGTGTTCCCTCAACCGTAACATCATTGGGTTGAATTTGCCAGCCACTGAAGTTGGTGCCGTCGTATTCGATCGTAAGTTTATATCGGGGCATGAATTGCTTGGTGCTTTGTACTTTTGCTTTCTTAACAATAGGAACTATCCTGCAAAAAGCCCAAAAACAACATTCAAATTTGATGACATTTTTTGCACCTTATGGAAAAACAATTCAACA
This sequence comes from Balneola sp., assembly GCA_002696035.1. GTDB lineage: Bacteria > Bacteroidota > Rhodothermia > Balneolales > Balneolaceae > Gracilimonas. The sequence goes on along the minus strand of NZQV01000007.1, from coordinate 81,739 downwards.
TTTAAAATTCTTCAATTTAATATTTCCCACATGCGTATAGAATTAGACATCAAGCTTGGCTTTAAAAACGTAATGATCCGCCCAAAACGCTCTACCCTGAAATCGCGAGCGGATGTCTCTTTAGAGAGAACCTTCAAATTTCTTCATGCCGAAAAGAACTGGAAAGGAGTTCCCGTGATGGCAGCCAATATGGATACTACAGGAACATTTGAAATGGCTGAAGCACTGGCTGAACACAAAATGTTTACAGCTATCCATAAGCATTATTCACTGGAGGAGTGGAAGGAATTTATGGACAATGCATCGGACGGCATCACCGAATATATGGCAGTGAGTACGGGAACGGGTAAAACCGATATGGAAAAGCTGGACAAGATCATGACCCAGTTTCCTGCTCTTCGCTTTATTTGTATTGATGTGGCTAACGGCTATTCCGAACACTTTGTGCAATTTGTAAAGCGTGTTCGGGAGAAGTATCCAACGCAGGTCATTATAGCAGGAAATGTGGTAACCGGCGAAATGGTGGAAGAACTTTTACTGGCCGGTGCCGATGTCATTAAAGTGGGTATTGGTCCGGGTTCGGTTTGTACGACCCGACTCAAAACCGGTGTGGGCTTTCCCCAGCTTTCTGCCATCATCGAATGTGCGGATGCAGCTCACGGTTTAGGTGGACAGATCATATCGGACGGCGGTTGTAAATCGCCCGGAGATGTGGCTAAAGCATTTGGTGGTGGCGCTGATTTTGTGATGCTGGGAGGCATGTTTTCCGGCCACACTGAAAGCGGTGGAGAGTTAGTGGAAGAAGACGGCGAGAAATTCAAAATGTTCTACGGAATGAGCTCTGAAAAAGCCATGGATAAATACTCGGGCGGAGTGGCAGAGTATCGCGCTTCAGAAGGCAAAGTGGTAAAAGTTCCGTACAGAGGCCCCGTTGAAGATACCGTGCAGGATATTCTTGGCGGCGTGCGGTCTACCTGTACCTATGTGGGCGCCAAAAAACTAAAAGAACTTACCAAACGAACAACCTTCATCCGCGTGCAAGAGCAATTGAATGAAATGTTTGAGGGTGACTAGAACATTGAACATATAGCATTGAGCAACTTCTAGATAATTTTTTAGGAGGCCATGAATGACCTAACTGGTGAACTGGAAACGATTATTTTCATTGGTATATGAATCCCATGATCAAAAATATATTCCGGTACACCAACGAAGGGTTTCAACCCTTCACAAAAAACTTTTTGTAAGGAATTGGATTTGAAACACTCTAACTAACAAGCGTGAATCAATCCTTTACCGATGCCAAAGACATTCAATTCAATTTGGGTGCATATTGTATTTCGAACGAAATTAAGCAGACCCTATCTATCCTGGGAAATACGAAACGAAGTTTGTGAATACATAAAAGTTCAGGGAAACTTAAAGGGGCTCAATATTGACACTGTAAATGGTGTACGGGATCACCTACATGTCCTGCTTAGAATCAAAACTACTCAAACAGTGGCTGAAGCAGTTCACTGGATTAAAGGCGCCTCTTCCAGATGGTTAAACCGAAAATATAACTGGAAAGATGGATTTGCCTGGCAGGAAGGCTACGGAGTTTTTTCTGTGAGCCTTCATGATATAAAGATGATCCGCAATTACATTTATAACCAGGAAAAGCATCATAAAGAAAGCTACTGTGTAGACAGGTTTGAATATGTGCCAAAACCTTCTGAAGCGAGTCCATGAATGACCTCACCGGTATACTGGAAACGCACAATCCTATTGGAACCATATATATCATAATCAAATATCTATTCCGGTACACCAACGAAGGGTTTCAACCCTTCGTTATACGAAATCACTCTTCTCCCCCATTCAACAGCCTGAAAATAATAGCCAGCTGACCGGTGTGATATGAATTATGCTGTAGCACCAGCAGGGCCTCCCGTAAAAAAGAATGGTCTTCACTGCCGGCTACCGGGGCGTTCAAACCATTGGATTCATCGAGGATCAGATTCATCATCTCGTTACGTTCTTTGAAGAATGACTCTTTGAGCTGCTCCCATTCCTCTTCAGATTCCGGTTCTGCTTCCAGCGGCCAGTATTCTTCCGGCCATTCCTTAGACTCGTAATATTTATTCCGGGAGTAATCCAGCAGGTCAAATTGTGCTACCCGGATGTGAAAGAATTGTTCATAAAAGGAATACGGGAGTCCGGCCGGACGTTTACCCAAATCTTCAAAGTCCACCTCTTCCAGTAAGTCTTCTATCTTCAGAAAAGCCTGTCCGCCTTCCAGTTGCTGTACAATTTGTTCTCTTTTGATGCGATGTGAGTTTACTTCCATTAGCTTTATTTCTTCTAGGATTCACTAGCTAAATAAGAGTTAGCTGGGAATCATTCAAAAAATGGTTTGTGAGTGAAGTCAAAAATGACCTCAGTTGTATATCAGAAAACAATTTTTCTCTAAACGAACTTAAACTTAAGATAAGCTTTAAGAAATTGTCATCCTGAGCGCTTTTAAAAAAACGATGTGAATAATTGTTGAACGCGAAGGATCTCAAAGCCTATATAATTTGGGATACAATTCAGGCTTTGAGACTCCTCGCGTTAGCTCTAAAAGGTAAAAAAACTTCAGAGACGCTCAGAGTGACAGCATTTGTATTTTTTATCTAGAATTGACGTAAAACTAAATATTCTAAGGATTGACCTTCTTTTCTGCTATAAAGGCGAGTTTTTCAATATTTCACCAAAAGTGAATCCCTATTCAGAAACCAAAAAAATCATCCATTTATCTCCTCTTTAGATTGTGTAAATTTCGCCCTGAATCAATCTCCATAAAGCTGCTATGAATACCTTCATCAAACTACTGATCTTCTTCCTTATCCTGATCCTTGGATTTGCCGGACTTGCTTTCTACTGGACCTTCTACAAGCCTTTGCCCGACTATGAGGCTTCCATCGCTTTAGAGGGAATCTCAGAGCCGGTTGATATCCACTGGGATGAATTTGGCGTGCCCCATATCTATGCTAAGAATGAACAAGATCTCTATTTTACCCTGGGATATGTTCACGCACAGGATCGTTTGTGGCAAATGACGCTTTCTCAGATCGCAGCCGAAGGTCGTTTTGCCGAGTTTTTTGGAAATGATGAAGACCTTATCAACCTGGATAAATATCAGCGCACACTTGGTTTCTGGAAACTGGCTGAACAATTGGTGGATACTTTGGATCAGCAGGAACGACAAGTCCTGACAGCATACTCAAAGGGCGTGAATACCTTCATAGAAAATAATCAAAACCGACTACCTGTTGAGTTTTCACTGGCTGAAATTGAGCCTATTGAATGGACTCCCGCTCGTTCCCTTGCCGTAAGCAGAATGATGGCCTGGGAGCTGAATATGAGCTGGTGGAGTGAAGTTACCTATGAATATCTGCGTGAAAAACTTCCGGCCGCTCAGTTTGAACAACTGCAGCTTCAGTTCCCCGATACGGCCCCTACTTCTCTCGACGATACCGAATCTATGGGGTACTCTTCTTCCCTGATGCCCATGCTGAAGCAGGAGATCAAGAAACGCGAGCTCTTGGAAATGGAAGGAACGCATGTAGGTAGCAACGCCTGGGTGTTGGATGGTTCCAAAACTGAATCCGGTTATCCCATGCTGGCCGGAGATCCACATCTGGGCTTGGATATGCCAGGCAAGTGGTATGAAGTGCATCTTAATCTGAATGGAAGAAATGTATCCGGAGCTACCCTGGCTGGAGTGCCTGCAGTCATAATTGGTCAGAATGATCATATGGCCTGGAGTTTTACCAGTATGATGAGCGACGACACCGATTTCTACCTCGAACAGCAGGACCCGGACGATCGCGGCCGATATGTGATCGATTCTTTAGCTAACGGGGAAGCAGAATACGAGCAGTTTGAAAGAGTTCGCGAGATCATCAAGGTGAAGGATGATGATGATCAGTCGTTCGAGATCCGGTATACCAAACATGGTCCGGTGATCTCCGATATCTATCCCGTGCAAGAGCTTACGGACAACAAGATGATCTCCATGAGTTGGTCTGGTTACGAGATGAGTAACGAAATGCGCACCTTATTTAAGATCAACTGGGCGGAAAATTTTCAGGATTTCAAAGAGGCCCTTCCCTCCTTCGGCGTGCCCGGATTGAATTTTATGTACGGTGATGTTGAAGGCAATATCGCCATGTATTCTGTAGGCAAGACCCCTATCGTCAACGCAAATCCCGTTACAATGAAAAATGGATGGAATCCCGATCACGACTGGCAGGGATTCATTCCTCACGAGCAAATGCCACGGATCATCAACCCCGATAAAGGCTGGATCGCCAACGCTAACAACAAGATCACAACCGACAGTTATCCATATTATCTGGGTACGTTCTGGGAACCACCGAGCCGCATCGAGCGCATTGAGCAGATCCTGACATCGGACGAATCTTTTTCATATGAGGGATTCCAGGATCTCCAAAACGATTCGTATTCCAATTTTGCCGCTAAGCTTACTCCGCAGATACTGGAGATCATCAAAAATCAGGATGAGTATAATTTCGACCTTCCCATCTCCTATCTGGAAAACTGGAATTTTGAATATAGCCTGAGCTCAACAGCCGCTTCAATTTTTGATTCTTTTTTCCTGAATTTCACCAGAAATACACTGAAGGATGATCTTGGGCCTGTTGCATACAGCAATTTCATTCACCATGAAAACATCCCGGTTCGAACCATGACTTCCCTTATCGAGACAGAAAGTTCGCTCTTTGATGATGTGACTACAGACACCATTGAAGTCAAGGAAGACATGATCCTCAAAAGCATGCAGGATGCCATTCTTTACCTCAGTGATTCGCTGGGCAGTGAGCCGTATGAGTGGCGATGGGAGCAGTTGCACACCATCACTTTTGAGCCGCCTCTTTTTTCTCAAGCTGCCAAAGATTCCAGCGCACCAACGGCCCTTCGCATGATCGTTAATAATATTCTCAGCAAAGGTCCGTACGAAGTGGAAAGTCATGGAATGAGTGTGAATAACGGTCAATATCGATGGGAAAATCCATTTGAGATGGTGCTTGGTCCTTCCATACGGCGAATTTCAGATCTCTCAGATATGAGCAAAAGCAAGAGCATACTTCCCACAGGCCAATCCGGAAACCCACTTTCTGAGCACTTTGGGGATCAAACTGAAATGTGGCTGAACGGACGATACCGATGGTTACATCAGGATTCTACTTCTTTATTCCAGGGATCTGGCGTAAGGACCATGCGGTTGGTTCCGGGAGATTGAAGAATATTGAAGTAGGAACGTTTCTGGTTGCTTTTGATTCTTTGTGCCGGCGAGAACTTGGTTGCCACACCCACCGGGACCCATCCTTGTTCCTTCCCTCCTGCGGCTGCGCCTTGCAAGGAAGGAGACGCTTTGGGGAGTATTTAGCTAGCTTCTGATATCTAAACAGTTAATACATCATCTCATCAAATTTGTACTACTTACCCAAACTTTAACCAAGGCGTCCCCTTTCCCTTGACGCATGCCAGTTGATAAAAACAGTTATTTGAAAAGGTGGAGTAGTTATATCCAAAACAACAATCACAAAAGAGTGCGTTAGGGAAAGGGACAGGGTTAGGGTCCTCTTCAAAAACAAACAAATTAAAGCCCAGCGTAATCTTCAATTCGCTCCAAAACCCCCTCCATATCCACCAACTCTTCATTTTTAATTCGAAGCACGTTTAAACCCAATCCATTCAATACCAAATCCCGCTGATAGTCATATGACTTTTGAAAATCATGGACTTTCCCATCCACTTCGATAACCAGATTTAGCTCTGCACAGTAAAAATCTGCAATGTAGAAATAGCGTTTACTTTCACGCTGCTCATGAACAAACGGTTTTTGCCGGAGGAATCTGAATCCATGGAATTGACGCTTTCTGAGATTTCTCCATAGTCTTTTCTCGGATGGTGTTGGGTTACTTCGTTGTTCTCTGGCTAGTTCTGTTATGGATTTCCAAGTCAAATTCATGGTGGAATTAGTGTCATTTTATAGAAAACAGCAATCTCGCCCAAACAAAACCCATCCTTGTTCCTTCCCTCCTGCGGCTACGCCTTGCAAGGAAGGAGACGCTTTGGGGATTTTGTTCAATTTTTTAACAGCGAGACATTTAATAAATCATTTCAGGAAAATTGTACTACCTATTTTTACACTCACCAAGGCGTCCCCTTTCCCTTGACGCATGCCAGTTGATAAAAAACAGTTATTTGAAAAGGTGGAATAGTTATATCCAAAACAACAATCATAAAAGAGTGCGTTAGGGAAAGGGACAGGGATAGGGTCCTTTTTCATGGAGAACAAAACATTTACAAACCCGTACATTTTGCGCTATTATATTCCGCCAAACATCAACCATCATACCACTATGAAATCACGCATTCTTCCCATTTTCTCCTTTCTGCTGATCGGAGCTTTTATGATCTCTTCCTGCTCCAAACAACAAACCGAGTTTTCGGTGGACTACGAAAAATTCACCCTCGACAACGGACTTGAAGTCATATTCCATAAAGATGATTCTGATCCCGTGACTGCGGTTGCACTTACGTTTCATGTAGGTTCTGCGAGGGAAATTGAAGGGCGAACCGGTTTTGCTCACCTCTTTGAGCATTTACTGTTCCTGGAATCCGAAAACCTTGGCAAAGGCGGATTGGATAAAATGAGTTCACGCATAGGAGGATCCGGAGCCAACGGTTCCACCAGTCGTGATCGCACCAATTATTTTCAGACGGTACCTAACGATGCTCTCGAAAAAATGATCTGGGCGGAAGCGGATAAAATGGGCTTCTTCATAAACACAGTGACTGAAGCTGTGCTCGCAAAAGAAAAGCAGGTGGTTAAAAACGAAAAGCGGCAGGGTGTGGATAATCAGCCTTACGGACATGCAAGTTATGTGGTGGATAAGAATCTGTATCCCGAGGATCATCCCTATAGCTGGCAGGTCATTGGTTCACTGGAAGATCTGCAGAATGCCACTTTACAGGATGTGAAGAATTTCTATAACAAATGGTATGTGCCAAACAATGCCACGCTTGTTATTGCTGGTGATTTTAATTCGGCTCAAGCCAAAGAGTGGGTACGCAAATACTTTGATGGGATCCCACGGGGCGAGGAAATTGAACCGCTGGCAGACAGACCTGCATCTCTCGGTGAAACCAAGAAATTGTATTACGAGGATAACTTTGCCCGGCTGCCTGAACTCCGCATGGTTTGGCCCGGTGTTGACTTGTATCATGAAGATGCCTACGCACTCGATATCCTCACACAGCTACTTTCTGACAGAAAGAAAGCGCCGCTGTATCAGGTTTTGGTTGAAGATCAGGAGCTCACCTCAAATGTTTTTATGAGAAGCGGAAATTCAGAGATCGCCGGTGAGATTTCGCTCATCACCCGGGCTTATCCGGGTACGGATCTCAATGAAGTAGCCGCGGCCGTTGAGGAAGCTTTTTCACAATTCGAGGAAGAAGGTTTTACAGAAGACGATCTTAAGCGCATCAAGGCAGGAATTGAAACGGATTTCTACAACGGACTTTCCAGTGTTCTTGGTAAAGCATTTCAGCTGGCTCAGTATAATATCTTTGCGAATGATCCCGGATATATCAACACTGATATCCAGAAAACACTCGCTGTCAGCAAAGAAGATGTGATGCGTGTATACGAACAGTACATCAAAAATAAAGATTTTGTAGCCACCAGTTTTGTTCCTCAGGGACAGACCGACCTCATTCTTGAAGGTTCCGAACCGGCTGAAGTGCAGGAAGAAGAGATCGTAGCTAACGCAGAAGGCGAGCAGTTCGAAATTCCTGGAGAGACAGCATACGAACGCACCCCATCCAGCTTTGACCGCTCCGTAGAACCTCCCTATGGCAGTACACCAACTCCCGCCATTCCCAACGTTTGGGAAGCTCAACTGGACAATGGACTTGAGATCTACGGAATCGAAAATTATGAGCTGCCACTGGTGGAATTTGAGATCACATTGAAAGGCGGACTTATGCTTGAAGATCCTGATAAAGTAGGAGTTTCAAACCTGATGGCAGACCTTATGACCAAAGGAACCGCCAACAAAACGCCGGAAGAACTGGAAGAAGCCATCGATCTTTTGGGAGCAAGTATCAATGTATATGCGGGGCAACAGTCGGTGACTATTCGTGGAAATTCACTGGCTCGTAATTATGAGGAAACCATGGCTTTGGTCCGGGAAATTATGCTGGAACCGCGCTGGGATGAACGCGAATTTGAACTGGCCAAACAAAGTACCCTGAGTCAGATCGCTCAGCAAAGTGCGAACCCGAACAGCATTGCTTCCAACACCTATAATAAGTTGCTGTATGGCGAAGATCATATTCTGTCCTTCAATTCCATCGGGACCACAAGCACGGTTGAGAACATCACCCTGAACGATCTGAAAGCGTATTATGACAGCTACTTCTCTCCTTCCGTGGCATATATGCATGTTGTAGGAGCAATTGATGAACGTCAGGTTGTGGCTTCATTGAAAGGACTCAGCACACAATGGGAAACCAAGCCGGTTGAGATCCCTGAGTTTGACCTTCCGGAAGCACCAGAATCATCTACGGTTTATTTTTATGATGTACCTGATGCCAAACAGTCTGTGCTCCGTTTTGGTTACCTGGCCATGCCTGAAACACATCCCGATTTCTACAAAGCCAACATCATGAATTACAAACTGGGTGGCGGCGGATTTGCATCGCGCCTGACTCAGGAATTGCGCGAAGGGAAAGGCTACACCTACGGCATCGGCTCCGGTTTCTCCGGTTCTGATATCGCGGGTCCTTTTATCATCTCAAGTGGCGTGCGTACTAACGTAACGTATGAATCGGCTGCTTTGGTGAAAGAGATCCTGGAGCAATATCCTGAGACCTTTACCGCCGAAGACCTTGAAAACACCAAAAGCTATCTCATCAAGAGTTCAGCCCGTCAATTTGAGACATCCGGTTCAAAACTAAATATGCTGGCTAACATTAGTTCCTATGGATGGTCACCGGATTACGTAAAAGAACGGCAGGCAACCGTCCAGAACATCACTCAAGAAGAAATACAGGAGCTTGCACGTACTTATGCTGATCCCGGTAAAATGATCTGGCTGGTGGTTGGCGATGCTAAAACACAGATGGACCGCCTGGAGCAGCTTGGTTTCGGTGAGCCGGTTTTAGTGAACGAGTACTTCGAAGAAGGTCAATAGAGTCCTGAACAAGAAATTATTGACGACCGAAGTGTTGAATGCTTCTTAATAACCGGTGTAAGTTTGGCCTTCTTCCAGAGATCGAATTCCAGCTTTGGTGGTAAATTTAATGGGGATGGATAGGAACCCTCCTCCCCGTTTCGTTTTCTTTACCACAAAGTGCAGATGGGGGCCGGTCGAAAAACCGGTATTGCCCGAATAACCGATCAATTGTCCGGCCCGGACCCATTGGCCATTTTCTACCACAACTCCCTGAGGAGAAAGATGGGTATAGTCGGCAAACGTGCCGTCGCTGTGCATGATAGTCACATAATTTGCAAGGTCCATCATTTCTTCCGAAGGTCCGCCACGGGTATTGTCTTCTTCCAGTTGTACCACAAGACCGTCTCGTGCTGCGTAAACCTCTGTTCCCTTTTCCATTTCAAAATCCAGTGAATGCTGCAGGTCTCCCTGATGTGAAAAAGTGCCACCATATCCTTGTATCAGTCTGAAGGATTCTCCCCTCTTGAGTGGTAGCCGGTACGCAAATGCATCGTTGTGGTTTGCATTCACATCTCCCATGTAATACTGATATTTCGATCGGTAATCCCATGCTTTCGCCTTGTTGGAAATGGTGAGCTGAAGCACCTCCAGTGTCTCATTAGAGGGGATCACAATGGTGAGGGGAATCGCCCGGTCCGGAGCTAAATTCTCAATTTCAAGGTTCAGCTGAAGGGTTACAGGATAGAGTTTTTTATTCTCCGCATACACCACCACTCCGCTTTCAACCCGCTCGTGGAATACATCCACAGAATTGTCCTGGGCATAGATCCACTCAACCTGGATCACCATCAGAAGTATCCAGAAAACATATAGTGCTATCTTACTTTTCATCACAATAAAATAGATAAGATGAGATGAATAATCAGGAACAATTATCTACGGAAGTTGTTTCAACCAGTGATAATTTTCATCAAGAAAAGGTAACATGAAGTACTTTAAACTGTTCAATTTTACGATACTCGTTGGTGCACTTGCACTTATATCGAGTTGCAATACCACCAATTCTAATTCTGACAGACCAAAATCGGTCTCGGTTAAGATGCAGGTTCAGGCTAATTCGGCATCAAAGATGAAAGCAATATCGGTTGATTCTCTCACCTCTATAAAGCTCCTTGTTGAAGAACTGGAATTGGAAAGCGTGAATGATGATTCTGCTGATTTTGAAGTAGAAGATCTTCTCGTAGACCTTCCCTTAAACGGACAGGAAATTAAACTTACTTCCAGTGAAATTCCGGCCGGACTCTATGAAGAGTTCGAAATGGAGATCGAGAATGATGACGATGGTACTTCTACCTCAGATCCTGATTTCTCGGAAGGCGACGAATCATATTCCATCGTTGTGAAGGGCATTTATAATGGTGAAGAATTCATGTTTCGCTCAGATGAAGACTTTGAGATCGAGCTTGAAATGAATCCCCCGCTGGAAATTTCAGAATCCACTTCTTCTGCTGCTGTAAACATCAATATCGATCCATCCGGTTGGTTTGTAGACGATCAGGGCAATGCGCTTGACCCAAACAATGCTGATCATAAGGAAAAGATCGAGCAGAATATCGAAAATTCATTCGAAGCCGAAGGTGAAGAAGATGATGATGATAACGATGACGATCAGGATGATGACAACGATGACGATTAAGTCTCGTTGGTTTAATGTATACAACTACTGCTGAAAACATGGGCCTCATCACAGTGATGAGGCTTTTTTATTTCTCCGATTCCGAATCCAGCATGGCATCAACCTCAATTTCCACCATCAGATCGGAGTGGATAAGTTTTGAAACTTCGACCAGGGTTGCAGCAGGCTTTATCTCTCCAAAAAATTCCTGATGTGCTTTCCCAAATGCCTCCCACTGGTCAATATCGGTAATAAAAGTTCGGGTTCGAACCACATGCTCCAATGATGCTCCGGCTTCTTTGAGAGCTTTCTCGATGAGCAAAATACACTTTCTTGTTTGGAGGTAGATGTCATTCTTTCCAACCACTTCTCCGTCTTCACCAACCGCAGTGGTGCCTGAAATAAATATATGCCGACCGGCCACAACAGCACGAGAATATCCCACTTTCTCTTCCCATTCCTTTCCAGAGCTTATCTTTTCAAAAAGCATTACTTACTACTTGCCATTTAAGGGTGGTATTTCTGCAGCAAGTTCGGTTAAGACAGGCGAAACCGACTTTTCACTATTGATCTCTTCCAGTAATTGTTCAACAGCTTTTTTACCCAGTGAGGTGGTAGGCTGATCGATACAGGTAAACGGATGCGTCAAATATTCATTAAAATCACTTTTACCAAAGGTGAGGATATCTACTGATTTGGGATCAATGTCATTGTCTTTCATACATTGCAGGGCTCCGAGTCCCACAGGATAAGTGACGGTAAACATGGATTTCGGGACGCCGTGAGTGTCCAGTAGTTTTTGAAAACTTTCGTAACCGGCAGCTTCACTAAAACCACCTTCTACAATAGCTTTCTCATTAATTTCAAGACCTGCATCTTGCATTGCTTTTTCAAAACCTGCCCTTCTTTTTTGACCGATCTCGACATGACTATAGCCAGCAAGATGAGCAATTTCAGTGTGGCCTTGTTCAATAAAATGAGCTACCCCCAAACGAGCACTTTCTTCGTCATCTGCTTTTATATAACTAAAACCGGAATCTTTGAAACCACGATCAAAAAACACCAAACTGATTCCCATATCTTTTACAGCCTCAAAACGTTCTACATCTTTGGTCTGCTCGGTGATAGACACAAGTAACCCGTCAACCCTCATTTGCAACATGGTTTCAAGGTGATGCTTTTCAAGTTCCTCATCTTCAAGAGAAACACCAATGATAACCTCGTAGCCTTGTTCAAACGCAGTTTTATAGATCGCTTCTACAACAGAGGCAAAGAAAAAGTGAGCGATCTTTGGTATGATCAACCCAATGGTTTTTGATTTTGAAGATGTGAGAGACCGTGCTACAAGGTTTGGCCTGTACCCCATCTCCTTGGCCATCTTCTTTACCTTTATACGAGTGTCTTCAGAAATATCAGGATGATCCCGAAGCGCCTTCGAAATACTGACTTTAGTCAGATTTAATTCATCGGCTATATCCTGCAATGTAACATTTTTCATATCACCTTTGTTAAATGGCTGTTATTACTTCATGAAAATATAAGCTTAATTAAACAATAGGAAACATCCTAACCTGAACCCGGTGTTTATTCTAAATAAACCCGGCCTGGCATTGTCTGCAACCTATATGTTAAACCCGAAAAACCTTTTAGCATTTCCAAAGCTGATCTCTTTCACCATGCCACCAACAAGATCCATCTCGTTGGGGAGAATTCCTTTTTCAATGTCATCACCTAATACATTACATAGCACACGGCGGTAATATTCGTGCCGGGGAAATGAAAGGAAGCTTCGGGAATCGGTTGTCATCCCGATCAATTCACTCAGCACGCCCATATTTGAAAGCGAGGTAATGTGTTCTTCAATTCCTTCTTTCTGATCCAGGAACCACCATGGCGGACCATGCTGTAGCTTACCCGCAACCGTTCCATCCTGAAAGTTTCCGATCATGGTTGAGAACAGCTCATTATCTCTGGGATTACTGTTGTATAAAATGACTCTGGGAAGATTGTCTTCAGTGTCCAGGCGATTGAGCATTTTGGACAGTGACTCAGCCATATCGAAATCCCCGATAGAATCGTAGCCAGTATCGCGGCCTAACTCCCGCAACTTCCGGGTATTGTTATTACGGATGGCCCCAACGTGAAATTGATACACCCAGCCTTTTTCGGCATCCATCACCCCGCAGTGATATAAAAATGCGGATTTGAATTTATTGACTTCAGCTTCGGTCACATCTTTTCCGGACCATCCTTTTTGGAAGATCGCTTCAATTTCTTTTGCGGTAAAATCATCTGCATACGGCTTATCGGTTCCATGATCGGAGGCACGGCATCCCATTTCATCAAAGAAATCGTGACGCTGTTTGAGGGCGGCCAGAAAACCTTCGTAAGAAGAGATATCAACCCCGGAAACTTCGGCCAGTTTCTGAACCCAGTTCTGCCACTCTTCCCCATTTTCGATCTCCATTCCACGGTCGGGACGGAAAGTTGGGACTACGATAAAAGCATCTTCATCATCGGCATTGAATTTTTTGTGGTGTTCCAGTGTATCGGTTGGATCATCGGTAGTACCGACGACTTTCACCTTATTTCGCTTCAACAAACCACGTGTAGAGAACTCGGGAGATTTCAACATCTCATTGGTTTTATCCCAGATCTTCTCAGCCGATTCTCCGTCAAGGAGTTGCTCAGTGATCCCGAACGGGTTTTTGAGCTCCATATGAGTCCAGTGGTACAGCGGATTTTTGAGCGTTTTGGGAACCGTTTTGGCCCAGGCCAGAAATTTTTCCTTGTCTGAAGCCGAGCCGGTGATGTATTTCTCATCCACACCGCACGTTCTCATAGCCCGCCATTTGTAATGGTCTCCATCCAGCCAGATGTTGGTAATATTCTTGAAATTCTTATCCTCAGCAATTTCCTTTGGTGGCAAATGGCAGTGGTAGTCGATGATGGGCTCATCCTTGGAATATTCGTGGTACAGCCGCTTTGCCGATTCAGATTGTAAAAGGAAATCTTCGTGTATAAATGGTTTTTTCATTGGAAGGTGCGTTCGTTCTCCGTTTTATGATTTTTTGTGATTGAGGATCGAGATAGTATCAACAGAACTTTGCCATAGAGCATTTCATGTTCAAATAGTTGTAGCTGTAAAACCACCGTCAACAGTAACCATAGATCCGGTTACGAAAGAGGATGCTTTTTGTGAAGCCAACCATACCACCGCTCCCGACAATTCATCAGGGTCGCCAAATCTGTTCATAGGCGTATGCTCAAAAATGGAGTTGGTTCGTTCTTCTGTCAAAATTTTTCGGTTTTGCTCTGCCGGGAAAAAGCCGGGCTTAATAGCATTCACTCTGATATTGTCAGGGGCCCATTCCCGAGCCATAAACCGGGTCATATTATTCATTCCGGCCTTTGAAATACTGTATGTAAATACTTTGGAAAGTGGAATATCAGACGAAGCGGACGATATATTGATGATACTTCCGCCGTCGCCCTGCTCTTTCATGATATCAGCTACAATACGGCTCGCCAAAAATACTCCTTTCAGGTTTATATCTAAGATGTTGTTCCATTCCTCTTCTGTAATTTCCATAATGGGCGTGGTGGAATTTACCCCGGGAGCATTTACTAAAATATCTATACGCCCCCATTTATCCTTCACACTGTGGATAGCTTCTTTCAGGGAAGATTCATCTTTGGCATTGGCCTGTGCGATCATCGCAGTGCCACCTGCCTCTTCTATTTTGGAAACCTGCTCTTCGGCACCTTCTTTATTTCCACTATAAAACACGGCTGTTTTAGCTCCAGCTTGTGATAGGGCAAATGACATCTCACCCCCCAACACTCCGCTGCCTCCAATAACAATGGCCACCTTTTCTTCCAGTGAAAATAATTTCTTTAAGTACTCCATAAATTGAATTTAGTCGAATGAAAATTTACCGGTTAAGTTTTCCGAATGTACAAAATGAGACAGGTAATTAAAAGACGATGCCATACCTGCTCTTTATCAAATTTAATCAAAGGTTTCTTCATAGTATGTTTCATCTGTCGGGCGCCCATCCAGACTTGGTTCTCCATCGGTAGAGCCATACCCGGTTACATATGGGGGCACTTTACCAAAGCTCCCCTGCCGTGCTTCTTCCAGCATCAACAATGCCAAAGGTTCCGGCGAATCAAATTTAATGTATCTATGCTTTTCAGAAGGACGGAAATATCCCTTGTGGTATTTTTCTTGCAGGATATTGTCGCCAATGCGTTCGGCCAGTTTTAAGAATTGTGGTATTTTGGTCCCTTTGTAGATCTCAAGAACCATCACCAACATTTTGGGATCGGCATTTGTGGTTTCAAGATTTAACTCCGGCTTACTTTCCCATTCCTTTCCCGGATCTCCAAAATCAATTCCTTTAAACTGATGACGGAACGTATTCCAGAGAACGGTATTCCCTTCAGAAAGCCGAACCGACTTAGCGAGGGCCAACATCATATCCCCATTGGGTTTCAGTGGTTTGAATTTAGTTCCTTTTTCACCGTAGTACCCCGTGCGAGGCATAACATGACCTGAAAGATCCGTTCCATCAGCCCACATAGGTTTGTAATGATTCTCTTCAGGAACATAAGCATATTTTGAATACGCTTTTAATCCACTTAAAACCCACTCGAGTAATTGCTCCCCAGCCCGACTTCCTTCCAGCTGTTCTGCAAGATGCAAGATCATGACCGGGCTTTTACCATATAATGTCTCCATGCGCCCGCCCCAAAGCACATTACCTTCAAGGGCCACATCTCCATACTTTTTCCCAAACTGATTTTGAGCCCGGTCCCCATAACTGGAGAATGTCAGCTCACCAACCAGGGGTCCATCCACTGGCGGATCTTTATCCTTTTTGGGCCGGCTATATTGATATACTCCCAGATTGGTTTCCGGATGCCGGGCTTTCACATATTGTTCATAGAGCCGGATACCCCAGGTTTTAGCCCCTTCTTTACTTCCTAAATGATACAGTGCCAGTGCAGATTGCACCATATCGGTTCCTGCATTGATGAACGTCAATCCCTCACTTTCAAAAAATGGTTTGGGTTGATGAAAATCGTGGCTCCAAAGTTTCCCCATTTCTGAATCATACTCGCCATGACGATTTAAGTCGAGTTTATCCCAGTTCAGGATATGAGCATTCCACATGGCTCGAAGCATTTTGCGGGTACTTACTGAATCCACCTCCCACATGAATTCATAAAAAGGAAAGTTGTTCTTGAGTTCATGCGGACGGCCTTTGAACTGATTTTCCATAGTTGCCAGATCCACGAACTGATGTCCGCCCCAATATAACAAACCGACTTCATCTGATTGATGATCAAACATGTACTGCACAGCTTCAGCAGCTGACCTTTTATATGATTGATCACCGGTCAATTCCGTCAATCCAACCAAGGTGCGTATCAGGTTCTGCTGGCTTCCAAAATTAGATATGATCCATTCACCCTTTTCATGCTTCCAGGTCACTGGCTCTTTGGTGATAGCATGAATACCATCTGCAAACAAGGGCGAGTGAATTTCACCATACGTATCCCGTCCTTCACTTCGAACGTTGTCTGCAAAAGTTTGAACAGCTTCCAGATATTTCGACTGCTCCTGCTGAGACTGAGCTGAAACATCATTAGATATTACACCTAAGGTAATTAGCAGTACTGGAATACTGAACCGGAGAAAACGTAGTTCCTTTAAAAAGCTCAAGGTATTATTCTTCTAAACTGAAATTGTTGAATGTAGGAGTGGGAATTTGCCACCGAATTTAATGTCTCACCGGTTGCAAAACCGCTTTTTAATATATATAATTTAACCGGTAACTTAAAATAGCTTTTACTGTTCACTATGAGTCGTAATTATTTGTCTTACGGCTATAGACGTACATTTAAGACGAAATTGTTCCATTACATTCGTCATCCTAAAAACACCACAAATCCCTTATTCATGAAAAACATTCAAAAGAACCTCTTTTCTCATTTTTACTTAAAAAAACTCAGTGCGGTATGGGGGCCATTATTAATGGTCATATTTTTGGTTGGCACATCCAATGTTTCGGCACAGGTGGCGGATAAGACCGAAGATATTGCCCCCTTGAATCCACCTTTTGAGATGGCTGAACTTGAGCGCCCAAACATTCCCGACCAAACTTTCGATATCAGGGATTATGGCGCAAAGTCAATGAGCGAGGATGAGGATTTCAAGAATACAGATGCAATACATCGTGCGATCGAAGCGGTTGAAGATGCCGGTGGCGGGCGTATTTTGATTCCAGAAGGTAAGTGGTTTACCGGCCCTATCCATCTGAAAAGCAACATGAATCTGCATTTAGCTGACGGAGCTGAAATTGTATTTAGTACTGACAAGGAAGATTATCTGCCGGTGGTTCGTCAGCGACACGAGGGAGTGGAAGCTTACAATTATTCTCCTATGATCTATGCATACAAAGTGAAAAATGTTTCCATTACCGGGAATGGGATCTTAAATGCACAGGGGGATCACTGGTGGGAATGGTTTGAAGAACACGGAGCCCCTCCAAGAGCAGCAGCAACCAAAGTACCTCTCTCACGACGTGACTGGGGAAAAGGAGCCGGACACGAAGGCATGCGTCCAAGTTTTGTAGTTTTCTGGAAGTCGGAAGACATCCTGATCGAAGATATTACGCTGAATGATTCCCCAATGTGGAATCTTCATATGATCTATAGCAACCGCATTATCATTCGCGGTGTAACCATAAATAGCCTGCGCGCTCCCAATGGAGATGGTGTCGTTCTTGATTCCTCTCAAGATGTGTTGGTAGAATACAATCACTTTGAAACCGGTGATGATGCTGTAGTTCTGAAATCGGGACTGAATGAAGAAGCCCTGGAAATAGACATTCCTACCAAAAATATTGTTGTAAGGAATTTTGAGGCTCGCAAAGTACGAACCGGGAGCGGGGGAGTAGTTTTTGGAAGTGAGACTTCCGGTGGTATCAAAAATGTGTACGTGCACAACGCTTTGTTTGATGGAAGCGATCGCGGTATTCGTTTTAAGACCGAACGCGGACGGGGAAATGTGGTTGAGAATATTTACATCGAAAATGTGAAGATGCGGAATATCACTTATCAGGCCATCAACTTTAATACGTTTTATACAGGGCCTGAAGTCACCGGTCCCTCTCCCCTTATGCGGAATGTAGTGATCAAGGATGTTGAAATTGACGGTGTTCCTATTGCCATCGAATTGGTGGGACTTCCCGAAAAATGGCTGGAAAACATTCACCTTGAAAATATTACCGTGAAAAATTCCGAACAGGGAGCTCGTATAACAAGAGCTAAGAATCTTACCATGAAAAACGTGACCATCAACTCAGAAGAAGTCGCTATGACCGTAGAAGATGCGTACGAATTATTCCTGGATAATGTGACGCTGAATGATGAAGCTCCGGGCAAACCGCTGATCTTCAGTGGCCGACATACAGGAGCTATTTTCACCGATGACTTCCCTCTCGGACAAATGAAATTCACCGATGGTTTAACCAAGGATATTGTGAAGGAAGCACCTGAAGCACAGGCTTGGTGATTTAAGCTTTTATCCTTTTATAAAACCCTGGGTAGCTGTTGTTGCCTGGGGTTTTTTATTGGAGTGAATTTGCTCTTTGTTGCTTACCGGGACCGGGAGGTCCCGGCAGGCATTCCCAACAGGGTGATTAGAAAATATTGCAATTCAAAGTTACCTGCATTTTTATTTACCCAATCGCTCCAGAGGGTTCCAACCATCAAAAATACGTTCCAGCGTATATTGTTCTGCTTCTTTTGGGGTGAGTTGATGGGACCATGAAACGCGCTCTTCCGGAGTAAATCCTGCTCCCGAATTATCAAATTCCCCATAAAAAACCGTCTCTTCTTTGGCCGGTTCGTTCCAGTTATGCCAGCCTTCGGGCTTGATGTGGTTACCCAAATCCGAATTCATGATCACCACTTTTGCATACGGCCGCCATGGACGTCCTAAATACACCGAAGCCTCCGGTGCTGTGCCCGTAAAACGGCTGTTGATGAATACATATCCAAATTCATGGTCTTCTGGTGTAGAGGCTGCCGTTACATAATGCCCGCCCTCTTTACTGTGGATCTGACAGTCTTCAAAAACCGCTGTGGAAGCTCCAAAAATGAAATCTGTGGTTCCCTCGATGTAGCAGTCCTTATAGTACTGCCGGCTCTCATCGCCACGGGTGTAGAGTGTGTCCTGAAATCCCAAAAACCGACAATTTTCAAAAACCGCCCGATCTCCGGTTATACGAATGGCAACCGCCTGCCCCACCGGGCCCGCCGTATTCTTAAAAGTGATATTTCTGGCCGTGAAATCATCCCCAAACACAAAAAATCCGGATGAGCCTGTAGTTCCCAATTCTTCACCGAACCGGTTTTTCTTTGAAGCATAATCATCGTAGGTAAGTATGGTTTTCTCTACATCTTCTCCCACAAAAGTTAGATTGGTCTTGGAAGTTGCTAGTACCAGTTTCTCCTTATAGATTCCGTTTTTGATATAGATCACGGTCTCGTTACTTCGGAAATCTGGCACGGCGTCAATGGCATCCTGAACAGTGCTGAAATCTCCGGAACCATCTTTAGCTACAATGAAATCGATATTTGCTGGCTGGGCAACACAGGGAGAAATTAATAGTATGAAGAGTAGAATGAATAAATACTTAGCTGACTGCATGAGATAGACCTAATTGAATTCTAAAAAACCAGTTTCTTTTAACCATTCTTCACCCAAGTCTGTCCAATACTCGGTTGAACCGGGATTTCCGATCATGCCAATGCTATGCCCGCCTTGAGGAAAAATATGCAGGCTCGATTCCGTGCTACCATGTTCCAGTAATGCTTCATAAAACAACATGCTGTTCATAGGGTGAACCGATCGGTCATTGGCCGCGTGGATCAATAAAGAAGGAGGCGTTTGATCATTAACCTGCAATTCTGCTGAAAATTTTTGAACTAATTCTTTGGAAGGATTCTCTCCCAATAAATTATGTTTACTTCCCTCGTGTGCAAATTCTCCAAACGTGATGACCGGAGAGATCATGATCATAAAATTCGGTACAAATGAGATCGAATCTAATGTGTCACCAATTGATGCATAGTCTTCAGCAAAAGTCCCAATTGTTGCCGTTAAATGCCCACCTGCTGAAGTTCCCATTGCCCCGATCTTATTTGGATCAATGCCCCATTCGTTAGCATTTGAGCGAATAATACGTATGGCTCGTTGTGCATCTTGCAGAGGTGCTATCTCCCTTTGGATCAGATCGGGAGATTTTGGGATCCGATAATTCAAAACATAGGCATGAACACCCAGCGTATTGAACCATTTGGCGAGCTGAAATCCGCCCAGATCGTAGGTGAGGTGATTATATCCACCGCCCGGAAAGATCAGTACGGCCGCCCCTGTATTCTCTTCCTTAGCAGGATGAAAAGCATACATATGCGGATGTTTTAACAGATAGATCCGGTCATTCTCCACGCTGTCCTCAATGGCTAATCCTTTGGAATTTGGGAGTTCGCCTTCTGGCCAGACCATTATTTTATCCTGAGCAAATGATGGCACTGCACTTATCAGAAACAGGCCCAGTAACAAGGCTCCATAAATATGCTTATTCATCATTGATAGTATGAAAGTTCACAGGTTTTATTTCAGTCACAGGTATTACTCAATATAGCTGATAATTACTCAACACGAGTGACTCGGAAGAAATCGAAATCAGCAAAACCGGAATATTGGCTGCTGTAATCGATATAATCTTCAGGATCTCCATTTCGGGGTTGATTGGCGAATAGTCCTACTTTGGCACCTATCCACCGACCTTCCTTAGCTGCGAAAGGTTGTCCGATCGTTTCAAAGTTCTGTCCATCGGTGCTGTAGCTAAACTGGGATTCTCCTCCTTCTGTAACATCCACCCGAAACCATAATTCATCTGTATCAACAAACTCTCCTTCTATTTCCTCTTCAGGATTTCCTGCATCCGCACCTTCGGTAATTACCTGAGATACATACATTCCATCCCGCTGATGAGTTACTGAAAGGTAGGAGTAGTCTTCCCCCATTACGATCAATCCGGCTTTTTCACCATACATATGTGATGTAAACTCAAGTTTCGTGGTAGCCCGAAATTCAGGAGCTGGAAATTTTTGAAGTAACAAACCTGGCACATCCCAGAGATTCTTAGTTCCTTCCGGCAGCGGTTTACCATAAAGACGTAAGAACCCAAACCGAGAGGTTAGAGCCCAGGTTGACTCAGGATTGCCATGCCATTGCCATTGCAATCCCAGCTTTTCGCTTTCAAATTCATCGGTTTCGGGAGGCGTTTGTATGGCCCATTCCACATTTCCAACATCAGGCTTTTGGTGGGTTTTAACCGGTTCACCAATGCCATCATTATTGAGATCTTTGCCCATCATGGGCCAGCCATCTTTCCAGTTTACAGGATTGAGGTGTACAATTCTGCCATATACTCCTTTATCCTGAAAATGCACAAACCAGGATTCTCCAGAATCAAGTTTAACCAATCCACCTTGATGTGGGCCATTGATGTTTGTTGATCCCTGGTGCAGCACGGTTTTAGCTTCATAAGGACCAAAAACATTATCTGATCGCATTGCCAGCTGCCATCCCTCTGTAACTCCACCCGCCGGTGCAAGGATGTAATAAGTGTCGTTGTATTTTTTAAATTTTGGGCCTTCCACCACTCGGTTTCCATCATGACCATCAAAAGCAAGTACCGGATCTCCGATCACCCCCGAAGCATCGGGTTTCATTTCCTGAACCACTAAAACCGTGTTTATGCCGGACCGACTGCGTGCATACGCGTGAGTGATATAAGCTCTGCCATCATCATCCCAAAGTGGAGATGGATCAATGAGTCCTTTTCCACCTTTTACCAGGTGTGGCTCGGACCATTCACCTTCAGGATCATCTGTTTTAACCATATAAATTCCAAAATCAGGATCACCCCAGAAAATGTAATATTCCCCATCGTGGTAACGGATACTTGGCGCCCAAACGCCATTCCCATGCTGGGGTTCTGTGAAGTGTTTAATCGGGTGTAAGTTTGGCAAAGCGTGATTGACCAACTCCCAGTTCACCAGATCCTTAGAATGAAGAATGGGCAGCCCCGGAACCGCATTAAAACTGGAAGCAGTCATGTAAAAGTCATCGCCAACTTTTACCACATCCGGATCGGAGTAATCGGCATGAAGAATAGGGTTGGTGTAGGTGCCGTCTCCATTATCGGATACATGAACTTCAGATACATAGACTGATTCTTCTTGTCCATAAATTGAAGCTGTCATACCTATCAGAAAACAGGTTGTTGCTAATAAAATTCGTTTGAAATCTATTGATCTTTTTTGAACGTTCTTCATTGTACTCCTTAGCTAAAATTACTGAATGCCAGATTAGTTACTTCCCTTAATAGCCATGTTGTGAAAATAGCCTGCTGAAATTTGAGTGAATCCATTGCCTTCCGGAACTTCACTTATTTGTCCTTCGTCATTGCGTTCCCAGCCCCATACTTTGATCGTTCCATCTTCGGTTAATGCAAGGCTGTGTGAGTAGCCGGCGGAAAGAGCTTTAAATCCTTTTCCTTTTGGGGCGTCAGATACTTCATTTTTCAGATCCCATCCCCAGGCTGCAATGCTTCCATCTTCACGCAGAGCTAAACTGTGAAGTGCACCAGCTTCGACGGCTATATACCCACCATCAGTCGGGGTATCTTCAACAGAGCCGAACATATCGTCACCCCAGGCCACAATGGTTCCATCTTCCCGCAGTGCTAAATTATGGTGAGCTCCTGCAGAAATAGCCACGAAATCGTTGCCTTTGGGAGTTCTTCCTACTACTCCGTTTACATTCCAGCCCCAGGCATAAATGGAGCCATCTTTGTGTAATGCAAGTGAATGCGTGCCTGCAGCAGAAACCGCTACAAATCCAGGTCTTGTTGGAACAGAACCTCTTGAATAGTCAGAATTCATGGTATAATCCCATCCCCAATACACTACTTTGCCATTTTCCGTTAAAGCTACATTGTGATTGCTGCCCGCTGAAACATCTATAAAATTATTCTCTTTAGGGGCCTGTGAAATTTGTCCGTTCCTGTCTGAGCCCCATACCACAACGCTTCCATCTTCTCTGAGAGCGATACTATGTAATTCCCCTGCAGAAATATCAATAAAATCATCAAATGCAGGACTTTGGGATACTTGTCCTCTTCTGTCTCCGCCCCATGAAATTACGTCGCCGCCTTTATATTCTTCTTGATTTAAAAGTGAAAATATAAATGGTAGTAAAACTAAAAATACTTGAAATCTTAAAGTCATCTTTTTCTGAAGTTATGTTAGACTTTCGAAATAACTGAATTTCCTACAGAATATTCCTCGTCAAATATGAGTACAAAATTTCTTTTTTGATAAACCTGTTTCCATAAAAAACCCGTACAGCGCTTTCCAGACTGTACGGGTGATGTTTATGGTGGATTCTTGTTGAGTAGACTCAACAAAATCTGCACTATAATTAGATTACTTGATCAACATCATTCTTTGTGTTAACACTTTTTCACCAGCCTGTAAGCGATAGATATAACTTCCACTCGCCAATTTAGAGGCGTCAAAGTTCACTTCGTGGAAACCAGCTGATTTTCGGTCATTAACCAAAGTAGCAACCCGTTGTCCAAGCATGTTATACACTGTAAGGCTTACAGTAGAAGCTTCAGGTATTTCGTACTTGATGTTGGTTGTTGGGTTGAATGGGTTTGGATAATTCTGTTGTAATCGGAACTGATTGGGTGTTCCCACAACTTCATTGGAAAGCGACTCGCAAGATACATTTGTTCTTGAGACGTTGTAGTACGCTGTTGGATAGCTTTCTGCTGCAAAATCCGGGATTCCCTCTATCCATGCATCAAATGCAGGGTCATTGGGTTCACAGATCTCTGTGCCGTCATATTCCAACACTCTCATGAAAGATGCACTGGTTAATCCAAGTGGCAATTCTCCACTCAATTCAGGATTACCTGAAAGTTGAAGTGCACTTAATAGTGAGAGATCATCTGTAACTCGTCCCACATTCGCCAATTCTGCAGGTATATCACCTGAAAGATTGTTGTTGGACAGGTTCAGGGAATCTAACTGAATGGTATTTCCTAAAGAGGCAGGAATACTACCTGTTAGGTTATTGTCATCCAATGCCAATGCAGTAAGATTCACAGCAATTCTTCCTTCACCAAAGAAGGATGGAATTTCGCCTTCAAGGCCTAAACCACCAAGTCCAAGGTAAGACAGGTTTTCCATATCAGACAACCACGAAGGGATACCGTCGATATCGAGCCCCGTTCTGGAAAGCTCAAGCATGCTCCAATTCTTGGTTGAAAACCAGTTTGGTAATGATCCTGTCAGATCTGGATTATCGCTTAAGTTCAGAGTTTCGAGTGGTAGGTTAACCAGATTTTGAGTGATCTCACCGGTAACTCCAACATTCTCGAGTTGAAGAGTAACAACATTTGCAATTACCCCACCGATCCAGTCTGGAATTTCACCAACCTGCATATTCTCGTTGTTGATGAGAGTGATTTCTTCCAAACTATTTGTAGACTGAAATGCATCAGGAATTCCACCTTCAATACCAAGACTTTCAAGATGAATGCTATTCAAGTCTGCATTTGCCCATGCTGCAGGAATTGTACCTGTTACATTAAGTCTCTGAAAGTGAACATCTGTAATGTTAGGTACATTCGCGACCCAATCAGGTAGTTCACCAGTCCAGCCACCACCGGTTATGTTAATTTCGGTCAAACTTGGCATCGTTGACATATCCGGGATATCTGCCATCGTCTCACCTTCACCAATTGTGTCTCCGGGACCTCCTATCACAAACTGCTCAAGAGCGGTCATGTTAGTGAATTCAGGAGCAATTGAACCTGTACGGTTGGTATTTTGAATCTGGAACCGGATAAGAGTTTCACCCCATGCAGAATAGATCCAAGATGGGATCGGTCCTGCTTCCAGGTCATTGTTTGCAATTCGGTAATACTCCATACCCTCCAGGTCAGACCAGTCTGGGATGGGGCCGGTAAGCTGGTTATTGTGAAAGTATACTCGTACTAAAGTGTTCAGAGCAGGATCAACTTCTGGAATACTTCCTGAAAACCGGTTGTCATCAACATAAAATCGTTGCAATGCTGGCCATTCTCCGTTTTCACCCAACACCTGTGGCAGTGGGCCTGAAAAATAGTTTTGACGAATACGGAATTGTTCCATAACCGGCATTTGTCCAAATGAATCCCAATCAACTTCACCTGTAAACAAGTTGGTACGAACCAGTAAAAACTGAAGTCTTTCCAGATTTGCCAATTCAACAGGTAAACTACCTATATGAAGGTTTACATCCGCTTTAAAATCTTCCAGAAATTCCAGGTCTGCTAACTGTGCTGGAAGCGGACCAGGAACGGTCATGTTGTTACGTGGCATATCAATAACGATCACTCGCCAGTCTTCTGGTTCGCCCTCTCCGGCCACATTGGCAACTTCTTCTATGCCTACCCAAGAGCCAACCGGATTGTCCGTTAGCCATCCGGAGTTATCAACCCATTGGTCTCCGTTTGTAGATTCATAATAAGCTACAAGTGCTAATGAATCCTGTTCATTAATACCTGTATAATTCTCTTGCGCAATTGCTGTTGTCGAAAAGCAAACTGTTAACGCTGCCAAAACTGCGGCAGAGCAAAACATCTTGCTTGCGTGAGATACCAATTTTGATATCGTATCCCTCCGTGCAAACATATTTTTTATGGTATCATGTAGTATCATAATTGATCCTATTGGTTTGAATTGTGATTTAGTACCCGTTCCACTTTTATGATGCTGAACATCCATGAAAAAGGCTTTGGTTTGTGTATTCCTTACAGTCTATATCTTATACCAAGCGTGACCTCACGGCCTTGTAATTCTGTGGTATAGGGGTAGTAGTTTGCATTGTAATAGTAATTTTCTTCTCGCTGATTCAGAATATTGGAAGCATCGAACCAAAACTGGAAATTTGGGTTAATCCAATACCTAACCGTTAGTGAAAAATCTTGTGCGCCATCATTGTATTGATCAAAATAAACTCTCCGATAAGTTGGAGACGCCACCTCGGTTTTTACCCCTGCATAAGCAGAAATAGAAGGAGCAACCCATTGGTACGAAATCTGGGTAAAGAAATCGCCTTTGGTAAAATCCAATCCGGCATTTACAATATGTGGTCTCTGCCCTTCAAGGGGGGTTACATACTTGTAACTATTGTCAACATCTTGTCCAATTAACTCTAAGAAATCTGCAATACCATGCGTTGACTGTTCATCCGTTCTTCCCAAATCGGCAATAGATTGGGAATAAGAATAGTTTACATAGGTTCCAAGATTGCTTAAAAATCCTGGTAAAAATTCAAGATTTTGCTGCCAGGTAAATTCTGCTCCATAAACCGTAGCTTCCTCTCCGTTTTTGAAACTGTTCACATTCCACCGTCCGGTCAACCCCTCATCATTATTGGCTGCTGAGTAATCAACTACTTCATTGGAGGAGAACACAAAATCCTTCATGTCTTTATAAAATAAGCCGATCGTAAACTGCCCTACATTCATGAAATAATGCTCAAACAGAGCATCAAAATTATTGGAAAGCATGGGGTCTAACTGTGGGTTTCCACGCTGAATGCTTCGGGTAGCATTATTTATTTGCACATATGGATTCAACTGATTGAAATTAGGCCGGCCAATAGATCGGGAATAAGCAAGCCGAAGGTTGGTCATATTATTAATGGAAAATACCGTTTGCAGGTTGGGAAAAAAGTTGGTGTAGCTACTGGATTCACTTACATCAGTGGCGCCTTCAAATGTTCCGGAACCACTTATAATACTTTCTCGCCCGGTATAGCTGTTATCAGTATGCTCAATTCTAAGTCCTCCTAAAACAGTAAACCAATCCACTTTGTAATTACTCATCAGGTAGTAGGAAAAAGTGTTTTCGTTGGCGTTATAACGGGAAGTTTCTGTTTCTAAGGCCCATTCATCCAGATCAGTGGTAAAACGTGGGGTTTGATTAATATAAAACTGTTTGGCTTGATCTAGATCTACTAACCATGGGATTTCATAGGTTGATCCTCTTTGGTTAAAAATGCTCCAGTTCCCATTTTCAATTAGCTTGAAGTTGGCAATATTCAAATTAGAGGCATAATCTCTTACCAATCGCTCACCAATGCCTCTTTTGTAGGTTAAGGATGCATTAACTCCTGTTTTTATGGTCCCGTTTGAGTAAGGAATATCAATATCAAAAGTGGCTTCAAAATCATTATCAACATTACTATTTATGCGGTGGTCCATGCCATCAGTACCGCCATCACCCCCAAATAACATCCGGTTCATACCTGGGAAACCGGGTTCCGAAGCTCTGCTCCAGTCTGCAACCTCTACGGTGGGATTCCAGCGGTCTTCCGTATCAAACACAAATTCATAATCGCTACTGGTCTCAAAGTTCATCCGGTATTGGTCTTCACTAAAACGACCGTGTCCCCATCCTACTTTATATTCAATGTCCATGTTATCTAAACGATGACTACCGCCTGCCTGCAATGTGTATTGATTGGTTGTGGACTCATCAAGGCGGGGATCGTAGCTGATAGTACCTTGGTTTTCTGCATCAGCTCCGCCACCACCATCTGGGTTTCCTGTATAAGTAGGAGCGCTGTAATTAGCCATCCTTGGATTGTAACTCAGGACATATCTGTGCCTTGTACGGTTTTGTACATTAAACATTCCCTGAACATGATAGGTAGAAATATCTGAAGGTTGGAACGTAAATTGAAGTCCAGTTCCAATTCGCTCAGGAATGTCATAATTAAACTCAGAGCCAACGCTAGATAAGATGTCATACACATCAGTTTCATTGTTTACCTCAAAAGCATCACTTTCCCATTCTGTTCTGAAAATTTCATTGGCTGATGGATCTCTCTGATAACTGAAGTTGAATCCAAAAGAGTAATTATCATTGGGAGAGTCTCCGTAGCTCAGAGAAGCCCGTTGCTGAGTTCCTGAGTGCCGCACATACCGATCCTGAAAACCACCACCCAACCGGATGTTCATATCTCGTTCTCCCCCTACAGGCCTGCGTGTACTTATATTGATAACCCCGGCCAGGGCATCAGCATCCATATCTGGGGTAATAACCTTGATAACTTCCAGACTTTGGACCATATCGGAAGAAATGGTACTGAGATCTACACTTCGGTCAGATCCCGTTCCTCCCATTCTTTGCCCGTTCATGGTAACATTGGCAGATCCTGCTCCCACTCCTCTGATATTGGAACCGCCATGCCCCATTCCTGCAATTCTTGAAAGTGCACCGGTTACGGTATTATCCGAAAAGGTCTCTATCTGCTCAGCTGATATTACATTCTTTATGTTCGTAGATTTACGTTGCTCACTTAAAGCTCGAGACTGCCCGCGTTGGCGTGCTGTAACCTGAATCTCTTCACCTTCAATGGTAGTGGGCAGTAGCTCCATATTTTGCTCAATGGTCTCACCTGCTTCAATTGTTATGGTTATCGTCTTTGATTCGAATCCGAGATAACGGTAAACAACCTCATGTTCTCCTGCAGGTATATTCCTCACCACATACCGGCCATCAATATCGGTGGAGGCGCCTTTGTCAGTGCCTTGAATAATTACATTGGCACCAATTAGTGCTTCCTCTGTCTCACCATCTTTCACTTCACCTCTCAATACACCTGTTTGGGCATATACACTGGCATTTAGCCCAAAGAGAAGCATCATGAAAAGCCCCAACTTTATGATCTTTGAACAATCAGTGAAAGTAGAAGCGCTTACAAATTTGTGTGATCCAGAACTGTTTCGAATGTTGGTTTTATATCTCATGACTTCCAGCTACTTAACCGGTTAAATACTTATTACAATTAACAATTTTATCATCTAAGAATCAAAAATAAATGATGGTAAAACATCCCTGTCAGCTATCTGTAACAGTCGACAGGGAATCTCTTATTTTATGAGTGTCATCTTCCTGGTTTCAGAGAATAACACCCTTGCTGATCCTTCCAGAGAAATGGCTTTCAGCCTGTAAATGTATACTCCGGATGATAAGTTACTAGCATCGAACTGAACACTGTGTTGTCCGGCTGACTGTCGCTTATTTACAACCTGAGCTACTTTTCTCCCTGCCATATCAAATACGTTCACTTCAATTTCCGCACTTTGAGGAACTGAATACCTGATCGTGGTACTTGGATTAAAGGGATTCGGGTAATTTTGTGATAATCTAAATGTACCTGGCTGGTCCTTATCTACTTCGTTTGAGGTCGTCATCTCGGTTACAAAGAAGGCATAATCACTCCAGACACCTCCCCCTGCTTCATTTAAACCTCTGACTCTCCAGAAATAAGTTTCGTCCCCCACAAGTTGAGTATCTTGCGGTATAGCGTACATTGTGTCTTCGACTACTGCATCATAAATAATCGCTGCATAATCGCCCGAACCATCTCTGATCTGAAGCTCATATTCGTTTGCAAAACTTGCCTTGGTCCAGGTAAATTCTGGTCTTGTAGAGATACCGGTCTGCCCTACCGGAGAAGTCAAAGTTAGAACCCCTGGAGCGGGTGTGAATTCAGATTGCTCCTGAATGGAGTGAACATACAATTCAAGGTTTGAATATCCGCTTTCCGTAATTGCTTGCCCATCATCAGCATTCTCAGGATCTAATCCATTGTCATTTTCCCAGCTATCAGGAATACCATCACCATCGGTATCTTCCGGAGGAGTAGCAGAAAGCAATTCGGGCCAGCCTCCAACATCTTCCTGACTGTCAATGATCCCAGTACCTGCACCATAAGATCCACCAAAGGTAGCCGTACCTGTTTCAACTTCATGTACAACTCTTGCATCAACGGTATCTCGGCGGGGTAACACGGCCCCTGCAAATTCCAGTACCCGCTGATAGGCTTCCTCTGCGGACTCAAAAGACTCTAACGCAGGTGCTTCAAAAGGTTCATCCATACGGATATATTCCTGTTCTAACTCACTGACCCTTTGCACGCCACCATTCCAGTTGTCTGCTGTAATTTCTGGATATCCATCCACATAATTATCTTCGATATACCATTTTCCAAAATCATATCCGCCTGAAACCGTTCTTGCGTCCAAAATTCGGTCTCTGTTACTTTCGGTGGCCGGACCTGCTTTGTAATAGTTGGCAACCATATTGTGATTTCCCTCTTCTCCACCATATGCACTGTTTCCGCCCCAGTTGTAAATCACATTGTTACGAAAATCAACTAATTCAGTTTGTGGAGTAGTTGTATAACGGGCTCCATTAAAACGAGGATTACGGCTGGTGTGATGTGCCAGTAAATTATGGTGAAAGGTCGCTCCTGCTCCTCCCCAGATGCCGCCATAACCGTGTTCATCTTTGGAGTGTACTGAACTGTACATGCTCTCACTTAAAATACTCCACTGAAGCGTGAAATTTTCATTGTCATAAAAACTTCCGGTTTCATCTACCGACCAACTCAGAGATACATGATCAATAATTACATCAGAGTTTTCCCGCCCCCATAAAGCATCCAAACCATCAAGGTCGCCAGATCCTATATCGCCTGGACGAAAGCGGACGTATTGAATGATTACGTTATCTGCATCTATTACCGTAGATCTTCCACTTACGGCAATACCAT
Source organism: Balneola sp. (assembly GCA_002696035.1). GTDB lineage: Bacteria > Bacteroidota > Rhodothermia > Balneolales > Balneolaceae > Gracilimonas. Next base: position 51,057 of record NZQV01000007.1, on the reverse strand, counting down.
CACCGGGAGCTGTTTGTCCAAAAATTGATATAGAATCATTCCTGATTCGAAGGTCTGTTTCTAATTGTATGGTGCCCGAAATATTAAAAACGATTGTTCTCGCTCCCTCCATTTCCGCTCCAAAACGCAAGCTTCCGGGACCTGAATCATTGAGGTTAGTAACTTGATAAACATCGCCACCACGCCCCCCTGAGGTATATTTTCCAAAACCTTCGGCTCCGGGGAATGCCAAGGTTTGTGCAAATCCTTCAGAGGTTATTAGCACACTTAAAACAAACAGAAAAGAAAACTGAAGAAGCGTTTTAAATTTAATTGACGAATAGTGAGTTTTTTTCATAATAGTAAGTTTCAAAAATAGCTTAGAATAATAATCTAAAAGGTTAAGCGAACGCCGACATTAAATTCGGTGCCGTTGCGCTGATATATGTTAGTTGGATACAGATCCTGCTCTTGAGTATAGGTAGTATTTTCTCTACCAAGAATATTGTAGAAATTGGCCCAAAGTTGCAGCTTGGGATTCACATCATAACGCAGGGTTGCTGATAGTTCTTCATAACCATCTTGATAGGAATCTAAAAAGACCGGGTTATTTCCAAGGGCTGGTGCTTGCTGAGGGGTTTGTCCCAACTCATACAGCAGTTCTGCCGTCCAGTGATAAGAAAGCTGTGCAAAGAATTTGGCCTCAGAATAATTGAGAGCTGCATTCACTACATGCGGACTTTGTCCCGGAATACTTGTTTCGCCTCCTCTTTGGTTCTCATAATTAGATTCTGACCAAGTGTAGTTTACATAGGTTCCAAAATGTTCAAATACTCCAGGAAGGAAATTTAGCTGCTTCTGTAACGCCACTTCTACACCATAAACAGTACCAGTTCTGTCACTATTCTGATACGTTTCAAGATTTGCTGTGAGCTCTTGTTCCCCATCCGGGATCAGGTCTTCGTAGTATTCGTATTCTCCACTCTGGACCAGTCTCGTTGTTTGCGTGCGCTCTATTAAATTTGAGATGCTCTTGTAAAATCCACTTACTGAAATACTTCCACCCGTTTCTAAATTATAATCGATATCAAGATCAATGTTATTGGAGGATACCGGAGACAGATTGGGATTCCCTGCAAAAAAGGAAGTATCCTGAGGAATCTGCAGCTCAAAAGGAGCCAGATAACTGAATGTTGGGCGCGAAATAGTTTTGGAATAGGCCGCTTTAACGGAAGCCTGAGGGGTTAGTTGGTACGTTAACTGCACATTCGGGAAAAATTCCGTCTCGCTTGAGGTTCCCGCTGTATCTACTGTTTCCTGATACTGATTGAACCGGTTGTAAGTAACAACCCGGCCTTCATACTCGCTATTTGTATGCTCAACTCTGGCTCCTATCAATACATGGATGGGATCAAGATCTAAAGTTGCCATTCCATAGCCGCCATAAACCTGCTGATCAGCGTAGTAGTTGTAAATTTCAGATTCCTTGTAGTACGAAGCCTGATCTAAACGCATATTCTGGATACTTGACTGAAAGAACGATAACGCTTCATCGGTACTGATCAGGCGATCAAGTTGGTAATCATCAAAAACAGAACGATTCACCAGGTTACCTGTTTCAAAGCCTTCAAGATTCAAAGCTCCCAGGAAACTATATCTGTACTTGCTATATGCCCCTCTGTTGTTGGCATCTTGCTCTTTCATGATGGTATTGGCTCCAAATTTTAAACTTCCGAAGCTCATAGGGATCTCTGCATTTATCCGGGCTGTAATTTCCTGATCCCGGTAATCATCAATGATGTAATTCATTTCTTCCAGCCTCATATCAGCTGGCATGGGTTTTCCTTCAGCAGGGTTTACAACTGGACGCTCAGAGTTCTCTGTGTTTATCGTGTAGTCAATATTGGTATCCTCAAATGGAAATAGGTTTTCCGTATTACTCACATCACTTTGAGACCAGCCCGCTTTATAATCCAATACAAAATTATCAAATTCATTTTCACCACCTGCATGAAAGGTGTACTGACTAACATCACGTTGTGTGAAGTTCATGCCATAACGGAATGATCCGCCTTCCACGGTATTTGCGTCTACCCAGCCACCATCGGCATTCCATGTATTTTGATGAAAAGCAGACCCAGATTCATTCAGGTTTATCATACCATGCGCATAATAGGAGGCATCTTCAGTAGGGTCGTAATCGAATCGAAGATTTGCACTAAAACGGTTCGCATCTTGATGTTGAAATCCCGGAGAAAAGTTCTCAACTACATCAACCGTACCAGACCCAAAATCTGCAGTACCATAATTCATTCCTAGTGTTTCCCGGGCTTGTTGATCTCGCTGGTAGTTCATGTCGATTGTCATTCCCAGATCATCTGTAACAGGACCTGCATAACGCAACCAGGCACGCCCATTTGCTCCTGTAGCCTTTAAATATTCAGGATTCAGCCCGCCTCCAATACTTCCCGAGATAATTCCCCGGTCAACATTCGGCTTAAACGTATTTAATCGAATGGCACCTGCTAAACCATCTGCATCCATATCAGGGGTCAAAACTTTTTGCCATGATATACTCTGTATCAGGCCTACCGGGAACGCAGAAAGGTCAACCCCACGTGTATTATCCGCTGTAGCAGACAGTCGCTGTCCATTCACTAAAACATAGTAGTTATTATAGCCCACTCCGCGAAGGTTTAACTGTCCGTCTCTGTTTACCTGAACTCCGGGAATACGTATTAAAGCTTCCTGAACGGTATAGTCTCCAAAATTCGAAATTTCAGTTTCGTTCAGAGAATCTGCCACTTGTACATGCTGAGACTGTCCCTGAAATGGGATCGCTAGCATTAAAACCATCATTATTCCTAAGCCTTTGATAAATTTTGGCATAGAGTGCAGCTCTTTTTTATGGGTTGAACAACTGTTTTTCATATTCTTGATGCTGATTTTATCAGTTAGGCTATATCTACTTTTATAAATCAAAACGGACCCCCACTCTTAGATCAAAACCGGCATTAAAGTAGGTGCTGACGGGATAGGCTGACAGGCTTTCCAGATAAGAACTACGTTCACTATTTATCATATGACGGGCATTTCCCCATACCATAAATCGATCTGATAATTCATAACTGGCTGTGGCTGAGAGTTCCTGATATCCATTTTCGTAGCGATCCAGATACCTCATTCCCTGCCCAAGTGAAGGCGCTCTTTGTTGCGTTTCTGCAATATCTGTTAACAGATCATCACTCCAATGATAGGAGACCTGTGCTGTAAATCGGGGAATCGTATAATTCAGCGCCGCGTTTACTACATGCGGACTTTGCCCGGTAAGTGGCATTTCCCCTCTACTTTCAAAAGTCTGGTAATTTGATTGTGACCAGGTGTAATTGGCATACAAGCTGAGATCACTAAACAGTCCTGGTAAAAAGTCTAATGCCTGATCAACGGAAACTTCAGCTCCATACACGGTTGCAGTCTCATCGCTGTTGACAAATTGTGTCTGATCGTAATCGTTCACAGAAAACTCTCGCTGTACGATCATATCATTGATCGACTTATAAAATCCGGCTACGGAGATCACTCCGCTTGAGCTTAGCTGTTGTGTGAATTTAAGATCAACATTATCTGCCGTTGCTGCTCCAATCTGAGCATTTCCTGAAAAGGTGGTGGAGTCTTGATTATGGACTCTTAAAAACGGCGTTTGCGTGAAAAAGTCAGGCCGGTCTACGGTACTGGAGTAGGCAAGATCAAGTCTGCTACCTTCCAGTAATTCATATCCCAACTGCAGGTTTGGAAACAGATAAAATCGATTCTCGCTGGCTGTTACTTCATTTATTCCAGACAGATCTCCCTGCTCGTCAAATGTAACTTCATTTCCCTGTGTCTCATATAATTCATATTCAATCCGGGCACCGGCTTTAACCTCGAGGCCTCCAAAGTTGAGGTCTGCCATTGCATACGTGCCATAAATCTGCTCTTCCGTTCCATGATTTCGAACCTCAGATTGGTAGGCGTGGTAGTTATCGTCTGCTGTAAATAATGGTCGCTGAGTTTCTAAAAATGCTTTTGCATGTTCTGTATTTAAAAACCAGGGGATACGATAATTGTCGTTGATCACATCAATGTTACGATTCGGTTCCCTTAACATATTAAAACTGATCATACGCAATGTACGGTTGTACTCAAATTCATCCTGCCCGTATTCAGCATCCTGAAAAGTGAGTCGGGAACTTACTCCCGCTTTCAATGCTCCTGCTTCAATAGGAAATTCAACATCTACGCGAGCTGAAAGCTGGTTATTTATATGATCCTGCAGGGTTCTGTGGAAATTTTGCCCGATCATAAACTGACGGTCAACGGTTCCATCATCCAACACCTGAGTTTCACTATTGGTGATCTCCATTTGCGGACGGAATTCTGTACTCAGATCGAGGGCATAATTTAATCCTTCGATCTGAAACGGGAATGTATAGTAATCAGACTCTCTGCTCCCCTGGCTCCATCCGGCCTGATAGCTTAAGGTAAATGCATCAAATTCATTTTCTCCCAACCCGGAAAAAGCAAGCTGTGAAACCTGGTTGCTTCTTAAATTTGCCTCATGACTAAATGAGCCGGCTTCCCCATCTGCTCCCGTTGTGGACTGATCGATCCAATCCCCTCCGGTCACCCAGCTATCACGGTATGCAGTAGAGTTGGATTGATCGGTATTAAAAAAGGCATTAAAAGAATAGGAAGAAGTAGAACTTGGGGTAAAATCCACATTTACAGAGCTGGAAAATCTCCCATGTCCATCAATCGCCACCCCTGGTGATACTCTGTCGTATACATCGACAAATCCATTGCCAAAATCTTGAGAGCCAAACCCTAATTGAAGTTCTTCTTTAGAATCAAATACTTCATGATAGTTCAAATTCACAGACAGGGATAATTTATCCGAAAAACGCTCGGCATATTTTACCCATCCTCTGCTTCCAGGTCCGCTCATGCTCAAGTACTTGGTATTGGCACCACCGCCAACCATTGCACTAATTGCCCGTTGATCCCCTTCCGAAACCATGTTTTCAGAATTGATCTCAATGACTCCCGCTAATGCATCGGCACTCATTGAAGGGTCAACAACTTTAATCAACTCCACAGACTGGAGTCCATCCGCTGACAAAGCATCTAAGGCAATATCCCTTGACCCCATCCCTGTTGGAGCCAATCGGAGTCCATTTACACTAACGCCGTATTTCTGATACCCAACACCTCGAATATTCACATTTCCATCCCTGGAAACCTGAACTCCAGGCATTCGTCTTAAGACATCCTGCACAGAATAATCACCAAAATTGATGAAATCTTTTAAATTATTCTTTTCAGAAAATACTGAGGTCTTTCCCTGAGCTCCTTCAATATCACCAATACGAACTTGCTGGGTTGTATCAGGTTGTGAAGATTCCTGCTCTTGAGCATAGCTTTCATTTGGAACAAAGAGCATTCCTATTATGAACGCTCCCATCGTTGCCCATCTATACATGTTTAATTTAGAGATATCAGGCACGGATACTTTTATTTGACTCCAATTATTAATCATAACATCCATTGAATTTTCTTGCTTGAACTTAGAAGCTCAAAGCGCTTCCAGTATGTCTTCATTTTTTAACTTGAGTAAAATCGACTCCACCATTTGACTGATTCTATTGTCGCCAAAAGCTCAAAAATTTACTTGAATTCAACCGATTTACTTAACCGGTTAAACTACAGAATAAATAAAGATTATTTCTATGAAGAATCAACCTTAATTTGGCAGTTATACAATTTTTTAAGTCATTTATTTTAGTTGCATTTAAGCGAACGGACTTAAATGCTTATCAAAGTGTTTTTTAAGGTTTTGATAATGCCGAGCTTCGTTTTCCTCAAGCACAGTCATCAATCGCTTTTTAAAATCTTTGGCTTCAGGGAGCTCGCCAGAAAGCACCGAGCCGTAAGCCACGTGCAACACTTGCCTTGCATTGTCGTCATCCAGATAATTTACCAGCTCTTCTTCCGGGGCTTTTCCGGGATCCTGAATCTCATCCAGATCGGCAGAAATGTGGTACGTTTTCTTGTCTTCGTTAAACCTTTTGAGAGAGAAAGCCATGATCTCCCGGAAGAAATTGGGAGCACATTCGGCTACGGTTCGCAGCGCTTCCAGATAACTGGTTCCGGCCGTTTTTACGTGAACAGCTCCTAAGTTGAGCGAGCCAACCACTTCATACACAGAAAATTTATCACTGCCGGAGTGCACACTGAGTTTATAGCCTCCAAACAGATCTGCGATGGCAAGATGCTCTACATATTCATCCCGGAACTGATCCAGATCTCCTTTAAAATCGATCCCCTTCTCAAAATCGCCGCAAAACCGAGGGGCAAGACTTACCAGTTCAATCCCAAGCCGGTCCAACTCTGAGGCCACCAGGTAGTGTTCAAAAAGCGTGGTTGGTGCATCGGTTTCATCCACCGAAAGCTCCAGCTCCGCCGGGTGATCAGGATAGGTTTCGCGCAGGTATTCGGCCATCAATTTAGTATGGCTGATGACCCGGCCATATTTCACCATGCCCTGTAGAATTTCTTCTTTATCCGGTGAAATTTCGTAACCTGTTCGAAGCTCAATGGAATTATTTTTCACCCTTTTAAGTAATTCGGAGGGCGTATCCTCAAGGTGTTTCCAGGGTAATTCCTTGAACTTCTTTTCAAGATCATCCATGCTCATTTCTGCTACTTCATTCACCACAAAGTCGCTGGGATCGATGGTGAACATGGTGTAACCGGCCTTTATCACATAATCAATATCATCGGTTGTTTTCAAGTGGTCACCATCGGCACCAAAACCATCGTGATAACCTTCCTGAAAAACTGCCCACGAGGCCGCATCCATCACATCTTCCGGAGTGCGTTTGGTTCGTTCCATCTCACGAATGGATTGCTGTGCCAGCACCGGCTTGAATCCCGTTCCCTTTACGGCTCTCAGGTGCGCCGGTCCTGCATTCCCAAGCCGGTCTCCAAAACCATACGAATCTGTTTTACCGATCAAGATGGCATTCGTGAACTCAAATTTTGAGCGAAGGATCTCAGCATTTTTATGATCAAGATCACACTCAATAATTGAATCTGAACCAACCTTTATTTCTTTTCCTTCGAACTCAGTTTCCACAGCAGCGCCAGGGATCACCCACAAATACTTATCTACTCCTTTTCGAACGATTACCAAAACGTTTGGACCATCCTGATGCACGGAGTGCTCATACAAAGTATAACCGTCCAGTTGCCTGACCAGGTTCTTGACTTTTACTACCATTTCTTTATCTATTTGATCAACTTGCATCATTCAAAGGTTCGTTGGCGTTATAGTTGATTACTCATTTTGTGGATCCCATCCACCTAAGATGGCTGCTTTTACATACTTTTCTGCATCATTACTGCTTAACTGATGACTCCATCCCACACGTTCTCCCGGCTTAAATCCAGGGCCAGAGTTGTTGTACTCTGCATAGAAAGTAGTTCGCTTGGCTGACTCTTTGTTCCAGTTATGCCAGCCTTCGGGGTGAATGTGATCTCCCATTTCCGTTTGTATAAATACCGTTTTGGCATAATTTCTCCACGGGCGACCTAAATGCACTTCCTCAACATCATCCTCTGCGGTAAGCCGGCTGTTTTTTATCACAAAACCGAACGGTTCCCCCGCGGGCGTGGATGCAGCCGTGATGTACGAATCTTTTTTACTGTGAATCTGACATCCTTCAAACAAAGCGGTCGCTTCCCCAAAAATAAAATCAGTGGTGCCTTCGATATAACAGTTCTTGAAATAATTTCTATTGCCCTCGCCTGCCAAGTAGATCGTATCCTGATTTCCCAGCAACCGGATATTCGTAAAAAAAGCTCTATCAGCTTCAACATGTAGTGCTAAGGCTTGACCTACTTCCCCAGCTGTATTTTGAATAGTGAGGTTTTTTGCCTGGAAATCATTGGCATCTACAAGCAAGGTATAGGTAAAGAAAGTACTGTTTAGTCCGCGATCCATCTTGTCAAAATGATCATCCCATGTTATAATAGTGGAGTCTTTGCTTTCTCCCAGAAAACTCAGTTTCGTATTCCAGGAGTGAACTTTCACCTTCTCTTTGTAAACCCCATTTCTGATATGAATCGTAATGCGTTCGTAGGGGAAAGACTTGGTTGCGTCAACAGCTTCCTGAATACTTTGGTAGTCACCGCTTCCATCCTTTGCTACCGTCAATTCGGTCTTATAGTCCTGAGCCTGAAGCGTGGCTGTTGCAATAACTATAAAAAGCACTAAAAACACATTTTGCTTAGCTCTATTCATATCGGTTGGCTTAATTCCTACTTAAAACTTCGCTTCCAACATTAGGTCCGGTGCTAACTTCTTCTTTAACATTCTTAAACTGAATATTATTAAGAGTTACAGACTCTGAAAATGGTCCAATTAACCGAATTCCAGTACCGGCAGTTGTCCCCTCAGCAAAGCCCACGGTCATATTTTCAAAAAGCATATTATGTACGTTATTCAGGAACAATGCAGGACCATCTTTAACCTCGATATCCACATTGGTCATACGAATTTGATCTGCATCCATGATCATGCCACCGCGCTGTGCCGTAAGCGTCATATTTTCCATGCTTACATTTTCAACGCTCATTTCAGGAAGTCCCTGAATCCAAATAGCTGTTCGTGAGTTGTAGGAATACACATTCCTGATGCTGATATCACGAAATTGAGGGGTTTCTTCATTTACCTCGGGAATTTCTTCCTGAAGCTTTTTCTTGTCTACAATCTCTGTTTTTTGATCGGGTGTTGGCATTTCGCCACCGTAATAGAGATTGAAGCGAATGGGTTCAGTCACCATATCCACCATATGGATATTCTCGATATGAATATTTTCAACCACTCCACCACGGCCACGTGTGCTTTTGAAACGAATTCCAACATCGGTTCCCATAAATGTAAGGTCGGCAACATGGATATTGCGAACGTCACCAGACATCTCACTACCCACTACAAAACCTCCATGTGCATGATATACCCGGTTGTCCCTCACGATCACATTTTCTGTTGGAACGCCCCGATTGCGGCCGTCTTCATTTTTTCCAGATTTGATACAAATGGCGTCGTCTCCAACATCAAAACTGTTATTATACACGATTACGTTTTTGCTGGATGAAATGTCAAGTCCGTCTCCATTTTGTGCAAATTCCGGATTTCGTACGGTCAGGTTTCTTAGAATAATGTTTTCACTCATCAATGGATTGATATTCCAGGCAGGTGAATTCTGGAAAGTTGGTCCATCAAGCAAGATGTTTTTACTTTCCCGGATACTCACTAATACAGGACGCAGAAAATCTCGTACTTCTTCATAATCTTCTTTTGTCTCTCTGTTTGGTGGTACATTAAATGTGCCCGGATCGCCCATTTTTGATTTTTCTGTTGGATACCAGATTCTGCCATCATCAGATAGCACACCACCTGATTCAACTAAATCTTCCCAATGGTCGGCTGTTACTTTGAACCTTTTTACTGGTCTCCATGCTTCACCAGAACCATCAAAAATTCCTTCTCCGGTGATCGCAATATTTTCAACGCCTTTTGCATAGATCGGTGAAATAGCTCTCCAGGTATCCAATCCTTCGAATACCGTTTCAACCAATGGGTAGAGGTCAAAATTATCACTGAATTTCACCAGTGCGCCTTTTTCTACATGCAGATTAACATTACTCTTCAAGATGATCGGTCCCGTTAGCCAAATACCACGGGGAATTACAACTCTTCCTCCTCCGTTTTCAGATACCTCATCAATTGCCTGGTTAATGGCCTCCGTATTTAAGACCTGCCCATCAGACACTGCTCCATGATCTTCAATATTTACTGTAAAATCGGAAAAAGTTGGAATCGGTACCTCATCCATTTCAAAAGGGAGTTCCGAATAATAATGGTCAGGAACAGATTCGAAGTAGTTTGTATCGGATTGAACTTTGGTACAAGCCACACCGGCCAAAACCAAGAATCCTAAACCGAAAGTCAGGCCTTTCATCATATTCCTGTAAGTAGATAATAAGTTGGTCATTATTCTTCTCCTTCCACGATGTACTTCGCTAATTCGTGATCTAATTCCTGCAGACCTTGCAACACCAACTCGGCCATCATGCGGGCGCCGGTTTCGCTAAAATGCGTATTATCGGTCACTCCATCAGGGTAATTCGGGTTTTGGCCCGGTTCCAAATGCAAAAACAATAGTGTAGATTTTTCCTCTCCGATCTCCGTCAGCATAGCCTGACTTTTACGGTCCATATCAATTAAAGGCACATATTCAGATGCAGCCACTTCGCGCATTAATTCGGAATATTGCTCGTGCGTTTCCTTAACCTGTCCGTTTTCATCGAACTGTCGGCGGGTAATCGGAGTCAATAAAATCGGATGTGCATCATGCTGCCTGGTTTCTGAAATATACTGTCGCAAAAACTCCTGAAATTGTTCAGGCGGGGTGTATCGGGATTTTGTGGGTACTTCATCATTATGTCCAAATTGAATGAACACATAATCACCGGCTTTTAAGGTTTCTTTTATGGTTTCCCAACGACCTTCCTCTATAAAAGTTCGTGTACTGCGACCGTTGCGAGCATGATTTTCCACTTCAACTTCATCCGTTAAATAGTATTGAAAAGGCATGCCCCAACCCGTTTCCGGGTAAGAGGAAATTCGCTTATCCGACATCGTAGAATCTCCAACCAAATACACCACCGGTTTTTCATTTTGGGTGAAGGCCATAAGGCTCAATCCACCCAGAATTAGCATTAGTGGAAAAACCATCCATTTCTTAAATGAAAAAATTGTCATAACTATGAATCCTCTTTACTGTTGGGAAAAACAACCAGGCTGTTGAGATACATTTCCAGGTTGGTATAATATTCGTGCAGATCTGTGGCTTTAGAATCTTCGGCATTATTGGCATCCAATCCATGTTTGGTTTCCCAGGCATCTGGCATTCCGTCCCGATCGGTATCTTTGGGAGCTTTTCCTGAACTTAATTCTGGCCATCCCCCTACATCTTCCTGCGAATCAATGATGCCGGGAAGTCTACTTTTTGAACCTTTATAGGTAGCAGATCCAGATTTCACTTCTTCAACGACCCGCTTATCAACCTCATCCCGCTGGTGATTCGCACCGGAAAAAGCCAATACTTTCTCAAAAGCCCTCTCCGCAGAAGTCACCTGAGAAGGCTCAAAATCAAAAGGCTGCTGTACACGAACTTGTCTAAAATCTTTGGCTTGAACTCCGCCATTCCAGTTATTCTCGGTAACCTCAGGATAGCCTTCCACGATATTACCACTTATGTAAAACGTCCCATACGGGCGGGAAGGATTTACGATTCGGTCAGAAACATCTTCATCGGTAGCAGGTCCTGCTTTATAATAATTATTCACGATGTTATGCTGACCCTTCTCTCCCCCATACATACTGTTAAACCTCCAGTTGTAGATCACATTATTGTAGAAATCAAACTTTCGGTTTGTGGGATTGTCATCGGGGTCAGAATCAGCTAGTCGTGGAGTTCGGCTGGTGTGATGGGCAATTAAATTGTGATGGAAAGTAGCTTTTTGTCCACCCCAGATCCCCCCATACCCATGCCGACCTTTTTCGTGATAAGAATTTGCCAGGGATTCAGAGATGATGCTCCACTGAAGCGTGAAATTTTCATTCCTGTAAAAAGAGGAAACCTCATCAATTCCCCAGCTCATGGAGCAGTGATCGATAATTACATCATGAACTTCTGTGCCGCTGAAAGCATCTCCCTGGAATTTATTCACGTCGCCCAAACGAAATCGCATATACCGAACAATGATGTTATCCGCCTCCAATTCAACCGGATAATCCTGGATTGTGATGCCCTCACCGGGAGCGGTTTGTCCAGCTATGGTTAGATCACCGTTATAGATCACTACAGGAGATTCAAGCTGAATGTTTCCAGATACCGAAAAGACCACTGTTCGTGGTCCTTCCATTTCAACAGCTTCACGAAAACTTCCTTCTCCCGCATCGTTTAGATTAGATACATAAACGACATCACCACCTCTACCGCCTCTAACATACTTCCCATATCCTTCTGCTCCAGGAAAAGCCAGGGGTTGGGCAACGGCAATTATTTCTCCTGCAACAAAGAATGCTATTAATAAAACTAAGTGGTATGTGCGTTTTTTATTCATTCAGTCTATTGATCCATTTCCAGACTTAATTTTATAAACGGACCTGTTGCCTTGGTGTCATTCACCTGAATGCGTTCATTTACGTAATACTCATAGCTTCCATCTCTGTAGGGATCTCCTCCCAGGCCTGCCACCGCACAGACCTGATTAATATTCACCAATCCATTTTCATCCACTTCAATGAATTCATCCATGATACCCTGCCAAGCTTTTGCTGCAACCTCATGGTAAGATCCATCCAAATATCCTTCATTAGCTCCCTTCTTAATGGCATACGTAAACATAATGGATGCTGAAGCCTCCAGGTAGTTACCATCACGATCACCCTGGTCTACAACCTGATACCAAACACCGGATTCCTCATCCTGATAATCTACAAGCGCTTCCACCAGTGTATCCAGAATGATCACCAGGTCATCATGTTTAGGGTGATCTTCGGGGAAATAATCCAATACATCCACAATAGCCATAGCGTACCAACCGATTGCACGACCCCAGAAATTTGGAGAAAGGCCGGTTTCAGGATCTGCCCAACGTTGCGTTTTACTTTGATCCCAGCCGTGATATAACAAGCCGGTTTCAGGATCACGCATGTACTCAAACATCAGCTCAATTTGGAGGAATACGTCATCAAAATTCTCGTATTCATCATACCGCTGTCCCCACTCAGCATAAAACGGAGATCCCATATACGCACCATCCAACCACATTTGCCACTGATAGCGATGCTTGTGCCAGAATCCCCCCAAATGATTTCTGGGCTGAAATTTCAGATGATAGCGAAGCTGATCGAGGGCTGTTTTGTATTTTTCTTTACCGGTTTCATCATATAAATGAAATAATGCTCTGCCGGGCGCCACACGATCAATGTTAAAGTTCTTGATGTCATATTTCTTGATCGTCCCGTCCTCCTCGATCATGAAATCATAGTAAGCATCGATATAATTCAGGTACTTTTCTTCTCCGGTGGCTTTATGAACCTTCTCAATAGATTTTAGTACCAACCCGAAAGTGTATTCCCATTTCGGCTCTTCCCGAAAATCCATGTAAACAGGATCCGGATTTCGCTCCATGATGGACAACGCCATACGCTCCGACCACTTCAGGTCCGTGGAAACGCTTTGACTAATTAAAGGTGAACAGGCAGAAACAGTAAATAAAACGAGTAGGCTGAGTGTTCTCATGATCAGAATCCAACATTATTAAATTTAAGCGCAATCGTTTGCGCTATTCCAATTAACAGGATTTGGAAAAAGAAAGCAAGGATTTTTTTAACCGGTTACTTATCCTTTTGAAAGCGCTATGAATGGATTTATAAAGATCGCTTACATAGCTGGATGGCTAAACCCCAGGGATCTCTGAGCATGATTATGCGCGAACCATCGGCTAACTCTTCATCATTTACGGCTTTTGCCCCTGCATCCAGCAATCTTTGTTTTTCCTTATCCGGCTCCTCAACTTTAAATGCTAAATGGAGTATCAGCGGATCCATCTTTTCATAATCCGGAACCTGGTCGGCCGGGTTCTTATAGACTTCCACCATTACCCCTCTTTTATCGGCCATAAAGGTTGTAAAAGGTGATTTATCTTCCTGCCTGATTATCTCAAATCCTAAATTCTGAACATACCACCTGCTCATTTCAAGTGGACCTGAAACGTTAAAAGCTACATGCTCGATCTCCATTATTCACTCCTGCATTGTTAATTATGTGGTGTTTTCAATAATACACAAGAAACAATCGGTTGCGCAAGAATTGATTCAAAAAGTATTTTCCTGATACCATATAAAACCATGATAATTCAGCTTATCGGTTTATATATGTCTATATGAATGAAACCGCTTTTCAAAAAATCTGGCAAAGGAGTAAATTTTTTATATATTTCATGCAATCGATTACATCAAATTTAAAAAGCCGATCTATTATGTCAGTCAATTACACTGTTCGATATGCTACCAATCCTGAAGACGTAAAGAATTATGGCACCGAACGATTACGCGATGATTTCCTTATTGAAGGTCTTTTCAAAGATGGAGAGATCAATATGGTGTATTCGTTTTATGGCCGTCAAATTGTAGGTGGTGCCAAGCCGGGTTCTTCTCCTCTTAAATTGGAAACCATTGACCCGCTCAAGGCAAACTTCTTTTTAGAGCGCCGCGAACTTGGGGTCATTAATGTAGGTGAGCCCGGGATCGTTAAAGTTGGTGATACCGAATATGAAATTGATTTTAAGGAAGCCATCTATGTGGGGCGTGGTGAAGAAGAGGTCAGCTTTCATCAGAAAGATGGAAAGCAGCCATTGTTTTATTTCAACTCTGCACCTGCGCATAAAGCTCATCCCACCAAGAAAGTCTCTCAGGATGAAGCGGAGATCGTAGAGCTTGGATCGCTTGAAACGGCCAATCACCGTGTAATACGTAAGCTTATTGTAAACAGCATTGTAGACACCTGTCAATTACAGATGGGAATGACTCAGCTGGAAACCGGAAGCGTTTGGAATACCATGCCGGCACACGTTCACAACCGACGAATGGAAGCTTATTTCTATTTTGAAGTTCCTGAAGAACAAGCCGTTTGTCACTTCATGGGAGAACCGGATAACACCCGTCACATCTGGATGAAAAACAATCAAGCCGTACTTTCTCCCCCATGGTCAATTCACTGTGGGTCTGGAACTAGTAACTACACCTTTATATGGGCCATGAATGGTGAAAACCTTGATTATGGCGATATGGATCACGTTGAGATCAAAGATCTGCGATAGATTCAACATCACTGCATAATTATCACTTTAAAATAACTTCACCAATGAGTTCACTATTTGATTTAAGCGGAAAACGAGCTTTTGTAACCGGAGCTACTCACGGGCTTGGTATGGCAATGGCAAAAGGTCTTGGCGATGCCGGGGCTGAGCTCATCATCAACGGTACCACTCCTGATAAAATGGAACGGGCACTTAAAGAATATCGTGATGAAGGCTACAAAGTTACGGGCTTTATTTTTGATGTAACAAATGAAGATGCTGTAATCGAACACATTGAAAAAATTGAAGATGAGATCGGCTCTATTGATATCCTGGTAAACAATGCCGGTATCATCAAGCGGGTGCCTCTGCAAGACATGGACGTGGAGGATTACCGACGGGTTGTTGATGTGGATCTGGTGGGTCCCTTCATTATGGCAAAACATGTAGTAAAACGCATGATACCGCGTGGAGAAGGTAAGATCATCAATATTTGCTCTATGATGACGGAACTGGGTCGCGATACGGTTGGCGCTTATGCAGCAGCCAAAGGCGGACTAAAAATGCTGACCCAAAACATGGCTACGGAGTGGGCTAAACACGGAATTCAGGCGAATGGAATTGGCCCGGGCTATTTTGCCACTTCACAAACCGAACCCATCCGTGTAGATGGACATCCATTTAATGACTTTATCATACAACGCACTCCAGCCGGAAGATGGGGAGATCCTGAAGATCTTGCCGGAACGGCCGTCTTTCTCTCCTCTAAAGCAAGCGATTTTGTAAACGGACAGATCGTATATGTAGATGGCGGAATTTTGGCCACCATCGGTAAACCAGCTAACGAATAAATCATTGATTATGCGAATTTTCTCACTCACTCTCATCGGAGTTTTCTTTTTTGGAATCGCTTTTAATGGTTGTTCTACCAACGAAGCTAACTTCATCATTTCTAATAACTCGAAATTGGACCGACAGGATGAACCTGTGGTTTTAACCCGCGGAATGATCACCGAAAAAACAGGGGAAATTCAGATCATTGAAGGAAAACTTCCCCTTCCTCATTTCGAAGGGCAACCCCTTCCCTCTCAACTGGACGACATGGATGGGGATGGAAGCTGGGATGAGGTCGCTTTTACGCTTCCGATCGATGCGAACTCCCAAAAGTCTGTTTCCATTGTTTATGTAGACAGTTCCGATTTTCCTGATTTTGAAGATCGCACCAACGTCCGTTTTGGGGTTATAAAAAGTGGAGTAGTCACTCCTGTTGATGAGCTTACCATGGAGGCTAACGAACTCCCTGTTCCCTTGTTCACCCGTTTCCAGATGGATGGTCCCGCCTGGGAAAATGACAAAGTAGGCTTTCGCCAGTATATTGATGGGCGAAATGGTCGCGATCTGTATGGAAAAACATTACCTGCAATGGCTCTTGATACCGTGGGAATTGCTGATGACGGGACTTTAGAAGATGATTACCACGTCATGTTGCCCTGGGGGCGTGATATCCTGGCCGTTGGAAATTCGCTAGGAATTGGAGGTATTGGTATTATTGAAAATGGAGAAGCTGTTCGGCTTGGCGTTCGTTTGGATGCGGAAAAGAACAACATTCAAACCACACACTTCGAATTGATCACTGAAGGTCCGGTTCGCTCTGTTTTCAAGCTTAGCT
The DNA here is from genome assembly GCA_002696035.1 of Balneola sp. Classification (GTDB taxonomy): domain Bacteria; phylum Bacteroidota; class Rhodothermia; order Balneolales; family Balneolaceae; genus Gracilimonas. The sequence continues at coordinate 34,433 of NZQV01000007.1, read as the reverse complement.
ATGAGGGATGGAGAACTCCGAATGATAACACATATGATTTAGAAAATACCGTATCCATTTGGGCTGGAAGCTACAGCCACACCAATGAAATTAGCCTGACAAGTATGGCAGAAACGGATACGTTGGCTATCGGACTTGTCAATATTCACAACGATAATCCTCCTGTTGTGCTGGATCAAGTTTCAGAAAATTACACCGGATTTTACACCCACGATCAGCAGACCTATGATGACCAATGGTATCTGGGAATGGGGCTGATCTTTCCTAAAGATAATTATGTGAAATACACGACTACACCTGATGAAGGACCCGGAATTACCAACTCATATTTAAATCTGATCGAACTGAATCAGGATAAAAGCTTTACCTATCATGTATTTGCCGGATGGGAACTGAGTGACGAGAATTTTGCCGATGCCGATTACTTCGATTCATTTATGAAGCAGGAAATGCAAAAAATTTCATCCCCGGTGAGCATTCAATAACATTAGCTAGTGATCAGAAATACGCATGAGCTCTAAGAAAAGAACCACTATACACGACATTGCCAAAAAGCTGGATATTACGGCTTCTACGGTATCTCGTGCGCTCAAGGATCACCCCAGAATTAGCGATGCAACCAAAGAGCTGGTAATCAAAACCGCCAAGGAAATGAACTATCAGCCCAACAGCATTGCGGCTGCTCTCCGGCGTGGAACCAGTAACCTGATCGGCGTCATCATCCCAAATATTGACCGTAACTTTTTTGCATCCGTTGTTCGCGGGGTTGAAGACGTTCTGAATGACACGAATTACAACGTCATCATTTGCCAGTCGAACGATTCCCTGGAGAAAGAGAAATCAAACATCAAGGCATTATTAGAAGCACAGGTAGATGGTATTTTTGCATCCTATGCTAAGGAAACCACCGATTTCTCTCATTTTGAGGATATTGTGAACAGAGGTATTCCTCTCATTCTCTTTGATCGTATGCAGGATGTATTTAATGTTGATGCCGTTGTAATTGATGATTACCTCGGAGCTTATAAAGCAACGGAGCACCTCATCGAACAAGGTTGTGAACGGATCGTGCATTTTGCCGGACCTGAGAACGTCAGTATATACCGGGACCGGCGGCGTGGCTATGAGGAAGCAATGAAGCGCAGCCACCTTTCTGTAGATGAAGATCTGATCATACACAGTGACCTTAAACTGGAAAGCGGAAAACGGCTGGCCGAAGAAATTTTAGAATGGAATGAGCTTCCCGATGCCATATTTTCAGCAAGTGATTATGCTGCAATGGGCGCTATGGAAGTTTTCAAAAAGCACGACATAGAAATTCCGCAAGACATTGCAGTTGTTGGATTTAGTAATGAATCGTTTACCTCGCTGATCGACCCCGGATTAACTTCCGTAGATCAGCACAGTAAGAAAATGGGGCAGTTTACAGCCAACTTATTTTTAGACCGGCTGAAGGATAAAAGCAAAGATCACACCCCAACCAAAACCGTTTTAAATCCTGAGCTCATTATTCGTGGCTCTTCCCTTAAGAAAGTGGAGCAGCCTCAGGATCAAAAAATTGAACCCGAACACATCAATACCTAACCCTTAATATTATGAAGAAAGTAGTCACATTTGGAGAGATCATGTTACGATTATCTCCTCCCGGATTTTTGAGATTTTCACAAGCAAACTCCTTTGATGTTGTATATGGCGGCGGAGAATCGAATGTGGCCGTTTCGCTTGCCAACTATGGCATTCCCGTAGAATTTGTAACCCGGCTTCCGAATAATGACATCGGTGAGTGCGCGCTCATGGAAATGCGAAAGCGAAATGTAGGAACCAATCATATTATTCGCGGGGGTGAACGCCTCGGAATCTATTTTCTTGAAACCGGTGCTGTAAGTCGTGGAAGCAAGGTCGTTTACGATCGTGCGCATTCTGCTATTTCTACCATCCAAAAAGGGGATATTGACTGGGAAAAAGTATTTAACGGAGCTGAATGGTTCCACTGGACCGGCATCACCCCTGCCCTTTCGCAAGGCGCTGCGGATGTTACTCTTGAGGCCATCAAAGCGGCCAATGAATTGGGTATAACCGTTTCAACTGACCTGAACTACCGAGCCAAACTTTGGAAATATGGAAAAGAGCCCGGTGAGATCATGCCTGATCTAGTAGAAGGCTGTGATGTGATCCTCGGGAATGAAGAGGATGCTGAAAAACACTTTGGCATCGAGCCTGAAAATGTGGATATCACCCAGGGCGACTCTATGGATAGTCAGGCCTATTTGTCTGTTTGCAAGAAACTGAAAGAGCGATTTCCGCGTGCCAAAAAGATCATTACAACGCTGCGCGGTTCCATTAGTGCTTCTCATAATTCATGGTCGGGAGTATTGTACAACGGCGATGAATTTCTGGAAACAAGAACCTATCAGATCACAGATATTGTGGATCGTGTAGGTGGCGGTGATTCGTTTATGGGTGGATTGATCTACGGATTGCTCACTTATGAAGATGACGATCAGAAAGCCCTGGATTTTGCTGTAGCAGCATCATGCCTCAAGCATACCATTTACGGCGATGCCAACTTGGTAACCGTTGATGAAGTTGAAAAACTAATGGGCGGAGATGCCTCAGGACGTGTTTCCCGCTAATGCGTATTGATCCCCAAAACACATAACTATGAAATTAGAATATACCTGGCGCTGGTACGGTCCCGATGATCCTGTGACCTTGCAAGACATCCGGCAAACGGAAGCCACCGGAATTGTCACGGCTTTACATCACATTCCGGTTGGGGATGTCTGGAGCGTGGATGAGATCCAGAAGCGAAAGCGGGAAATAGAGGCGGCAGGTCTGAGATGGTCGGTGGTGGAAAGCGTTCCGGTTCATGAAGATATCAAAAAGAGAAGCGGAGATTTCCAGCAGTACATCGAAAATTACCGTCAGACCATTCGGAACCTCGCGTTATGTGACATCACCACTATATGCTATAATTTTATGCCTATTCTGGATTGGACCCGGACGAATTTAGAATATCCGGTTGGGAATGGCTCTTATGCTCTTAGATTTGATGCCACAGCCTTTGCTACTTTTGATTTGCACATCCTGCGACGAAATAATGCTGAAGCTGATTATACGGATGAACAAATTGAGAAAGCGAAGAACTACCACGAAAGCCTCAATAAAGAAGCTCGAAATAAACTGACCGACACCATCATCGCGGGCCTGCCGGGTGGACATGAAGGCTACAGCATAGAAGCATTCAAAAAGATCTTAAACGAATACAAAAATATTGGTTCATCCGAGCTTGAAGCCAATCTAAAGCATTTTTTACAGGAAGTTATTCCTATCGCTGAAGAACACAATGTGCTGATGGCCATTCATCCCGATGATCCTCCCTATCCCATTCTTGGACTTCCCAGAGTTGTCAGCAAGCAAAAAGATATCAAGCGACTGCTTTCAGATGTTGATTCTGCCAATAATGGAATCACATTTTGCACCGGTTCCTATGGCGTTAGGGCCGACAACAATTTACCCAAGATGGCTGCTGAATTTGCTGACCGTATTCACTTTCTCCATTTACGGAGCGTGAAGCGGGAAGATGATGGCAGCTTTTATGAAGACGATCATCTCAGAGGAAACTCCGAGATCGCAGGTGTTATGCAAGCAATTCTATCTTCAGCTAAAATTCGGGAAGATCAGGTCATTCCGGTACGCCCCGACCACGGGCATAAAATGCTGGATGATATTGGAAAAGAAACCAATCCCGGATACTCCTGCATTGGCCGGATGAAGGGCTTAAGTGAACTTCGAGGACTTGAACAAGGACTTCGTTTTAATTTGTAATTGAAAGCGTTTTCAGTTGTGTTTCAACTGGTTGTTAACTTTCTTTGAATAGTAATTTTCACACAGAACAACTAAAATTTTCTCAATAACATGGCAAGATTTTCCCGCATACAGGTAGCATCAAAAATGGAGGAAACCGGATTGGTTCCCCTCTTCTACCACAAAGACATTGAAACGTGTAAAGAAGTGCTTACCGCTTGCTACAACGGAGGCGCACGCATTCTCGAGTTCACCAACCGTGGTGATTATGCGCATGAAGTATTCGGCGAACTCAATAAGTTTGCAGAGAAAGAACTCCCGGAAATGATCCTTGGCGTAGGTTCTGTAACCGATGCCGGAACAGCTTCTCAATACATGCAGCTGGGAGCTAATTTCGTTGTTACTCCGGTATACCGCGAAGATATTGCCATTGTTTGTAATCGTAGAAAGGTGTTGTGGTCGCCCGGTTGTGGCTCATTGACCGAAATTGCCACAGCAGAAGAAATGGGAGCTGAGATCATTAAAGTATTCCCTGGAAGTCAGCTTGGCCCTGGATTTGTGAAAGCCATTAAAGGGCCTTGCCCGTGGACCAGCATCATGCCAACCGGTGGAGTTTCGGCTCAACGAGAAAACCTGGAAGGCTGGTTCAATGCCGGTGTGACTTGTGTGGGAATGGGCTCAAAGCTGGTTACCAAAGAATTCCTGAATACCAAAGATTTTGAAGGACTGGAAAAACATGTCAAAAACACACTGGAACTCATCAAGGACATCAGAAATGCATAGATCGTTTACATCAGTTTTTGCAGCTCTAATTGCAATCGTATTATTGATTTCAGGTTGTGGTGATGCCGTCACTAAAAAGAAAAAAACCATTCGGCTGGCGCATGCACTCAGTACCAGTCACCCCGTTCATATTGGGATGGAGCGGATGGCGAAGCTGGTAGGTGAAAAATCTGACGGACAGCTCGAAATTGTCATCTTCCCCAGCCAGCAATTAGGGTCTGAGCGGGAAACGTTGGAGTTGTTACAGATCGGAAGCATAGGGATGACCAAAGTATCTTCCGCAGCTCTTGAGAATTTCGTTCCGGAACTACGTGTTTACAGTCTTCCTTACTTATTTCAAAATGATGAACATGTGCTGGAGGTTTTAAATGGTGAAATTGGAAGAGAATTGCTCCTCGCCGGTGAAGATTACTGGCTCCGGGGCCTTACTTATTATGATGCCGGCTACCGTAGTTTTTATACCGTAAATAAACCGGTTGAGTCTCCTGAAGATCTTCAGGGGCAAAAGATACGGGTCATGGAAAGTCAGATGTCGGTAAATATGGTGAGGGAGCTGGGCGGCTCACCTACTCCAATCTCTTGGGGTGAATTGTACACAGCCCTTCAGCAAGGTGTAGTTGATGGTGCAGAGAATAATCCTCCCTCCTTTCTTGCATCAAGGCATTATGAAGTAGCCAAATATTATAGCCTGGATGAACATTTAATGCTTCCCGATCTGCTGCTCATCAGTACATTGCAATGGAATAATCTGAGCGAGCAAGAACAACAGTGGGTTCAGGAGTCAGCAGATTCGTCGGCGGCTTACCAGCGTCAGGTTTGGGCTGAAGCTGAAGAAGAAGCAATGGAAATTGTTCAGGAAGCCGGAGTAGAGGTAATTTATCCCGACAAAGAACCCTTCATCGAAATGACCAGACCGATCTATGATTCATTCAAAGAATCGGAACCTGAATTTTATAACCTCATTCAACGAATTAAAGATGCAAACCCTAAGCAAGAATCATGAAGAAATTTGATCGTTTTCTCGAACATTTTTTAGCCTCATTAATGGCGTTGATGCTTGTCAGTGTAAGCTGGCAGGTTATTTCAAGGTACTTGCTGGGAGATGCCAGTTCATTTACCGATGAACTCGCTCGCTATCTGTTGATCTGGATCGGAACATTGGGAGCAGCCTATGCTGCAGGACAAAGAATGCATCTGGCCATCGACCTTCTTCCAAGTAAGTTAAAAGGGAAAAAGAAATACCGACTGGCCATTTTTATCAATTTGCTGGTCATCTTTTTTGCTTTAACAGTACTCGTAATTGGGGGAGGTCGCCTCGTATATATTACATACACGCTTGGGCAAACCTCAGCAGCTATGCAGCTTCCCATGTATTATGTGTATTCCATCCTCCCACTTAGCGGAATACTCATTATCTATTATAAGATCAGGGATATGAAGGTTATGGACGCCGATGTCCCCGACCTATATCCCCAGCCAAAACCAGAAAACGAAACGAACAACTAAGCTAAGCAACAGATCTCATGGTTTTAACAGAAGTACTGATACTGGTTTTAAGTTTTTTAGTCTTACTCGGAATTGGGGTACCTATTGCCTGGAGTATTGGCCTGTCGGGGTTACTTACACTTTTAGTGAGTATCGACTCCATCGCCGCCTTCACGACCCTTGCCCAGCGGATGGGCACCGGCCTCGATAGTTTTACCCTCCTGGCTATTCCGTTCTTCATATTAGCGGGACAGCTTATTAATAAAGGAGGGCTTGCCCAGAGGCTTATTAAACTCGCAAAGGATATGATGGGCTCTCTGCCCGGCGGATTGGCCCATGTTAACATTGTAGCAGCCATGATGTTTGGTGCGATCGCAGGCTCAGCTGTAGCTGCAGCATCTGCCATTGGTTCAATATTAGGCCCAAAAATGGAAGAGGAAGGCTATTCCAGAGAATTTTCTGCTGCTGTAAATATCACGTCCTCTACAACAGGACTATTAATTCCGCCTTCAAACATCCTGATCGTTTACTCCCTGGCTAGTGGCGGAGTCTCTATCGCAGCTTTGTTTATCGCCGGATATTTGCCGGGAATTTTAACGGGATTGATGCTGATGGCCGTGGCTGCCGTTTGGGCAAAATGGAAGAAATTCCCTGTTGGTGAACGTACCAATATTAAAGAATTATCGACAAGTTTCTTACGCGCACTACCCGCACTTTCCCTTCTGGTGATCGTAATTGGTGGGATCATAGCTGGAATTTTCACCGCAACCGAAGCCTCAGCAATCGCGGTGATATATACGCTCGTGTTGGGCTTTATGTACAGGGAGCTCTCGTTCAAGGAACTTCCAAAAGTTTTCTTTGACTCGGTGATGACCACATCCGTTGTGATGTTGCTTATTGGTACCTCCATAGCAATGTCTTGGGTCATGTCTTTTGAAGAGATTCCTCAAACTGTAACTGCGGCTCTATTGTCGGTAAGCGAGAATAAGATCATCATTCTATTATTGATCAATGTGATCCTGCTTTTCGTGGGAACTTTTATGGACATGACGCCGGCAGTTCTCATTTTCACTCCTATTTTCCTTCCCATTGTAACAGAACTCGGGATCGACCCTATTCACTTTGGAATCATCATGATCCTGAACTTGTCTATCGGACTTTGTACTCCTCCCGTTGGAACCATATTATTTGTGGGTGTTGGGGTCGCCAAGACCACCATCGTCAAGATCATAAAGCCACTGATGCCGCTTTTTATAGCGATGATCGTAGCACTGATGTTGATCACTTATTTCCCCGAGATCACCATGTGGCTGCCAAGAGTATTTGGATTCTGATACGAAGGATCTCAGATCTGATATCATCAAAAAAAGCCATCCGATCTGGATGGCTTTTTTTATTTCCGGTAGAAATTTTTTGAACGTAATTATAGAAAGATCAGAAACTTAAGATTTAGCACAAATGCTTTACAATACAATAACTCAAGGCTGAAAAGATCACCCCTCACTATATCACTAAATCACCATATCACTCCTCTACAAAGAACTCCTTAAACTTCTCAATGTTATTCTTTGAGCCGATATAGATTGGCGTACACTCATGAAGTGACGCAGGTTGAATTTCCATGATACGTTGATTGCCATCGGTTGCCAAGCCCCCTGCCTGCTCAATAATAAAACTAAGCGGATTACACTCATACATCAGGCGCAATTTCCCATTCGGATATTTGGTGCTATCCGGATACATAAATATCCCACCCTGTAAAAGTGTTCGGTGTACATCAGCCGCCATACAGCCAATATAGCGAGCCTTATATGGTCTTTGCGTGTCAGCGTCAATTTCCTGGCAGTATTTTACATACTTCTTTAGCCCCGGATCCCAGAAGTTATAACTTCCTTCATCTGCGCTGTAAATATTGCCGTATTCCGGAATCTTAACATCGCTGTCATTTAGAATGAATTCCCCGAGGCTGGGATCTAAAGTGAATAGATGCACGCCCATACCAGTTGTGTAAGCTAACACGGTACTTGAACCATATACGACATATCCTGCAGCCACTTGTTCTGTTCCAGGCTTCAGAGCCTCTTCTTCGCTCAATTTCTTATTGTTATCATCTCGCATGTAGATCGAAAAAATACTACCGATGGATACACTTACATCAATATTTGAGGAGCCATCGAGTGGATCCATGTATACGATGTATTTGCCGGCTTCCCCGCTTAGGCGAACAATTCCCTCATTTTCTTCCGATATCACCATACAAGTGATATTTGAGCGGCTTAGAGCGGAAATGAGCTGCTCATTGGCGAACAGATCGAGCTTCTTCACGTTTTCGCCATGCACATTCTCTGATCCTTCGTATCCGAGGATGTTGGTGATCCCTGCTTTATTCACTTCCCTGGAAATGATCTTAGCAGCCAAACCAATATCTCTCAGCAATTGTGACAACTCTCCGGTGGCACCGGGAAATTTATTCTGTGCCTGAATAATGTACTCTTCAAGTGTGATCAAATCTTTCATCTCATAAATCTTTAATTAATAGTAATGCTGTATTGTACCATTTCTGACAGTCTCTTCTAAACATAAAAAAAGCACACATCCCGAGGCCTCAATTACAAAGTTCAGACGCTCTGGATGGTGCTAATAGCTTAAAAAATGATTATCAAATTATTTTACTTAATCGGTTAAGTAACCTAGTAAATATTTTCAAAACCAACAATAAAAAATAAGCTTATGGTCTGTGGATTGCCCTTATCTGCTCAGGTATATCCAGATCTATATTAAAATTGCCTTAACAAACTATGCTGAAGGCTTCTGTGGCTTAGGGATCATTATCGTAAAAGTAGTTCCCTCACCTTTTTCACTTTCTACCTGAATTCGCCCCGATAGCAACGCTACCAATTTATCCGTCACACGGAGTCCTAATCCCGTTCCCTTCTCCTGATTTGTTCCACGTTCGCTCGGATGTTCTGTTGAGGAAAAGAGTCTTTCTTTCACTTCTTTTGGCATCCCTACTCCCTCATCTTGTACTGCAAACTGCCAGTATTGGTCAAATTCCTGCAAGTTTATATAGATATTATCTCCGGCGTTGGAGAACTTTATCGCATTTGAAATAAGATTGCGTAAAATGGTGCTTATCATTTGAGAATCTGTATAGATGCTTCTTACCGATCCGAAATCAAAATGAAGCTCAATACTCTTATTTCTGAGATTTGCCTCAAACAGGTTTTCCAGTTTATCTTTGATATCATAAAGATTCACGGCCCTGATATCAGCCTGCATATCTCCCATCTGAAGCCGGGACCATTTCAGTAAGTCATCAAGGGTATATTGCATTCCTTTGGTTGAAGTAAAGATAAGGTTGAGATATGTTTTTAGAGTTTCCTTATCTATCTCCTGCTCGCTAAGCTCATCAAGACCTAATTCAGAAAAACCGGAAATGGTATTGAGAGGTGATTTTAGATCATGCCCTATGATCGAATTTATCTCATTTGTGGCATTCAATAATTTCTCAAGCTGTTCATTCCTTTCGGTAAGCTGGTCTTCCATAAGCTTTCGCATGCTCAGGTCCTGAAAAACCCCATAAAGCTTGTATGTATTTCCATTTTCATCCACCTGAGCTTTTCCTATGGCTCGAACCCATTTGTGGTTTCCTTTTGCTGTTATCAGGGTCAGTTCTACATCATACCCTTCGCCTGTTTTAAGAGCCCTGTTAAAAACTTCACTAATGATCTCCTGATCTTCTTTGGCGAAAAAATTGATAGCCTCTTCCAGATCCGGCTCTTCCCCGATCGGGAGTTCGTGGATACGATAGACCTCATCAGTCCAAAAAATATCCCCTGACTTTGTATGAAACTCCCACCCACCCACTTCAGCAAGTCGGTTGGTGTCTTTGAGTAAATTCTCCAATCGTTTTCTTTCTGTGATCTCCCTTGAAGAAGTCTGCAGATTTTTGATCTCACCTTTTTCATCCAGAATAGGCTCCGTAGCTGTTTCGAACCAGATGTAGTCACCATCTTTACGCTTTATTCTGTAATGGATGAATTGAACCGCATCTCCCTGCAAGGCTTTTTCATGGGATTCTTCCTGTATCCGTTTCAGATCGTCGGGATGAAAAAATGAATAAGGAGTTTTACCAATGAGCTCATCAGGCGTATATCCCAAAATCTTTTCCACGGAAGGGGAAACGAATTCATAAACCCCATCCGGAGAATGCAAACAGATCATATCTGCTGTATTATGAGAAATAAGCCGATATTTGTTTCTGCTTTCTTCCAACTGCTTTTGATATTCCTGAGCCTCGTATTCTGAGCTGATCCATTTTGCCAACAACCTTACTGTATCCTTATCTGCCTGGGAGATCGGCTCGGTTCTGGGTATAGAACTTGAAAAATTGATGGTTCCAATAACTTCTCCTCCCACTTCCAGTTGCACGCCGAGATAGCTTTCCAACTTGAACTTCTCATAGCAGGGATGTTTGCTGTGATCTGACGTATGCATCTCATCTATCGCCACAATATCATCGGCATTCAGAGTGATGCTACAATAGGTTTCTCTCAATTCAAATTGCATCCCCTTTTCCAGATCGGCCGACTCCGGATAATAATGCCTTACTGTATACATTCCATCCCTGATCTCACTTACTATCCCAATCTCGAACTCAAGGAGTTCAGTTGTAAGGGCAATGGCTTGTTTGATCTTTTCGTTAAAATCCAAGCCTTCTCCGGTCACAATAGTTGCCAGCAGATTTAATCTTTTGGTCAACAACTCAACTTTCTGTCCTCTCTTTTTTTCTTCAGTCAAGTCTCTGATAATTCCAAGATAACCGATCGTTTGGCCTTCATCATCTTTGACCACACTTCCAATGGTTTCACCTGCAAATACTTCTCCATTCTTTCTTTTATAATCTACTTCATACAATATGGATTCTATTTTTGAAGACGCATTGAAGGTCTTCTTTCCGGTAAGTACGAAATCATCTTTTGATGCATAAAGCACTGATGTTTCAACCCCTAAAAGTTCTTTTGGTGCGTACCCGAAGATCTCCGAAAAAGCTACATTTACTGAAATGATCTTACGGTCTTTATTAGCGTAAAAGATAGCTTCAGGAATCGAATTAAAAGCTGCAAGTACATGTCTTTTAGTAACTTTTGAGATATTAGCGGACATCGGTTTCATAAACTTTTGGACCAACATAGAAGAATGAATTTAAAATTCTTATAAGAAATTTTGATTCTCTTATCGACGATATACAAGAATACCTAAACTTAAATTCAACTCATTATTTTTTTGATTCACTGTGTTGTGTTAAATACGAAAAATGTGCTAAAACAGATCTTATAAAACAAAAAAATTTCTTTGAGGGGGTGTCAGCTTCCCTAAAAACTGTACCAATCTAAAGTAGAGATTTCGGGCAATCTCTTCTAAACATAAAAAAAGCACACATCCCGAGGCCTCAATCACAATGTTCAGGCGCTCGGGATGGTGCTATAATTTTATCAGACTATGGTAGTCTGTTCGTTTGCAGCTTACTTAATTAGTGTAAGCTTGCGAACGGATGTAAAGTCACCTGCTGTCAGACGATAAATGTACACGCCTGTAGCAAAGTTCTTCGCATTCCATTGAACCGTGTAGCTACCAGCAGATTTGCGGGTGTTCACCAATTCTGCTACCTGACGTCCTGTAATGTCAAACACCTGTAGTTTAACATCGGCTGCTTCAGGCACATCATAATTGATGCTTGTAGTAGGGTTAAATGGATTTGGATAATTTTGACTTAAAGCAAATGTTGATGGGATCTCGTCATTGATCTCATTAGATGTTGCTTCTTGCTTAATAAGCGTTGCGTTATCTATGTATAGAGTTCCGCCATCGTTTGCTTCTACATTATACTCTAATGCAAGTCTAAGACCATGCTCTTCATGATCAGCTGTTGCTGTGAAGTCGAATGTGTACTCGGTCCATTCAGATGTAAGCTCCAAGACCGGACTGTCCCAACCTCTAACTCGCTCGTGACCACCACTTGAGGGCATTCCTGCATAAAAGCGGGCTTGACGAGTATCATCATCAGCTTTCAGATAAACAGAAGCAGTATAACGTTCGCCTTCAACAACGTTGATAGGTTCATTAACCGCTTGTGATGCATACCAGTTTTCGCCTTCATGAGCTACCATAAAGGATAGTGCTTTTCCGTCATCATCAGCTGCATCATCTACAACTTCCCATGAGGAGCCATCTGTACCTTCAATTAACCAGGCATCTACTTCAGTATCGCCAAGTTCAGCAGTCGCAAAGCTACCGTTATAGTTCAGCGTATCACCAACTTCATATGGTGGTTCTGGAATTGGAAGCTCTTCGTCGCCGCCGCCATCAATAGGAATCAGTAAACTACCTCCTTCAATGATCAGTTCGGCATCTGCTGCAAGAGTAAAGCCAATGGTATTATCAAATACACCACTTGATAATTTCAGGTACTCGTTGATCGTAATTAAACGAGATTGTGTTACCCCGGCTTCATTATCAATGGTTAGAGAAGCAACCTGAAGTGGCAATGCAAAACCTGTTGCTTGGGATTCAGAACCATTTATCACGTAATGTGCTTCAGGGCTTAAGGTAAGTTGAGTATCACCAGATCCACCTAATTCAAGGTTTCCGCCATCTGCTGAAGAGAATGCGGCAGAATCAGCACTGGCAAGTGTACCACCTGCTTCTAATTCGAAGTGGTCTCCACTTTCGGCAAGGCTACTTGAGCCCAGATCTAAATAGGCTCCTGAAGCAACTCTTATCGGTAAGTGAGAGATCTCAAAGTCGTCAGATACAGTCAGGTGCTGAACAGTATCTTCGCCCGCAAAAATAAATGCAGAAAACTTAGGAGTTGCTCGTGCATTAGAGTTTTGAGTTTCTCCTGCGTTCATGGTAATACTTCCACCGTGCATGTACCAGTTTACAATTGGTCCTGATCCACGGGAAATAGAGAAGTTCCCTCCATCTACGGTAATATCTCCGTAATGGTTGATATTGATCTCAGTTGCACCACTACCTGTTCCGTTAGATGCAAATGCGGTAGCATTGGCTCCCATGTAGATATCACCCATGATATCGATATTGAGTGAATCGAATGAATCTGGATTAGATAGATAGAAGCGTGCAGTACCTGTGCTTTCAACATCAATGTTACCACCGATAGTGTTATCTCTCATACCCAGATCATTGTTTTCAATGTTACCTGGAGCATTAATAACCAAGTTATGGAAATCCTGATTACCATTGCCTGGTCCGGAAGTAACGGTACCACTAATTAAGACAGTAGATCCTTCTTCCCAGGTTGCAGTTGGAAGGTCTCCTCCGTCTCGTGCATGGTCGTAGGTAGCTTCACTTGCAAAGGCAAGCGTTGCATCACTATCAACATCAACAACACCGTAGTTTGTGAAAATACCTTCAAACGTGAAGTCTGAACCAGAGGCGATCAAAACGCCAGAAGAATCCGTTACTTCAAAATATACATCTGAATCGTATGATACGTTGCTTGCAGTAATGGTCTGTCCCGGTACTCCATAACTGGCAGTATCAGCGGCAAATACAAAGCTACGGAATTGACCGTGCTTGTCTGTATCTGAATCGCCAATTTCTCCACCATCAATGGTCATGTCTCCGTATAGCGTCCAAACGGCTTTACCGCCACTTCCGCGACTTACAGAAAGAAAACCACTATTGGTGATCTCAATATTACCCATTACAGTAACATCATAATCGAAAATATCGCCAGAACCAGTTGCAGTGAATTCAGAGTTCTCACCATCAACTACAACATCACCCATAATAGTAATGCTTCTGGCAGGGTCTCCTTCATCTCCTGCTGAGGAAAGGCGGAATTGCTGACCATTGGTACTTAGTACGGTGATGCTACCTCTGAGGGTATAATCATTCCACCCAATATTGATGTTCTCGATCTGTCCAGCATTATTCCACGTAAAGTTATAGAAATCCTGGTCTAAATTATCCGGATCGTTAGTAACAATACCTGTTAACTGAATAGTTGAGCCATCAGCCCAGGTTGCATCAGGTACTTCACCAGCATCATATGCATGGGTGTATGTACCACCGTCGGCAACAGTCATTGCTCCGCCGTCAACGACCAGCGTATCCCCTGCAACAATCTCACCAGAAACGGTTAAGCTACCTCCTAGTGTGAAATTGTCTTCATAGTGAAATGTACTGTCAGCAGCTACAGCGATTTCAGAACCACTTGCTACAGAATAATTAATAGTACCATTATATTCAGCATCCGCACTTATAGAAACGTTTTGTACAGAATTTCCTGCAAATACAACACGAGAAGAGTCGCCGTCATGAGAATCTCTAAGTTCAGCATCCCCTAAAACGGTGTAATCACCATTCAATGTCCAGGTTGCTCTACCACCACTGCCACGACTGGTAGCAAAAGTAGTTCCTCCATTTACAACAACGTTACCATTTACAACAACGTTATAAACAGCTGTATCACCAGAACCTGTAGTTTCTACAGCTCCACCTTCAACAATGAAGTCTCCTTCGATAGTAATGGTCTCGCCATTACCGTCTCCTGCAGAGCTCAAACGAAATCGATTAGATCCTGAGTCAACAACTCGAACGGTTCCCCCTATAGTTACTGTACCTAATCCTAGACTAACATTAGAGATCTGTCCAGAATTATTCCAGGTTATATTATGAAAAGCCTGAGCACTGTTATCAGGACCTTCACCCAATATGCCTGTAAATTCAATAGTAGAACCTGTACCCCATGTTGCTACGGGTACTGATCCACCATCTCTGGCATGGTTATATGTTGAACCATCACCAAAGGTAACAGTAACTCCAGAACCAGCGGCTAACTGGCCACCAGTTTCAGGACCACTACCCTCAACGGTAATAGTTCCTGTGAATGTGATATCGGAATCTACCGAAACAGTATCTTCACCTCTAATGAACACATTATCGGAAGCTGCAGGGATGTCTGTTGTGGCAGTCCAATCGCTACCGCTATACGTTTCCCACGCTATTGCACTCCAGTCTCCATCAGCAGTAGAACGGAAGTCTCCGTCAGCCTGTGCTAAGGCTCCTGTAGTCGCAAAAAGCGCTACCAAAAGCGTTGTTAAAATTATAGTATATGTACGTTTCATACTTCTCCTTTTTCGTGATTGTGTGTTTGATTAAGAAATAGCTGTTAAATCATTAACCAGTAGAAATGACCCGATGTGTCTATATAAAGACTTGAATTTATACCTTTGTTCCAAATCGCTGATCATCCAACTTGCCTTCTTTTATTCCTAAATGCCTTTAGTGTGGATTTATATTATTCATCAAAGATGACATCACAATAAAGGACTTAATTATACCATTTAAGTTATCGGTTAAGTAACTCTATAGAATTTAACCTAAACTCGGGAAAAGTCAATATTAGTAGAGCCGTTTCAGTATAGAATTTACCTATAGGTATTTATAGGATATTATCCCATTGATATTTAATTATTTAGATAAGAATTTTATAGGCATAAAAACTCAAAAATTTACTTAACCGGTTAACACGACTCATATAAATTAATAAGAAGAGAAAATTCTATGTGCGAGAATTTACAGGAAGAGCACTAAAATTCATTCTCAGTTCAAAAACTGATTCCATCAAAGAAATACCTCAGTTATAAAAAAAGCCACCCTGATTTGATCAGGGTGGCTTTGTAAACTATTGTGGAGGTGCGGGGATTCAGGATTCAGACCTGTTATATGGCTATATAAGGTCTATTTACATTTTTCGGATCACGTAATTACACGGTTTTTCACACTTTTTCACGGGAAACGTCTTGTTTTCGTCTTGTTTTTAGGGCCTTAAATTGTTTATCCAGTCTATTAGATCTTCATATCTCCACCTTTTGCTCCCTCCTATGCTTACAGGATCAATAATTTCACCTCTTGAGAGCTTATTCTGGAATGTACCTTTACTCATTTTTAAAAATTCAGCGGCTTCAGTAGCTGTGAGCATATCATCAGAGGAATACTCAGGTTTTGAATCATCCATCTTACACCTTTCGAATAATATATATCTTATTCTAGCATCAGTTGGGTCTTTACTAATCAGGCTTTCAATGTAATTACTTTTTACCTTACGACCTTGGATTACAATGTCAGTACTGCCTGTCATATAGAATGCATATATCAGCCTATCCTTTTCTGAGAGAAAAATATTCTTCAACATACCTGAATCTTCAAAAACCAGATCCTGAAATTCATAGCCCCTCTCTAATTCAAAATATATTGCAGTTGGCTGTTCAATTTTCCTGCTAAATACATAATGGCCATGTTTATCAAAAAATCCTGATAGTTCTTTTTCATCAACAATTTTATTACCAGCAGGCTTCTCACCCCATAGTTGATTGTTTTCAGCCAAATCCACATTTATTTCTATCAATTCTGGAAATGCTATATGTAAAAGGTACACACTCTTTGTGTGATCGCGGAGAGAGATTATTTGTCTTGCCTGGTATATCATTTATGAAATTTATTTATCGAGATATTCTTTGTTACATATTTTAGAAAAAGTATAGTGAGTACAATTTCCTTGTACTACAACGTTTAAATAACTTAAAGTTGTTGTCAAGTGGTCAAGCTCAATTTTGCCACTTTGTTATCATTTCTTCATAAGCATCGAAAAGTTTTACATCAGCTTTATAATACTCGTTTTGGTTAAAAACACTTTGGAGTTTTTCAGTAGCCTCAATGACCGTTAGCAACTTGTTCTTAACAATCTGGTCAAACACCCAAAGCAAGCCATGAGTGTCAATATTATTTTCTCGAGCCATTTTTCTAAGGGTGCCATCACTGGTAAGAAGTACACCACCTTCTTTCTGGCATACAGACCAAACAGATAGGTCTGCTATAGATAGCCGAACAGAAAGTTTGTAGTTGGTTCTTAGTATTTCTAAGGTTCCTTGAACCTCAATTATGGATAAGTCCTTCGTCTTAATCCATTGTTGCAATACTGCTTTTTGTTCTGATTCAAGTTCACCCCAGACCTGCCGCGTAGTCACGATATCTAACGGTAACTGAAAGAATGCGGTGCATGCCTCCGATTCCAATAGATCTATAAAAATACACGCATCTGTTATTGCTACTTTCATTTACCCCAGTAAAAATTCTTTTCTAAATTGAGTCACTCTCTGGTTTCGTAATGCAGCAGCTTTTGAAATAGTGATTTGTTGCTCAATGAGAGCTTGACCAATCAATTGATCAAAACGAAGTGCTTCTTCCTCTCCATTATACTCAGCAAGTCCCTTTTCATTTTTTTTATAGCCGTGTTTATTTATGAATCGGAAAAAGTTTTGATAAGTGATTTGGCTAATAACCCCTAATTCTTTTAGCCTATAAACAGTAGCTTGCATAGAAATTCCGTACTGCTTTTTAATAGCTTTAAGTTCTTGAAGAGAAATATTCTGTCTTTTCATACCCAGTTCCTTTCCTATGCTTCTCTTATCAAATAGCATGGCTCCGGCAAAATAATGGCATAGTTTTTCCTGTTCTTCATCGGAGAAGTCTTGTAGGCCTAAGAATAGATGCCCCAGTTCATGTAGCGCATTAAATCTATACCGGTCAAGGTCTTTGTTGTCTTTGACTACTTTATTTAGTCCGATGACAGGAATAGACTCATTCACCCAAGTAGACAAACCATCAAAAGAATTATCTCCTTCTAACTCCACTACTTTTATGCCCTGATCTTCTAAAAGGCCAAGTATATTGTATAAGGGATCAATTCCAAGTCCCCAAGAGTCTCTTAGTTGCTGTGCAGCCTTTTCAACATTCTCTTTATTGCTGATCTTGATATCTTTAATTGGATTTTCAACGAAAGGTTGCTTTCCAATAATTTGCTCTAATTCAAGGTAACGTTCTAAAAAATCTCTTGCAGTTTCGACAATACGGCCTTGTTCCTTCTTCGATAAAGAAGATAGCTTTCGAAAAGAAATAGCCTCAATCTCAACCGAAACTTCCCGGAAAAAGTAGTCGGGTTTCATATCTAAGGCTTCAGCTATATCCTGAATCATATTTAAGTCAGGTTCAACAGATCCTTTTTCATATTTATGCAAAGCCTGTCGAGAAATTTTTTGATTCATTTTATCTGATAACGCCTGAAGTGAAAATCCCTTCATTAGACGTGCATTTTTTATTCGCTTGTTAAGTCCTTTCATCACCCGCCATGATTTGTTTCTCCTTAGTTGACAAACTAATCTTTTTATTTTATTTTGTCAACCAATTAAAATATTAACTCTAAACCTAAAAGGAGGTAATCATGGCTACCAATGGTAAATCCGGCGACAACCGGCGACATGGTGCAGTTCGTAAGCGAACTCAAGTAAAGCACTCGAATGGCAAGTTATTTGTGAAACGAGATGCTGATACTGGCAAGTTTATGGACGTAAAAACCAGTGGCGGGAAGTTCAAAGGTGTCCGAAAGGAAAAATAAAAAAGGCCTAAGTAATATGAATACTTAGACCTTCTAAAATCATATAACACGGTTCAGAACCGCGCTACAGCGTATTTAAGCACTACAATGTAGTAAGGTTTCTGCTCCGTGTCAATTACTAACATTTAAACACGGAGACAAGCATGTCTACGAAAGAACAGAAATCTAAAGATAAGAAGCCCGATACCAGGGCGACAGAGATCATAGTAAATGGTCGTAAAGAAGAAGTAACCAAAAAGAAGCTTTCATTCGAACAAGTTGTAAAACTTGCCTTTCCTGAAGCTAAATTCGTACCCCATATGGTATATACCGTTACCTATAAACGGGGAGCTAACCAAAAACCTAAAGGTGTGATGGTTAAAGGTGATGTAGTCATAATTAAAAAAGGGATGGTGTTCAATGTCACAGCCACTGATAAATCATAGCTCTGATTTAAAACGACTACAAGATGAAGGGTACAAGTTAGAGCTCAGAGATGGGCACTTGCTTGTACACCGTATTCCGTATGTGAACTCCTCCTCCGAAATCGGAGAAGGGGTTCTTGTTACGGATTTGGATCTGGCTGGTAATAAAACCGCTAAACCGAAAAATCATGTAATCCATTTTGTTGGTGATCAACCCTGTAATAAAGATGGTAGCGTAATTACGGCAATAGAGCACAACCAAACTACCCGTAACCTATCAACTGACATTAGAGTGAATCGGTCCTTTTCAAATAAACCGAAACCACATGGGTATAAAGATTACCACCATAAGATTACACGGTACATCGAAATCATATCCGCGCCAGCAATTTCAATGGACTCCTCGAAAACGGCAAGAGTTTACGAGGTTATTGAAGTACCGGAGGACAAATCTGTATTCAATTACATTGATACGAATTCAACTCGTGCTGAAATAGGAGTAATATCAGAGAAGCTGGAAGGGCATAAAATCGGAATAATTGGACTTGGAGGTACGGGTTCTTATGTACTCGATCAAGTAGCCAAGACACCGGTGCAAGAAATCCATCTTTATGATGGGGACCGTTTCTTGCAGCACAATGCTTTCCGGTCTCCCGGCGCTCCGACCATAAAACAGCTTGACAGGCAGTATTTTAAGACGGGCTACTTCAATATGATCTATTCAAAAATGCACCACGGGATAAAGTCCCATCCCATATATCTGGATGAATCAAATATGTCCATGTTAGAGGAGTTGGACTTTGTATTCCTATGCATTGACAAGGGTTCTGCTAAGAAGGGTATTATTGATTACCTGATTGACAAAAAGATTCCTTTTATAGATGTCGGTCTTGATGTGACCGTGGCAGGTCAAAGCCTATTGGGAACAGCCCGTTCAACATTGGTCACAGATCAAATGACCGATCACATCCCGAGCCGTATTTCATTAACGGACCGGGATGCAGATGAATATGCTTCCAATATTCAAATCGCTGACCTGAATGCCTTAAATGCAATCATGGCAGTGATCAAGTGGAAGAAACATATTCAGTTCTATCAGGATGAAGAGGGAGAGTTTTCTGCCTTCTATTCCACAAATGTAAATGAGATGTTCAATGAAGATCATAGATCATGAGTTTGTAGAATTCATCCCTGAACATGAGGATATGGAGGATGGGGTAATCTATATTTCGTTAGATTACGATACGGCTGTTCATAACTGCGTATGCGGCTGTGATCAGCAAGTAGTTACCCCATTATCTCCTACCGATTGGAAGCTAACCTATAACGGCGAATCCGTATCCCTATATCCTTCTATAGGAAACTGGGAGTTTGATTGTAAGTCTCATTACTGGGTAAAAGAAGGGGAAGTAATTTGGGCTGAAAGGTGGTCAGAGCAGAGAGTTCATTCTGGAAGGGAGGCAGATCAGAAGACAAAATCTCATCATTTTGAGCAGAAGAATGATGAAAATAGAGAAAAATTGTTTCATAAATTTAAAACATTCTTGGTGACATTATTCAAAGAACAAAATTAATTGCATCTATAAACCGATTTTAATCTAATCTATAATCTTGGTTCGAGCTGATTTATCCTTATCATTTTTAACTTTTAATTTACCTGAGTTACAGCAGCCCCCTATTTCTTTTAGCTCCTCTAATGGATCATTTCCTTCAACTACCTTAAGAAGGCCGCCATGATACTCATCAACAACATCTTGCCCACAGCCTAAGTATTCTCTTATCCGGTCTTCATTTTCTACAGAATTCTGGTATATCGGAATCGACACATGGTAGCCTACAGACAGAACAGTTAATTTGTTTTTAGCCCCATTCAAAAAGAAAATTCAGCAAGTGCTCAAGTAGTTATAGTTTATAAACCTAACCTAAAAAAGAAAGGACGTGTTGCCCTTCCTTTCGCTGAGTCAGCCATTGGCTGCATCAGCATACATCATTTGATGCTTTTCGGTGCTTTCATTCAGCCAGTGATGGAATAACTGCCCCGTATCTTCAGTAATCTGGAATATCCTATCACCAAACATGTTGGTCCGGTCTTTACTCGCTTGGGCTTGGTGATTCATATCAAGGTCGAATACGGTTGTAAACTCGTACTCTACACCGTCTCTCATAACTGGTGCCATACCTATCTTCTGAGGAACGGCTTTCCCTTTCTCGTTTTCCTGAAGTACATACTCCATCTTACTTCTCATGCATACTATTACATGAATCTTGGAAAACAGGATAGATCTCAAGAAGAGATCATAATGCACGTTGGCATCGGCCCAGTTGGCAAAGCTGTTACCGCCCCGCTTGTCGAGTTTGGTTTTATACTCGAGTATGCCGTTCCAGAAATGCGTAGCTGAGTCAATGACTAAGGTGTCGTAGCCTTGTTCTAGGGCAGCTTTTACCGGCTGTACAAGCTTGTTTATCTCATAAGGGGCTTCTACGTTCATAACGTCAAAATCAAAGTCCGTAGCATAGAGGCTAGCACTTTCATTCTCTGTGTCAATGAGGGCAATTTTCCCGTTCTTTGTTAGTCCCTTTGCCAGTCGTAATGCGCTGTATGTTTTGCCGGCGCCGGCTGGTCCTGTTATTGCGAGTTTTATAAATTTTCCTTTTCGTGTTGCTTTGGTAAACATAATGTTCTCCGTTTTATTTAATTCGTAAGTGTGTGCCTCTTTCAAGCAGTGTGGCTATTTTTTGCGCCTGCTCATTGTCATCGAATAGAGCAGTTCTAATTTCGTCGAGATCAGGTTCGCGAGTTATCCTGGCAAAGTGATTCGGCAACTCCTCTACAGATACCTCATCAAATACTTTGATGGGTTGCTTACCTCCATTCTGGCAGACGGTAATGGTGAACTTGTTAGTTTCTACCTTATCCCTGCCTCTTCGCTCCAGATATAGCTTTAGCCTGTCCTTCATAGACCTGGCTTTCTTGGAATAGGAGGATGAGCGCTCGGCTAATCGCTTTGCTTCATCGGATATCTCCTGAAACTTCTGTATTAGATAGCAGTAGGCGTCCATCTTTTCAGATTCTTTGGCGATATACTCTTCCAGCCACTGATCAATAGTGTCATCTATCTCTCCCTCGTTATCAATTAGGAGTGACTCAAGGGCGTAAAAATGCTCTCCGATTTGAAAGAGAGATTCTTTGTTCGTTGTTGGTGATTGCGTTTGTGTAATAGACATAGTTATCTCATGTTTGTAGTTATAGGTTGTAGAAAAAAGCCCCTGAGTATCAGAGGCTTTCATTAAAGGGTAATAGGGTGCGTTACTTGAAGTTCTATTTGTTGCATTCTTTATCTTCTATCCACTTTTTAAGCAGATACACCGCAACTTCTTTAGCCAGCTCTCCGACGATATAAATCAAACCTTCGAGTTTTTTCATGGTCAGTTGAGATATAACGTGCGGGTAAGTTCATGCAACTTGCTATGACGTTGTATGATCTGATGCACCGGAGAACTTTTAAGAGCTTCCGTGGCGCAATTATATCCGGCCCATAATGAGTCGGCCTCGAACTCTTCATGCGCCGGCTCCCAAACTTCTCGATAGGCGGCTGTAGATTGGGTAGGAGAGAGAATACCCTCTCCAGTCAGGATGCCCAAAAATTCAAACTTCTGTTTCCGGGGCATCGGGATTTGTTTCATGCGCTGCATGTCTTCCCCTAGCTGGGTAAACTGATGCTGGCTTTTATATATAGCCGTTACAATCTGATCGTGTAGATCTTCATGCATATTGGAGCCTTGATGTTTGCGCATCACTTTTATATCTCCGGCGAACATTAAATTATCGCATACTAATACGGTACTGCCCACGACTACTGCCGCAGATAAAGATTTATCCAAACTATTTCTAATTCCGATAGCCACTTTTAGCTCTTCGGGCTGTTGAGTGGTTTTTTTACGAAAGGTGAGCACTCCAAACATTTTGTTACCATCGCTACTGAGGGCATAAGAATCTCCATCAAATTGAAATCCTTGTAGAAGGTTGGAGGCAATGTTGCGGGTATTGGTTGCAAAATCATAGTGATTTAGGGGGGTATATGATTTTGTCTTTTTAGGTTCAGGGATCGTAAGAAGCTGCTCTATGCTGCACCGCTCAGATCCGCACTGGGTTAATAATTGAGTGTTCATGACAGTAAGATTTAATTACAGGTTTTTGTTCTGTATTCTTATGCCAAGAAATCTCAACATTTCTCGGAAATCGGGTAAAAGACTGGTTTAATGACCTTATATCGTACGATCTAACCCCCATTATTATGCCACATGTAGCAGAGCTCATCCTTTTTTTAGATAGAATGGTAAATAGTGGTTAAGTGGTAAAGATTTAAACTTTAATTGTTAGATAGGATATATATGACTGTATAGGTGTGTCATTCCGGGTAGTGTTAGGAACTATTGTTCAATTCTTTACCACTTCGCCACTTTTTGCCACACATGAAATGGCACCCCTCACTATACGCTGTTTTTAGTAACTAAAAAGCCCTTGGCGGGCCGTATTTAGTATGAGTGCTTTCCCCTAATCATAAAAGAGTCTAAACTGCTTTAAAATCATAGTATTTCTGGAAAAACATAACGAACTAGAGAGGGCGAGGTGCGTCCGCGTTATGCCTTATTAACAAAGCCAATTTATTTTAATTCATTGGCACCAAATGAAATTAATTCTCCGTTCCTAGTTCGGCTTTTTATTATAAATTCCCATTGGCCATCAGGAATATCCCAGTACCAATTTTTCCCACTAATATACATTTGATCAGTGAGCTGTTTTGTCTCTTTCGGTGCAATCTCGTATGTGATTAATTTATCAAAGCATACAAAATTGCTTGGAGGCCGATTATACCAAACCGGGTCATTATTTTTATTATTAGCAATGACGTTGAATGCACAGGGGCCTGTTTCTATTCTGGCTGTGTCAGTACCGATATTCTCTACCATTATCTTTGAATTAAGTGAGTCATCAGAGGTGGACCATGAGATTTCTCCATAAAATTGAACCTCACCATTTATCTGTAAGTTATGAACAGGTTCTTTGGCGTCCTCGATGATATTGACTGTGTCCTCACAGCCGAATGTATACATGCAAAACAAAATAAGTAGAATAAATTGTCTAATCATAGATAAAGGAATAACGTCCTGGTACATAAAGGGTGCAGGAACTCCCCTCTTCATGCGCATCGTCAGGCTTATTTATAATTAACAATTGGCAATTCCTTTGCATCAAGGCCATATATTTTTATGAGATCTTCTATCCGTTGCTGTACATCAGTGTTAGAACGTACTTCACTTGACCACTCTGTTACAGCATTACAAACATCAGTGCAAAAAACATCAATCGAAAGTTGGAGTACGCCATTAAAACTGTTTCTATGAAAATCCATTCTGCCTGTAGGGTCAGGTATAGTAAAATGTATTCGATCATTTTCCATTCTCTCTGGAAGGCCTTGATGTAGGCACTTGCACCTAAGCCGATAACAGTCTTCTGCTGAGAATGCTGTTGCAGGCATTGTTGGGTGGATTTTCAATTGTTCTACTACCATTTCAGGTAGATTTTCAAGAGTTTCCGGAGATGACACCATCATTGATTCATACATGGTGTCAGGATTGTACTTGGATTTTAGAAACCTATTGAACCAATCTTTATATCTTTCACCCACAGGCCTGCTTGGCTCCTCAAGAGCGCCGCAAATGTCATGCAATGCAAGTGTCATAAATAAAGCTGCAAACCAATTTTTAGATTCAAGGCTTTTATTAATTGAATTGGTAAATCTTTCCATGGTTATTTATGAGCCTAACGACCTGCGGTTTAACCGGCTTGGCCTTATTGGTTGGTAATGTAATAATACTCCGAATTTCTTTTTGGGCAATGAATTTTACAAGGGCAAAAAGCGGCCAAGTCCGCGTTGAAACGCTGGTTATAGGGCGATTTATGGAAGGATTGGAAACTATTCTAACGTGTTTGTGTAAGCAACTAACTTACTTAAAATGGAACGAACCAGAGAAAAATCCGTAGGATTTTCTGAGTAGGCTAGAACCAAGCAATTATTTTTACACGGTGTTAGGCGACGTTTTTACTTTCATCTTCTATAGATTTATCCAAAATTTCAGGAATCCAATTTGCAAAAGCATCTGACCTAACTGCATAGCTAATATTTCCCTCACTTTTTTCTCCAATGTAAATTCCAAATACTTCCCATACATTTTTGCCTACCGATAATTTATATATTAGTGGTGCTCCAGAATTTCCTCCGCCGACAGTTTCACTCAATTCATAAAATTGTTTTCCTCTAAAAATTATAGTTGGATATAGTTCATTGTTGATTCTTCTTCGGACATATCCTTGTGTGAATATAAAATCTGGTCTTTGAGGTGCATTCTCTTCTAATTTCTTTAATTCTTTAGCTACTTCGTGAGGATATCCCCAACAATGATATTCACAAGCTGATAAATGAGAGGTATTTACAATCTTTAAAAAAGATTCACGCTTATAATTATCAAGTAATATTATTCCAATATCCTCGCTTGGATGTTTCTCGTATTTTGCGATTTCAATCGCATTCCATTTTCCATTTACAACAAACAGAGCAAGAATGACATCGTCATTATTTTTATTATCTGTCAGTTGTTCAATTACGTGGGCTGCAGTTAAAGCAAATCCGTTTTTACCAATCAGAAATCCAGTTCCAATTAATTCAGGTTCTTTTATTTTATTCGCTATTCTTTTAGCTCTAATAAGAGGGAAAATATAATCTCGAATTGGTTTATCGCTCATTTTGTCAAATGTTGCCTAACATTGGCATATAACCAACGCTGTTGAGGTTATACTTGCTTCGTACGCAAGTTCTATTCATGTTATTCTTGAAATAATGAGGATCACATGATGAAATCCAATTTAATATCAAAGTACGAACATCAGCTTACGCCCAATCGAAAATTTGAAGCTGTAAGTAGACTATCCAATTTTTTGATATTGGGAAGCCCTATAACGCCCCAGCGCATAACGGGCCTTTAGATTCCTATTATAGAAATATTCTATTTTATTGACTTAAAATCGTGAACTGGGACTGCCGGGGTGACCTAAATAACGGGCCAGCAAAGAGCTATCCCGCGTATGAGTCCCCGGCAGCTTTTCGACCAAAGATGCACTAATTAGAATGTAAGCTCACCAAGAGCCGGTAAAGGTAATAGTGGCTTGGCCGCCCCAGTTAACGGATTATCCATTAATAATATAGGAGAAAAACCGATGGAAGCGAACTATTATGCAGGGATTGATATATCCAAACAGCGGCTGGATTGGCAGGTGAATGACGGGCAAAACCGACCGCTGGCGATTGGAGACATTGGGAATAGCCCAGACGGGATACACCAGCTATTGGACAGGTGGTCGGGCCAGGGGATTTCCCTGGAGAAGATGATGGTGTGTTTCGAGCATACGGGCGCGTATGGGCTACTATTGGCGGCGATGCTGGAAGAGGCAGGCGTTCGGTATGTGATGGTGGCCGCAGCACAGGTCCAACGCTCGTTGGGAATCCGGCGTGGGAAGTCCGACCCGATTGATGCCGCGCGACTGGCCGAATATGGTTGGCGGTTTCGAGACCGGTTGTCTGCCAGCCACCTGCCGTGCAAAGCGCTGCTGGAACTGCGCGGATGGTTGTTATGGCGGGAAAAGTTGGTAAAAATGCGGACTGGGTTAACAAACGCCATCAAAGCCAATACCCTAACTGGGCAAGTAGCCAATCTCGATGAGATAAACGATCAGATGCAGGTTCATCATGAGGGGCTATCCCGGCAACTCCAACAGGTAGATCGCAAAATCAGAAAACTGGTGCGTAGTTATAGTAGCATTCGGAGCCAATATGAGCTGCTGGTCAGCATCCCCGGCATCGGACCGGTTATTGCCGGATGGCTGTTGGTCTATACGGAAGGATTTACCCGATTTTCCACGAGCCGGGAGTTTGCCTGTTTTGCCGGCAGCGCCCCGTTTCCGAACCAGTCAGGGAACCATCGGAGTCCGGACCGGGTCAGTCGGTGGCGATGCGCCCGCATGAAAACACTGCTGCTCAATGGTGTAAATTCCGCCATCCAGTACGATCCTGAAATTGGTGCCTATTACCAGCGCAAATGTGCTGAAGGCAAACATCCCCAAAGCGTGAAGAATGCAGTGGTGTGCAAATTAATCTACCGGGCATTTGCTGTGATCAAGCGAGGAACCCCTTATGTGAAAATCTATGAACATGAAATGACGGGAATCTCTTGATATAGTCTTAGAATACGCGGAGATTTTGAGTTAATTAACGGCTAAAAATTCTAAACAAGCAACTTTGGAAATAAACTTACTCCATAATAATTATGTAAAATTTGTTAGAAGCGGTTTCGCCGCAACGAGGATAATTTCGTTATTTTTTCACCCAGTATAAATATATAAGATGGCAGACAGAAGGGTACCAACCTGAATCGGCTGTTTTTGAGTCACAGGGGATCGTGTTACCGCACGCCCCTTTTTTTATGTGGCATTATTCTTCCTCCTGAGTTAAAGTTCCATGGTAAACTAAATTTGTTCCGTTTTCGTAATCCCTAATTACAAAAAAAACTTCATCAGAAAACAGTTGGGAACGGAATACATTCCGGGGTAAATCTTCCAGAAGAAGAATTTTATTTTCTCCGTTGTAATGAAATATTTTATCCCGAGTATGTAGAAAAAGATCTTTTCTATGACGCCCATCTAATCTTATAATTAACTCCATATTTGGAAACGATAATATTTCCTGAAAGTCATTGTTTTTAAATGATAATATTTGATTATCTATATAATAATACAAAGAGTTACCTATATCATTCATTGACATAGAATTAACTTCGTTATCTGTTTTTGATAGAATCTCCTTTAAATTTTCATTCGAATATTGATAAAATAATAGTGTATCAGAAGATGCTTGATGGTATTTTTCACCCCTAATCGTTGGCAGTTCTTCTGTACTTAGTTGTTGAAACTGTACTCCAAAATCAGTTGTGAGCAATTCCTGCCAAATCCGTCCATTGTAATGTAAAATAAAACTCACTCGAAATGGTCCGCTTTCTGGCGTTGCTGTCCCAATTGCATATAAATTAGAAGTTGAAGTTCCCTGTAAATCTGTAATTCTAGAGTTATTTAATCCTGTCCGTTCAAAAGTATAGGTTTGAGACCATCCTTGCCCATCAAAATGATACAATTGCCCATCATTTCCTCCCATCCAAATATCATCTTGGGCAAAACCATGAATACTATAAAAAGCAGAACCCACCCGCTCGTCCCACACGCTCCATTCTTTCCCATTAAAATGCCACAGGTTATTCAGCCCTCCACCGGCTACGGCCCATACATCTTCAGGTGAGGAACCCCAAATGTCATAAATAAATCCTCCGGGGGGGCTGTTTAGGGTGTCTACGGCCCACTCATAATTGCGTGGCCCCGGCTCGAGGGGTTCTTTGTCATCATCACTACCTAAAATTCCACAGGCGGTAAAAAGGGTAAGCAGGGCCATATACAGGTATAATCGCATGTGCCTTTCGGTTTTACTTTTCATGGACATAAAAATTCTCTTAATGACCTGTTATTTTATAAGCGTTAGAGTTCTTGATTCTATTTGTTATCATTACACCGAGTCTTTGCCCCTACTATACTAAAATCTTGCTACATCTACCATCAAACCGTTTTACCAGAATCACGCCCATTTGCCTTTGAATAATTTTATCCTCGTTCCGCAAACCCTCCCCGGGTTCCCTCCTAATGTGACAACCTAGGTAATTCAACCTATCGATCAGTAATCCAAACTTTCTGGTATAAGAATAATGAACGGCCTTACTGCCTTCATTAACCGCAACAAAACCCTTATACCTTGCAAATATAGAAGCAATTTTTCTACCTATAAAAGAAGATGTCAGGTGGAAACGCTGCCAATATTTACCTGTCCGACTAGGGCTGATCTAAAGTGAGCTATAGCTTTCTTTTTTTAGTTTAAGGGATTAGAGTGTGACAAAAGTTTAAATTTAAATTGTGAGGTCTGATCTATTTGATGGTAAAAGTGTGGCACTACAGTTAGTTAAATAGGTAGGGGCACTTCACAGCCCCTACCAGTATTACATAAGGTTAATGTACTATTATGAGATAAACTCGAATTTCTTTTTATCAAATCGACCTGAGCAATGGCGACTGACTGTAGATATGTTAATATTAAATTCTTGAGCTGCTTCACCCATTGAAGCAAACTCCCTATCTGAGTCAATGTGACGTACCCTTTTTTGAAGTTCTGTTTTTCTCTGCTTATTAGCCTCTCAATATTCTTTCATTTTTTTAGACTGTTGTGCTTTAACCTCCTCTGAGCGTGGAAGGCCCTTTGTAGGATGAGGATTCTCAGCTAAATACTTTGTCATTCTCTTGCTCTGGAATTCTTTAAATTCCTTGCTGTGTCTTTTGTCGTTATTTTTCATTATTTCTACTCTTATTTATTTAATAATATTCTATTTATTGTATGTTTTCAAGAGTAATTATATATACATTAAATATTTTTTAGATACTCCTGTTCTTATATACCTCCCCTAGGTTTATGCCTTGATTCTTGCATATACTAAAGAATGTAGCAATGGTTGTCTTGCCCTGCTTGTAGCTTTTCTGAAGTTTGTTAAATTCCTTATCGGATACCGTGTAATTATACCTGCTGTGAGTCCTCATAGCATCATGAAAAAGCTCCCTGTTATATGGGCTAACTGTGTGATCACAAAAGGCCCAGGCTAAGGCTCTGTACCTCTCATAATCATAGGCAGGGTTGAGATCTATGTTACGGTCTTGGACCTCTTTGATGACCGCTCTGACCTTCTTTATTGTTTTATCAGGTGAGTCTATTTTAGATTTAGGACGGTAAACTGGTTTGCTAAATTTAATTACGGGCAACTTTTTATAGGTCTCCCATTCCGGATTATAAAAAGGCTGAGGATCGTATGAGTAATACCTTAAATCATTACAGTTTTCTCCTTTAGTAGAATCAACTGCAAGGTCATAGGTATTTTTTAGATCAGCTGAGAGTTGTGTAAAGTGCTCCTCCTGCTTATCCGGGTCCTCTACATTGACAAAACCATAGCACCCTTTACCACTAGTTGAAAGAGCTGTAAAGATGATATACTTATTATGTATGAGCTCCTCTTTAACTTTCTCCCAATCCTGGATATGTGTGTTATCCTTAGCATCTATATCGAAGCAGACCAGCCCCGTTTTATGTACTACATTATCTGCTACTCTACTATTTGGGGTAAATACTCCACCAGGTGTAATAGCTGGTAGCTTAGCTTTATCCTGTTTGTCTCCTGTCTCCCGGTATTTAAGAGATAACATCTTCATCCAAGGCTTTGGATTTATAGTAATATTCATCCAACCGCCGAGCGTTACTGTTCAGCAGTTTGTAGATTTTGCTACGTGGTAATAACTAATTTGTGTGTCTTTTATATCGTTTTTCATATCGTTTTTTGTGCTTTTTAGTGATAATGCAACCGCTGCGAAATCTCTCTGTAACCGTAATCGGCCTTAGAAGTCCTTTAAAGACAGGTCAGCAGTAACAAGGGCTAACAAACCTTTTATAAGGCCCTCTATATATTTTTTTATTTAGCTGTAACTCTGTAACTGTTACTATATATACCTTGTAGACCCTGTAAAGGCTGTTTGTAGGGTTTTTTAGA
Organism: Balneola sp.; assembly: GCA_002696035.1. Classification (GTDB taxonomy): domain Bacteria; phylum Bacteroidota; class Rhodothermia; order Balneolales; family Balneolaceae; genus Gracilimonas. The sequence goes on along the minus strand of NZQV01000007.1, from coordinate 3,731 downwards.
GTTACGGAGAGTTACGGAGCTGCAGCGAACACATTATCATTTTTGTTAATCGTCTTCTAGTTTAATGTGACCTTTAAGTTCATCAGGTACATTTTGAATGTGGTAGCATCTATGTTTTTTACCACCAATACTGATTACCTCAGATTCACCTCGCCTTAAAACTCCTCTGCGTTGCAGTTCTTTTCTTACAGCATCTAAATTCCCTCCAGCCTTTCTTAATAAAAACACCGGGATTGTTCCTTTACAAATAGTATTTATCAAACCTCTAGACCAATTTGACCAATTTCGTCTATCCTCAATAATATTTAGTATCTCAAGGATAGCATCATCAGCCCGGATGGACGTTTGAGTTTGGTTCATTTGAAACATCTGCTCCTCTTCTGGAGTTATAGGAACCGGAATACCATACCTACACCCATCACTGATACCTTCATCCTGGATTCGATCAAACTCATCTTTTAAAACGGTGCGTACGTAATGCCCAATTTTACGCTCTATCTTTTTAAAGATGTCCGGGTCTTTCTTATCCGGCTTATTTGTCATTTCTAACACAAAGAACTGATTATCCTTCTCATCAGTAGGCAGCTCATCCGAGTTGACATACATAGGAGGGTTATTATTACTCATCAACGCTAAACACAGATTATTTTTAACCGTTTTAGGGTCTCTGTATTTCAGTTCCACAGTGAAGTATTCATTACCATTTTTGGCTTTAAAATCTTCATATTGCTCTTTGGTAAAGGTCCCATTCTCATCCACATATGCAAAGCGTTTCTCTTCCTCAGGTTGGAACCTTCCCTTTTTACCATCCCATTTAGTAGAGAGTCCAGCCCACATGCTACGCATTATTCAGGCGACAGCGTTTTTACCGGTCCCTCTTTTACCATACAAGACTAACATAGGTAAACGCTTGTGAGAGGTATAAGCAAACATAGCGAGATACTGTCTAAACCACTCAGCATGCTCTCCAAAGGCATTATCTATAATAGCATCAATAAAGTCATTGTTTTCTTCTTCAACTGGTGTAAGAGCTATATAGGCTTTAATGGTATCTCCATCAAACTCATAATAACTCTCATCCCCTATGTGATTAATAATTTCTACATCAGGCAGCTTTTTCAACCGCTTATTTTGCAATACCCACCGCCTTACTTTTTTCTGTTCTTCGTGACTGTCAGCCTGAGATAGCACATAAACAGTTTCGCTGCTAACTTTAATCAGGTCTATACCCTTATCAGATAATACAATCTCATAAAAGTCTTTGGAGTAGTAGTAGATATTTTCAAGTTTTATTTTCCAAAACTCCTCCATACTGATTGGTTTTTGCACCTGCACCGGTGACTGATCATCAAAGTCTGTTTTATATTCTTGTTTCTTTTTCTGTTCTAATATTTCCATCGCTTCTTTAATTTTTATTGGTTTTCGTTAATTTTAATTCCTAGAAGTGGCTTTATTGTCCCTAACCAGCAAAATTCAGGACCATAGAAAACCTTACTAAATTCATGGTATACACCACTCTCAGCATGATCTTTTCTAATATCCAGTACATCCTGGAAGTAAATTTTAGTGGCTTCTAGTACAGCAGCAGGTAAGCTTAGCTGCTTGATCGTCTCTTCAGGTGTTGTGTATGTATCTGGGACAATTATATAATCCCTATGATATTTACCTAACTCTCTGTATTGATGAGCTCTTATAAGCTCTCTATTAATTCAATTATCTTTTATCTCTGTAGCTTCAAATTGCTTTATATATTCGTCTATTGTCATATTATTTTTTTAAGGTTATTTACCGTGTAATATGGTAAGCACTCTCTTAATGTGAATACTCTTAATTATACTTTAGAATGCTTTAGAAGTCAAGTGAATTTGCACTTTTTTTTAATGTAAGCCTATTAAATTACAGTACTTTATATCCTGCATGAATCGCTCATATTTCCTCTCAGAATAATTATCTCTATTTCGGCATACCTACATATACCCCTTATTTGACATTTTTTATATTTATTCAAATCTGAAACAAAAAAAGCTCAAAACCCGGTTAAGATTTGGAGCTAATTCTGTGCGTGAATCCGAAGTTAGTACTCTAATTATGCCCTAATCATATCGAGGAGTTCAGCATCCTCACTAGTAATAAGCGAGAATAAATTAGTGTAGTTTCTTTTTTACTGTAACTTAGATATTGAGCAATCTTATGAAGGGATAAATCGCTCTGCGCTAACTTCGCCCCGAAAGTATGGCGAATTGATCCTTAATTTTAAGGTAGTAGATCATATTATCGACCAAAGAATCCTATACGTCCATAAAAGAACTGGGGCTTTTTAAAAGAGAACGGTTTGCTCTCTTTTTTAGATTAAACTTCAATCTGACCCAAAACCTCAGCATCGTCAGATGGGCTCAAATGAGCATAAATACGAGTTGTTTCAGATTTACTGTGCCCTAGATAAGTACCAATTTTATATAGCACTACCCCTTTTTGAGCTAACTGTGAAGCAAATGTATGTCTTAATGTGTGTACTGTTTTATCATCACTAACCTCTGCTTTCTTCACAGCTCTCTTGAAAGCTCCATAAACTGTATTCGGATGGAGTTTCTTCCCTTTCTTGGACGTAAAAACAAAAACATCATGCTTCCCCTTTTGTTTTTTTAAAATATCAGAAGCTTCAGAACTCAAGGGTACATTTCGAATAGAAGATTTTGTCTTTGGTTCCCAAATTAACTCACCGTCTTCAATATATTTCTCGATAGATATTACCTTGTTATCAAAATCAACGTTCTCCCACTTGAGATTGATAAACTCCCCCAACCTAAGCCCTGTAAAGACAAAGAATTTAAAGTAGTCCAAGTAAAACTTATCAGAGCATTTCCAAACATCTTTCAGCTCTTCTTTGGTAAAATATTGTGCCTTTAATTTTGGATCTGGTTTTTTACTTTTGACGTCATATGAGACTTTTTTTTGCATATACCCTTTTCTGATAGCTGTATTTTCAACAGCCTTTAGAAAATATAAAAGGTTATTTTTCCTATGGTCCGATGTTGACCTGCTCTTTAAGGTGTCAGCTAACAACTCAAATTGAGCTTCAGATATGGTGGCCACATCTTTGAAATATTTTTCACCCACATCTTTAATTGCCTCAATAAGATGATACTTGTTCGCGCGGTATTTTTTAAGAGTACTTTCTTTGACATTTCTCATTTTGATCCCCATGTGAATTTCAATAGCCTGCGTTAGGCTGATTCTTTTTCTCCCAGTCGTTATACCAGCCTGATTAAGTAGCTCATCAATTTTTTTAGCCCTGGCTTGATTAGCTTGGTTTTTTGTTACAAACCCGATTCTCTCTTTGCGCCTTTCTCCGTTTAAATGATAGTCCAAGTAATAGGACTTACCCTTCTTTCTTTTATCGTGTCTTAGTATTACATCTGGGATCTCTCTGCTCATTATATTCGCTTTATTTCTGGCTTAATTTGAAGCAAATAAAGCGAATGCTTAAGCTAAGGTCAAGAAAATTCGTCTTGTTTTCGTCTTGTTTTCTAGAGAAGCTATATAAAAAAAGCCTGTAACATATTGTTTAATAATACATTACAAGCTTTTAAAATTAATATAGTGGAGGTGCGGGGAGTCGAACCCCGGTCCGGGAAGGTAGACCTGTTAGCATCTACATGTGTAGGTACTGATTGACATTCGCCGGAAGCCGAGCCCAGTACCTAAGCGACTTCAGACTATTCTGTTAAAGT
>NZQV01000006.1 GCA_002696035.1 Balneola sp. | reverse complement strand
TTCTTCGGTGAGGGAGGCGTCGGTAACGGAGGCACAACCGAAAGAAAGGGTTACAATGGCAAAAAGGGCGAAGATAGATTTAAGAGATTTCATAGTAGGTATTTTTATGAAGGTTATTTTTATGGTTAAGTACAAGAGTGTTCGTAACCGTATTTGTTACAAATTTTCTGAAATAATTATATTTAGAATTCAAACATAACTATTGTCGACTACAAGAGAGTTAACTTGTCTATTTGTTACACATCTAATCTAAATTTTAATATTTATAGCTGCCACTAAAAGATTAAAAGCGGTTAATAATTCGAAAAAAATCACTTATTATTCTGCTTGTCATCAAATTGGTGAATTCATAAAAAGTAAGCACCTTTAAGCTTGTTCCTTATTTTAGGAAGGACATCATTAGGTATCATTTTTATAAATAGTGGTTGGTTAGTTTGGCACAACTCAGAGTTGATTATTCGGAATTAGTAGAAGCGTTGCACAAAGGAGACGATGCTAAAGCAAGTGAGCTGTTGGCGGAAGTTATTCCACGGGTAGAGGACTATCTTAGAGTTGTTATGCGAGCCGAAGAAAATGCAGCAAAAGAATGTGTACAACAGGCATTCTTAGATGTTTTTGAACAAGTAAGAAAAGATAACATCCGAAACAGTAAGTATATTTTCAGTTATCTGATCAAGGCTGCCCGACATGAGTATATTAGATATGTAAAACGTCAGCACAAGTTTGAGTATGATGACGGAGCTCTTAGTGAGGCCTATGAATCAGGAGAGCAGATCGAAAACCTGCTGGACAAAGAGAGGCAGCGAATTTTGAAGGAATGCCTTAATGAGCTTAGAGCACAATCACGCGAATTCATTGAATATTTTATGGATAAGCCTGATGCTTCAACTGTGGAGGCTTCCGATGAATTTGATATTTCCGGGGCAAATGTCCGCACAAAAAAGCACCGGATTTTAAGCCGACTTCACCACTGCTATAAGCGGAAATCCAACCAATAGTCAGAAGTGAACTTTGAAACCTGAAGCAGTGAGTTCAAGCCTGTCAGAGAGCTGAATGAGGTCATTCGTCAGAGGGGAATGGATCATATACAAAACCAGGTCGAAGACGAAGAGAAACCCACCCTGTAGGATCAGTGACTTTCCATAGCCTTCCAGTCGTTGTGATTCTTTCCTGATCCCGCGCTCCCAAAGCCATGCTCCGGCTGCCATATAGCCAACATCTAACCCGGCATTGAAGAGTAGAACTTTGTCCAGGTTTTGTAGCTCCCCCAAAGATTCTGAATAACTCAAAGCAGAGGCATCTATTTGGGAGATCCCATAGAGGGCAAAGCCGGCAATACCCAGATTTACCAGGTTCCATCCGGCATTCATCTGGTAGAAATATTTGGTGTCATTCTCGCTCAAAATGTACCCGGCCGAGCCAGATAAAATGTTCAAAGTGGCCCAACTTCCAAGGAAAATCATACCCTTTTTCTGAAGGTCTTGTGATTTTTGTGCGTAAAATTGAGCGTCAAAAGTATCATTTTGAGCATGTAACATTTCCGGTAAAAGCACAGAAATAAGTGCCGAAAAAAGAAAAATTGAGCACAAAATTCGGGTGTAACGCATTTTTAGTCTGGACTAAATTAAGGTGGAGATATCAATGATTTCTTTATCAACAACCCCGTAAACCAAATCATTCTTCGTGGGGGTAATGCGAAAATTTCCAGTAAAAGTACCAAAAGCTGGTAGCATACCATGTGACTGTCCAAAATAAAAACAGGGAACATGCATTTTCTGTCGCCCTTTGGTGGAAAGCTTTACGGCGGGGTGAATATGACCGGTGATGGGATAAAATTCAGAATCGGTGGATTCGCTTTCATCGTGCATAAATATAAAAGGATCCATTTCGAATTGATTAACACATTCAAGCCCCATCTTCTCAAACTCAAATCGGGTAAGGATATCGTGATTGCCAATGGTGAGGATCATCTCAATATGAGAATGAGATTTTCGCCAGTCTTTAAATTTATCGACTTCTTCATTCATCTCACTGTGGAACAGATCCCCGAGAAAGACAATTTTTACAGGTGAAATAAGCTCGACAAGTTCTTCCAGCTTTTGGATGTTGACCTCATTTACAGCACCAGGAACGGCAATTCCGTGTTTTCTGAAATGGCCCGACTTGCCAAGATGGACATCTGAAACCACCAGAATATTCTTCTCCTCCCAGTACAAAGCTTTATCAGGCAGTAATGTCAGTGTTTGCTCTTTGAGGTTGATTTGATGACTTCCTGAGATCATTTAACGTGCTTCTCTAATTGGTTCTGCATTTTCTGAATACGATCAACGAGCTTTTCGGAACTTAGTTTTCCCCGAAGTCGGTCTACCATAATGGGGAACGCATAAGGGGTGAACCGTTCTGTTAAGTTGAGTATAATTTCTTGTCCGGAGATCTTTTTCAACGCCTTTCGCAGCCGGACTTCATCCAACTGTATGCTCATTACTTCGTCAAAAGCCTGTTGAATTAAGAGATGATCCGGTTCGTATTCCATGAAAACATCAAAGAACAGACTGCTCGACATTTGCAGGTGTTTGTTTGATTTCGCCTGACCAGGAAATCCCTGAAAAACCAATCCCGCAATTTGACAAATTTCCCTGAACCTTCGTTTAGCCAGCTCCGCACTGTTGATGCTTGCCATAATATCTTCAACCAGATGCTTTGAAGAAAATAGATCTTCTCCTAAAGCTGCTTCAATAGGAATATCCTGATCAGATAACAGCTCAAACCCATAATCGTTCATGGCAATGGAAAAGGTGATGGGCGTCATTTTTGAGATCCGATGTGCGATCAAAGCCGACATTCCCTCATGCACATATCGACCTTCAAAAGGAAAAATGAACACATGACATCCTTCCCGCGAAAAGGATTTTTCGATCAGAAATTGATCTTCACTGGGAAGCGTAGACCAGTCGCGTTGAATTTCAAAAAGGGGCTCCAGTGTTTTGAGTTCGATATCGCTGTAATCTCCAGAAACCGCTTGGTGCATTTTCTTGCGGAGAATATGCGTCATGTTGGAAGAAAGGGACATTCGTCCGCCCATATATGCTGGGACTTTGGATGATTTGCCTTTGGCTCTTCTCACATACACCGTCATATCCTTGATCTTCACCAGCTCCAGATTTCGCCCGGCAAACCAAAATGAATCACCCGTATTAAGTTGTGCAATGAACCATTCTTCCACCACTCCCAGCGATTTCCCGCTCATATATTTCACTCGCAGCATGGCATCACTGGCGATGGTACCTATACTCATTCGGTGTCTTTGTGCGAGCTTCCGGCTGTTTACTTTATACAAACCATCTTCCTCGATCTCTACCTTTGAATATTCATTATAGCGAGCCAATGATTTTCCACCCTGTGTGATGAACTGCAGGATCTCATTCCATTCTTTTTCCGATAAGGTTTGATAGGCGAAGGTTTTCTTAATTTCAGAATATACCTCATTCGGGTAAAATCCATCTGAAACAGCCAGCGTTACCAGATATTGTATGAGAACATCATAGGGCTTGAGAATAGGTTTCCGGCTTTCCATTTCCTCAGAGTTGATGGCAGATTTTAATGCGGCAGCCTCCACCAATTCTAGGGCATGTGTAGGTACAAAATATATTTTACTAGTGGAACCGGGTTGATGTCCGCTGCGACCGGCCCGTTGCATAAATCGTGCTACGCCTTTGGGACTTCCGATCTGAATGACCGTCTCCACCGGGCTGAAATCAACTCCGAGGTCAAGACTTGAAGTACAAACCACCGCTTTCAAAATTCCCTCATGCAAAGATGCTTCTACCCAATCCCGTACTTTTCGATCCAGGGAACCGTGGTGAATGGCAATGGCTCCGGCCAGATCAGGTCGCGTTTCCAGCAGGTTTTGGAACCAGATCTCAGATTGTGCTCGTGTGTTGGTGAAGATGAGGGTAGAGCGACTTTCATCAATAATGGGCAGGATCTTCGGTAGTAATTTCAACCCCAAATGACCGTGCCACGGAAAATTCTCCATCTGATCGGGAAGAATGGATTCGGCTTGAATGTTTTTTTGAATATTCGCTTTGATGATAACCGGGGCTGAATCTTGTTCAGGTCCAAGTAAAACATCCATTGCTTCATCAAGATTACCGATAGTTGCTGAAATTCCCCACACAGAAAGATCTGGTCGAAGTCCGTGTAGTCGCGATAATCCCAGTTCAGTTTGGATGCCTCTTTTCGATCCAAGGAGTTCGTGCCATTCATCAATAATTACAGCATCCAGGTTTTTGAAGTGACGCTCATACTTTTTTTGAGCTAATAGAATATGCACACTTTCCGGAGTCGTGATGAGTACTTCCGGCATCCTTTGATTTTGCTTTTTTTTGATGGATTGTGAAACGTCTCCGGTACGTCGACCGATCTCCCAGGGAATGCCCATTTCATCTACTGAATTTTGAAGGGCTTTTTGGATGTCCTTAGCAAGCGCGCGAAGTGGAGTGATCCACAGAACTTTTAATCCGTTGTTGGTTTTTTCCTGATAATCCTCGGGATGCTCATCGATCCATTTGATGAGGTTGGGCATCCATAAAGCAAATGTCTTTCCACTTCCGGTGGGAGCGTTCAGAATACCGTTTTTGCCAGCAAGAAAAGCATTCCAAACTTCCTGCTGAAAGGGGAAAGTCTCCCATCCTTTAGCAGAAAACCATTCCTGAATAACGTGATGACCTTTAGTGGACAAGTGTTTCATTTATTATGAAAAGTGATTCAGCAATAGTAAAAATGTTGGAGGATAAATAGTTCAATTTATCGTTAAGAAAAGTGACTGTGGGTCATGCCTACGGCACTCAGGTGTTGTGTGGTTGTATTTTCATCGGGCTTACACCCGATGCTATGATGTTTAACTATGGCTATCGCCACTGATTGAGATTGGAGCTTAGTAAATCATAGAGCCAATCTTAACTTCTTGATATTCAGGTAACTAATTTTCCAAGAAAGAAAAATGGCGATAGCCATGATTAACATCGTAACCCCAGGTGGAAGCCTGGGGGTAGAAAATTGCTCAAAGAGAAAGTGCCGTAGGTACGTCCCACATTAAACTGGATCGGAAAAGATATACGCCTCGTCAAAATCGACCTCAAATTTCTTAAGCAGCATCATATATTCCTCTCGGAAAGTATATTTTTTATGATGCTCTTTCTGATTCTTGACGTATTGGTAAACCTGATTCTTTTGTGAATGTCCGTATGAAAAGCATCCAAATCCCTTTTGCCATTCAAAACGATGAGGAGTCAGTTTGCTATCGTTGATCCATTTGGATGAATTTGATTTCACTTTTTGCATAATGTCAGAAATGTTTACCGATGGTTTCAAATGGAAGAAACAATGGATATGGTCCGCAGTACCGTTTATAAGGATGGATTTTCCGCTGGCTTGATTGATTAGGTTTCCTATGATGGAGTGCAATTTATCTTCCCAATCAAGATCTATTAATGCTTCTCTGCATTTTACTCCGAATATAGTTTGGATATAGAGTTGATGATATGTGTTTGCCATTTTGAACCCCGTTTTTTGTGGATCGTGGCTATCGCCACTATCTTTAAATTATGTTATCTCATCTAATAGAACAGTATAGATAGTATTATACAATTGTAAAAGTGAAGCTGGCTTTGTAATCGCGGCGATAGCCACAGCCCAAATCATTCAAAAAATGATAAAATCCATCAAAAAAGCGTTTCCACTTGATTCTCCGCTCAAAAAACCTCAACATCAAACGAAATTATTAACGAATCAAAGAATCTATGTGGCTGAATATCAAATCATTTGAAGACTATCAGAAAACCTTTAAGGATAGCGAGAAAGACCCGCTGAAGTTTTGGGAACATGAAGCGGGAACGTTCTACTGGCGAAAACGCTGGGATAAAACGCAGTCCGGTAGTTTTGAGGATGCGAACATCAAATGGTTTGAAGGCGGGAAGCTGAATGTTACCGAAAATATGCTGGATCGCCACCTGAACACCATCGGCAATAAAACGGCTTTTATTTTTGAACCGAATCACCCGGATTCATTCCGCAGAACGCTTACCTACAAGCAGCTTCATGAGGATGTATGTCGATTTGCGAATGTTTTGGAGGAAAAAGGGGTGAAAAAAGGCGACCGCGTGGTTATCTACATGGCGATGACACCGGAACTGGTGATCTCGGCCCTTGCCTGCGCCCGAATTGGAGCTGTTCATTCCATCGTTTTTGCAGGATTTTCAGCTCAATCGCTATCCGAGCGGATCAATGACTGTGAGGCGAAAATGTTGATCACCAATGACGGACTTCGTCGCGGCGACAAACACGTTCCTCTTAAAGATATTTCTGATGAAGCCCTCGAAAGTTCCCCTTCAGTGGAAAGTGTGATCGTTTGTCAGCGTACCAACCGCGATATAAAATGGGTTGAAGGTCGTGATGAATGGTGGCATATCCTGATCCGGAACGCATCGCGTCAGCATGAAGCGGTGGAGATGGATGCCGAAGATCCGCTTTTCATTCTATACACCTCCGGCTCAACCGGGAAACCCAAAGGCGTAGTTCATACTTGTGGCGGATATATGGTGTATACGAGCTACTCATTCCGACAGGTATTTCAGGTGGGCGCCGATGACGTGTATTGGTGTACGGCAGATGCGGGTTGGATCACCGGACACAGTTACATTATTTATGGTCCGCTTTTCAACGGAGCTACCGGAATTATTTTTGAGGGAACTCCAACATATCCTGATGCGGGTCGCTTGTGGGAAGTGGTTGAGAAATACAAAGTAACGCATTTCTACACCGCGCCAACGGCCATTCGCGCTTTGATGTCTTACGATATTGATTATGTGAAAAAGTACGATCTGAGTTCGCTTAAGGTACTTGGAACGGTAGGGGAGCCGATCAACGAAGAGGCTTGGCATTGGTATCATGATCATATTGGCGGTGGAAAATGTCCGATCGTGGATACGTGGTGGCAAACAGAAACGGGCGGAATTATGATCTCGCCGCTGGCGGGCATCACCCCAACAAAACCGGGATTTGCTACGCTGCCGCTTCCCGGAGTTTTTCCAACGCTGATGGATGAAGATGGCAATGAGATCAAAGGAAATGGCGTACAGGGGAATTTGTGTATCAAGCATCCGTGGCCTGGAATTGCCCGCACGGTTTATGGCGATCATGAGCGATATAAGAAAACCTATCTGAGTACGTATGAGGGATATTATTTTACGGGTGATGGTTGTCGGCGTGATGAAGATGGCTATTATCGAATCACGGGTCGTGTGGATGATGTACTGAATGTTTCCGGTCATAGGTTGGGAACGGCTGAGATCGAGAATGCGCTGGATGAGCATCCCAAAGTGGTAGAGACCGCTGTGGTTGGTTATCCTCACGACATCAAAGGTCAGGGTGTATATGCGTTCATGATCTGTGAAGGTGAGATCAAGGATAATGAGGAATTCAAGAAAGAACTGATGGATCTGGTAACAAAGATCATTAGTCCGATCGCCAAGCCGGATAAAATTCAGGTGGTAAGCGGATTGCCGAAAACCCGTTCCGGTAAGATCATGCGCCGAATTCTGAGAAAGATCGCGGCCGATGATCTGGATAATTTAGGCGATACTTCTACACTGCTCGATCCAAGTGTTGTGGATGATATCAAGGCCGGAAAGGCGATTTAATTCAAAAAAGTATGAAAACAGGCACTAGCGCAAGCGTTCCCGTGAATACGGGATGCGGTGTTGAAATAAATTAAAAAATTGGTCCAAGCGGATACTTGAATCAGTTCCATTACTACTAAAAATTCCACATCAATCCTGTCAGGTTTCAAAAACCTGACAGGTTTTTTTATATCCCAAGCAAATACCCAACCGGCAAGATCAACAAACTCACCATCAGCAGGATCAACCGAAAGCGTGTTTTGACGAAATTAGGGTGGAAGAATAATCCATAGGTGAGCGGTTTGTCGTTATTCATCCAGTCGTAGTAGTGGTGGCGGTGAACGGAGCCAAGTGCCATCGTCACATGTCCGTGCAGAATGGTGAGCATAAAGGGAACCGCAAAAATAAAAGCCCCTGCATATCGGACAAAAACATCTAGCCCCAACAATCCGGCTCCATAAAAATACGGCCAGGCAAAAAGCACCATCATCGGCACCGTAAGTAGCCAATTGATGATTGAAATGCGTTTATAATTTGATTCAGTTAATTCGGACATGGAGAAATTGGAAATTAGGGATTATGAATTTTGAATTGTATGGAGTTCAGAGATGATTCAAAATTCATAATCTCCAATTCAAAATTTCAAATTTGCGAGGCGATCAGCATTTCGATCTCCCGGAAATTCATATCAAACATTTTGGCAAGGGACTTTTTAGTGATGTGCTTTTTGTAGGAATAGGTTCCGTTTCGGAGGGCGACGTTATCCCAAAGGCACTCTTTCACTCCACCTGCATCCCCAATGGCTAGGATATAGGGAACAAGGACGTTGTTAAGCGCATAAGTCGCCGTTCTTGGCACGTTTGCGGGAATGTTAGGCACACAATGGTGAATGACATCATGGACGGAATAAACCGGATCAGAGTGTGTGGTAGGTTTGCTGGTTGCAACACATCCGCCCTGATCTATCACCGTATCTACAACCACACTTCCAGGCTTCATGTTGATGATCATTTCTTCCGTTACCCAGCAAGGAGAGCGTTCACCTTCCGCCATGGCCGCTCCGATTATAATATCCGCAAATCGTAAAGCCGAATTCAAATACTGGTGATTGGCAACGGCAGTGATAATTCTGCGGTCGAGTGCATTTTCTAATCGGCGGAGAGCGGTGAGATCGGTATCCATTACAAACACCTGTGCACCGTAGCCGAGTGCGGTTCGGGCGGCATATTCTCCGGTGATTCCGGCTCCCAAAATCACGACAGTAGCTGGTGGCACCCCTGAAATTCCACCGAGCATAATACCCTGACCGCCACTCATACTTTCCAGGTAATGGGCTGCAATTTGCACCGACATCGACCCGGTGATCTCATGCATCATCCGCACGATGGGGAATTCTTTGTCTTCACCACGAATAAATTCATACCCAATTCCAGTGATGGATTTTTCGATGAGGGCTTCCAGGTATTTTTGGGTCTGACTCCCCATATGAAGTGCTGAGATCAGCGCGTGATCTTCTTCCAGGAACTCAAATTCTTCTTCAGCCAGGGGAGCTATCTTGAGGATCAATTCAGATTTTTTATATACCTCATCTGCACTGTAAGCCATTTCGGCACCGGCATCGGCGTATTCTCGGTCGGTGAAATTGGCGGCTTCTCCAGCTCCTTTCTCGATGAAGATCTCGTGGCCGTTTGCTTTTAGAATGGATACTCCCCCCGGCGTTAAAGATACGCGACGTTCATCATTGGATATCTCTTTGGGCAATCCAATTTTCAGCGAGACTTCACTTTTAGAACGAATGAGATGCTTTTCCAGCGTCTTCAGTCCAATTTGTTCCGTGTCCAGGGGTTTGATATCCATTCATTACAGGATTAAAAGTGAAAGAATAGTAATAAAGATAGCGAATTTTGTGGGATGAAATGATATAGTGATTGGTTGATATAGTAACTCAACTACTCGCAAAGCCACCAAATCACTATATCACCCATCACTCCCCAATCATATTTCGGAACGTCTCTTCATCCAAAATTTCAACACCAAGCTTTTGGGCTTTATCCAATTTACTTCCGGCTGATTCTCCGGCCAACACATAATCTGTATTTCCACTGACAGAAGAGGCTGTTTTTCCGCCGTGCTTTTCAATGAGGTCCGTGGCTTCTTTCCGGGTGTAGGAGGGAAGAGAACCGGTAAGGACGAATTTCTTGCCTTCAAAGATACTGGAAGCCTGTTCATCTTCCTCTTTTTCAAACTGAAGTCCATGCTCTCCCAGTCGACGTACAATGGCTTGATTCTTTTTGTTGCTGAAAAATTCCACCACGGATTCGGCTATACGTGGCCCGATGGAATCCACCGCTTCCAACTCTTCTGCTGAAACCGATTGCAGCTTTTCCATCGTCTTAAAAGCTTTGGCAAGATCTTTGGCTACCGTTTTTCCAACGAAGCGAATTCCAAGGGCATAGATCACACGCTCAAATGGCTGATCTTTACTTTTTTCAATGGCATTGATCAAATTCTGAGCGCTTTTTTCGGCCATGCGCTCCAGCTCAATGATCTGCTCTTTTTGGAGGTCGTAAAGGTCGGCGTAGGTTTGAATGAGTCCTTCTGAAACTAACTGATCGACCACAGACTCTCCCAATCCTTCGATATCCATAGCATCGCGTGAGGCAAAATGTTCAATTCGAATGCGAACCTGAGGCGGGCAAGTAGGATTTACACACCGCCAGGCCACTTCATCTTCGTATTTGATAAGCTCGGAATCGCAAGCGGGACAGTTTTTTGGGAATTTATACGGATCATTTCGATCGGCCCGATCCGGATTTACGACACTGATAACCTGAGGAATAATTTCACCGGCCTTTTCAACTACCACCGTATCGCCAATGCGAATGTCTTTGCGCTGAATTTCATCTTCGTTATGCAAAGATGCTCGTTTCACCGTAGTTCCTGCTAATTCTACGGCTTCCAGCTCTGCCACTGGAGTGATGGTTCCCAGTCGCCCAACCTGAAGCGTAATATCGTTGATGGTAGTGGTAGCTTGCTCAGCTTCAAATTTGTAGGCAATAGCCCAGCGTGGGAATTTGGATGTAGTTCCCAGTTGCTCCCGCAAATTACTTTGGTTTACTTTGATCACCACACCATCGGTTTCGTAGGGAAGTTCATGTCGGAGGTCTTCCCATTTTTTGATGATGTCGTGAACTTCCTCTATTTCAGAACAAACTTTATAGTGCTCGGAAACCGGTAACCCAAATTCATTCAACAACTCGGCTTTTCGGGATTGGGTAAGGGAACCGTCTTCTTCATCCAAAAGCATATCGAAGGCAAAGAAGCGGATCGGTCGTTGAGCCACAGCTTTGGGATCCTGCATTTTGAGGGAACCGGCCGTAGAATTCCGGGGATTAGCAAATACGTTCAATCCTTCTTCCTCACGGCGCTGATTCATTCGGGCAAACGCTTCACGTTCCATGTATGCTTCGCCCCGAACTTCGACCACATTCGGGATATCACCACCTTTAAGCACAAGTGGTATGTCTTGTATGGTCTTGATGTTATTGGTGATGTCATCGCCTTGCTGTCCATCTCCGCGGGTGGCTCCTAAAACCAGGGCTCCATTTTCATATCGCAGGCGGATGGAAGCGCCGTCAAACTTGAGCTCCACCATATAGTCGTATTCTTCGTGACCGAGGATCTTTTTTACCCGGCCATCAAAATCATTGAGTTCTTCCTCGTTGTAGGTATTGTCAAGGCTGAGCAGAGGAACGGGATGCTGTACCGTTTCAAATACAGAAGACACTTCTCCACCTACACGTTTGGTTGGAGATTCGGGATCATGAAGATCAAATTTTTCTTCAAGCTGTTCGAGTTCTTTGAGTTTTTCGTCGAACTCTTTGTCGCTCATAAAAGGCTGAGCATCCTGGTAGTACGCCTGATTGGCTTTATCGAGCAGCTCTCGGAGTTCTGCTGCTCGTGTTTGGGCATCACGCTTATTCATGGAAATGGTATTCTAATATCTGATTCTGTAGATCGTACTGTCCGGAGCTCCTATTTCAAGAGGGAATTCTTCTGGTGGCGGGGCTAAATATCTCGGTTGATCAAGCACCTCACGGGTGAGTAGAATGGAGTTAAAGGAAGAGCTGAAATTATTTTGTCTGGGATTTTCGATCACATGACCATTGAAAAGAAGAAGTAAACGGCTGTATTGTCCGCGGACGAGTAAAGTATCGCTGAAATCAAAGTTGTAGGCTTCGCCTTCTTCCATCCAGAAGGGGTTGGTTCGCCAGTTAAGATCGCTGGTTACGCGCACCGGTTCCAGTTGTCCAAATGCGGCATAAAGCGTAACGGTGAGCGTATCTCCCAGTGTGGAGGGTTGCTGCGGTTGGTTTTGCCCCTCTTGTTGTTGTGGTTCCTGAATGTTTTCAGATCCGTTCTCCATTGCCGGGGTTTCCGTAATAGTGGTATCAGCAGTTGTGGGGGGCAGAGGAATAGACTGATCTTCGTTTGGAGTTTGCTGTTGCGCGATTTCAGGTTCAGATGATTCAAAGACCGAGCCGATATCATTCCAGAAAAAATAGCCGGCAGCCGCCAGAACGAGTACCACAATAACAATAATGGCAGAGATCCAGATCCGGGTATTTTTGCCGGCAACAGAAAATTTTCGCCCCATATCCGCCCAGTTGATCGAACTGATCTCCGGGGATTCACTTTTAGGCTTTTTTGGAATTTCTTTTTTTGGGGGTGAAGGCTTTTTTTCTGGTGCTTTTTCTTCCGATGGAGACGCATCAGTTTTATCGGGAATACCGATCTCCGGTTTTTCTGATGTAGAATCAGTTAAAATACCTCCGGAATAGGTGCCGGCTTCCATTTCATCCAGGGCTTCAACGATGTCTTCGTCATCGATCTTCAGCAATTTGGCATAACTGCGCACGAAACTGCGGAGGTAGGTCTTGTTACGGTTGGGATCCGAAAATATGCTATCATCCTCAATGCTATCTAAGATATCATGAGGTATTTTTATCGCATTCTGAACGTCCTCGAGTGTCAGGTTTTTGCTTTTTCGAATGGAGGCGAGATCTTTTCCCAGAGACATAATTTCGTTTTTTAGAATCTTCTTGCAAAATTATAAGAAGCTAAGTAATTAAATGTGATAGGAAAAGCAAACTTTAAGCTTTATTACATCGGGGTGTTAGTCATGTTGAAGTTAATTAAAGATGGTGTTTTGGAGGTTTTATTTCCAAAGGTGTGCAGCGTATGTGGACTACAGCTATCAAAGGATGAGCATTTTGTGTGCTCGCGGTGTTTGAATGGAAAATTCGAGAAGGCCTTCCATACCGATAAGATCTCTACAAGCGGCGTGTTGCTGCCAGAGGGAATTCTACTGCAGCATGCGCTCTGGAATTTTGACAAAGGGGGTTATTTACAGGAGCTGCTTCATCAGCTAAAATATCATCGCTTAACAGGTGTTGGGGTTGATATTGGGCGGCAGCTGGGGAAAAGTATGCTACAAAATCCGCGGTTTACTGAAGGCATCAAGAATAAAAAAGTTCGTTTGCTCCCGGTACCGCTTCACCCCAGAAAAAGGAGAATGCGGGGCTACAATCAGGCATTTCATATTGCTAAAGGAGTGGCAGAGGTGACCAACTTGCATATCTTGGGAAAGGAAGTTGTGGTCAGAAACAGGAACACCAGAACCCAAACCGGATTTTCACTGGAAAAACGGCGTCTCAATATGCAGGATGCCTTTGAAGTAAAAGAGTCAGATAAGGTAAAAGAGGCGTTAACAGTGATCATCGATGATGTATTTACAACCGGGGCCACTACTTTTGAGCTGAGCGGGACACTGAACAAAGCAGGATGTGCGGAAATAATGATAGCAACGGTAGCACAGGCATAATTTTTCAGGCAATCTGTTAAAAAGACTTTTACACCGCAGTTCTGAAAGAAACTGAGATTTCGCCTATATTTGGGATATGGAAAATTTTAAAAGAGGACGGTTTGACTGGCAGATGCTGGAGCTCCCCGACGGCATCACTACGAGTAACGGAAATTGGTATCACATTACCCGAGAGGGAATTGAGAAATATGTGCCGGGATTACTCGATAAGAGGCCTTTGGAGTATATTATTCAGGAGGCTGACGCTTGGGTGAAAAGCTCAGACGGCTTGGCATTGATGCTTTATTTCATACTGGTATATGTTTCTGTTGATCCACTTTTGGCAACAGGTATTTCGCTGGTTTTTTATTTTCTGTGGTACTTTAATACCAGTGTTTTTGTGAATGTTACCGCTTCACCCATTGCCAAGATCTTGAATAAAGATGGGGTGGTGTATACAATTTCAGCACTTTGTTTGATCGGGATCACGCTACAGGAAATGGCACTTGGGATAGGAATCTCCATCGAGTTTTCTGCCTTGTGGTATGGGCTGGCACTGTTTTTCATGTATAAGGTTGGATTACTAAATCTTGCTATTCAGTATGTACAATCAAAATTCTTTGGGAAGGCGAAAATCCCTAAGCAAAATCGAATTCTGAATATGCTCCTGATTCGATACGGAATGAAGCACGGAATATTGACTGGTAAGGTGGCTAAGATGGAAAATGAGCTGATCCGTGTAACCAATTATCACAAAGAGAAGAAAAATAATAAGTAGGATCGTAATTCAATATGAAGCAACTATTCATTATCCGGCACGGAGAGACCGATAACAATAAAGCCGGAATTATACAGGGCAGAAGTTTAGATGCCTCCATAAATGACCTGGGAAGAATGCAGGCAGAAGCTATCCGGGAAGCCATGGAACCGTTTGAGATCCAAAAAATTATAGCGAGTGGTCTTCGCCGCACGCATGAAACCGCAGATCCTTTAGCTACCCGTCGGAAGCTCAAGATCCACAAATATTCCCAACTCGATGAAATTGATTTTGGAGTGCTGGAAGGCCGTTCATTTACAAAAATTAAAGATGAAGTGATGGAAGTGCATGAAAAGTGGAAGGGCGGTGATGTGGACTTTGCTCCTGAAAATGGAGAGTCTCCACGGCACACTTTTAACAGAGCCAATGATAAAGTGACCGATATTCTTGAGAACTCTTCAGAAGAAAGTATGGTGTTTTTTATCCATGGCCGGCTCACCCGAATCCTGTTATCAGAATGGTTGGGATATGGTTTGAGAAATATGCATAAAATTGAGCATCAAAATGGAGCTATCAATCATCTGACGTGGCACAACGGGCTGTTCAAAGCGGTGGAGTTGAATAAAACTGACCACCTGCTTGAGCTGGTATAAACGGGGCAAACTTTGACTTTGCAGTGCCAATTATTCCTTATCTTTGAGTTATTAAAAGAACCATTCTCGTTGGCTTCTTGTTTTGAAGTCATACGATAAATCAATCCAAAAATATGAGTGAAAAAGTAAGATCCATGTTCGCCGATATTGCCGATGATTATGATCGGATCAACAGTGTATTGTCGTTTGGCGTACATCATGCATGGCGAAAAAAAGCAGTCCTGGAAAGTGGAGCCCACAAAGGCGATCATGTGTTGGATTGTGCGACCGGCACCGGTGATCTGGCCATAGAATTTAAGAAAGCAGTTGGAGAATCAGGCTATGTGATGGGCACCGATTTTTGTGCTCCAATGATAGAACCGGCTCCCGGAAAAGCTAAAGAAGCCGGACTCGAAATCGATTTTGAAGTGGCTGATGCTATGAATCTTCCCTATGATGACGATGCGTTTGACATCGCCAGCATCGCTTTCGGAATTCGCAATGTGGATGAACCGGTCACAGCCCTGAAAGAAATGGCCCGGGTGGTGAAGCCCGGTGGACGAGTGGTTGTGCTGGAATTTGGTCAGCCCAAAGGTTTCATGAAGTTTCCTTACGATTTGTATAGTCAGCACATTATGCCGGCTATTGGTGGTTGGCTGAGTGGCAACCGGGAAGCTTATACATATCTTCCGCGAACCAGTGCCAAATTCCCGGCCGGTGATAACTTTCTGGCTTTGATGGATGAATCCGGCTCCTTCCAAAGCAGGCGTGCTGTAAAGCTAACAGCCGGAATTGCTTATGTATATGTTGGAGTGGTTCAATAATTGTATATTCACACCGAATTACAGCAACGGCATTATTATGCGACAGCCTTATTTTTAACAAGAAAAGCAGTGTGTTTTTGCAGCTCTATAAAAAGCTAAACTCATGACAATAGAAGAAATTAAAAAAATAATCCCGCATCGCTATCCATTTTTACTGGTAGACCGTGTGGTGGAACTGGAAGAAGAACGCATCAAAGCCTATAAAAATGTAACGGCCAACGAGGAGTTTTTTAATGGCCATTTTCCGGGGCAGCCCATTATGCCTGGTGTGCTACAGGTAGAAGCTCTGGCCCAGGCTGGCGCAATTATGTTGATGACACAGCATGCCGAGGGTGATGACGACAAGATCATGGTGTTTACGGGCATCAATAAATGCAAATTCAGGAAACAGGTAGTACCGGGAGATCAGTTGATCCTGGAAGTAGAGCTTGGAAGTATGAAGCGCAATTTTGTAACCATGACAGGGAAGGCAACTGTTGATGGAAAAGTAGCTTGCGAACTGGAAGCTTCAGCAGCATTGGTCCCACGGGAGAAAGCATGAGTACCCAAAAATCTTCTGGTAAACCGGTAAAGATCACCACTCAAACTGTGGTGGATATGAAGTCGAAAGGAGACAAAATATCTATGCTAACCGCTTATGACTTTACCATGGCTCAGATCATAGATCAGGCCGGGGTTGATGTCATTTTAGTGGGAGACTCAGCCAGCAACGTGATGGCCGGACATGAAACCACCGTCCCCATGACACTGGATCATATGATCTATCACACCACCTGTGTAGTGAGAGGTGTTGATCGTGCACTGGTTATAGCCGATCTGCCTTTCATGAGCTATCAGGTGACTACAAAAGAAGCGCTGATCAGTGCAGGCCGTATGATGAAAGAAGCCGGCGCACACGCGATCAAACTGGAGGGCGGTAAATCTATCGTCGATACAGTTCGGCGCATTGTAGATGCAGGGATCCCGGTAATGGGACACCTTGGGCTCACCCCGCAAAGCATTTATAAATTTGGGACCTACAAAGTACGGGCCACCGAAGATCAGGAAGCAGAAGAATTGATACGGGATGCCAAGTTACTGGAAGAAGCAGGATGTTTTTCGTTGGTGTTAGAGAAAATTCCCGCAGAGCTGGCTGCTAAAGTCACTGCAGAACTTTCTATCCCAACGATAGGAATTGGGGCAGGTCCCGAGTGCGACGGACAAGTACTGGTGATTCACGATATGCTGGGTTTGAATAAAGAATTCAACCCACGATTTTTACGCCGCTATGCCGATATGAACTCGGTGATGACGGATGCGGTTCAGAACTACATCAAAGATGTTAAAAGCAGAGATTTTCCAAATAAAGAAGAGCAGTACGGCGGATGAGCGACTCAGAAAGACCATTTATTTTAGTAAGTAACGACGACGGAATTTTTTCACCGGGTATAAAAGCGCTGGCTGAAGTAGCAGCAGAATTTGGAGATGTATATATCGTGGCTCCCGATAAAGAGCAGAGTGCGGTAGGACATTCCATCACCATTCAGGTGCCGTTGCGTGCCAGTAAATTTACCGTGGCCGACAAGTTTGAGGGAGAAGCTGTAAACGGAACGCCTGCCGATTGTGTGAAGCTAGCTCATGGGCAGCTCTTGGATCGGAAACCGGATCTTGTGGTAAGTGGTATCAATCACGGAAGCAATGCCGGGATCAATATCATGTATTCCGGAACGGTGAGCGCGGCAACGGAAGGAACTATTCTGGGATATCCATCCATTGCGGTGAGTTGTACCGAATTTAGTGAAGAGGCCAATCTCCGTGGCTGTCAGGAAGCGGCCCGCCGAGTAATTCGGTTTGTTTTGAAAAATGGACTGCCGAGAGGTATAACTTTGAATGTAAATGCTCCGGCCGGTGAATTCACCGGGATCGAGTGGACGCGACAAGCCGACAGCCGTTACGTAGAAGAATATGAAAGCCGTACCGATCCTTTTAACAGAGCTTATTACTGGCTTACCGGGAAGTTTGAATTACTGGACGATGGCAAGGACTCAGATATTCATGTTCTAAGAGATGGAAAAGCTTCCGTAACTCCCATTCAATACGATCTGACGGCGTACAATCTACTGGAAAATGTAGATGAGCGCAGCCTGAATGAGACGGATTGATCTTACCCGATCAGTGGCCGTTCTCGGCTAATTTTTTCACCACATTAAGCCAGAACTGGTCGTAGATCTTTGACGATTCCTTGTTCATCTGAAGATGCATTTGAGAAAGGTGAGAAAGCGGAATAGTCTCCAGATGCGTTCCCCATTTAGCACTTTCAACAGAGACAAAAGCATCATTTTCCCCTTCCTTATCAAAGATCTGATTATTCTGAAATCGAAGCACGGGGTTGATCGGAAATTCAGTTCCTTTGCCCACAGCGGCACTGTACGAATAATACTGTACGCCTTCTACATCCGGGTGTTCGGGATTGAAGATGTCCCGGGCATATCCACAGGATAATTGTTCCAAAGAACCCAGCGCATCACTTTTGGTTTTTGGAAACATAAACTCTCCAAACCAGTCGAACATCTCGCTGAGCTTTTCCATCACCAATTCTGGTGTCTTTAAAACAAGATCTGCAAGGCTCGAGCCGTGATGGGGAGTGGCTATGGTCGTGAGGCTTTCAACGTACTCAGCAGCATCCATTTTAGATAAGGCACAACGCATATCTAGTCCGCCCATGCTATGTGTTACCACATTTACCTTTTCATAGCCATGTTCTGTGCAAAATTTTTGGATGAGCCGAACCCAGTTTTCCGCCCGGGTTTCAATTTTGGCGTAAGGAACGGTATTGGGGGCAATGGCAACCACTCCATGGCCACGAATTTCCATGCAGGGATCGTGCAAAGGACCGGATTTCACTACGGAGCCAATCGCTCCATAACCATGGCACAAAAAGACCGGATACTTCAGTTTCACCAGATCGGGCTGAGGAAATTCCTGCAATTCAAGACGCTTCAGTATATTCTTTCGATCAGCCATGTTTAAAATTGTTCGGTTTGAAGAGTATCCAGATCAGTGTCGGTTGTAAGGCGCAAAGTTCGAAGAATGGTATTATTGTAATACAAAAAAATGTCCATATCCCTGGAAGGAAAATGCACGCGAGCAGGTGTATCTAAGCCATAAGGAGTCAGTTTCTTGTCGAGGTGGACATGAAATAAGGTCTTGGAAAATCTGGAGGGAACTTCAATTCTGAATTCCTTTCGGGTCAGGTTTGAATCTACATGTACAGTACTTGTTCTTATCTGGGATGACAAGATGCGAGATTCCTGAAACTGAACTTGCAACAAGGAATCGAGTTCGCCAAAGTTATCCAGTCTTTGAAAAGTGGGTGCAGGCGTGGAGGCTAAAATGATTCCACTGATGATACAAGTGAAGGCCAACAAAGCCGTTACAATTTTTTTCCCATTTTTAAAATGTTCCATGAACACGATGTTGGTTCCTTAATTTCATAGATTTACTTTCAACGCAATCTATAAACTTCTGTACAAAAAAAGATATGTCATTTCAAATTCAAAAAGTTCGATCGAAATCTCAGGTGGATGCTTTTCATGAGTTGCCCGGTCGATTACATGCCGAGAGTAAATGGTATCGTCCGCCCTTTCGGTTTGAAGTGGAAAATGTTTTTGATGAAGAAAAAAATGAACGTTTCCAGAAAGGTGGTTCGTGTGAAAGGTTTTTAGTGTATGATGGAGATCTGGTTGTTGGACGTTTTGCTCTGTTTACAGATCCGGAAAAGGATAAGGCATACGATCCGAAGTTGGGAGGTATTGGATTCATTGAAATGGAAAACGATCCTGGAATAGCTACTGCTGTCATAGATTTTGCCCGTGAATGGCATAGTAAGAAAGGGTATGCAGGCTTTCGGGGTCCCATAAACTTTGGGGAAAACGACACGTTCTGGGGTATTTTGATCAACGGTTTTGAGGATCATAATGTATATGGCATGCTTTACCATCAGGAGTACTACGAAGGATTGATCGAGCAAACCCAGCCCGAGAAATTTGATGACCTGTATATGTATCAGCTTCAAATGGATCAGCCTCTTCCCGAGCGACTATTACGAATTGCGGAACGGGTAAGATCCAGAGAAAATATTGAGATCCGCCCTATAGACAAGAAGAATTTATTGCAGGATGGAGAACTGATTCGACAAGTATATAACCGAGCATTTCAAGATCAGATCATTCAGGAGCGGGAGGAAGAGTTTATCGGGATTTCAGAAGAAACCATTCGCCAAATGGTTAAAAAGCTGAAACCAGTTTTAATGCCTGAAACTTCACCCATTGTTTTTGTAGATGGAGAGCCGGCTTCGTTTTTGGTAAGCGTCCCTGATCTTCACGAAATATCGGCTCAAACCAAAGGAAAACTAAAATGGTGGCATCTGCCCAAACTGATAGGATTCAGGAAAAGAGCGCAAAAATTTAGACCGCTGGCATTTGGAACCGATCCAAAATATCGAGGCAGGGGACTGGAATCGCTGGTGTTTATCGAGGGCGTGAAATGGACGCGAAGATATTATCCTAACATAAAAGTATTGGAAGGTGGATTTGTAAGTGAAAAGAACTGGATCATGCGACGAAGTCTGGAAGCACTGGGCTGTGAGACCGCCAAAACGTATCGCGTATACAAGTGGATGTGTGGGTGATATGGTGATTAGGTGAGGAAGACCATATTAAGCATTAATAGCTTGCTAAAACTGCTATGCTGTAATTGGTATATGAGAAAGCTCCCGGAGAAAACACCATATCACCAAGTCACTAGATCACCTAATCACCTAAAAATCGTATTCAGAATTTCGACGGCAATATCCTTCTTTGATCCCTGGAATGTTTGTTCAGACTCTTTGCCTAATAAATGAACGGTATTTGTATCCGCTTCAAATCCTGCACCTTTATCTCTCAACGAGTTAGCAATAATGTAATCGGCCTTTTTCTTTTCCAGTTTTGAGGATGCATTTTCAAGGAGGTTCTCAGTCTCCATGGCAAACCCGATAAGTACCTGATCTTCTTTCTTATGATCGCCGAGCCAGGCTAAGATATCCTGAGTTTGTTGCAGCTTGATCTCACTTGCCGCACTCAATTTCTTTACTTTATTTTGGTGAACTTCGACCGGAGTAAAATCGGAAACGGCGGCGGCCATGATAATCACATCTGCATCCTGAAATTCCTTCACTGCTTCAAAAAGATCAGCAGTACTGACTATAGAAACGGAATGCAAGTCGTCTGGTATAGAAATAGATAGCGGGCCATGGATCAGTGTGACATCGGCACCAAGACTTTGAGCTGCTTGAGCCATAGCAACGCCCATTTTGCCAGAACTTGGATTGGAAATAAACCGCACGGGATCGATATGCTCTCGGGTTGGTCCAGCAGTTACAATTACCTTTTTTCCTTCAAGCGGACCTTCTATTGATCCGATGATATCAGAGGCTTTTTCAAGAATATCCTCGACCTCAGGAAGACGGCCTTTGCCTTCCAAGCCGCTGGCTAAGTATCCACTATCAGGTTCCAGAACATGGTAGCCCTGTTCCTGAATGGTTTGGAGGTTTTTGGAGACCCCCGGTGATTCATACATTTCACCGTCCATAGTAGGGCAGATAAGGATGGGAGAACGAGCGGCCAAAACGGTGCTTGTAAGCATATTATCCGAAATGCCGGTAGCAATTTTGGCAAGGGTATTGGCGGTACAGGGAGCTATCACAAACAGGTCGGCCCATTCGCCCCAGTTGATATGCCGGGTCCACTCGCTGGATTGTCCTTTTTCGGGAAAAATATCTACTGCAACTTCATGGCCGGAAAGGGAAGCAAAAGTCTCTAAACCAACAAAGCGGGTAGCCGAGGGCGTCATAGTGACGCGGACTTCAGCTCCCGCTTTTTGAAATTCTCTAAGTAAGAAAGCAGCTTTGTAGGCTGCAATTCCTCCGGTAACACCCAAAATGATGCGTTTACCGGAGAGCATAATTACAGTTCTTTTTCAGGATGGCGATAATAGATATCATCGTTTTCCATTTCTATAATTGCCCGTTGGGTGGGGTGGGCCAGCTTTTCAAACGCTTTAGAAATGTTTTCCTGCTCTTCATTGAAAGAAAATTCATCTTCTTCCTCAAAACCTTCGAAATACTGGAGTTTTTCGTCTAGTTCCAGTTTTTCCTGAGCTGCAATTTGCCGTGCTCTTTTGGAAAGGATTACAAGCAGTTCGTACTTATTACCCGTTTTGAATTTTAGTTTTTCAACATCTAATGTTTTAACTGACATAATATCAATTTTGATTCATGAATTTGATGACGGCTTCTTTTACTTCTTCGTAAGCCGAGTCCAAATCGTCATTAATAATTACCTGATCAAAACGATCAGCGTAAGTAAGTTCTTTTTCAGCGCGCTGTAGTCTCAGGGCCAGGGTCTCATCGTCTTCTGTGCCGCGATCTATCAGTCGCTGTTTCAACACATCAATTGAGGGAGGCTGAATGAATAAGGCGAGACTTTCATCGCCATAAATTTCTTTCACATTCACAGCTCCCTTTACTTCAATGTCAAGCAGAACAAAATAGCCTGAATTTAGTTTTTTATCAACCTCAGAACGCAGTGTACCGTATTTCTTTCCGCCATAGAATTCTTCCCATTCCAGGAATTCTTTCGACCCTACTTTTTGGTCAAAATCAGCATCTGAGAGGAAGTAGTAATGCTTTCCGTCTTCTTCATAGGTGCGGGGCGGACGTGTTGTCGCAGAAACCGAGAACTTGATGGTGTCAAAATCTTTAAAAAGCCGGCGCGCCAGGGTGGTCTTTCCGCTTCCACTGGGTGCAACCAATATGATAACTTTACCTTTTTCCATAATAGTAATGAGATTTGAGTAGTGAGTATTGAGCAAAAAAAACTCACTACTCAATACTAAAATCTAAATTATTCGACGTTTTGTACTTGTTCGCGGATCTGCTCAAGAGCTTCCTTGCACTTCACGACATACTGAGCGATCTCTGAATTATTTGCCTTAGACCCAATGGTATTCAGTTCACGGTTGATCTCCTGTGAAAGGAAATTGAGCCGACGACCGGCTGGTTCCGGTTGTTCAATGGCTTCCAGAAAAAATTTAAGGTGAGACCGGAGGCGCACGATCTCTTCCGTTACATCCATTTTATCTACAAGAACGGCTACTTCCATTTCCAGGCGCTCTTCATCAATTTTATCTTCATCGATCAAATTCTGTATGCGTTCCAGCAGTTTGTCTCGTGCTTCCTCGGCGCGGCCATTGGTTTGGGTGGTGATGATCTGAATATTCTCGTCAATGAACTCAATGCGATCAACAAGATCATTCTTAAGCTGATCGCCTTCCTGTGTACGCATTTTGAGCAGTGATTCAACAGCCTCGTTCAGAGCCTTTTTAGCAACAACCCATTTTTGCTCAATCAGCTCTTCATCTTCTTCCTCTTTCACAAACACATCGCCAAATTGTGTGATGTCTGAAATGGTGATCGGGTCTTCGATGCCGGCAATATCACGCAGATCATTCAGGATCTTGGTATATCCCGACACTTTCTTTTCGTCCACTTGAATGGAAGGACCGCTTTCGTCCGTTTCCGAGACATAGATGGTAATATTCAGCTTACCGCGATTTACAGTTTTCTGCACAAGTTCCTTTACCTCCAGTTCTTTATCCTGAAGTTGCTGTGGAAGCCGTGTGCTAAGATCCAGATAACGACTGTTTAGGGATTTGATTTCGACAGTGGATGTAATGCCATGTTCAGTAGCTTCTCCACGGCCAAAGCCTGTCATCGATATGATCATAAAAGATTCTTGATGATGAAAATTGACGCCAAAAATACAAAAGTATGCGGGCTATAAGAAATTACAACTCTCAAATTTATGGGAAGTGTATTCTGTGCGGGAACTATTAATGAATGCTGCTTAGGATTTACTATCTTCAGGCGACTTAAATACGCATATGACTATTCTCGGAATTTCAGCTTTTTATCACGATTCAGCCGCTTGCATTATTCGCGATGGTGAGATCATTGCAGCGGCTCAGGAAGAACGGTTCACCCGAAAAAAACACGACGAAAGTTTCCCTGTTCAGGCTACCCAGTTTTGTCTTGATGCAGCCGGAGTTACACTTGATGAACTTGAAGTAATTGCATTTTACGACAAACCACTTTTGAAATTCGAGCGCCTGCTCGAGACTTATTTATCGTTTGCTCCCCGTGGGGTGAAATCGTTCTTTACGGCTATGCCTGTCTGGCTGAAGGAGAAAATGTTTATGAAGCGTGAGATGTACGAGGCTCTCAAAAGGGTGGGGGAATACGATCGGGAGAAAGTGAAGTTTTTGTTTCCGGAACATCACCTTAGTCATGCTGCAAGTGCCTTTTATCCATCGCCTTTTGAAGAATCTGCTATCCTTACTATAGATGGGGTAGGAGAGTGGGCCACGGCTTCAATATGTTCTGGAAAGGGAACAGATATTACCATTCACAGGGAGCTTAAATTTCCACATTCGCTGGGACTGTTGTATTCCGCATTCACGTATTATTTGGGATTTAGAGTAAATTCCGGTGAGTACAAACTGATGGGTCTGGCTCCTTATGGAGATCCCAATTCACCACTGCTGAAGGAATATATCGAGAAGATCAAAACTGAGTTGGTAGAGATCCGGGATGATGGGTCCATTTACCTGAATCAGGATTACTTTGATTATGCTACAGGACTGAAAATGGTCCGGGAAAAAAAGTGGGAAGATTTGTTCGGGTTTCCGAAGCGGGAGGAAGAAAATGAACTTCAGCAGCATGAAGCGGACCTTGCATTAGCCATTCAGAAAGTTACGGAAGAGATCGTTGTTAAGATGGCGAAAGATGCGAAGGATCTCACAAATTCTGAGAATCTGTGCCTTGCTGGCGGAGTGGCTCTAAATTGTGTGGCCAATGGTGTGATCCAGAACGAAGGAATTTTTGAGGAGATCTATATACAACCCGCAGCAGGGGATGCCGGTGGAGCAGTGGGTGCGGCTCTTGCGGCTCATTATTTATATTTTGAGAAACAACGGCTTCCTCAAAAACCCGATAGTATGAAAAGGGGCTTACCTGGGACCTGAATTTCATGAATTTGAAATTCAGCAGCAGCTCAAGAAGTTCAAGCCCGTTTACGAGAAACTCGAAGGAAAGGCGTTGTACGCCAAAGTAGCTGACTGGCTGGCTGATGGAAACGTAGTTGGCTGGTTTCAGGGGAGAATGGAATTTGGTCCGCGGGCGCTGGGTAACCGCAGTATTTTGGGTGATCCTCGAAATCCGGATATGCAAAATAAATTGAACCTGAAGATCAAATACAGGGAGTCTTTCAGGCCGTTTGCGCCCTCTGTTTTAGCAGAAGATGCTCATGAATATTTTGAGGTGAAGTCAGATTCTCCGTACATGTTGTTGGTGCAGGAAGTGAGAAAGTCCCATCGAAAAGAGTTACCGAAGAATTATCACAAGCTTCCGCTCCGGGAAAAACTGGCGTTTGAACGCTCGGAATTTCCAGCCATCACACACATTGATTTTTCTGCCCGTATCCAAACGGTTCACCCAGAAACCAACGAACGATACTGGGAGTTGCTGAATGCCTTCAAAGAAAAAACCGGAGTGGGAATGGTGGTAAACACGAGTTTTAATGTGCGGGGTGAACCGATCGTTTGCACCCCCGAAGATGCTTACCGCTGTTTCATGAATACGGAAATGGATTATCTTGTGATCGGAGATTTTGTGTTCAGGAAATCAGCGCAAGGTGAGTGGGAAAAAAAGCTGACTTTTGAAAAGGATTGATGTCGATAAAAAGACGATTTTATATTTTTGAACTCCGGAAATTTAGTGATTAAGAATGAAAAAAAGACATAGATGGAAACACTGAAAGACCTTTGGAATTTTATGAAAGAGCGGAAGAAATTTTGGTTGGCACCGGTCATAATAGTACTGCTTCTGCTTGGTTTTTTAATTGTGATTGGTGGTGGGTCTTCCATAGCACCATTCATTTATACCTTGTTCTAAATAATTTAAAAGCTGATTATTAGCATCTTAGCATAAACGCATAATTATGATTGAACCAAAAACACTGACCCATATAGAGCAGGATCCTTCAACCCCAAAAACCCAACTGGTAATGGTTACCGGTATGTTGATATTGGGTTGGATCTTTGGAAGTATTTACTTCGTGTATGCCGCCGGTATTATTGGGATAGCATCTTTTATATCGCCCGTTGGAAATCGCCTGGTTTGGGCGTGGTATAAACTGGCTGAAGGATTGGGGTGGTTCAACTCCAGAGTGCTGCTTTCGCTGGTGTATTATGTAGTGGTTACCCCCATCGCTTTGCTGTTTCGGTTGTTTGGGAATGACCCTATGAGATTGAAAGATAATAAGGGAAGTATGTTCGAGTTCAGAGAGCATACCTATACCAAAAAGGATCTGGAAAATCCCTGGTAAGAGAGACTGACTATTCATCAAAATCTATATTATTTCATGCTACGACCTTTACCTTTAGTGATGCTGTTGTTGCTGGCTTTTACATTCACAACCCAAGCGCAGGAAACTCGTCTGGATATTGAAGCCGGTCCTAATTTTTCGACCTTCAGTTCTTCCGGTGAAAATGATTTTGAATCCGGAATGAAGGCCGGAACTCATATTGGGGTGAGTTTGGGGTATGGGCTTTCAGAAAAGCTGGAGTTGTATGCAGGTATCGGGTTATCTGAGAATAATTTCCAAAGAACGTATAAGGCCGGAAATTTTGAAAGTGGGAATTCATTTCCGTCTTCATTTGATCTTTCCTACGGTTTTAAAATGCTTGAAGTTCCTTTAGGGGTGAGATACTTGGTTTCTGGAGACCTCGTTGATCTGGGACTTTCAGCAGGATTTCGACCCGTTTTTACATCAGGTTATGAGGGCGAACGATTTTCGGATCAGCCGGAAATTCAGCAATTGTTCGACCTGTCTGATGAAATTAGAAAAGCGGGTTTATTTGTGGAGCCGGCTATTCAGCTAAGTTTTGATTTGGACGAACAAACTCAGGTTTTTACAGGTTTCCGATATGGATTTGATATGGTTGGCTTATATGAAAAGCAGAACGAAACCAGAAGATTACATCGCTTTGATATCCGGGCCGGACTCTCCATCATTCTTTTCTGAAATTAAAACGCCTGCTATAATACTGATCTTTAAAAGTTGAAAAATCGATCAACCTAAAATCATAAAAATACTACCTTAGCAGGTATATGTGTTCATCGTAAGAGAATCCCGCCGAAGACGACTTAAATCATAAAAAATTAAAAGACGATATCATTGATGGCCTTTCGTTCAGTACTTACTAAATTATTTATACTATTCTTTATTTTTCCGATTGTCATTTCCTGCTCCAATACTAACAAGATCATTACCGAAACCGCTACCGTTCCCACAGTAACCTTAGATGGCAAAGCCGTTGATCAGGAATCAGGAGAACCGATTGCCGGGGGCTTGATTTTATTGAGCGGGACAACTCAACAAACTCAAACGGACAGTGAGGGGGGCTTCACCATAAAGCTGCCGGCCGGTTATTATGAAGTGTTTGTAGATCACGAGGATTACAGGGGAGGTTCCGAAGAGGTGAATTTGATCCGAAGTAATGGAGCCAGACAATCTGTTACCCTTCAGGCAGAACGAATCCCATCTTTTCTGGATAGAAAGGAAAACCCATCTTTAAATGCGTCCCTGAGTCAGTCAAAGATTGATGAGCATCCGCAATCCAAACGGTTAAAGACCTTCATAGACTATTACATAACTGATGATGATTTGAAATGTGGCTTGGCCAATCCCGATGATGTTACTTTTGCAAAAGGAAATGAAGATGGAGTGACTTGGGTCAGGGAGCCTGCCGAGCTTGTGGTGCTGAATTACGAACTGGGCTACAAAGTGAGGATCGCGCTGGAGGAATACGTGGCAAAAGAATACAGCCAGATCATAGGGCAAAATGTTGACGCAGATTATTTCTTTGAGGAGCTTGAGCCTATAAATGAAGTGCAGAAAAGGGAATGGAAGGAAAAAAGAGAAGAGTTTTTTCAGGGGTCATTCCGTCACTTTCTGATCGCTATGGCCAGCGATAAGTCACCGCTCTCGTTTGGCTATCGCATTTTCTCCGGACAGGCTGTTACAAGTACATCGGCGATGGCCTTTTCATCATCTTCAGTAAGTGATATTGAGAAAGAGAAGGGGGAGATCATCATTCCAAGCTTTGAAAACGAGAATTTACTCATCCGTTCTGAAGAAGAGATTCGCATAGAGTATATCGAAAAAGGTGTTGACGATCCGGACGGAATAATGGGACTTCAAAATTACCGGCACCAAACGTCCTGGATCTCTTTAAATGGGTGGTCGGCTGAGTTTACCAGAAATGGTCTTTTGAAAGCTAAAGATGCTGTTGAAATAAAAGGTTACTGGCGATATGTGCCCGTGTGCAAAATGCTTCCCGACGATTATCTGCCCGTCATAGAAGACAAGGAGAATAGCTAAACGAGTTACTAATGCTGATTTGAAAATCAGTTATATAAACCAATAAAAAGGCAGGATAAGCAAATATGTTGGAATGGTCATTCCCGTGAATACGGGGATCTGAATACTGCCATAAAATCAATTGTTGAAACGTATCAAACAATTAGATTTCGGGCATTTGCTGCGAAATGACCTTATTTAAATGATAATCTGGTTAGTTCAGGAATTCGATGTTTCTTCTTCTACTTTTTGCAAACTCATAGCATTTACACAATAACGTAATCCGCTGGGTTCGGGGCCGTCGGGGAAAACATGGCCTAAATGTGCATCACAAGTATTACACAAAGCTTCGATCCGCACCATACCGTGGGAGGTATCCATTTCATATTTCACGGCATTTTCTTTGACCGGTTGCGTAAAAGACGGCCATCCAGAGCTGCTTTCAAACTTTGTGGTTGCATCAAATAATTTGGTTCCGCAGCACACACATTCATACAAACCCGGATCGAATTTATA
This sequence comes from Balneola sp., assembly GCA_002696035.1. Classification (GTDB taxonomy): domain Bacteria; phylum Bacteroidota; class Rhodothermia; order Balneolales; family Balneolaceae; genus Gracilimonas. The sequence goes on along the minus strand of NZQV01000006.1, from coordinate 300,484 downwards.
ACACATGTCGCTGGAACCCGGACGTTCGGTTCCTTTTTTGCGAGTGATGGCATATTGTTCTTCAGTAAGCTCTTTTTTCCATTCCTCGTTAGATTTCTCTACCCGTTTTTCAGGTTTGGGGTTGCCGTTTTTGGCGAAATCTTTAAGGTCTTTCCAGGTTAACATATTCGGTCAATTTTAGTTTGTTCTGTTTATATATGAAGTTCAAAGGGAAATTTTACGTTCCCTGAGATAGGATCAATCTGATTCTTTCTTATCAAGGAGTTTATCTACTTCTTTTCCAGAGATCTCTTCTTTCTCGAGCAGTAATTCGGCTACTTTATCAAGGACATCCTGATTCTCTACCAAGGTGTTTTTTGCACGTTCAAAAGCTTCCTTGGAAATTTTCTGCACTTCCTCATCAATTTCACGGGCGGTGGCATCGCTGTATTCCTGCTTCTGGCTCATATCGCGGCCAAGGAATATTTCCTGTTCCTCACTGCCGAAAGAGACATGCCCAAATCGATCGGTCATTCCAAGATCAAGCACCATTTTCCTGGAAAGCTTGGCCACTTGCTTGAGATCGTCTTGTGCCCCACTGGTCGAGGTTTCAAAAATAAGATCTTCTGCAGCACGACCTCCCATAATGACCGCCAGCCGATCTAGTAAATACTCCCGTTTATAAATGTATTTTTCTTTTTCAGGAAGTTGTTGAGTGACGCCCATCGCTTTTCCACGTGGAATGATGGTGACTTTATGGATGGGATCGGAATGGGGAAGAACCGCAGCCACTAACGCATGTCCGGCTTCATGGTAAGCAAGCATTTTCTTTTCATCCTCGCCAATTTCCATGCCATCTCTTTCAAGCCCCATCAGAACTTTGTCTCGCGCCTTGTCGATGTCTTCCATCGCAATTTCATTTCGCTTATTTCTTCCCGCATACAAAGACGCTTCATTAAGGAGGTTTTCCAGATCAGCACCACTGAAGCCGGGGGTACTTCGGGCAATTTTTTCAAGATCTACTCCGTCCTTCAGTTTCTTATTTCTGGCATGGATCTTCAGGATCTCGTGCCGGGCCTTTTGCTTGGGAAGGTTGATGGTGATCCGTCGGTCAAAACGTCCGGGGCGCAACAGTGCTTTGTCCAAAATATCAGGCCGATTTGTAGCAGCCATAACCACAACACTTTCGGTTGGTTCAAAACCATCCAGTTCTGAAAGTAATTGGTTCAGCGTTTGCTCGCGTTCGTCGTGCCCGCCGCCTAAACCGGCTCCTCGTCTGCGACCAATAGAATCAATCTCATCTATAAAAATGATACTCGGGGAAACTTTTTTAGCTTTATCAAACATATCGCGAACTCTTTTGGCTCCAACCCCCACAAACATCTCCATAAAGTCCGATCCGGAAATACTGAAGAAGGGAACATCTGCTTCACCTGCAGCGGCTTTGGCCATCAGGGTTTTTCCGGTTCCCGGCGGCCCAACCATAAGCAGGCCCTTTGGTAATTTTGCACCGATCTTCTGGAATCGATCCGGCTCTTTCAGGAATTCGATGATCTCTTGTAATTCCTTTTTAGCGTTATCGAGTCCTGCCACGTCTTCAAATTTAGTATCCTGTTTTTCAGGTTCCTGAAGTTTGGCTTTACTTTTCCCGATGTTAAAAAAGCCCTGACTTTGTGATTTCATTCGCTGGTAGAACATCACCCCAATGAGAATAAAAAATAGAATGGGCAAGGTTATAAGTAAGATGTACCACCAACTATATTCCGATTCGGGCTGGGCAGAAATAGTTACATTTTGTTCCTCAAGCCGCTCGTAAAGGTTTTCATCTCCAAAAGACGGGATGTACGTAGAGAAACTTTCAGCCTGCAGAGTGTCCCCGTCGGTGATCTGAAGATCCTGTGTGGTTTTAAACTCTCCCTGAATTTGATCTCCCTGAACGTGAACTCGTTCTACATTTCCTTCATTGAGTTGTTTACGGAACTCGGAGTACTCGATTTCGGGAGTGCCGCCCATAAACCCATCTCCGGAAGCCATGTACCAGTTGTAAAGCAGGGCAAGTAGTAAAAGCCAGATAAGGGCGCTGGTCCACCCAAAGTTAGGTTTTTTACGGCCGGTCCATTTTCCGGGTTGTTTTTTCTTTTTCTCGTCTTGTTTATTCTCTTTGTTTGGTTGTTCAGGCAAATCTTTATTTATGTAGTTAAATGATCCAAAAGAATGACTGTTCGCACCATTTAGAACATGGGAACCGGGTGGTTTAGTTTCTTTTAATTAATATTGATTAAAGATAACCGGAGCCGACTGTTTTTTAACCTATAACAAGGTGGACTTGAGCATATTCTATTTAAGCAGATCAAAGATCTTTCCTGCAAAACCTTCAGCGGCTTCAGGGGACCTTCCTTCTGAATAGATGCGGATAATGGGTTCTGTATTTGATTTTCTCAGATGAACCCACCCTTCGGCAAAGTCAATTTTCACACCATCCACCGTATTTGGTTCAAGGCTTGAAAAGTGCTCTTTTATCATTTCGAGGACTTCATCGGCATCTTTGCCTAAATCATCGAGCTGGATCTTGTTTTTGCTCATAAAGTAATCGGGGAGTGAAGCTCTGTATTCCGAAGAACTCATTCCTTTTTCAGCCAGATGCTGAAGCACCATCGCGGTTCCAACAAGGGCATCCCGGCCATAATGCAGATCCGGACAGATCACCCCGCCATTCCCTTCGCCGCCAATTACGGCATCCTGTTCCTGCATCACTTTTACAACGTTGATCTCCCCAACAGCAGATCGGTAGCATTTTTGTCCGTGCTCGCGGGCTACATCATCCGAAACGCGGGAGGAAGAAAGGTTGGTGGCACAAGCGCCTGGAGTTTTGCCAAGAATGAAATCAAAAGCAGTAGCCTGGGTGTATTCTTCACCGAAGAGTTTTCCGGTATCGTCAACCAGTGCAAGTCGGTCGGCATCAGGATCTGTAACCACACCAAGGTCGACTTTCTTCTCCTTCACCAATTCACAAATTTCAGCGAGATGAGCCGGGAGTGGCTCAGGGTTATGAGGGAAAATTCCGTTAGGTGTGCAGTGCAGTTTGTGAACAGTATTCACCCCAAGTTTTTCGAGCAGTCGAGGAAGAGCTTCTGAACCGGCACCATTTACGGCATCTACTGCCACGGAAAAATTCCTGGCGGCAATTTCCTCTTTGTTGATATAAGGAAGATCGAGGATCTTTTGAATGTGATCATCCAGGATATCAGGGTCTTCCGTGATCTTTCCGATCTTATCAAATGGCTGATAAGCAAAATCGCCGGATTCTGAGATCTCGATGACTTTCTTGCCCTGATCGGCATCCAGAAATTCACTTTTTTCGTTCAGTAATTTCAGTGCATTCCATTCCGCAGGGTTATGGCTGGCTGATATAATGATTCCGCCCGCTGCCTTGTGTTTCAAGACTCCCATGGCCACCGTTGGGGTAGGGACGATTCCAACTTTCACCACATCGCAACCGACACTCGCCAGGGTGGCGGCTACAATGTCTTCACAAAGCTGGCCGGTAACGCGAGAATCGCGGCCCACTACCACGGTTCCGCCTTCAAGCCAGGTGCCGTAGGCGGCCGTAAATTTTGAGAGATTCTGTGGGGTGAGGTCGGTTCCAAAAATGCCCCGGATACCCGAGACTGAGATCATTAGTGCCATAACGTTAATTTCTTCTTGAATTTATAATTCTTGTGAGTTGGGCTTTCCACTGCTGAATGCCCGGATAATTTGGATTGAGTTCAAGAACCTGATTCGCGGTTTTAAGGGCCTTTTCAAATTCTTGGTTTGTGCCGTATGCTCCCGATAGATTGTACAACATTTGTGGGTCATTAGGATTAACTGCACGCGATTCTTCCAGATACCGGATCGCTGCTTCTGTTTGCCCCTGATTCAGGTTTATTGCCCCCAGCATTTTGGTTATAAATGCATCGTTAGGATCAAGTTCGTACGCTTTTTCAAGCAAAGGCTCAGCATTGGTAAAATCATTTTGTTCGAGGTACACGCGGGCAGCATATACGTAAGGAGAATCGTTCCACGGTTGATTCCGAATGAGGCTGTAATATTCTTTAAGGGCTTTTTGAGCTTTTCCCTGATTCTGATAGTGACGGGCAAGTTCTACTTTTGCAGCGTCCCAGCGGGTATTTTTGTGAACAACACCAAAAGCGAGAGAGTCCAGAACATCTGCTGGTTCATAACTAAACTGGTAGGGATCTGTCTTGCTATCCAGTACAAAAGGAAAGCCCTGTTCAAGCGTCCGCAATCGGTGATAAACGATGCGGTCATCGAGTTCCGTAATGTGCATTTCTTCAAAATAGGAAGACAGGTCGGTTGGCTGCTGTTTTATCATTTCAGATCGGGAGAGATCTTTAAGCATGTGTTCAGCAAAAGTCCTTCCCATCCAGTAATAGCCAGTTTGGTTGGGGTGAAGATGTTCCAGCATCAGGTTTTTGCCGATGATGCCATCATCAGATTGGCCTTCAAGAGCTGCATGCGTATCTACCAGTCGTACGTTGTCAAATTCACCGGAGAGTTCTTCAATAATTTCGTTGATCATAGTGGGGGCACGGAATTTCAGTCCATCCAGATCTTTGGCGTATTCAAACTGTGATCTGGCTTGAAGTGTGTCTCCCAGTGCGTAGGTTTTTCTAGCCTTATCGTAAACTGATGAGGCGGGCGGATGATCATCTTGTTCTAAAGAAATAAAGGGCGGCTGATCTTTCACATTACTTGCAATAGTAGAGAGATAAACGGGAATTCCGTGTTCCTGAAATTCCGAAACAATGGCCTCCATATTGCTTCTGAACTGGATCATGGCGAGCTCAAATACAGGTCCGTCTAACTCTATAGATTGATTGCTAATGATGCGTTCCATGAGTGTGCCTCCCGCTGAGCCGGAGCTCCCAAAGATCCACTGACCGGTATCCACGATCATTTCCCTCATAAAGAGGAAGGTTTTAAATCGCTGTAATTTCAGATAAAAACGCACAAAACCGGGAAATGCTCCCAGGTTTTCGTTGGATCCAACGCCCAAAGCACCGTAAAATTCATTATGTCCGGCATAGATCATGATGGCATCCGGTTGTTGTTCAAGGATCTCATCAACCTGATCAACCAGGGTATACGTGCTGATGGCAGAGGTCGCCACGTTCACAACTTCTACTTCGTGGGAGGGCATGGCGTCGGTCAAAATATCATCTACCAATCTCGAAAAGGTGCCATTAAATCCATAGGGATATCCGGCCGCACTGGAGCCACCCATGGCAAATACGCGGTAGGAATTGTCCGGTTTCTCCTGCAGGAATACATCTACCGAAGGATTGGGAATGGTTTTGGTATAGAAAAAATACTTAGAGGCGAAATTAGGATTGGGAATGAGGTATTCGTTAGAAGGAATCTGGGGATCAACGAACAGCTCTGTGTTTCCCATGTAATCCACACTTCGCAAAGTGACTTCCAGGATCACAAAAAACAAAACTGGAATAGAAAAGGTGATGGCGTAAAAAGTGATCTTCTTTTTAAGGGGAAGCGGCTCGCTGATCTCATCAATGAATTCCTGAACCTTTGATTCATCCAGATTTAAGTCGGAGGCAAGTTTAGCCGTACTTTTTTTGGAGTGATGCTTCCGGATGTAATTTTTCGCTTTGTTGCTGAGGGACATGCTTACTTCTCAGGAATCCAGGTTGTTTCTTTTGTGCCTGCCTTTTTGTTTTCATACCGGGCAAGGACAAACAAGAAGTCCGAAAGTCGGTTGATGTACATGATAGCCACTTCAGAGATCTCCTCTTCATGCCGACATTCAACCGTGATTCGTTCAGCTCTACGACAAACGGTGCGCGCGAAATGAAGTGTGGCTCCGGCTTGTGCTCCGCCGGGCAAAATGAAGTTCTTGAGTGGTTCCAGCTCTTCTTCCATCTCATCGATGGCTTTCTCGAGGAAATTTACTTCGCTGTGACCAATACGTTCAATACGAACATCTTTTGAGGCCGGGGTAGCCAGGTCGGCTCCTAATATAAATAGTTGCTGCTGAATGGTTTCCAGTAATTCCGCTCCTTTCTCTGATAAACCAAAAGAAGTGGCCATCCCCAAAATGGAATTAAGCTCATCCACGGTTCCGTAAGAATCAATACGCTTAGAACTTTTGGAGACTCTTTGTCCGCCAAAAAGAGAAGTATTACCGCTGTCGCCTTTCTTGGTATAAATTTTCATAGTCGAAGATTTTTTCAGAAAATAGGGGTTTGAAGGGTAAGATTCTTAACCGGCTGTAAAATGCTCTTCAAGCTTTTTAAAAGTTATGGAGAGATGTTCAAGTCCTTCAAGTTCGCGTTCAAAATAAAGAGCAGACTTTTTTGGACAAGCTACTTTTAAGGTAATACTCTCCAGATATTCAGATTCTACTATCTTCAGCCCATAATCATTTTTTAGTCTTTGGATGGTATTTTCTTCGGGATAGGGATATCGAATTTCAAAAAGCTGTACCGGTTTTATGGAGATCAGTCTTGCAGATTCCAGGCATAGCTCAGCTCCACGGCCATAGGCTTCGATCAGCCCGGATTTTCCTAACTTGGTGCCACCGTAATATCTGACAACAACTACTCCGGCATTTACAACTTCAAAGGATTTAAGCTGATTGAGAATGGGAAGCCCTGCTGTGCCCGATGGTTCACCATCATCGGAGCTGAATTCTTTGGGTTGCCCCGGGTTTAGTCGCCACGCCCAACAGTGGTGTGTTGCGTCCGGATATTTAGATTTGAGCTGATCAAGTTCTTCCTGGAATTCTTCCTCCGATTCAGCCGGGAACAAATATCCCATGAACTTGGAGCCACGCTCCCGAAAAGAAGATTCGTATGTTTTTGTAATAGTTTTCAATAATTCGGATTTGTTCTGTTGAAAGGTAAGTCTCAACTTTCCTAAAGTCATACCTAAATCCGCTCCAACGCAGAGCGTGTGGAGCGAGGATGTAAATTACGTGTGGTTCAAAGAAATAAATGTGGGTCGAGTTATGGAAGGTGTTTGGTATAAACATCAGTGAAATCTGTATAATCCCACAAATCTGCGATCATATTTAGACCTATTCTGCCTTGTTATTCAAAGAGGAAAAAGCGATTTTCTCGACGCAGTATTTGATGAATTAAGTTTTCACTAATTTTTGAAACTTACATTTCATTAACGCTGTTATCACTACAAATTGAAATTATCTAAGACGTAGAATATGCCTTCTCTTATCAAAGCACTGAATTCTCAGGTTGGCCGAAAATTTATGACCGGCATCACGGGTATCGGTCTCATGCTTTTTCTAATTGGTCACCTCGCCGGAAACCTTACTATTTTCGGTGAAAGCCAAGCTTTTAATGTTTACACGCACACGCTAGAAAGTCTTGGTCCGCTACTTTATGTTATTGAAGCCGGACTTGTATTCTTTTTCCTGTATCACGCGATTTTAGGAATTTCGATCTGGAGGCAAAAAAAGAAAGCCAGGCCAGAAGGATATGATACCTATCAAACCAAAGGCGGTCCAAGTCATCAGTCTTTGGCTTCTCGAAGTATGATCATATCAGGAACCGTCCTCTTGGTATTTTTGGTATTTCACATTATGCATTTTAAATATGGGCTTTTTAGTCCGGATGAAGGAACCGTGATCCTTGAGTCTGCAGGAGGAGTTGAAGCCAGAGACCTCAGGGCATTGGTGATTGCAGAATTTCAGAATCCCTTAATAGCATTTGGTTATATAGCTGTTATGGCTTTAGCTATTTTGCATTTAGCACACGGTGCATGGAGTGCATTCACATCTTTGGGAATGAAACATGGAGAAACGTCGAAAAAAGTACAATTAGGAGCATACATCTTTGCCATCGTGTTGATGCTTGGCTTCATTTTTATTCCGCTTTATATCTTTCTTACCGGCGGAGAAGGATCACTCATTGCATATTAACAAGAGATTAAAGATTTAAGACTAAGGATTTAGATTATGAAATTTGATTCAAAAGTACCCGGCGGACCGCTAGAAGAAAAATGGGATAAGCACCTGAAGGACATCAACCTGGTGTCGCCCAACAACAAGCGTAAATATGAAATTATTGTAGTGGGAACCGGATTGGCCGGTGGCGCTGCAGCTGCGAGTTTTGCTGAGCTTGGTTACAATGTTCGGAGCTTCTGTATTCAGGATTCAGCCCGGCGTGCCCATAGTATTGCGGCTCAGGGTGGAATAAACGCTGCCAAGAACTATCCCAATGATGGAGATAGCATCTGGCGCCTTTTTTATGATACCATCAAAGGTGGTGACTATCGCTCACGGGAATCTAATGTCTACCGGTTGTCACAGGTGTCCAACGAAATTATTGATCAGGCCGTAGCTCAAGGTGTTCCTTTTGCCCGTGAGTATGGCGGAAACCTGGCCAACCGTTCGTTTGGTGGAGCACAGGTGTCCCGAACATTTTATGCCCGTGGACAAACCGGACAGCAGCTACTGCTTGGTGCCTATCAGGCGATGATGCGTCAGGTGCACAAAGGGAATATCAAATACCATCCGCGCCATGAAATGCTGGATGTAGTTGTGATCGACGGACAAGCTCGCGGTATCATTACCCGTGATCTGGTTTCAGGGGAATTATGCCGATATGAAGCCGACGCCGTTGTACTTGCAACCGGTGGTTATGGAAACGTCTTTTATCTTTCAACAAATGCCAAAAACTCTAACGTGACGGCAGCATGGCGAGCACACAAACGCGGAGCTGCTTTTGCCAACCCTTGTTACGTTCAGGTTCACCCCACATGTATTCCGGTTTCCGGAGATTATCAGTCTAAATTGACGCTGATGTCCGAAAGTTTGAGAAACGATGGACGTGTTTGGGTACCTAAAGAAAAAGAAGATGATCGTCATCCAAATGAGATTCCTGAGGAAGAGCGGTATTACTATCTTGAAGAACGTTATCCCGCTTTTGGAAACCTGGTGCCGCGTGATGTGGCTTCCCGAAATGCCAAAATGGTGTGTGATGATGGCTTAGGTGTTGGCGAAACCGGATTGGCAGTGTATCTCGATTTCCGCGATGCTATAGACCGTGATGGAAAAGATGCGATCTCAGCCAAATATGGTAATCTGTTTGATATGTACGAAAATATCACGGGTGAAAATCCATACGAACGTCCGATGAGAATTTATCCGGCTGTTCACTATACAATGGGCGGGCTTTGGGTTGATTACAATCTGGAAACCACCATCCCCGGACTTTATGCGGCCGGTGAAGCCAACTTCTCGGATCACGGTGCAAACCGACTTGGTGCAAGTGCACTGATGCAGGGACTGTCGGATGGCTATTTCGTGCTTCCGTACACCATAGGTGATTATCTTGCCAAACAAGAGCCCGGTAAGCGATATGGAACCGATCACGATGCTTTCCAGGAAGCTGAAAATGAAGCTCAGGCTCAGATCGATAAATTACTCAACATTGACGGAAATCGTACGATCGTTGATTTCCACAGAACGCTGGGTAAGATCGTTTGGGATAAGATCGGAATTGCCCGGAATGAAGAGGGACTTAAGCAAGCCATTGAAGAGATCCGCGAGCTGCGGGAAGAATTCTGGCAGAATGTGAAAGTCCCCGGCGAGAAGAATAACTATAACAAGTATCTGGAGTTTGCAGGTCGTGTTGCCGATTTCTTTGAGTTGGCAGAACTAATGGCCGAAGATGCGCTGAACAGAGAAGAATCTGCCGGTTGCCATCTCCGGGAAGAATATCAAACCGATGAGGGTGAAGCCCTCCGAAATGATGAGGAGTATTCTTACGTATCTGCCTGGGAATACAAAGGCCTGAACGGTAAACTCGAAGAAACTCTTCACAAAGAAAATCTAGAATTTGAATTCGTTGAGCTAAAACAACGTAGTTACAAATAAGGAATATTATGAGCAAAGAAATGACCATTCATCTGAAATACTGGAAACAAAATGGACCGAATGATACCGGCCATTTTGAGGAGTACACGCTCGACAATGTGAACGAACACATGTCGTTCCTTGAAATGCTTGACGTGCTCAACGAAGAGCTGATGCTGGAAGACAAGGAGCCCGTAGAATTTGATTATGATTGCCGTGAAGGGATTTGCGGTTCTTGTAATCTTGTGATCAACGGGCAAGCCCACGGACCTAAACAGCGTGTTGCCGTTTGCCAGTTACACATGAGAAATTACAACGATGGCGACCACGTTACCATTGAGCCACCAAGAGCAGCTGCTTTTCCGGTGATCAAAGATCTTGTGGTAGACCGTTCTTCTTTCGACCGCATTATTGAAGCTGGTGGATATGTTTCGGTGAAAACCGGATCTGCTGTGGAAGCTAACGCCATCCCGATAGAAAAAGAAAAATCTGATGCGGCTTTCGATTATGCAACCTGCATCGGTTGTGGAGCTTGTGTTGCGGCTTGTCCGAATGCATCAGCATCTCTGTTTACAGGAGCTAAGATTGCTCACCTCAACAAATTGCCACAAGGGGAAGTTGAGCGTTCAAATCGTGTAGTTGCCATGGTTGAACAGATGGAAGAAGAAGGCTTCGGCGATTGCTCCAACTTTGCCGAATGTGAAGCCGTTTGTCCGGTAGGAATTTCCATCTCAGCCATAGCTGAAATGCGAAAAGATTACATGAAAGCTGTGGTAAGCGGAGAGTAATTTTACATCAAATATTGAATTTCCTTATAGGGACGTATCATGATACGTCCCTACTTTTTTATACAATATTTTGATTGGATTTCTTGCTGTTCCTCAATCCAAAATTACCGTCTTATTGCCGTGGATAAACACTTTATCATCTAAGACGAGTTTGGTCGCCTCTGCCATCACCTTGCTTTCAATTTCACGGCCGGCCTGAGCCATTTCATTGGCATCAAAACGATGATCAACACGTGTGGTGCTCTGGTAGATGATGGGGCCTTCATCCAGATCATCAGTTACATAGTGAGCCGTTGCCCCGATAATTTTCACCCCGCGCTCAAATGCTTGTTGATAAGGTCGTGCGCCAACAAAAGCAGGCAGGAAGGAATGATGTATGTTGATCAGCTTATGCTTAAAAACCTCTACAAATTCCTTAGAGAAAATACGCATGTATTTAGCCAGGAAAATGTAATCCGGACTGAAGTTGGCAAGCAAAGCCAGAATTTCTTTCTCATGTGCTGATCTTTCTTTTCCTTCATGCGGAATCACATAAAAGGGGATATCGAAGCGTTCTACAAATTGGCGCAGATCTTCGTGATTGCTTATCACGGCCTGAATATTTGCTCTGTTTTCATCAAACTCATTCCGAATCAGCAGGTCTCCCAGAACGTGATGTTCTTTGGTAGCCATGATCACCACATCTTTATTTTGATGGCTGCTCAAACGGATATTGGCATTTTCTGGTAATGCCGATCTTAATTTTTCTACCAACTCAGTTTGATCAAAATCTCCCTCGATGACTGTACGCATGAAAAAATGTTTACTCTCATGCTCCACAAACTCCCGGTTCAGTACAATATTGAGTTCATGCTGGTAGATGACGTCAGTGATCTTGTGAATAAGGCCTTTGGCATCCTCACAATCTATAAGGAGTGTATTTTGTTGGGATGTCATGGTAACAAGGCCTGAGTAAGTTTGGAGAGATCTTCTTTGGTATTATACACATTTGGTGAAACCCGAATAGAATCTCCCCGAAAAGAAACCAGAATGTCGTGCTCATCAAAAGCAGCTTTGATCTTTTCCATTTTGTGTTGTTCGGCCAACCGGATGCCAAATAAATGAGCAGATCTGAAGTTTTCATCTTCAATGCGGAACCCATCTTTCCGAAGTTTCGCAACGGGCTCAGCGATCAAATCCTTGCAATATTTTTGGATGTTATCGGGCCCCCATTCATTGAGTTGTTTGATCGCTGCAAGCATCATGGGGACTAAAATGAAATTACTGTGCTCACCCACTTCATACCGTAATGCTCCCGGCTGATAGTCATCGTTGTAATTCACAAGGTTGGCAAAATTCTCACTTTCATAACGGTTGATCCAGTTTTCTTCCACAGGATCTCCTTCATCCAAAGCGGGACCGTAATAAGCCAATCCAATACTATAAGGTCCCATCAGCCATTTGTAGCCGGCGCAGATCAGGGCATCGGGCTGAATTTTCTTTATATCAAATGGAAGTGCGCCTACGGATTGTGTTCCATCTATGGCCAGCCAGGCTCCCACGTTCCGCGTCAGTGTGCGAATAGCTTGCAAGTTGAAGCGCGTGCCATCTGCCCAGTGGACATTTGCTATGGCCACCAGCTTTGTTTTTTCGTTGATGGCATTCATGATCTTTTCGTTCCAACCCTTTCCGCGTTCTTCAGAATTGGGAGGGGTGATGGTGATGATCTCGGCCCCTTTCTCGGAAGCCACCGATCTCCATGGATATATATTACTCGGAAACTGCTCGCCCACCACAATGATATTATCGCCTTTAGAGAGCGGAAGGTTCTTGGCGACGTTTGCCATGCCGTACGAAACAGAAGGTATTACCACAATGCGTTTGGGATCTTCAGCATTGATGAGCTTGGCATACTCTTTCCGAAGCTGATCGGTCTCCCCAAAAAACTCTTCAGGAGAGATCTTAAAGGGATCTCGTTTACGCTGAAGCCCTTCGATGCCGGCTTCCTCAACCACTTTCAGCTGTGGCGACATATACGCGCAATTCAGGTAGGTAAAAGATTCATCGAGCTGGAAATGTGTTTTTTTACAATCCATAGAATAAGATATTAAATAGCATGTATGTTTAAGGTGACGGAACCTCTAAATTTCAAATCCCAAAAACCATTTTTTTCTTAATAGTTTCACTTTTTAAAACTGTGAAAGAACTTAAGCTAATAAATAGCTTACAATATTTAGCGTTTTATTCTATTATTGGTTAGATGTCAACAAAATTTAAAATAGTCACTTCTCTTATATTTTTGGTCCTTTTCCAGGCACCTGTAAAAGCTCAATTTTTTCTGAGTTACTCTGTTGGAGTAACTGAACATGACGTTCAGATCCTAAGTTTCGGAGATAATCACTATGGCGCAATGTCTCCGTCGTTTTTGAATTTTGGCATGCAATACAAGTCAGAAAAATCCAGGTGGAGTTTAAGTATGAGCTCGCAGAACACTAAGCTTACCCCTAATTTAGAAGAGATAGATTATTTTGAGGGTACACATCGCGTAGATCATACTGAACTTGTTATGGGCTTAGAATACCTGCGGAAGGTGCATGAAAGTACAACCGGAATTATTGCTTTATTGGGGATGAATTATACAGCCCGAACGGCATCCTTCACAAATACAATACAATCAGAATTTTTGGAGGGAAGTTGGGACTTTGAGGAGGACGTCGTGTTTGACCTTTCAATTGTTGGAGCGGCGGAATACACATTTGGGGATAAACTTTTGAGAATGAAGATGGGGATAGGTATCCTTAATTATAGATATGCTACTCAAAAATACTGGAGAAATGAAAAGGAATTTTATGGGACAGGTCCAAGTGTATTTTTTCAACTGAGAAATGAAATATTTCTACAGATCCCTGTTACTAATAGAATATTTATAAGACCTGAATATACTTTTAAATATCATACATATCGAGAATATTCTGTGATGAAAGCTCTTCAACAGCATTTTCTTATTGGAGGTGTATTTCAGCTATGACAGAAGCGCTTAAAATTCTCTTAGTGATATTGATGCTCGCTACTATTAGTGGTTGCGATGGCTTGTTTTTTGATGAAACTCCTTCAACCAAACCTTTGGAAGTGTATGATGCTTTTACCTACGAGCTAAATGCAAAAAGTGCTTTTTTACAATATGTATCGGTTGATGTCGATTCATTATTTAATGATCATAGAAAACAGATCAAACAATATGATAATGGAAAACAACTTATACGTTCTCTTAAAGAAATTCTGAATGAATTGGAAGATGCACATACCCGACTGATATACAGCCTGCCAAGAGAACAAATGTATATCAGATACGACAAATGGAAAACAAAATATCTTAAAAATGATCTATCAGATATATCCCATTATTTTGAAAGCTATTCAGTTATTGGAGGAGAAAGAATTGAATATGGAAAACTGAAAGATGAAAATATAGGATATTTGAAATTTAACTCACTCTCTTTGGGATGGTTAACAAGGGATGTTCGGGACATACTTGACACTTTTAAAAATACGGACGGTCTGATAATTGATCTTCGCTCAACAGCCGGAACACTATATAATTATTCTACCTCGTATGAAGTGAATGATGTTTTAGAAATGCTTAATGACAGTTCAAGGGTTTATATTTATAAGAGAACTAAGCAATCGAATACGAGGCAAAATTTTACACAGTGGGAGCCTGTCTGGTTGAGATTACCTGATAATGCTGAGCCATTATATACTAAACCTATAATAGTTTTAACAAACAGACAGACAGCAGGGGCTTCAGAATTATTAGCTGCCGGGCTCAGAATAAATCCATCAGTCTTAATTATTGGAGATAATACAGCTGGGTTCATCGGAAATCCCGATTATACACCATTGCCTGGCGATTGGTATCTGACTGTTTCCATTAAAGAATTTAAATTGCCTGAAAACTATCTGAATTCATCATACCGTTTTCAAGGCATTCCTCCTGATATTAATGTTAATATTAGTCCGGCTGACTCTTCTGCAGGTGTAGATACGATTCTGGAACGAGCAATGGACGAATTATCAGAATAAATTTTTGAACTAAACAATTATTCATGACAATCAAAAAAGCTTCGGAAAAAGATCTCAAAAACATACTGGAGTTAAATGAGGCCGCAGTTCCGCATGTAAGTAGTGTGGGAATGGAGGAAATGGAATGGTTTCTTAAGAAAGCGGGTCCGTTTTTGGTGGTGGAGTCAGAAGGAGAGGTTGCCGGATTCATGATCGTCCTGCAGCCGGGGCTAAAATACCAAAGCCTGAACTACCGGTTCTTTTGTGGGAATTTCGAGACTTTCGATTATGTGGATCGCATTGTAATTGGGGATAACCACCGGCGTAAGAAACTAGGTTCAGCTCTTTATGAATATCTATTCACAAACTCAGATAAAAAGATAATTACTTGTGAAGTAAATGTACGCCCTCCAAATCCTGATTCCATGAAGTTTCATAAGGCGCTGGGCTTCAACAAAATAGCGGAGCAGATCACTGAAAAGGGAGAGAAGAGAGTGGCGATGATGGTTAAAAGGATGTAAAACGGATAAATAAAAGCTTTCAATTTGGAATGAAAGTTCTCGGTTAATCTTTGTTGAGTATGACTATTCAATCATAACTAACAACTATTCATCATGAGAACACTTAAAAACATTAGAGGGGTATGTGCCATAATTTTCGGCCTGCTCCTTTCGACCAATGTACAAGCGCAAGACAGCAACATCGTAGAACTTGCTGTCGCAACCGACGATCTTTCAACCCTGGTAACTGCTGTGCAGGAAGCCGGGTTAGTTGAGACGCTACAGAGTGAAGGACCCTTCACCGTTTTTGCCCCCACCAACGAAGCTTTTGAAGCCCTGCCGGAAGGCGTGCTTGAAATGCTTCTGAAACCAGAAAACAAAGATAAACTGACAGCAGTACTTACCTACCATGTAGTGCCCGGTAAGGTAATGTCAGGCGATCTGAAAGATGGAATGATGGCAGAAACAGTAGAAGGCAGTAAAGCTGAGATCAGCCTGAATTATGGTAAGGCGATGGTTGACAACGCTACCGTTGCAATGGCTGACATTGAAGCATCTAATGGTGTGGTTCACGTAATAGATACCGTGATATTGCCACCAAGCATCAAGAAAGCACTTGCTTCCGGCGACAGCTACGGTGATAAAGAGAAGAAAGAAAAAGACTGGTAGTCATATACCAGGCAGGACTATCATAAGCCGGAGTCTATTACAGACTTCGGCTTTTTTTATGGGATTCATCATTTAGCAACCTTTCTAATAATTTGCCGTAACTGAGGATCAATTCTTAAAATTTGGTACATTATTTAAAAAGGAAAGATTATGGAATGGTCAACAGTGATATTTTTGGGAATGGGGATGTTCAGCTTGGTGATGCTGATAACAGTTATCATTTTCGGTACGCGGAAGTCATCTGAGATGAAAGCCTTAGAAAACATGCTTGCAGAAAAGACAAAGCTTCTGAATTCAGATACCAATGCCTTACGGAAGGCACTAATAAAGAGTGAAGAGGAAAAAGAGCAGATCTTACACCGACTTCAAAACCTGGAAGCTATTGTAACCAGTGAAGCGTGGGAATTTAAAAAGGGAGGAGATGATCAGCGGATCCAACTTGATCTGCACGATGACGAACTTCAAGAAATGAGTGATTCCGATAAAGCAGCGAAGATGGCTAAACAGGTGCGGTGATTAGTTTCAGCTGTGTGAGTCAATCAAATCAAAAACCGAAACAAATGCGGTTGATCATTCACGTATTCGTAATTGATATTCGCGGCTTCCATTCGCCCGACTAAAGGTTCCAGGTCGTCCCGATGTTTTATCTCAATTCCAATTAAAGCCGGACCTTGCTCGCGACTGGTTTTCTTGGAGTATTCGAAGTGAGCGATGTCATCATCAGGGCCCAGCACTTTATCCAGAAATTCACGCAATGCTCCCGCTCGCTGAGGAAAATCGACGATGAAATAGTGCTTCAATCCCTCGTACAGCATCGAGCGCTCTTTGATCTCAGCTGTTCGGGTGATGTCGTTATTGCTTCCGCTCACCACACAAACCACATTCTTTCCTTTGATCTCATCTTTCAGAAAATCCAAAGCTGCCACCGAAAGAGCTCCGGCGGGTTCGGCAACTATGGCCTGTTCATTATAAAGCTGAAGAATGGTACTGCACACTTTTCCTTCAGGCACCGTGATGACTTTTTCCAGAACTTCACGGGCAATCTCAAAATTATATTCGCCCACGCGTTTCACGGAAGCTCCATCCACAAACTTGTCAATTTTTTTTAGGGTGATAAGCTCGCCTTTTTCCAAAGACTCTTTCATGGCAGGGGCTCCGGCCGGTTCAACCCCAATAATTTTGGTAGATGGAGAAAGCACACTGAAGTACGAACCAATACCCGATGACAATCCGCCACCGCCCACCGGAACAATGATATAGTCGATAGGTTCTTCGGAATCTTCCAGAATTTCCTTGCCAACCGTTCCCTGTCCTTCGATGATCTTGGGATCGTCGAAAGGAGGGATGAAGGCAGCGTTTTGTTCATCACAGAATGCCATGGCTTGCTCAAACGAGTCGTCGAATGTGTCGCCCACCAGGCGGACATCCACAAATTCCTTCCCAAACATTTTCACCTGCTTTACTTTCTGCTCGGGCGTAGGAACCGGCATGAAGATGGTCCCTTTGATCTGTTTTTTTGCACAGGCAAAAGCGACGCCTTGGGCATGATTTCCAGCACTTGCACATACGATTCCGTGCTGAAGTTCTTCATCCGAGAGACTTTCGATCTTATGATACGCCCCGCGAATTTTATAGGAACGAACTACTTGAAGGTCTTCCCGTTTCAGCCAGATCTTTGCCCCGGTTTGCTCAGAAAGCTGATGATTGAACATAAGAGGCGTTCGCACGGCGATGTCTTTAAGCACGTGGGCGGCTTCCTGTATGTTTTGAACCGAGACGGTGGATGATGCTGCTGTTTCTGCCATTTTGAAGTTGGAAGTGATGGATTGGAAATTGTGAGTTTGTTCCAACGCAGAGCGCAGGAACGAGGTGAAATGTAAGAATGAGGTTAAAGTCTTTGGCTAAATGGTCGGACAAGCTGTCCGACCTACGGTTTAACTTCAAAAAGAACTAGTTCAAGCGTCCGCTTGGACAGTGTGTTTTAATCGTTAAATATTAATCTCGCTCCTACGCTCTGCGTTGGAGCAGAATAATGGCCAATGATTAATTACTTAGCCGCCTCTTCCTCAACTGGTGTATTCTCAGGACGAAGTTGACGGACGGTCTTCCCGGCTTTCCACATTTCGGAATCACGTAGTTCTGCCAATTCAACTTCCAGCTTCTCTCGATAGTCGTCTTTGGAGTTGGAGTCGATGGAGCGCTGTGCTTCGCGTCCGGCAGCTACTTCTTCATACAAATTCTCGAATACGGGTTTGGTGGCATCGCGGAATTTCTTCCACCAGTCCAGCGCACCACGTTGAGCAGTGGTTGAGCAGTTGGCGTACATCCAGTCCATGCCGTTTTCTGCCACAAGGGGCATCAGCGATTGTGTGAGTTCTTCCACGGTTTCGTTGAAAGCCTCAGAAGGTGAGTGTCCATTAGCTCGAAGTACTTCATACTGTGCAGCAAATATTCCCTGGATGGCGCCCATAAGTGTTCCTCGCTCTCCGGTTAGATCACTGTACACTTCATCTTTAAATGTGGTCTCAAAGAGATATCCTGAACCAACACCGATACCTAAAGCCGTAACCCGTTCTTTGGCCTTGCCAGTAGCATCCTGGAAAATAGCGTAGCTTGAGTTCAGACCTCTTCCCTCCAAGAACATGCGTCGGAGGGAAGTGCCTGAACCTTTTGGAGCTACTAAGATAACATCCACATTTTCAGGAGGGATGATGCCTGTACGATCTTTATAAGTGATTCCAAATCCATGAGAAAAATAAAGGGCATCGCCAGGTTCGAGTGCGGCTTTTACGGTTGGCCAAACGGCTATTTGTCCTGCATCAGAAAGCAGATATTGGACAATAGTTCCCCGCTGAGCGGCTTCTTCGATCTCGAAAAGGGTTTCTCCGGGGACCCAGCCATCGTCAACAGCTTTGTCCCAGGTGCTTGAATTTTTACGCTGGCCAACAATGACATTGAAACCATTGTCTTTGAGATTCAAAGCTTGTCCGGGACCCTGAACTCCATAGCCAAGCACCGCAATTGTTTCATCTTTTAGTGTTTCTCGTGCTTTATCAAGAGGGAATTCATCCCGTGTTACTACTTCTTCTTCGACTCCGCCAAAATTTAATGTTGCCATGTTATTTATCTGTGTTTTATGAGTGATTTATATTCGTTGTTCACTCCGACGCAGAGCGTCAGGAGCGAGGTAGTAGTTTTTTGAAGTACTTCTCAGACAGCTGCTTCAGCCAGTATTTTCTCCACATCTTTTCCGATGCCATCTCGTTCACGGGAGACAGCAATGCGTCCTGAGCGAACAAACTCGCTGATCCCATAAGGCTTCAATTCATCAAAAAGAGCCTTGGTCTCGCGTCGAAATCCGGATTTTTCAATGACCACAAAATGCTTTTCGATGGTTAAAAATCGAGCATTATGTTCTCGAACGATACGCTCTACATCCAGTCCGCTGGTCAGTGATTCTGTGGAAATTTTATACAGTGCCAGTTCCTGCTGTACTACTTCCTTCTTTTTATAATAATCTGATTTCAAGACCTCCACCTGCTTCTCGATCTGCTTCACTACCTTGATCACTTGCTGTTCCGTTTCGGTTACAGCTATGGTGAACCGGTGAATGCCTTCAACCTCACTTTCGGAAGTGGTCAGACTTTCAATATTAATTTTCCGCTTGGTGAAAATGATGGTGATCCGGTGCAAAAGCCCGACATGATTTTCGGTATAAGCGGTTATCGTAAATTCTTGTTTCTCTGATTCCATGAGATCACTCCAATCTGATTTCTGCGACTCCCGAGCCACTTGTAACCATCGGGAATACATTATTTTCTTTGCCCACCATTACTTCCAGGAAGTAAGACCCGTCGTAATTGATGAACTCTTCAATGGCTTTTTCGAGGTTTTTACGCTCTGTGACTTTCGCAGTAGGGATATAAAATCCTTTGGCTACTTGCTGAAAATCAGGATTGATGAGTTCGGTGGATGAATATCGTTTTTCGAAAAAGAGTTGCTGCCACTGGCGGACCATGCCCAAAAATTCATTGTTCAACAACAGCACTTTCACTTTTGCTTTGGTTTGATAGATGGTCGCCAATTCCTGAATGGTCATTTGCAGCCCGCCATCTCCAACAACAGCAATAACGGTGCGTTCGGGAGCGCCTAAAGCGGCTCCAATTCCTGCGGGAAGCCCAAAACCCATGGTCCCAAGTCCGCCGGAAGTAATGTTGCTTTTAGACTTGGTGAATTTCGAATATCGGCAGGCTACCATTTGGTGTTGGCCTACATCGGTGACTAAAATGTGGTCGCCACCGGTGACATCGTTGATGATGCGAATTACTTCTCCCATGCTCAGTACATCCGATTTAGGATGAAGCTCTTCTTCGATCACTTTCTCCCATTCCTGTTGGTCACAATCCCGGAAGCGCTGCAGCCATTCTTCGTGGCTGTTCGGTTTTACAAGTTTATTAAGTTCAGTGAGGGATTCCTTGGCATCGCCTAAAACCGGGATATCTGCCGGTACGTTTTTGTCAATTTCTGCAGGATCTATTTCGAGGTGAACGACTTTGGCCTGTTTGGCATATTTGTCCAGATTTCCGGTCACACGGTCATCAAAACGCATGCCCACAGCGATCAGAACATCACATTCGTTGGTGAGCAAGTTTGGTCCATAATTCCCATGCATTCCTAACATTCCTACGTTTAAAGGATGATCGGTTTCAAGGGCAGAAAGTCCCATAATGGTCCATGCAGCTGGAATTCCTGTTTTCTCAATAAACTGTTTGAATTCTTTTTCAGCGTTTGCCAGGATCACGCCCTGCCCAAATAGCACATAAGGTCGTTCCGCATTATTGATCAGCTCGGCAGCTTCTTTAACTTTTGCATGATCCAATTTGGGCTTCGGAACATAGCTTCGGAGAGAGGTGCAGGGCTCATACGCAAAATCAAATTCTCCGAACTGCGCATCCTTGGTAATATCGATCACTACAGGGCCGGGCCGTCCGGATCGAGCCAGGTAAAACGCTTTAGCAAGAGCCTGTGGAATTTCCTCTGCTTTTGTTATTTGAAAATTCCATTTGGTAACCGGCATCGAAATTCCGAGTACATCACATTCCTGGAATGCATCACTTCCCAAAAGAGCCGATGGAACTTGTCCCGTTATACAAACGAGCGGAGTGGAATCGATCTGTGCATCGGCAATACCGGTGATGAGATTGGTAGCACCCGGACCTGAAGTAGCCAAACAAACACCGACTTTTCCATTGGCCCGGGCATATCCCTGAGCCATATGGATAGCGCCTTGTTCGTGACGGGCAAGTACGTGGTGGATACTGTCCTGATGATCGTAAAGTGCATCATATACCGGCATGATTGCTCCGCCGGGATATCCAAATGCCATATCCACATTTTCCTGAAGCAGGATCTGTACGAGTGCTTCTGCGCCCGTCATCCGCTTGGTGGGTTTTGGTTTTGATTTGGTCGATTCTTCAATTGCTTCTGCAGTTGCCATAGTGAGTGAGATTTAATGTTAAAACTGGTCTGTAACACAGCCTTCGGAGGCCGATGAGACCGTTTTGGCATATTTGTAAAGGGTACCGCGAGATTCTTTGAGTGGGGGCTGTTTCCAGGATCGTTTTCGTTCTGATAATTCTTCATCTGAGATCAGGATATCGATCGTTCTTTCCACGGCGTCGATTCTGATAGTGTCTCCATTCTTGATCAATGCAATGGCTCCACCATTTTGTGCTTCCGGGGTGATATGTCCTACCACAAATCCGTGTGTTCCCCCCGAAAAACGTCCATCAGTGATAAGTGCTACTTCATTGCCCAGTCCTGCACCCATGATGGCTGAAGTTGGTTTCAGCATTTCGGGCATGCCGGGACCGCCTTTGGGCCCACAGTATCGAATAACGACCACATCGCCGGCTTTCACTTTGCCATTTTTGATACCTTCGTTGGCTTCAAACTCATCTTCAAAAACACGGGCGGTTCCTTCAAAAACTTCCCCTTCTTTTCCGGTGATCTTGGCCACCGATCCTTCTTCGGCTAAATTTCCATATAAGATCTGAATGTGTCCGTTCTTCTTGATAGGCTTGTCAACGGGAAATACAATATCCTGGGATTCGTCTAGTGCTTGAACTTCAGCTAAATTCTCTGCCAGCGTTTTTCCGGTGACAGTCAGGCAATCTCCATGGAGCATATCATTTTGCAACATGAATTTGAGTACGGCAGGAACGCCGCCTGCTTTGTGTAGGTCTTCCATCACGTATTTTCCGCTGGGTTTTAAGTCAGCAAGAAAAGGAGTGGAGTCGCTGAGCCGCTGAAAATCATCCAGACCGATATCAATATCTGCTGTTTTTGCGATTGCAATTAAATGAAGCACCGCATTGGTCGATCCACCCAAAACCATCACCAGGCGAATGGCATTTTCAAAAGATTCTTTAGTGAGGATATCCATGGGCTTGATGTCATTCTCCAGTAAATATCGAAGATGCTTGCCGACATTCTCACATTCTAAAACCTTGGAACTGTCGTTGGCGGGATTGGAAGAGTTATAGGGAAGGGCGAGTCCTAATGCTTCAATAGATGAAGACATGGTGTTGGCAGTATACATTCCCCCACAAGCTCCGGGGCCCGGACAAGCATGATGAATCACATCTTTGAATTCATCTTCCGAGATCTTACCGCTTACTTTTTCTCCCCATGCTTCAAAAGCGGAAACTACGTCTAATTTTTTTCCATTGTGATGTCCCGGTGCAATGGTTCCGCCATATACCAAAACAGAAGGGCGGTTTACGCGGATCATCGCCATGAGTGCTCCGGGCATATTCTTATCGCATCCGACGATTGCTGCAAATCCATCGTAAGCCATACCTTTTACAACCGATTCCATCGAATCAGCAATAATATCGCGGGAGGGGAGAGAGTATCGCATTCCCGGCGTGCCCATCGAAATACCATCACTGATCCCGATGGTATTGAAGATCAGTCCATTCATCTCCGCATGTTCAATTCCTTTTTTAACATGAAACGCCAGGTCGTTCAGGTGCATGTTGCAAGGATTGCCTTCATATCCGGTACTTGCTACGCCAATCAAAGGTTTCTGCAGGTCTTCATCATCCAACCCAATGGCATGAAGCATTGCCTGAGCTGCTGGTTGAGAATCGTCTTGTGTAACTTGTTTACTGTATTTATTTAATTCCGCCATGTAATAAGTGAGTGTAAAATTTTATCTGAGCAACCTCGAAGCGTCCTCCCAAGTACTTCGGGATTCGAGCGTTGCTGATTTAGGCTGATGAATTCTGAAACCGAACGCTTCGAGGTCTTGTGGACGCTCACAGGTTCTACAATATTTCAGGAATCCTTACATCAAAAATCTTATTCAAAAAAAAAGCCTTCCGGGTTAGGGAAGGCTTTTGAGTAATCATAAATGTGATCATGTCACAAAGCTTTCCCTGGCTGGTATGAAATACCAATAATGGGAATAATGACCAGAGAAATAATGATGACAGATAGCATAATTGAACGTTTAATTCGCTTCAAAGAAAAGCCTGACAGTGGTTAATATCAACTCATTGGTGTTGTGTTCTTTTGGATTGATGGGATGTCCAAACGATGGCTAACTTTAATTTCTAGGGGTGAATTTTTCCCGAATCACCTGCTGAACGGGTTTGTCGTGGATCTTAGCCTCCAGCCAAGATACGATGTCCAAATATAAAAACGGTCGTTTTTGGTAAGGCATTTCGTTGATCTCCAGCAGTCGCACCCTCAGTTTTTTGAATTTTTCTTTCAGGGTTGAGCCGTTTGACTTCCCAAGATCTTGCAAGAATTTGAGGATCTCCTGCTGAACCAGGTTCAGGTCGTTCATTTTGCTTAAAAACCGATAAACAGAGCGAATCTGATACTCCACAAGTATCTGATTCCCCATTTCATAGTGCGCGATCAAATTCAATATTCGTGCGAAGCAATGGAGATCCTCCCGTAATTTCTGATCATGATAATTGATGATCTTATTCAGGTATTCGATGGTTTTTTCATTATCCCCAGCACCAAAATATAGACAGGCGATCTTGTAGTAGAAGACCAAAATCCGGTGCGAATCTACCTGCTGGGAATACTTATCGAGTTTTCTGTTGAGCTCAGGAACCATTTCTGTACCCTCAGTGAAAGTCCCGGCAATGAAGTGGCTGTTAATTTTGGAGGTATAAAGATACATAAACCCAAGCGTTTCCAGGTTTTCGTTGCTTCGGGTGGGGGGATCGTTAAGAAAATCCTGCAAATTCTGTTTGACCTCTTCGTGCTTGGAATAATGTCCCAGAATAAACAAAGCCTCAAGCAATACATGCTGTCCTTTCAAATACCAGATCGGTTCGAGCTCAAGCATATCGGGATTATCGTGAAAAAGGTCTACCCACTTTTGTGCGTAACGGTATTGAAGTAAAAAATCCTGAACGATCAAACTGTACCAGGCGTAGGAAACATAAAGATACAGCTGCTCAAAAAAGCCAAGATTCTTCCGGCTGATGTCTTCAAGTTCCTTCTTGAAATACCGGCTTATATTTTCGTAATCCCGTTCATCTCGCACATGTCCTGCTTTGATATAAATTCCATATAACCGAAGCGAAAGGTTTGATAACTTATTGTAATTACTGAGCGTTTCGATCTTCTCTTCTGCTTGTCCGATGAGTTCATCCGCGCGATTCTGAAGACTTCGGGTGATGTACTGCGACTCAATGATTCGCTCAAAAGTCAGGATCTCATATTCCAGGGAATGCCGGTGATTCTGGTGAGCCAGGGATTTCGCCTTATCTAACAATCGCAGACTTTGCTTATACAATCCTTTGTTGTACAGGATCCGTGCATGATCAATTTGCTCTCGCAGATAAATGTCGACGTTATGATTGATATTGGTGAGCCGGAGGCTGGTAAGTACCTGTTTATAAAGATGTGCTTTCAGGTTTGAAAACTGCCGCTTTTTCACCCCTTTGATGCTGTTTATGATCTGTTCTTCATCATAATCAGAAGCCTTATCCATAGCATCAAACAGTTTGATAAATTTGGCATCAGGACTGCTGTTGCGGGTTGCGTAGATCTTAAAAGCACGTTTTTCAGCCTTCGTCAACGATTTTATCAACTGATAAACGTGATCGTTTGGTTGGTTGGCCATTGTAAAAAATGAGTGAGTATGAGTGTGCTAAGTTGTTGATTATTATTTGATAATCAAAGTCTCCGATTGTTTGGGTATCGTAATTACATCATAATATGGTTTTATGGTGTGAAGTCACGAGCCTACATTCGGAGCAATTACTGAATTTTGACCAGAGAAAGTAATTGACACGGCAGTTAAGTTAGAAAACCTCAGACTAATGCCAAATACACAAATCCAGATTTTCGATACCACCCTTCGCGATGGCGAACAAGTGCCGGGTTGCCGGCTGAATACAGAAGAAAAAATTGAGATCGCGAAAGAACTAGAACGACTCGGTGTAGACGTGATGGAAGTGGGCTTTCCTGTTTCCAGTCCCGGGGATTTCAGATCGGTGAAGAAGATCTCTGAATTGATCACGGAATCAACGGTATGCGCTCTCACTCGCGCCGTACAAAACGACATCGAAGTAGCAGCTGAAGCAGTAGCCAAAGCAAAAAGGCCACGCATTCACACCGGTATCGGAACATCCGACAGCCATGTATTCAATAAACTGCAAACCACCCGTGAAAACGTGATCGAACGGGGAGTAGCAGCTGTGAAGCTGGCTAAGAAATATGTAGAAGATGTTGAATTCTATGCAGAAGATGCCGGTCGAACCGATAATGAATATCTCGCCAAAGTCATTGAAGAAGTGATAAAGGCAGGGGCTACGGTAGTTAACATTCCGGATACCACAGGGTACTGCCTCCCTTCAGAATATGGAGAGAAGATCAAATTCCTGCATGAAAACGTGAACGGAATTCATAAAGCAACAATTTCTACGCACTGCCATAATGATCTGGGACTGGCTACAGCAAATTCCATTTCAGGCGTACAAAACGGTGCCCGACAAATTGAATGTACTATCAACGGAATTGGTGAGCGGGCCGGAAATGCATCACTCGAAGAAGTCGTGATGATCATGCGCAAACACCACGACCTTAATTTTGATACGAATATCAACACGAAGTTTTTGTGTGAAGTCAGTGCTATGGTTTCAGCGAAAATGAACATGCCCGTTCAAGCCAATAAGGCGATCGTAGGCTCCAATGCATTCGCACACTCCTCCGGAATTCATCAGGATGGGGTGATAAAGTCTCGCGAGACTTATGAGATCATCGACCCTGAAGAAGTTGGGGCATTGGAATCATCCATAGTATTGACTGCGAGAAGTGGCCGTGCAGCCCTGAATTATCGAGCCCAAAAGCTGGGATATGATTTCTGCAAAGAAGAACTGGATCACTATTATAATGAGTTTCTAAATCTTGCCGATGAGCAGAAGATCATCCAGGATCAGGATCTGAAGCAATTGTTTGCTGTGGCTGCTACCGGGTGAGAACATCGAGCAATCAACAAGGAAGGTTGAAGGCAGAAGTATTTGGTTCCGACGCAGAGTGCCCGGAACCAGTAGGCTTTGTAGTTAGATTCGCAAACTTTAGACGCAATTTGCTACTCGCTCCGCACGCTCTGCGTCGGCGCGAATGATATTTAAGAAACTTGGAGTTACTAATTGAAAATAACTTAGACCTGTCAGTTTTTAAAACCTGACAGGTCTTGAGTTCAATGGAAAGAAGATTTATTCATGCCAAAAACGTTATTTGAGAAAGTTTGGGACCAACATGTGGTAGAGGAGGTCAAGGGAGGACAAGAGATCCTGTATATCGACCGGCATTTTATTCATGAGGTTACCAGTCCGCAAGCCTTTAGTGGTATCCGGGATCGCGGAATTGATATTTTTCGGAAAGAAAAGATCGTGGCTACAGCTGATCACAATGTGCCTACGAAAAACCAACATCTACCGATCAAAGATGCGCTGTCCAAACTGCAGGTAGATGCCCTCAAACAGAACTGCGAAGATTTTGGGATCGAGCTGTATGGGTTGGGACATCCGTACCAAGGAATTGTACATGTGATCGGTCCTGAGCTGGGCGTTACTAAACCCGGCATGACCATCGTTTGTGGCGACAGTCATACTTCAACCCATGGCGCATTTGGTGCTATTGCATTTGGAATCGGGACCTCTCAAGTAGAACAGGTAATGGCTACACAATGTTTGCTGCTGGAACGTCCCAAGACCATGCGAATCACTATCAATGGAGAACTGGGAGAAGGAATTTATGCCAAAGATATTATTCTCTATATCATCTCGAAATTGGGAACCGGGGGAGGAACCGGTCATTTTGTAGAATATGCCGGAACGGCGATCTGGGGTCTTTCTATGGAAGCGCGAATGACCATTTGCAATATGAGCATCGAAATGGGTGCCCGGGGTGGAATGATCGCTCCCGATGAAACCACGTTTGAATATGTAAAAGGTAGAGAGTTTGCTCCCAAAGGCGAAAAATTTGATGAAGCGGTCGAATACTGGAAGACACTTTTTACCGACGATGAAGCCGTTTTTGATGCTGAATATAATTTCCGCGCAGAAGACATCGAGCCGATGATCACTTACGGAACCAATCCTGGTACAGGAATCAAAGTTACAGGAAATGTTCCAATGTCAGACGAAGTAGAAAACCCGGAAGGCCTCAAAAAGTCTTTGGAATATATGGGGCTCGAAGAAGGGGAAAAACTTCAGGGCAAAAAGATCGATCATGTATTTATTGGAAGTTGTACCAACAGTCGAATTGAAGATCTGCGGATCGTGGCGAATTATGTGAAGGGTAAAAAGAAAGCCGGCCATGTGAACGCGATGATCGTGCCCGGCTCAAAACAGGTTCAGCAACAAGCTCAGAAAGAAGGTATTGATAAGATCTTGGCTAAGGCCGGATTTGAATTACGTCAGTCTGGTTGTTCGGCTTGTTTGGGAATGAATGAAGACAAGATCCCAAAAGGAGAATACTGCGTCTCCACATCAAACCGAAACTTTGAGGGGCGACAAGGCCCGGGGGCTCGTACCATGCTGGTGAGTCCATTGACAGCCGCCGCCATTGCGATCGAAGGCAAAATTGTAGATCCCCGAAAATTTGAACTCAATAAATTAGCGGTGTGATCATGGAAAAATTCAGAGTATTAAAATCTACTGCTGTACCACTTCCCGAGGAAGATGTAGATACCGATCAAATAATCCCGGCACGCTTCCTGAAATCTACGACCAAAGAAGGTTTTGGGGAGAATCTGTTTCGGGACTGGCGATATGATTCAGAGGGTAACCCCAACGAGAATTTCGTGCTGAATAATGAAAAACATTCGGGTAAAATACTGGTAGCGGGGCGAAATTTCGGTTGTGGTTCAAGCCGGGAACACGCTGCATGGGCACTTGCCGATTATGGATTCAAAGCCGTTATATCCAGCTACTATGCAGACATCTTTAAAGGAAATGCTCTGAATAACGGACTGCTTCCGGTACAGGTGAGCGATGATTTTTTGCAGAAGATCCTGAAAGAGGTTCAGAAAAAACCATCAACGCCGATAATCATAGACCTGCCGGAACAAACGGTGCTGCTGGAGGATGGAAGCAGCGAGAGTTTTGAGATCAACGAATATAAGAAGATGTGTATGCTGAACGGATATGATGATATCGACTATCTGCTCAGCCAAAAAGACAAAATTAAAGCATTTGAACAACAACACGTGGAGTATTAGGAATGAAAAAGAAGATTGCAGTATTGCCCGGAGATGGCATTGGACCGGAAGTAACCAAACAGGCCTTAAAGGTATTAGATACCATTGCACAACGGTTTGGGCATGAGTTTGAATATGAAAAAGGATTGGTGGGAGCGGTAGCTATAGAGGCAACCGGAGATCCTTTGCCACAGGAAACACTGGATCTTTGTGTGAATTCGGATGCAATTTTATTTGGAGCAATCGGTGATCCAAAGTATGATAATGATCCAAGCATAAAAGTTCGTCCTGAGGAAGGACTGTTACGACTTCGGAAATCACTGGGATTGTATGCCAACATCCGTCCTGTGAAAACTTACAAATCGCTGATCGACCGTTCTCCACTTAAAAGAGAACGTATTCAAGGAACTGATCTGGTGGTATACCGGGAATTGACAGGAGGTATTTATTTTGGCGAAAAAGGTCGGAGTGATGACGGGGAGTCAGCTTGGGATCACTGCACATATACGGTACAAGAAATTGACCGCATTGCAAAATTGGCTTTTGAGGCAGCACAAAAACGCAGAAAAAAACTCACGCTTGTCGATAAATCCAATGTGTTGGAAACATCCCGGCTTTGGCGACAGACAGTGCAGGCCAAAGCAGCGAGCTATCCTGATGTGGAAGTGGAATATCTGTATGTAGATAATGCCGCTATGCAGATCATTCTCAGACCGAATCAATTTGATGTGATATTGACAGAGAATATGTTCGGGGATATCATTTCAGATGAAAGCAGCGTGATCACCGGTTCTATTGGTTTATTACCCTCTGCATCTATAGGCGAGCAGACGTCTTTATTTGAACCTATTCATGGAAGCTATCCGCAGGCGGCCGGAAAAGATATTGCCAATCCTATTGCAGCTATTCTTTCTGTGGCTATGATGCTGGAGCATTTTGGATTAAAGGAAGAAGCTGAGCTTATTAACTCCAACATCGACTTTATGGTGAAAAAAGGATTGGTGACGCAAGACCTGGATGTGCACAACTTTGTAACCTGTTCCAAGGTAGGTGATGCGTTAAGCTTGTTGCTCGACCAGACCATCGCAGAAGTTCGGTTCGAGAATATGTTTGAAGGCAAGCTCCCTGTGATTTAAACGTGGCGGGTTTTTAAAGAACCGGTGTATATGAACATTCCAAGCGGACGGTTGAACCAGATCCAGATGTGCTGTTCACCGGTTCTCGAAAAATCTAAATCCGTCAATGATATCAAGGTAAACCCCATCAAAGCCGGCATCTAAGATTTGCTGAAGGTAGGAGTTTTCCCCATTGTAAATAATTTCCTTCCACTCTGGTGACCAATATTTGACCTTATAATTTCCTTCCCAGTTTGGGTTTTCACGAACGATCCATTCTGGGTTTCCAGGTCGCCAGCTGTTTTGCCAATAATAGCGATAGTCTTCAGCTTCACCAATGCTCAGGTAGCTAATCACGAGTCTTTCACCACCATTCTTTTTTTGCTTTAATTGCTGAATTTCCTGCGGAGAGAACATTTCATCCCAGAAAAAGGCATCCGTAACAAGGACATCGTAATTGGTGTTTTGGATAGAAGAAATAAAATCCTGGCGATCCTCAAACTCTGATTTATTCAACAGGTACAGAAAGTTTTTAGCATCCGAAAGGGTACTAATATCATTAGCATTCAAACCCGGAAGTGGAGAAGGGAAGTCAGGAATTACTCTCAGATCCCGATCCGGAGCGGCAAAAGAAACATAACCAAGTGCCTGATTTTGGGAATAGGAGTTCGTTACCTTAAAAGAAGTAGACACATAATCGGTTACCAAAATCGTTTTTCCGGCTTCTTTACCTACATTCAGAAGATTGATCAATCGGTTGGTTTCAGAGGGAGAGGTGAGTAGATCATCGTTCGGGGAACCAAAGAAAAGGCTTTCCTGTCCAAGTCCATCTACCGCATTTAAATACTCGGTAGCTGGTTTATCGTTTTTTTGAACCAAAGCATGTCCGTTTTGGGGAATCACAATGAAATCGGAATCCTGAGCTTTGGCATATTCCGAGATCTCCTGAACAAAAGTCCGCATTTCTTCACGATAATCTATATCGTCTGAATTGAACATTCCCCCACAAGAAAACAAGGTGAAAATTATTAGTGAGAGCAATAAGAAATTTGTTCGCATTGGTTTGTATTTTGGCGTGAACCGGATTGAAAATAAGCAGGTATAAATTGCAGGATTTATTTCAAAAAGCAGAATCTAATTTACATAAATTTTGGGGATTTGAAACATTCCGACCAGGGCAGGATGACGTAGTTCGTTCTGTTTTTGAAGGCGAAGAAACGCTGGTACTTTTTCCAACCGGTGGAGGGAAGTCGTTGTGTTATCAGGTGCCGGCTACCGTGTTTGAGGGCATGACGCTGGTTATATCACCGCTTGTCGCTTTGATGGAAGATCAGGTTCAGGCGTTAAAGGCGAAAGGAATTTCCGCTACTTTTATCAACTCAACTATTCCCTATTACGAAGTAGAACAGCGTCTCGTTAATGCGCGTAATGGAATGTATAAGTTGTTGTACTGTGCGCCTGAGCGACTTAAAACCACGCTCTGGGAAGCGGAACTTCCTAACATGAATATTGACCTTGTTGCTATTGATGAGGCCCATTGCATCAGCGAATGGGGACATGATTTCCGGCCAAGCTACCGTGAAATCCGAACGTCGCTTGAATCCATTGCTGACCGGACCCGGTGGATCGCACTTACCGCCACGGCCACGCCTGAAGTGCAAAAAGATATAACGGAATCGCTGGGTTTTGAAGATCCGAATGTGATCTCAAAGGGATTTGCCCGTCCAAATTTGAAATGGTGGGTCATTGAATCACCCCAGAAAAAACAAAAGCTGGAGCAGGCGGTAAAGAGAGGGGCCAAAGAAGGAGATGGGTTGATCTATGGCGGGACACGCCGGAATTGTGAGGATCTTGCTGATCGGTTTTCCAAGCTGGGGATCAAAACAGAAGCCTACCACGCCGGGGTGGAATCGGCAAAAAGGAAAGCTATTCAACAGAGATGGATTGAAGGTGAAACGCCGCTGGTTGCTGCTACAAATGCCTTTGGGATGGGCATCGATAAGCCGGATTGCCGGTATGTTGTGCATGAGGAAATGCCGTATTCGTTAGAGTCGTATTATCAGGAGGCTGGCAGGGCTGGAAGAGATGGAGCGGAGAGTTTCCCGATTTTGCTTTACCGTGAATCGGATTATAGAAAAGCACACGATCGAATTCAGCAGAGCTATCCAACACTGGATGAGCTGAATTATGTGTATCAGATCTTGTGCGACAGTTTTGATCTGGCAATTGGTTCTCTGATGGTAGAAGCTGAAGTTTTCAGAGTAAATGAGATCAAGAAAAGAGGAAAGTTATCGTATGGGAAGATCATGTCTGCCATGCGACTGCTCGATCAATTTGATATCATTACAATGCAGAGTGAAATGGGGGCTTATGTGGAGCTTCAGTTTACGGTAAGTTCTCAGGCGTTGATGTCTTACCGGAAAGAAACAAAGAATCCTGAAAAGGAAGAATTTGTCGATAAACTGGAACGTATTTTTGGACCACAGGCATTTTATGATAAGGTGAAACTTGAGATCGATTATGTGCTTGAAAAGCTGGGGATACAGAGAAATGCGCTGATCAAAGCGCTGAATGTGCTAATGCAGAACGACCAGATCCTGGTTTTTGAAGTAGGAGATCAGCGGGATTTTGTCAGGATTATTGAGGCCCGCTCTAAGAAGTTACCCTTTACTAAACAGGAGATCGAAGCGCACCGAAAGAATTTATTTCGGAAGCTTGAGCAAATGCATGGCTATATACTTACGGAAACCTGCAGAGAGGTTTACATACGAAATTATTTTGGGGATGTATCGGCTGAACCCTGCGGACATTGTGACAACTGTTTGAGATCGGATAAAAAAGAGACCGTTCTGGTCACTTCTGAACAAGCCAATGCTATATTTGCAGAGCTGAAAAGCTCAAAGCTTACGGTAAGAGCGTTGATGGACAAAACCAGCCTGGAAAAGGAGATCGTGTTAAAGGCCATTCAGTTTTTGATACGCGAGGAAAAGGTGAAAACGGTGCCGTCAGATCCCGGAAAATACACCGCGTTATAAACAGGTACATTTCCAGAGATCTGTTATGGCAAGTTGATTCAGTACAAGAGAGCGTATTAGTTCCTTCTGATCTGGAAGATAGTATTGGTTACGATAGCTGCCATCGATACGATGGTAGACATTACGCTGATAAGCTCTCCGGTTGAAAGTCCTTCCCGCTGTTCTTTGGGGGGAATAATGATCACAGAACCGGGTCGTACTTCAGGATATGATTTAAAGAAGAGAAACCTTTTGGTTCGGTCAACTTCCCCATTTGCATAAACGATATACGCACTTTTGGTATTGGCTATTTCGGTAAAACCACCGGCAGCGTTGATATAGCTTCTGAAGTTGCGTCCACCTTCATGCCGGATATTGATTGGGTAAAGTACTTCTCCCCGAACCTGAACCGTTTGCAAACGTTTAGGGATCTCGATCTCATCACCGGCCTGAAGCAAAAGGTCGTAGTTAGAATTTTTATTATTTAACGCCTGGGTTAGCTGGATTCCAACTTGCGACAGAGATTCCACTTGCTGTGTGGTAACGGAATCATCGAGGTTCACATCAAGATCTTCCATATCCTGATCAAATTGGCGGGTTAAAGAAGCTCCCTTAGGGTAAGCAAATTCGGTAAGGCCGCCACTTTTCTCGATAAGGTCGCTCAGGCGAAAATCACGCGTACTCAGAGCGTACTCTCCGGGATACATAACTTCGCCGGTAATTCGAACGGTTTTCTGTACTTCGTAGGTAGGCGACTTTCGGATAAAGACCTGATCGAAGGGTTGAATCTTAATTTCCTCCAGCTCGGGATTGTACTCAAGTCCGTTCTCGATATTTACAGTGATAATTTCCGCGATCTCATTCTTAATTTCACCGGAGCGGTCATCAGCCACTCGTCGGGCTATTTCGATATTATAAGGAGCTGCTTCTTCTTTGAATCCATCTGCTTCGTAAATAAGATCTTTCAAAGAGCTGTTATCAATGTATTGATAGGTGCCAGGGTTTTGAACAGAACCACTGATCTTAACCGTCCGCAATTCCCGAAGGTCAAAGATTGAGGAGATCTTGACACGGTCATTTTTTTTAAGCTCAATATCATAATGGGCCGAGTCAGCCATAAGTTGATTCAGGTTTACAGGAATGGCTTCGACCTCATAATTGGGTTTAGTACGGTAGATCAAGGCTCTTTCGAGAAAGGCATCTCCCATAAGCCCTTCTGCATTCTGAATGAGAGTATATAAGGTAGGACTTTCTTCTAACTGATATTCACCAGGGCGGAACACAGCACCTTGAAGCGTAATTTTATTTTCATAGCGATCTAAGACTTTCTGAACATTTACAATATCCCCAGACTTCATCTGCATATTGGCCTGGTCCGGGTAGTGAATATCTATGATCTTACGTTCCGTATCAGTTTTCCGGTCTACCTTAACTCTTTTCTGATAAGCGTGTTGATTGAATCCTCCGGCATATTCCAATACATCAGCAAAGGTTTCCCCATCCAGAGTTTCAAAAAGTCCAATATGCTTGGTTTCTCCTAAGACAGTAATCCGGTTCACATATGGATCGATCTTAATGATATCCTGATCTTTGAGAGTGATGTTATCAGAAAGATCTCCGGAAACGAGAAAATCATAAAGATCAACTTCGTGATGTATATCACCGTTTCGTAAAACTTTAACGGATCGATAGGTTCCTTTGTCGGTTGGTCCGCCTGCAGCGTATAAAGCATTGAATACGGAGGCAAAAGAGGAAAGGGTATAGGTTCCGGGCCATTTTACTTCGCCCACTAAACTTACTTTTATGCTTCGGACGTTACCCAGGGAAACCTGCATATAGGTGTTTTTATCAGGGCCCTTTAAGCCGGAATAGATCTGTGATAACTTGTTTAATAACCGTTCACTCGCTTCTTCAACGGTAAGCCCGTTCACATTTACCGGTCCAATATTATCTATGTTAATGCTGCCTTCCGGAGAAATGGTTAACTGATAAGAAGTTTCGGAGGCGCCCCAGATATCTATTAGTAATTCGTCTCCAGGACCAAGATTGTAATTTTTGGGAGTGGGTATATTTAAGGAGGGCTCAAAAGAGAGGGTTTGGTTGGCAAAAACATCGGAACCAAATACTTTATTGGAATCACTTTCTTCCACTCCTAGCAGAAGGTCCAGAGTATCTACCCTCATTTTGTTATAGGCATCTGTAGCCATGCCCTCAGCACCTCCTTGTTGTATCCTCAACCGGTCTTCTCTTGTTTGAGCTCCATCACCATCAATTTGTGAAGATCTTATCTCATTCAAGCGACTGCGCAGTTTGGAGATCTCGGAAGGATCAACGCCTCTGGCAAGAGCCAGTGATTCCACTTCTGAAATGGACAATCCACGCTCCTGCATACGCTCGTAAAGCTGAATTACCTGCTGGTCACTTAATTCATCAACTTTTAAATTTCTGAAGTCAAATCCTGCATCCTGAGCCAGAAGCGGGAGACTCAAAATCATGAAAAAAAGGACAAATAGGGCGTGCTTTAGTACTTGCATCAAATATGAGTTGTTGAAAAATTTCAGTTGTGTGTTTTTATGGATGTCAGTTTCACAACATAATTTGACAAGGTAAGAAACAAATAATTAAAGCACTAAATGAACTTGTAATGTACCTGCGGTTGTACTTAGAGTCTTATCGTTTCATTCCGCTTAGGACCTGTAGATATAATGGTGAATTTTACCCCAAGGTATTCCTCCACAAAGCGTATGTACGATTTTGCTGTGGCAGGAAGATCATCCCAGTTTGTCAGACCTTCAATGGAATTTTTCCATCCCGGAAGTGAAGTATATACCGGTTCTACTTTTTCGATATCGTCCAGGCTTAATGGGAATACATCAGTTTCTACACCATCAATTTTATAACTTGTGCATACGTTGATCTCCTCAAATCCATCCATTACATCCATTTTGGTAAGGGTGAGTTCGTTCATCCCGTTTAGCTGAACTACATATTTCAAGGCTACCAGATCGAGCCATCCGCAACGGCGGGGTCGTCCGGTTGTGGCTCCAAACTCGGCACCTTTCTTACGGAGCTCTTCTCCCACCTCTCCATGAAGTTCTGTAGGAAAAGGACCATTGCCTACGCGTGTGCAGTAGGCTTTGGTAATTCCCATTACTTTGTCGAGAGCTGTGGGAGGAATCCCGGAACCGGTGCAAGCTCCACCTGAAGTTGGTGAAGACGAAGTTACGTAAGGATAAGTACCGTGATCAACATCCAGCATAGTGCCCTGCGCACCTTCAAGCAAAATGTTTTTTTCACTTTGGATGCCTTCATGCAAAAGATTGGTGGTATTGCAAATGAATGGCTCAAGAGCCTGGATGGATTCTTCCAGCTCAGCCATCAGGTCTTCTGTTTTAAGTGTGGGTTCTTTGTACAGGTTCTTCAGTGCAAAGTTAATGTCTTTCAGGTTTTGATCGATCTTTGTTCTGAGTATTTCCCGATCCAACAGGTCTACCATTCGGATGCCAACACGTGATACTTTACTAACATAAGCGGGACCAATACCACGGCCGGTTGTACCAATAGCATCTCCGCCGCGCCTTTTTTCTTTTAGTTGATCCAGGAGTTTGTGATAAGGAAGAATTACATGAGCGGTTTGGCTAATGAAGAATCTACCTTCAAGGCTAAATCCCATTTCCTGTACGCCTTTGATCTCTTCGACCAATGCAACGGGATCGATTACGACGCCGTTACCAATAACGCAATCTGCATCCCCATTAAAAATTCCCGAAGGAATAAGATGTAAGACTACTTTTTTGTCGTCAAACTTAAGGGTATGACCGGCATTCGCCCCGCCCTGAAAGCGTACGACATAATCAGCTTCTCCGCTAAGCAGATCAACGATCTTGCCTTTTCCTTCATCACCCCACTGTGCTCCAATTACAACTCTTGTGCTCATAATAAAAAGATCAATAAAAAAGGGGTGCTGAACACCCCCTTTAATTTCGAATTAGAATTTAGAAAGTATTATTCTTCAAAAGATTCTACAGCTTCATCTACTGACTTAAAGTGTTTGAAGACTGTGATCAATTTTGTGACAATCAACAGGCTTTCGATCTTATCGGTGGCATTGGCAATGCGGAGATCTCCGCCTGCTTTACGCATGGTAGTAAGCCCTCCGATAAGCATCCCGAGTCCGGATGAATTCATGAACTTAACTTTACCCAGATCAACCACTACATTGGTTTTCCCGTCATCAATTAGTTCATGCAGTTTCTCATTAAGGCTAACCGCATCTGGGCCACCCATTACGTTGCCTTTAAATTCGATAACCACGCTGTTGTAGCGTTCGGATGTATTAAAACTCATAAGTATCCTGTTGTTTAAACTATTAAGATTTCTTTGTACGCTTTTCTAGTTCTACAACCAACGAACTGGCCACGAATAATGAACTGTACGTACCCAAAACAATACCGATAAGAAGTGCGAAAGAGAAGCCTTTCAATACTTCACCGCCGAAAATAAACAGCACAGCTACCACAAACAAGGTGGTAATGGAAGTTATAACGGTTCTGCTTAAGGTATCATTTAAGCTTTTATTAACCATAGGCATGAAATCCATTCCTTTATGGACGTTGGAGTTTTCACGGATACGGTCAAATACAACCACGGTATCGTTAAGTGAATAACCTACAATAGTCAGAAATGCCGCGATAATGGCTTGATCGATCTGCAGGCTGAATGGGACAAGATCTGCCAAAATGGTGAATACACCCAGCACAATTACCACATCATGAATAAGAGCAGCAACGGCACCGGCTGAGAATGTCCAGTTTCTGAAACGAATTAGGATGTAGATGAAGATGATCACAATAGCGTAAATAACGGCTTGTAATGCACCTGATTTAAGATCCTCGGCAAAACGCGGACCTACCACATCTGTTTTTATCACCGTAAAGGGGTTCTCCGGATAGAGCTCTTTTACTGTGTTGGAAATAATGCCCTGTACAGTGTTGATCTCGCTTTCGTTATCGGTACGGATCAAAACTTCACTATCAGAACCGAATAGTTTTATCTCAGGGGCACTTCCAAGGGGTTCAGTTAAATTAGAGCGTAACTCTACAACACTTACCGGAGCGTCGAAATCAAGAACGATCTCTTTTCCTCCTTTAAAGTCGATACCATATTGAAGTCCTTGCACAAAAATTGCGATAAGACTTGCGAAAAACAGCACACCGGAAATTACGTACGCAATTTTACGGCTGCCATTAAAGTCAAAATTAGGGGTTTCAAACCATCTCATAATGTTATGTATTTAGTCGTTTTAAATTCTTTTTTGATCTGGATTAACCGAAGCTTACAACTTTCTGCTTGGCTTGGGTCAGGTAATCAACCACTACACGGGTGATCACAATGGCGCTGAATAGTGACGCTACAATACCCGCCATCAGCGTTACAGCAAATCCTTTGATGGGGCCAACTCCGAAACTGAAGAGGATAATAGCCACAAAGAACGTAGTTACGTTGGCATCAATGATGGCGCTCATGGCATTTGCATAACCGGCTTCAATGGAGGCTTTTAATGTTTTGCCGGTGCGTTGCTCTTCCCTGATACGGTCAAAGATGAGCACGTTAGCATCTACCGCCATACCGATGGTTAACACAATACCAGCAATACCGGGCAAGGTAAGTGTGGCTTTGAATGCTGCCAGAATTCCAAGAATGAAAACGATGTTAAGTAACAAAGCCAGATCAGCAATACCGCCACCTGTCCGGTAGTAAATGATCATAAAGATGGCCACAACACCCAATCCAAATAGGATGGAGTTTAAACCGGCCTGAATTGATTCGGCTCCCAAAGTAGCTCCTACCGTTCGCTCTTCAAGAATTTCAAGCGGAGCAGGTAATGCACCGGAAAGCAGAATATTCACGAGATCCTCAGCTTCGCCAACACCATCCAGACCCGTGATGGATGAACGACCATTGGAGATCTTGGTTTGTACATTTGGATAAGAGAATACATATCCATCTAACACAATGGCTACTGGTTTCCCGATGTTGGCTCCCGTGATGCGTCCCCATTTACGGGCACCTTCGCTATTCATACTCATAGAAACTTCAGGAACGTTGGTAGCTGGATCAAACTGAACCGTTGCATCTTCGATCACATCTCCAGTCAGTTCAATCTGTGTACGAACACCGATCAGCTGAAAAAGATCCTGACCACCCTGACCTGAAAGTGGATTTGCACTCCACATTACCGTTGTATTGCGGGGCATGAACCGTTGTACTTCATCAGCCTTTAGTAAGTCCATAACGCGGGCAGTATCTTCAGCAGTGGCGTATCCCATTAAATAGGGACTTTGAGCAGGCACCAGTACTTCTTCTAACGGGTTGAATTGAGTTTGGGTGGTATCGGAAGTATCTGAAGCTGCTTCAAAATTAGCATAGTACTCATTAACCTGTTCTACATACGAACGGAAGGCATCAGCATCAGCTGCCAGACGAAACTCCAGTCGCGCCGTTCCTTTCAGGAGGTTTCTAACACGCTCTTTGTCTTCCACACCGGGAAGCTCAACCACAATACGGTTATTTCCCTGCTTCAAAATAGAAGGCTCTGTTACACCATAACGGTCTACACGGGTGCGGATAATTTCAATAGCCCGGTCAAGTGCAGACTGTCGCTGAGTTTTCAGAAATGTAGCGATCTCTTCGTTAGTGGAACGACGTGTGATGTCCATAGCATCATTCCGGTAATAGCGACTTAGGCGAGCATTGGCATCCCGAGATTCGAACTCAGCAACCATTTCGTCGATGAAGTCTGTATCGTTTTCAAGCGAACGCTGTGCGGCTACATCAATTACATCGTGAAGGAGCTCATCGGCATTATCGCCAGCCAGCTCGCGCATAAGCTGTGGTACGCCAACTTCGAGCGTTACGTGCATACCTCCCTGAAGGTCAAGCCCCAGAGAAAGAGTGTTTTCACGAAGTGATTCTAATTTTTCTCTGTTTTCTTCCTGATATTGAGCCGCTTCTGAAGGACTCAGGCTATCAATGTAATTTTGTTCAAGACCCCACTGAATAGATGGGTATAAATAAAAGATCGTGAGCGCCAGAAAGGCTACGATCGAACCGATTTTAAATCCGTTACCTTGCATAATAGTAGTTTGTTAATTGTTTGAAATTATTGATCGAAAGTGAAGAGCAACCGGAAGTGAATTGATTTCGGTTTTTGAACTGCTCCTCACAAAAAAATTGGTGATAGAATTGATAAGAAAAGTCTTAGGGAGCACCAATTGCGGTTCCACCAGAAAGCGGAGAAATGTGGTAGTTGGCAGAAACGGGAGTTAAATAAAGCGTCTCAAACGGAGAGGCCTGAGCTACCCATTGTTCCTGAATATGTAATCCTTGGGTTGAAAATGAGATTCCATCAACAGGCGGAACAGTATAAGGCTGAGCTTGTTTGATGATAACAGCCTTGCCCATTCCCGAAGATGAATTTTGAAAGGCATTCCACTCTGTAAGCAACACCTGAAACACATCGTTTTCATCCTGAGCACCAGGTGC
Organism: Balneola sp.; assembly: GCA_002696035.1. Classification (GTDB taxonomy): domain Bacteria; phylum Bacteroidota; class Rhodothermia; order Balneolales; family Balneolaceae; genus Gracilimonas. Next base: position 260,199 of record NZQV01000006.1, on the reverse strand, counting down.
TAAAGGAAGCGTAAAATCATCTGCATGGGTTTTAACCAACGAGGAAGCTTTCCGGATCACGGATTCTATTTCATTGGTAGAATGAGATAATTTTTGGATCTCATTTATGACTTCAGCATTGTCACTGGTTTTGAGATTTGTTTTCAACCAATTCGTAAATGCATCCTCATCGCCCATTTGGTTAGATGGGGTCAGAAAATAGAAGACCATACCTGCCAACAAAATGGCGGCACCAAAAGATTGAATGATATGTGTGCGGAAAATTTTCATCAAGACTAAAAAGATAACCAACTAAAGCTTAATTGTGAACTAAAATTGTTGACCAAATTTAGAGCATGTAATTCCTCTGAAAAGATGAGAAAGAATGCTTTTAGCTGATTGGATATTCCTTTTTTATTATCGTCCAAACGGAGTTGTAAAGGGCTGTTCGGTTACATTCAAACGGATAAGTTTGAGTGGAATTTCCCCAGGTAATTCTAAACGGTGACTTTTTGCAGTCGCTCGAATTCCTCTTTCAGGAACTTACCGGTGTGTGAGCTTTCTACTTCTGCCACTTCTTCCGGAGTTCCTTGTGCAATGATCTCGCCGCCACCGCGACCACCTTCAGGTCCCATGTCAATGAGCCAGTCGGCTGCTTTAATGAGATCGAGATTGTGTTCAATTACCATCACCGTATTTCCTTTTTCCACCAGTTTTTGAATCACATTTACCAGCATTCTCACATCCTGAAAATGAAGGCCGGTGGTAGGTTCATCCATCACGTACAAAGTGTCGCCGGTGCCAACTTTTGAAAGCTCACGAGCCAGCTTGATGCGTTGTGCCTCCCCACCTGAAAGAGTAGTGGAAGACTGCCCAAGCGTGAGATATCCAAGACCAACATCAACCAAAGTATCGAGTTTACGACTGATGGAAGGTTGTGCGTCAAAAAACTCAGCTGCTTCTTTGATGGGCATCTGCAGCACATCGGATATGTTTTTGCTTTTATAATAAATTTCCAGCGTTTCCCGGTTATAGCGTTTTCCATTACAGGTTTCGCAGGTTACATATACATCTGGTAAAAAATTCATCTCGATCTTTCGAACGCCGTCGCCGTTACATTCTTCACAACGGCCGCCCTTCACATTAAAAGAAAAACGCCCCTGATCGTAACCACGGATCTTGGATTCGGGTAATTCCGCAAACAACCGCCGAATGTGATCAAAGACTTTGGTGTACGTTCCGGGATTTGATCTTGGTGTTCTGCCAATAGGCGACTGATCGATAGAAATGATCTTGTCTACATTGTCGATGCCTTCTATCGAATCGTAGGGCAGGGGCACCGTTTTGGATTTATAGAAATGATTAGACAAAATAGGAACCAACGTTTGGTTGATCAGCGTACTCTTGCCACTGCCGCTCACTCCGGTCACGCAAATAAACTTACCGAGCTGAACTTCCAGATCCTGATTCTTTAAATTATGTCCGCGGGCATTGGTGACGGAAATGGTTTTATCGTTTCCATCGCGACGTTTTTCCGGCATCTCGATCACTTGCTCATCATTCAGAAACTTGGCAGTATCGGATTTGGGATCTAATTCCTGAGGCTTTCCGGCTGTCACAATGTGCCCTCCGTTTACGCCGGCGCCAGGACCAAGATCTACCACAAAGTCGGCATGTTCAATGGTTTCGCGGTCGTGTTCTACAACTAAAACGGAATTCCCGAGGTCGCGCAGTGTTTCCAAAGACTTTATAAGCTTGATGTTATCTCGCTGATGCAGGCCAATACTGGGTTCATCTAAAATATAAAGCACGCCTACCAGCTGGGTTCCTATCTGTGTGGCGAGGCGAATTCGTTGAGCTTCACCACCACTTAGCGTTTGTGCTTCACGGTCCAGCGAAAGATAATTCAGTCCTACGTTGAGTAGAAAATCAAGGCGATCACGAATTTCCTTCAGTACTTGATTTCCGATGGTTTGCTGCCGCTCGTTCAGATTGATGGCGTACAGTGTATCCCGTAATTCCTGAATATCTTTTTGAACCAGATCGTGGATGTTATAGCCATCAATTTTATAGGAGAGAGCTTCTTTGTTGAGCCGGCCGCCATTGCACTTTGGACAAGTGACACGATCCATAAAAGCCTTCGCCTTATCGCGCTGCTTGTTCGATTTACTGTTGTGGTACTGATCGATGATGGTGTTGCGAAGTCCTTCAAATTTATGCTTATAGGTCACAGAATTATCTCGGAAATCATAACTAACGGAATACTTGGTTTCTCCGCTGCCGTTCATCAGAATGTCTTTCAGCTCTTCGGGAAATTCTTTGATGGGTGTTTCAAAATCCACGTCAAAACTAGACAGTATGGCTTTCAATTGTTTGAAAACGAAAATATCACGCGGGGCACCTAAAAACCGGATACCTCCATCAGCTATACTTTGTTCATTGTTTGGGACGAGGAGTTTCCAGCTTACATCATAGGTGTAACCAAGGCCTTCGCATTTCTTGCAGTTTCCGTAGGGAGAGTTGAATGAAAAAAGATTCGGAGCCGGATCTTCATAGGCCAATCCACTTTCATGGTCAAAAAGATTCTGGGAGTAGAGTTTATCGGAGACTTCATCGCCATCTTTTATAGCCAGGATCACGTTGCCGTCAGCCATTTCCAACGCCAGCCGGATGCTGTCAGCAATTCGCTTCTCACTTTTCGGGGAGATCACAAAACGATCAACCACGATCTCAATATTGTGAGTTTTGTAGCGATCCAGCTTCATATCGTCTTCCAGATCACGAAATTCTCCGTCAATACGGGCCTGCACAAAGCCCTGTTTTATGGTCTGCTCAAACAACTCGCGGTAATGCCCTTTTCGTCCACGTACAACAGGCGCCAGACAATAAGCTTTGGTGCCTTCCGGCATGTCCATCACATTGGCAACAACCTGATCGGCTGATTGCTTCTGCATTTTATTTCCGGTTTTCCAGGAATAGGGTGTGCCTATACGTGCATATAATAGCCGCAGAAAATCATAGATCTCGGTCACTGTTCCAACGGTAGATCGTGGATTCCGGTTGGTGGTTTTCTGATCGATGGAAATAACAGGGGAGAGGCCGTCGATGAAATCCACAGCCGGTCGTTCCATCATTCCCAGAAACTGGCGGGCATAAGCAGAGAGAGATTCCAGAAACCGGCGCTGACCTTCGGCATAGATCGTATCAAAGGCGAGCGATGATTTCCCAGAACCGGAAAGCCCGGTTATAACCACAAGCTGATCTCGTGGAATGTCGATATCGATGTTTTTAAGGTTATGCTCTCGGGCGCCGCGGACTACAATATTGTGTTGCAAAGTTGCTTCGGTTTTTGAATTTCAGAACTTCGAAAAATACAAAACAGAAGCGGGAAAAGCTTCATTCCTTTCTATGGAAATTGATGAGTACTGTGTTGGGGTTAAACCGGGGTATGTAAGTTTAGTCCTGATTGCGAACCTGACTGTTGTATTCTCTGATAAAAAGGCGGTTTGGGATGATGCCATCTTCATCCTCGGAAAACTGAGGCTTTATACGGTTCACAAAAAACATAGGGACTTTACCAAGGTATTTAATGTCAATTTCGCCTCGTTTCTCGCATTCAAAGAAATCTTTTACCCGCTCGTAGGTAGTTTCTGAGATATTGATGGAGTTTTCCTCGGAATGAGATTCAAGTCGGGCGGCGAGGTTTACCGTCTCACCCCAAATATCGTAAGCAAACCGACTTTTACCAATGACGCCAACCACTGCTTTACCTGTGTGAATACCTATGCGGATAGGCAGATATGGTACATTTTTATCCGAATTTTGGGCGGACATTTCTACAAACTGACTGATCTTAAGCGCGGCTAATATGGCATCAATAGGGTGAGAGTTGTTTCGTTCAGGAAGTCCTCCGGCTGCCATATAGCTGTCGCCAATGGTTTTGATCTTGATGAGGTTATGTTTGCCTGTGATCTCATCAAACCGGTCAAAATAATAACTCAGGCTTTTAATAAGTTCTTCCGGGCTGAGATCTGGCACAACTTTGGTGAACCCGGAAAAGTCGGTAAACATGACGGTGGAGTCCTCGTAGCGTTCCGGATTTACCGTTCCGTAAGCAAGCAAATGCTCGGCAACTTTCTCTGGAAAAATATTGTGGATCAGTTCTTCATGCTCTTTTTTAGTAAGCTCTAATTCCTTATTTGCGGCATTCAGACCACTTTGCATTTTACTAAGCTGATTGTTTTGCTCCAGCGTATTTTTATACGTGGAGATCAGCAGGTTGATGAGCTGGGTATGATCGGCCTGAATGGTGTATGTTTTGCCTTCCACTACCACATCAACATAATCGGCTTCACGGTTGGGAATGGGCGGGTTTGAGAGCAGCTCTTCAATTTTAATGAACAGCGTATCGTCATCATAAGGCTTGGTGAGATAATTATTGGCCCCCGCTTCGATCCCCTTCATAATATGGTCGGTCGTAACCATAGATGTGATCAGTATAAATGGGATCTTGTAGAGTTGATCATGTTCTTTAACTGCCCGGCAAAGTTCAAAACCGTTCATAACGGGCATGTCAACATCACTTAAGATCAGGTCGGGATATTCCGTTTTGGCAACTTCAAATGCATCTTCGCCATTTTGTGCCGTTAAAACTTCGTATCCCTTTTGAATTAATTTATGCCTGGTAAGTGTTACCAATGCAGGATGATCATCCACTACCAGAATACGCGTCTTTGTTTCTAACATCTCGAAAAATTAGGATTTATCTTGAATATATTTTATTCATCGATATAATGTATGAGAATTTTTAAGCATTAAGTCTGAAAAACCGATAGTTTTAGCATCTCACTTAGAAATAAACAACCTATGGCAGAAGTAGCACAGCAAAATTGGTCTCCCACCTCGTGGAAACAGAAACCTGTAAAACAGTTACCCGAATATCCTGATCAGCAAAAACTTGAAGAAGCTTTTGAGACACTGAAAGGATTGCCCCCACTGGTTACCTCTTGGGAAATTGACGCCCTTAAGAGCAAGCTTGCTGATGTAGCGGCTGGGAAATCGTTTTTGTTGCAGGGCGGCGACTGCGCCGAAAGTTTTGACGCTACCAAGGCACCCAAGATCGTAAATATGGTAAAGGTGCTGTTGCAAACAAGTTTTATTTTGATCCATGAAATGGGCGTTCCCGTTTTGAGAGTGGGCCGCATTGCCGGACAGTATGCAAAACCGCGTTCCAGCGATTTTGAAACGGTGAATGGAGAAGAAATTCATAATTACCGGGGAGATCTGATCAACGGGTTTGAATCAAAATCTGGCGTTCGGATGCCCAACCCGGATCGTCTTCTGGAAGGATATCACAAGGCAGGCCTTACCCTGAATTTTTTGCGTGCTTTGGCGGATGAAGGTTTTGCCGATCTCCATCACCCCGAACAGTGGGAGCTCGATTTCATGCAAAACAATGAATATTACGCCGAATACGAAGACATGGTGAAATCTATCACCAAGGCCGTTCGTTTTGTGGAGTCCATTGCTCCGGATACTTTTTCAACCTTGCAGAAAGTAGATTTTTACACCTCCCATGAGGCACTCAATCTATATTACGATTCTGCACAAACACGAGCGGTTCCGCGCAAAAAAGGGCATTTCAATCTCAGTGCACACATGGTGTGGCTGGGTAACAGAACGCGAGATCTGGATGGTGCGCATGTTGAATATTTCAAAGGCATCAACAATCCGGTAGGTATTAAGGTTGGCCCGCCGTTTGAAATTGATGAAACACTAAAGCTTATCGAAACCCTGAACCCAAATCATGAAGCCGGTAAGATTGTTTTGATCACTCGCTTTGGGAAAGACGAGATCGAGAAAGACCTGCCGGGTTTAATTCAGGCTGTACGTCGGGAAGGCTTTCCGGTGGTTTGGAGTTCAGATCCTATGCACGGTAATACCTTTAATACCGATGGCGGAATTAAAACACGTAATTTTGATGATATTTTAAGTGAAGTTCAGTCGGCATTTGCCATACACCGGGCAGAAGGAAGCTATCTTGGCGGAGTGCATCTCGAGCTCACCGGTGATAATGTAACCGAATGTGTAGGCGGAGCCAACGGCCTGGATGAAAAAGGACTGCAACGCAACTATGAAACCTTCTGCGATCCTCGCCTCAACTACGAACAAAGTCTGGAGATGGCCTTTCTCGTTGCCCGCGAGTGGAAGAAAAGCTATTCTTGAATATGTTTTAGGGGTGAGGTGTTAGAACAATTTCTAAAACCTCGCACCTAGCATCTAAAACCTAACCTCCTGCCAACTTGTTGCTGAATTCTGCCAGTTGTGTGCTACCCGGCTGTCAACTTTTCTATTCAAAAAAACAATTCTGAAATTTCTACAGAGACGTTTTGCCCCAATGTCAGGCTTGTGCCGGTAACGCTTCATTGGCATATGACTTGCAATTATAAGAGTGAATTAATGATAAAAACTCTAACAAAAATTGCAGAGCATTATGGCACTTATCAATTATACCCGACCCAATACTGAACTTCAGAACAAGAGATTCAGTGATATTCTGGATGAATTTTTTAATGATTCATTGAAGTACAGAAAAGATTCCTTTATACCCAGCGTGGATATTTCAGAAACTGACAACAGTTTCGAAATTGAGGTAGCGCTGCCCGGTATGAAAAAGGATGATATCAATATAGATCTCGATAATGGACGTTTAACTATAAGCGGTGAACGTACATTTGAAAATGAAGAGAGTAATAAGAATTATCATCGACTAGAGTCAGGTTTCGGCTCATTTAGTCGTTCATTTCAATTACCTGACAGTATCGATGAGGAAAGCATAAACGCGAAATACGAAAATGGTGTATTAGACATCACGATTAGTAAAAGCGAAGAAAAAGTTAAAAGACAGATCGAAATTTCATAAATCTGACATACTAGGTTTAGGAAACCGGGGTTGCCTGATAGCAATCCCGGCTTTTTTATTTGTAAGAAATTTATAAACCGCACAATTTTAAAGAATAAGTGCGTTGTTAATTCGAATCACAAATAAGAATAAAAGAAAACGAAAATGAACACTTTTGTGAAGAATACATTTGGAGTGGCAGCTGCCTTATTAGTCATACTTGGTTTGAATGTCGCTACATCCGATTCAGTACATACTACCTCTTCAGATAATGATACCAAAGTTACATCGGCTGAAAGTAGGTCTGTAGTTTCTTTAAAAGATTTCAATGATGCGATCGTAGATATTGCCGAAAAGACCAATCCCTCTGTGGTCACTATCACCACTAAACGAACACAAGAAGTGCGGGTCGTTAATCCTTTTTCAAGATTTTTTGGAAATCCAAGGGATGAAGGCCAGACTCAGGAACGTGTACAGCGCGGACTTGGCTCAGGTGTTATTGTATCTGAAGAAGGATATATATTAACGAACAATCATGTCATTGATAAAGCCGATGAAATTCAGGTTCGGATGATGAATGGCAACGAAGTAGATGCTAAAGTAGTAGGAGCCGATCCCCAAACTGATATTGCTGTACTGCAGATCGATGTGGAAGACCTGCCTGTTGTTGAACTCGGAAACAGCGATAACCTGAAAGTTGGGGCCATGGTATTAGCCATTGGTAGTCCATTGTCAGAAGATCTGGCTCACACCGTATCTTTTGGAATTGTGAGTGCGCGAGGCCGATCTCTGAATAATCTGACAATATATGGTGATTACATCCAGACCGATGCGGCCATCAATCCGGGGAATTCAGGCGGAGCACTGATCGATGTAAACGGACAGTTAGTAGGTGTTAACTCAGCCATTGCCTCCCGTTCAGGTGGAAATGATGGAATTGGTTTCGCTATTCCAATCAACCTGGCCGAGCGCATTATGGATGATCTGATCGAAGATGGAGAAGTATCTCGTGGGTATCTTGGTATCACCTTTAAAGGTGAAGTGGACCGAACGCTGGCGCGTGCACTTGGACTGAATAGTGATCGAGGAATCATTGTTGGGGAAGTACAGGAAGACAGTCCCGCCGATAAAGCCGGTCTTCAGGAAGATGATATCATTGTTTCCCTGAACAAGGAAGAGATCAGAAACTGGGATAGCTTCAGAACCCGCATTGCCGTTTACAAACCTGGAGATAAGGTCACGCTAGGTATTATTCGTAATGATGATAATAAGACGGTTGATGTGACGTTAAGTAAAAGAGAGGATGAGGTAATTGCACAGGCATCTCCCGAAAATAGTCAGGAGCTAGAAGATAAATTAGGTTTTGAATTACAGGAGTTAACCTCAGATATTCGCAGGCAGTTAAACGCGCCGAATGATTTAAAAGGTATTGTGGTTGGAAGTGTAAGCGAAAGCAGCGCAGCTTATGAAAGAGGCTTGAGAAGAGGAGATATTATAACCTCAGTTCAGAAAACCCGAATTTCATCAGTAAGTGAGTTTTACAGCGTACTTGGAAATGAAGATAGCGAATTAGTGTTACTCACTGTTTATAGAAATAATATGGAACAATACGTAGCGTTTGAACTATAAAGTGAGTGAAAGAATTTGTACCCCGAAAACCCAAACCCTGGTTCCTGATACGAACCGGGGTTTATTCTCAATTACCCTGATTAATAAAATTTATAGTAAAAAGAACATATTTACTTAAAATTACAGGGAATGTTCTAAAACATTCCTTATCTTAGAAGGACAGAAATTTTTTGAATTTGTACCCCGAAAAACCCAAACCCTGAACTCTGATACAGTTCAGGGTTTTTTTATTTCCGTGATTTTTCAACAGTTTAGGGATACTTCTGAAGCTCAGTATCAGTATAAATTTCGATCAAAATAGTATCTTAAGTTGAAGGAAGCTTGCCATCTAAAAGAATTCGTGGTGGTTTGAAGATCTTGATTCCTGTTATCTTGTCTATCTTTATCAAAACCCAGTAAGACTCGCCCAGTCAACGAAAGTCTGTTTTCGATAAAATAGGTTAAGGCAGATCTTACATAAGACTGGAACTGGTATTGCCTCTCATTGAAGATCCGTTCCTTAAATACTGGTTTTTCATAATGGTTATTGAAACTGGTTTCCAATAAATACCGGTCGGTGATGGTCCATAGCCACGAAAACTGAGCTATCATATCAATATCCATTTCTAACTCTTCATCTTTTTCTAATGGGAAGGCTATCCGGTGTTGGGATACAAAACCAAGCTGATGATTCAGGTCCAGGTTTTTATACCAGCGAATCTGTGAATAGGCATCAACTCTTTTCCGTATCAGCAAATCACGCATCACATTATCGCTAATATTGGTAGTTTCTTCATCCCGATTTAACCGGTTGTAATAAGCGAATTTCCCACTTAGTAACACATCAAAACCTTCCAGTCGCTGCCCGATATTCTCACTAAAAACATCATCGAGGTAGAAGATATCGTAAGCAGAGATCTCATCTAATTTTCCGGACAGTTCCTGATTCATATCACTCCAAAAATACTTCCTGGAGCGATCCTTGGTTTTTGGATAGCTGCTTGCTTTGGTAAACTGTTCTGCTGATGCTATGATCTCATCGCTGGTTAAATTGCTATTGGTGATGGCGGAGTAGCGTTCATTAAGTCTGATAGCTCTGATCTGTGGTCCTATATTGCGAACTCGTCCAAATCCAATGCCTAATTCTGGGTCAGCTCGGAGATACCGATTGCGTTCTTGGGCTTCGCGGTCATTCTGTGGGTTGAAGGTATATTCAGCTTCGAACGTACTTCCTGAGAAACTTATATCACCCATAAACCCTGCCAGGACGAACAGATCATCATTCATATAAAATTTAGAGTCGAATTGGATGAACTGCCCAATAACGTTGGATCTGGTGATACGATCTGCATCAATTTTGATCTCCTGAGGATCATAGTCTAGATCAGGATTTGTTTTTTTCACTATAAGAAGAGTAATTGCTTCCAACCCTAGCATAAGTGTAAAGATCAATCATCTTCTGTTCCGACTCCCGGTAGTATTCATATACAGGCCGTAGAGAAATATTTAGCTGGTTCCTTAATTCACGATCCTCAAAAATAAAAGGAAGTTCGGTAGTTTCCGGATCACGATCTAACTTAAAAACATTCAATTGACCATTGTTTCCAATACTTGCTGTAGAAAGCGAAAAATTACTATACCCCCAATCTGGCAGCCTGTAATCTATGATATATTGAAAGTCAGTACTGTCAGAAAAGCCTATGCTTTGCTGCGCTAAAACCGGTTTTGTGATGAGAATTAGAATGAAACAGGAGAGGCAATACTTGAAATATTTCATGTCAGATTAGTCAGTTTGGCGAACAATTTGGCACTTAGAATTCTTTAGCAACATCACAAAAGGCAGTGTACAATTTTATAACATGTAAATGCGACACAATTTTGAGAAAGGCACGGTTTTGGTGAATATGAGTATAAAAAAGAGATAAACGGAGAAATCATATGAACTTGAATAAATTTACATTAAAGGCTCAGGAAGCCGTTCAAAAGTCCATAGAGCTGGCACAGTCTGCCAACAATCAGGCCGTAGAACCGGCGCATATTTTGAAGGCATTTCTGAGTGACCAGGAGAGTATCGTAAACACATTACTTAGCAAGTTGGGAGCAAATCCGGCTACTATTGGGAAAGCGATAGATTCTATAACGGACAGACTTCCAAAAGTACAGGGTTCATCTGTTACAGGGCAATACTTGTCGAACACCAGCAAGGAGTTGTTTGATAAGGCCCAAAAAGAAGCAACAAATTTGGGCGATGAATATATCAGTTCTGAACATGTGTTGATCGGAATGACTGAAGTAAAAGGTGAAGTCGCCAATCTGTTGAAAGACCAGGGCGTTACCAAAGAAAATATCCTGAAAGTGCTGAAGGATGTCCGTGGAAATCAAACCGTGGATGACCCCAATGCAGAAAGTCGCTACGGAGCGCTCAAAAAATATGCCCGTGATCTGAATGAACTCGCAGAGAAAAACAAACTCGACCCCGTAATTGGTCGTGATCAGGAAATTCGTCGGGTGATGCAGATCCTTACCCGTCGTACCAAAAATAACCCTGTTTTGATCGGGGAGCCGGGAGTCGGTAAAACCGCCATCGCTGAGGGCATGGCTCTGCGTATTGTTCGGGGTGATGTTCCGGAAGGCCTCAAAACCAAACGCATTGTTGCCCTCGACATGGGCTCTCTTGTAGCCGGAACCAAGTTTCGTGGAGAGTTCGAGGAACGCCTGAAAGCTGTGGTAAAAGATGTGTCCGATTCTGATGGCGAGATCATTTTATTCATAGATGAAATTCACACTTTGGTAGGAGCCGGCGCAACAGAAGGCGCCATGGATGCGGCCAATATTCTGAAACCTGCCTTAGCTCGTGGTGAACTTCATGCCATCGGAGCCACTACACTGGACGAATACCGCAAATACATCGAGAAAGACAAAGCACTTGAACGACGACTTCAGACCGTACTGATCAACGAGCCCTCCATCGAAGACACGGTTTCCATTTTACGGGGATTGCAGGAGCGGTATGAAGTACACCACGGCGTTCGCATTAAAGATGCGGCTGTAGTGGCCGCTGCTGAACTTTCGCATCGATATATTGGCGATCGGTTTCTGCCTGATAAAGCCATTGACCTGATCGACGAAGCGGCTTCTCGGTTGCGATTGCAGATCGACTCTCTTCCTGAAGAGCTGGATGCTGTAGAGCGACAAATTCGTCAGCTTGAAATTGAACGGGAAGCCCTGAAACGCGAAAAAGATCAGTCTAAGATCAAAAGCATTGAAAAAGAACTGGCTGACTTGGAAGAGGAACGAAAATCCATGCGTGTGCAGTGGGAGCAGGAACGTGATCTGATCCAAAAAGTGCGTGAACTGAAGCAAGCCATCGATACCACCAAGAACGAAGCCGATAAAGCTGAACGACAAGGAAATTACGAAAAAGTAGCAGAGCTCCGTTACGGGACTATTGCTCAGCTTGAAAATGATCTGCAGAAATCCCAGGAAAAACTGGATGAGATGCAGGAAAATCAGTCGTTGCTAAAAGAGGAAGTGGATGCCGAAGACATCGCTGATATTGTGGCACGATGGACAGGAATTCCTGTTCGCAAAATGCTGCAAAGTGAGCGCAAGAAACTGATGCATCTGGAAGAAGAACTGCACAAACGTGTGATCGGTCAGGATAAAGCTATCGAAGCTGTGTCGCATGCAGTACGCCGCTCGAGAGCAGGCTTGCAGGATGAGCAGAAACCCATCGGCTCGTTCTTCTTCCTCGGTTCAACTGGTGTAGGTAAGACAGAGCTGGCGCGGTCGCTTGCAGATTTCTTATTCAATGATGAGGATGCCATGATCCGCATCGATATGAGTGAGTATATGGAGAAACACAGCGTAAGTCGGTTGGTGGGAGCGCCTCCAGGCTATGTGGGATATGACGAAGGAGGTCAGTTAACTGAAGCTGCTCGCCGACATCCATACTCAGTAATTTTGTTGGATGAGATCGAAAAAGCCCATGCGGATGTATTCAATATCTTGTTGCAAGTGCTGGATGAAGGTCGCCTGACAGACAATAAAGGCGTGACGGTGGATTTCAAAAATACCATCATCATCATGACCTCAAATATCGGTTCACACCTGATCTCCAATGAGATCGAGAAGTCCGGTGGTGATATGAGTGATGAAAAATACGATGAGCTGCAAAACAAACTGATCGAGCAATTGAAGCAGACGATTCGTCCTGAATTTCTGAATCGTGTGGATGATACTATTGTATTCCATCCGCTCAATCAGAGTCATATTCGCTCCATTGTGGATATTCAGCTCAAACGTGTGCATAAAATGCTTGCCAAGAACGAAGTGCAGCTGGATGTTCCCGAAAACGTGAAAGACTGGCTGGCTGCCCGCGGGTATGATCCCGTATACGGTGCTCGTCCGCTTAAGCGTGTGATCCAGCAGAATATCACCAATAAGCTGGCTTCATTGCTGATTAGTCGCGATGAAGAAGGTCCGGTTCATTTCGAAGCCACAATGAGTAAAAATGGAGATTCCATAGAATTTGCTGAAGTAGTGGAAGATGCTGAAGCCTGGGCGGAAGGTGATTAGAAATTCAAAATGAAAAATAGGGTTGGGATGAAAGTCTCAGCCCATTTTTTTTGGGATTAGTATATGAAAGTAGATTCCGGAGGGACACAGGTTCTTGCTTTCTCAAAATTTCTCATCCAATAAAAATCTACTTCATGGCAAGAACCTGTCTCTCTTTGGAGAGAGAACGGATTTAGCTTTAGCTATAATCCAGCGAGAGGAGAGAGTGGTAACGACTTGGTTATGAGATCTGTGAATGTGTGACGGAATTCATTAGATGCTTACCCAATTTTTAATTTTAAATCTTTCATTTTGAATTCCAGCTTAGCTGGACATATTCGTCTCACCTTTAATCTTATCATACTCAGTATCATTCGGCTCCCATAACTCAATTTTGATACCGTTGGGATCCATGATCCACCCGAATTTTCCGTATTCAAACACTTCCATTTTGCCGATCACTTGCACGCCTTCTTCTTTTAGCGTTTCCAGTAGTTCTTCCAGGTTTTCCACACGATAATTGATCATAAAATCTTTCTCGCTGGGATTGGTGTACTCTGTGTTTTGATCGAATACGCTCCAGGCAGTGAATCCTTTCTTGTCTGGCACTTCTGCATGTCTCCATTCAAAGGTTCCTCCATACTTTCCACTATCGATACCAAGGTGTTTCTGATACCAATCTTTTGAGGCCTGAGGATCTTCACTTTTAAAAAATATTCCGCCAATTCCGGTTACTCGTTTCTTCATAATAGGTGATATAGTGATTTGGTGAAAGATGATATAGTGTTGTGCTGGAATTGATTATACCAAACCTGTTTTTGCTTCCCAAGAGGTATTTGAAGTTCGTTTTTTCGCTCCGACCTGGAGCGTCAGGAGCGAGTGAAAATTGTGTTTGTTCAAAACCGCGCTACGAGGACCGGTGGACGCTCGCAGGTCCTCCTCGATTACTTTATCACGATGTCAATATATCACCAAATCACCCCTCATTTATCACCCAATATTCATACAACGTTCATGTTAAATAGCTTTTTTAAAAGTGTCACTCAAGACTAACACTCAATCATAATTATTATGGCTGCTCAAACACTCGACTTATCGAAACACGGAATCAATGTTAATCAGGTCCTTAGAAATCCTGCCCCGGCTACTTTTTACGAAGAAGCTATCAAATACGATGGAGGCTCAGCAATCGCTAAAAATGGTGCGCTGGTTGTACGCTCAGGTAAAAGAACCGGGCGTAGTCCTGCGGACAAACGCGTAGTGGATACTCCCGAAGTGCACGACGATGTATGGTGGGGAAATGTGAACATCTCACTTGATGAGCACACGTTCGACATCAACATGCAACGTGCCACCGATTATTTGAATACCCGTAAACGACTGTATGTAATTGATGGATTTGCAGGATGGGATCCCAATTACCGGCTGAAGGTTCGGATCATAGCCGAACGACCTTACCACGGATTGTTTATGCATAATATGCTTATTCGTCCAACCAAAGAAGAATTGGAGAATTTTGGAGAGCCTGATTTTGTAGTGTACAATTCCGGTAAATTCCCGGCTAACAAGCACACCGAAGGAATGACTTCCGATGCTAGTGTGGATGTCAATTTCAAACGAAAAGAAATGGTGATCCTTGGAACCGAGTATGCCGGTGAAATGAAGAAAGGTATTTTCACGGTAATGCATTATCTGATGCCTAAGCAAAATGTACTTTCCATGCACTGTTCAGCTAATGAAGGGGAAGACGATGTGGCTTTATTCTTCGGACTTTCCGGAACGGGGAAAACTACGCTTTCAGCTGACCAAAACCGCAAACTGATAGGGGACGATGAGCACTGCTGGAGTGACGATGGAGTATTCAATATTGAAGGCGGTTGCTATGCAAAAACCATCAATCTCTCTGAAGAAAATGAGCCGGAAATTTTCAATGCCATTAAATTTGGTACCGTACTCGAAAATGTAGGGTATGATGAAGAAACCCGAGAAGTGGATTATGAAGACGTTTCCATTACCCAAAATACACGGGCCTCTTATCCGATCGAGTATATTTCAAATGCCAAGATCCCTTGTGTAGCCGGCCATCCGAAAAATATCATCTTCCTGACCTACGATGCCTTTGGTGTATTGCCTCCGGTAAGTAAGCTTTCGCCAGAGCAAGCGATGTATCACTTCATAAGTGGATATACCGCAAAAGTAGCCGGAACGGAAATGGGCGTAACGGAACCTCAGGCAACTTTCTCTGCCTGCTTTGGAGCGGCCTTCCTGGTGTGGCATCCATCTAAATATGCAGAGATGCTGGCTGAAAAAATGAAAGAGAAAGGTGCTAATGTTTGGCTCGTTAATACCGGGCTGACTGGCGGGCCTTATGGCAAAGGAAGTCGTATGGACCTGAAAAGCACTCGTGCCATTATTAATGCGATCCATGCCGGAGAGCTTGACAATGCACCTACTGTAGAGGATGAAGTATTCGGATTCCAAATTCCAACAGAATGCCCGAATGTGAAGTCCGAGATCCTGCTTCCAAAAAATACCTGGGACAATCCCGAAGAATACGACAAACAAGCCGAAAAACTTGGTCGATTGTTTGCTAAAAACTTCGAGAAGTATCAGGAGGGCAGTAGCGAAGCCATTATCAATGCCGGACCAAGAATTCCGGTAGAAGCATAGAAAACCAATCTTTACTTCAGGTGTAAAAGCCTGAAATGAGAAGTGAATAGCGTAGGGCGGACAGAGATGTTCGCCCTTTTTTTTGTGGAAAGGTTTCTGACTGTCTTCCCTGTAAAATCAATGAATTGATTTTACGGTCCCTCCGGCGGGACACAGGTTCTTGCCTATTCGATCAATTTTTATCGAGAACGACATTATGAAATAGCCAAGAACCTGTCTCTCTTTGGAGAGAGACCGATTTCAGCTTTGCTGTAAATCAGAGAGAGGACAGTGCTTGAATAGTTCCGAATGTTAATATAGAATGGATCTGGCCAATGAGAAAATAAGTTCAGAATTACGACAGTTCTTCGGGGTTGAGTCCCTTCAGATCATCCGCCACAAACTTGCGTCCTTCGCGCACAAGCTCACCATCCAGATACACATCAGCGCCAATGCAAACGAGATCCCAGTGGATGTTACTGGAGTTGCCATTTGGAGCCACTTCGTAATCTTTACCCAGTGTAAGATGATTGGACCCGTAGATCTTTTCATCAAACAAAATATCGTACATTGGGCTTTCAATGACTGGGTTCAACCCGAAACTGAATTCTCCGAATCGTCGGGCTCCTTCATCAGTATCGAGGATATCTTTGAGAGCCTCATTATTGGAGGAGTCAAAATCAACGACCACTCCATCCTTCACTTCAAGCTTTACGAATTCAAACGGCTTGCCCTGATAAACGGAAGGCGCATAAGAGATCACTCCATTCACAGAGTCTAAAACAGGAGAAGTAAATAGTTCGCCATCCGGAACATTTCTTTTACCAAAACAAGGCACCCAGTTTTGTCCTTTTACGGAGAATTTGATGTCAGTCCCTTCGCCTTTCAGGTGAATTTCATCCGTTGCACGCAAACGTTTTTCCAGCGGTTTCATGGCTTCCTCCAGCTGGCCGTAATCCACCAAGCAGGCATTGTAGTAAAATTCTGCGAAAGCGCGAGTTGGCATCTTAGCATTCATGGCAAAAGCCGCTGACGGATAACGCATGATGCACCAGTTGGTGTTGTCGACACGCTCATCAAAATGAACGGGTTTCAGGAAATGCTCGGAATAAGCCTTATTGGCTTCTTTGCTGGCTTGCGAGGTTTCGTAGATATTTTCTGATGCCCGAATACCAATAAAAGCATCCATCTGCTTCATTTTGGGAAGCTGATCGACCGAAGCCTGGTTTTTCCAAAACTCTTCGTTTCCATTTTCAAGGAGAATGCGCTGAGTATCAGCATCTTCGATCTGTACAAAAGGATGCGCATTTTTGGCTCGTATCTGCTCCACTAAAGCCCGCAGTAAATTGATGCCATTCAGTCCAATAAGCTGGACCATTACATTCTGTCCTGATTCAACTTCAGTGCTGTGTTCAAGGATCAGGGTCGCAAGTTTTTGGTCGTTTTCTGAAATCATGCTCGGGTCTTTTATGTAATAATTTTTGTTGAATTCTTTTGATCTAAAGGTAAAGAAATTGTGGCTGAAGTGTGCAGTGCAATGGTGTTAAAGTGTTACGGTGTTATGGTTTCGGAATCAAAACATAACACCGTAACACTAACGCACTGTAACACTATCACCTATATTAACTACCTTATTGCATAGTTCTATTTCATTAGGGTCGTTGGAGGCAAGGAAAACAAGAGTTCCTTTTTCGGCTTCAGTTTTTACGATGGAAGTCACCAGTTCGTGGCCTTTTTCATCGAGATTGGAACCGGGTTCATCCAGCATCAGTATTTCAGGTTCATGAACTAAAGCTGCTGCCAGTTTTGCCCTCTGCTGCTGACCAGTTGAGAGATTTCCAAAAAGCTGTTCACGTAAATGTGGAATTTGAACTCTTTCCAGCAGCGCATGGATCTTTTCGGTTTCGGCTTTGTCGCCACTGGCTTCCATCAAAAAAATAAGATTTTCTTCTACTGAAAGTTCCGCATATAAATTGATGTAGGGGGCTGCATAACCGATGTGCTTTTTAACCTGTTTCTGATTCATCAAATGTTCATGATTTTTCCACACTATGGAACCGGAGTTTGGACGAAGCAGGTAGGCGAGGCATTTCAGTAAAGTAGATTTTCCACTTCCGTTGGAACCGGCAATTCCTAACACACCGGAGTTGTGCTCAAAGGAGAATCCTTCAAAAACGGTTTTGGTATTAAACTTTTTACTTAGGTTTTCGACTTTAAGTGAAATCATACCTAAAGGTAGCAAGATTAGTAATAATAACCTGACTTTGAGATAAGACTAAACTGGAATTTATAGATACAGACTATTTCGGGGCGGATGCCTGAAATCTAATTGGTTTTAGGTTTTAGCAAGTGACATCGAGTAAAGAATCAGATCCCCTTCTATAAGGTGATGACCCTTAGCTTAATTTTGAGAAACAAAAACTTCACCCCAAATTTGAAAACAATAATAGAAATACTAAATCCTTAATTGTATTGGGAGTCGGGAGGCTTTATTTTCAATCAAATTCCAATTACCAATATGCATCAGGCAGTCGAACAAATTATTGACAAACTCATCGGCGCGGTTAAATCCGATAAGCCGTTCTATACCCTCAAGGACTTGCTTTCGGCAGGGTTTCCGTCCTTTATTGTAGAACGTATCCGAATGGAGATCAACGATAAGATCCGCCAGGAATTTGTGCTTGATGAAAGCGTATGGACAGACACATCTCAACCGATTGTGCAAAGATCATGGGAAGATTTCAGGGATGCACTGTACGCAAATTCCCGCATCCCAAAAGATAAGATATATGTGGTAACGGGGCGCGTTATGGATGAGATCGTGAAAGTGTATCTAGAGCCCCGGCAGCATATGGCAGAGTATATCTACAAAGGGGAGGATGAGCTCGGGTACGATGAATTGGTTCGCCGAACTGATAAACTTACCATTTACAAGCATTTTGGGAAGGCGATACCGCTCTACATGAAAAAGAGAAAGTTGGATACGCTGGACAAAAAACGGTGTAAACTGCTTATACATAACCTTGACGCGAATCTCGTGGCATCTTATTCAGCCAAAGATTGGGCAAAGGTGCTGGAGCTGCTTTTTACTTTTTTTGGAGGAAAGATCGATGCCAAGCTTATTCAGCTTTTCTTTGAAGACAAAGGGCTTTATTTGACCGCAAAAGCGTTTAATGAGTTGGATGAGGAGGTTACAAAAGAGCGTTTCATTGAAATTCTTTCTTATCCTGATCTGCTGGATGTGAAGCTGCAGGAAAAGTTTAGGGATCAATTCCGGGAAGAACTCATTGCCCAGAAAAACAGGTTCGATCATCCCGATGAGGAAGAGATGGAACAGATCGATGAAAAGGAACAGCGACTTCTCGATAGTTTTTTTGGAGATTACAAAGCCGACGATCCACAGATGACGGATCAGGAATCTTTTAACGAATTGTTTAAGTCGGAACAGAACGAGAGATCGATTTTTGAAGAATTTGAGGAAGTTCCTGATGCAGAGGAGATCTCGAGATCACTGAAGACCGGGGAGCAAAGTGAAGAGATCAATAAATTTCGCCAGAACTTGGTAACGGTTTTAGATCAGGCCGCACACTCATTCAAAAACCTGGACGAGGATGATGAGGAAGAAGAGGAGCTTGCAGTTAATTTATTCGAAGATGAAAAAGAGTCAGAAAAAGACCATTCGGCAGAAGATGAGGTTGATGAAGACGAACCAGCATCAGAGCAAGACGAATTTGAACCATTGATTGTGGAAGAGTCGGATGAAGAACTGATCGAAATGGATGCCGGCGAAGAAGGAGAGGATGAGGAACCCATGTGGCAGCAGTTTTTACGTCCCGATCAAATGGATGTTCTTATGGGCACCCCAAATGACGAAGATGAACTTGTGGACGAAGAGTCTTTGTTCCATGAATCGATGGCAGAGGATGATGATACTGATACTGAGGATGAGACTCCTCCCGAGCTGGAAGATTTTTTAATTGGCCAGGAAGGGGTATTTGTGAAAAAGATCTTCTCCGGAAAGAAGAAAAAGTACAAGCTGGCATTACAAGAAATTCAAGAAAATGAAGACTGGGAATCTGCTTCCGAGTTTATCCACCAAAATGTTTTCTCACCCAACGAAGTCGATATGTTTTCTGATATTGCCGTTGAATTCACCGATCGGTTACAAACATATTTCCAAGAATATAAATCCTAAACCAAATAGTATTTATGGCTACGAATCCAAAAGTAGAACGACTACAAGAACTCCGAAAAGAAGCACTTAAAGGCGGGGGAAAAGCCCGCATCGAAAAACAGCATGATAAAGGGAAACTGACTGCCCGCGAGCGAGTTGATCTATTGCTGGATAAAGGCTCTTTCGAGGAAATTGATAAATTTGTAACGCACAGAAGCACTGCTTTTGGTCTTGATAAACAACAGTATTTAGGGGACGGCGTGGTTACTGGTTTTGGGAAAATTCATGGCCGGCCGGTGTATGTGTTCAGCCAGGACTTTACTGTTTTTGGAGGTTCTCTTTCCGAGACGCATGCCGAAAAAATTTGCAAGATCATGGACCTGGCACTGAAAAACGGTGTTCCGATTATTGGGTTGAATGACTCAGGCGGCGCCCGTATTCAGGAAGGTGTTTCCTCTCTGGGTGGTTATGCCGAAGTGTTTTGGAGAAATAGTATGGCTTCGGGCGTTATACCGCAGATCTCGGCCGTAATGGGTCCGTGTGCCGGTGGAGCCGTGTATAGCCCGGCGCTAACTGATTTCATTTTTATGGTTGAAAATACCAGTTATATGTTTGTAACAGGACCCAATGTGGTGAAGACGGTTACGCATGAAGAAGTGACATCTGAAGAGTTAGGCGGAGCTTCAGCTCATAATACGAAATCAGGAGTGTCCCACTTTTCAAGTCCCAATGATGCGGTTTGTCTGAATGATATCCGGGAGCTGATGAAATACGTTCCACAGAACTGCGAAGAAAAAGTGCCGATGATCGAATCCAAGGAACCGGATTCTGCCAAAGCTAAAGCGCTGGATGATCTCGTTCCTCTCAACCCAAACAAACCTTACGATATCCACGACGTGATCGATGGGATCATGGATAAGGATTCATTCTATGAAGTCCACAAGGATTATGCAGACAATATGGTAGTTGGTTTTGCTCGTTTGGGCGGACGTAGCGTGGGCGTAGTGGCCAATCAGCCGCTTTCCCTTGCCGGGGTGTTGGATATAGATGCTTCATTGAAAGGAGCTCGTTTTGTGCGCTTCTGTGATGCATTCAACATTCCCTTAGTGGTATTTGAAGATGTGCCCGGTTTCCTTCCCGGAACCGATCAGGAGTGGAATGGCATCATTAAGCACGGAGCGAAATTACTATATGCTTTTTGTGAAGCTACCGTGCCAAAAATTACAGTCATTACGCGTAAGGCATATGGCGGAGCGTATGATGTCATGAACTCCAAACACATTCGTGCCGATTATAATGTCGCATGGCCCACCTCTGAAATTGCTGTTATGGGAACCAAAGGCGCAGTGGAGATCATTTTCCGGAAAGAGATCGCTAAAGCTGATGACTCGGAAGCAAAACAAAAGGAACTGGAAGACGAATACAGCGAAAACTTCGCTCATCCTTACCTTGCTGCCGGACGTGGATTCATCGATGATGTTATACTTCCATCTGAAACCCGCGAGAAACTGATCAAACAGCTTGAGATATTACAGAATAAAGTAGATTCCGTACCTCAGAAAAAGCACGATAATTTACCACTGTAGAAAATGTACGGAGTACTTTTGTGCTCTCTGCTTTGGAACTTGAGCCGTCAAAATGACGGCTCTTTTTGTTTGATAAAGTTTATACTTGGGGAATCCCGCAGGTTGTTTATGCAGCAATAATTATAATGTCATTCCGGTAAAACAGAAATATCAATGTGGAAATAGATCTATGAACATAAATTGGCTTTGTGTTTTCATAACAAGTGTAATTTTGGCGACTGTATTTAGTGTAGAGGCAAAACAGGTGGATTATCCACGCGATACATCCTACACGATTCACAGTGCCTATCACAAATATATGAAGAACTATCCGCAGATTGAAGTGGCTGATCCTGTATTGGATGATCAGATCAATATTCAGAAAAATATTACATACAAATTCACGGGCACGCGAGATCTTCGGCTGGATGTGTTCTCTCCAAAGGATATGGGTAAAGCTTCCCCAGCAGTGGTGATGGTGCATGGCGGTGGTTGGATATCCGGAGACAGGACACTGATACACCCGATGGCAAAAGCGTTGGCTGAAATAGGATTCGTGGCTGCAACCGTTGAATATAGGCTAAGTCCGGAGGCAGAATATCCAGCAGCGGTCTATGATATAAAAACGGCTGTGAAGTGGTTAAAGGATCATGCGGTTGATCTTCAGGTCGATACTCACAAAGTTGCCATAATGGGAACTTCAGCTGGGGGACAATTGGCAGCATTAGTAGGGGCTACTGCTGAAGATCCTGACTTTGAGGATCCGGCTGATAGTTCTCAAGCTTCAACCAAAGTTCAGGCAATTGTAGATATTGATGGCGTGTTGGCATTCATTCATCCCGATTCTCAGGAAGGTGCAGTGGCAGGAAAGTGGTTGGGGGGAGATCAGAATGAGGCCCGAAAAAAATGGATAGAAGCTTCTCCTATCACACATGTTGGGGCAGATACACCACCGATGCTATTTGTCGGCAGTTCTTATCCACGGTTTTTGGCTGGAAGGGAAAAGGTGACCGCTATTTTGGATGAACATGGAATTGAGAATAGAACCCATCTTTTTGAAAATGCTCCACATTCCTTCTGGCTTTTCCACCCCTGGTTTGAGCCGACGATAGACCACACTGTAGCTTTTTTGAATGAGGTATTGACGGACTGATCTATCGGGTAAAAAAATGATCAAAAAGAAATAAAGCGATCAATGAATACAGCGATCCACAGAAGAGGGAGGTAGGCAATGGATGCAAACATCATTTTTTTTGCATTTTGCTTACTGCGGTTCAATCCGAAATTGATGGTATATGCCAGAAACCCTAACGCGAAGAGCATTCCAAGTACTAAGAATATCATCCCGGAAATGTTAAACTGGTACATCGCATAGGTTACAGGGAACAGGCTGAAAACACACACTAAAGACCATAATAAAGTTTTGTAGCCCGTTTCGTCTTTCTTGGGAAGCATTTTTAGTCCGGCGCTGGAGTAGTCATCCTTGCACAACCATGCAATAGAAAGTACATGCGGAACTTGCCAGAAGAACATGATGCCAAATAACAACCACATGCCGGGTTCTGCGATATTGCCAGTGGCAGCCGCCCAGCCGCCTACAGGAGGCAAAGCACCGGGAATTGCTCCGATAGCGATATTGACCGGTGAAACTTTCTTCATGGGGGTATAAACTCCGAGATAGATCAATGCCGTAATAAAAGAAACAGCACCTGCTACAGGGTTTACAAGTAAAATTAGATAGAACAAGCCGGAAAAGATCAGGCTCAGAGAGAATATCATCCCGCTTTTAGAGTCTATACGGCTATCAGGAAGGGGGCGTTTGGAGGTTCTTTTCATCAATCCATCAGAAACTCGCTCAATAAACTGGTTATGAGCTCCTGTTCCGGCTGCTATCAGATACGTACCGATCAGAGCGTGAATGAGAATCACGAAATCGATGTTAGCACCACTGCCAAGGATGAACCCAACCAGCATACTAATCAACACAGACATGGTTATGCCCGGCTTAGTGAGTTGATAGTAATCGGAAACTACGTCCGTAAAAGATCTCTTGATGAGAATGTTTTCTTCGGCTGAATTCATGTAACTTTGGTAGGTCGTATGATTGCTTTATGCAGCCCTGAATTTAAATATTATTCCCCATATTTGACAGTCTTTTAACATGAAATTAAATGCTTTTCAAAAAACAGCGATTACCACGGTAGCCGCTACTATTTTCCTGATTCTTATTGGTTCATTAGTGCGCGCAGCTGGAGCCGGACTTGGATGCCCCGACTGGCCCAAATGTTTTGGTATGTGGATACCGCCCACCAGCTTAGCCGAGCTGCCATCTCAGTTTGATGCGAGCCAATTTAACGTCTACAACACATGGATAGAGTATGTGAATAGACTTGTTGGGGTGGTCATAGGATTGTTGATCACCATCACTTTTGCACTCTCTTTTCGATATCGGAAAACGAAGCCTCGGGTATTTTGGAGTTCAGCAGCTGCTTTTGTACTTGTTTTGTTCCAGGGATGGCTTGGGGGAGTGGTCGTAAAAACCGGGTTGCACGCGGGTATGATAACGATTCACATGGTAGTTGCTATGATCATCATGATCACGTTGCTTTATAGTGTATTTGAAGCCACAAGTGACCTATTGAAGATTCGTATAGGGGATGAATTTCGGAAAAGGTTGCTATCGGCCGGCTGGGTTCTTTTGGCTGTTTCGATGATTCAGCTTGTCCTTGGAACGCAAGTACGCGAAGCGATTGATGTTATCAAAAATGCAGAAGTATTAGTGGCTAGGGAAAACTGGATCGATATGGTTGGGACGATGTTTCCCATTCACCGAAGTTTTTCGTGGGTTGTACTTGGTATCGGTGCCTGGATGTTCTTCTTGATCAGAAAATATGAAGCCACCGGACTGGTTCGCACGTTGGGATTTGCAAACGTCGGCTTGGTGATATTTCAGATTTTTGTAGGACTGGGACTTCTTTATCTTGATATGCCCCGAGTACTTCAGGTGTTGCACTTGGTAGGAATGGCGTTCATGATCTGTGCCCAATTCTTGCTGATCATGGTGCTACGGAAGGACAAAAAAGTAATTTCAGAATAGAAGTTTAAAGACGCTCCAAAAGATCACCTAAAAACACCTTGATCTCATTAAGATCTTTTCGGGCCTCTGCGCTGAGTTCCGGGGCTTCTTCTTCTTTTTTATCCCCGTTTAAAATCTCATTTACCCCTTCAGAGCTATACTTTCTGTCATGCAGAAGTTCCTTAATACGAAAAACCAGAGCCAGCTCCTGCTCTTTATACACTCGATTTCCAGCACTGTTCTTTTTAGGCTTAAGCTTGGTATAGGTCTTTTCCCAATTCCGGAGAACATGCGGCTCAAGTCCGGTTAGCTTGCTGACATCACCCATTGAGTAATACAATTTTTTCATAGCTGGCAGAAAGTGTATTTTGTCGTTTTCAATACCGTAAAAGTAACCTATTTCTGGGTGACTTTGCAAAACCATTGTTAGGTCAACTAGCCATAATTTCTTGGGTTTGAACAAAACAAACGGTTTTTCAAATATCACCTGTGAATATTTATAAAAGAAGATATTTTGCAAGAAAATCATACCAATATGCAGGTAGACGTTAGTATCGTTATCCCGGTGTACAACGAAGAAGAATCGTTACCAGAGCTGGAGAACGAGATCGCCAAGGCTTTAGGTGGTACGTACAATTACGAGGTCATTTTTGTGGATGACGGATCTTCAGACACTTCCTGGCAGCAGATCAAAAAACTGTCAGATGAAAAAGAATTCATTCATGGTATTTCATTCTCGCATAATTATGGTAAAAGTGTGGCACTGCAGGCCGGCTTTGAAAAAGCTATCGGAACTTATGTGGCAACTATGGATTCAGATCTGCAGGATGATCCCAATGAAATCCCCGAGATGATCCAAATGCTGAAGGATGGCTACGATCTGGTAAGTGGCTGGAAGAAAGAACGTCATGATCCCATCTCGAAAACGATTCCTTCCAAGTTCTTCAATTTTGTAACCCGAAAAGTAGCAGGAATTGAACTCCATGATTTTAACTGTGGGCTGAAAGCCTACAAATCGGAAGTCGTCGAAAATATTTATCTGTATGGTGAATTACATCGTTACATTCCCATGTTGGCCAAGAAAGAGGGATTTACGCGCATAACCGAAAAGGTGGTCAAGCATCATCCCCGAAAGTATGGGAAAACGAAATTTGGCCTTTCGCGTTTTATGAATGGTTTTTTGGATCTGGTTACAATCTCTTTTGTGCAAAAGTACCTCCAAAAGCCCATGCACTTTTTTGGGACTATTGGAGTGATTCTGCTGATCATTGGTTCAGGAATAAACTTATACATCGCCTATATTAAATTGATTTTGGGACAGGGAATTGGCGATCGTCCGCTTCTTATTCTGGGAGTTTTACTGATGGTGCTGGGCGTGCAGTTATTCTCAACCGGACTTTTGGGGGAAATGATCAACAAAAATAATGTGGAAGGGCAGAAGCCAAGAATAAGAGAAACTGTCTGATACTTGAATCGCCTCTGCAGCGTTTTATGTTTGTTTCATTCTAACCATGACATCATGAAAGCGACCAAACGGTTCGGTTTATTTATAACGATCTTATTCTTAGCAGCAAGCGGTTGTGAAAGCTTATTCCAAAAAGATGGTGATGTTAATATACGTATTCAAAATGCCTCTTCATTCAACATGGATAGTCTGTTTGTGATTTTTGCAGACGATGAAGTTCTATATGGTGATATAGGTTCAGGTGAGACAACCTCATATAAAACAGTTTCCAGATCTTACCGATATGCCTATATAGAGACAAAAGTTGATAACCATACTGCTGTCTTGCAACCCATCGATTTTGTAGGTGAGAGTACATTAAAAACGGGAAACTACACGTATTTACTAGACTTGATCAACTCAGGGGATACCGGATATAGTCTGACATTGGCACTGAGGAAAGATTAAGAACTGGAAATAAAAAAAGCCTTGTGAGCAGAACTCGCAAGGCTTTTTTGGTGTACCGCGTACGGGATTTGAACCCGTGCTACCGCCGTGAAAGGGCGGCGTCCTGGACCCCTAGACGAACGCGGCATAAAATCTTTTCAATAAAAAAACTGTGAATGCTTATGAATTCACAGTTTAAAATAAATGGGAGCCCGATGGGAATTGAACCCACGGCCTCTAGGGCCACAACCTAGCGCTCTAACCGACTGAGCTACGGGCTCCATTTTTAAGTACCGCGTACGGGATTTGAACCCGTGCTACCGCCGTGAAAGGGCGGCGTCCTGGACCCCTAGACGAACGCGGCATTAATGAAAAATCAATATGTCAAAAAAAGAGCTAAACCAATGAGGCGACAGGCGGACTCGAACCGCCGTACGAGGTTTTGCAGACCTCTGCCTAACCACTCGGCCATGTCGCCTTTTAAAAAAAAGCTAGTACGCCCGACAGGAGTCGAACCTGTAACCTACGCCTTAGAAGGGCGTTGCTCTATCCAGTTGAGCTACGGGCGCTCAACTTAACACTATGTCAAAAAAAGTGAGATTTCCTGATCATATATGTAATCAGGAAATCTCGATGTCGGGGAGACAAGATTTGAACTTGCGACCCTTCGCTCCCAAAGCGAATGCGCTACCGGACTGCGCCACTCCCCGGTTACTGTCTTCAAGACAGATCCCAAAAATACGAACGATTAATTTCGGAGGCAAATACTTTTATGGTTTTTCTTTAGATATTTCTGACAGAAGTTGCTGACTGAAGCTATGCCAGCTCAGTTCTTCTTTTAACGGAATTAAAGCCTCTTTTAGCGCAGATCTTAGGGCTGAATTTTTTAGGGAAATGATGGCTTCCGCAAGTTCTGAAGTGTTATTTTGAGAAATGATCCAGCTGTTTTTTTTGTGTTCTACATGTTCAGTGAGTCCCTTAAGGTCGGTAACAATGGAAGGGAGGTGAAAATTAATCGCATTGGCCAGAATTCCACTTTGAGTTGCAGACCGGTAAGGCATCACCAAAATATCAGAGAGAGTAAATAGTTCAGCCATTTCGTGGTCGCTAACAAACCGGTCGATGATTGTATAGTCTTCCTTATGATCCTCCCTGATATTTGATATCAAAGGCTCCTTTTCGGTATAAAACTCACCTGCTATGAGTGGTTTGATATTATTCATATTAAGGTCGAGCGTATTCAGGGCTTCTATAAACAGATCCAGCCCTTTATAAGGACGTATGAGTCCAAAAAAAAGAGGTATAAAATCTTCTTGGCTAAAACCATATTTCTTTCTGAGTTCTTGTTTGGAATCGGAAGGAAATGACTGTTCATATACGGGATGGAACAACACACTAATGTTAATATTGAGGTCAAGTGCAGAGGCTTCCTCTAAACTTTTTTGTGAAAGCAAAATTACAGAATCTGCTTTGTTGAGCAACTTACCAGACAAGGTTTCACCGAAAGGGAA
Organism: Balneola sp.; assembly: GCA_002696035.1. Lineage (GTDB taxonomy): Bacteria > Bacteroidota > Rhodothermia > Balneolales > Balneolaceae > Gracilimonas. The sequence continues at coordinate 232,288 of NZQV01000006.1, read as the reverse complement.
GTTTTCGTGTGGCATCACATTGTGTGCCAGAATATGAATGGAGGTTGCTGAGGCTTTTTCTTGGATATGACCAATGACCTTCAGAAATGCCGGTGCAAAAAAGGGATGCCAATAGCTGAAAATGACCTGATCGGGATTTGGGCTAAGAATTTGTTCAGCTGCTTTTTTCCAATTGAATGGATTCCAAGCATGCAGAACTCTTTGTGCATAATCCGAATCCATTTTTGTGGTATCAAACTGTGTTTTTCCGGGAAAGAGCAGGCTGGGATAAAGGTGAGAAAAGTTAAAAGCCTCTACCTGAGTTATATCCTTTAAGTTCCGGTACAAATAATCACTAAAGGTTGCTATTCCACCGCGGTAAGGCGGGAAAACACTGACGAATGAAACCACAGAATTTTTCTTTTGATGGTACTAGATAGTTCAGGTAATCACAAACAAAAACGGTGGTTTCTGTATCATTTTTGGTCATTTATTCATTTCTTTGCAGGGTTAATACCCACTATTTAATCATCATCATGAGATTTATTGTTTTAGGTTTAGTTATAGCATCTTTTTGTTATTCAGAGTTGTATGCACAATCCATTCGTGTTTCAGAGTCTGCAAGTACAAGGGGACATTCCAGCGATCAGTTTTTGGTTGCAGGACATCAGGTTGATATTTCTGAGAGAGGATTGGATGGTTCTGCTGATGCTTCTTTAAGTTCGGTTTCTGCTGTTTCTGTTATTTTTGAAGGCAATTCAGTGCAATTATTTGGAGGAGCCGGTGCTTCGCTGAATGAAGTGACCTATGAAGCCGAACCCGGGGATGATTCTTTTAAGCTTTATGTAGAACCAAACGGAGGTTTCATCGTCCGCGAGAATATTGCCAACTTCCTTTTTTATGGTCCGGATGGGGGTATTAAGAACACAGTGTCTAATAGCTCACAGAGTACGGAAGGGGAGTCAGTTTCGGAGCTTGCTGCAGACCGCATGTTTAAAACAGTGGTGCTCTACAACCCTAAGATTATTAGTGATGGTGTTGAACAATCTCGGGCTCGGGTTATCGACGAAAGGGGGGTAGCGACGAATATTTTTTATGACTCTCAACGTGCAATCAAAGATGTGGCTGTATCTGAAGACGGACAGTTTGTGGCTGTTGTTTCAGTTGCTCAGGGATCTGATGATCAGGTATCAATTGTTGATCGGTTCGGGAATGAACTGGGTGAATTTACATTCAACCAAAATATAGAGGATGTTACGTTTTCTCCGGATGCACGATTTATAACGATCCGTTCAAACAGTCGTGTGGGAATATATTCTGTGATCTCAGGAGAGCGGGAGGGAAGTACGAGTTTTCGGAATATCCTTCAATATGCGGCTTACGTACCTGAAGATGAGAATATTATCGCTGTTACAGCAGACAGAAACGGAGAGGTTCTGTCAAACGTAGAGTTTCACGCTATAAATCTTGCGGCCCGCTCTATTGAGAGACAAGAATATACAGGTCGTATTGGTAATTCAGACTTTTTTGATATTTCGATGGAACGCACAGCGAGGAATACTTATACGTTTTCCGGTTGGAATAAGATCTTGAATGTGTCAGTTAGATTTTAAATCTAGATAACTTCTAAAGCTTAATAGGAAACAAATTCAAACAAAAAAGCCCTGCATATCCAAATGATAGCAGGGCTTTGATATTTTTAAGGGCCTTTTTTTATCTAGGCTTCTTTGGGTTTCTCTTCTGAGGTATCTTCCTCTTCAGATTGTTCCCCGTTTCCACTGGCTTTAGCCGCAGCTTCGTCCCAGTCAAAGGCTAATCCATCTCGAGATTTATTCATCTTGATCTTGATGACCGAACCTTCGTTATGTTCGTTTTCAAGTAACTCTTCAGCGAGTGGATCTTCAATATATTTCTGAATAGCTCGCTTCAGAGGTCGGGCTCCGTATTTCTGATCGAAACCTTTATCTGTGATGAACTCTTTCGCCGCTTCGGTAACTTCCACGGTGTAACCAAGCTCTTTGATACGCTTGAACAGATCTTCGTTCATAATATCGATGATCTTGTGGATATCCACTTTCTCCAATGGTTTGAAAGTGATGACATCATCAATGCGATTCAAAAACTCAGGATTGAACACTTTCTTAAGCGCATCCTGTATGGTTGATTTCATCTTCGCGTAATCGAAGGCAGAATCATCGGTATCAAAACCAATGCCTTTGCCCATATTACGTATATCACGGGCTCCAATATTTGAAGTCATGATGATAATGGTGTTTCGGAAATCGACCCGGCGTCCAAGACTATCTGTCAGAATTCCATCATCAAGTACCTGGAGCAAAATGTTGAATACATCCGGGTGTGCTTTCTCAATTTCATCAAGAAGAACCACACTGTATGGTTTGCGTCTTACTTTCTCTGTAAGAACACCGCCTTCTTCATAACCAACATAGCCCGGAGGAGCTCCAACTAAACGAGATACGGAGAATTTCTCCATATACTCACTCATGTCAATTCGGATGAGGGTGTCTTCTTTGTCAAATAAATATCTGGATAGAACCTTGGCCATTTCGGTTTTACCAACCCCGGTAGGACCAAGGAAGATAAATGAGCCAATGGGTCGCGAAGGATCTTTAAGTCCCGCACGTGTTCTTTGAATGGCTTTGGTAAGCTTGACAATAGCTTCTTCCTGTCCGATCACCTTGCCAGAAAGACTTTCCTTCATCTTCAGAAGTTTTTGTCCCTCTTTCTGGGTGATCTTGTTTACAGGAACACCACTCATCATAGCGATCACAGAGGCAACATCTTCTTCATTAACATCGTAAACAATGTTCTCAGACTCTTTCTCCCATTCACGCTGAGCCATCTCAAGATCTTCGATCAGTCGTTTTTCTTTGTCACGAAGACGCGCAGCTTCTTCAAAGCGCTGCTTTTTAACCATCGAGTTTTTCTCTTCGCTGGTAGTCTCGATCTCTTCCTCAAGGTCAATGATATTTTGAGGAACCGTGATATTTGAAAGGTGAACTCGGGCACCGGCCTCATCCAAAGCATCAATGGCTTTATCGGGGAGGAAGTGATCGGTCACATAGCGGTCGGTTAGTTTTACACAGGCCTGAATGGCATCATCTGTAAAGCGAACGCTGTGGTGCTTCTCATATTTAGATTTAATTTGATTGAGAATATCTATGGTTTCCTCTGGTGTGGTTGGGTCAACCATTATTTTCTGGAAACGACGCTCCAGAGCGCCATCCTTCTCTATAAACTGTCGATATTCGTTCAACGTAGTTGCACCAATTGCCTGTACATCTCCACGGGCAAGGGCAGGTTTTAGCATGTTGGATGCATCGAGTGAGCCACTTGCTCCACCGGCTCCAACTATCGTATGCAGTTCATCAATAAAGAGAATCACATCTTCCGTTTTCTCAAGCTCTGTCATCACGGCTTTCATGCGTTCTTCAAACTGTCCACGATATTTAGTTCCAGCTACCAAAGCAGCAAGATCCAAAGCGATTACACGTTTGTCGTAGAGCACGCGCGATACTTTTCGTTCAATAATACGGGTAGCCAAACCTTCTGCGATGGCTGTTTTACCAACCCCGGGTTCCCCAATAAGAACAGGATTGTTTTTCTTGCGACGGCTCAGCACCTGGGCCACGCGTTCAATTTCCTTTTCCCGACCAATTATTGGATCGAGGCGGCCTTCTTCGGCCATTTCAGTAAGGTCTCGGCCAAAGTTGTCGAGAACCGGTGTTTTTGATTTTTCCATTTTCTTTTCTCTTGAGCTCCCGGAACCGGATGACGATCCCTTTGAAGTGGAAGCACTGGCGGTCATAGAAGAGGAGTCATTCTGCTCTTCCCGTGATTTTCCTGAAATAATAAGATCCAGTTCTTCACGAACTGCATCATAGGAAATACTAAACTGCTGTAAGATCTGTGCAGCAATATTCTCATCATCTCTGAGCAGGGATAATAAAAGATGCTCAGTTCCAATGGTATCACTTTTATACAGTTTGGCCTCGAGGTAAGTGATCCGTAAAACTTTTTCAGCTTGTTTGGTGAGCGGAATATTACCGACCTGAACGGATCCTCCTGTACCTCTTACGGTATCTTCAATAGTTTTTTTGAGTTTGAAAAGATCACAATCCAGATTTTTTAAAATTCGAACTGCGACGCCATCTCCCAAACGAACAATACCTAATATTAAGTGCTCCGTCCCGATGTAATCATGTCCAAGCCGCAGAGCTTCCTCGCGACTAAATGTGATAACATCCCGGACTTTGCTTGAAAAGTTTCCCTCCATCTGACAAGTTCCTTTAGTGTTTTTTTAAATAAATTTCTTTGGTGATTCAGGTAGAAAAAACGTGTAAAACACTGCTTTAGTTCATTACTACTTGAAGGTAGTAGCGAGGAAAAGTAAATGCAAACTAAATGCGTACCGAGCAAATTAAAATAATGGCGAACCGGTCATGTCATCCGGTTTTTCGAGCCCCATTAGCTTCAGAAGTGTAGGAGAAACATCAGCAAGGATACCATCCTTCAGATCAATTTTTCCGGGATAATTCACCACAATTGCCGGAACCAAAGAGGTGGTATGTGCGGTATGCGGGCTTCCATCTTCTTTGATCATTTGGTCAGCGTTGCCATGATCTGCAATTATCAGGGTACGATATTCGTGTTTGTTGGCGGTTTCCATAACTCTCTTGAGTTGTGTGTCAATGGTTTCGACTGCTTTGATGGCCGCTTCCATTACGCCGGTATGGCCTACCATATCAGGGTTGGCAAAATTGAGCACTACAAAATGATATTTATCTGAGCTTAGATTCTCGATCAGTGAATCAGCCACCTGATCAGCATTCATTTCGGGTTGAAGGTCGTAAGTGGCCACTTTTGGGCTTGGAATTACATTCCGGTCTTCACCCTCATTCGGTGTTTCAACGCCTCCGTTAAAGAAATAGGTTACATGAGGATATTTTTCCGTTTCGGCAATACGGAACTGCTTAAGTCTTTGCTTGCTTATCCATTCACCCATCGTATTCTTAAGATCTTGCGGGGGGTAAGCAACGCGTGCAAAATCGAACGTCTTATCGTAAGCAGTAAATGTTGTATAGTGTAGGTCGAGGTCTTCGACGTCAAATTCATTAAAATCTGGCTCGTTAAGAGCGCGGGAAATTTGGCGTGCACGATCTCCACGAATATTGTAGAAGATAACAACATCGCCTTTTTCGATGCGGGAATCTGCAGTATCATCCAGCAGAATGGGTTTAATGAACTCGTCGGTCACACCATTTTGATAGGATGTCTGAAAAGCTTCCTCGGCTGAGTTAAAGCGTTCCCCTTCTCCATGAACCAGTAAATCGTAGGCAAGTTTGATACGCTCCCATCGGTTATCACGGTCCATTGCATAGTATCTTCCTATAACTGAAGCCAGTTTTCCAACTCCGACCTCTTTTGCTTTGGCCTCAAACTCCCGGGCATATTCAATACCTCCATCGGGGTTGGTATCGCGACCATCTGTAAACGCATGTACATTTACGTTATCAATGTCATGTTTTTTGCAGAGCTCAAGTAGGGCAAACAAATGCTCGTTATGGCTGTGAACACCTCCGTCCGAAAATAATCCCATGATATGAATTTTATTTCGGGGCTTGGCTTTTTCCACAGCTGCAAGCAGTTCTTCATTCTTAAAGAATGAGCCATCTTTAATGGCCTTGTTAATTCGGGAAAGTTCTTGCCAAACAATACGGCCGGCACCAATATTAAGGTGTCCGACTTCGGAATTTCCAAACTGTCCATCCGGAAGACCTACATTTTCTCCGCTGGCAGAGAGTTTGGAATGAGGATTGTTTTTGAAGAGTGAATCGATGAAAGGAGTGTCAGCTTTATCTACAGCACTGACATTCGGATCTTCAGCCAACCCGAATCCATCTAATATAACGAGTAATGCTTTTGATTCGGGATTGGCCATCCTATAGGTGCTAAACTTTAAAGATTGTTAACGTACTTGGTTAGCTGAGCTTTCTTGCGAGCGGCGTTATTCTTATGAATAATTCCTTTAACGCTCATGCGGTCAAGAAAAGAAACAGCATCTTTCAGCGCTTTTTCCGCTTCTGCTTTGTCGGTGATGTCATATACATTCTTAACCAGTTCTCTCATTTTAGAGCGGCGTGCACGATTGTGCTTTCTGTTTTTCTCAGCCTGACGAACTCGTTTTTTTGCTTGTTTTGTAATTGGCATTGGTAAACGGTGCTTTATGAATTGTTATTACCCGATTTTTATCGAGAAACCAAAATTAAGAGTTATGAAAATATTAAACAAGAAATGATTGAATAATAAAGCAGATAACTTTATTTTAGCTGATCTGTTATGATAGTAGTAATTGATGGGCCCGCAGGGTCAGGTAAAAGTTCAACAGCAAAAGCCGTAGCGGCACAACTTCAGATTCAATTTCTTGACTCAGGAGCGTTGTATCGCGTGGCTACTCTTGTTTATTTGAATTCCGACAAAAATTACGACACGTTCTTTGACCTTTTGGAAGAAAGTAAAATCTCATTTCATTTCAAAGATGGAAAGTTTCACGCCTTCCTCAACAACGAGGAAGTGAGTGATGAGATCAGATCTATGGAAGTTTCTGAGCATGTAAGCGAAGTGGCTTCCAATCCTGATGTGCGTAAATATGTAAATGATTTAATGCGAGAAGTTGTTAAGTCTGACATATATATAGCCGATGGAAGAGATCTGGGTACGGCCGTTTTTCCTGATGCAGCACTTAAGTTTTTTATGGTGGCTGATTTGGAGACGCGGGCAAAACGACGATATGAAGAAGTGAAAACCCAGGGCAAAAATGTTACGCTGCAAGAAGTAAAAGCGAACATAGCCCAGAGAGATGCCACTGACTCAAATCGTAGTTCCGATCCTCTGAAACAAGCAGATGATGCTATTTTGGTGGATACCTCTGATATGAACTTTGATGAGCAAGTTGCTTTCATAAGCCAAAAGATCGAACAACTAATTTCACAACAGAAAACTTAAATCTTAAACTTATCCCACAATTGAAAGTCAGTTGTGAGGTAAACCAATAACCAAACATAATGACTGAAGAAACAAAACAAGAAGAACAAGGACAGGAATCAACCGAAGAGAAGGTTGAAGAAACCACGGTACAGGCAGAAGAATCTGCTGAAGAAACACAAACTTCTGAAACTGAAGCTGCTGATGAAGTAGCTGAAGAGCAGGAAAGAGAGAGAGAAGAAACTCTTACGCACGTATTTTCCGGGGATGTTGAAGGAGAAGTATATAATATTGAAGATCTCCAGCGCCCTTCTGATGAGTATTCTGATGAAGAATACGAGGAAATGGTGGGCATGTATGAGAATACGCTCAATGAAATTGAAGAAAAAGAAATTGTTACCGGCCGTGTAGTTTCTGTTGATGAGAAATACGTTGTTGTCGATATTGGCTTCAAATCGGAAGGTATTATCCAGGTTAATGAGTTTTCTAACGAAGCCCTGGAAGAAATGGAACCCGGCGATGAGATCGATGTATTCCTCGATCGAGTTGAAGATAAAGAAGGACAACTGATCCTTTCTCGCCGCAAAGCAGACATCCTGCACGCCTGGGAGAAAATCGAAGCTTCTCACGACGATGGCGATATCATCGAAGGATACATCAAACGACGTATCAAAGGTGGTATGGTTGTGGATGTTATGGGAATCGATGCTTTCCTACCCGGTTCACAAATTGATGTACGTCCTGTTCGCGACTTTGATGCCTACGTGGGCAAAACCATGGAATTCCAGGTTGTTAAGCTCAACATGGCTGCTGAAAATGTAGTTGTTTCTCACCGTGCTCTTATCGAGTCTGATCTTGAAGAACAGCGTGAAGAAATTCTCGAAACCATTGAAGCCGGTCAGGTTCTTGAAGGTGCCGTTAAAAACATTACTGACTTCGGTGTATTCATCGATCTTGGTGGCGTTGACGGACTGCTTCACATCACTGACCTATCTTGGGGACGTGTGGACGATCCAAACGAAATCGTATCTCTCGATCAGCGCATGAACGTTGCTGTTATCGACTTTGATGAGAAGAGCAAACGTGTTTCTCTTGGATTGAAGCAATTACAACCACACCCGTGGGAAGCTATCAACGAGAAGTATCCTGAAGGAATGAAAGTTCAGGGTCGTGTAGTATCTATCGCTGATTACGGTGCATTTATTGAGCTTGAAAAAGGTGTTGAAGGTCTGATCCACATTTCTGAAATGTCTTGGACACAGCACATCAAGCATCCATCTCAATTAGTCGAGAAGGACGATATCGTAGAATGTATTGTATTGAACATCAACGAAGAAGAGAAGAAGATCTCTCTTGGTGTTAAACAACTTGAAGATGATCCATGGGCAGATATTGAAGAACGCTTCCCGGTTGGCTCCAAGCACACCGGCGTTGTTCGCAACCTCACCAACTTTGGTGTATTCGTTGAGCTCGAGCCCGGTATTGACGGCTTGATCCACGTTTCTGACTTAAGCTGGACTGAGAAAGTTGATCATCCAAATGAAGTGGTTGACAAAGATCAGGAAATCGAAATCGTGATCCTGGGAATTGACTTCGACAACCGTCGAATTACTCTTGGCCACAAGCAGGTTGAAGACAACCCTTGGAAGAAATATGCTAAAGAATACGCACCCGGCAACAAAGTTGAAGGAGAAGTAGTTAAAACTACCGACAAAGGCGTATTTGTGAAGCTTCCATTAGGTGTTGAAGCATTCCTGAATTATTCTAAATCAGTTGAAGCTGAGTACAAGGAAGGCGACAAAGTTGAAGACGCTTTCGTCTTGAACTTCGATGAGCAAAGTAAAAACATCGAACTCAGTCAGCTTGATTCTGACAAGAACAAAGCCAAAAAAGCCAAGAAGAAAGTAGAAGAATCCGGTATGGAAACTGGAGCACCTACACTTGGTGAAATGTCTGGACTGGCAGCTCTTAAAGCCGATATGGAAGAAAAAGAGAAAGCAGAAGCTCAACAAAAAGCCGATGCAGCCAAAGCCAAGAAAACTTCTAAAGATGAAGATGAATCTGAAGAAGAAGAAAAATCAGACGAAGAAGAGTAATCTTCTGGCCTAATACATTCAAAAGCCTCGTTCATTAAATTGATCGAGGCTTTTTTTATATCTGGCAATTATTGCACTACTAATCTCGCGTTCTTTGCGTTACATTTATCGCAATGAAAACACTATTCAACTTTATAACACTTTTTTTGGTCTGCAGCTTCCAGCTGGCAGAGGCTCAGCAATATCCTTTCCGTACCTTTTCCATCGAGCAAGGACTAAGTGAGTCAGTAGTCTACGATATGGTTCAAGATGAGGACGGCTATATCTGGCTAGGTACTGGATACGGACTCAATAAATTTGATGGTATTCGCTTTCAAACGTATTTCGAAAGTGATGGGCTGAACAGCAGCCGCATCCGTGCACTGCATAAAAGCTCGGATGGTAAAATTTGGATCGGCTCAGAAGGTGGTGTTAATTTCTTTACAAGCGATAGCATTTATACACTTTCTGTTTTAGACCCCTTACAGAACACCACGGTTACAGAAATTATGCAAGATGATGTCGGAAATATTTGGTTTGGAACCGATGGCAGTGGAGTTTGGCAATTTGACAGCAACCAGTTTTTGACCCAGTACAGCACATCTAATGGCTTGGTAGGAAACCGGGTTCGAACCATAGAAGAGGCTCCAAACGGAGAAATATGGATTGGGACGAGGAGCGGGATTACCGTTCTGAAAGATGGGAATTTTGTAAACTATACGGAAGCCAATGGCCTTAATGATCAGCACATAAGAGATATTGAGATTACTTCGAATGGGGATGTTTGGATCGGTACACGCAATGGATTGATCCGGTTCAGGGAAGATAGTTTTGAGCTTTTCACAACAAAAGATGGATTAGTAAACAACCTGATACAAACCCTGACAATAACCCCGGAAGGAGACCTGTGGGTGGGGACCGAGAGCGGCGCTAGTTTCTATAATGGGGAAACATTCCAGAACTTTACCGTAAGGTCGGGATTGTCTACCGAGATCATTCAATCTTCAATGCTTGATAACGAGGAAAATATTTGGCTGGGTACTTATGGAGGAGGGGTGAATCTATTCCTTGGCGATTATTTTGCAAATTACAGTACTACTCAGGGTTTACCCAATAATCTGGTAACATCATTTACAGAAGATGCTGATGGAACTACTTGGATAGCTACTTTTGGCGGAGGAATTACAGCACTGGAAAATGGTGAATTTCAAGACCATGGAGTAAATAGTGCACTTCCTGACAATCAAATCTATACGCTTTTCACTGACTCTAAACAGCGTACCTGGGTAGGAATGGGAGACGGCCTTGCCATCATTCAAGACAACAGTGTAAAGGTTTTTAGCGAGCAGGAATTTCCCTATCCGCGGGTTCGGAATATAATGGAGGCCTCGAATGGTACATATTGGATCAGTACATATGATGATGGAATTATTCGGTATGATGGAAGTCAGTTTGAGCAAATTTCATCAGAAGATGGATTGATCAGCAATCGGGTATTGATCTCAGTGGAAGGAGATGACGGCTCCATCTGGATCGGGACATATGGTGGAGTCACTCGCTATATGGATGGTGAATTCCAGAGTTTTGCCATTCAGGAAGGACTTCCAAATAATGCCGTCATGAACCTCGAAAAAGATCAGCAGGGACGAATTTGGGCGTCTACTTTTGGAGGACTCGCTTGGTTTGATGGTCTTCGGTTTCAAAGTATAACAAGGAATGACGGCCTGCCCGATGATGTGTGCTACTTCATTCACCAAACAGAAGATGGCTTATTTTGGATAGGGACAACCAACGGAGTGGTCCGATTTAATGCAGAGAAGTATTTCAATAGTGATAATGGAAATGCTGTGGAGGCTTTTCAGGTGTTGAGTACCGAACAGGGACTGATAGCCAATGAGCTGAACCTGGGAGCCGTGTATGAAGATTCAGAAGGAATGTTGTGGTTTGGTACTGTCGAGGGATTCAGTCGGTTCAACCCAAATTCGTATGGAGGCAATCCGGTTTCCCCAAAGGTTCATATCACGGGAATAAATGCATCAGGCCGGGAGTATCAGGCCGGAAATCCTTTCACGCTATCGCACGAAGAAAATTACCTTGAGATTCGGTTTGCAGGAATTAATTTTACCGCACCTAATCAGATTCTGTACGAGTATCAGCTAAGTGGAATAGATCCGGGCTGGCAGCAGACAACCAATCGGTCCGTAAAATATCCATCGCTTCCACCGGGTGAATATACCTTTAAAGTGCATGCCCGAAATGTAAACGGCGCGTGGAGTGAAGATGTGGAAGAAGTGAAATTTAGTATTACAGCACCCTTTTGGATGCAGTGGTGGTTTTTGGGGGTAGTGCTGATCGTTTTGGTGGGTATTATATACTTATTCTATAATTATTACCGCGTGCGAAAAATGATCGATATTGAGAGGATGCGGGTGCGTATAGCCAGCGATCTTCATGATGATGTGGGGGCTAGTTTAACAGAAATTGCCCTGCAATCGGATTTTCTGCAAGCCACCGATACCAATCCTGAATTAAATAAAACCCTTCAACAAATAGGGAAACAATCCCGAAAAATCGTTTCAAGTCTTGATGACATTGTATGGTCGATAGATGCCAGGAATGATACCTTGGGAGACCTAACCGACCGCATGCAGGATTACATTCTTAACACCCTGGAGCAGAAGGATATGGTGGTGAGCTATGATTTTGATGACCTGGATATGGATAATAAACTTCCGGTTTCTGTGAAAGAAAATGTGTATCTGATCTTTAAGGAGGCTGTAAATAATATTGCGAAGTATTCGAATGGTGATCGGGTGGACATCAAAATGAAAAATAATAGCGGCCGGTTTGAATTTGTTATTTCTGATAACGGTACTACCGGAAAAGGCACAAAAAAAACCGGGCATGGATTACGTAACATGGATATGCGAGCGCAACGGATAGGCGCAAATATTACTATTGATACGGAGAATGGATTTTCTATCAAAGTTGAGGGAAAACTGAACGCTAACTAAGGAGATATTATGGCTGTGATTGGAATTGTGGAAGACAACAAAAAAATCAGAGATCTGATACAACGTTACCTGGATATGCAGGACGGGATGGAATGTCCCGTTGCAGTTGATTCGGTGGAGGAAATGCTGGATCACCTTGAAAAACACGAGCGACCTGAAGTGATCCTGATGGATATACAGCTACCGGGAATGTCGGGTATAAAGGGGATGGGGATCATAAAATCAAAATATCCTGAAATTGAGATCATGATGCTTACAGTGTATCACGACTCGCACAAGATCTTCGACTCTCTTAAAGCCGGCGCTTCGGGATATTTACTGAAGCATACCTCCCTTCCTGAGATCAAAGAATCTATAGAAAACCTGTTAAAAGGTGGTGCGCCCATGTCTCCCCAGATCGCGCGGAAGGTGATCTCTCACTTCAATGAAGAAGCTCCCAAAAAGAACGAAGAAAGCATGCTCACAAACCGCGAACAGGATATCGTGAATGGTCTGGTAGACGGACTCAGCTACAAGTTGATCGCTGATCGCTACGATATATCCATAGATACGGTACGGGCCCATATTCGAAACATTTACAAGAAATTGCACGTGAATTCGAAAGCGGAAGTAATAGCAAAATCTTTGCGTGGTGAAATCTGATGCTCACATTAACATGTGATAAAATGTGAGTAATGAGATAGCTATTTTAAAGTGAAGCAAAAATAAAAGCCCCAAAGGTATCCGTCATGAAGTCTCAAAAAGTTATCCATCGGTTTTTTCTCCTTTTCCTGCCATTTATGCTAACAGGTTGCTACACACAATTTCAAACCTTTGATCAGTTTCCTGTCGAAGATCGTGGATACAGTTCAAATTATTCATGGGATGAGTACAAGCAAGAGGCGACTTCTGAACGAGAATATCAAAAAGAAGCCGTTGACCCTGAAGCGGAAGCATTGGAACGGGAATTGGCTCTGCAAGAAATGGATATCTATTTTCAGGATTACGAAACAAAGCGCTGGTACGAAGAACATTACGCCAATAAATTATTTTGGGAAGGCTATGATGCCGGCTACGACGATGGATATACTGATGGTTGGGTCAATGCTGGATATTTCCCTTACAGCGCACGTTACAGCTTCAACCGCCACCGATTTTTAAGAGGATACACCGGCGCTTTTGCATACTACGATTTTTACCACTATCCAGGATTTTATTCCTCATTCTGGTATGACTATGGTGGCTATTATGGTGGTGGATTCTACGCCGGCTTTTACGGCAACCACTGGGGATATTACAGCCCATATTACAACCATGGCTACTGGGGAAATCCCTATTACAACTACCATGTTGCCTACAACAGATATAATTGGAGTAAAAAATATCGCAGAGACGCTGACCTGTATAGAAAAGGTCCTCGAAACAGTGGGCTTGTTAACAGAGGAGATTATAGAACACGCGGCAGCAATGGCTTAAAAAGTGGAAATTCCGGTGATTTCAGAACCAGGGGAACGGGTGTAACCAGAACCCGCAATGTAAATACGAATACTCGGGTAAGAAGCACAAACGGGAGCTCAATTGGAAGAGGTTCGTCCGGAGATGTAGGCCGAAGTCGTGGATCCTCAGTTGGTAAATCAAGATCATCAGGAAGTGACAACAATACGCGGAGTCGTGGCAGCGGATCATCGGTCGGAAAACGTTCTTCAGGTGGTGATAGCGGAAAAAGCAGATCAAGAGGTGGAAACAACTATCAATCTACTTTTGGCCAGACATCGGTACGAGACATCAATATTTCTGATATCAGAAGCCGCAGTTATACCATTCCTGCACGCCGAGTTTCACAAACAAACGGTAGAAGCAGCAGTTCGCGATCAGGCTTTTTTGACCTGTTCAAATCTACATCATCTGACCGCACAAATTATCGTTCATCTTCATTGTTCAATAGTCGGGTGAGGGGAATTAATTCATCAAGCCGAAGTACCAATTCACGGAGTGTAAAAAGCAGCTCCTCATCGCGGTCTTCATCAAAAAGTACAAATGTAACCCGAAGTTCGTCCTCAAGCAGGTCATCGAGCGGCACCAAAAGCAGAAGCTCCTCAAGTTCGAGCAAACGAAGCCGCGGCGGTAACTAAGCCTCCGGCTCAACTCAAAAAATTACAGGATATCCAGAATATGAAGAAAGCAGTCCTTCTTCTTACAGCCCTTTTATTGTCTTTTAATTCCCTATTTGCACAGGATGGAAATAAACCTTCTTCGTATGCAAATCTGGCGCTACAGTTCAGCCAACAGAATTTTAACGGAGATGCAGCAAATGGCTTTTTACCTTCCGTTTCTACGGCATATGGCTTTGGCAGTTTTGTGGATAATCCGGCGAGTATAGCTTTGCTGAATGAAAGCTCGTTCAGTTTTGGACTTTATAACTCTAATGTAGAAATGGAAAACAGCTATCAGGGCAACACGGTAATGACCGAGGACAATAACCTTGGGTTTGGCGACATCGGGGTGGTATATAAATTACCAACCGAACAGGGTAGTTTTGTGATGGGAGCCGGCTACAATCGTGTTACTAACATGCGTGATGTTACCAGAATCAGCGCCAGAAACAACCAAAGTACCATCACTGATGACTTCCGCGAACCCGACAGCGACTACTACGGCCTTGCCTACGATGTGTATGCCACCGACTGGGGTGATGTGGATTCAACCTACCGCGAATCCATTTTCCGCATTGGTTTTGATACCTATCCCGGAATTACCCAGGAAGCTGAGGTCACGCAATCCACAAATATTGGCGAGTACTCCGTGTTTTTTGGTACTGAATTTCAGAAGAATCTGTTTTTGGGACTTTCTGCTGGAATTACATCGGGCACTCACACCTACCGCAGAAATTTTCTGGAAGTAGATGAATTCAATGACTATAACGCCGAGTTCATCCCATCCGATACTGAAGGAGAATACACCGACATCGATAATATTCTGACCTCTGATGAAATTGATTCAGATGTGATAGGTTTTTCCATTCGTGCTGGACTTCTATACCAATTTTCACCTAATATTACATTAGGAGTAAGTTACTTGTTTCCTTCCACCATGGTTGTTCAGGAGCAATACTATTCATCCATTACCACCGAGTTGGATGACGGCTCAACGCCATTTCAGGCCGACTTTGCCAGCGATGGCGTTTATGAATACCGGATCAAAAAACCCGGTGAACTTAAAGCCGGATTGACTTTTTCTGACATTGGAAATTTTGATCTGTCACTGGCGGCAGAACTAAGCGATTATTCCAACCTGCGTCTTGATTTTATATCCGGAAATGATCTGAGTTTCAACGACGAAGTAGCCCTGCGAGAGCAACAAGAGGAGCTGTCTTCCTTCATGAGTTCATCATATCAGATGAAGGCAAATTTAAAGGCAGGACTGGGATATACCCTTAACGATCAGCTAAAACTAAAAGCGGGATACGCGTATTTACCGGGAAAGAGTTCGGTGTATGAAGCGACCAAGAACATAGTTTCAGCGGGGTTCAGTACCCAAATAACCGACAATATGGTTTTCGATCTGATGGGGCAATATTCCTTTTGGAACGACCGTTCAGTAGCATATTCTTACTTCGATTATAATGACGGTGGTATAGCTCGCTCTGAAACCATCGACCATGAAGTGACAACCGTAAAAGTTTTGGCAGGGCTAAGAATCTTATTTTAGTACGATTACATAGTAGCAGATCCATACCAATAAGAACTCCGTAGTTAGTTAAAAAAGGCCTCTTGATTGAGGTCTTTTTTTATGCGGAAAATGCTAACGGGTCGGAATGGATAAATTCAAAACCTTTGCTGATCAGTTTTTCAGAAGAAACCTGCTTTCCATCATTTCCACCATCTATAAACGTTGGTTTTTTCATTTCAAGCCGTTCTGTGATGGTTGTGTAGATCTCTTGTTTGTCGGGGTGAACCGGAGCACATACATTCAGTATTTCACCGCGCAGATCATTTTCAATAACCCATTCTGTGGCTCGAATTACATCCTCGCGGTGAACCAGGTTTACAGGGGCATCTCCACCTGAGATATCCTTACGGCCTGCCATGTACTTTGCGGGGTGGCGGTCTTCCCCATATAATCCGGAAAGTCTCAGTATCACAGCATCAGGGAAATGTTTTCTTAATGCACCTTCTGCGGCTACAATGGCGTTGCTGTTTTCAGGATCGGGAGTGGCATCATTTTCGGTGACTTCACCTTTCGCATTTCCATAAACAGAAGTGGAACTATACATGATGACCTGCGTGTTTCTTTCAGCCAGAACCTGGGCAAGTTGGCCCATAATTAGTGGATATGTAGAGCGATCATCACCCCGACCCGGAGAAATAGATATCAAAACGGAATCGGTTTCAGGAAGCCTTATTTCAGACAATGAAGATGCCGGCAGTTCCAATTTTACCGGTTTGATGTTATGGTCGCTGAGTTCAGAAAAATTAGAAGATGTGCGGGTGGTGCCAAATACGGTAACATTTTTTTCTGCTACAATTTGGCCTAGTTTTTTTCCAAGCCAGCCGCATCCAATTATCAATAAAGAACCATTTTTCGCTGAATTCATTGTATCTTCACACTAATCAAAGTTATTGTAAAACTATAGAGTAAACATAGACTAAAATCAGGCATGGAACAATCTAAAACAGGTATTTTATTGGTAAACCTTGGATCTCCCGACAGTTATGAGCCGGCTGATCTGAAAGTATATCTGAGAGAATTTTTAACGGACAAGCGGGTCATTGACTTCCCTACTCCGATTCGGAAAGCTCTTGTGGAAGGGATTATACTGCCAATTCGCCCTAAAGAGTCTGCTGAAGCCTACGAGTTGATCTGGTGGGATGAAGGCTCGCCTCTAATTGTGATTACACAGCGAGTGATCGACAAGCTGCAGAAAAGATTGGGTGATGAAGTGCCTATTGCCATGGGAATGCGCTATGGAAATCCATCTATTGAAGCCGGTTTTGATGAGTTGATGGAGAAAAATCCGGATCTTGAACGAGTCTTTATGGTTCCACTCTATCCTCAGTATGCGATGGCTACCACTGAAACGGTGATCGAAAAAGCCAAAGAAGTTTGGCAGAATAAATATCCGCAGCTGGAAATGATCACAAAAGATGCATTCTATGACGACCCTCAGTATGTAAAAGCACTGTCTGAAAGTATACGTCCATATATAGAAGAGCATGATATTGATCACCTTCTGTTTTCTTACCATGGGGTTCCTGAACGACATATCAAGAAAAGAGATATTACGGGCGATCATTGCCTGAAGTGCGAGGATTGCTGTAATGTAAATTCTCCCGCACATACATTTTGCTATCGTCATCAGGATGTTAAAACTACCCAAAACGTAGCCAGGTACCTGAATCTTGATAACAAAGATTTTAATTACAGCTTTGCGTTTCAGTCTAAGCTGGGGATAGACCCATGGCTTACCCCGGCAACCGATAATGAGCTGGTTCGGCTGGCTGAGGAAGGAGTGAAGAAAGTAGCCGTTTGCTGTCCGGCTTTTATCTCTGATTGTATTGAGACGCTGGAAGAAATTGGCATTCGTGGCAAAGAAGACTTTGTGGAAGCCGGGGGAGATGATCTCATCCTTATTCCTTGTGTGAATGATAATGATCTTTGGATCGATGCTCTCGAAACTTGGTGTGCCGATATGCTGAAACCCGAAGAAGCCGTTGCTTAATATTAAGTATAGAGTTTAAGGCAAACTCTGCGTTCGTTTTTGTTATCTGTAGATAATTTTGTGTGAATAAAGGCTATGAAAGAAGAAGTATTGGTTTTTGGCGGAGGCATTTCAGGACTTGCCACAGCATGGAACCTCCACAAGGCCGGAATCCCCTTCAAACTTATCGAAAAGCAAACAGAAACCGGTGGAGTTATATCCTCTGAAATTGTACAGAACACCGTACTCGATTTTGGCCCAAACTCCCTTCGCGACCGGGATGGATCTATCCGCAAACTGGCAGAAGAAGTGGGGTTGAAGGACGAGATTATACAAATTTCTGAGGCCTTTAAAACGCGTTTCATTGTTCGGAACCGGAAGCTTCAGGCGCTGACTCCATCCCCAAAAACCCTATTCACAAGTAAAGTGATCTCAGGTAAAGGGAAATTGCGGGCATTGGCAGAACCATTTATTTCTAAAGGAACTTCAAACGATGAAAGTGTTGGAGCATTTTTAGAACGAAGAATTGGCAAAGAGGCGGTGGCATATTTGGTGGATCCTGTTTTTTCCGGTATCTACGCCGGGGATATCTATCAGATCAGTAAAAAAGAGATTCTTCCTCAATTCGCTGAGAACGAGCAGAAATTTGGTTCTTTAATGATGGGAGCCCTTCGTACCAAGAAAAAGAAATCTGAAATCAAGCCGATGGTGCTATCCTTTAAAAAAGGGATCCAGCAGTTGCCGGAAGCGATTTCGGGTAAGCTTTCAGATCAAATTTTGAATGAAGAAGTGACGGGTGTCAGGAAAAAGGGAAATGGATTTGAGGTGGAAACCTCTGAAGGAAAGTACGAGGCAGCTAAAGTGATATCGTGCTTGCCCGCACACAGTTTATCATCGGTACTGAGAGGGTTTGATCCGTTGCTTTCCGAGACGCTTCGTTCTATTGACTATGCCCCAATGCTTTCAACTCAGGTTGTTTTTAACAAGGATGATATCGAATTGCCACAATCCGGATTTGGCTTTTTGATTCCCAGGAAAGAAAATATTCGTCTGCTGGGTGCTATCTGGAAATCCAGCATCTTCCCTGAATTATCATCTTCAACAAGTTCTCATTTCACCCTAATGATCGGAGGGGCCCATGACCGGGAGATTTTAATGGATGATATTCAACAGATCGAACAACAGATTTTGGGCGAGTTCACGGAATTAATGAATACCTCTGCCAAGCCGGAAGTCGTAAAGTCTAAATTATGGCGTAAGGCAATCCCTCAATTCCATGTGGGGTATGAATCGGATCGTCAAAAAATGGATGAGGCTGAAGAAGCGAATCCCGGATTTTATATCGGAGGGAATTACCGGTGGGGTGTTTCAGTGCCTGATTGTGTTAAAGCAGCCGAAAAATTAGTGCAAAAGCTGAGCTAATTGATAGACGGGAATATAAATTTGAGATATATTGCTCTTCCATTCAGCATTAAGACAAGTAAGACCATGAAAAGAATATTAACTCTGATCCTGATCCTGTTTTTTTCAGGAAATCTTTTGGCTCAACAGGAAGAGACGGTAAATGCAAGTCGC
Source organism: Balneola sp. (assembly GCA_002696035.1). Taxonomy (GTDB): domain Bacteria; phylum Bacteroidota; class Rhodothermia; order Balneolales; family Balneolaceae; genus Gracilimonas. The sequence continues at coordinate 212,963 of NZQV01000006.1, read as the reverse complement.
CAGCTTGGCCTAAGCTATTCTTCACTGGGAGGTGCGGGCATTCATTATATCGTGCCTACAACCGAGAATGATAATATTAAGTTTACCGGTATTTTAATTTATCGCGACGATGCAGAGGCCAGAGAAACATTCTTCTCAATTGGGGCTGAATATCAGCGCGACCTGGTGGAGGGAAACGACAAAAGAGCCTATTTTACCACCGGCGCGCATATCGACAACCAACTCAGCAATACGCTCTATTTTGATTACTATGATAATGATTCCTCATCGCGCGTTGGTTTTTTTAACGCAGGTATTGGCCTTGGTTTCGACTATGGCAATATCACCGATGGCATTATTTTAAACATACATCTCTCCTATCAGCTAACAACCGGTTTTGGAGATGTGGATAGAACTAGGGTAGGGCTTGGGGGCGGACTAGGTATTGGGTTTAATTTTTAGACTCTTTCACAGAGCCAGTTGAGTTCATTCAGTGATAAGACAGAAGCCAGCAACTTTCTGATCTCTGTCAAAAGTTGTATAGCCCAAAGTTCATCATTATTCCATGCTATTTTGCTGAGGTTTAATTTTGCTTTCCCCTCTTCAAAACCGATATTCGGGCACATATTCACAAATAGGACCAAATGAATAAGAAATCTCCCAAGGGCAATGGATTGTTTGCCTGGGCTTTATACGATTGGGCAAATTCCGCTTATTTCGTGATGATACAAACCTTTGTATTTGCGGCCTACTTCTCCCAATCCATCGCTGAAAATGAAACCTCAGGAACGGCTCTTTGGGGGAATATGATAGGCCTTGCAGGATTTGTAATTGCCATATCAGCGCCTTTTCTGGGGTCGATCGCAGATGAAGGGGGGCGACGAAAGCCCTGGATCGGTTTTTTCACACTGATGTGTGTATTTGGATGCGGGATGTTGTGGTTCGCCGAGCCAAGTACAGATTTTATCTGGTTTGCGCTCATCATGGCCTTTATAGCTACGCTGGGAGCCGAGCTTTCTTTCATCTTCTATAACGCGATGCTTCCGGATCTGACAACGAGTCTTACCATCGGGAAATGGTCGGGCTGGGGCTGGGCCATGGGGTATGCAGGCGGATTATTTTGCCTGATTATCGGATACTTTGGATTCGTGGAATACGGAGCCGATTGGTTTGGACTCAATGAAAGCTCTCTTCAAAATGTACGCATCACCTTCCTTTTTACTGCGATCTGGTATGCACTTTTCAGTCTTCCAATGTTTCTGAAAACGCCCGACGTTCCTTCAAAGAATAAAGCCACTAAACAAGCGATCTCCGACGGAATGAAGGAATTGAAAAAAGGCATCGCATATTTAAAGAGTGAGCCCAACATCTGGAAGTTTCTACTGGCACGCATTTTCTATAATGATGGTCTTGCCACCATATTTGCAATGGGAGGAGTGTATGCCGCCGGAACCTTCGGCTTCGATACGGGGCAGATATTCATGTTTGGGATCGCGCTCAACATTACAGCAGGCATCGGTGCTTTTAGCTTTTCCTGGCTGGACGATAAAACCGGGAGTAAGAACACGATCGTATGGTCTCTTGTGGGGTTGATCATCCCGGTAGTAGCCGTTTTACTGGTAGAGGCGGAAACCTGGTTTTGGGTGTGGGGTTTACTGCTGGGAATATTTGTAGGACCGGTGCAAGCTTCAAGCCGAACTTTTATGGGAAGATTGGCGCCGCAAGATAAACGAAATCAGATGTATGGCCTTTTTGCATTGTCCGGTAAACTTACTACATTTGCAGGCCCTATTATGGTGGGGTGGATCACATTGTTGATGGGCAGTCAGAGATGGGGCATGAGCGCTATTTTGCTGCTTTTGGTAGTAGGCCTTGGATTGATGTTCTCGGTAGAGGAAATTCAGGGAACATCGAAGGAAAAAGTACCTTTAACAGAGTGATAAAGAAAACCATACATTTAATTACTTATTTGTTAAATTAACGAAGATTTTATTACTGTTAAGTTATACAGTTTCAATTAAAAGCAGGTATTGAATTAAGTAGATGCCTTTAACTCAAACTAAATTTACAGGAGTACAACATATGAGTAGAATGGACGATATCAACAACGTAGTAGAAGAACTGCAGGTTGACATGGATAAGTTTTATGAGAAAGGGAACAAAGCAGCAGGTACCCGTGCTCGTAAGCATCTTATGACCTTGAAGAATCTGGCACACGAAATTCGTCAGGAAATTCAGGCTAAGAAAAACGAAATGTAATTTCCGGTTCTATTACGGATTTTTAAAAGCCACCTTTGTGTGGCTTTTTTTATTTTAAGGCTGTTTTTACACATAACGAATATCAACAATGAATACAGAGCCAACAACCAGAATTCATAAAAATGCCATCAAGGCGTGGACGGTTAATGCCCTTCTTTACGGTCTTGTGTGGTTCGTGCCGGCAGGTTTTTTTCTGTTGATCTCAATCGGGCAAAACTCACATTTGCCGGATCCATGGTATATGGGTGTTGACTGGGTCATATTTGCCGCTCTGTTTATAGCCGGTTTGTTCTTTTATCTACTCATTGCGTTGTTATTTCCAAAGCTAAGGTGGCAGCGCTGGAAGTACGATATCTCCGAGAAGGAAATTGATATGCTGCGTGGTATCATCATCAAAAAAAGGACCCTGGTGCCCATAAACCGTGTACAGCATGTGGATACGCGACAAGGACCTGTATATCGAAAGTTCGGGCTTTCATCAGTCACCATTTCTACCGCAGCTACAACGCACGAAGTTCCTGCTTTGGATGATGAAACAGCTTCAGAAGTTCGCGATACCATTTCAACCCTTGTCAGGAAAGTAAAAGAGGATGTCTGAATTTAAGCGCCAACATCCGGTTGCTGCAGTAAGTCGGGTCATAGACCTTATTAAGCAGAACTTCATTACCCTGCTGATCCTGTTATTTATAGGGACCTCAAACTCGGATGGATATTTTCTCTATTTCATAGGGGGCGGTCTTGCGATCGCTCTTATTGGAGGAGTTTTTGGATGGTGGGTATTTCGGTACCGGGTGTATGAGGATGAGTTGCAAATCCTAAAAGGCGTTTTTATTAAGAATAAAGTCTATATGTCGAAGGATCGCATACAGGTCATCGATATTACAGAAGGAATCTTGCAGCGCATGTTTGGTTTGGTTCAGGTTGAGGTTAAAACGGCTGGAGGAGGCACTGAATCAGCGACCATAAGCGCTATATCAAGAGAGGAGGCAGAAGCGCTTAGGAGGGAATTACGGAAGAAGAACGGAGGGGAAATTGATGGGGATGAAGATACTGAGCTAACTGAAGTTGATGAGCAGGAAGAGATCCTTGACAGCTGGAAACTATCTAAGAAAGACCTGGTGGCCGCTGCATTTACTTCCGGTAATTTTGGGTTGATCGCTTCCATTTTAGGTGCCATTTCAGGACAGCTGGATGATTTTATCAATGAAGAAACCATCGAGTATCTTTATGAGATACTGCCCGGCTATAGTAATGTTTCATTGATCGTTGCTGTTGTTATTGCCATCATTATTATCTCTTGGACGCTGTCATTTCTGGGAGTCATATTCAATTACTCAGATTTCAAGCTGGAAAAAACCTCTAAAGAGCTCATTATTACTACAGGACTCATAGAGCGAAAGCACATCACTGTTCCATTTAACCGCATTCAGGCCGTTCGTTTTGTGGAAGGAGTGATCCGCCAGCCTTTTGGATATGGGATGATCTACGTGGAAAGTGCCGGGTTTAACCAAACCCAAAAGGGGCGCTCAATTGTGATAGCTCCTTATATTTCTGCCAAGGTGTTTCAGGATTTTTTGAAGACCTTTGCGGGCATCGATCATCAACCCGAAGAAACTATCACCCCGCCAAAGAAAGTCAGGTTTAGATATATACGCCGCCCTACCTACTTTTTACTGATAGCGGTACCTGTACTTTGGTATTTTATGGAGTATGGCTGGCTTTCTGTTTCCCTTATCCCAATGATGGCGTATTTGGGTTGGATGCGCTATACAGACGCCGTCGCTTCATTCGATCAACGCTTACTGAAAATGCGCTACAGGGTACTTTCACGCACTACCGCATTTGTGAGAAGAAACCGGGTCCAGGATATTGAATTGACTCAAAATCCATTTCAAACCCGAAAAGATATTTTCAACTTAAGTGCTATGGCAGCGTCCGGGGCAGGTGGAATGAGTTTTGAAATAGCCGATATCGCAAGTAACGATTGTGCAAAGGTCTACGACTGGGTGACGCCAAAGGATGAGGAAAAATTCACCACTACAGATGAAAAGGCTCATGAAGACATAGAAGCACTCAGCAAGGAAGAATCTATTTCAGCTCAGGATGCTACGGGTCAGGATCATTTATCTGATTCGGAGTCGAAGGTAAAATGAATAGTAAAGGAACTCCATTCGCCATCCTGGTTGATCGCAAGTGTGCCATCAATACGTCTCACCAACACCTGAATAAGTGTCATTCCAAGTGAATCACTATTCTGAGGATCAAAGTTCTTATCCAGCACATTCCCATTGCTCTTTACTTCCAAGCTAAGATGATCCCCATCCTCCTGAATTGAAATAATCAAAGTACCTTCTTCTTTTCCATGAAAGGCATGTTTGAAGGCATTATTGATCAGCTCGTTAACGATGAGTCCGATCGGGATGGCCTGATTGATGCTCACGCTCAGCGGCAGCACGTCGATCTGCATTTCAATGGTCTGCTTATTAGAATGATATGTTCTCCCGATCTCCTCCGCCAGTTCAATTACGTATACATCGAGTGGGGTATCCGATAAATTTGTGGATTTGTATAGCTTTTCGTGCACCTTGGCTATAGATTTGATCCGAAGCTGACTGGCACTCAATATCTGCTGAACTTGTTCTGACATCCCATCTTTCTGAAGTTCGAGCAAACTGGAAATAATGGATAAATTGTTCTTTACCCGGTGGTGAATTTCCTGCAGCAGAAGCTCTTTTTCTTCAAGCGATTTTTTGATCTGTTGATCTTGCTCTTTACGAACCGATATATCCCTTACCGTGCCTACAATTGCATCGGGTTCGCCATTTTCGTCACGCACAAGATTACGGGTGTTGCTAACCCATTTCCAGTTTCCCTCAGCATCTTGAAGGCGATATTCCAGCGTGGGCAGAAATTCCCGGTCGTTAATGGACTGATATTCATCCACCACTTTCTGAATCCTTTCTTTATCCTCAGGATGCATATTTGATAGAATGAAATCGACTCCGCCTTCTAAAAATTCTTCAACATCATAGCCCAGCATAGATTCTAATGCAGGACTCACATATTCATATTTCTTAGTTTTGATGTTCATCTTAAAGAGAATGTCCTGCGAGTTCGTAAGCACATTCCGGAACTTGTTTTCACTTTCTTTGATGGTTTCGGCCCAGATCTTGGCGCTGGTATAAAATCGGCGAGTGAGCCATATACCAATACCAATTATGAAAAGCCCTAAAATAATAGTGGCCCATTTAACGATTCTGTTCACAAGGCGGGCCATGCTATCCATAGATTCAGAAAAGCGAAGCTCAAGGGCAGTGAGCTCATGATCTAAGCGATTGAGCTCTTTTGTCCAAGCAATTTTTTGCTCGTAACTTATATCGCCCTGCTGAATGGTAGCGTGAATGTGCTCCCCGAATTCGATCAGTTGATCAATTTTTCTGTCGCCTTCTTCCCAGATCTCGATAGCATCTTTTACGGGGCTAAAATCATGAAACCAGTCAAAAATGCGGATCATATGGGGAATATCATCCGGGTGATTCAGTCCTTGCCGAAATCCCTCAAAAACAACGTCGTAATCATAGTTGTCTTTTTTAAGTTCTTCCCGGCCTCTGCGATCTCCCATTATAACACGCAGAACACTATTGAAGCTTTCATAATCCTGCGCATTTTCAGTAAGTATATAGCGGTGCAAATGGATCATCGATTCCTTTTGCGACTTTGTCCAGTGGCCTTCTCCTCCAACATATCCCCTTAACCCGGAAGCAAAACTGATAGCGAGGGTCACATTGATAATAAGTAGAATGGCACAAGTAGAGGCAAAAATGAGCAGACCTATGAACTTGCGGTCAAAATCAAAACCATTTTGCTCTGCTGTTTTCTTCATGTTTTGATGGTTGGGTTCAGAAACCTAAAGATCTGATTATTAATATCTGCCTACTTTTCATGATAAACGAACTTAGCAAAAAACACCATCATCGCATAAGCTTTTTGTATTTGATGCGGTGTGGCTGGTCGTCGGTTATTCCCAGACGTTGTTTCTTGTTTTCCTCATACTCTTCAAAATTACCTTCAAACCAATAAACCTGACTGTTTCCTTCAAAAGCTAAAATATGGGTAGCAACACGATCCAGGAACCAGCGATCATGAGAAATAACCACTGCACAGCCAGCGAAATTGAGCAGGGCTTCTTCGAGAGCACGGAGGGTATTCACATCCAGGTCGTTGGTAGGCTCATCAAGCAGCAATACGTTTGCACCTTCCTTCAGTACCTTTGCCAGGTGAACACGATTTCTCTCACCGCCTGAAAGTTCAGTCACTTTTTTCTGTTGATCACTTCCACTGAAATTGAAGCGTGCCACATAGGCACGGGAGTTCACCTCGCGATTTCCAAGTTTTATGACGTCATGTCCACCGGAGATTTCTTCCCAAAGGGTTTTATTGGGATCCAGCGGGCGCTTTTGGTTGATGTAGCCCAGTTCAACGGTGTCGCCTAAAGTGAAGGTACCTTTATCGGGTTCTTCTTCTCCGGTTATCATTTTGAAAAGGGTGGTCTTTCCGGCGCCATTAGGTCCGATTATACCAACAATGCCTCCGGGCGGAAGCCTGAAATTCATGTCTTCAATCAACAACTGATCTCCAAAACCCTTGGATACGTTATCGGCTACAATTACTTTATCACCAAGTCGTGGTCCGGCCGGGATGAAGATCTCCATATCGTCGCGGCGCTTTTCATGTTCTTCGGAGAGCATTTCCTCGTATTTATTGATACGAGCTTTACTTTTTGCACGCCGACCTTTTGGATTTTGACGGATCCAGTCCAGTTCCTGCTTCAACGTTTTTTGTCGTTTAGACTCTTCCTTTTCCTCTTGCTCAAGTCGTTTCGACTTCTGTTCAAGCCATGAGCTATAATTTCCTTCAAACGGAATACCTTCGCCACGGTCCAGTTCCAGGATCCAGCCGGCTACATTGTCGAGGAAATACCGATCGTGCGTTACAGCGATCACGGTTCCTTCGTAGCGATCCAGATGTTGCTCCAGCCATAGTACGGATTCGGCATCCAGGTGGTTGGTTGGTTCATCCAAAAGCAACACATCCGGTTTTTTGAGCAGAAGACGGCATAGGGCTACACGGCGTGCTTCTCCACCAGAAAGGACTTCCACAGAGGTATCACCGGGAGGACAGCGAAGGGCATCCATGGCCTGCTCCAGCTTGCTATCGATATCCCAGGCATCGATCTGGTCGATCTTTTCCTGCAGCTTCGATTGCTTTTCGATGAGTTTTTCAAAATCTGCATCAGGATCACTGAATGCCGCATTGATAGCTTCGTATTCCTTAAGAAGATCCATAGTATCCTGAACGCCTTCTTCAACGATCTCTTTCACGGTTTTAGAAGGATCCAGTTTGGGCTCCTGAGAGAGATATCCAAATGTAATTCCTTTTTGGATACTGATATCGCCCTGGTACTCCTGATCTTCTCCTGCAATAATTCGCAGTAAAGTAGATTTACCAGCACCGTTCAAACCAAGTACTCCGATCTTGGCTCCATAGAAAAAGGAGAGGTAGATATCTTTTAAAACAGTTTTGTTGGGTTTATAAACCTTGGAAACCCCAACCATCGAAAATATGATCTTGTTGTCGCTCACGGACTTAATTTTTATTGATTGAAAAGGAAATAAAGGTAAGAAAAGACATTGACTTTCGAAGAGTCAAAATTCCGAAAGTTTTTCAAAATGATCCTCTTTTTCTGACCTGACGAGCACGAACTATTAAAGGCAGGATGAGGCGCTTCTCAGAAGAGCGGGATTGTAGCTCAAACTGACTTATTAGTAAGCTTACCCTAAAGCAACATCCAGTACCATCATGACCACAAATCCCACCATTAAGCCCATCGTAGCCAAATCGGTGTTGCCGTGTAACTGGCTTTCTGGGATCAGTTCTTCAACAACAACGTAGATCATAGCTCCTGCTGCAAACGCCAGTGCATAGGGTAAAATTGGGGTGATATAGATCACGGCAGCAGCGCCAATAACTGCCGATACCGGTTCCACTATTCCTGATAACTGCCCATAGTTGAAACTTTTAAAACGACTAACTCCATCCCGGCGCAAGGGCATTGAAATGGCCACACCTTCCGGAAAGTTCTGAATACCGATACCAATAGCCAGTGTAATAGCTCCGATCACGGTAGCTCCACCGGCAATATCCAATCCCAGGCTTGCAGCTCCAAAGAGGACACCAATGGCGAGTCCTTCCGGGATATTATGCAAGGTGATCGCCAGTACAAGCAAAGTAGCTCGTTTCCATTTGGTTTCAACGCCTTCGGCAGCATCTCTTGGTAAACCGATATGAAGATGGGGAAGGTAGGCATCACAAATTCGAAGAAATAAACCACCCAGTAAAAAGCCAATGGCTGCTGGCACCCAACCGATCATTCCCTGAGCTTCGGCCATTTCGATTCCCGGTATGATCAGCGACCACACACTGGCTGCAATCATCACTCCGGCAGCAAACCCCATCATACCATCAAGCACTTTGTAATTGATCTCTTTCGTAAAAAAGACCAATGAAGCGCCCAGCGAGGTAACGCCCCAGGTAAAAAGCCCGCCTAAGAGGGCTTGCATTATTGGACTAAGTTCAAAAAACCAGTTTGGTATGAATTCCATTTTTTCTTTTAAAGATAAGAAAGTTTTATTGAACTTATAAAATTATTAGTCATGGCTAACATTTTTTGCTCTATTTACATATGTAGTTTTCCATAGTGTTTTAAATCAATGATTTGAGATTTTTTTGAAATAGCGAAGTGACATTCAAGGAAATTTTTCGCATCATAAAGTAATCGGTTAAGTAAAATTTCTGATGTTAGCTGGAAGTCATCAAAAAAGATAAAAAATGAAGTTTAGAATCGTTACATGTTTAACAGTGATCGTTTTAATTTCAATACAAGCATTTGCGCAGGAGGCTTCAGTTAGCTGGCCATTAGATGGAGAGGACTTGCCGGCTTCTGAAGGTCAGCAGGTTACGTCTTCATCCAATCATAAGGGGCAAATTTTGGGGAGTGCAACAGGCGTTTCTGCCGACCTGCCCGAAGTAGCCACGTACAATCCGGAAGGGATCTCTACCACATTTGCCACGGCCGGTGGTAATGTCTCATCAGATGGGGGAGCTGCAGTCACTGAAAGAGGTCTTGTCTGGAGCACTTCTGAAAGTCCTACAATTGAAGACCGAAAGAGATCAGCAGGTTCGGGTACAGGCTCATTTTCAGCTACAATGATCGATCTGGAACCGGCCACAACTTATTTCTATCGTGCATATGCTACCAATGGAGAAGGAACTGCTTACGGACGTGAAGTCTCAATTACAACCCTTACTGAAAGAACAGTACCTGAGCTGACTACCAACAGCGTCGCCAATATTATGGTAAGGACGGCTGAGACCGGCGGTAGTGTAACTGAGTGGGGAGGTTCGGAAGTGACCGTACGGGGTGTAGTCTGGAATACAACGGGTGAACCTACCATCAACGATAATGTATTAGAAGCTGGAAGTGGAACCGGTGATTTTGTGGCAACGCTATATCCGCTTGAGGAAGACACCCGATACTATGTACGAGCTTTTGCCATAAATGAAACCGGAACCGGATATGGGGGAATGAGAATCTTTAAAACCCAAGTGGCTGCTCCTGACATCACAAAAGTTGTGGCGCAAGATGGCAGCGGCGATTATACTTCCGTGCAAGATGCTTTTGATGAAATTCCCCGCAACTATACAGGCATCTACACCATCTATGTTAAAAAGGGAGAGTATTACGAGAAGTTGATCCTTGAAGAAGAAAAGGGGAATGTTAAATTAGTGGGCGAGCATCGAGATAGCACCGTTCTCTGGTACGATGATTACGCCGGTATTTCCGGGGGCACAAGTCAATCGTATAGTGTAGCCATTAATGCGGATGATTTTGTAGCCGAGAATATTACATTTCAAAACGTGGTTAAGAATGATAAATCGGTTAGTGACCAACAGGCTGTGGCTTTGGTTACAAATGGAGACCGGCAGGCTTATTACAACGTAAATATTTTAGGATATCAGGATACGTTTTACGCAAGAGGGTCGAACGGAACCGGGCGGATTTATATCAAGAATAGCTACATAGAAGGCTCTGTAGATTTTATTTTTGGCCGAAATATTGTTGTTTTTGACAGTACTCAAATTCACATAAACCGGGATGGGGGCACGCTCACGGCCGCAGCTACTGAGGCGGAGTCAAAGTTTGGATTTGTATTTATAGATAATGTGATCTCAGCAGATTCTATTGGATTTGATGGAGACCCCATCGAACGCTTCTACCTTGGCAGACCCTGGCAACAATCACCACGAACCGTATTCCTAAACACCTATTACCCGAAATCGCTGAGCCCCAGCGGATGGCTTTCATGGAATGTGGAACCGGCAATGTATGGGGAGTATAATTGCTCTGGTCCAGGTTGTGTGTCCTTCGAAAATCGGGTAAGTTTTGCAACTGAATTAACAGAACAAGAAGCAGCTGAGTACACAATAGAAAATATTTTCTCGAAGGAAAGTAATCCCAACTATGGTCGAGACTGGAAACCTTCTCCGGAACTTTATGCAGTAAGCAATACCAAAGAAAATTCCACAGTACCAGAGAGATACGAGCTCAAACAAAATTATCCCAATCCATTCAATCCTGTTACAAATATTACGTATTCAATACCACAATCAGGACAGGTCAAGATTTCTGTATTTGATATGTTAGGGAAGAAAGTGGTAACACTGACCAATGAGATACAGTCTGCCGGAGATCATACGGTGACTTTTGATGCTTCCTCACTTTCAAGTGGCGTTTATCTCTATAGAATTGAAACAGATAATTTTGTAGGAATGAATAAAATGACGCTTATTAAATAAACGGGACCAGGCTAATGCAATGCTGAACTGAGGTTTAATAAATCACACGATTTTGCCTACCTTTTGTCTTCAGAAATTTTAGTTATGAAAAATAAGCCGAAAGCATTTACTGAAGATATTCCGGAAGGACTTATCCGGATTTTTTTGAATGTGGAATCTATCACTTGTCAGGTGGAAAATGATGCCCCGGATTTTGTGAATCCTTTGGAGGATAAGCCGCATGTAAAGATCATCCCCCAAACAGATCTTTCTCATCTTACCAACGTCTTTGAACGAACATATCCGGTGACGCTTGATAAACGAAAATCAAAGGATGATTTACTTGCCTGGCAGATGGAAGAGCAGGGAGTATGGTTTGATATTGATATGAATCATGTGAAGGAGGTCTGGCTTTCGGAATTTGATTTCTATCTTGAAAGTGAAAAACCCCGTTATCTTTCGTATTACATCCGGGAAGTGGAGCATAAAGTTCAGTGGCTCCAGAGGGGGCAGGAAAAAGGGGAGATCACATCACTCAGTGAATTTAAAAAACAGTTTAAACCAAGTGCGGTTACGGGGAAATATAAATTTAGTGGGATAGAAGTGATCAAGTGTGCGGATATGCTGGGACGAGCGATCAGGAAAATTGATATGCGCACGGAAACAGCACTGGTGAAATTCAATACAGCCAAGGGCCGATTAGAGCCGCTTATCATAGGTATGGCAGAAAAATTAGGATATCAAATTGAAGTGCTTGATAAGGATACGATACGCCGCGAAGAGGAAAGAGGGAATAGCGTCAGCCATATGATATCGCTGAAATAATAAAACCGGGATTCCATTTTCGGGTTTAGAAATAAGTTTTAGCAAAGTAGATCACAGAATGAGGATCTACTCTCCCATTTTCCAGAAGATGATGCCACCTGCCTGTTTTCCGGTTTCGATCACATCAACCCGTTTTAAGGTTTCCAGGTTTATGACATCTACAGAACCGGGCTCACCTCCAATGCCTTCCACAGAAATAAATGCAAACTTGTTGTCAGGAGAAATGGTGACACCATGACTGACTTTACGGCTATTGGTGATCTTCGCCAGCTCTTTCTCTTCATTCAGGTCCCAAACGCCGGTAGCGCCTTCACCTTTGTAGGTTACTACAAGCATATTACCATCATTTGAAACTTCCAGATTGTAAGGCGCTTTTCCAGTCTTCCAGCGATTGGTGATCTTCCAGGAATCCGTATTTACTTCAATGATCTCATCGGATCCATTTCCGGCAACATAAACCAAAGGTTTGACAGGATGCGGATCTGCCCAGGTCGGCTTTTCAACTGGATTGTGCTCCATGTTTTCATGATTCATACCGGAGTGATCCATTCCTGAATGTGCATTCATTTTGGGTGAACCGTTTTTGGAAAGAGGGATGCGGTTGGCAACCTCGAGTTTTTCAGTATCGATCACGATCAGCTCGTCCGTCATCATAGAAGCGTGATATTGCCACTTGCCGTCATCACTGATCCGGGAACCGTGGGGCATAATTCCTGTGTCAATATCTTCCAGCCGCATCATCGTATTAGGCTCAACCACAGAAACGGTGCTTGGTTCCATATCACCATGGAGGTTGAAATTCACTACATACAACAAACCGGTGGACCTGGAGATATCCATAGTGGCAGGAAACATTCCCAACTCCACTTTCTCCACAAATTGATTGGTTTCGGTTTCGTATTTCCACAAAGAGCCATAAGGCATTCCGTGAGCAATACTTACAAACCAGTGCTCGCCATCAGGTGAAATAGTAAGTCCGTGTGGTCCTTCGTTTTCTTGTGGCCAGGTACCCACTTCAATGGTTTCTGAAATTTCACCTTGCTCCGTTTCGCCATCAAAATGAATGAGGTGAACCCGGTCATCGGATTCGGCGGCAACGTAGAGGTAATAATCTTGGGCGTTCAGCGAATCCGTGAGAAATCCCAAAAAAAGAACACTGACAAATAAAAGGGCATGCAAAAACTTCATAATATTCTGATGAATAATTTAGAATTCCAGGTGTGGGTAAAATAGCTCAACATCTTTTTGGTAAAGCCGGAGAATGCGTTCACGGTCTTTCTCCTCTACACTGAGTTCTTTTCTGGGAGATTTATTGCGATGAACTAAATTCGATTTCTCAACCGGGAGGTTAATTTCATCAGCAACTTTTAAAAGATCTTCTTCAAAATTCTCGAACCGGCCTACAAAATCAACGTGATCTGTATCTATAAGTTTATGTTGAGGGACTAAATGAATGTCGGCATTAGTAAAGTTTTTACTTTCAACCCAGTCTAAAAAATTCTGAAAATCTTTCATTTTCTGATACTCACTCTTAGGGAACTCAAAATAATTTCTTTTTAAAACCATGCCTTTCCAAATTGAAAGAAAGCGATCAAGTGGATTTCTGACAAAAGTGAATTTGAAAAAATCTTTATAACGATCAGGCTGGTAAGAAACTGGTGAGCTATAAATGTAGCTTTTTTCCGGGCTGTTTTCTTTAAGTAAATGGTGAATCGTACGGCTTGCTACCTTATATGTTCTGAACCAAATTGCTTTATAATGATAACAGTATGAAATAGGGTAGCGCTTTTGTTTGAAGGGAGTTACGAAATACTTATTGAAGTAGAAATGCTTTAAGTTATTTTTGGTTAGTGGTCTCATACTGAGTGGGCGGTCAAACTTTTACAAATAGGTAGAACAGCCCAAAAGTCTGTTCTACCTGTTACATTAAGATTTTAATTCGTTCCTTGCTGAGCAGGTTCCAATAATTTCACTGACCATAATCCTGAATTCCAGTCGGAAATGAAAATGTGGCCTTTGTGAGGTTGAGGGCCCCAGGTGAAGGGGGCATTTGGTACTACAGCGTCGGCGTGTGTGGGTTCAAATTTGGCAATTTCCCTTCCCTGATCATAGAGATTACCCATCAACTCTCCGGAAATATCCACGATGCGAAGGCCACCGTTATAGTAAGCTACATAGAGCGTATCACCTACCACCCAGAAATTATGGGTGCCCGCTTCAGGAACCTGATATCTGGCTACTTCCTGGGGATTCTCCCATCCGTTGAACTTTACAAAGTGAATCCACCCTGCTGCAGCGGCTGGATTATTTCGCGAAGGAAGTCCTTCAGGAAAAGCCTCATCGCCACCAATTACATAGAAATCACCGGTCGATTCACTTTTGAAAGGAAATGCAGCATGATTCCATCCGCTTGGGTAGGCATAACTTCCCAGTTTAACGGGGTTTGACGGTGAGCCGCCCGCATCAGCCAGTTCGCTGTTTTTGCTGCCAATATCTACGGCTACAATTCCATCGCGCCAGTTCGAGGAATAGGCAATGCCATCTTCGATCCATACATCGTGAATAGAATGGCCCGGTGTATCCAGCTCAAACCGATTTACGGTATAAGGATTCGCTGGGTCTTCAATATTGATGATATCGTATCGGGTTCCGTTATTCACGGCATATACATGATCTTCATAGATAAATGAATTGTGCACGCCGCCGGTAAGTCCATCTGTATATTCGGTGATGACCTCCACATTGCGGGGATCAGATACATTCAGAATAACGATCCCATTCTTACGGTCAGAGGCGCCTTCCCTTGTCAATACCCCAATGGTACCATCAGCTGAAATTTTCACGTCGTTTACGGTTCGGGCATCAACACGAACAGTATCAACCGGAATCAGATTTGCAGGATCGGTGACATCCCAGAAATAGGTATCACCATTTGCGCCCCAGGTTCCGGTGATGGCATAATCGCGGCCATCCTGACCTTCCCAAACCCAGAGATCAGAGGTATGTACATCAAAAACCTGACCGTGTCCTACTACTTCAATATCGCGGGCTACATTACGTTTGCGTACCCGAATTACTTGGTCAGCAGTTGCTGTACCAGCACGTGCACTAAGAATGAATGTCCCCGGAACGTTGGCTACAAATTTTCCATCCTGATTGATCTGTCCTTCCGCTCCCTGACCAAGGTTGTCTTCAGGCTGGGCTTCAAAAGAATAGGTGATCGGGACAGCAACAGCATTTCCGTTGTTTCCTTTTGCTGTAGCATTTAAAGTGATCACATCTCCGGTACGCACGTTGGTCTGTGAATTTGCGATCGTAATTTCTGCAGCGGGGTTTTCTTTAACATTGATATTCAGCACAGCTGATTTCCCTTCAGATGTGGCTGTTATCTTGGTTTTTCCAGGTTTAAGCGCCAATAATTTTCCATGAGAAATAGTGGCAACTTCTGGATTACTGCTTTTGAAAGAAAGCTCTGGGTTTTCCCGAACAAGTTTCATCTCATCGATCACATCAACAAGAAGGTCATAGTTTGTTTTCGAGAAAAAGCTCTCAGGAATCTGTTTGAATTCCAGTTTGGCGATAGGAGGGTAGGGCACTTCTATATTGAAACGGGTTCTCACTCGCTGATCTCTGGGACCAGAACGCTGTGCAAGCACCGAAAAGGTTCCGGGCTTGTTGGCTTTCACAAGTCCATCCCGGCTAACTTCAAGTGCAGCCCCATTTCTGGAATAGAATAAAACGGTATCAGGCAAAGCTTCATCGCCATCCATGAGTGTGGCTTTAAGCTGAAGTTCTTCACCAACCTCAACCACAACCGGGGTAGGTTCAATTTTTATAGTCAGTTCATTATTTTCTTGCGCATACAGGTTGCCGGTGAAGAGTAAAAAACACGCGGCCAATAGTTTAACAGCTTTTCCCATGGTAGTTATTTTAGTTAGCGGATCTAGGATTTTGTAAAGAGCTGTAATAAATCAAAAAAATGCGAGATAATGAATTATTTGTACCCTTCATATCTCTCTTTTTGAGTTCATTTTTCCTTATTTTACACAAACAATTTCTCATAGATAACTTTCCGAAATGAACGGGCGGTAATCTGTGTTTCGATTCAAAAAATAACCCTCATTTACAGCCTTAAATGAACATCAATTTCCATCAAGAAGTTTTTGCCCACCGACACAACGGACCTAATTCTGAATCGATCAAAAAAATGCTGGAGGTTATAAAAGCTGATTCGCTTGAAAAGCTGATCGATGAGACTATACCCGAAGGCATTCGACTGAATAGCCCACTCGACCTTCCACAGTCTTTGAGTGAAGCCGATTTTCTGGCTGAGTTCAAGAAATTGGCTTCCGAAAACAAGATCTACCGATCTTTTATAGGGATGGGCTATTACGACACATTGATGCCCAATGTGATCAAGCGAAACATTCTCGAGAATCCCGGTTGGTATACCGCCTATACCCCTTATCAGGCTGAGATAGCGCAAGGTCGGCTGGAAGCACTGATCAATTTCCAAACCGTGGTATCGGACCTGACGGGAATGGAGTTGGCAAATGCCTCTCTTCTGGATGAAGGAACTGCTGCTTCTGAGGCAATGAGTATGTTATTTGGACAACGAAAAGGGAAAAAGCGCAAAGAGGCGAATGTCTTTTTTGTATCCGAATCGTGCCACCCTCAAACTATTGAAGTGCTTCAAACTCGTGCCGAGCCTATTGATGTAGAAATAAGGGTTGGGGATCATAACGAATTGGATGTAACAGATCCCAAATTATTCGGAATGTTGCTGCAATATCCGGGTACTGATGGAACGGTTGAGGATCACACCAATATTATACAAGCTGCTCATGAAAATGAAGTTTATACTGTAGTCGCAGCAGATCTTCTGGCTCTTACATTGCTGAAAGCTCCAGGCGAAATGGGAGCCGATGTGGTAGTTGGATCTTCACAGCGTTTTGGCGTACCGATGGGATATGGCGGTCCGCATGCGGCCTTCTTTGCCACACAGGAAAAATTTCAGCGTAAGATACCGGGACGCATCATTGGCGTAACGCAGGATGCAGAAGGTAAACCTGCGTACCGAATGGCGCTTCAAACCAGGGAACAACATATTCGTCGTGAAAAGGCGACTTCTAATATTTGTACAGCGCAGGTTCTTCTTGCGGTGATCGCCGGAATGTATGCCGTGTATCATGGACCGGAAGGATTGAAAAAGATCGCTTCCAAAGTTTATGGCTTGACCAAACTCACCAAAGACGGATTGGAAAGAATGGGTGTGGAAGTTGAAACTGAAAACTTTTTCGATACCATCACGGTGAAAGCTGATGTAGCTACCATCCGTAAGGCAGCCGAACAGAAAGAAGTAAACTTCAGGTTTGTAGATGATAGCACGATCGGGATCTCTTTTGATGAAGCGAAGAATTTGGAAGATGTCAATCTGATACTAAACATTTTTGCCAAAGCACTTGGTGAGAAAAATGACTTTGACTTAGCAGCAGAATCCAAAAAAGCTAAGGTTGAATTCCCTGAAGCTTTGACTCGTACTTCCGAATTTATGGATCATGAAGTGTTCCATCTCTATCATTCTGAGCACGAGATGCTTCGATACATGAAGCGTCTTGAGAATAAGGATCTCTCGCTGGTGCACTCAATGATCTCGCTCGGTTCTTGTACCATGAAATTGAATGCCACAGCCGAAATGATTCCTGTAACGTGGCCGGAATTTGGACAAATTCACCCCTTTGCCCCTCGTGAACAAGCGGAAGGGTATACCCAATTATTTGACGAACTCAGTGATCAGCTCTGCGAGATCACCGGTTTTGCGGGGATGTCGCTACAGCCTAACTCTGGTGCTCAGGGCGAATATGCCGGACTAATGACCATCCGGGCCTACCACAAAGCCAATGGAGACGATCACCGGAATGTAGCGCTGATCCCATCCTCGGCTCACGGGACCAATCCTGCCAGCGCAGTTATGGCCGGCATGGATGTTGTGGTCGTGGACACGGATTCTCATGGCAACATCTCCAGCGATGACCTGGCTGCCAAGGCAGAGAAGTACAGCGATCGTCTGGCTGCATTGATGATCACATATCCTTCAACCCACGGTGTTTTCGAGCATAAAGTGAAGGAGTTTTGTGAGATCATTCATAAGCATGGTGGACAAGTATATATGGACGGCGCTAACATGAATGCGCAGGTTGGGCTTACAAGTCCGGGTGAGATCGGGGCGGATGTGTGCCACCTGAATCTCCATAAAACTTTTTGTATTCCTCATGGCGGAGGCGGCCCCGGAATGGGACCGATTGGTGTAGCAGAGCATTTAGTGCCGTTTTTGCCCTCTCATTCCGTTGTTAAAACAGGAGGGGAGAAAGGAGTAACCGCTATTTCGGCAGCGCCCTGGGGAAGCGCCAGTATCCTGACGATCTCTTACGCATACATAAAAATGATGGGCGGCAACGGACTGACCGATGCCACCAAATATGCCATCCTGAATGCAAATTATCTCAAAGATCGGCTCAAAGATTATTTCGAGATCCTGTATACCGGAATGACGGGTCGTTCAGCGCATGAGTTTATTGTGGATCTTCGTCCGTTCAAACAATCCGCTGGAATTGAATCGGTGGATGTGGCCAAACGCCTGATGGATTACGGCTTCCACGCTCCAACCATGAGTTTTCCTGTTCCGGGAACCTTGATGATAGAGCCGACGGAAAGCGAGTCGGTTGAAGAACTGGATCGTTTTTGTGAGGCCATGATCTCCATCCGAAAAGAAATTCAGGAGATCGAAGAAGGAAAGGCAGATAAGGAAGGCAACGTTCTTAAACACGCTCCTCACACCCAACGGGTGATCATGGCGGATGACTGGAACCGAAACTATTCCCGTGAAAAAGGAGCGTTTCCACTGGAAGACCTCAAATACGATAAATTCTGGCCTTCAGTTTCCCGGGTTGATGATGCCTATGGCGACCGAAATCTCGTCTGCTCCTGCATCCCAATGGAAGCATATGAAGAAGGAATTGAAGCGGTGTAGAACATCGAACACCGAACATTCAACACCCAAGGAAGAACGTTAAACGTTCGATGTTCCTTATTGGATGTTCAATCCCTCCATTCCGCCGGATCAAACCACCAATAGCCTTCCCGGGCGTAATTGGGGCGGGTGAGGAATTCCCGAAGTTCTGCATCCTGAAGGTGTTCGTTACGGGCAAGGGCTTTTCTGAATTCAGTCCACAGGTCTTGATGCTGATCTAATGAAGGTCCTTTGAGCATTAGCTGATAAAAGTCGTTTTCGAGGGAGTTTCTGGACCTTCCCGGTTTCCACGTCTGGGCTTCAAAGATGGCGTTATGTAGAATTCGCAATTTGTCAGACTTCATAGGCTTGTCGGATTTTACGAGATAATGGGTTTACTCCGAGGCAAAGATCAGTATCTGCAGGATAAATGAAAAGGGCATTTCCGAAATCGGTTTAATCACCGATTTTTGCTATCCTGCGATTCAATCCAAATCTCGATCGTTATGAAAAAATCAGTTCTGTTCTTCTTCCTTTTTATCCCGCTTTTCACAAATGCACAACAATCCAACGCCGATTTTTTCTGGGAAAATATCTCAGCACTGTGTGGCAAAGCCTTTATTGGAGAAGTTGTAGAAGCCCCGGCTGATGATGATTTTCGGAATCACGAATTGGTGATGCACGTGCTTTCTTGTGATGAGGAAGTTATCAATATCCCATTTTTTGTTGGGGAGAACCGCTCCCGAACCTGGATCTTGACCAGAGCTGGAGATCATATTCAATTAAAGCACGATCATCGGAAGGAGGATGGAACTGATGATGAGCTCACCATGTATGGCGGAACTTCTGTCAATACAGTATCAGCGACTTTGCAAACATTTCCAGCCGATCAGGAAACGGCCGATCTGATTCCTGCAGCTGCATCGAATATTTGGTGGATCGAAATAGTTCCTGGTGAATATTATACCTACAATCTTCGCCGAATTGGTACCGATCGCTACTTTAGCATCCGTTTTTCTTTTGAAGATGAAACCGAGATTCCACCACCCGCCTGGGGTTGGGAGTAGGAAGAACATCGAATATCGAACATTGAACATTCAATGTTGAAGTGACCTGTCCTCGTGCCGCACACCTGCGTCGGAACCTGTTAGGATTTGCTGAGGGAGCTTGATATGGTAATATCACCTTCCAGGGTTTTGTGAACCGGACATTTTTTGGAGATCTCCAGCAGTTTATCCAATTGTTCCTGAGATAGATCGCCCTTGATGATCAATTCTTTTTCAATGTGATCGATCTTGCTTTTGGGATCTTCACACTCGGCGCAATCTTCGGCGTGGCGTTTATCATGCCGCATTTCCAGGTAGATATCATCCAGTTCCCAGCCTTTGCGTTGGGCGTACATTTTTACGGTTATCAGGGTGCAGGAGCCAAGTCCCATTAATAAATAATCATAGGGATCGGGTCCGGTATTTTGACCGCCTTTAACACTTTCCGGTTCATCGGCGATGAGTTCATGTTTGCCTGCGGTTAAAGTTGTTTTGAAGACTTCATTTTCGGGGAGGTGGACGTGGACGATCTTTTGCTCACTCATAGTAATTGTAAATTTTAAATGTTGAATTATAAATGAACGTAATTAATTAAACATTTAAAATTTATCATTTACAATTCGCTAACGTAGTGATAACTAATTAATAACAGTTCGGCTATGCCTTCATAACATAATCAGTGGATATTTAGCCAAAAATCATCTAAGGCTATGAAGCGATCTCTCGATACCGTTGTTTTATCTGATATCCATCTCGGAACCGTAGGCTGCCACGCCGTAGAACTGGTGCAATACCTGAATTCCATCGATCCCAAGCGGGTAATTCTGAATGGGGATTTCATCGATATGTGGAATTTTCGAAAATATTATTGGCCCGATGCCCATATGCACGTCATCCGCACGCTGATCACGATGATGACCAACGGGACCGACATCTATTACCTGACGGGTAATCACGATGAAACCTTACGTAAAATTTCGAGCTTACAGCTTGGTCCTCTTTTTATTCGCGATAAGTTGGTATTGGAGATGAATGGGGAACGGGTGTGGTTCTTCCATGGGGATATATTTGACATCACGATGAAGCACAGTAAATGGATTGCGAAATTGGGTGGCAAAGGATACGAATTCTTAATTCTCTTGAACCGATGGATGAACACCATTTCCGAAAAGCTGGGATATGGCAAGTTCTCACTTTCCAAAAAGATCAAAGACAGCGTAAAACAAGCCGTCAATTTTATTGATGATTTTGAAGTTACAGCGATGGAACTGGCTATTGAAGAAGGCTACGATTATGTGGTGTGCGGTCACATCCATCAACCCAAAATACGCGGTTATGAAAATGATAAAGGCTCGGTTATTTATCTGAATTCCGGCGATTGGGTGGAGAACCTGACCTGTCTGGAATATGACGGACAGGAGTGGAGTCTCTACCGTTACAGCGAAGATAAAGTGCTGCAAGAAAATCCCCGGATCAATCTGTTGATGGAAAGCCACACTTTTGACCATAAAGTAATGATCGGATGAAAATTCTGTATGGCATTCAGGGCACGGGACATGGACATATAAGCCGGGCGAGGGTGGTGCTGCCAAAACTGCGGGAGTATGCAGAGGTGGATGTGCTTATCAGCGGCTATAATTTCAAAATGAATATAGATGGTCCCGTGGATTTTAAGGCACGAGGTATGAGCCTGGCTTATGACAACGACGGCAGTATTGATATTTTGAAAACAATACTGGAGCTGCATCCCCTCACATTTATGCGAGACATGGAGAGAATTCCTGTTCAACATTATGATTTTGTAGTTAATGACTTTGAACCGGTTACGGCCTGGGCGGCAAAAAAAGTCGGAATACCCTGCGTAGCTATAAGTCACCAGTGTTCTTTGTTATCAAAAAAAGTACCTCGTCCAAAACAGCATGCGCCTGTAGCAGAACAGGTTTTGAAGCACTTTGCACCTGGTACAGCCTCGGTAGGCTCGCACTATATGCGCTATGATAATTTTATTGAACCTCCGATCATCCGGAAGCATATCCGAGATCTGAATCCGGTTTTGGGCGCTCATGTTACCGTTTACCTTCCTGCTTTTGATCACGAGACTTTGTGTTCCATTTTTGGTCAGGTTAAGGACATGGAGTGGCATATCTTTTCTCCAACTTGTGATGCAGCTTATATAAAAGGCAATGTTCGGGTTAATCCAATAGGTAAAGATTCGTTTTTGAAAAGCGTTGAAAGTTGCTTGGGCATCATTTCAGCAACCGGTTTTGAAACCACATCGGAAGCTATGTTTCTCGGAAAGAGGTTGCTGACCATTCCCATCCGAAATCAATATGAACAGTTATGTAATGCGTCTGCGCTGGAAAAATTGGGCGGTAAAGTTGTTTACCGGATCGATCAACAATTCCCCGTAGAAGTAGAAAAGTGGCTGAATGATGGAGAAGCCCTTTCGCTGCCTGAAATTTCAGAAGAAGAAGAGCTGGTGCATAAGATCATTGATGCAGGATTGGACAATTCAACCTCATCAGGAGTGAAAAAAGAAAAGACAAGAAACTGAAAAACAAAAAGAACAATCTGCTAGTCCCATAACCTGTTGTTTGCGTTTTAAATTTGAAAGGTTTAGGATATAATTCATTTTCAATGATAGAAATGCATAATGATCTTTCGTTTTATATTGATCCTTATTTTAATCACAACTGCCTGCTCAAGCAGTGAAGAGCAACAACCGGGGACTACGTTTTCAGTATCTTTTGAAAAAATAGATGAGACCACAGGGGATAAGGATATTGAAGAAAGCTGGCTTATCAGGCCCCGGAATATCACCGTAGATAATTACGGAAATGTGTATGTAGCCGATGAGGAACAGAACTTCATTCAAAAATTTGACAACGATCTCAATTTCATTCAATCTCTGGGAAGAGAGGGAAGGGGGCCTGGCGAATTTGACAACGTTGGTGACATTACTGCCGATTCTGTGTTGCTTGGTTTTGACCGTGGCACACAAACCATCCATAAATTTGATTTAGAGGGAACATTTCTGACCTCTTACACGGTAGAAGAAGCCTCAAGATCCACGAAAATTATTCGGGCGGCACCTGGATTCGTTCTAGCCTATATGCCCTTCAGTCAAAACCTCGATGCTTTTTTGGGGCTTCATAACTACAGCAACGAATTTGAGAAAATAGGAGAATCACAACTTCATGCTTCTGAGATCTATCCTGGTTTTAATAAAGACCTTTCTTACCAGGTGCTGTCGGGATATGGAAATATCTATGTGGTTCATGAGCAACGAATATTGATCGCTCCTTCCACCTATGCAGGCAAGATATATGAGTATACATTTGATCCAAATTCTGAAATGTGGAGAAAGGGAAAGATCATCCAGGGGAGTGAAATTGAAGAAGCTTACTCAAGACTTCCGGGACGTGATAATGCGGATATGCTGTTTTTCATGGCAGGGAATAGCGAACCTTCGGCATTCAGACTTCATGGAAAATCTTTTTATCTCACCCAATTAAGCAGCGGACAGTTTGTTCATTTTATTTACCGGGATAAAGGAAAAGAAAGGCAGTATGGTGTAGAGCTATTTGATGAGAGTTTGAACTATCTGGGGTTTGAAGTGCTACTTGCCGATCCGGATGCTTTTGATGATGACCGAATTTATATGCATCCACCCAGGGCTAAGAACGATCAGGATATTTTCTATTCTGTAGAGACCGATGAAGAGGGTACAAGTTTGGTTGCAAGAAAATTAGAGATCGAGCAGCAATAAAAGGTCTGAAAAAGGGTCGGTGGTAGTCAGTAATTACAAATACTTCTGTTGTATAACCTGCATATGATGCAATTCATGTCCTGCAATGATAAAAGCGAGAGAACGGACAGTAAATTCCGCATTACTTGCCGTTCCTTTTAGCGAGATCATCTCCTTTGTCATGTTCTGAAAAAGGTGAATGGTTGAGATTCGAACAGCGAGAAACTCATTGGCAAGATTGTTGATGGTGCGACTGTTGTAGTTGGAGTATTTAACATACTCATCCTGATCCATGGAGGGCAGGGGATTTGGATCGCGCCGCGAAAAAGCCAGAGCGCGATAAGAAAACACACGCTCTGTTTCTATCAAATGACCAATGATCTGCTTAATGGTCCACTTTCCCTTTTCGTAGGAGTGATATGCTTTGTCGCCGGGAATAGAATTTATGAAGGTGTAGGTATCATGCATTTGTGCCTTTAAAGTCTCAATTATGTTTGCTTTGGGCACATGAGCCACGTAATCGGCATAATAATGCGCGTATTCAGAACCTGTTGGATATTCATTTTCCCATACCGACATAATATACCTCCTCAAATATGTGGTTTAACTTCGGTTTTCTAAAGAATGGTACCTACTCTTTGTTTACCGTTAGACCTGAAACAGTACCAGTACTTGCTTTCTGTCCGTTTGCGAACGTTTCTGTTGTAAAAGCATAAGTAACACCTGAAACTGTTTGCCAGTCACTATATTGAACTTCAACATCAATATCCTGTCCGGTTTGCTGGTTGAACTGAACGTAGGTGATCTTGCTTGGCAAGGCGGTTTCTGTACTAATGAAATAGGTTACGGGGACCGTCAGGTCGATCTCAAGTTTCACATGCTCTGTGTCGTCGATCGTTTCTGTTCCAAGGAATTCAGCAGACAAAGAATCTTTATTAAGTGCGATGTACACATAATTTCGTTGAGTCTCTGTTTCAATCTGCGCCAATTGTGCGCCACTTAGCGGAATTTCCTGTCCGCCAACTTTCTGCATTCCCTCACCATTTTCAATAGTGACTTCCACGTTACCTTGTGGAGTTTCAAGATTTGCATACTGGTCGCCAGTCTCAAAATTGACCGTTGTAGTTCCTGAAACGGTAATTTCTCCCATAGGCGACATTACCGTTTGTTCAACTTCTGTTGTTAACGTTTCCACCTCAGTTCCGGCCTCAATTACGGCATCCGCCATTTTATCCAGCCATTCATCGGCACTTTGCTCTTGTGCAATTGCATTCATTTGCGACATTGATAACCCCGAAATAAGGATCAATGCAACTACGTGTATACTATTTTTTAAGTTCCCCATGATATATGTGTTTTTTAAGTGAATAGGAAATCAG
This sequence comes from Balneola sp., assembly GCA_002696035.1. Lineage (GTDB taxonomy): Bacteria > Bacteroidota > Rhodothermia > Balneolales > Balneolaceae > Gracilimonas. Next base: position 187,823 of record NZQV01000006.1, on the reverse strand, counting down.
AAAATGATGCTTTTATTTCTATTTCACAAACTGAGGAGAGAATTCTTTAAGGGGTAAACCCTCTTTGGAACTTATTTCTTCGGAATCTTCATTTCGGGATAGCTCCATTACATAATTCACGTAAGCGGGATTGTAATAACGCTTCTGGAAATAGACTTTTTTATCGCCTGTGGTACGGGAGCAGCGATCGATCTCAAACAATGCATCTCCGGTTTCCAGGTTCAGATGCCCGGCAATGTATTTGTCTGCTTTAACAGCGGTGAATCTATAACTGCCGGCAATGATGGGAATCTCATATTTTTCCTCGATCACATTGTAAATGGTTTGTGTGGTCAGGTCTTCATCAAACAGCAGCTGTCCATATCCGGGGGGCATCCAGGTGATATCGAAGGCCACCGGCTTCCCGCTTCCCAAACGAACACGATCTACACGGATGAGCTTCATGTCCGGCCGGATGTCCAGGATCTCATTCACTTCCTTGATGGGATCAACTTTTTTTAGTGCAATGAGCCTTGAGCTGCTTTCCAGGCCTGCCTTGCGCATATCTTCAGAAAAGTCGGTTAGCTTGACAAGGTTACTTTTATAGGTTTGATCACTTACAAAAGCACCAACACCCTGTTTGCGGTAGATCAACCCATCGTTTTCTAAATTTTGAAGGGCATGTCGGATGGTAACCCGACTTACATCAAAATAATCACACAGCATTTTTTCAGAAGGAAGTTTATCGCCGCCATCATAATATCCTCCGGTGATCTCTTTCTGTAAATGCTGTTTAACTTTTTCGTGTTTTGATGCTTGTTGTTCCATGATTGTATTGTTTATACCTGCAGTAAATGTGCAAGACCAAGCACCCATACTGCTAATAAAGGTGAGTTCAAGTAGGATCTTAGAAGTTGTCATCCTGAGCGCCTTAAAAAATATTTAAGCACAACTAGTTGAACGCGAAGGATCTCAAACAGTAATACAACCCAATTAATTATACTTTGAGCCCCTTTCGCCGAATACTATATGCTCTTAATTATCTGCTACGTACGCTCAGGGTGACAACGAAAGAATTACTTTGACTTAAACTGATCTAATTTAGATTAAAGGTTCAATTAACTTGCTCCAAAATTCACCATTTATTGGAGATTCAATATACTTGTTATAACATGTTGTTACAAACAATACAACTCCTGTATCATTGGAGCGAAGAAAAAATTAAACGATAATCAATTAACAAAACGAAACTGATGGACATACTTTCACAACCTATGCCCTGGTACATTGCAGGACCGATAATCGGCCTCACCGTTCCCATCCTTCTTATTCTGGGAGGAAGAATGTTCGGTGTCTCGGCAAATTTACGACACGCTTGTGCGGCCTGTAATTTTGGCAATGTGGAATTTTTCAATTACGACTGGAAAGAAGCCGGCTGGTGGAACATAACTTTTTTAGTGGGATCCATACTCGGCGGGTTTTTAGGTGGATATGTATTCGCTAACCCCGAGCCGATCGCTCTTGCTCAATCGACTATAACAGACCTTCAGGCTCTTGGAATTCAGGATTTTGACGGACTGGTTCCTGCTGATCTGATTTCCTGGGAAGCTCTTGGCACTCCAACCGGACTAATCGTATTAGTATTGGGCGGATTCCTGGTAGGATTTGGTGCTCGATACGCCGGAGGATGTACCTCAGGTCATGCTATCTCAGGACTTTCTGATCTGCAGCTTGCCTCATTGATGGCCGTAGTTGGCTTCTTTATCGGCGGCTTGCTGATGACCTATCTCATTTACCCAATCATTTTATAATCGAAATAAGGCAGAACAATGAAATTTTTAGAATATCTCAAATACTTAGTGATCGGTACTGCTTTTGGATTCATCCTTGTGAAATCTGAAGTGGTTTCCTGGTTTCGAATTCAGGAAATGTTCCGGTTCGATTCATTCCACATGTACGGAATTATCGGCCTTGCTATAGTGGTAGGAATCATTTCCATACAGATCATCAAACGAAACAACATCAAAGACTCAAAAGGAAATCCCATCACCATTCCTCCTAAAGATGCCTCCCAGTGGAAGCGTTATATCATCGGCGGAAGCATGTTTGGTCTTGGATGGGCGCTGTTAGGTGCTTGCCCAGGCCCCATGTTTGCCCTGCTTGGTAGCGGCCTCACGGTGATGATCATTCCGATTCTTTCAGCAATTGCAGGAACCTACGTCTATGGTATGCTTAGAGACACTTTACCTCATTAATGAAGAAGAACTCAGAAATCCGAACTCAGTAGAGAATATTCTGACTGCAGAGTTCTGAATTCTGAGTTCCAAGAATATTAAACAACACAACACAGGAGAAACACCATGTATTTCAAACAATTCTTTGACGAACGACTAGCACAATATGCGTATATGATCGGTTGCCAGGCAAATGGCACTGCCATCGTAATTGACCCGATGCGGGATATCGATCAGTATATTGAACACGCAGCCAGCCAAAACTTGAATATTGTTGGCGCAGCTGATACCCACATTCATGCCGATTACATTTCCGGTCTTCGGGAGTTTGCCGAGCGCGGAGTGAAAGTCTATGCCTCAGATGAAGGCGACAAAGACTGGAAGTACGAATGGCTGATCAACAGCGGTTACGACTTCGAATTTTTAAAAGACGGCGATGAATTCAGTATCGGAAACATCACCATAAAAGCCTGGCATACCCCGGGTCACACCCCAGAGCACCTAAGCTATTTCATCACGGATGGAGCTGCTGCGGATGAGCCTATCGGTATTGCTACAGGAGACTTTGTTTTTGTAGGTGATGTTGGTCGCCCCGACTTGCTGGAATCAGCTGCCGGTCAAGCCAATGTGATGGAGCCTTCTGCCCGAACGCTTTATAAATCAGTAGAAGACTTCAAGAGCATGCCGGAATTCATGCAGATCTGGCCGGGACACGGAGCGGGTAGTGCCTGCGGAAAAGCCTTAGGCGCGATTCCTGAAACTACCGTTGGATATGAGCTTCGATACAACAATTCCATCAAATCAGCGACTTCGGAAGATGATTTTGTGAAGTTTATCCTTGAAGGTCAGCCTGAGCCCCCATTGTATTTTGCACGAATGAAGCGCGACAATAAGCTCGGACCCAAAGTGCTGAAAGGACTTCCACAGCCCAAACATCTCAACCTGAACGAGTTGAAAAAACTGGCCGGAAATACCGATGTTGCTCTTCTTGATACTCGCGAGCGTGATGAGTTTTCCGAAGGACACATTCCCGGATCACTACTTTCTCCGCTGAACAAGCAATTCAACACGGTAGCAGGTTCTTACATCACCGAAGATGAAGAGATCTTTCTGATCGTGGAAGAGCATAGAGTGAAAGAAGCCGTTCGCGACTTGTACCGAATCGGACTGGATAATATCGTTGGATTTGTAACACCAACAGATCTTGATCATTACAAAGAGCAAGGCGGTGAGTTGGAAACTATTTCAGTACAGAAATTCGATAAGGTCGATCAGTATGTAGGAAATGATGATTACCAGATCCTTGATGTTCGCAAAGCTTCTGAATTTGAAGAAGGTAATATAGAAGGAGCGCAAAATATTGCCCACACCCGATTGCTGTCAAGAATGGAAGAAGTGCCAACCGAGCGCAAGATCGTTGTTCACTGCCAGGCTGGTGGTCGTTCTGCAGTAGCAGCAGCTCTGCTTCAACGGAATGATTACGAGGTAGTTCTGATCGATGACAATTGGGAAAACTACAAAACCAAAACTGCAGCCACTGCTTAATTAATGAATCATAGGTCGGGCAGATTGCCCGACCATTTAACGCGGCTTCAAACAAATAAAACATGAAATCCAAACCATCCATAACCAAATACATTCCCATCCTGGATTGGATCAAATCCTACTCCGGTGATGAAGCCAAAGGTGATCTCAATGCCGGTATTACGGTAGGAATCATGCTTATTCCTCAAGGCATGGCCTATGCAATGCTTGCAGGACTTCCACCCATTTACGGACTTTATGCTTCCATCGTACCACTCATTTTGTATGCTATTTTTGGAACATCGAGGCAGTTGGCTGTGGGGCCGGTTGCGATGGTTTCTCTGCTGGTTTTAGCCGGAGTTGGAGAAGTAGCCGAAGTCGGAAGTGACCGATTCATTCAGTTGGCTATCATGACGGCCATGGGCGTTGGGCTGTTCCAATTCTTTATGGGCGTCTTCAGGATGGGCTTTTTGGTGAATTTTTTATCGCATCCTGTTCTAAGTGGATTTACTTCAGCGGCGGCTTTGATCATCGGAGGAAGTCAGGTTAAGAGCATTTTAGGGATCGATATTCCCCGCACCAATTATGTGCATGAGATCGTGATGAATACGATCCAGAAAGCCAGCGAGATCGACCCGTTTACTGCGTTGATCGGTTTCGGTTCTATAGCTACGATCATTTTGCTCCGAAAATGGAAAAAGACCTTTCCATCTGCGTTGGTTGTGGTAGGATTGGGAACACTGGTTACCTACTTCTTTAGTTTGCATGAATCAGGAGTGGCTATTGTAGGGCAGGTGCCGGAAGGATTACCAAGTTTCAAGCTCACTGAATTCAGCTGGGCCGATTTTGAAGTGATATTTCCCACTATTCTGGTGATCTCGCTGGTGGGATATATGGAATCCATTGCCGTGGCCAAAGCCATTGCCAATAAACACGGCTATAAAGTAGATGCCAATCAGGAATTAATTGGTTTAGGTGTGGCAAACATCGGAGGTGCACTGTTTCAGAGCTACCCAACTACCGGTGGATTTTCCAGAACAGCCGTGAACGATCAGGCCGGATCAAAAACAGGAATGGCTTCTATTATCAGTGCGATGATCATTGCATTGACGGTACTGTTTTTGACACCACTCTTTTACTATCTGCCCAAAGCGGTTTTGGGAGCGATCATTATTGTTGCCGTAGCGGGTTTGTTTGATTTGCATGAAATGAAGTACCTCTGGAAAACCGACAAGAAAGACCTCGCGATGCTATTGGCCACCTTTATCGCTACGCTTACTTTAGGTATTGAAGAAGGCATTGCGATCGGTGTGTTGTTATCCCTGGTGATGGTGATCTATAACAGCACCAAGCCACACAGCACGGAATTGGGAAGATTGGGAGAGTCTAAAAACTTCAGAAATGTCAATCGATATAAAGAAGCGAAAACGGAAGAAGAGATCTTGGTGTTCCGCTTTGATTCTGAATTGTACTTTGCGAATGTAGAACATTTCCGGTCTTCTATTGATGCTTTGGTCGATCAAAAAGGAGAGAACCTGAAATTAGTTGTATTGGATGCATCGGCCATCAACAGCGTGGATTCAACCGGAGTACATGCGCTCGAAGAACTCATCAAAGACCTTAGTGAACAAGGTGTTGAATTGTATTTCGCAGGAGCCATAGGACCGGTAAGAGACAAGTTGAAGGTGGCAGGTATTACTGATGGGCTCAGCATCACCAATTTTTACTTTGATGTGGCGAGCGCAATTGAAGCCTACAAATCAGAAGAAAAACCTGATCGAGAGTTCTCACCCCTTCAAACTAATGTGTAACTTCCACCTGTCCGATATTTTTGAACAAAGTGAATAACCATGTGGAAAACGATTTTAACAATAGCGACACTTTTAATTTTAGGAATCATCATGTTTAATATATTCAACAAATCAAATTCCGAAACAAAATCAACTATGAGCATTGACATCAGTACCGTAGAATTCAAAGAAAAGAGAGCCGAAACAGAAGGGGTGATCATCGATGTGCGTACACAGGATGAATATAATGAAGGTCACCTTGCCGAAGCCGATTTTCAATACGACCTGATGAACGGAGAATTTCAGTCCCAGCTCGATAGTCTGGATAAAGACAAAACCTATTATCTCTACTGCAGAAGTGGTAACCGAAGCGGACAGGCTGCCCGAATTATGAAAAAAGCCGGATTCGAAAAGGTGTACAACGTAGGAGGATTTGAGGAACTTGCCGGCGCTGGTTTTGAGACTGAGTAAGTTGAGATTTTGACTATCCTCCCTGAAAGTAACAGCAAGCTGTACTTTCGGTCTCTCCGGAGGGACACAAGTTCTTGCCAGTATCTAGTATCTAGGATTACGATCGAATCACAAAGTTTTTATGGCAAGAACCTGGCTCTCTTTGGGGAGAGACCGAGGAGCTCGTTTCCAAGCTATAGCTTCCAACGTGTAGCAAAAACAGCCTAACCCTTCTTCGCTACTGCCCGAATCACCATCGCTTTCCCAATGTGATATTTTCCTTCACTGAGATCAATCTCCATTTCCTCTATCCACTCTATGTTGGTACCGGAAAGCAAGTTCCGTAAGTTTCCTTCGGTATATAAAACACGTTCGTCCTTAGGGCCACCGGAATCTCTTCCAAGCTGACTCACCGAATACACTTCCACGATTACCTTTCCACCCGGTTTGAGACTCTTGATAACATTTTTATACACTTCTTCGATAATTGATCGCGGCAGATGCACATAGATGAATGCCGCTGAATCATAAACTTCAGTCCCAAAGTCATATTCAGCCAGGTCGCTGAGATCATAGTTGATCTCAACTCCTTTTTCTGAGGCCAGCTTCAGTGCTTTTTCTTTGCCCGAATCACTGTAATCAACAGCAGTTACATCCCAGCCTTTTTGGGCGGCATGCACGGCATTTCGGCCTTCACCATCTGCAGGAATAACGATCTTTCCTGGTTCTAGCAGTTTTAATTGATCCGCAAAGAATTTGTTCGGTTCGGTTCCATATACAAATTCGGATTCCGCGTAACGTTCATTCCAAAAATCTTTCATTATGGTTTTTGATGGTTTCAAGATGTAGTATTTTCTTTCGGCTTAGGAACAATATAGAACCTGCGAGCGTGCCGTGCTCCTCGCAGCGTTCGGTAAAGTAAGTAAGCAGTTCATGCAGCGTAACGCTCGCAGGATCCGACGTAGGTCGGGACGCTTCGAGGTTACTTTACACAACAAAGAAAAATCAATAAGAACACAAACTGATTCATGTTTTTTCAGCAGATCTTTGAAGAGAAATTAGCTCAATATGCCTACCTGATCGGCTGTCAGGCTACCGGAGAAGCAATCGTTGTAGATCCGATGCGAGATATCAACCGGTACATAGAAATTGCCGAAAAGAATAACATGAAGATTATAGCAGCTACGGAAACGCACATTCATGCTGATTATCTATCCGGATTACGGGAGTTTGCTGAAAATGGGGTGAAGGTTTTGGTTTCAGATGAAGGCAACGCGGACTGGAAATATGAATGGGTGATAGGAAGTGATTATGAACATGAGCTGCTGAAAGATGGGGATGATTTTTCCATCGGCAATATCAAGTTCACCGTAAAACATACGCCGGGACACACTCCTGAACACCTCAGCTTTCTGGTAGCCGATGGCGCTGCCACCGAAGAACCGATGGGTATTCTCTCTGGCGATTTTATTTTTGTGGGTGATGTAGGCCGCCCCGATCTGCTTGAAACCGCGGCCGGACAAAAAGGAGCGATGCAGGAATCGGCAAAAGTGATGTATGAGTCTATTCAGAAATTTAAAGAGATGCCTGAGTACTGGCAGGTTTGGCCGGGGCACGGTGCTGGCAGTGCATGTGGAAAAGCTCTTGGCGCGATTCCTGAATCAACAGTAGGGTATGAACAGAGATTTAACAACTCGATTCTTGCAGCCATTAATGAAGAGGAGTTTGTAGATTACATTTTAGATGGTCAGCCAGAGCCACCACTATATTTTGCACGGATGAAGCGAGACAACAGAAAGGGACCCAAAGTGCTTGGTGAAATTCCGCAGCCTGAGCGAATGAGCATCGAACAAATGATCGGGAAAGTGCGAATTTCTGGAGGAGTGATCCTTGACACTCGCGACCGTCATGAATTTATGGATGGACATATTCAGGGTTCGCTGCTTTCTCCATTGAATAAAGCATTTAACACCGTGGCCGGTTCATACATCCGGGAAGAGGAGCAGATCTATTTGATCGTTGATATGGAAAAGGTGCAAGAAGCAGTTTTGGATCTGATTAGAATTGGGCTGGACAATATTGCCGGGTTCGTAACACCTAATCAGCTTAAGGAATTTGCAGAAAAAGGCGGAGAGCTCTTTACCACAGAAACCATAGACTTCAAAAAAACGAAAGAATATCTCGATGAGGGTGAAGCACATTTACTGGATGTACGCAAGCAATCTGAGTTTGAAGAAGGTCATATTCCTGGTGCTCAAAACATTGCACACACTCGTCTGCTGGATCGTCTTGATGAAGTGCCCAAAGATAAGCCGGTAATGGTTTCCTGTCGCAGTGGACGGCGTTCTGCGGTTGCTTCTGCTTTACTTGAGCGAGAAGATTTTGTGGTGAAGTATGTGGATGATACGATCGAGGAGTGGCTTAAGAACACCGAATATTGAACAAGGAACATCCAATGAAGAAGTAAACTGTTCAGCCTTCGATGTTGGATGTTCCTTGTTCGGTGTTCAAATCTTCGTAGCGAAAGCAATCTGCCGTATGATCCATCACCAAACCACAGGCTTGCATGTAAGCGTACATGATGGTGCTTCCTGCGAATTTGAAACCACGTTTTTTGAGGTCTTTTGCAAGCGCATCTGATTCTTTGGTGGTGGCCGGGACTTCCTTCAAACTTTTCCAGTGATTCATAATCGGTTCACCCCCAACAAACTGCCAGATGTATTCATCAAAGCTGCCGAGTTCTTCCTGGATGTCCAGAAATAGTTGAGCGTTTGTAACGGCAGATCTTACTTTTAATTTATTACGAATAATGCCTTCATTCTGAAGGAGTTCCTGAATTTTAGTTTCATCAAACTGAGCTACTTTCTCAGGATTAAAATTGGCAAAGGCTTTTCGATAGCCTTCCCGGCGCTTCAGGATGGTGGACCAACTGAGTCCGGCCTGGGCTCCTTCAAGAATCAGAAATTCGAAATGAGTTCGGTCGTCATGAACGGGAACGCCCCATTCTTCATCGTGATATTGGATGTATTCGGGAAAGGTGTTTTTCGCCCAGTTGCAGCGTTTTTTCATGGTATAGTTTAAATTAAATTGGGTTCTGATTCCGAAAATACCCAATACTTTGTTAGTTTCTAACTCTCATCACACTCACTTACTCATTAACTAAATTTTATTATATGCATTGGAAAGAAACTGTCCAAGATCTCGCTGAAAGCAGCGGAATTAGTCAAAGTCTTTCAAAAAGAGTTATCAATCTCACCGAAATTCTGGAAGAGCTGGTTGTTGAACATCACGGTGAAGAGCTGATCAAAAAATTAGGCCGCCTTCCACTTGAGAGCATGAAAGCTTTGGATGAGGGAGATGAAAAAGTGCTTGGTCGTCTTCAGCGTGAAATGAGGGACCTTTCTTTGACGGAGATCAAAAGTGTGCTGCAAATGTACACCACGTTTTTCCATCTGGTGAATTCGCTGGAGCAGTATGAGATCAGTCGTGTGAACCGAAGCCGGGAGTTTGAAGAGACACCGGAATCACCCCGAAAAGAAAGTATTGCAGAAGCCGTGTATAGAATGAAAGAAGCCGGCTATAGCTACGAAGAGGCACTGGATATATTCCGGCAAATGGATATTCAGCCTACCATTACGGCTCACCCAACCGAAGCACGCCGGCGCAGCGTATTATTGAAGCAGCAGGAGCTGGCTTCTATGGTTTCGCGCCTGGGTGACAGTGACATCACTCCTGATGAAAAGATCGATCTTCGCCGCGAGATCCTGAATCAACTGAATTTGCTGTTACTGACTGATGAAGTTCGTGCAGAACGACTTTCTGTGGAAGATGAGGTTGAAAACGGCTTGTTCTATTTTACGCATTCTATCTGGGATTCTATTCCGGTATTATATCGTGATATTCGCCAGGCTTTTGATACCTATTACAATAAACGACCGGAAGTCCCCATTGTACTGAAATATCGATCCTGGATCGGAAGTGACCGCGATGGAAATCCAAATGTAACATCGCATGTAACCTGGCAAACGGTTCTTCAGCAGCGCCGTACCGTTTTGAGCAAGTTCAAGAAAGACCTGAATGAGCTTCGTCGCTATTTGAGCGTATCGCATAAGCAGGCAGGAGTATCTGAAAAACTTAGGGCTTCCATTTCCAAAGATGAAGAAGAATTCCCGATTTCGGAGCGGATTAAACGGCGTTATGTGCATGAGCCGTATCGGCGGAAAGTGGTTCACATCATGGCTAAGATCGATTTTTTACTGGATGTGCTTGACAGTGATAAGAAAGAGATCCTCCAAAAGTCAGCAGAATATACGGCTCAGGAATTTATCGCTGATCTCGAATTATTACGGGATGGATTAGTAGAAAACGGCTTGCCGGGTTTGGCTGAGCAGGGCAAATTGCAAGATATGATCATCCGCGCAAAAACCTTTGGGTTTCATCTAAGTGGATTGGATATTCGTCAGCATAGTGGTCTGCATGAAGAAACCGTGGAAGAGCTTTTGGCTAAAGCCAATGTATTAGATAATTATGGTGAGCTCAGTGAAGATGAGAAAATTGATGTTCTAGTAAATGAATTATCGAATCCGCGGCCATTGAGTCCGGTGCGTAGTAAACGTTCGGAAGTGGCAGCCAAAGTAATGACGGTATTTGAAGAGATCCGCGACATGCTGGAGCTGAACCCGGATATTTTCGGGAGCTATATCATCAGTATGACGCACGGCATCAGCGATATGCTGGAAGTGATGCTCATAGCCAAAGAAGTAGGGCTGTGGAGCTACGAAAATGACAAGGTAGACAGTAAACTGGATGTGGTCCCGCTTTTTGAAACCATCGAAGATCTGGAAAACAGTGCTGATCTGATGGGACAGATGTATGAGCATGACCTGTATTCCAATCACCTCAAATCCCGGAATGGATTTCAGGAAATCATGCTCGGCTATTCCGATTCCAACAAAGACGGCGGATACTGGATGGCCAACTGGGCACTCAATAAAGCCCAGTATGAGCTCGGAACCGTTTGCCGTGAACATAATGTGGACTTCAGATTGTTTCATGGCCGAGGTGGAACGGTAGGTCGTGGCGGTGGCCAGTCAAATCAAGCGATCGTTGCAATGCCCGCCGTCGCTAATAATGGCCGAATTCGATTTACTGAACAGGGTGAAGTTATTTCATTCCGTTACATGCTTTCATCCATCACGCATCGTCATTTGGAGCAGATCGTGAATGCTGTGGCACGCGTTACGATGGCTCAGTATTCTGAATCCCCCGGATATCTTTCCGGAAAAGAACAGGAGCGCCAGGTCATAGAACAGCTGGCGGAAACTTCTATGAAGGCTTATCGTGATCTGATCGACGATCCAGAATTCTGGGACTGGTATTCAGGTATCACCCCAATCGAACATATTGGTAAATTACCGATCGCATCCCGTCCGGTATCACGGGGATCTTCTGATGATATGACCTTCAATACGCTGAGAGCTATTCCATGGGTTTTTGCGTGGACTCAAGTCCGGTACAATGCACCCGGCTGGTACGGTTTTGCTGAAGGACTTAATAAAGTGAAAGAAGACCATGAGGGGGCTCTTGACATCTTGAAAAGATGGAATGAAGAATGGACGTTCTTCCGAACAGTACTGAACAATTCGCAACGTGAAATGGCACGGACGCATCTTGCAACTTCAGCCCTTTATAATAATGAAGGAGAACCGTTTCATGAAAAGTTGACCGGTCAATTTGAGGATGCCGAAGACTGGGTAACTTCAATCACTGGTTACGATCGTGTGTTAGCACACAACAAAGTAATACAAAACTCCATTGCTTTCAGAAATCCGTTTACTTATCCTCTGAATTTCATACAGGCTGAGTTGTTGGAACGCTGGAAAAACGCGGATTCTGAAAAAGAAAAAGAGGAATTAACGGAAGTGTTATTCCTTAATATAAACGGTATAGCAGCGGCTATGCAGAGTACGGGGTGATCCCTTTGGGATATCAAATAAACCCGCTGCTGTTTTTTAAACCCGAAACGTAGTATTTTAAAAGTATGATGAAAGAAATTATTTCTAATACCAAAATTAACGTAACACCGGTTGAAAACAGCCGCATCCAAGAGGTTGATTTTGATAACCTTGTATTTGGCCGGAAATTCTCTGACCATATGTTTGAAATGGAGTTTCAGGAGGATAATTGGGGGGAACCTTTTATCAAACCCTATGCTCCTTTTGAAATGACTCCCGCTACCAACGTGCTTCATTATGGTCAGGCCGTGTTTGAAGGAATGAAGGCATATTATGCCGACGAGAACACCGTACATATTTTCAGGCCTAAAGCTCATCACGAGCGATTTAATAACTCGTGCCGGCGCATGTGCATCCCGGAAACGGATTATGATACCTTTATTGAAGCTCTGGAAACACTGATCAAATTAGATCAAAAGTGGATCCCAAAGAGATCAGGTACTGCACTTTATATACGGCCATTTATTTTTGCTTCAGATGACTTACTTGCAGCGCGCTCATCCGATAAATTTACCTATCAGATCATCACCTCACCGGTAGGAGCGTATTACGAGGAAGGGTTCAATCCTGTTTCTCTGACGACCATGGATGAATATGTGAGAGCTGTAAAGGGGGGAACCGGAGAAGCCAAGGCAGCTGGTAATTATGCCGGAAGTTTTCTGCCGGCGAAGAAAGCAAAAGCTGAGGGATACACTCAGGTACTCTGGTTGGATGCCAAGGAACATAAATATGTGGAAGAAGTGGGAACCATGAATATCCACTTTCTTATTGGCGATACGTTGGTAACGCCTGCACTTACTGGGTCCATTCTTCCCGGAGTCACTCGCCGATCTGTAATCGCACTCGCCAAAGAGTGGGGCCTTAATGTAGAAGAACGTCGTATCACCATTGATGAGGTTTTCGAAGCTCACGACAGTGGCGAGTTGAAAGAAGTATTTGGTTCGGGAACCGCTGCGGTAGTTTCGCCAGTTGGGCTCATTGATCACAAAGGTCAACGCATTGAGTTGGATCGAGAGAAACCCGGCGAATTCGCACAGAAATGCTTTGATGCCATCACCGATATCCAATACGGTCGGGCAGAAGACAAATTTGACTGGGTGCATAAAGTAAGCATCTAAGTATGAAAATCGACTTAGTTAAAATCGTCGCAGTCGGCTCCGGTGGTTTCATCGGGGCCGTTTTTCGTTATCTGATCGCGGTTTTTACACAATCCCAGTTTCCCAACAGTACATTTCCCTATGGAACTGTAGCCGCAAACCTGCTTGGCTGTTTGATAATCGGTTTATTGGCGGGATTGTTTGAACTTAAATCCTGGGGCAATCCTGAATTCCGTCTCTTCATCTTTGTGGGAATTTTAGGTGGATTTACTACTTTCTCAACCTTCTCTCACGACACCTTTCTGCTCTTTGAAAATGGGAAATTGTTGATGAGCTTAGCTAATCTTGGAATACAAGTAATATTTGGACTGGCGTTTGTTTGGGCTGGATATCAGCTTACTAGGTTATTTTAGAAAATTGGTTACCAAGTTCCGGCTTCTAGTTCCTTTATTTGATTAATTTTCCATCTGCAAGCTCTTCTTCATTTTGGCTTGACCTCCCGGCTTTCGAGACAGGAACCTCAGTAAAAAAAGTCAAGGCTGGAAGAAAAAGCTAAAGCTGATTTCATTCCGCTAAAATAAATCAATGTTCCTTGAAGTGGAGAGGCATTTCCAAAATTAGATAAAAAATTGCTAAATGTTGACTATCTACCTAGCACCTAGCACCTAGCACCTAGCACCTAGCACCTAGCACCTAGCACCTAGCACCTAGCACCTAGCACCTAGCACCTTAAATCCTAATACCCTCTTTCCCGATCCACTTCAAACAATAACTCCATCCCAGACATTGCCCGTTTGTAATTTTCTACCAAAACTTCTGCAGCTTCTTTGGCCGGGGTTATTGCTGCGATATGCGGAGTCACCATGATCTGTTTACGATTCCAGAATGAGTGATTCTTGGGCAGCGGCTCTTCTTCAAACACATCCAGGCATGCGCCTTCCAGGTAATTCATGTCGAAGGCATAGATGAGGTCTTCTTCCACCAGGTGATCTCCGCGTCCTACATTGATCAAATATCCGGGCTGTTTGAGTTTTTTAAAGAGATCCAGATCGAGAATACCTTCGGTCTCATCGGTTAGAGGGAGGAGGTTTATAAGGATCGTGGTTTCAGAAAGAAATTCATTCAGTTCATCTTTGGCGTAGGATTGTACACCGTTAATATCCTTTTTAGAGCGGCTCCAGGCAGAAACTTGATATCCATGTTGTACCAACAATGTTGCAACACTTTTCCCCATTTCACCTAAGCCCATGATACCAACCGGGGCATATTTCTTAGGAAGGGCACTTTTCTGATCCCAAATTCCCTTTTGCTTGTTTTCGAAATAATCGTTCATGTTGAGCCGGTAATTTACGATGGCATTGAGCACATATTCGGCCATCTGATCTTGCAAAGAATCGGTAATGAGCCGGCAAATGGGAACCTCCTCCGGCAGACTCTCATCATTCAACAAATGATTCACGCCGGCACCCAGCGAAGATACCGCGCGCAAATTCGGGTAATTCCCCAACACCTTCTCGGGGTGATTCCAGCATACGGCAAAATGTACCCGTTCTTTATTATCAAACCGGGGCCAGATCTCTACATCCAGATTGGGATCTTTTTCAAGCAGGGCATTTTTTAAAGAGCTGAAATCACGATTCTTGGCGATCAGTAAAAGAGACATAAAATTGGTTGATTAATTTGAGCTTTTAAGATAAGAATTACATGCCTTCGAATTTAGAAATAGCTGTTATATGTATTAATTAAAATCGGTACTTATTCCAAAAGAAGAAGAGTTGTGGCAGATAAACAAGTGGTATGATTGAGAAGCTCATTTTCATACGAATTGTAGATGATGTCTGATTCGTTTAAAGCTTTCGTTTAAGGACCACCCCGAAGGGGTTACATATGAATAGCCCTGGACAATGAAATGCGATAGCATGGAAGCAGTCCGGGGTAATGTAGATAGAACTATAATAAGCTTCGCCCGATAGATTGCTTAGCCTCTAATGTTTGACGAAGCTTGGGCAACCATTTCTTTAAAGGCATTTTCCCACAACCCTACGAAAGCCATTTGGGCAATGCCAACTGTTTTTACTTGGGTTTTCTTTTTTGTGATGATTTATCCCAGGGTTGCTCCCGCTTATGCGGTTTTACCCTGGGTTATTCATATGTGCCCCTTTCAGGGCCATATATCAGAGTACGTCTAAAATTTGTCAACGAATCATACAACTTTTGATGGAATGACCTTGCAAAAGCTGAAGCTTGAAAGCTTACAGCTATAACCTAATCCTCGTCAAAAAAATCCCGACAAACTTCCACAAACTCGCTCATCATCATAGCGGTGGCACCCCAGAGCGGGACGTGATGGATATCCCAGAAAGGAACGGTATATGGAACATCACGTAGTTGCCATTTTTCGGTTATCAAATATTGGTTGTTCATAAAATCTTTCAGAGGTACCGTAATGATCTCATCTACTTCGTTGGGATTCATCGTGAATTCCTGTTTCTCAGATAGCAGTGCTACCACAGGCGTTACCATATTATCGGAATGACCAACATAAAGGGGAGTGAGCCGTCCGATAATTTCAGCATGATCGGGGTGTAAGCCAATTTCTTCCTGTGCTTCTCGAAGTGCGGTTTCTTCAATGGTTTCATCACCTTCTTTGCCACCACCGGGAAAGCTTAGCTGCCCGCCATGGTTGATGGACTGAGTTCGAAGAGTGAATAAAACCTCAAGCTTATCACCCCATGCAATAAGGGGAACGAGTACGCTGCTGTTTCGGAAATCATCGTGGGCCGGTTCGTAATTGCGAGGGCTGTTACTTCCATTTTCAGGATGTGGTTCCATTTTTTGCTGGGCAGACCTTCCGGGCAGAGATCGCTGGAGTTTATCCTTTAAATAATGCTCAAATGTAGACATACTTATTTTGTTTGGGGCGCTAACTTAAAACAGCATTCAACCATTTCAAAGAATTTTCAAAGCTCATGAAGTGTCCGTACTTTTGATGCTCAAAATTTTCAGCATAAAGAGATCAACAGATCACGAAAAAGTTCCTAAAAATACACGCAATTTCAGGAGCATTCGTGGCGAAAAAACAATATGAGTAAAAAATACAATGTATACGGTATCGGGAACGCACTTGTGGATTTGGAGTTCCAGGTCGATCTCGATTTTTTGAAAGAACATGAGGTCAAGAAAGGGCTGATGACGTTGGTGGACGAAGACACACAACACCGGCTCATTTCTGCCATCAATCATAACGATACCAAAAAGAAGTCAGGTGGTTCAGCGGCCAACACCGTGATCGCTATTTCCCAGTTTGGAGGAAAAGCTTTCTATTCCTGTAAAGTAGCCAGCGACGAATTTGGTGATTTTTACCTGAAGGATATGGAGGATGCAGGAATTCCCACCAATTTTGACCGGCAGGACCGGGAAGAAGGAGTGACCGGGAAATGCCTGGTGATGATCACAGATGATGCCGACCGAACCATGAACACCTATCTTGGGATCTCATCCGGATTATCTAAGAATGAAGTGGATGAGCGGGCCATCAAAGATTCAGAATACGTGTATCTGGAAGGATACCTGGTAGCGGCTGCAGGAGGTTTGGAAGCTCTTAAGCACACCAAGAAGATCGCTGAAGAGAATAACATCAAAACGGCGCTCACTCTTTCTGACCCATCGATCGTGGAAGCGTTTAAGGATAATTTCAGAGAAGTGATCGGTGCCTCGGTGGATCTGTTATTTTGCAACGAACAGGAAGCCAAAGCCTTTACGGAGAAAGAGGATCTGATGGAAGCGCGTGAAGCTCTTAAGCAAGAAGCAAAGCGATTTGTGATCACTCAGGGCAAAAACGGAGCCATGATATATGATGGAGATACCTTCATCGATATTGAACCTTATGAAGTGAACGCAGTGGACACCAACGGCGCGGGCGATATGTTTGCCGGAGCTTTTTTATATGGTGTCACCAATGGACTTGGGTTTGCCAATTCCGGAAAACTGGCCAGTCTTGCAGGTTCAAAAATCGTATCACAATACGGGCCAAGATTGAAATGGCACGAAGTACAAGAACTCTTACACGAATTGAAATAATAGATTTATGACAGGAATAGAAATTTTAGGTTGGGCCGGTTTTGGTGTATTGGTAGCAGCCTGGATCCCCCAGACCATTGACACCATTAAAGCGGGAAACACACAGATGAATCTCGCATTTATCATCATGTATTTTTCATCAAGTTTGATGCTTACCATTTATTCTGTAATGACTGGCGACCCTGTGTTTACCGCACTGAATGCTTTGCTCACGATCGGAAGTGGCATAAACTTGTTCTATAAATTTTTCCCCAGAATTACGCCATGAATTTAAAGCAGCTGGTCATAGCATCCCGAAATCCTCATAAAATTCAGGAGATGCAGCAGATCCTGCAACCGCTTGGAATTGAAGTACTTTCCACACAGGATTTTGCTGAGCTTGAAGAAGTGGTGGAAGACAAGGAGACCCTTCAGGGGAATGCGCTTAAAAAAGCCCGATATGTGGCGTCTGAAACTGGTCTTCCAGCTCTTTCGGATGATACCGGCCTGGAAGTAGAAGCATTGGATGGCGCCCCCGGGGTGTACTCGGCGCGTTATGCAGGCAAAAATGCTTCCTATCAGGATAATGTGGATAAGCTGCTTGTGGAGTTAAAGAATGCCACTACCCGGAAAGCCCAATTTCGGACGGTTGTGGCCTTGGTGAATGGAGCTGAGGAGTTTACCTTCGAAGGTGTTTGTAAGGGCGAGATCATTACAGAAAAAAGGGGAAGTGGCGGTTTTGGCTACGATCCTGTTTTTCGTCCAGATGGTTACGAAAAAACCTTTGCAGAATTAGACAGCGAAACAAAAAACAAGATCTCCCACCGCGGCAGAGCCATTCAGAAGTTTGTGGAATTTCTTGGGTAGTAAAGATTTAAATTTGTTGTATTTAAGAAGTACTGAAGTGATGATACTTCTCTGGAGTTGTATCTTAAATACTAATTTTAGTTTTAAAGATTTCAACGTAAATAGTAATCAGTGAAGATCTGCTCAATCTGCTTATTCTGTGTTCCATTCCAACATTCGCAAGGACGACAAAACTCATTACTACTTCACACCACTCATTGACATTCACGCCCCCAACTGCGTTCTTCTTTGGGACTGTTAATCTTAGTGTAATAGTGTGGAATTTTCCTATATAGATTATTTGGTGATCATTGTCTACCTGGTTGGGGTAGCCTTTTTAGGATTGCGGGCATCCGGAAAACAGACTTCCACTAAAGATTATTTTTTAGGTGGTGATGGCATTCCCTGGTGGGCCGTACTGTTTTCCATTGTAGCCACCGAAACCAGCACGCTCACCTTCATCAGTATTCCCGCAGTGGCCTATGGCGGTAATCTCACCTTTTTGCAGATCACCGTGGGGTATGTGATCGGCCGGGTGATCGTAGCACTCTACTTTTTGCCTAAATACTATGAAGGCGACCTCCAAACGGCCTATACCTTTCTGGAGCACCGGTTTGGAAGTGTGATGCGCAATGCCGCCAGTTCTACCTTCCTGATCACGCGGCTGCTGGCCGATGGCGTTCGTCTTTTTGCCACCGCCATCCCCCTGGCTATCATCTTGAGATTGGGCGGGGCTTTTGCCGGTTGGGGAGACCTGGAATTGTACGCGCTATCCATTGTGGTGATCACTTCCATCACCCTTGTCTATACTTTTTTTGGTGGCATCAAAGCCGTGGTTTGGATGGATTTTGTACAGATGATCGTGTACATCGGCGGTGCGTTCATCGCCATTGGGGTGATGATCGGAAACCTGCCCACAGGATTTGAACTTCCCACTGAAAAGCTGCAGATCATCAACCTTGGTTTTGATATGAATTTCCGGGATTTCATCGCTCAGCCTTACACATTGATCACAGCAATAGTAGGAGGGGCCGTCTTTTCGCTGGCTTCTCATGGAACCGATCAGCTCTTGGTACAACGCGTGTTGGCTACCCGCGATCTCAGGTCCGGGCAAAAGGCCATGATCTGGAGCGGAATCGTTGCCATGCTTCAATTTGGATTATTTTTGGGAGTTGGGCTGCTGCTTTTCATGTTCTATGAAGGACTTCCAGCCGAAGCACTCGGTCTTGCCACCACCGACGAGATCTTCGCCAAATTCATTGTACAAGAACTGCCGGTTGGAGTTTCCGGGCTCATCGTAGCAGCACTGTTTGCAGCGGCTATGAGTAGTCTAAGTTCCTCCCTGAACTCGCTGGCGTCATCCACCATCTACGATCTTTACAAACCCTATTTTGGGAAATCCAACTCCGATGCACAGGACCTTTCCATGTCCAGAAATTTCACTATGGGCTGGGGAGTGATATTAAGCGTTTCTGCTATCTTTTTTGCGGTATTGCAACTACAAGGGGGAGAACGTCCGGCTATCGTAGAATTAGGGTTGGGAATCGCATCGTACACCTATGGCGGCTTGCTAGGTGCTTTTCTGCTGGGGATGTTCTTCACCAAACCCAATAAGACCGATGCCATCACCGGTTTTTTCTGTGGGTTGATCTCCCTGCTGTTTATGGTACAAGGTCCCATTCAAAATATATTGCCGGGAGACGGACTTGCCATCGCCTGGCCACTGTATACCTTAGCCGGAAGTTTGGTGGTGATGGGAGTCGGATTATTGAGCCATAAAGTGAGATCCGGTTTCGAGTGATGAAGTTTTCTAAGCAGATATAAGTCACTAAAAGGGAACCTATAGCACCCGCGTTTATGGGAATTTTATGACCTGGGAAACCGGAATTCTTACAAATAATTGGGATTGTCATAAACTTGTAATAAAACCGCAGATCAATGAATGAAAACAAAGCCTGTATCCAAAAACTGTACACTGGTCTTCAGGATCTGGATGCAGAAACTATGATGAGTTGCTACCACTCCGAAGCGACCTTTCAGGACCCGGTATTTCAGCTATCTTCAAAAGAGGAAATTGGAGCAATGTGGGGGATGTTGTGCAGTGGCGCCCGGGAATTTGAGCTGGATTTTGAAGTTCTTGATGCAGATGAAAACCGAGGGAGGGCTCGGGTGGAGGCAAGCTATCTTTTTTCTATTACAAGCCGCAAAGTTCACAATGAGATCGAAGCTAAATTCAAATTCAAGGATGGTTTGATCCTGCGGCACCGCGATGATTTTCGCTTTTATCGATGGAGCAGACAGGCTTTTGGGGCAACCGGGATGTTGTTGGGCTGGATGCCTTTCTTCCAGAAACAGGTGCAGAAAAGAGCTTATAAAAATCTAAAGAAATTTTAATCAAAGAGTTCCTTGAAAAAATAATACAGGAACGGTATTAAGAGTGAGAAATCTGTAATACATATTATCTTCATACAAAACGGGTAGTATCTGTTCAGTTATGGGACATAAAGGTCGTAAATAAACTATGAGAACATCTGATCAACTTTCTCAAACTTTGAGTATGCTCGAAGAAAAACTGGATGCACTGTCCACCGAGTTTCACAATAGCTCATCTCTTGCCAAGGTTCGGGAATTAAGATCAATAACAGAAGATCTGAAAGATCAGATCAAAAATTCAAAGAAAGCAGCGAAAAAGGACGCTGGCTTATATCAGCAGATCTTTGAAAAGGCTCCAATTGGTATTATTCATTTTGATCAGGAAGGAATCATAGATGCAAGTAACGAAATGTTTATACGTATCCTGGGCACTTCAAGGGAAAATCTACTTGGTCTGAACATTTTCAATCTTGAGAATGAAGAGGTGAAGCAGGGAATGGTGGAGGCCCTGCAAGGCAAGAGTACAAAATATGAAGGTCAGTATACGTCCATTACTTCTGGAAAAAGATTGCCTGTCAGGGCTGAATTTCATCCAGATTACAATAATAATGGTGAGCTTACGGGCGGTATAACCATGCTCGAAGATATCACAGAGCGGTATGAGGCAGAGAAAAAGATCGCCCAAAGTGAAGAGCGGTACCGCACCCTTTTTGAGCAAAACCAAAGCGTGATGATGTTAATTGATGCTGATGACGGGAGCATTTATAATGCCAACTCAGCAGCGATCAAATATTATGGGTGGACGAAGGAAGAGATCACCCAAATGAAGATCAGCGATATCAACATTCTGCCGGCCGATAAAGTACGAGAAGAAATGGAAAGGGCTCGTAAAGAGAACCGAAGCCTGTTTCACTTTAAGCACCGTCTGGCGAATGGCGAGATCCGCGATGTTGAGGTGTATTCCGGGATGATCTTTATCGACGAAAAGTATTTTCTCTATTCTATTGTGCACGATATTTCCGAAAGGGTAACGGCCCAGAAAGAACTGATGAAGTTTAAGCTGGGAATCGAAAATTCCCCAAATATGATCCTCATCACAGATACGGAGGGACGCATTGAATATGCTAATAAAGCTTTCCAGAAAAAGTATGGATATAGTTTAGATGAGATCATGGGCGAAACTCCTCAGATCATAAAATCCGGTAGGTATGGGGGGGAATTCTACCGGGAGTATTGGGAAACATTGCTTAGTAAAGAAGTGGTGAAGGGCGAAATGATAAATAAGACTAAGCAGGGAGAAGAGATCTACATCAGCTATTCCACAAATCCTATTGTGGATAAAAAAGGAAACCTGAATGGGTTTATTGCCATACAGGATGATGTGACCAAGCAGAGAAAGAGCTTTCGGAATCACTGGAGGAAAAGGAGGTGTTGCTTTCGGAGATCCACCACCGTGTAAAAAATAATCTGGCAATTATCTCAGCACTGCTGGAGCTGAATTTGTATCACAAAGATGAGGAAACCACCATTGAGGAATTTGTGCACAGCAGTCAGATGCGTATTAAAGCCATCGCTGAGGTGCATGAGATGTTATATCAGTCGGATCAGTTTACGCAGATCTCTTTCAACGAATATATTGAGCGGCTGGTGCGGAAGATCCAGGAACTGGTTAAGAATCAGGAACAGGAAATTCGCTTTATCACCGAAGTTGAAGATATTGACCTGAATATAAATCAGGCTATACCTGTGGGGCTGATGATCGACGAGCTGCTCATGAATTCAATGAAATTTGGGTTTAATGGAAGATCAAAGGGACAGATTAAGATCGGATTGGATAAACAGGGAGATGACGTGCTGATCACCTTAGAGGATAATGGCGACGGCAGCTCCATTAAGACCTATCAGGAAAGATCCACATCATTAGGAAAAACGTTGTTGGATGTTCTGATATCTCAGATCGAAGGAGAATTCAACTTCTGGCAGACTGATGAAGGTGCTATCTACAGGATCCGTTTTACCCCGGTAGAAAGAAGCGGGTCGGCCGGCCATGTATTTTAAGTTTTTTTGGATGACTGATGCCCTGCCAGGCAGTTATTTCGGAATGATATAAAGCCAATACTTGTATCCTGAACAAACAAAGGTAACATAAACGGATACAATTATGGCACATACACTCAGAATTATTGATGTACAAGATGTAACGCACGACGTAAAACAATTCACCCTCGAAAAACCCGATGGCTATGAATTTGAACCCGGTCAGGCTACCGAGGTCGCCATCGACAAGGAAGGCTGGAGAGAGGAAAAACGGCCATTTACATTTACCTCCCTGAATGACGATGAGTATCTGCAATTTGTGATCAAGATCTACCCGGAACACGATGGGGTAACAGAGCAGATCGGTAAGCTAAAAAAGGGAGATTCCCTGATACTGGACGAACCATGGGGCACCATTCAGTATGATGGTGAAGGAGTGTTTTTGGCCGGGGGAGCTGGTGTGACACCATTCATTGCCATTTTCAGAGACCTGCATGAGAACGGTGAGATCGGTAACAATAAGCTTATTTTTTCCAATAAGACCGAGAAGGATATCATTCTGAAAGAAGAATTTGAAGAGATACTTGGTGATAATTTCATCAATGCCATTACCGATGAAGAACCGGAAGGAGATCACATCTTTCTGGATGGCTTTGCAGACAAAGACTTCCTGAAATCTCAAATAGATGATTTTGATCAGCCATTCTACGTATGTGGGCCAGGGCCGTTCAATGATGCTATGATGAAGTATCTGAAAGAACTCGGTGCCAACCCTGATGCGCTGGTTTTTGAGGAATGATTCAACAATAATAACTAGCGCAAGCGTCCGCTTGTGCGGTTCTGGATTAAGACTGAAATACTAAATTCAACATAGGTCCAAGCGGACGCTTGAGCCAGTAGTACTCTATTTCCATTTTGCCCAAGCTTCAGAAATGCTTTTCTTTGTGTGAACTCACTCATTCACATACAGAAATATGCGACAGAAGCTGCTACACGAAGGAGCCAAAGAGCTCAGTTACGAAATTCGTGAGATCGTAAAAAAGGCCAACATTCTTCAGAAAGAAGGATTAGAAATAACCTGGGAAAACATTGGTGATCCCATTCAAAAAAATGCCAGGGTTCCCGTCTGGATGAAAGAGATCGTTCAGGAACTGGCAGGTACAGATAAATCCTATGGGTACTGCGATTCCAAAGGTATTCCGGAAACGCGTTCGTTTTTGGCTCAGCAGAATAACAGTAAGGGCGGAGCTCAGATCACAGCCGAAGACATCCTTTTCTTCAACGGTTTGGGTGATGCCATTTCAACCCTGTATCATTACCTGGATACCACATCGCGGGTAATTGGACCTTCACCGGCCTATTCCACTCATTCTTCTGCTGAAGCAGCACACGCGAATCATCATCCCTTAACGTATAAGCTGGATCCGGCCAACAATTGGTATCCGGATATGCAAGATCTGCGAAATAAAGTAGAGTTCAACCCGAACGTGTTAGCCATTTTGCTCATCAACCCGGATAACCCTACAGGCATGGTGTATCCCAAAGAAATCCTGGATGAAATTGTGGAGCTGGCCCGGGAGTTTGACCTGATGCTGATCTCGGATGAGATCTACCATCACATTACTTATAACGGGGCTCGGGCCTATGCTCTTGCAGAAGTATTAGGTGATGAGGTACCTGGGATTGCCATGAAAGGAATTTCCAAAGAGTTGCCCTGGCCCGGAGCTCGCTGCGGGTGGATCGAGTGCTACAACAGGGGTGAGAATCCGGAGTTCGATCAGTTTTGTAAAGCTATGGATGATGCCAAGATGATCGAGGTTTGTTCTACGACCTTACCTCAAATGGCGATCCCGAAGATCATGGATGACGCTCGATATGGTGAATACCGGCAAAAACTGAATGAAAAAATAGGCTGGCGAAGTCGTTTTATCACCGATACTCTTGCTGAGATCCCTGAGCTTATGTTCAATGAAACATTCGGGGCTTTCTATAACACCATCGTATTTAAACCCGGAGTACTGGAAGCAGATCAAACCCTTGAGCTCGAAAGTCCGGCCATTCAAAAACAAGTTGAACAGTGGGTGGAAGGCGTTTCTTTAGATTTTCGGTTTGTCTATTACCTGCTTGGTGCAACAGGTATTTGTGTGGTTCCCATCTCTTCGTTCTGTTCAGAGCTGTTGGGATTCCGGGTCACCTTGCTGGAAGAAGATGAGGAACTTTTCAAAAAAACATTTTTACAGCTTCGTGATTCTATCCGACAGTACCTGGATTCTTGAAATGATGAGGCCTTGGTATTCCTTCCAGAAAAAGAGAGCTTTTTAACGCTGTACCTTTGAGGAGGTTTGACTCAGCTTTATTCTGAATTTGGGTGTATTTAGTCTGTAAATCCCCTTTTATCGCCGTTAAATAAAGAAATTCGCAACCGTGTTATTATTTTCTTTTATTTGGGTGCAATCACTACAAAACAGACTATGACGCACGGTACACATAATGCGGTGGAAGATCCGCGAAACGATGACATTTTGATCTATGTAAACGGGGAACTGTTGCCCCGGAAGGACGCTAAAATATCCGTTTTTGACAGCGGTTACCTGGTAGGTGATGGCGTCTGGGAAGGCTTTCGTCTCCATAAGGGAGTGTTGGTTTTTCTGAAGGAACATTATGACCGTCTCTTTCAGGGAGCCAAAGCTGTTGGTATGGATCTGGGAATGAGCCGCGATGAGATCACCCAGGCCGTTCGGAAAACACTCGATGCCAATGAGATGGAAGATGGCGTCCATATCAGGGTGATGTTTACCCGTGGCATTAAAAAGACGCCGTCTCAGGATCCGCGATTGACCATAAGTGGCCCTAATTTGGTGATCATAGCTGAATACAAGAAGGCCGACCCTGAAAGCCGTGACCGCGGGGTGAAATTATTCACCAGCACCGTTCGCCGCGGTTCCCCCGATTATTTGGACCCAAGGCTAAACTGTCACAGTAAATTGCACGAAGTTCAGGCGCTCATACAGGCGTTGGAGGCCGGTGCCGATGAGGCTTTGATGCTGGATGTAAACGGTTTTGTGTCAACCTGTAATGCTACTAATTTTTTTATGGTGAAGGATTCAGAGGTATGGACCTCCACCGGTCAGTATTGTATGAATGGCATTACCCGCGGTAAAGTGATCGAAGTTTGTGAGGCTGTTGGAATACCATGTCATCAAAAGAATTTTTCGCTATATGATGTATATGGAGCCGATGAGGCCTTTGTAACCGGTAGTTTTGGCGGACTGACCCCTGTCACAGCAGTAGATGGCAGGATTCTTGCGGAACAAGTACCCGGACCCGTTACAAAACGCTTACAAAACTTGTACGAGCAGGCGATTGAAACAGAGTCTGCCAAATTAAAAGCTTAATTATTAATGAGAACCGTCTTTTTGATGAGCTGATGTTAGAACCGAAACTGAAAGTGAAGCCATCCAAATGACCTTCAACAAAACCAAAGATAAAATACATGTTAAAGACAAAACGAATTTGTTTGTGGAGTGGTCCACGTAACATTTCAACAGCGCTGATGTACTCATTTGCCCAACGGCAGGATACAACCGTGTTTGATGAACCACTTTATGCTCATTATCTGGCAAATACCGATGCCAGTGAATATCATCCCGGCGCTGATGAAGTATTGGCCAGCCAGGAGAATGACGGGCAAAAAGTAGTAGATGAGATCTTTCTTGGAGATTATGATACTCCTATCGTATTTATAAAAAATATGACTCATCACCTGGTGAACCTGGACTGGAGTTTTATGGAGGAGACCACCAACATAATTCTGACACGGCCTCCAAAAGATATGTTGCCATCGTACGCCAAACAGGTGAAGAACCCAACTATGCAGGATGTAGGCTACGAAAAGCATCTGGAAGTGGCGAAATATCTGAAAGCAGTGGGGAAAAAACCGCTGATCGTGGATGCCAAAGATATTCTTCAATATCCGCAGTCTCGATTACGGGAATTATGTGGTACACTCGGCATCCCTTTTGATGAAGGTATGTTGAAATGGCCTGCAGGCCCCCGCAAAGAAGATGGCGTTTGGGCCAAATACTGGTATCACAACGTGCACCGGTCTACAGGATTTCGAGCTTATAAATCCAAGAATGATCCTTTTCCGGAAGAGCTGGAAGATCTGCTGGAACGCTCACAAGAGGCCTACGACAAATTGATGAAAATGGCCGGTGATTAATTCCGGGCATTATCAATCCATTAAGTAACATTTACGAAACTACTATATGAAGCGGCTCAGTGAGTCGCTTTTTTTATGAAAAGGTTTTTTACGGCTTAGAGATGGGAGCATATCAAAGGGTATTTTCGAGCTCTCGTTAGTATCAAGGTCAGTTTATATCATTCAAAAGAAATTGGTTTTTAAAAAACTAAAAGCATGTATTTTAGGAATTCTAATCAATAAAAAAGGAATAGTGGAATGGACTTGAAATCTCCTGTTGTAGCTTTTGTTCTTAAGGCGCTGGCCATATTTGTGATCTGGTACATGCTCTACGAATTATGGCTGCTGCCCGATGGCTCGCTGGATGAATGGCTTTCGCTGAATATTATTGGAGTGAGTGCCGGAATGTTAGAAGTTTTCGGGGTTGATGTGTTTACCGTCAATCGAATTATTGGCATTGGAGAATTCCCCGGCATCGAGATCGTAGATGGCTGTAATGGCATTGCAGCTATGGGCTTGTTCATTGGCTTCATCCTATCCTATCCCGGAGATATAAAAAACCGGATCAGCTTTTGTGTGGCCGGCATCGGTATCATTTATCTGATCAATATCCTGCGGGTGATCACGCTTGTACTCACACAAGCTTATTGGCCACAGTTCTTTGATTTCACCCACGACTATTCCACAACCGCCATTTTCTATATCGTGATCTTCTTACTGTGGATGATCTGGGTGAATTTTGCAGACATGAATTTCACCCCTAAAAAACAAACCGCACATGCGTGAGATCGGGATACGTTCGGGGCTGATCCTGATAATTATTGTGGGATATTTTGTGCTATTGAGACCCGCCCGGGGGTTGATCAATGAGGCTGTATATCAACCTGTGGCTGAATATGTAGTACAAGCACAACCCGGTTTTTCTTTTGCCGGAGATGCCAAAACGGTCTCCAACCACCTGTTGATAGAAGAAGACATCGGAATTGAAGAGATCTACTTTACGGTATCATTCGGCCTTCACTTTTTATTGGCTTGCATTGGATTGATAATGATAAAGGCAGAACGTAAGTATTATGGATATTTGATACTTATTCAGCTTGCAACAGGGTTGTTATCCATTGTATTTTTAGCATTCACGAACCTGATCAGCTTACAATTTATTTCACTGACCGATTTCACCATTCGATATTTGAATCCACTTTGTTCGCTGGGCTTGGTTCCACTTGCATTCACCTTACAAAAGCGTACTGTTAATGAGCAAAGATCTTGATAACCACCAGGCGGTATTACATGAATTGGTTGATGAAATTACCTCAGGGACTCTGTTTGATCTAAACCTGAAAGACGTTATTGCCGATCTTGATATTGAGGGTAAAGTATGGGTGCTGGGAGCCGGAAAGGCATCGGTTGAGATGGCGAAACAGCTGGAGGATCTTTTCGGTGATGCTATCAGGGATGGAATGATCGTTGCCCCTGAAAGCACTCGCGAACTTGACAGGATACAAGTGTTTGAAGGCGCCCATCCCTACCCGGATGAAAATTCGGTATCAGCCAGTTATGAGCTTTGTCAGCTTGCTGCGAATATTCCTGAAACGGATACGGTTTTATTTTGCCTTTCGGGAGGTGCGTCGGCGTTATTCTGTATTCCTTCATCTGGAATTGAGATGGACGAGTTTCGCAACACCTATGAATTGCTTTTGAATTCGGGAGCATCCATCCACGAAATTAATGCCGTTCGGAAACACATTTCGGATACAGGCGGCGGGAAGTTTGGCAAATTGTTTTCAGATCATCGGTTGGTTTCCCTGATCCTTTCCGACGTCCCCGGTGATGATGTGGATGTAGTAGGCAGTGGACCAACTGTGGCCGACTCAACTAGATTTCGGGATGCATTTCATGTCTTAAAGAAATATCAGCTTTGGGACCAGGTTTCTCATTCTGTACGGATCCATATCTCAAAAGGCATGCATGGTGATATTACTGAAAATCCTCAAAAAGGGGAGGAAGTATGGGAAAAGCATCAGCTGCGGGTGATATCCGGCGCAAAGATCTTAGCCGATAATGTAGGAGCCTGGCTGGGCGAGAATGATTTCAACGTAAAGGTAGCTGGGCAGGCTTACGATATGGAAACCCATAAAATATCGAAGAAGTTGTGTGGGGATGCCATTTCAGTATTGGGCAAAAAGGGAGCGGTGAATGCACCGGCGGCATTGGTTTATTTTGGGGAAAGCATGGTGAATGTAAGTGGGAGTGGAAAAGGGGGGCGAAATCAGCATTTAGCTTTGACGGCTGCCATTTCTATTGAGGGACAGCACCCGATCTCGTTACTCAGTTTTGCTACAGATGGAGTAGATGGTCCCACTGATGCAGCCGGAGCTATCGTAAATTCCAAAACCACACTTGCTGCACGCAAACAAAAGCTGGAACCGGAAAACTATCTTCAAGCATACGATTCGTATCATTTTCACGAGCAAATGGAAACGCTCATCAAAACAAACCCTACCGGTAATAACCTGATGGATCTTCAGGTGGTTCTTGCAGGAAAGAGATCTGAATAAAAACTGCTGCAGTGTTTAATAAGTAAATGAAATGCTGTTTCGCTCTATTCAGCTATCTTGGCATGAAAACCTTCATCTGATACCAATCCTCGACGGCTCAATTCTGAAAGTATAAGCTCCGTTACATCACTCTGGAATGGAAACTCGTATCGAATGTCGAGTACATATGCTTTCACTTTCAGTTTTAGGATGAAGCGCCGTTCGTGCATCTCATTTTCGGTCATAATACTTATGGGTTTCTTCAGAAATACAAACCGTGAAGACACAACTGCTTTGTATGCGATCTCTTTCACTTCCTCAACCGGACAATTGGCAGGCAGGTAAATATTGGTGACTACCAGGCAGTCGAGAGCACCGGAATTGGCATTGGAAACAGCCGTTCGGATCAGTTCCCCATTTGGAATCGTGACAACAGAGTCGCCGGGGGTTACAATGCGGCTGGAACGAAGTCCTATTTGCTGAACTTCGCCATAATGCTCGGCAAACTGGATCTTATCACCAACCTGAAATGGGCGGTCAAGAATAAGCATGATACCGCCGAATAAGTTCTTCAGTACATCTTGAGAAGCCAAACCCACGGCAATACCCACTGAAGCCATTACCGTGATAACGGTGGCATATGGAGGCTGAATAATACCTGCAATGGCTATGTAGATGGCCAAAGTCCATATGATGACACGGACAATTGGAACCATCCGTTTTATTTTAAGCCGGTACTTCGATATACGCTCGGAAAAATTATCTAGGATCTTTCCAATAAATACGGTGGAATAGTAAGCTATGATGAAGAAAATGATAACCAAAATAACCTTCCGCCAGGAAATGACTTCTTCGAGCTGAGCCAGGGCTTGTTCAGTTTCCCCTTTTACTGCTGCGGTATCTGTAGCGGTGGAATCTTTGCCCGCCAGTTTATTTTCGAGTTCTTTGGTGAGGGAGTCGAGCTGGGTAAGCCTGGCATTGATCAGGGAGTCAATACGTTGTACCATGCTGGTATCCTGAGATGTAGCACTATCAGCGGCTGCATTTTGGAAAGCTGAGGCAGGGACTGTTATTGCACTAAACATCAGCACAAATACGAGCAAAACGAAAGGTTTTTTAAGTGTATGCATAATGTTTAATGTATGAAGTTTGCTTCTTTAAGTGCCCGGGCAATTTGCCGGTAAATAAGCTGATTAATGGAAAAACCATATTCGCCTTCAACTAAAATGGATTGAGAACTGAGTCGAGACGCCAGCAACATACTCTCTCGCTTGGATTGATGTATGGTCATAGAAAGCTCATCTGCAGTCATCGTATCGTGAAGAATGAAGGCAGCGAGCGCAAAAAGTTCGTTACTGTCCAGCTGCTGGATCCTGTTTACGGCGCCAAACTCAAATGGATTGATGTAGAAATGAGTGTCATCATGTTCTTTGATGGACCGAATCCAGTAAATCATAGCTACAGATGAATTTCCTTCCGACATCTTTGCCAGTTTCTCGAAATAGCGACCTTTCAGGTATTCTTGTGATTTTTCTTCATCATCGAGATGCTTCTTATAGCTGCGGTTATTTTTTGCGGCTTCATCTGCTAAGAACTTAAGCTGATACCCACTGGCACGATGTCTTTTCAGGACGAGTTCCTCAATTTGCTGTGCTGTAAGATTATCGGTTTCCACAGCATGGGTAAAGTAGTCTACCACATTTAATACTTTGTCGAGGTAGAGCCAGCCATAGCGGGTGCTGCTTGCGATCCAGAGAATCTCTTTATTGGTTTCGGATATCAGAAGCAACAACTGCTCCATGGCATCAAAACCAGATAAATTTCGGATAAAACAGTTCTGAACATTCTCAAGGATCACCACAACCCTTTTCTTTTTCCGTTTTATGGCAGCGATAAGATCTTCAAAGGTTTCAGCATCATCAATTTTTAGTCCTTTTGAAATGTTGGCTACAACATCCTCTGGCTTCCATATGGTATCAGGGAAATTGATCTCGATCACATCATGCTTGGTAAGCACTTCATTCATAAGTAATCGAATGAATAAGGTTTTTCCACTGCCCCTTTCTCCCACAATAGAGAAGGATGAAGGAAAGTTATTCTGCCACAGTTCGTATCCTTTCTTAATCCGGTCAAATTGTTCGGGTTTACGAATGTAGAAACGGTCTTCAACTTCTTTATTGAAATCAAAAAGGCGTCTGTAGATGAAAGGCAAACCGGCTATTTGTTCATCAGTCTCGGATAAAAAAGTGGCCAGATCGGTGGTATCGCCCTCCAGTTTTTCCTTCTCGGCAAAACCCAGAAACTTTGAAACCACCTCGTAATACGATTTCAGCTTTTTCCACAGGAACCGTGAAAATAGCTCGCCTTTCTCCTTAACTTTTGCCCATTTTACCTGGAATTTTATTTTCCAGTCAACGGCAGTTTCTTTAGCAATATATTGGGCTCCGGCCAGCCGTACTTCATTTACATTCTGTTTATCGAGCAGTTTGGCCAGTTTAGAGAAAGAGGTCTGCTTCTTTTCGGTTAAACGGTTTTGCAATTCTGAGTTCTTGGAAGAAACTTTTCCGATCACTTCCTCAAGCTTTCCCTTTGCTCGTTCCATTCCTTCTTTGGCAACCTGAAGGGGATCTTCCTCATCAGATGTTTTGACCTCCTCAGCAATTTCGATATTAGTGAGAATGATCTGAGCTATTTCCTGAATATCAGTGCTTACTCCGGATAAAAATTCTTCCGGTTTAACTTCTTTGGGTACAAATACTTTGGCGATCTGATTATTGAGAACACGATGCACCAGCGACTGCCAGTCCACTTCCTCGAGTTCAAAAGTGGGAGGTGATTTTGTCAGGTCCAGTGATTCGACCAAAATGGCTTTTTCGCGCTGATTTTTGGTCCACTCGGGAATGGCAGAGGTAAATCGTTCAAGCTTGGTACCCAGTACAGCATCTTGAATAAGCTCACCAATGGGCTTGGTTAGGTTGTTTTCGATATGCTCGGTCATCTCCTGCTGATGCTGCTGACTGAGCTCTTGTATTTGTTTCTTGGTTTTCTTTTCAGATTCCAGATCCTCAAAGATCTCCCGGGCCGATTCCAGCTGTTGTAAAAGCGTTTGTGCCGGCGTTTCAAAATTCTGTGTAAAAAACTCATCCAGGGAGGTACTGAACCCATCCATACGCTCTTTGGACTGCTTGTACAGTTCAATAAAATCTATGGAAAGCCGGCATCGGTTGAGCAGTGCCGTCAGTATCTCCAACCATTTTTTATCGTGGTTACCCGTTTCGGTAACTACCAGCTGTTTTTTATTCACTATCACCTGCTGGTCAAAATCAGAAGCCGATGTCTCGATGGTACCGGTTGTTGAAAGGGCAGAGGTAACCCTTTCAATAATAGTCTGCATTTGATCTTGCAGGGCATTCTCAAACTTTTTGTGAATTGCCTGGAGTTCCTTTACTGCTTCTTCAAAAAAGATCTCCATATCCTCCTGATCCGGGATCTGATCGGGTTCAGTTTCGGGAAGAGGTTCTTGGGCTTCGTTGTTGGGTTCCCCATCCGAGTGGGTTTCCGTTTTTTCAGCAGGTGTATGATGTATCAACCCACTGGAGTGAAGGGTCCAGGCATCGGTTTCTAAAAGTACTTCTGCCTGAAGCTTGTGATACTGATGCTCCCAGTTTTGCATGGGTTTATAAGCTTCCAGCAGATAAAATTGAATTAGATTTCGCAAGGGCACATCCTGTCGCCAAACAGGGTCTTCAGCACTTCCCTGTTTGAAAATAGAACCAACGGCATGTCCGATCTTTTGAGAGCCACGACCCAATCGCTTTACCAGCTTTCCGGTCTTAATGAAAGGAGAATCCGTTGAGATCGCGCGGAATCGTTCTTCCTGTTGTGGAAGATGGATGTGTTCTTCAAGCTCTGAAGTGAGCGTGTCAAGATGTTGTAGCCAGGGGAGAGAAGGTGCATCCTCAGACTCATCATCAAGCTCTTTTTCTGAAGCTGCAAACCAGATGCTTACAGTTTCTATAAGCTTCTTTAAGGCTTGGTCGGTCTGTCCTGCATTAATGGCTTCATTCGTTTTCTGAAGAAGCTCATCCATTCTGTTTGTTTCCTCAGAAACGGTTTGCCGCAGGTAGTCCTGAAAATTTGAAAAAACTTCTTTTTGAAGCCGGCTTAAAATTTCTTCCCTGGAAAACTCATAATTCATGAACACGTCCTATTATTAGCAAAAGCTGAACCATTTTTTTAAGAACAAATATACAAATGGTCGTAAGCGAAAGTTATTTCAAAACATTCAGGCTACTTTATCCTTTTTTTTGAACTCTTTCAATGGTTAATAGAATATCTTACATTTAAACCATCATCTACAAAGGCTATAATGTTTAATAAACAACGGCGTAAAATGCGCACTTCTTTATCACTTCGAGTCCTTGGTGTGCTTGTTTTGCTTTTGTGCCCATTTGTATACGGTTTTGCACAAACCACGGATCTGCATAGAGTTTCTAACACACCCCGCAGCGACGGTAATGGTTATGTAATGCGTTATCATCTTTCAGCTCCGGTTGATTCTTTTGAGATCATACAGCCTGCCCCCGATCTCATCCAGATGACTTTATATGGTGAGAATATCGATACTACCGGCATCACCCTTCCCGAACAGAGTAATATTTTGCAAGAGGTGCGGCTTTATAAGTTAAAGTACGGGTACGGAGTGGATATCTACCTCGATGAGAATATCTATCTGAAATCCAATGCCTACTTTGATCAGAACGGGAAAGACATTTTAGTGAACCTTGAAAACTCCTCGCAGATTGAGCTGGAAAGATATGCCCAGCAGTTTCTGGCTATAAACTGGTACGAGGAACTTGTTGAGGATGATGCCCTGAACGTAAACCCACCTGATTCTGCCCCTGTATCAGCTAGCTACAACAACGTTAAGAATAAATTACGTTTTGATAAGATTGTGATAGATCCGGGGCATGGTGGCTGGGATCCCGGATCCATTGGTTATAAAGGAGTTCAGGAAAAAGAGATCACCCTGGCTGTTGGGTTGAAACTGGGAGAGTATATTGAGGAACATCTCCCAGATGTTGAAGTGGTATACACCCGCGAAGATGACAGTTATCTGGGATTGGCGGAGCTGGGGCATTTTGCAAACCTGGCGGAAGCCGATCTTTATGTCTCTATTCATTGTAATTCATTCCATAATCCCTATGTACGTGGGGCAGAGGTTTATTTTTTGGGACTTCATAAAAGTGATGCGGCATTTGAAGTGATGAAACGGGAGAACAGCGTATTCAAAAATGAAGTAGACCGGGAGCTTTCAGAAGAAGACCTGCTTGTATATGAATTGGCGCACAGCGGGTATATAGCAACTAGTGAAAAGATCGCCTATATGATAGAAGATCAATTCAAGAATCGGGCACAGAGAAAATCAAGAGGGGTGAAGCAAGCCGGATTCCAGGTGCTTTTTGAAGCTTCGATGCCTGCGGTATTGGTGGAGCTGGGGTTCATTACCAATCCAGCCGAACAACGTTTTTTAACCAGCGAATATGGGCAAAGCATTATGGCTTCAGCCCTGTTCAGAGCTATTCGGGATTACAAAGTAGAATATGAGCAGAAACAAGCATATAACGTGTCTTCAAACTAATATTTCATGTCAGCAAACCCACTTATAATTGGTGTGGCCGGGGGGAGTGGCTCCGGTAAAACAACAGTAGTTAATTTCATTTGTCAAGAGTTTGCAAAGGATAATATTCTCAGAATTGAACACGATTCCTACTATCGTGAACTCGATCATTTGCCATTTGAAGAACGCATACAACAGAATTTTGATCATCCGGCTTCGCTTGAAACCGAACTCATGATCCGACACATCAAAGCGCTGACGGAAGGATATCCTGTTGAAGTTCCGGTCTATGATTTTGAGAAACATACCCGCAAAGAGGAGACTATTACCGCCACGCCCTCCAAGGTGATCCTCGTAGATGGCATTCTGATCTTCAGTGAGCCCGAGCTTCGCGAGCTGATGGATGTAAAGATCTATGTGGACACAGACGATGATGTGAGGCTTCTGCGTCGGCTACAGCGCGATATTGAAGAGCGAGGTCGGTCGGTAAAAAGTGTACTGAATCAGTATCAAAAATTTGTACGTCCCATGCATCTTGAGTTTGTGGAGCCCAGCAAACGCTATGCGGATGTGATCATTCCCAGGGGAGGCAAGAACAAAGTTGCGCTTGAAATGGTATACGCGCTCATCCGCAGCCAGATGGAAAAATAGGTCTGAACTTTCCGTCTTTGTTAAAATTGCTGTGCACAGTTAATAGGCCTGAGAATCAGGATATAGCTTTAACCAGGCGCTCCATGCCATCAAAAACCAAAAAGGGGCGTAGCTTGGCTTCCCGGTCTATCAAGGCTTCAATTAGTGATCCATTTCCACCGGTGATGAATAGCTCGTAATGGCCAAACTCTTCTTCATATTTGGTTAACATCTTTTCGAGTGCCATCTTGTAGAAACCGGTCTGCCCCCATTTAAGAGAATCAATGGTGCTTTTTCCGGGCCATATTTTGGGGATATCAAGATCAATCCCGGGAAGGGCAGGAGCTTTGTCTGGCAGAATATCCATAAAGTGAGAAAACCCGGGAGCGATCACCCCACCTTGGTAGAGATCATCCTGATCCATATAGTCGATGGTTACAGCCGTACCGGCATCAATAACAACTACAGATCTTGAGGTCTGATCGGTAGCTCCGTAACAAGCCAAAAAACGATCGATGCCTAAGGAGTTAATGGTCTCGTAATCCAATAGATTCCTTGGCACATCCTTAATGGTAACTTCCCTCAACGCCACCTTGCTCATATTCATTTTTATAGCGTCAAGCACATCTTTTCGTACTCCGGAAACAATGATCTCACTGAATTTTTCGCAATGATCGTCGATCCATTTGAGCAGGTCGGAGGCAGTGAATTCTCCTTTCGGGTGAATGGTCTCCCAATGCAAACCTTGCCGGAAAGCTCCTTTTATAGAAGAATTTCCAACATCCAGGTACAGAATTTTTTTTGACTGATCGGAATCGATATTGCTCATCTTTTTGTAGTATTTTTACAGACAGAATTTCAAACAAAATA
The DNA here is from genome assembly GCA_002696035.1 of Balneola sp. Taxonomy (GTDB): domain Bacteria; phylum Bacteroidota; class Rhodothermia; order Balneolales; family Balneolaceae; genus Gracilimonas. Next base: position 151,562 of record NZQV01000006.1, on the reverse strand, counting down.
CCATTTTAGAATGAATCTTGATTCGAAAATTGCCATCGTAACCGGAGCGAGTAAAGGAATTGGTGCGGAGTTCAGTAGAATGCTGGTGCACAACGGAACAGAAGTGTACGGCCTGGCGCGCAGCAAAGATAAGCTTAATGAACTGCAGGCTGAGCTCGGAGACGCATTTCACCCCGTGGTGATGGATATCACAAAACCTGAAGCCCTTGAAAAATGGGTGAGCAAAACGTTTGGTCGTAATCATCAGCCTGATATTCTCATCAATAATGCAGGGGTGATGTACTCTGACAACGTGGACGACCTTTCCCTGGATGAATGGCATAATATGATCAACGTGAACCTGAACGGGGTATTTTACCTGACCCGACTGATCGTTCCTGTTATGAAGGAGAACGAGAATGTATGCCACATCATCAACATTGCTTCCATTGCAGGCTTACTCGGAAATCCATCTATTTCGGGCTATAACGCAAGCAAATTTGGGGTGAGAGGATTTAGTGAAGCTCTATTCAAGGAGCTTCGGTACGACGGTATCAAAGTCACAGCCGTATTCCCGGGTTCCATAAACACCGATCTGTTTGACAAGATCGAAGGCATGGAAAATCATCCCAATATGATGAAGACCACCGATATTTCAAGTACAGTTAAATTCCTGCTGGAAACCGATGACAACTATTTGATCAACGAGATCACTATGCGTCCGTTGAATCCCAAAGACCCAAGCTGATCACGTTCGGCATTATGAAGACCTTCAAACCAAAACTGTGCGGACTGTTTTTAGGATCTTTGATTCTTGGCGGGATACTGTCCTCCTGCATCAGTCCGGATCAACCCAAGAAACCGGTTGATCTCATTTCTGAGAATAATTATGTGGATCTGTTGGTGGATATGCAGCATATTATTACGTGGCGGAATGTGAAGCAGGACAGTGTGAATGCAGATTCATTGAAGCAAGTGATCTATGACCGATATGAAATTACGGAACAGCAGTTTGAAGCTTCACACACCTATTATCAGCAACAGGTAGAACGGCAGTTGGTGCGGATAGAGGAAGTGCTCCGCCGGCTGGAAGGGGAAAGCAGTTATATTGAAACTCATATCGACTCTGTTAAAAAGCTCAAACAAGCATCTGATTCTTTAGATACAGATGAGTCATGAGATTGACGGATCAATCCTTCGCGTATAAGTACTTCAGCATCTCAGGAAACCGCTCGGCCCAGGCTCGTTCGTTGTGAGGAGCATCCTCGGCTTCCATAAAATACAGGGTCGAATCTGACCAGCCGGTCTCCAGTAATGCATCCCGCATAGCTCGGGCGTTTTCTACCGCTTGATTTCCTTCGGCGGTTCCCATATCCAGCCAGATCTTTTGATTGGTGGGCATCTCTAATTCCTGAACCTGCTTCAGTATCCGCCGGTCATCCCACCAAATGGAAGGAGATACTACCAGAAGTTGCCCAAACACATCCGGGTTTTTTAAGCCGATATGGAGTGTGATGAGTCCCCCGAGGGACGAACCGCCCAGTGAAGTATGTACACTTCCCGGAAGCGTGCGCAGGTTTTCATCCACAAAAGGTTTTACTTCATTAAGAATGAAATTTCCGTACACATGGCCCTTGCCGCCTGCCGGAGGTTTATCAGCGATGATGGTTTGAACCGGTGAATCCGGCATTCCGTGAAAGCGAAAGTTGATAGCTGAGCGGGGTTGATAGTACACGGAATCAGATTCTTTGATAAGGTATTGCCATTCAGTTCCGCCGGGAATCCAGGTAAAAAGAGAATCCTGTGAGGCTGAGAACCGAAGTGTGTCATTTTCAGCAGTGATGAAAGTTCCGGTGAAGCCAGCCAGTTTCCCAGTGTTGAGTGGCGGATCGACCCGGGTGAGTTCATGCCGCCAATGCTGCCGGGTGGGGGTGTATTCATCAAAACGGTCGGTGGTACTGGCAATTCCAACAATGATAATTGGCTCAATTTCATCGGCTTTTATCAGTTCCTGTGCGGCCTCATCAGCTTGCCATTCCTGTCCGGCAGCTGCCGCATCAAATAAATTCTGCCCGTCATGCAAGTATAAAACAGGATAGCTGAGCTGGCTTTCCTGATATCCGGGTGGCAGGTAAATATAAAGATCGCGGTCTGTCAGTTCTTCGCTCGGGAAATCCCGGAATATCTCTACTTGTCCCGTTATGGTTGATGGAGGAGTCGGGGCTTCATCACTCCATTTAAATAAAAAGCTGTTTTCCTGGTTTTTGTGAATGACAACGGTGTGATTTCGTCCTGCCTGCCATCCATCATCAGGGTTATTGGTTCCGTCTATTTTAATTTTGAGGGATACGATGAGGCTGTCGGATCGGAAGGAAAAAGGAATAGCTGCCTGATAGATGCTATCGTCGTCTGTATCGATGGCTTCAAAAGTAGCTCCCCAGTCCAAAGGCTGCTGGTCTCCTCTAAGTCCGGCGATCTCTTCATCGGGATTGAACCAACCGGCTTTTATGGGATCGGACAGATCAATTTCGGCATAGAGGGTATCAGTTGATTGTGCTTCTAACGAGATTATAGAAAAAAGCAGGGCAGAGATCGTGAGTAGGAACGTTTTCATTCAAAAGGTTTGATCAAAATTGGGATTGAAAGTAGGGTAAAATTTGAATGAAAGCGTACGGATATTGTAAGAAAAAGATGTGATGTTGATAATTGTACGAATTTCTAAAAATGTGGATCGGTCAACCTGTCCGTCCTATGTATTTAGATGCTTTTCGGATGATATAAAGAGGAGACCAAGAAGCAGTATCAGGGCCTGTTATTTTTACGTCTTAAAAAATATACCACTCCAAATACACTGATCAGTCCACCGATCAAAGCAGCTAAATATTGATCCCAGGCGTCGGTCTGAAAGGCAAGATAGGTTGCTGCAAGAGTTCCCAGACCAAAGGAACTCCAGGCGGTATATTCTTTGTGTGAAGGAGCGATGGCAGTAGAGATCAATACGATCACGACGGCTGTGAGTCCTGTAGAGAAGTAAATAAAGGCGTTCAAGATAGAACTTACTGTCTCATTGTTGCAGGTGTCTGATATCACATCTTCCGGTGGACAAAGCAGGGAGTCAAGTAAAAAAAAGGAGCTCACTGAAAGATCAAACATCACATAAAAACTGGCTATCGCAGCTGGAATTAAAACGACCCATCGGACTATCTTCATACTTATTGTTTGTCTGTTTTGAGCTTTGATCTAATGACTTACTCCAGCATTTTCAAACCGTACTTAAAACAACAAGTCGGGTTTTGTCCGTCAATTTTATGGTTTGATGACGTGGTAAATTCAGCTTTAAATGGGCTTGGCCGTGTTCATTTTCAGAAAATATACCAAGAGCAGTGTCCTGATATTCGCCAATATGTTTTTCCAGTTCTTTAAAGGTCAAAGTACCGGGTTTCAGATCGTATTCGGCGAGCCCCCGAAATATTATTTCGGCACCTCCCACGGTAAAAAGTTCATTGTAAACGCTGAATAGCTCCCTGCGCATGGCAATGGTTGCCAGTAAGTTACTTAATATGAGTGGGCCAATAATGGTTTCGCTTCGGAAATCATTGATGAGGGTTTCATTACCCGGATCAGTGAGTTCCATCACAATATGCGGCCTTTTTTGGGCAGCCTCTAAAACCTCTTCAAGCATGGTGTACCCAACGATAGTGCGGGCATCGGCTTCTTCTTCATCCGCCATTTTATCGCTGCTCACCAATAATATATGATCAAAAGTTTCAGGTTCTACAGCCCGCAATCCTGATTCACGGATGTAGTCGGTGACAGTATGCTCAATAGTGATATTAGTGACCTCTGAAACTATGTGATCAATAGCAGCATAACGAGCTTCCAATGGACGAAGTGATGCAAAGGTGAGATGGAAATGTTCGTTTTGATACGTTCCTAGCTCCTTGATAAGTGATGGAATATGATGATTCCATCCCAGTACTAACAACCGGGAAGAACCGGAGTAATTATCAGCCTTAGGCCTTTCTTTGAGCGAATTGACCTGCAATGAGGAGGGGATCTGTTTGGCTGTCTCTGCAGAAATATCCGTGTCTTCCATTTTTCTGGCCAGCAAGATCAATCGATCACTTTCCTCGAGAAGAAAATCTTTGGGAGGATTTAAAAAGGGTGCAAAAATCTCATTCTGCTCTCTCACGATTCCAAGTAAAATAGATCTTGAGAAATAGTTTTGAATTGCTCCGATGGGTTTTCCGGCCGCTTCGGGTAATTCAATTAAATAAAGGTTGTTGTCAAGACTGTGAGAAAGTAATTCATTAAACACCGCAGAAAGGCCGTCATGATGTAAATTCTGGGCGATCAGCCTACTGATGATCGTATCACTCGAAATAACTTCCAATGGCCCTTTATAGGCTCTATGTGCAGCTTTTATCTTATTCTCATCCTGAATTTCAGCCACTACGTAAGGCATCTTTTCATGGTGCTTTAATGAGTGAGCTTCAGCATTCAGGGAAAGTAGTGTTTTAATGGTTTCAACATCAGGAGTAATGAGTTCGGTATTAGCTACGGCCGGACTTGGAATGATGATCGCTGAAGCATGCATGCTGTCAACACGCCGCAGGTGTTCACGGTCAATGGGTTCTCCGGATCGTAAGATGATCTCTTTAGCACGTTTTCCGATCAATTGGTTATCCTTAAGTTCCTGTAGCCTAAATGGGGTTACATCATCCGATAGAATAATCAGCTTCAAAACCCGAGCCCCGTGGCGTTTAAGAAACTTCTTGACCCGTTTACTTGACTGAAATAGTTCGGCAGCTATGTGAATGGTTCGGTTTGTCCAGCCTAATATTACCACATGGTTATTTGCAGTAACCGGTGTGAGCCCTTGTTCAAGACTGCGTATTTTTCGATTCAGCCATGAGGTAATAATGGCAACCATGGAACCCATGAAGACCACATATCCTGCCACAGTAAGAAAAGTAGAAACGATCCTGCGCCAGGTGCCTTCATCATCGCCAAGATAGCCGGGATCTGATAACCGGAGAAAAGCCCACCAGATAGATTCCCCCACAGAAGAAGTAGGATCACCCGCAGGTAAAACCAATAATCCGCCAATAGTTGAAATTAAACCGATCAGGGCGATCACAAAAAAGAGCTGAATGTGTGTGCCCTTTACAAACTGCCGCTCAAGAAAAAAATTCAACCATTCAGTGATGCTCCGTGTCAGCTTTTTCATGCGTACAATTGTATTGATCTTTTGATAATAAGTGAAGGAATATAATAAAGATGGACAAGCTGTCCGTTCTGCTTTTTCTCTCGTCCCGGTATCCTTGCTGGTGCGAAGACTAAAAAGTATTTAAATCGTAATCATTTAGTGGTTTTACGTTGAATTTATCTTTGATCGGCGGGCTCTTGAAGATGTTTTTCAGGTTTTCTTTCTGAGTCTTGTTCTTGATCAGGAATTCAAATTTGTAGCTTTGACCGTCATCACCTTCAAGATGCAGATAATTTTTACTTCCCCAGAAATTCAAAGTCCAGGTTGCGTATCCGGAATAAGTAAGGGTTAATTTTTTTAATGCTGAAAGGTCAAACTTCTTTTGAATCTCGTTTAGGTTGAATTCAATGAAATCCTCGGTAATTCTAAGATCTCCGATGGCTTTAGGTTTCACAAAAGTGATCTTAAAAAGTATGACAGATCCAATTAAGTAAAATATAAAACTTGAGATAGACAGGTATTTATTTGGAAACTCATCATGTAATAAGAAAATATATATAGTTGCACCGAGCCATAGTATGGCAAAGCCAAAGGTTAATAATTTATTGGCACGAATCTTTGTATCAACGATCTCAGTTTCTATCACTTCCACAAATAAGAGTTTAGTTAAGGAATGAATGAAATTTTACTGAAGAAACACCTAATTAACAACGCAATTTATTTCTCGTTCCCAACCTCCCTGTTGGGAATGCTTTTCGGGACCTCCGGGTCCCAATACATAGATGGTAGAGTGTGTTAACCACCGAACAAAGTAAATGGAATGATACCTTCCATCCCTAAATAATTTCTAAAAAGGTAGATCGAGCAGCTTGCCCGATATTGTGTTACTAAATGGAAGAACAAGCTGTCCGTCCTACACTCATAAAATCTGTAACAAAAAAGAAGAAGCCCCGATCAAAGGGCTTCTTCTGTTGTTAGCAATCTATAGCTTAAATGAAGCTATAATCCAGTAAAATCAGGTTTTACAGAGATACCAATCCCATGGCTATTCGTTATTGGATCGATATCTCAGCAAATTGATCAGTCCATGATCTTTCTTAGGAAAGCAGGCTGATCGGTATCGTCTTTGCGAATACGTTCGGTCCGGCTTTGGAATGGAGCGATGTTATCCTGCGCTTCTTTGCGCTGCTCTTCTTCTTCCGGAACTTCGATGTTTTCTTCCGAACTGCGCACATTCAGGTCGCGGCGCAGGTAAGAAGGCGTATCGAGTTTCTTCAGGTTATTCTCGCCTTTGTAATAATCGCCTGTACTGCGTGCATATCGTTTGGGAACATCCGATTCCTTTCGGTTTGTCTCCAGGTTAGATTGTGCGTTTTCGGCAGCTTTGTTGAGAGAACCTTCTTTCTTGCCCGCTACTTTTGCGGTGGTTCTGTCTTCGGCAAGATCAAATCCGGTTGCTATAACAGTCACACGGATGTCGTCTCCGAAATTCTCATCTAAAACGGTACCGAGGATGATCTCTGCGTTTTCACCAGCTTCATCATGAATGATATTGGTAGCTGTGGTGGTCTCGCGCATTCCAAGGTTGGAACCGGCTGAGATATTCACCAGTACATTTCGAGCTCCGCGGATGCTCACTCCATCAAGCAGGGGAGAGTTGATAGCTGCTCGGGCTGCCTTCTCGGCACGATCTTGTCCCTCAGCTGTAGCAGACCCCATAATGGCGGCTCCACCGTCGCTCATGGTCGTACGGACATCAGCAAAGTCAAGGTTGATGAGTCCGGGCATGAGAATTAAGTCGCTTATACCACGGGTTGCATTGTAAAGCACCTCGTTAGCCATCGCGAATGCTTCCATAAGCGAGGTGTTTTCGTCGGCGATATCAAGCAGTCGTTCATTTGGAATTACGATTACGGTGTCGCAATTTTTCTTGAGTTCGGTGATGCCTTCAAGGGCATATTTTTTACGAACTTTGCCTTCGCATTCAAACGGGGTTGTTATAATACCTACGGTCAGTATTCCCCGGCGCTTGGCAATACCGGCTACCACAGGAGCGCCTCCGGTTCCGGTTCCCCCCCCCATACCTGCCGTTACAAAAACCATATCGGCATTTTCAATGGATTCTTCAATCTCATGGCGGTTTTCTTCTACCGCTTCACGCCCGATCTCTGGTCGTGCTCCGGCTCCAAGTCCATTGGTAAGGGCTGAACCCACCTGGATCTTGATATCTGCCATGCTGTTCTTAAGTGCCTGGGCATCAGTGTTAAGAGCGATATACTCCACACTTTCGAGGCCCATGTTTATCATATTGTTAATAGCGTTACCGCCACCGCCGCCAACGCCGATCACTTTGATCTTAGCGTTGTCTTGGCTCTGCTCGTCGAAAAAGAAACGTGAATTGTTAGCCATGATGTTAACTCCTTTGAGTTGTTGTTTTTTTACTGGATTGTTGATTGTAGATGATTGCTATGAAATGAGATCCGAAAAACTGAATTCACTTCATTCTTCTTGATTGCTGATTTTGTCTAAAGTTCTTTGAACCAACTTTTCATACGCTCAGTGATCTTCTGCATCACCTGCTCTACGTTGGTTCCTTTGGATGAATCGGATATCAATACCTGATTGTTGGCTGTTCCCGATTTAAGTGCATGCATTACAAGACCTACGCCGGTGGCATAAATAGGACTGTTGACTTCTTCCTTCAGTCCACCTGTAATACCCATTGGGATGCCTACTTTGGCATCCAATCCTAAAATTTCATTTGCCAGCGGACAAATATTCTTGATCAATGAACCTCCGCCAGTTATAACTACGCCTGCGCTCATGGCATCTGCGTAGCCACTTCGTTTGATCTCAATGCCCACGATCTCGAGGATCTCTTCCATACGGGCCTGTACAATTTTGGCTAGAATGCTTTTGGTGATCTCTTTGGGAGGACGGCCTGCAATTCCGGGAACGGTGATCACTTCATCTTCCTCGATCATATCGGCATAACATTCGCCATGTTTACGCTTCAGTGTTTCTGCCTGATCGTCGAGTACGCTGAGTCCGAGTCGGATATCGTCCGTTACTTTTTGTCCGGCTATAGCCACAACAGCGGTATGTCGGATGGTGTTATCCTGGAAAATGGCGAGGTCCGTAGTTCCGCCTCCGATATCAACCAGCACCACGCCGGCTTCTTTTTCCTCGTCATCCAGCACGGAATAGGAGGAGGCAAGTGGTTCAAGGATAAGATCGGCTACCTGGTAACCGGCCTTTTCAACACAGCGATACATGTTCTTAGCAGCTGAAACCAGTCCGGTAATAATGTGGACTTCAGCTTCCATGCGCATGCCACTCATACCAACGGGATCGCTGATGCCATCCTGACCATCAACCACAAATTCCTGCGGGATCACGTGCAGAATTTGCTGATCGGTGGGGAGCATGATCTGCTGACAATCTTCGAGCAGACGCTCCACATCGCGGGCTGTAATTTCATTGTCTTTATTGTTTATGGTGATCACCCCTTTACTTCGCATGCTGCGGATGTGATCGCCGGCAATTCCAACATTCACGGAATTGACCTGAATGCCTGAAGCCAGTTCTGCCTGGGCAATGGCATCTTTAATGGCATTGACCGTTTTGTCGATGTTTACGACTACGCCTCGGTTCAGCCCATCGCTCTGGGCTTTGCCAACACCAAGAATATTGATCCGGTTCTGAGCATCAATTGAGGCTACGATTGCGCAAATTTTTGTGGTCCCGATATCGAGACCTACCATTATGTTTTCATGTTCTTCCATGACGATCCGCTGTGTTTTGTTGATTGCTAATGTTCTTTTCTTCTTTTGTTGATGGCGATGCCAAATCGGAATAAAAATCAGTAATGGAATCCCGCTCCCTGGATTTCCCGATGGATGGATTCAAAAAAGTATCTACATATTTTTCGGCTCCATTTCGGTTCATGTGTGCCGGGTCATCCCAGGAGATTCCTTTGGACACTGGTTCCGTACGCTCTGCGTCAGAACCTTCCTTCAACATGGAATATCCAATCACGTCGGCAAACGATATGTCGCTGAAATCAAATTTCACGGGTAACCACCTGATCTGTAAACCGGAGATCGACCTGCTGCATTTTATTGATACCCTTGGTTTTTACCACCTGGCCATAAAATGCTTTCCAGTTCTCTAGTTTGATTTCAAAATTGTTGCGCCCAAAAATGAGTTTTACTCCATTTTCGTGGCTCAAGGCGATCACACCATCATTGGCATCAAAAGCCACTTCGCTAATGGTATTCCAGCCAAAACCATCGATCTTGGCTCGCATCAAAAAATCTCGTACTTGCACAAAAGCTTCGCTTTTCAAAGTGTCACCCTGATTGGTTCTAAACCCATAGACAAGGGGCACATCACGGGTTTTTCCTTCCAAAAGAGGAAGCTTCACACCTTCAGCGTCTACATATATCCTGTCCGAACCATTGATCAACATGGCGATCGGCTGTCGCTCGGCTACTTTCAATCGTAAATTACCATTTGGTTCTATATAAGGACTCACCGACCGCACATAATCCAGCTGCTCAACCCGTGTAACTACATTATTGAGGTCGAGGCTGTCTGGCTTAACGCCCAATGGAATTGCAGCCGATTGTTTCACCATTTCGTAATCGGTGAAAGTCAGCGTATTTACCTTGATCTCCTGTACGGTCACATTCTGGTTCCAGTACATCGCAGCGAGCACAGCAATTCCAGCCACCATCAAAACGGCGGTGATCCAGGGTAAAAGGCTTTTATTTGATTCCTTTTTGCTCAACTATTTGGCTTTCGGTTTAAATTTTCCTGATTCCAGTGCTTCGATAAAATCTTCTCCAAAACGGTAGATATCTCCGGCACCCATCGTAATGATGATGTCGCCTTCTTCTGCAACCTCTTTTAAAGTCTTGGTGACCTCTTCCTTGTTTTCTACATACACTACATTCTTGTGTCCATACTGTACGGCCGTGTCGGTGATAAGCTTTCCAGTAACTCCTTCAATGGGTTTCTCGCGGGAAGGATATACGTCGGTGCAGATCAACATTTCTGCATCAAAGAAGGAAAGCCCGAATTCTTTATACAGATCTTGTGTACGGGAATACAAATGCGGCTGAAATACGGCAACAATTCTGCGATCAGGCCAGCCTTTTCGGGCCGCTTGCAGGGTCGCTTGTACTTCTGTGGGGTGATGCGCGTAATCATCGATCACCATGCAGCCGTTTTCATATTTAAGCTGAAAGCGTCGGAAAACTCCTTCATAGCGTTCCAGTCCCTTTTTGATCAACTTAAAATCGATGCCAAGTTCAATTCCTGTTGCCACGGCAGCCAAGGCATTCTTGACGTTGTGCTCTCCGGGAGACCGGAGGGAGATAACGCCCAGTTTTTCTCCTTCATGGACTACAGAGAATGTGCTGGTAAAAGCATCTGTATGAATATCTGTAGCCCGAAGCTGCGCCTGTGGAGTAAGGCCATACGTGATAACGCGTTTCTCCAGCTGAGGGAGAATGCTGCGCACATTTGGGTCATCTAGGCAAACGATAACGGCTCCGTAAAACGGCACCTTGTTGGCATAATCGATAAAAGCCTCTTTTACATCATCCAGATCATCATAAATATCTAGATGTTCGGCTTCGATATTTGTAATGATGGCAATAGAAGGAGAGAGGCGGAGGAAGGTCCGGTCAAATTCATCGGCTTCCACAACAATCAGGTCTCCTTTCCCAACTACGGCATTGGTCTTGTCAAAACTGTGTACTTTGCCACCAACAATGATGGTTGGGTCGTAATTTCCATCTTGGGTTACATGACCAACCATGGTTGTGGTCGTTGTTTTCCCGTGGGTTCCTGCCACACCGATGCCGAACTTCATCTTCATCAGCTCAGCCAGCATTTCTGCCCGCTTTATGGTGGGGATACGGTTTTCGATGGCGGCTTTGGTTTCTACATTTTCATTGGCTTTAACGGCACTTGTGTATACCACTACATCGGCATCTTCAATAAATTCTGCTTTATGGCCTTTGTGAACCGTAGCTCCAAGTTCTTGCAAACGCTTGGTGGTTTCAGTTACCGCGCCATCTGAGCCGGTTACTTTATAACCACGTTGTAATAAAATTTCAGCCATCCCGCTCATACCAATGCCACCTATACCCACCATGTGGATATGTTTTGTGCGGCCAAATACGGGTTGTGTTTCGATGCGTTTTTCCACTTCTGCTTATAACTTGGATTTTGCGATTTCTAAAATTTCTTTGGCGATCAGTTTAGCAGCCTCAGGTTTGGCAAGATCCAGTGCTGCCTGATTCATCCGCTTCAATGTTTCCTGATCGTAGATCAGTTGTTCCACCAACTCACTCATAGTTTCTTTCATAGTGCCGTCCTCCAGCATTTTTGATGCTCCGGCATGCACCATCGCCGTTGCGTTTTGTGTTTGATGATCTCCCGCAACGTTTGGGGAGGGAACAAGGATGCTCGGTGTACCCGTCAGCATCAATTCGGAGCAAGAACTTGCCCCGGCGCGACTGATCACAAGATCTGCGGCTGCATACGCTTCCGCCATATTGTCGAGATAGGCGGTGAGCCGCAGGTTTATTAATTTTTCTTCGTTAACTTCTGTCGTCAATTCATCATAATATCTTGGTCCACACTGCCAGATGATCTGGAGGTTGGAATCATTGTGAAGTTGTTCAATATTGGCTTTCATAGCATCATTGATGGTTTTTGCACCACCACTTCCGCCCATTACCAACAGTACCGGTTTATCACTGTTGAACCCAAAGGATGCAAGTGCTTTTTCACGGTCAGCTCCCGTTAAAGTAGCCCGGGTTGGATTACCCACGACTTCCGTTTTTTCTTTCGGGAGGAACTGATCCGCTTCTTTAAATGCAGTAAATATCTTAGAGGCAAACTTCGCCAGTAGCCGGTTGGTAACACCGGGAAAACTATTTTGCTCCTGTATCACTAACGGGAGGCCCTTTTTACCTGCAACCCATCCAACAGGCCCCGCCACATAACCGCCACAAGAAACCACCACCTGAGGCTTGTAAGCAGATAAAATGCTCAGGCTCTGAAACAGGCTCGTTATCAATTTTACCGGAAACAACAAGTTCTTAAAGGTGAACCGGCGATGGAATCCGCTGATCCACACGTTCTTGATCGGATACCCGGCTTTAGGAACGGCTTTCCACTCCATATGGGCTTTGGTTCCTACAAATAGGATCTCCGTGCTTGGATCTTCTTTCTTCAAAGCATCCGCAATTGCGATGGCGGGATATACATGTCCGCCCGTTCCGCCGGCTGCCAATAAAATTCTTGGATTATCCATAGAATAGAGGCCTCCTTTCCCGGTTATGTTTCGAGATGTTGAGGAGAATTCCAACCATTCCTCCGGCAAAAACCATACTGGTTCCGCCATAACTCACAAAGGGCATGGGCAATCCTGTGACCGGAAGTATACCACTGGCCACTCCAGCATTAACAAATCCATATAAAACGATCATTAGGGTGCAGGCTACAGCTAGCATGGATCCAAGATGGTCTTCAGCATTTCGTGCAATGAAGACGACGCCCCTTATCAATATCAGGGTAAAGATCAGGATGAGCGACATAGCTCCAAAAAGGCCATATTCCTCGGCGATGATCGCAAAAATAAAATCGTTGTAAGGGGCAGGCAGGAAGTCGCGCTGAGCACTTTTCCCGATTCCAACACCAAATAATTCACCCCGTGCAATAGCAATATGTGCCTGCTGTGCCTGATATCCACTTCCCTGAATAATATGCTCGCTGGGAATCTGCTTTACCTGGGTTATATACTGATCAATTCGATCTTGACGGTTAGCAGATTGATTGATCAAAAGTGCTCCGCCTAAAATTCCAATGGCTATCAAGCTTCCAAGCTGCATCACACTAACGCGGCCTACAAACATCACTACCAGGCAAATAACGAGTAGGATTCCGGCACTACTGAAGTCTTCCAGTCCTATCAGTCCACAGGTTAGGGTGACCCAAAACATGATGGGCAGGAAGGTCTTTTTGAAGTCTTTGATGTATTCCTGTTTTTCGCTGAGTAAAACACAGATATGTACAAGCAGAGCCACTGAAGCCACCATAGAAGGCTGAAATGAAAATCCTGCGATGTTCAGCCAGCGTTTGGCTCCAAACTGTTCGGTTCCAAAAGCAAGTACGGCCATTAGCAGAAACAGGCTTATAACCATTCCTATACGACTGAATTTGGCCAGAGTGTGGTAATTGATCTTAGATATGATCAGCATTACGATGAATGCAATTCCTAATTTCACCAAATGTCCTATGATCAGGCTTCCGGCAGTGGTAGATTTGGTCTCCGCGAAAAATGCGATAGACGAATAGACCGCCAGTATTCCAAAGGTCATCAGGACTACCACAGCCATAAGCAGGAACCGATCGCTGCCTTGCTTGCGCGTATCAATATCCTCAGCCGATGTGCCGATGATGTTGGAAATATTGCTATGTGGACTGGTGTATATCAATTCAGTTACAGTTTATTGACTTCATCTTTGAAAATTTTTCCGCGGTGTTCATAACTGTCAAACATATCGAAAGAGGCACAAGCAGGGCTTAATAACACGACTTCACCTTTCTTGGCTCCCCTTTGTGCGGCGCGAACGGCTCCACCCATGGTCTCAACTTTTACAAAATTGGGAGCTACCTCACCAAGCTGTTCTTCTATACGACTTTTTGACTCTCCAATTGCGATAATGGTGTGTACTTTGTCCTTGATCTGATCGACCAATTCGCTGTAGTCATTTCCTTTATCGCGGCCTCCCAGTATGAGGGTGATCGGTACCTGAAAGCTGTCCAGTGCAAACCAGACGGCATTTACGTTGGTGGCTTTGCTGTCGTTGATATATTTCACGCCATCCACTTCGCGAGCCACTTCCAGCCGATGTTCAACACCGGTGAACGTTTTGAGGCTTTCACGAATGATCTCATTCTTGATCTCGGCAGCACGGGCAGCCAAAGCGGTTGCAAGTCCATTGCTGAGATTGTGCCGTCCTCGGAGTCCTAATTCTTGTGTTGGCATAAGTGGTTCTTCCTTGTTATTGAATTTGAAGATGATTTGATCGTCGCGAACAAAGGCGCCTTGTGGTACTTCATTCTTATTCGAGAATGCCCACATTTGCGGGGCCGATTGTTTCTGTTTCAGGTGTTCAACATGCGTTTGGATGATCGGATCGTCGTAATTGAAAATGAACCGGTCATCTGCTGTCTGATTTTCTGTGATCCTGAATTTCGCTGCAGCATATGCTTCAAGGCTGTTCTGGTACCGATTCAGGTGGTCCGGGGAGATGTTCAATATCATGCTCACCGCGGGTTTAAAATCATTTATGTGATCAAGCTGAAAACTGCTGACCTCCAAAAGGAAATCACCGTTATTTGACTCAATTTGATCTGAGAACGCTACCCCTATGTTTCCAGCAAGGGCATGTTCCCGATTCGCTATCTTCCAGAGGTGATCGAGCCAGTTGACCACCGTTGTTTTACCGTTACTTCCTGTAACAGCGATCAATTTCTGATCGGTAAACCAGCTTGCAGCTTCAATTTCAGAAAAAACTCTTTTACCCTCATTCAGGTAATATTGAATGATAGGGGCTTCCGTTGGAACGCCGGGACTCAAGACCACTAAATCAGCAGATCTCGCTTTTTTAGTATGTCCGTTCTCCTCGTAAGAGATGCCGGCATTATCTAATTTCTGTTTTGCTTCAGCTGAGATGGATCCGTGATCAGACACAAAAATGTCTGCTCCTTTTTTATGAAGGAGAAGGGCTGCGGCAATGCCACTCCGGGCGGCACCAATCACAATGATATGTTTGCCTTGCACGTCTTTCATCGGATTTTGAGTGTCAACAGACTTAGAATTCCCAGCAGTACGGTGATGATCCAGAAGCGAACTACAATTTTCTGTTCGGGCCAGCCTTTCTTTTCATAATGGTGATGGATCGGAGTCATTAGAAAGACGCGTCGTCCTTCACCATACTTGAATTTGGTATACTTGAAATAGCCGGTTTGAATGATCACTGATAGCGTTTCAACAAAAAAGATCCCGCAAATAAAGGGGAGTAATAATTCCTTATGGAGCATCAGTCCAAGTGCGCCGAATGCTCCTCCTAATGCCAGAGACCCGGTATCACCCATAAAAACGGAGGCCGGATTTGTGTTATACCACAAGAACCCAATACACGCTCCGATCAGTGAAGCCGTAAAGATGGTGAGTTCGCCGGCACCGGGCAGATACATGATGTCGAGGAAACCGGAAAAATCAACGCGTCCTGACACATAAGCAAAAATGACAAATACGATACCACATATGGCGGAAGTTCCGGCAGCAAGGCCATCCAGTCCGTCTGTTAAATTGGTTGCGTTGGATACCGCTGTGATCACAAACACAGCCACACCCAGATAGATCACTCCACCGAGTGCTTCTCCAAAAAAGGCGTAATCGAGGTTTACATTCTTCAGGAAAGGGACCGTTGTAAGTGAGTTGAAAGAGTCAAATTCAGGATGAAAGTAGAGTACAGCTCCCACGATCAGTCCTACGCTAACCTGTCCGGCTATTTTGAACCATCCAGCGAGTCCGCTTTTGTCTTTTTTGACGACTTTGATGTAGTCATCTATAAAACCGACGATCCCCAATGCAATAACCACAAAAACGATCAGCCAGCTATAAATACTATCCAGTCGGGCCCACAATATGGTTGGAATAACGATGGACAGAATAATGATAGCACCACCCATAGTTGGGGTTGATCCTTTGGCTAAGTGGTGATCGAGGCCGATATCGTCCCGGATCGTTTCCTTGAGCTGTAATTTGCTAAGCCATTGGATGATCTTCCGTCCGATAAACAAACTGATGAGGAGAGAAGTAATGGCTGCCAGCGCCGTTCTCGTAGAAATAAAAGCAACGGCCCCTGTTCCGGGTACATCAAATGCAGTATCTAGCCAGGTGAAGAGTTCGTGCAGCATCAGTTTCCTCCCCGGGCTTTTTGAGTTAGAGAATCGAGGGCAATCTCACGGTCATCAAAATGATGGCGTTTGCCGTTTACTTCCTGATAATCTTCGTGGCCCTTGCCGGCGATCAAAATAATTTCTTTGGAAGCAGCTTCTGAGATGGCGTATTCAATAGCTTCTTTACGATCGGTGATGCTTTTTACATTCTCAAGATCTTCAAACCCATCCAGAATGTCGGTGATGATGAGATCAGGATTCTCAGTTCGTGGATTATCGCTTGTCACGATGATCTTATCGGCAAATTCAGCGGCAGCCCGGGCCATTTTTGGTCGTTTGCCGGCATCACGATCGCCGCCGGCTCCAAAAACAACGGTAAGGTGCTGATCGTCTTCCTTTACAGCTACCAATGTAGATAGTACGTTACTCAATGCATCCGGAGTGTGGGCATAATCCACAATTACAACCGGAAGGTTCTCATGATCGGTCTGAATGGTTTCCATTCTTCCGGCAGCACCTTTGGCTTCTTTCAGAGCGTCAGCAATTTCCTGAGGGTTGAGTCCAAGTTCTTTACAGATAAGGAAAGCTTCACCCACATTATAGGCATTGAATGTACCCACAAGTGGACTTTCGATCCGTTGACCTTCAACCACCAAACTAATTCCCTTTGGAGAATTTTCGAGAAGGTGGGAGCTTTCATTTTTGAAGCTCAGAGAGGCGGTCTTTGCCTTGCATTCCTGAAGCATGAACTCGGCCTGTGGGTCATCTTTATTTATGACAGCTGAAGATGATTCAGGCAATCCATCAAACAATAATTTTTTAGCACTCGCATACTCTTCCAGGGTTTCGTGGTAGTCGAGGTGATCCTGACTTAGATTTGTAAATGCTGCAACTTTGAAATCAAATCCATCCGTGCGATGCTGATGCAGAGCATGAGAGGAGACTTCCATCACCAGGTATTCTGATCCGGCATCGGCCATTTTCTTCATATCGGCTGCGAGTTCAATAGGATCGGAAGTGGTGAGTTTGCTGTCTAGTTCTTCGTCTAAAATGCGTTTGTGAACCGTACCGAGCAGCGATGCTTTTCTTCCGCAGGTAGACAAGACCTGATATACCAGTGTTGCTGTCGTCGTTTTGCCATTGGTTCCGGTGATGCCGATGATGGCCATATTTTCCGCAGGATCTCCTGCAAAAGCCTGAGCCAAAGGTCCGGCCAGTTTCTGGGTGTTTTCAACCTCGATCACGCAAACATCTTTATCCGTGTAGAACGATTCTTCGCATATGATCACCCGGGCTCCACGATCCATAGCATCTTCCAGAAACATGTGTCCATCTACCTGCGTGCCGCGGATTGCTATAAAAACAGAGCCCTCCCGCACCTCACGTGAATCAATAGCGAAGGTAGTAAGCTCCCCGTCAACTTCTTTGTTGGAGACGTGAAGTGGATTACAGATTTCTATGATTTTTTGGATGTCCAAGTAAATATCAGTCTTCGAGTTTGCTAATTAATTCCAGTGACCGGCCTTTGCCTCTCACTGTTACCGTATATCCTTTACGAAGGGAGGCACCGGCTTTAGGGTATTGTGCAAATACAGTTCCTGAACCGATTAACTCTGTTTTCAAACCGGAGTCCAAAAGCAGATTATGTGCCTTTCGCATATTCATTCCGATCAGATCGGGAACTTCGGCATAGCCTTCTTTTACACTTGCACTGTCTGCAATGGCGTAAGTTTCCGATAATGTCAGGGAAATTTCCTGCCCCGGCAGTATTTCAGTTCCTGCTTCGGGTTCTTGTGAAATGATGTACCCTGCCTTTCCTTTAATGTCATGATGCAGGGTCAATTGAGATAAAATTTCTTTAGCCTGTGAAGGAGTCATTCCTTTCAAAAAGGGAACTTTGACCAGCTGAGATTCTGAACTTTGTTCAGGGCTCATATTTTGTTGAATGTCGCTGTCTAAACCAGCAATGCGCATGGCAATATTCTTGAATATCGGTCCGGCTGTGACGCCTCCATATCCGGTGGTTTTTGGCTCATCAAGGAGGATCAGACAAACGTATTTTGGGGCATCAACAGGGAAGAATCCTACAAAAGAGCTGCGATATCTGTTTGTATATCTTCCGTTTACAACTTTCTTGGCGGTTCCGGTTTTTCCTGCAATCCGTAATCCTTCAACCTGAGCCAGGTCACCGGTTCCTGAATCTGCAACTACACTTTCAAAAACTGGAAGTAATTTTTTCAGGGTTGAAGTTCGCGCAATCTTTCTGATCTGAACAGGTTCATGCTGTTCGATGATCTGCCCATTTTTATTTTCAATTCGCTCTACTAAATAGGGGCGCATCAAGCGGCCTTCGTTGGCAAAGGCAGCATATGCCTGTGCAATCTGAATGGGTGTGGTTTGTATCTCATATCCGTGTGACATCCATGGGAGTGTTACGAGGCTCCATTCAAACGGCTTGGCAAGTCGGCCGCGGGTTTCTCCACTCAGGTCGATGTTGGTTTCGGTACCAAAACCCATGTTGCGTACATATTGGTAAAACACTTCAGGTTTCATGCGCATGGCAATTTTAGCCGTCGCAATGTTGGATGATTTCTGGATCACTTCCTGAAAAGTAAGATCGCCAAGCGGATCATGATCTCGTAGGATCAGGTCGTGAATGACTATTTCTCCATTTTCCGGGGTTTCAATGATCTCACCAAAATCTACTACACCTTGCTCTACGGCAGCGACTGCTGTCACTAATTTGAAGGTGGATCCGGGCTCTATCATATCGGAGATGGCAAAATTCCGACGGTTTTCGTCGTCATCATTTCCAGGATAATTCGGATCAAAAGTCGGATAGTTTGCTAAAGCTTTAATGGCTCCGGTTCGTGGATCAATAATAATACCGGTGCCATAATTGGCCATGTGCTTTTCAACACCGGCTTGTAATTCGTCCTCTAAAATGGCCTGAATATATGCGTCAATAGTCGTATGAAGGGAATACCCGTTCTGAGGTAGTTTTTTGGGCGCACCTACATATTCAAAAATTCGATTGAAGGGATCGCGCCGAACCTGACGGATACCATCTTCCCCTTTAAGTTGTTCATTATAATATGACTCAAGGCCAATGCGTCCTTCTGTATTATGATTTACAAAACCGAGCGTATGTGCTGCAAGTGTGCCGAAAGTGTATTTCCGACGATAATTTTCTTCAAGGATCACACCTGGAACATCCAGCATCTTGATCTCGTCCTTAACAATAGGAGAGAGATTATTTCCCAAAACGATATAACGGGAACGGGCCGGTGCTTCTTTGATCTTGTTTCGATAAAAAGAGGCGGGCTTTGAGGTAAGTTCACCTAAGCGGGTTGCCAGCCGCTGGATCTCACTTTGTGGAACACCGATCTTGCCATTTACAGTAACTTTGGGATCGAAGGCCAGTTTGTAATCCACAGCGTTGGTGGCCAGAAGTGTTCCGTTTGCATCGTAAATGTTTCCGCGTTGTGCGGGAATGGGGATCTGGTCGATGGCTTGCTTGCTCCAGAGAGTACGCAGTTCATCCCCCTCAAAATAATTGATGCGAATAAGCTGAAATCCAAGTGCAGTCGGAATCAGCAATATCAACCCTAAGACTATAAACATTCGGCTTAATATGGCGGTTCTTGGATCCATCACAACTACTCCTTTATAATTATGACTTCATCGATAGGGCCGCCATTTACAAATCCCTGTGCTTCCGCTTTCCGATAAATTTCGGCAGGACCGATCATGCGGTCGTAGCGAAGTTTCAGTTCATCGTATTGAGCACGTGTTTTGTTGTATTCGGCTTCCAGCATTTGTACTTCTTCAAGTAATTGCTGGGTCGAGAACACATGGGTCAAGTAAGCCAGGCCCAGTATTCCAATTACAACGCTGCCAAGAATCACTTTCCAGGGTTTAATCTTTGGAAGGCTGATCTTGCCGTTGCCTGAAGGCTTAGCAGTATGCTTTCTTCTGTTTTTTGAAGATTCGCCGTTTTTAGGGATGTCAACTTTCCGAAGGTTGGGACGAATATCATGTTTCTTAAGTGGGGATTGTACCATCATGATTCGCCTCCCTGAACTTTTTCAGCAACCCGCATTTTAGCACTTCGGGCCGCTGAATTTCTGGAAACCTCGTCTTTAGATGGGGTGATCACCTGCTTATTCACAGGCTTGATAGGGGATATCGGGTTTCCGTAAAAATCTTTTTCCACTTTGCCTTTGAAGTTACCGGCTTTGAAAAAACGTTTTACAATGCGGTCTTCAAGGGAATGATAGGAAATAGCAACTATACGTCCGCCGGGTTTTAGCACTTCCAGCGATTGCTCCAGAACATTTTCCAGCATCTCCAGCTCGCGGTTTACTTCAATGCGAATACCTTGAAATACACGGGCCAGTGATTTTACTTCAAACCGGCTGTTAACTACCGATGAAACTACTTTTTGTAATTCACCGGTGGTTTCAATAGGTCGGTTATCAATGATGGCGCGAGCAATTTTTCGGCTTTGTTTCTCTTCACCATAATGGAAAATGATATCACGCAGGGTTTCGTAATCATATTCATTCACCACCTGGTAGGCAGAAACACCAGAAAGATTACCCATCCGCATATCAAGCGGACCATCTTCCTGAAAGCTAAAACCACGTTCAGGTTCTTTTATCTGATGAGTTGATACGCCAAGGTCCAAAAGGATTCCGGCTACCTGTCCGTGGGTTTGGGGAGGTAAGATAGTGGTCAGGTAGCCAAAATTGCCTTTTATGGGGGTGAAACGGGAGTCATCGCCAATTCTGTTTGAAGCCGCTTCAAGGGCTTCATCATCCTGATCGATGCCGTATAGCCGTCCGTTTTCACCAAGTTTGTCTAAAATTTCTTTGGAATGTCCGCCACCGCCAAGGGTGCCGTCAACATATACTCCGTCCTTGTCAGTGATGAGGGCATCTACTGATTCCTGCAATAAAACCGGGATGTGCTCTATATATGTAGTCATATCAGTCCCCCTCGTTTACCGGTTCATCACTCATAACCTGTTCAAAGATCTCTTCGAAAGCATCATCGTCCAGTGCTTCATCTGCTTCGGCCAGTATTTCCGGATCCCAAACCTCTATATATTCACCCATTCCAAGAAAAACAGCTTTTCCGTTAATTTGGGCATATTCGGTCAGGTCAGAAGGGAGGGCTATTCGGTTTTGTTTGTCCAGGGACAGATCTTCTGCATAGCGCAAGAAGTTTCGTTTAGCTAATCGGCCTTTTTTGGTGAAGTTGTTGATCTGGGATAGCTTCTGCTCCACATTTTGCCATTCGTCTTCGGGATATAAATAAAGACATGGTTCTTGCCCGCGCACAATAGTAAAGCGTTCCTGTGCATCGGGACTGAGAGATTTGCGTAACTTTGCAGGGAAGGCCACTCGACCTTTGGCATCTATACTATGCTCGTATTGTCCTTTAAAACTTGGCACGATATCCCTGCGTGAAATTCAGATTGCTAAAATTAAGTAAATCGAGAGTAGTCCCCACTATCTCCCACTTCACCCCACAATGTACCCTAAAGCACCACTATGTGTCAAGACTATACCGCAAGAAAGTTAAAGAAGAGGCTATGTGTGTTTTTTGGTTGATGAAGCTTGATTTTACGAACACAAACATATCTTGCATATATGGCAATAGTTTGCTTCTCAAGGAAGAATATCAACGTTCTAGTGCGGGAAAATTTACTGGAAAGAGTAGCTGTGGGAGAGAGTGGGAGAGTTCGTGGGAGGTCGTCAGAGAAAAAATTATTCCCTGACGGTTGTCTGTATTTCTGAGGAAATATATTCGACTTTCAGGCTGCCGCCTTCCGGGGTGGTTTCAACCAGATCCGGTTCAAAAGATCTGGTTAAAGTAACAATAACCCGACCTTCTAAATTACCATCAATTTCACCGGCTCGTAAAAAGATAGAACTCGCGTTCACCTCTTTTGTTCTGGCTGTGAAAGATCCGTTTTCTCCGCGGATGGATAAAGTCACCGTTTCATCATCTTTCAGGGAAGGCCCACGCCATGAAACTATGCTGGTTGAGCTCAGGGAAAGAGAGGCAGAGTCAATGGAAAGTGACGGGGGAATTTCGGTGTAGTTTTCATAAACATCTCCTGCCTGGTTGGTGAATTCAAACGTTGCGGATACTGAATCCTCGATGGAAATACTATACCATGTTTTACCCAGTGCAGTAGATCTTTCCATTTCCTGGTTATTGAAGTAAATACTTGCCGGGCTGCTTAGTTCAACATAGTCGTTACCAAAGCGGAACTCTGCATTGGCTCTGGTTGTGTTTGTCTGGGCGTTGTAGCTAAGGGTGTAATCGGTGGCAATTCGATCTTGATTCAAATCACCGGAATCATAGGTGTCGCAAGCTGATATTGAGAACAGGAACAGGATGAGAAACAGGTACCGCGCTTTCATATCGAGTCTCTTTTATTTGTTTAGCAGGTACTAAATAGTATCAATTTAATGCAATAAAAACTATCACAATTAATCTATCAGATCATATTTCTTTATGATCTTCAAAACCTGATCAACAGGAAGAGCTTTTTGCGTATGACCACGATCTCCGGTTACCGTTGTTGCCATAAATAGTGAGTTCAGGATAGCTTCTTCTGTGGCTTCTACCGCTGCCAGAAAAAGAGGAGTGGTGGCCGGATTATTCAATTCGGTGTAGGTTTGGGTTGAACCGGTTCTTTCCGTATTGATGCGCACATCTTCCGATGTAGAAAAAGCGATCACATAATCGCCGCTTCCGTTGCTGGCAAAACCGCCTACTCTCGAAATTCCCAGGAAAGCCCGTTTTGCCAATCGCTCCAAATTTCGGGATAGCAGAGGAGCATCAGTAGCCACCACGATCATGATGGAGCCGTCCACATCATAGGGTACTTCACTGGCGAGGTAATGATTTTCGAGTTCCTCCCCAACCGGTGCACCGTTTATAGTAAGTACGCCTCCAAAATTGGATTGAACCAAAACGCCTACCGTATAACCGCCAAGCTTTTCAGGGAGTGTTCGGGATGAAGTTCCAATTCCTCCTTTAAATCCGAGCGCGGAAGTCCCGGTTCCTGCACCAACGCTGCCTTCCTTCACCTGACCGCCTTTCGCATTTTCAATAGCATCAAAAACATGCTGCATGGTCACATGTCGCCCGCGGATGTCATTCAGCCAGCCATCATTGGTTTCACCGACTACCGGATTCACGGATCGTACATTCTCATTCCCGGGCTGACGTAGAACATAATCCGAAATTCCATTAGCCACGGTGTGAACGCTGAGGGTATTAGTCAATCCTATGGGAGTTTCAATTTCTCCCAACTCTCTGATCTGCGTGAACCCAAGTGCTTTCCCGAATCCATTTCCCACATAAACAGCCGCCGGAACCCGGGATCTAAAGAGGTCTCCTTCATGAGGAAGAATCACCGTAACCCCTGTGCGAATATTTTCGCCTTCAATGATTGTTCTGTGTCCAACTTGAACTCCATCCACATCCGTTATGGCATTCAACGGCCCGGGCGTCAAAATCCCTGGTTTTATCCCCAGGTCTCGGGCTCTCTGCCGTTCCTGTGAATAAGCGGTCTGTAGAGATAGGATGGAGATGAGGAAAAGAGCTAAGAGTCTCATGGCTTGCGGTTAAATGGAATTGATTTATTTTTGAATAAGGTCGTTTCAAATAAAGAGATATGCAAAATCGTGGATTTAAGAAATATAGATCAGAAACCGTAAGGTTGAAATCGTGGGATTACGGATGGAATGGGGTGTATTTTGTAACCATATGTACCCATCAGCGCAAATGCTATTTTGGTGAAATTGTAAAATCCGAAATAGATAATGGTGACACCATAGAGACACAAGATTTTGTGTCTCTACGGTCAAATTCCGATACAGAGGTTAATTCTGATGGGAATGCCGAAATGCAATTGTCCCCAATAGGCAAAATTGCACAAACCTGTTGGAAGGAAATACCAGATCATTTTCCTTTTGTGAAATTAGGGGCACACATCATTATGCCAAATCATGTTCATGGGATTATTATCATCGACAAAAAAGATGATGGTCGTAAAAATGTAGAGACACAAAATTTTGCGTCTCTACATTCGGGACGACAGAAATCGTTGAATAAATTTGGGCCGCAATCGAGGAATCTGGCATCCATCATCCGCGGATACAAAATTGGGGTTACCAAAGGTGCCCGAAAAATAGATCCTGATTTTAATTGGCAACCCAAATATCATGATCACATCATCAGAAACAGAAAATCCTATGATCGGATTTCAGAATACATTCGGAATAATCCGAATGAATGGGCTTATGACAAATACCACAGTTAGAATTCAAAATTCTTAATCCCTTAAACAAACCCTCCGATATCTATAATATCTCCCAAAACACCAGCGGCAGTTACGTCACGACCTGCACCGGGGCCTTGCACAACAATTGGCGACTGGGAATACCGCCTGGTGTAGATCTGAAGGAGATTATCGGTTCCTTTCAAATTGGCTAATGGGGAATCTGCTTTTACCTCTTCAACACCCACAGCAATTCCTTTTGGGGTAAATTTTCCCACATACCGCAATTTTCGATTGTTAACCAATGCTTGTGCATTCCGGCTTTTCCAGTGACTGTCATAGTCAGGAAGGTGTTCCAGGAATTCTTCGATCGAATGGGAGATCAGTTTTTCAGGAACCAGCGTATCCACCCGAATTTGATTTCGCTCGAAGGTGTAGCCACAGGTTCGGGCGAGGATCAGAAATTTCCGGGCTACATCTTCACCTGATAAATCGTCGCGCGGATCAGGTTCAGAATAACCACCTTCTTTTGCCTTTCGAACTGCCTCACTGAAAGGAACGCTATTCTGCAGTTGAGTAAACAGGAAAGTCATAGTTCCGGAAGCAACCCCTGAGATCTCTGTGATTTCATCGCCGCTGTTTAATAAGGTTTTGATGGTGCTGACGATCGGTAATCCGGCTCCAACCGCAGTCTCATATCTATATTGTGCTTTGCCGGAATCGTTGGCTTTGATGAGGTGATCAAAATAATCTTGCCCAAAGGTATTGGCCCGCTTGCTGGGCGTGGCAATGTGCACACCATGATTTAGCAAATGCTGATACTGATGAGCTACCACTTCGCTGCCGGTGGCATCCACAAATATAAGTTTGCCTTCGCTGCGTTCTACAAGCTCATCCGGAATCAGGTTCCAATCTGTAGGATCACCTTCCTGCAATTTTTCACCGTTAGTGATCTTATCAATATCCGGATACCATTTTGTGTATCTACTGTTGCAAACTCCAATGATATTCAGTTCATATTGCTGGTGGTTCAGGTCTTTGATCAACTGCGTCAATGTTCCGCCCACCGCTCCGATTCCGGCTATAAAAACATTCAGTTTCTTCTTTTTTATGGAAGTTTCGGTGTGGGATTCTGTAGATGATTTCTTGAGTGAAAGTGTCATTGTTTATTTTGCTTCGGTGAGTGAGTGAGAGAATTTGGTTAATTCAACGTTAAGCTGATCGAATTCGATCAAAAAGGCGTCATGTCCGTAGGGAGATTTAATTTCAGCGAGTTGGCTGTGGGGTATGAGTTCTGCCAGTTCGCGTTGCTCCTCAATGGGATACAGTTTGTCGCTATCAAAACCAACGATCAAAACCGGCTTTGTGAGACCACTTAAAACCGAATCAAAACTACCACGGTCTCGCGACACATCATGGGAATCCATGGCCTTTGTAAGCGTGATGTAAGCATTGGCATCAAAACGGTGCACTAATTTGTCGCCTTGATAATTCAGGTACGATTCTACCTGATAAATTTCATTTTTGGAATGGATTTCACGCCCAAATTTCTGCTGATAGTTTTCCGGCGTTCGATAGGTGATCATGGCCATGGCCCGGGCAGCAGCCAGCCCTTTTTTGGGAGGATGTTCTTCATCATAAAAACCATCATTCCAGAATTCATCCGCGTAAATAGCCATACGCTGTGCTTCGCTAATTCCAATGGCCCACGGCGTATGAGATTTCCCCATCGCAAATAATGCAGCTTTTTGAACACGTTCATCCATGATGGCAAATTCAAGCGCCGTCATTCCCCCCAGAGAACCGCCGATCACCAACTCAATCTCAGTAATTTTCAGGTCATCGAGTAGCTTTTGGTTGAACCGGACGATATCCCGAATGGTGATCTCGGGAAAATCAGCTTGCCAGGTTTTGCCGGTTTTTGGATTGATGGAAGTGGGTCCGGTAGTGCCATAGCAACTTCCCAGAATATTTGGGCAGATAATAAAATGCTTGTCCGGATCCAGGGCTTTCCCGGGCCCGATCAATCCTCCAAACCAAACATCTGCATCCGTATTTCCGGTGAGGGCGTGGCAGATAAAGACCACGTTGTCTTTTGCTTCATTCAGCTCTCCCCAGCTTCTGTGAGCAATTTGTGGTTGCTGAATTTCCACGCCGGATTCGGTGGTGAAGGAAGATTGAAAATTATGTAATTGTGGTTTCGGCATTTATTAATGTTATCTCGTTAAGATATTTGCTTGAATTTAAAAGTTATCATCCTGAGCGGATTGAAATTTTTAGAGGGCTAATTTTATTACGCGAAGGATCTCAAGAAAGAAATCAATCCGATTGCAGGATTTGAGATTCTTAGTGTAATACAACTTCACTTTTCTTATAAATGGGTACTCGGAATGACAATTAATAAAAGGTTTAAATTCTGTTTGATAAAAAAGAAGAGACGGAATCCAGTTCCGCCTCTTTTGTGATTAATTATTTATGTATGAGACCTCACCAGAAACCGGTACCGGGTTTTTGATGATGTCAAGTACGGGACAATTTTCTAAGGAAAGATCTTTTAGTTTCTGAAGTTTCACCGGGTCTTCTTCTTCGGTTTCAATGAACGTTTGATACCGCACATTGGTGAATCCGGGACGGGCATCAGATAACGCAAAAAAGCCATGCAGATCCAGATCTCCGGAAACATCAACCTTCACGGATTTCAGATCGATGTCCAACTGTCCGGCATGCGCCTTGATCACAATTTCCTGGCAAGCAGCCAGTGCTCCCAACACATATTCTACAGGATTAGGTCCGGCATCTTTGCCGCCAAGGGCTTCGGGTTCATCAGACACAAAGTCAAAATCCCGTGCTTTGATCCTGGAATGAAAACCTTCTTCCAGTTTTGAATTCACACTGAAAGTGGCTGCTGCATTTTTGGGATCTTCCTGAACCGCAGCGATGACACCTGAAATGGCTTCATTCAGTTTGGTTTCAGTTTTTGGTTTTGTAGTTGTAAGAGTACTCATGGGTTGTGTATTTTAATCGTTCGAGTGATCGTTCACAGATTTTCTGTGAATGGTTTTAGAATGAGGGAGCGAGGCCTAAACTCGCTCCCTTTTTTGTTTTTGAGTAATGGGCGATTAGGCAGTTACTTTAATTTTGGCAAAAGCCTTTTCGAAATCTTCGATGATATCATCAATGTGCTCGATACCTACAGATACACGAACAAGGTCGTCTTTTACTCCACTTGCCTGTTGCTCAGCTTCATTAAGTTGCTGGTGTGTGGTTGAAGCAGGATGGATAACCAACGTTTTGGCATCTCCCACATTCGCAAGGTGACTGGAAACCTGCACATTTTCAATGAAATCACGTGCGGCGTCATATCCGCCTTTCACTCCGAAAGTAAACACGGAACCAAAGTGGCCGTCTTTCAAATATTTCTTCGCTCTTTCGTGATATTCATGCTCCGGAAGACCGGTGAAGTTAATCCAATCGACTGCGTCATGATCTTTCAGCCAGTGGGCTAATTTGAGCGCATTTTCGTTGTGACGCTCAACTCGTAGGGAGAGGGTTTCCAATCCCTGAAGTAGCAGGAAGCTATTGAACGGAGATTGTGACGGACCAAAATCACGAAGTCCTTCAACTCGTGCACGAATGGCAAAAGCGATGTTGCCAAACGGACCGTCTTCGCCAAATACTTCCCAGAAGTTCAATCCATGGTAGGATGGGGACGGCTCGCTGAAGCCTGGAAATTTTCCATTCCCCCAGTTGAAATTACCTCCATCTACAATGACTCCGCCGATGGACGTTCCGTGTCCACCAATCCACTTGGTAGCAGATGCAGTCACTACATTTGCTCCGTGTTTTAAAGGTTGAACCAAAGCACCGCCAGCGCCAAAGGTGTTATCAACAACAAGTGGGATGTTGTTTTCTTTGGCCAGGGCTGAAAGTCCTTCGAAGTCCGCAATGTTGCCGCGTGGGTTTCCAATGGATTCCACATAAATAGCTTTAGTTTTATCGTCAATATGCTTGGCATAGGCTTCGATAGTTTCTTCTTCAGCAAAGTTCACATCGATTCCTAACCGCGGAAGTGAGTTTTTAAACTGATTGTACGTTCCGCCGTAAAGGTTTTGAGTAGACACGATGTTATCACCGGCATCCGCCAGGTTGGTGATGGCCAGGAATTGTGCGGCCTGACCGGAAGCTGTTGCCAAGGCTGCTGTTCCGCCTTCGAGAGCTGCCAGACGGTTTTCGAAGACATCGTTGGTCGGGTTCATGATCCGGGTGTAGATATTTCCGAATTCTTTGAGGGCAAAAAGGTTTGCAGCGTGCTCGGTATCATCAAAATTATAGGAAGTAGTTTGATAGATCGGCACGGCGCGAGAACCGGTTGCTGAATCGGGTTCCTGACCAGCGTGAAGCTGAAGCGTTTCAAATTTTAAGTCGCGTTGTTCTTTATCGTTGCTCATAGTAGTTGGTTATTTGAGTGAGTGTTGTTGAGTTTATAATTCGAAAATTCTTAATGATTTATTCAATTCTGAACTGGTTCAAGCGTCCGCTTGGACCGATATTAAATTATGATGCCTGCTTTTCTTTTTTAGGTCGGATCAAAAACTGATGATCGACCTTGATACACCGTTTTTGCACAAAGGTGATATTCTTGGATGCTGCCTTTTCTCGTTCTTCGGGATGATCACCTGTTCCCAGCTGCAGCCAAATTACTTTTGGGTTGATGGAAAGGGCTTCATCAACCACCTCGGGGATGTCTTCCGGGCGTCGAAAAATATCCACCACATCTACCGGAAAGGGAATGCTTTGCAGGTCGGGATAACTTTTCTCACCAAGGATCTCGTCCGCAGCGGGATTTACAGGTACCACTTTATACCCGGCGTTTTGAAGATATCGAGCTACATATTGGCTGTCGCGATGCCGGTTTCTGGAGATACCGACCACAGCAATAGTTTGCACCTTTTCAAGCAGCTGTTCAACCTGATCGGTTTCTTTGGAGAGCTCTTTGGTGGCTCTCATCTTTTTTAAGTACCAGTCGTTGTAAGTTTTTCGCATTGAATTAATTCATTAAAACAAAAAAAGCCTCTTTCGGGGATGAATCCGAAAGAGGCTTTTTTAACAAAAACCGGGTCTTATCGAACTCATCTTTTCCGTTATATGAATTTCATATAACAGACAGGATGTAGCACCTTTTCCAGACAATTAAATTATCTGAACGGTTGCCAAGGCTTCAAAGGACCTGATCCCTCCACCTTTCGTAATGAGAATGCAACTAATGTAAAAGAACGATTGAAACTAACGTACAACAAAAAAGCCCTTCTGAGTTGCATTCAAAAGGGCTTGTAAATTGTGAATATATTTCAGCCCTTATGTCTGCGCCATGCACATACACATACAACACATTGTTGCGAAAGAGCTGATAATATTTTGTTCGTTTAATTTCATGGCTCTTATGTTAAGGGGAGATGATGGAAGGTGCAAATTATTTTTTAATAGGAACGAGGATAGCGCAGATGTAGCGGGTGGTCACGGATTTTAAATGTTATTCTTTTTTGAACTTAACGGAAATTGAAAAGTTTATTTCCAACCCAAATCGGCTAAAATATTTGTAAGAAGTTTTTTAGATAATCACATTTGAATAAGGACTGAAGAGAGTGAAATGCAAGAGGATTTCTCAGGAAAACACTAAGCGAAAACCTGCACCATCCGTGTTCCATTCCACTACTTGCCATACCCCAAATTCCGAACCCAATTTTCTTTTTCTCGCCATTTCTCGCGGACTTTCACATGAAGCTCCAGATACACCTGTTTACCAATGAATTCTTCAATGGTTTTTCGGGCTTCGATCCCCAGTTCTTTAATGGCTGAACCACCTTTGCCGATGAGCATTCCCTTCTGTGATTTTTGATTTACGATGATGTCGGCATGAATGCGGTCGATGTCCACATCGGCATCGTAAGAGGCAATTTCTACGGTGCAGGAATAAGGGATCTCTTGCTGAAATTGCAGGAAGATCTGCTCTCGAACCAGCTCAGAAACGAAAAATCGAACCGGGTGTTCACTCAGGTCTTCTTTAGGGTAGAAGGGAGGGCCGGGGATTAAACAGCTCCGAATGTCTTCCATCAATTCTTTAACGCCTGTTCCTGCTGTAGCAGATACAAAATGAGTGGAACGTATTTTTAGTTTTCCTTCAATTTCCTTAGCCGACTTTTGTGCTTTCTCCTGATCTGCCACATCCATTTTATTTACTACTAAAAAGACGGGTTTATTAATGGATTTAATAAGCTCGATCACGTCATCGGCGGGATGTTTGTCCATCGGGTCGTGGATAAAAAGGATGACATCAGCATCGCTTCGTGCGCGCTCAACGGTTTTCATCATCGCTTTCTGTAGCTCATACTTTGGAGAGATAACTCCGGGCGTATCAAGAAAAACGATCTGCGTGTCCTCATCCGAAAAAATACCCACAATTTGATGGCGTGTGGTCTGCGCTTTGTGCGTAGTGATGGAGATCTTGGCCCCCAAAATATAATTCATCAGCGTAGATTTACCCGCATTCGGTTTCCCGATGATAGCAACGTATCCAGATTTGTGGTTTTTTTCAGACATAAATTCTTTTTAAAACTTCGAGTTATAAGTGTTAAGGTGCGACACTGTAACACAGTCGCACCCTAGCACTTTTTAATCCACTAATTTCTTTAATTCCGTGATCATCATAAGCGCTTCAATGGGTGTCATTCGGTTTGGATCCGTGGCTTCGAGCTTGTTGAGTACCGTTTCAATGCGGGGGTCTACATGAGTCTGGAACATTGACATTTGGGAAATTTCCGACTGCTTATCTACTTTATCGGCAAGATTTTTTGTGGCTTCTTTTTTGGAGGAAGCTTCCTTCTCGATGGAGCCATTTTTATTGGTGATATCTAGGCTGTGACTTTCCAGATTTTTGAGGATCTCCTTCGCCCTTTCAATAACCACCTGAGGCAGTCCGGCCATATCGGCTACCTGAATACCGTAACTGTGATCGGCTCCGCCTGCCACTAATTTCCGCAAGAAAACCACTTTTCCATCGTGCTCTTTTACCTGCACATTGTAATTCTTGGTACGCTCATACATTTGCTCCAGCTCATTCAGTTCGTGATAGTGCGTGGCAAACAATGTTTTGGCTGCAACAGGGGCATGATTGTGGAGATATTCGGCAAGTGACCAGGCAATACTCAGCCCATCAAAAGTAGAAGTTCCGCGACCGACTTCATCCAATAAGATCAGCGAACGGGGAGTGGCATTGTTCAGGATATTGGCAGCTTCGTTCATCTCAACCAGGAAGGTACTTTCTCCTGCAGCCAGATTATCGGAGGCTCCCACGCGAGTGAAGATCTTGTCTACCAGCCCAATATTGGCCGATTTTGCCGGAACAAAACTTCCGACCTGAGCCAATAAAACGATCAACCCGGTTTGACGCAAAATGATACTCTTACCGGCCATATTCGGCCCGGTGATGATCAGGATCTGATCGCTTTCATTATCCAGTTTGATGTCGTTTGGGATGAACGGTTCACCCATGGGCAAAGACTTTTCTACCACCGGATGGCGACCTTTTTTGATATCAATTTCTTCGTGATCGCCCACTTCCGGCTTGGCGTAATTATTTCGGAAAGCGACTTCCGCAAAGCCTTGCAAACAATCGAGTTCGGCAATGGCCTGAGAGATCTGCTGGATGTCGTCGGCAAACTCAGCAACCCAAAGTCGGAGTTCTTCAAACAACTCATACTCCAGCGTCTTACTTCGTTCTTCAGCCGATAAAACCTTCTCCTCAACTTCCTTCAGTTCAGGAGTGATGTACCGCTCAGAATTCACCAGCGTTTGTTTTCTGATGAAGCTTTCGGGTACTTTATCTTTGTGGGTATTTGTGACTTCAATGTAGTACCCAAATACTTTATTATAGCCGATCTTAAGCGAAGGGATGTTATGTTCTTTGGCTAGTTCATCCTTGATCTTAGCGATGTATTTCTTGCCATTTTTAGCCACATCCCGAAGCTCGTCCAGTTCCTCATTGAACTCATCGGCGATCATGCCACCATCCCGTACACTGGCCGGCGGATCTTCTTTCAGGGCTGAACCGATCCGCTCCTGTACTTCGATCAATAATTTTAATCTCCCCAGAATATCCTGTAGAAGCGGATCATCAATGGCCGAGATCTGACTTTTCAATCGGGGAATTTGAGCCAGCGATAATTTCAATTGAACAACATCCCGGGCGTTCGTTCGTCCGACACATATACGGGAAATAAGACGTTCCATATCGCCGATCTGCTCCAGTTCATCCCGAAGTGTTTTGCGGATATCGTTGCTGTTATACAGTTTATCAACGGCATCTAGTCGCTGTTGTATGGGTTTGAGCCGTTTAAGTGGACGCATGATCCATCGTCTCAAAAGTCGCCCACCCATGGCTGTACAGGTGTCATCCAAAATTGAGATCAGCGTGCCTTCGGTTCCGCCTTCCTGTATACTGGCTGTCAGCTCCAGATTTCGCTTTGTAGACGCATCCAGGCTCATGTATTCGTTGCTCTCGTACGCGTATAACCGGCGGAGGTGACGTAAATATGCTTTCTGCGTTTCCTGCATGTAGTGCATCAGCGAACCGGCCGCTATGTGGGCAACTTCAAGCTTCTCGACCCCAAATCCTTTCAGAGAATGCGTTTCAAAATGCTCGGTGAGCAGGTTGTAGCCGTAATCGCCATCGTACACCCAGTCTTCGATATAGGAAATATTGTGATGGGTGAGCGATTCATCCAGCTTGTTTTTCTTTTTCTGCTGAATCAGGATCTCCGAAGGCTGAATGGCCGCCAGAAAATTATCCAGATGTTCTTCCTTGATATGACTCAGCGCAAATTCACCCGTCGAAATATCTGAAAACGCGACACCGATCGTGGATCCATCCCAATGCAGGGAAGCGATATAATTATTTCGTTTATGATCTAGTAGCTTCTCCGACATCGTTACACCGGGCGTGGTGATCTCGGTCACTTCACGGGTTACTATTTTACGCCCTGCTTTTTTGGCTTCGTCAGGATCTTCAGTCTGTTCGCACACGGCTACTTTGTGTCCTTTCTTAACCAATTTGGGTAGGTAATTATCCAGCGCGTGATAGGGGAATCCGGCCAGGGGGGTTTGGTCGCCACCGTTGTTTCGTTTGGTGAGCGTGATCCCTAATTCCTTGCTTATAAGCTGGGCATCGTCGGCAAAAGTCTCGTAAAAATCCCCGACCCGGAAAAGCAGAATGGTGCCCGGATGTTCATCTTTGATCTGGAAATACTGCCGCATCAGCGGAGTTTGCTTTTTCTTAGCAGCCATGCGCTGTAAATAGGTGTTTTAAGCTGTTAGATTGCTGATTTTTGAATGCGGAACTTAGCAATGAAATGACTGAAAAACTAAAGGGGATTTATTGGTTATTGGGAAACGGTTCAATAGTTAATCGGAGTGGTTTAACATTAATTGCAAGCCTAAATAACCATTTACAAATAGACTAATAACCATTCCAGGTTTCTTTATTGAGCTCATTTCTCCACTCGCTTAAATCCCGCTTGTATTTAACCGCTCATCCTGCGAATTTTAACGGCTCACTAATCAGAAGCAGGTTTTGGATAAACAAAAAGAATTTTGGAAACGAGTACTGAAGCTGGCAAGCAAGAAGGACATCTTCTTCAACGCCTCAGCCATCACGTTCAATCTTTTTATTTGCGCTGTTCCTTTTGTGTTGATCCTCATTTCTATTATTGGATACCTGCTTTCTGCTGAGGAAGCCTTCAATGAAATTGTACGGTATGGACGCGAATTCTTCCCTAGCTTCACCTACGAAACGCAAAGCGATGATGTATTTAGGGGAGCAGTGACCATCGAAACCTTGCTGGAACCGCTGATCGGG
This sequence comes from Balneola sp., assembly GCA_002696035.1. Taxonomy (GTDB): domain Bacteria; phylum Bacteroidota; class Rhodothermia; order Balneolales; family Balneolaceae; genus Gracilimonas. The sequence continues at coordinate 117,167 of NZQV01000006.1, read as the reverse complement.
GCCCGGCGTATTTTTGGGATCATAGGTATAGTTGTATTACTCTTTTTTACCCAAGGATTGCTCCACAGCCTTAAACACGTCCTTTTTGATGTATTCGACATCAAAGAACGCAAGCATCCCATCATGGACGTGATCTACAACTTCTTTGGTTTTAGCTTGATCGGAATCGTGTTTCTGTTTTTTAGTCTGGCCATTTCCACGATCTCTTTATTTGATCTCAGCGAGATCGACATTCCCTTTACAGAAATGGTGATCGAACTCCCCTGGATCTATGATTTCCTGAATTTTGTCCTGCCTATTATTCTGGCCTTTTTTGTAGTGTACGTGGTATATCGATTTGTAAGTGAGCGGAAGATCAAACCCCGCATTGCCTTGATGGCCGCAGGCGTATATACTATTCTTTTTGAGTTGGCCAAATATGGGGTGAGTATGTACCTCGAATACGCATTTGCAACCTATCGCTATTTTTATCAGGGATACACAGTTTTGATCATACTGGCCGTCTGGACTTTTTATACCGCACTGTTGTTTGTATTAAGCGGGATGATTGCCAGAGCTTATAAAGATGTTTATCTCATCGACAGGCCTTCTATTCAGGAGAATCCCTACACGGCTATTTCGTGATGCCGAAAAAACTTCCTCTCTCTTTTTATGAACGGGATGATGTGGTTCAGATCAGCCGAGATCTGATCGGAATGAAATTATGCACTCACATTGACGGTGTGCATACCTCGGGCATCATTGTTGAAACAGAAGCCTATAATGGGCGAACAGATGCCGCCTGCCACGCTTTTCCAGATGTGCGAACTAAACGGACAGAAACTTTATATGGACCTCCGGGACAAGCGTACATTTATCTTTGCTATGGAATACATCACTTGTTCAATATTGTTACCAATGAGGAAGGCAAGGCCGATGCCATATTGATACGGGCCATTGAACCCACGTTGGGTGTAAAAAACATGCTGGATAGAAGAGGAATAGAGAAACTTAAACCACAGGTAACAAACGGTCCCGGTAAATTATCACAAGCACTTGGCATCACAACAAAACTGGATAAGACCAAACTGTGCGGAGACACGATCTGGGTGGAAAGGGGAGATGCAAATATTACTGAGCAAGAGATAGAGGCTAGCCAAAGGGTCGGCGTTGACTATGCCGGAGAGGATGCCAAATTGCCGTGGCGGTTTACTTTGAAGGGGTCAAAATGCTTGAGTACATAAAAACCCGACATAAGCCGGGTTTCTCAAATTCTTGAATAAGTAAGAGGACTGATCAGTTCTCTTGCTCAGGCTGACCTTCATTACTAATTTCTTCAAAACGATCAGCTACTTCCTGATTGGATTGTATAGTAACAGCCAATTGTTGAAATTTCTGAGGAGTAAGCCCTTCTTCTTCGATGGCTTGCATATACTGTGTGCGCGCCTCGTTGTTAATTTGCTGAAGTTCAGGTTGAACAGACTGAATAGTCTGCTGTTCCTCACTGGAAATATCAATCTGCTGAGCCATTTGTGGATTTTGCATCGCCATCATAATTTGCTGAAAACGATTGTACTCCATTCCCTCTTCTTCAATAACTTTTCTCATCTTGGAATCAGCTTCCTGCTGAATACCTTGAGCAGCCTGAGATACACTAGCTACCATCTCCAAGTCTTCACCGGTTACTTCCTCAGGACTTAAAGGCTCGGGCTGTTGTGGCATTTGCTGCTGCTGAGCAAAGGCGGCTCCAGTCACAAAAAAGATGCCAATAATTATAGTTAAGGTGTGCTTCAAAAAAGTTTTCATAATAAGTTTAGTGGATTAAGTGTCGGTTTATAATGTATTAACTAACATGCTTTTGTTTATTAATGCAAACCAAAAATCGAACAATTTGTTCTCCTGAATTGTGTGTTTTACATGTTCTAACAAAAAAGCCTATGAGTGGTATAGATTAAATTTAATATCAAATAGTTTAATATTGAACTGAATGATTTTATCTTCACGCTGGTTCAAAGAGAAACATCAAATCACAAAACAGAACAATTATTTTTTCTATGAGAACATTAAACAAAATTACAACGTATCTAGCAGTTACAATTTTTGCATTATCAACTATAGCGATGGCAAAATATGCCATGACAAGCTGGACCATCGACAAGGCACACAGTGCAGTGAACTTCGAAGTAACGCACTTCTTTACTCCGGTAAATGGTCAATTCAATGACTATGAAGCCACAGTTAACTTCGATCCGGAAAATCTGGAAGAAAGCATGATCGACGTAAAGATCATGGTAGGCAGCATCGATACCAAGAACGAGCGTCGTGACGGTCACCTAAGAACACCGGATTTCTTTAATGCTGAAAAATGGCCACACATCACCTTTAAGAGCTCTAATATTGAGAGAACAGGTGAGAATGAATTTGTGGCAAATGGTACATTAACAATTAAAGATGTTTCAAAAGACATCGAGCTTCCTTTCAAATTATTGGGCATTATGGATAATCCAATGAAAGAAGGAACCAAAGTGGCCGGTATTACTGCCTCAACTACTTTAGACAGAACGGATTACACAGTAGGAACAGGAGACTGGGCTTCGGATGCCGTGATCGGTGATGAAGTTACTGTTGACCTGAATTTAGAGCTGAATTCATCAGCTTCAGGTGAATAATATCTGGCAGACTTAAAAAATCTAATTTATTCAAAGCATCGTTTCATTTGAGGCGATGCTTTTTTTATTTTAGGAGTTCAACCAAGCCTAAAAAAGATCAATGAATAACAAGCGCTTTTTAGTTCTATCCGGATTTATACTCATAGCCGCACTCTCAAGAATGGTGCCACACCCTTATAATTTTGCTCCTATGGGAGCCATGTCTCTTTTTGGAGCAGCTTATTTTGCTGATAAGAAATTCTCGTTTCTGCTCCCGTTGGCTGCATTTTTTGTGAGTGACTTACTGGTGAACAACCTGTTATTTGCCAGCTTTTATGATGGTTTTGTGTTGTTCACTCCCGGTTTCTACTGGATGTATGGTTCCATAGCTCTTATCGTACTGGCGGGAATCTTTATTCTGAAGAAAGTGAATCTCAAAACTGTAGTTGCAGGAAGTTTATCTGCATCCATCATTTTCTTTTTGATCACAAATTTTGGAGCATGGCTGGGAAGTCCGATTTATCCACAATCCCTATCAGGGTTATTGATGAGCTACGGAGCAGGAATTCCATTTTTCCATTATACCATTGCAGGCGACCTCATTTATTCCGGGGTGATGTTTGGAGCTTTTGAATACGCCCGGCAAAATGTCCCGGCTCTGCAATTAGCAAAAGCCAACTAAATTTTGAAAGGCTTCAGCTTCTGAAGCCTTTTTTAGTTTCAGTAATTATTATGAAGAAGATCATTATTACAGGTGCAACTTCAGGTATTGGCAGGGAGCTTGCACTTCAGTATGCAAAACAAGGTTTTAAAGTGGGGTTGATCGGCCGGCGGGAAGAGCGCTTAGAGGAGCTTAAGTCTATCATTGGAGAGAATGCCTATATCAAAGCACAGGATGTGACGGAGCATGAGGCTGCCGAAGAATCATACCGGGAATTGATCGAAGAAATGGGCGGAATGGATGTAATGATCTTAAATGCAGGGATGGGGCGAATTCAAATGTTGCCACCATGGGGAGCCGAATCAAAGCTGATAGAATTAAATGCTCTTGCTTTTGCACACGGATGTCATTTTGCATTCGATTATTTTAAAGAACAGGGGCACGGACAAATTGTTGGGATGTCTTCAATGGCAGCACTGGTCGCTTTTCATAAGGCCGCGGCCTATACGGCCTCAAAGCATTTTATTTCTACATACATGACCGGATATCGTCAGAAGGCCAAGAGAGTAGAGGCTGATATTGCAGTCACAGAAATAAGAGCGGGTTACATCTGGACGGAAATGACGGAACGGGCTAAAGGAATGTTTTGGGTTGCTTCGGTAGAGAAAGCAGCGGAGCAGATGATCGAAGGAATACAGAGAAGGAAGAATATTTTTTATGTAACAAAACGCTGGAGATTATTGGCATGGGTTGCCAAGTGTGTACCTGAATGGATCTGGAATAGAATCTGATGATCTTTTTTTCCAACAGTACCTGCTCAATTATTGACCTTTTCTTCGGTTTGCCCCCTTTTCGTGCTGCATCTGCAGGGTCAACACCATCAGTGAGATCGTTTTATAGTATTAGTCATCATTTGTGAAAGATGAAAGCCGGAGAGAGTTTCCTGAATCATCCAGCGCTATTTTCTTTCCACCCTTCGTGATTTTAACCAGCCGCGCATTCTGCAATTCACCGGCCACTTTTCGGACTCCATCCACATGATCTCTCCATACATCCGTAAAAAGATTCTTGGTTACTTCAGTAGGACTAATTTGTTCTTGGGACCTGTGCTTTTTTGAAAAAGCCAGAATTCTATTTTTGATCTCGTTTTTTGATTTCTTCATAGCTTTCATCCAGGTTTATCATAGGTTTGGGGTAATTAACTCCAATTTCTACGTCAAATAACGTTTGTTGTTCGGGATTCATTTTGTGCGGTTCATGAATAAATTCGTCAGGTACATGTTTAAGTTCAGGAATCCATGTTCGCACATAATCACCGTTGGCATCATATTTCTGAGCCTGACCTATAATGTTAAAGTATCGGTTCCGGGGGTCGTGCCCTACGGTTGTATTATATGCCCAGTTCCCATAGTTGCTGCAGGGATCATAATCCAAAAGCTGAGATTCAAAATATTCAGCTCCCATACGCCAGTCGATGTTCAAGTTTTGAGCCAAAAAGCTCGCCACGTTTTGTCGGCCCCGGTTGCTCATATAACCCGTGGCATTTAATTCACGCATGTTAGCATCAATAAAAGGAATTCCGGTGATACCTTCAGCCCATTTTTGGAAATCAGTTTTATCCTGTCGCCACTCTCTCTTTGACTTCTGAATTCCGGAGGCCCAAAAGATCATATCACCATGCTTCCAGGCTGAATACCGAAAATAATCTCTCCACATCAGTTCAAATAGCATCCAGTAAGTTGAAACATTCTTTTTACGCTGTTCTTCATATTTTCTCACTTCCCAGTAAATACGTCTTGCAGAAAGGGCACCATTGGCCAGCCAGGGTGAAAACTTTGAAGAGAAATCGGCTCCTAAAAGTCCATTTCGTGTAAACTTGTAATCTTTAAGGTGATCTCCATCCCAGAAATATTCCTGCAACCGTTTAAGAGCTGCTTTTTCGCCACCGGTAAAGGACAGAACTGCTCTCTCATCAGCATTTATTTCGGTAGCCCCAAGATCTTGCAGGGTTGGGATTGTGCCGGGCTCCACGCCCTCTGATAATTTGGCCCGGATAGGTTGTTCATATTCCTTCCGGATCTTTGTATCGTCCTCCGTTTTCTTTCTGTACTGAGTAAAAACATTCGGGATCTCATTTTGGTTAAAGGGAATATCATTTATATGATGGAGTGTACTTTGCCAGGTGAAACTAAGTTTATCACCAATACGCTCCTTTAGCCTGTCTTCAATATCAACTTCTTGCCGCGTAATTTCTTTGGAGATAAATACGAGATCGATATCGTGCTTCTGGGCCAGGTCAGGGATAATCTCTTCCGGCTTTCCCGTTCTTATGACGAGGTCAGCTCCGATATTTTGTAAACTTTCCCGAAGATCTTGCAGAGACTCTAATAAAAAACGTGCACGGTGTGAGCCGGTTTTTGGGAAGCCGAAAGAGGTATTTTCAAACTGTCGCGGATCAATGCAATACAGCGGAATAACTTCGGCGGCCTGACATCCTTTTATTAGGGCCTCATTATCGTGAATACGAAGATCGTTACGAAACCAAACCAAGGATTTTTTCATAGGTGCCTGTTTTATTTGTAGACAAGCTGTTTGAGATGGCTTTCATTCCCGGAGTATAAAATTCTAATCACTCTATGAACCGGAAATTTTTAGTAGGTCAGTTGTCATGGTTTTAAAACTCAATGAGGAATACTGAGCGAAATCAGGAAAGCACAATGCAAACTTAGGGAAGGCTGAATTCACCCCATTTAAACACATCACATTTGGATGGTAAAATCAATATATTTACCCCTCACAAATTTAAAGCTATAAATTAGATCTTGAATGAAAAACGTAGTGTTAATTCCTGGTGATGGGATAGGAACTGAAATCACAAATTCGGTAACCACAATTCTCGAAAAGGCCGGTGCAGAAATTAATTGGGTTGAATGTATTGCCGGATTAAAAGCTCACGAGGAAGTAGGAAATCCCCTTCCTGAAGAAACTATTGAAGCTATAGATGAACACAGAATTGCACTAAAGGGACCACTTACCACTCCCGTTGGATCCGGATTTCGATCTGTGAATGTAGCTCTCCGTCAGAAATTCAATTTATACAGCAACATTCGTCCGGCTCACACTTTACCAAGTATTGAATCTCCTTTCAGAGATGTTGATATGGTCCTTTTCCGCGAGAATACTCAAGGTTTGTATATCGGTAAAGAACAGTGGATTGATGAAGGCGAAAACAAGAGACATTCAGAAGCCATAGCCGTTGTAACAGAGGAAGCAAGTAATAAAATTATCCGTGCTGCCTTTGAATATGCAAAGCAGAATGATCGAAAGAAAGTAACGCTGGTGCATAAGGCGAACATTCTGAAACTAACTACCGGATTATTCCTTGAAGTGGGTCGCAAAGTAGCCAAAGATTATCCGGAGATTGAATTTGAGGATGTGATCGTGGATAATATGGCGATGCAAATGGTTATCCGCCCGCGACAGTTTGACGTGGTTGTTACTACGAACTTGTTTGGTGATATCCTTTCTGATCTGGCATCAGGTCTTGTAGGAGGATTAGGTGTAACCGGCGCTGCCAATATTGGGGATGATGCAGCTATGTTTGAAGCCGTTCATGGTTCAGCCCCGGATATTGTTGGTAAGAATATTGCCAATCCGCTGGCGCTGTTATTCTCATCTTTGATGATGCTTGAGCACATCGACCAAAAACAAGTTGCAGAAAATATCCGAAAGGCCATCTACAAAACACTGGTGGAGAAAAAAGTATACTGTACGCCGGATATTGGAGGGGAAGGAACCACCTCGACCTTCACGCAAGCAGTTTGCGATAACATTTAATGGACAGAACTAATATTTGAAAAAAACCTCCGGGCTAACAGCTCAGGAGGTTTTTTTGTTTAAAACAGGAGAGTATCTGCTACCCGAACAGTTTGAACAAAGCCCAGCTGATCAGTGACATCACCACGCCAAAGATAAGAGCCCAGCTGAAGCTCTCCACTTTAAAGCCCTCAACAAGTTTATCCACAAGCATGATCAGGATCGCATTGATCACAAGGACAAAAAGTCCTAAAGTTAAAATGGTGACAGGGAGGCTCAGAAAAAGCAAAACAGGTTTGATCAAAATATTTATTATTGCAAGAACTGCTGCAACAAACACTGCACTCCAAAAATTCTTAATTTCCACACCCTCCAGCAGAGAAGCCGTTGCATAAACAGAAACACTATTTAGTAGCCAAGCCCAGATCATCGTATTATTGTTTTGGTTGATATTGATCTTGCTGTACGGCAAAGGCAAACGAATGGTTACATTTGATCAAATTATGGATGTCATTTTAAAAGAATTTAGTGAGCTTAAACCGGGGCAACTGGAGCAGATCCTCAGGTTAAGACAACAAGTATTTATTATTGAGCAAACCTGTTTTTATGAAGATATAGATGGGGATGACGACAAAGCAGATCACCTGATGTTTTACAAGGGGGAGACCTTAGCTGCTTATCTGAGGATATTTTTGCCGGGTACAAAATATGATAAGGAAGCAAGCCTGGGAAGAATTGTTGTAGCTCCGGGATTTCGCGGAATAGGACTGGGGCCTCAGTTGATCAGAAAAGGAATTGAATCATGTAAAGGTGCTCCTGTGCGGATAGAAGCACAAGCTGCATTGATAAAATATTATCAGGAGTTAGGCTTTGAACCTGAAGGAAAAGTATATGTGGTTGATGATATTGATCACATCCAGATGACGCTAAGCCAATAATTCCTTTTGATCAGTCAATTTCGATTGAATTTCATTGAACCCCAACTCCAGTTTTTCGATTAGGGAAGGAATTTGATCAAGGTTTTCCTCTGTTTTACCAAATTGTTCAATTTCCTGAGCGAGATCTTTGAGCTCGGTAAGCCCGACGTAGAGGAAAAGCGGTTTCACTTTATGTGCTTCAGCTCCCAGCTTTTTCCATTCTTTATTCTCCATGAATTCTACAATATTCTGAAGATGGATAGGGGTTTCTTCAAGGATCAGATCGATCATTTCTCCCATAATCTCTTTATCTCCATCAGTAACACCCGCTAAATAACTCAGATCAATTTTTGTCATAGCTAACTCTAAATTTGATACAATTTAGCTACAGAATGGGCGAAAAAATATTAAGGCAGGTTAATGTAGAATAGAAATTTATAACACACACCAAACCGATGGTTGGCATGGGAATTTAAAAAATCAGGGCTGACTGCTAGCCTGTAAAAATCACGATGCCCACTAATACCAAAACAACTACTTTAAATAGAAATGTCTTCCAGTTTTTCATTGAAATTTAATATTAAGATATTCTAATAGAAACGGACTTAATTGAACGGATTTTGGAGATAAAAATCAAGATATCCACAAAAATAAGTGAAGGGGCTTGTAAAGTTGAAAAAGGGGTAACACAGGTGTAATAAGAGAATTTCAGGTAAACCCGGTATGCGTTTACCCGAAATTATCCACACTATTATTCTACTGTCACGCTTTTGGCGAGATTTCGGGGTTGATCTACATTACAACCTCGGTTCACAGCAACGTAATAAGAAAGTAGCTGTAAAGGGATCACGGAAAGGAGAGGAGAGAAAACATCCATAGTTGCAGGAATGATCGTTGAAAACTCAGCAAGGTCTGAAACTTCACCATTCTCTGAGGTGGTAATGGCAATAATACGGCCTTTACGGGCTTTCACTTCTTCAATATTGCTGATCATTTTATCGTTGGTATGATGGGTAGCCGCAATTACAACTACAGGCATCATTTCGTCGATCAGGGCAATAGGGCCATGCTTCATTTCTGCAGCAGGATACCCTTCAGCGTGAATGTATGAGATCTCTTTAAGTTTAAGAGCTCCTTCGAGGGCCACAGGGAAACTGTACGATCGTCCCAGATAAAGGAAATTAGGTGCATAAGAAAACAATCGTGAAATATGCTCGATATGATCTGTATTCTCCAGGATACTCTCGATCTTGGAAGGAATAAGTGCAAGCTCTTTGATGAGTTTCTGAGCTTCTTCTTTTTTGATAGTGCCCTTCTCCAAGCCGAGACGAATAGCCATAAGAGTCAGTACGGTTACCTGCGCAGTGAACGCTTTGGTAGAAGCAACTCCAATTTCAGGCCCAGCATGAATATATACGCCTGCATCGGTTTCACGGGCAATGGTAGAGCCAACTACGTTTACAACGCCAAGCACCAAAGCACCGCGGGACTGAGCCTCACGGAGAGCCGCAAGCGTATCAGCAGTTTCTCCACTTTGGGAGATCACGATCATTACATCGCCTTCCCCAATCAGCTGCTCTTTATACCGGAACTCTGAAGCATATTCAACTTCAACCGGTACTTTCGCCAGATATTCGAACAAATATTCTCCCACCAAACCGGAATGCCAGCTTGTTCCACAGGCGGCGATCACAATTCGATTGGCATTCACCAACTGATCCATGACGTTCTCAATACCGCCAAGAGTGATGGTGCCTTCCTCCGCATTGATGCGGCCACGCAGACAATCAGAAATAGCTTTAGGCTGTTCAAAGATCTCTTTGAGCATAAAATGGTCGTACCCACCTTTCTCAATCTCTTCAAGGCTGAGAGCCAGCTCGTGAATCTCTTTGGTCAGTTCAACCTGATCAGATGATTCAACCGTATAGTCATCTTTGGTGATGACCGCAATTTCGCCATCATCCAGATATACGACTTTATCGGTGTAGGCCGCTACAGCCGAGGCATCAGATGCAATCAACATTTCGCCGTCACCAACTCCTAATAATAAAGGAGAACCTTTTCGGGCAACAATGATCTGATCAGGGAAGTCAGAATGAACAAGTGCAATGCCATAGGTTCCGGTTACCTGGTGAAGTGCCAGTTGCACTGCTTTTTTTAGGGAAGAAGAATCCTTTTCCAGAAAACTTTCTATAAGCTTTGCAACAACTTCAGTATCGGTTTCAGAATAAAATTCGTAGCCTTGGTCGTTAAGCTTCTTCTTAAGTGTATTGTAATTTTCAATGATGCCGTTGTGCACCAAAGCCAGTTTCCCATTTTGACTTATATGCGGATGGGAGTTGATGTCATTGGGTTCCCCGTGAGTAGCCCACCGGGTATGGCCAATTCCAATAGAGCCATTCTGAGAGTCGCCGATCATTTTCTCGAGGTTGGCAACTTTCCCTTTCCCTTTATTCAGTTGAATTTTGCCATTTAAAGTGGCAATTCCGGCCGAATCATAACCCCTATATTCTAATCTCTTTAAGCCATCAATAATAATTTTACTGGCTTGCTTATTTCCTATATACCCTACAATTCCACACATGTACTAATAATTAAATTTTCTTTCCGTTTTTAATATCCTTAAATATATGATTCGCCATCAAGAATAACGACACTAAATACAAAATTACATATTCTCTAATATGAAGATCTGTTTTTTTCCGGACGAAAAATCAACCCGCTTCCATCCACTTACGTTAACCCGCCCAATAGATGACTTACGAATAGGAATATTTACCATAAGGGAGAAGTGGATGCATGCCCTTGATGTGGCGGGTTTTGCAAGGATCCAAGCTGCTTTTTTGGAAGATGTCTTTGCCATCGGTTCTGCGGAAAATACAGATGAATGCCTTTGGATAAACCCTCGTTTTCTGCCCTCTGAAAAGTTGGTCAACCAGATCAAAAAGTTGGATAAATACGAAAAGATTGTTTTTAAGGGGGATGCAGTTGCTGTAAAGCTGGGTGGCAGTGAAAGTCAGCCCATGCTAAAGGAGCAAGATTTTGACCTCTCAAGTATTGAGCTGACCGAAACCGAAATTACCGAAGCCATCCACCTCGAGCATTTGTGGGATATGTTACTGCTGAACAGTTTTGAGATTGAGAAAGATCTGCAATATGCGGGACTAAAATTACTATCCGAGGAGAACAAAACGGCAGCGATGTCGGTCTTTTCACTTGAAAATACGTATGTAGGTGAAAATGTAACCATTGAGCCAAACGTAACTATTATTGCCGAAGAAGGCCCCGTTGTTCTCATGGATGATGCTACCATCGAGGCGGGAAGTATTTTGCGCGGCCCCATTGTTGTGGGGAAGGGAGCAACCATTAAGATGGCATCGAGGGTATATGGCGGCTCCACCATTGGGCCCGTTTGTAAAGTAGGTGGAGAGATCTCTAACTGTATTTTTCATTCGTATTCCAATAAAGCGCATGATGGTTTTGTGGGAAATTCTATTTTTGGACAATGGGTGAATCTGGGGGCAGATACCAATACATCAAACCTGAAAAACAACTACAGCACAGTTCGGATGTCAGGTTGGGAATCTCGAAAGGATATAGAAACCGGTATGCAATTTCTGGGAACGGTTATGGCCGATCATTCTAAAACGGCCATCAACACTATGTTGAACACAGGGACCATTTGTGGCGTTAGTTCAAACATTTTTATGGGAGGTTTTCCCCCTAAATATATTCCTTCCTTTGCGTGGGTGGGCTCTGAAGATTATGGAATTTACAAATTTGATAAAGCCATTGAAGCGATGAGGGCTATGATGAAACGCCGTGAGATCGAACTCAGTGATGCCTACAAAGCCATGATGCATCATCATTCTGACAAGCTGTGATCAATCAATTAACCGGCGGCCTGTAAGCCATGTTTCCTGCCAGTAAGGATGCTCAAGCTTTGAGATCTTTACGCCTTCTGAAGTGGATGCATGGAGAAATTCGCTTTGACTTACCATCACCCCAACATGATACGACCGGCGACCGGTTTTAAAGAATACGAGATCTCCGGTTCGTAAGGATGATTTACTGATATCCTTACCGGAATTCATTTGCTCACGTGTGGTTCTGGGAATCTGTTGCAACAGATAATCTTCAAATACGACCTGTATAAACGCCGAACAATCGATGCCTGTATATCCCGAGCCTCCCAGTAAATATGGAGTTCCTTTCCAGTCTTTGTAAGCCAATTCTAAAAAACCCTGTAGTTCTGCACTTTCTGAAGAAACTGAAGTGTCATCAAAGATGCGTTCCGTATCGCCGGCTTCGTCATCACTTGGAGTTGAATATGGAATTTCTTTCTCAGGAGTTGGAGGTTCAGCAGAAGGTTCTTGTACGGGAACACTTCCACGCTGAACGACTCCGCAGGCTGAAATGGAGACCATCATCAATCCCAAAAACAGGATTATGGAGTAATTTTTTCCGTCTGATATCATAGCCTGTAAATATAAACGGATATGCTTACTTTTGAACATAGAATTTAAATTACCATTTACAACAAGTATGAAATTACTCGTCAATATCGATCACGTTGCAACACTCAGAAATGCGCGGGGTGAAGGCTATCCCGATCCGATTGAAGCGGCACAGATTTGTGAGGAAGCTGGAACAGCCGGAATTGTATTTCACCTTCGGCGCGACCGCCGTCATATTCGTGATGAAGATGTTTATCGGTTAAAGGAATCGGTACGCGGAAAACTGGACTTTGAAATGTCTGCAGCTGACGAGATGCTTGATATCTGTACGAAAGTGGATCCTCATTTATGCACGCTTGTACCTGAAGGCAGGGAGGAGCTAACGACTGAGGGTGGACTTGATATGGAATCCGTTTTTGATGATTACAAAAATAGAGTATTTCCAAAGTTGAGAGAGACCAATATTGAGATCAGTTTGTTTTTAGATCCAAATCCACAGGATATTGAGCTGGCGCATAAACTGGGAACCGATGCCATTGAATTACATACCGGAACCTTCGCCAATGCAAACCCTGCTAAACAGAAGCACGAACTTATCCGGTTACGGAAAGCTGCAAACATGGCAAACGACTTGGGTATCAAGGTAAATGCCGGACATGGATTGAATCTGGAGAACCTCCCGGACCTGCTCGAAACGATCACCGTTCTGAACGAAGTAAGTATCGGGCACGCACTCATTAGTAAATCACTGTTTTGGGGACTAGATAAAACGGTGAAAGCTTATCTTGAGATCATTGAAGATTTTTATGGGTGAAGTATTTTGAAAAGTAGATTAATCTTGGTTAAGATATTTCCTTAAGGTTTTTTCAAGCCTTTCTCCCCGCAAAGATTTTCCGGTTTCAACGATGGTTCCTTCAGGATCCACAAGGATTTGAAAAGGATAGCCCTGAATTCGAAATAAGGAACTGAATTCACCATCATCCATCACTTGTGGCCAAACGATATCATATTTTGAAATGGCTTCCTTTGTTGATTCTATGGAATCATAAGCAAGCCCGATGATCTCAAAATTAGTGCCTTTGAAATCTTCATAAGCCTGTTTTAAGTAGGGTAACTCCTCGATACAAGGGCCGCACCAGCTTCCCCAAAAATCAAGAAGCACATATTTACCGGTCAGGTTTTCTTTTCCAGTTGAATTTCCCTCAAGTGTGGCAGCTTTCCAGTCAGGTAACGGAACACCAACTTCTATAGCGGTTCGTTGCTCATGTGGTTCTTCGAATGACGGCCTGAAACGCACCCAGTTTCCATAGGGATCAATATCTGCGATCTCATACATTTGGTTGCCAACTTTAAAATGTGGATAGGAGTAATAGGTTTTGGATCTCCTCATATCATTGGCGTAGACGGTTAGATCTTCATTGGTTCCGGAACCCATCTGTAAGAAACCATCATTATCGCGGTCAATATATACCTGGAGGTTTTCCGTAAACAGGTATTCGAAAAAGTTCAATATGTAGATAGTAGTACGACCACTGTTTGTTGAAATAGTCGCTTTTTTTTGCTGAGTTGGGAAGGCATAAGTCAGGTCCGGGACATCTTTTCGGTTACTGGATGAGTAAGCGGCCGGAAGATCTTTAGGTAATTCAATCTGGGCTTGAGTGGTATCGCTGATCACCTTTTTTCCTTCAAATCTGTCATAATGAATCAGACCTTGCCATAATGTGATACTGTCATTCTCAGCAAATACATATTCACTTTTTGAGATGGTATTATCATTATTTTGGTCTACGTAAAGAGACCATGAGACCTCCTTACTTTCTTTTCCTGCAACTACAAGAAGGCTATTATCCGGAGCTTTTGAAGTTACTTGATAGTACACAACCGTGTCTATGAATGTAGGTTCAATCTTCTGAAGTAAACCCCTGATCTGATCGCCATAAAAATACCTGACGATATCGTCGGCATACAGGATCGTACCCATCCAATCATAATCATATTCATTGTACTTGAACGTCTTTTCAGAGACAGGCTCCAATTTCACAAGTGGCCAAAGCTGTTCCATATTTTCGGGCGGGATATCATGCCAGGATTCAACGGTAGCGGTGACTGTTTTATCTTCGTCAAAAATGAGTTCACGAGGCTTACGATAGGTATAGTCGTTATTTTCCTCAGCCGAATAGATCGTCCCTCGTGTAATTTTATAATGAACCGTATCTCCGGCCGGTTGAGTAAGATTGAGCTCCGAGATGTCATTGTTTTCTGAAAAGGAAATAGATTTATCCTTCCAGCCAAAACCAACTCCGGGATCAAACCCATTGACCGAACCTGCAAAAAAGAATTTTGAATTTGTTGGGGTATTCTCAGGAAGCTCCAGCTGAATGATTATTTGAACTGAATCTGAATTTGATTGTGCCTGTACCTGCACTTCCTGATAAAACAAAAGTATGAGGATGGTTGAAAAAACGGATATCTTCATGTTCCTTTAAATTCATGAGTAGTTACTAATAAAATAGTATTACATACTTAACAAACAAATTGAAAACCTCCGCTAAACATATCGCAGATCGAATACGGCTGATGATCGCCACCAAGCAGTTTCAGGTGGGCGAGATGTTGCCCTCAACCCGGGAACTGGGCCAGCAGCTGGAAGCGAGTTTCCACACAGTTCGAAAAGCATATCATTTTCTGGAAGAAGAAGGATTGATACTTGGAGAGCAGGGACGCGGCTTCACCGTAAAAAACCAAACGCCGCTTTTGGATAAATCGGCCCGGCTGGAAGTTGGCGGCGAGAAAGTGCAGGCGCTGGTGCAAGAACTCATCGGCTATGGACTTGACGAGTCGGAGATCGAATTGTTGTTTCAGGAACAGCTGGGATTCATGGAATGGCCTGACCGCATTCAAACCTGTGCCAGTGTGGGTGAAAACCACGAAATGGGACGAATGTTGTCTGATGCCATACAGAAACAGGTAGGCGTAAAAAGTCAGGTGATAGACATCAACGAATATGAAAGTGCGGCCAAATACGATGCCCTTTTTGTCCCCATTCATTTGGTAAACAAATTCCGGAGCCTGCGGGAAAGTCTGCTCATTTTGCCGATCGTGTATGATTTTGATCCGGATATCTTACTTTCCATGGTAGATCGTGCAGCAATCGATACTATCGGACTGGTAACCGGCTCGGAAGATACCATCCCCAAAGTGATAAATGAGCTGAAGCGCTCCATACATTTTGAAGGATCTTTTGTGGCGGGAACTACATACGGGAAGTCTCTACCACTTTTTGTTCGCGAATCAGATCTTATCTTGTATACCTCAGACAGCGCTCGTTTGGTTGAACAAAAGGTTCCCCAAAAAAGCAGGCTGCGGCTTGATTATATGCTTTCTGAGAAAAGCTCCGAAATGATCCGGGCCGAATTGTGGGATCAGTGAAATTTTTAATTCTAGATTAGAAATGTTGAATTTTAGAATCAATTAAAATTTCAACATTTCGCATTTAACATTTCTTTTATTTTGATAAAAAAAGTTTTACAGCAGGCAATTGATGCCATTGAAAAAGAGATTTTAGCCGTTAGAGAAACTCCCTCCACGGATGTGCTTTTTAACGGAAATTTGGAGAAAATTTCGGGCGAGTACATTTATACTTTTGAGACTCAGAACAGAGGGTTGAGGTTTGCAGAGGAAATCAAGGCCAAGATAGATTCCAAAGAATATAAAGTAGAACCGGTAGAGTTCAAGGACAAGAAAGTCCGGCTGGAATTTCCCGAAAATGTAGGGTCTAAGATCACCGAAGTATTCCTGGAATGGGAAAATGATTATGTGCTCAAAAAAATGGAAGAACATCTGATTAAGCTACAGGATAAAGCGGATGAAATACCTCAGCTAAAAGCTCTTCTAAAACCTGATGAGTATTTCAAAGAACGGTCCGGTTCGCCCCAAATAAAAGTGGATGAGTTGCGCAATGAGTCGCAGCGGGATGCCATCGAAAAATCCCTTAAAAACAATATACTGTATGTATGGGGACCTCCGGGGACGGGGAAAACCGCCACGCTTGGATATATTGTGGCGAACTTGCTCAATCAAAATAAGCGGGTGCTTTTTGTATCGAATACCAATCGCGCGGTAGATGTTGGATTACTTAGCGTGATAGATGCACTGTATGAAATTGATCCGGGATTCAACCTGCAGGATACCACCCGCTTTGGTGAGGCTGCCCTGGATGATGCCCGGCTGGAAGACATTCTTTTTGAACATCAGGTAAAAAGTAAACTGGAAGGGCGAAAAGCCGATGCGGTGCAATTGCAAAATCTACTCAGTAAATATGAAAAGTTACAGGAAACAGTAGATGATCTGATGAGAAACGGAGAGGAAGTCCCCGAAAAGATAGATCTGGAAACCCAGCTAGCCGGCAATAAACTTGACGAATACGGCGGAACAGAAGCCGTTGAAATTGAGATCGACCGGCTTATGAATTTAAATGAGCGATATGAGTTGAAGAAAAAAAGGTTGGTGGCAACTACTCTTGCCAAAGTGTGCACTTCGGAGTTGTTCTACAATTTGAGTTACGATGCAGTGGTAGTTGATGAGGGCTCTATGGCCGGAATTCCCTATATGCTGCTGATGGCTGCCAAAAGTAAAAAGCATTTGGTGGTAGCTGGCGACCCTATGCAGTTACCTCCCATCGCCATAACAGATCATCGCGAATCGCGGGAGTTTTTAGAGCAGGATATTTTTACTTTTGTTTCGAAGTCAGAATCTACTGAAGATCTTTTTAACTGGCATGATTTTAACAAGGATTTCACCAGCTTTTTTGATGTACAATACCGGATGAAGGACGACTTGGCGGGAGTGATCAGTTCAGTATTTTATGAAGGGAGGCTGAAGTCGGGAGTTCCTGCAGACGGGCGAAACCTTGATAACGGCTCATCCGCCTCCGTAGCACTTATTGATACCGCAAAATACAATCCGGCGCTGCAGCAGGAATCCGGTGAGCGAGGATTCAAACCCATCAACGAAGTACACCACCGACTGATTGAGGAAAGTGTGAAGCGGCTCACCCGCAATCATGCTCCTGATGATATCGGGATCATTGTTCCGTTCAGAAACAGCGTGTATAAAGTACGAAGCCATTTGTGGGAAAAAGGATATGGAGAGATTGAAGTTGGCACGATCCATACGTTCCAGGGAAGAGAGAAGCCGGTTATAATTTTTGATACAGTGATGAGCGGTGAGTGGCAGAATGGAGGAAAGCGACATTATTCTGTACGTCCCTTTGATGAGAAAAAGAATGGTTTATCGGTTCCCAGGTTGCTGAATGTGGCTTTCTCCCGAAGTAAAGAATTACTCGTGATCATTGCTGATATGGAGCACATCGATAAAGTATATGGAAATAAGTTTTTGGGTCGATTGCTGGGGTCTGTGAAGGAGATATCACTTTGACCCTGAGTCAATCACAAAAGTACTTTTTAGCGAAGTAAAGGGAATAGAAAATATAAAAATGGAATAGGGCAGAACTGGGAGATCAGATCTACTTCTGAACTTTATTGAAATTTCTCTCTATGGATTCTTTCAGATCATTGAACTCAATAGGTTTAACAAGATAATCAAGATAACCGGTTTCTTTAGCTCTTTGAACATGATGAGGATCCGAATTTCCTGTAATATAAATGACCGGAACATCTGAAAAATTTCGAATCTCTTTCATAGCTGTGATCCCGTCAATGTCACCTTCTAACGAAATATCCATCAGGATAAGATCGGGGTTGATTTTTTTCGCTACTTCTATGGCTGTTTTTCCATACACGAGTTCCCCTTCGGCATCGTACCCTAATTTCTCCAGATAGCTTTCATAAAGCAGGTTTAGAATGAGGTCATCCTCGACTATCATTACCGTTTTTCGCTTTTGCTTGTCCATCATTTTCAATTAATTGTCATTGCGAATAAAGCGCATACCTCTAATAATAACATGAATTGGTATTAAACGAAATTTAAAGCTATAAAAAGTGTCGATTTATTTTATAAGCAGATATTTGGTACTGGGTGTTCTATTCGTTCAAAAGAGGTGTCGGAAAGGTAACAAAAGCTTAAAAATGAGTTAAAACTAAAAACCCCTGCAACTCTGTAAGTGTATGAGCTACAAGGGTTTTAAGTACCTCGGGCCGGACTCGAACCGGCACGGACATTTTAATATCCATTGGATTTTAAGTCCAACGTGTCTACCAATTCCACCACCGAGGCTTACATATTTTGGTAGGCGCCAAATATACGGGTTTAATCTTCACTACTTCAAAAAGATTTTAAACAAATTTACTGTTTACCGGAATGAGGAGTATACGCCCTGATATATAGATGTTATATGAAGATGTCTAAGTTTGTAAATCAGAAAGGGGTGAGTTTAGGTGGAACATCTGTTCATGGCTGTGATTGAACTGGGTAGAAGTGTGAAAACTTTAAACAAACTATTGAATCACCATGTGTGTTTCGTAACTTTCATACCCATAAAAATAAAATCATCTTATGAAACGTCTTTTATTACTAAGTATCCTGTTTGCAACCTTTTTATCAGCCCCAACTTTAGCTCAGTTTGAGATTGGAGCTTCCTATGAACTTCGCAACGAGGATCCTCAAAATGGATTTGGCTTGCGCGTTGAAAAGGGAGTTTTTGAAAGTCTTCCACTTGTTAATCTGGGAATAAGACTTCATGCCAGTTATTTCAGCGAAGAGAATAATGTTGATCCGGAAAATCAAAGCTATTCCTATTCGCAAGACCTTACAAATTATGATGTGGGCGTAGCCGCTATTGGTGGTGTTTCTGTTGGCTTGATAGAGCCTTATGTAGGACTTGGCCTAGGAACGCAAAATTATGAACGAGCCGTCCGAGATGTCCGGAATGATCCAAACAATGCGGCTCCTGAAAGTGGAGACGAAAGCAGCTTGTATTGGAATGTTTCAGCTGGTGCAAAAGTGAGTATTGTTCCATTTTTAAAACCTTTTGTGGAATATCGGTATTCCAGCAGTGAACTTGAGGAGCCAGCACTGGAAGATGTAAATTCTAACACCGGCCGAATCATGTTTGGAGTATCTCTGAGCTTTTAACAAATTTCAGATTATTGAAGAGGGCGGATGTGAACTTCATATCCGCTTTTTTTTTAACTAAAATTGATTGAAAATGCTTTATAATGAGCGATTAACTACATTGAGTTAGAAATAGAATTAGTGTATGAGTAGAACGGCTTCCATAGATAAATACGACCTGGAGGGTTACAAACTTGAAAAGGCTCAGAGTGAAGATCTGAAGCAACTTATAGAAGTATGTAGAGAGCACATTGAACATGTTGATGACGAAGCCATCAGCAATGCCTTTAAGCTGTGCTATATGTCGCACGAGGGGATGAAACGGGCATCCGGTGAGCCGTACTACTATCATCCGGTTGAAGTAGCTAAGATCGTAGCCAGCGAGATCAATATTGATGATGTCTCGGTTATAGCTTCCCTTTTGCACGATACGGTGGAAGATACCGATGTAAACCTCGATGATATCCGGTATTGGTTTGGGGAAGAAGTGGCGGTGATCATTGATGGGGTCACCAAGATTACAGGCGTATTTAAGAGCCGAGACAGTAAGCAGGCTGAAGCTTTTATGAAGCTACTGCTTACCATGGCAGAAGATATCCGTGTGGTGCTCATCAAGTTTGCTGATCGGTTACATAACATGCGAACCATTCAGCATCTTAAACGGGAAAAGCAGATAAAGATCGCTTCCGAGACCATGGATCTGTACGCTCCTCTTGCACATCGCTTTGGGCTGTTCCGGATCAAAAATGAACTTGAAGATCTTTGTTTTAAAACCATCGACCCCACTTCCTATAAATTTGTAGCTCGTAAACTTCGGGAAAAGAAAGAAGACCGGGAAGAATTCATTCAGGAATTCATGGAGCCGATCAAGCAAGAGCTGGGCAAAATGAATTTACAGTTTGAGATCAAAGGCAGGCCTAAGCATATATTTTCTATCTATCGGAAAATGCAGCGTCAGCAGAAGCCATTCGAAGAAATTTATGATCTGTTCGCTATTCGCATCATCCTGGAAGACCCTCACTCCAAAGAAGATTGTTGGCGTGTGTATTCTATCATAACCGACTGGTACATGCCTATTCCAGAGCGTTTTCGTGATTTTATTTCCGTTCCGAAGGCCAATGGATATCAGTCGCTGCATACCACGGTGATCACCAACAAGGGGCGTAAAGTTGAAGTGCAGATCCGAACACGGCGCATGGATGATATTGCTGAAAAAGGACTTGCTGCGCACTGGAAGTATAAAGAAGGAGCCAAGCAAGGTTCCGAAACGCTTGATAAGTTTGTGAACTGGGTG
This sequence comes from Balneola sp., assembly GCA_002696035.1. GTDB lineage: Bacteria > Bacteroidota > Rhodothermia > Balneolales > Balneolaceae > Gracilimonas. The sequence goes on along the minus strand of NZQV01000006.1, from coordinate 96,324 downwards.
CGTGATGTACTTGACAATCCACGCCCCGATGCGGCGACCGATTTTGTGAAGGATTTTCAGCTGAATCTGTATAAAGACGAAATTTACGTTTTCACCCCAGATGGGGAGCTGAGGACGCTTCCTCGCAATGCAACTCCCATTGATTTTGCTTTCGAAATTCACAGTGAAATTGGGGAGCGGGCGATGGCAGCCAAAGTAAATGGCAAGATGGTTCCCTTACGCCAGAAACTCCATAATGGAGATCAGGTTGAGATCATTACAGGCAATAAAGTGAACCTGAATCCGGATTGGATAGATGATGTGGTTACGCACAAAGCAAAATCCCGGATCCGGCAATTCATTAAGCAAAAACAAAGAAAGGTTGCCGAAGAAGGAAGAGAGATCTGGGATAAAAGAGCATCCCGGGGAAATATCGAGATCTCTGAGCAGGAGCTGAACAGATTTGCCAGGAGGTTTAAGTATGAGTCAACCCAGGATATGTTTTTTGATATTGGCTCAGGCATCTTTGATGTAAATAACCTGTTTAAAGAGGTTAAGCAGTTCAAAAGCACGGGTAGGATGGAGGCTGATGAAGTTGAAGAAGTTCCGCCGATAAGTGATGAGGAGATCCAGAAAAATTACTTTGATGCCGCCCGGTCTGTGGGAGAAGGCAAGGCTCTTGTTATAAATGGCGAGCTGAGTAATATTAAATACTCGTATGCAAATTGTTGCAATCCAATACCGGGTGATGATGTTATTGGGTTTGTAAGCCGCACCGGAGATATTAAAATTCATCGCACTATGTGTAATAACGCTCAACATCTTCTAAAAACAGAATCTGATAGAATCGTGGATGTAAACTGGGCCAGGAACCTGGAAACCAAATTTCTCGGAGCCATTAAAGTGATTGGAGGAGATAGGGTTGGGATGATAAATGATATTACGGATGTTCTTTCAAAATCATTGGAGACCAACATGAAGAGCATCAATGTAAGTAGTGACAGCGGTATGTTTGAAGGAATTATAACCCTTTATGTTGATGGCATCTCGCACCTAAATAAGATCATGAAGCGCCTTGAAAAAATTGAAGGAGTTAAGAATGTGTTGCGTTATGAGTAACAAATATGTAGGAGTTCAGGTAGATTTTTATTAAAGTTATCTTTACAATGAATGGTGATTATTCGTTTTAGGTAAAAAAGCCTATGGCAATAGTTAGTTGCGAATAATTTATAAGGACAAAGAAGGACAACAACGCTAAAAAGTTAGCATTAATTTAATCTCTAAAACTATGATGACTTATACTAAACGAGATGTGGTACGAAGGGTCGCTGAGTCAATGGACGAACCTATGATTCAAGCTGAGCCGTGGGTAGATGCGGTAATAGTGGCATTACGAGAGATCATGATGTCTGCAGATACTGAATGCAGAATTGAAATACGTGATTTCGGGGTTTTTGAAGTGAAAGAAACAAAAGCTAAGCCGAAAGCACGTAATCCAAAAACCAACGAAGTTATTTATGTTCCGGCTCACCGGAAAACACATTTCAAGCCAAGTAAGCTTATGAAAAAGTTTTTACGACAGCCTCTTGAAGACGTCAAAAAGAATAAAAAATAAACCTGATCTATAGTTGCAGGATTACGCACGTCTGATAGGTATTGATGTTGGGAAAAAACGAGTAGGAATTGCTCAAACCGATCTGCTGAAGACTATAGCTTCGCCGGTCGGTACATTTCCTCCAAAGGAGGTTTTTTCAGAACTCAAAACAATTACGGAGAACGAACCTGTTGAATTATTTATAGTAGGGTGGCCCTTGACAACAAAAGGAGAGGAAGGAGCTGCCACCCAAATGGTAACAAAATTCATAAAGAAATTAGAAAAAGCTTTTCCGGATATTGACATCGTCAAAGTTGACGAACGCTACACTTCAAACAAAGCAAAGGAACTTATGATTGAAGCAGGTGTTCCTAAAAAGAAAAGGCAGGATAAAGGTCGTGTTGACCGAATAGCCGCTGCCATTATTTTACAGAATTACTTAGATACGAATACATAATTAATCATGCCCATATTACCTATAGTAACCTATAACGATCCTATACTTCAGAAAAAAGCGGAGGAAGTAGAAGAAGACAGTCCCGAGCTTCAAACTTTAATCGACAACATGCTGGAAACCATGTACAACGCAGATGGCGTTGGATTGGCCGCTCCCCAAATAGGGCGTTCTCTGAAACTATTTGTGATGGATACCGATGCAATGATCGAAGATGGGGAAGTTCCATATGGCCCCATGGTATTTATCAATCCGCTGATTCTTGAAAAAAGAGGTAATAAAGTTCCGCTTGAGGAAGGATGTCTGAGTATCCCGGATGTAAATGAAAAGGTATTCCGCCCTGAAACAGTGATCATCGAGTTCTTTGACCGGGATTTCAATAAGCACCGTTTAGAAGCGAACGGCTGGACCTCCAGAGTTATACAGCACGAATATGATCATCTTGAGGGAATTTTGTTCCTGGATTATTTAAGTGTGTTTAAGAAAAGACTGAATAAAAAAGAACTGGAAGAGATAGAGGCAGGGAATAAGAAAATAAAATACCCTGTAGTACCTAAACAAGAAGAGTAGGTACCATGAATATTGTTTTTATGGGCTCCCCGGAGTTTGCCATCCCAAGCCTGCTAAAACTTCACAATTCGAAACACACCATTAAAGCGGTGGTCAGCAATGTGGATAAACGCCGGGGAAGAGGCTCTAAAACTTCTCCCACACCTGTTAAGGCTAAAGCACTTGAACTTGGCTATCCTGTAATTGAAGTGGAAGATCTGCGATCGCCTGAATTTGCTTCAGAGTTGGGTAAACTGAATGCAGATCTTTTTGTAGTGGTCGCATTCCGAATTCTGCCCACCTCTGTTTTAGAGATCCCTGATAAAGGTTCTGTTAATTTACATGCATCCCTGCTACCCAGCTATCGGGGAGCGGCACCTATCCACTGGGCCATTATGGAAGGCGAGAAAACGACCGGATGTACTGTGTTCTTTCTGGATGAAAAAGTAGACACAGGAAACATTATTCTACAGAGATCAGTGGATATCGAAGCAAATGAAACCACTGGCCAGTTATACGAGCGCTTGAAGGAAGTGGGAAGCTCACTTTTGGTTCAGGCTATCGATCAGATAGATGATGAGTCGTTTTCGCTTACATCTCAGGATCATGACAAAGCTACTCCCGCACCAAAACTTTTTAAAGATGATTGTCATGTTGATTTTACATGCCCGGCCCAGCAGGTTCATAACAAAATTCGGGGATTAAGTCCCTTTCCAACAGCCTGGGCCTCATGGCAAGACCAAAAGTTCAACATGTACCGCTCAAAAATGTCTGACGTTCATAACCTTGAGCCTGGAGAGCTTAAAGCAGTAGGTGATAAACTACTTGTTGGTTGTGAAGATACTGCAGTGGAATTGGTAGAAGTACAGCTTCCCGGTACAAAAAGAATGAGTGGAGAAGATTTTATAAGAGGGTATGAAATTTCAGGTAAACTCACGTAATTTCTTGAATATTTAGTTTGAGATATACGTGTGGTTTTTTATAATCCCGCCAATCCAAAAGGAAAATCAAAGGTCGTTATGGAGCAACCAGCAATAATCGAAGCCGCCAAGAACGGAAATTTAGAAGAAGTAAAAAAACTCGCTTCCGATAAAACAATTGATAAGACCAATAGCAGTGGTGCTTCGGCTTTGATCGTTGCTGCTGAAAAGAACCATATGGATGTGGTAAAGTATTTAGTTGAAGAAGGAGCCGACCTTAATATTGAAACAAAAATGGGCGGAACCGCACTTAACCGTGCTGCTGAAACCGGGAACATTGAATTGTTGAAGTACCTGCTGGATAAAGGCGCTAAAGTTGCAGGAGTAGCACTTATAGCTGCTGCCAGGGTTGGAAACCTTGATGCTGTAAAACTATTGGTTGATGCAGGAGCCGATGTAGATGCTCAACAACGCTGGGGTCACACTGCCCTGATGGTAGCCGCTAAAGCTGGAAACACCGATGTAGTAAAATACCTGATCGATCAAGGTGCGAATGTGAAACTTCGCGATAAGAATGGAGACACAGCCATGATCATTGCCACCGAAAATGATCAGGACGACATTGCCCTTCTTTTAAAAAGAGCCGGAGCCAAAGCTGAGACCAAGCCAAAAACAGATACTGTACCCATCGCGGATGACGACGATGAAGACGAAGATCTTGATGATACGCCAGACGTGGATGACCTGGTTGATGAAGACGATGCCCCCGATGATTTAGATCTTGACGATTAAAAGCACTTTCGGGTATCTGCTTCTCGCACAGAAAGTTGGATTTTTACTGAAATTCTGAATCAATTATTCCCTGTTTCATCTGTAGGGCTTCATCTCTTTTTAGAATACTATTCTTTTTAGCTTCGGTAATAAATGTATTGCAGAATTAAGCACTATATAAAGGCATTATTAAAGTAAAATATACTGCCTTTATTTTACCTGAAGTTTATTATTCTTTTATACTGAATATTAGCAGTGGATTTGATTATAATATATCATAATCAAAGTTTATTCTACTGTCATGTCTTCTCCAATATTTGATGCCATAGATCGAAATATTATACAGATCCTTCAGGTTGAAGGGCGTATTGCCAATAAGGAACTGGCAGAACGAATTGGATTAACTACAACACCCACTTTGGAAAGAGTTCGCAGGCTGGAGCGAGAGGGAGTGATACAGGGCTATTCTGCCAAGATCAATAAAGAGGAAGTTGGAAGAGGATTCACCGCTTTTGTTGCAGTCACGCTTAAAGTGCATCAGCTAAATCTTTTAGAAGAATTCACTTCAGCCGTTCAGGAAATTCCTGAGATCTTGGGCTGTTATCACACCACAGGTGAAGGCGATTTTCTGCTTCAGGTAGTAGCTAAGGACACCAAAGACTTTGAGCAACTGATGCGCAACAAGCTGACCACGCTTCCGGATGTGGAACGGCTTCACACCAGCATCGTACTGAATACAATCAAAGAGCAATCTCCAATTCCCGTTTATTATGAAGACCAAAACTAAACCCACTTTCGAGTCAGCTGCCATTCACGGCGGAAAAGGAAATAAAGACCAATACGGAGCTCACACCACTCCGATCTATCAGACTTCGACTTTTGTGTTTGATGATGTGGAATCTGGTGCCAAAGCTTTTCGGCATGAAGAGGGCGGGGCAAGCCATGTATATTCACGGCTGGGAAATCCTACCGTGGAGGAACTGGAGCGGGTTGTCTGCAAACTGGAAACCTATCATGTGGATGATTCTGATGCATACACAGGTATGGCTTTTGGTAGTGGCATGGCAGCTATTACTACAGGAATATTGAGTCTGGCGAAAGGCGGGCATGTGATCGCCCAAAATGATCTGTATGGATGCACGTCACAGTTTCTGAAAGAGGAAGCACCAGGAATGGGGGTTAGTGTTTCTTTTGTGGATACTTCAGATGTCTTCAATGTAGAGCTGGAGCTGAAAAAACATCCTGAAGCAAGAATGATCTATTTGGAAAGTATTGCGAATCCTACACTGAAGATATCTGACATTCGGGCCATTGCTCAACTGGCAGAATCACACGGAGTTTTGTTAATGGTCGACAATACCTTTGCAACGCCATATCACATTCAGCCACTGGAACTTGGGGCTGATGTGGTTGTTCACTCCACGACCAAATATTTGGGTGGGCACGGTACAATTGTGGGCGGAGCGATGGTGGCCAGGAAAACACTTTTCGAAGATAATCAGACATTCTTGTATCGAAAAAACTTAGGCGGGATTGCGAGTCCCATGGATGCATGGCTGACTACAACAGGCATCAAAACTTTGCCCTTGCGTATGAAGCAGCATAACGAAAACGCGATAAAAGTTGCCCGTTGGCTCGAGGCTCATCCCAAAATAGATCACGTATTTTATCCGGGACTGGAATCACATCCACAGCATCAATTAGCTACTTCCATGATGCGAAATGGATTTGGGGGGATGATCACTTTTGAATTAAAGGGCGGCTTTGATGCGGGCGTTTCCCTAATGAACAAGGTGAAGCTATGCACACTTGCTGTAAGCCTGGGTGCGGTGGATACCCTCATTCAGCACCCGGCATCCATGACACACTCTATTGTAGACGAGGAGATCAAAAAAGCAGCGGGTATCACCGATGGTCTTGTACGTTTATCTGTGGGAATTGAAGGGGTTGAAGATATTATCAATGATCTTGAACAAGCGATGGAAATTTTGAATTAGAGATGTTGAATTTTGAATTGGACTCTAAAATTCAAAATTCAACATTCAGAACTTAAAATTTCAATATTACCAGCCGCCGCTGGCGCCACCGCCGCCGGAGCTGAATCCCCCTCCTCCGCCGAAGCCGCCAAAACCGCCGCCTCCGCCACCGAAGGAACTTCCTCCACCGCCGCCTCCGCCAAAGCCACCACCATAAAAGATGATGCCTCCAGAGCCAAGAGAATGTCGTCGTCCGCCCTTGCTTTTTCCACGGCTGACCAGAATGAAAATGATGATGATAAAGATGATGATAACATCAATTGGGATGCCTTCCCCGGATGATTGTTGCTCTGGAAATCCCTCAAATTCACCAGCAGCCAGGTCTATTAAAATATTTGTAGCCTGATCCAATCCTCCATAGAAATCACCGGTGCGAAAACTTGGGGTAAGCACATCATTGATGATCCGGTTTGCCATGATATCCGGAATCGCTCCTTCAAGTCCGTATCCAACTTCGATTCTCATGCTGCGATCTTGCTCGGAAATGAGGACAAGAACACCATTACCACGTTCCTCATATTGAATATTCCAGTCATTGTGCATTTCCCGGGCCACGTCTTCTATAGGATAGTTTTGAAGACTTTCGAGCGTGGCAATCACAAATGCATTGGTGGTGGTATCCCGGTAGCTTCGGAGTTTGGTCTCAAGGCGCTGTTCCTCTGAAGAAGTGAGCATATCGGCGAAGTCATTTACCATTCCGGTGGGCTGAGATGGATAAAAATCCTGGGCAAACCCAGCGGTACTAAAAGCTAAAAACAGTATCAGGATTAAAGATCTACGCATCGGCTTCTCCTTCTTTTTTGGTGTAACTGATCTGATCCGAGAGCTCGTTTACATCTCCCTCAGCGTCATAGGGAAAATTTTCTTTCAGTTTTTGTCCGATCTGCAGAACGACTTCCGATAGTCCTGTTTCATAATCTTCGGCTTTGAAATACTTGATCAACAGTGCAACTTCATCTTCCCAGAACTGTTGCCCCACTTTTCCATGGATACCTTCGTCACCCCAAATGGCAACTTTGTGATCTTTCCAGGCCACATATACGATCACTCCGTTGTGTAACTCCGTTTCGTGCATTTTCAATTCTGCAAAAACTTCCTTGGCACGGTCGATCGGATTCTCTGCTTTGCACTTCTTTTCTATGTGGACCCGAATTTCACCAGAGGTTGTTTCCTCGGCCTGGCGGATCGCTTCCACAACATGTTCCTCTTGTTCTTGTGATAGAAATTTTGCCATAAGATGTATTTAGATCTAAGATTTTTTGACGTAAGATTAAAGACAAATTCCTGCCGTATTAAATCTTAAGTCTACTATCTATTATCTATTATTTAAAATTAGTTACCGAAATCTACTTCGGGGGCTTCTTCGGCTCCTTGGTCAGCTTGGAAATATTCTTTCTGTTCGAATCCTAAAACGGAGGCAAACATACTGGTAGGAAATTTCCGGATCTGTGTGTTGAAGGCTTGTGCAGACTGATTGAACCTCATACGTTCAGTAGAAATTCTATTTTCTGTTCCTTCCAATTGTGCCTGTAGATCCCTGAAATTCTGGTTCGCCTTAAGTTCAGGATAGCGCTCAACTGTAACCAATAATCGGGATAAAGCGCCGCTCAGTTGGCCCTGTGCTTCCTGAAATTGCTGGAATGCCTGTGGATTGTTAAGGTCGTTGGCATCAATATTTACAGAAGTTGCACGGCTCCGGGCTTCGATCACATCCTGTAGTGTTTGTGATTCAAAATCAGCGGCACCCCGTACGGTATTTACCAAGTTCGGAATAAGGTCAGCTCTTCGCTGGTATTGGTTTTCAACCTGAGCCCAAGCGCTGTTGACTTGTTCTTCGGCAGTAACCAAACTATTGTTAACATTGATTCCATAAAAAACGAGGAGCGCAAGCACTCCGATCAGGATCCAAAATTTTGCTTTCATGAGTTGATATTTTGTGGTTTATTTGTGGCCCGTTTACGGACGCGAAGTTCATTAGATTCAAACTAAGCTAACAATAATCAAAAACAATTCCATTGTCACAACTGAATCCCAAATTCATTTATTTTGACTTAGACGATACCCTCTTAGATCACAAAAAGGCAGAGAAAGCCGGACTCCGGGATATTCATGATCATTTTGACATGTTCAACGGAATTTCTGAAGAGGAATTAGTGAAAACGTATCACCACATTAATAAAGGACTTTGGGAAGAATATGGCCGGGGCGAGATCGATCGGCATGAGCTCCATCGCCGTCGTTTTCAGGAGACCTTTAGGGACCTGGGTTTAGATGAGTCGATGCATGAGGAGGCCGGAGAGGTGTATATGAATTACTACCGTAATCACTGGGAGTGGATTGATGGGGCGGAGGAATCGTATTTGAAAGTGGCAGATAAATATGAAGTAGGAATCATTACCAATGGTTTTGCGGAGACTCAGTGGTTGAAGATAGATCGGTTCAACCTGAAAGATACAGCCCGGCATATTGTCATATCAGAAGAAGTGGGGGAGATGAAACCGCATCCCAAAGTATTTGATCATGCCACAGAACTCGCCGGAGTGAGCCGTGAGGATATTCTGTATGTCGGGGATTCCTTTACTTCCGATGTCGTCGGCGGTTCCAAAGCAAACTGGCAGGTAGCGTGGTATACCAAAAATCCCATCGAACAAGGACATAAATTAGCCCATCTGATCTTTAATGATTTTGGGGAGTTGTTGAAGGCGCTGGGGGTTAGATAGCCGACAACTTCCCTCCCCCGAAAGTAACGTCGAGCCGTTCTTTCTGTCCCTCCAGAGGGACAGAGGATTCTGGCTTTGGCTTCGATAATCTTTTTCCAAATCTATGTTTAACTAATGTCCCATCATTCCGCCATCAATCATAATACCGCGCCAGATGAGTAACAATCCAATAATAATGGCGAAGTAGGTGGAAAAGGGGCGAAGTTTTGAGCGCATTTTTGGAGAGATGAAACCCGGAGCCATGTTCAGGAATAGCATAACCGGCAGAGTTCCCAACCCAAAAAGAGCCATGTAGATGCTGCTATGCATTGCCGTTTCGGTGACAAGAGCAACAGCTAAAGCAGTAACGACAAATCCACAGGGGAGAAAGCCATTTAACAGACCGATCAGAAAAGAAGAGGAGTCGGACCGCTTTTTAAAAAGGGTGGCTATAGTTGAGCTGATCTTTGATTGAAAGTTCTGATAGGCATTGGTCAATATGCCCGGAAGCTTAATGCGAGGTACAACAGCAAAGGCCACGATCAATGCTCCCAAAACAACAGAAAGCACGTTCTGATAGCCTGCAATAGTTGCGCCCATGCCCAGCATCCCCAAAGCAAAGCCAAGGAAGGCATAGGTCAAAATCCGGCCGGAATTATACAACACTCCCCTAAAGAGCATTGCAGGCTTAGAGCTATTCTGGCCGGGAATACTAAGTGCAATAGGGCCACACATTCCAATGCAATGGAAACTCCCTAACAATCCTAAAGTAAATCCGGTCCAAAGTTCCATCACATAGAGTAATTTTTAAACCTATAACTGGTTCAAGCGTCCGCTTGGACCAGTGTCTAATTCGAAATTTTTTGGTTGATTCATCACCGCATCCCGAATGCTCGGGAGACGCTTGCGCTGGGCGTTTTAGATACTTCTATCAGATAAAGATATTCTTGTGGTCGATGTAGGTAAGTGTATCCTGTTGCCATTCCAGAGTTAGTTTCCATCGCCCTTCCTCAAAATCGGTAACGGGGATGAATTGCTGTCCATCTTCATTTAGCTGAAGTTTGAAGAGCTTGTCGAGCGATGAATCATTGGGACGGTAGAACTTAATAGTTCCGGCCAGAGAATCAGAACGCAGTGCCATTGGAAAAGTGATCTTGATGGATTCGGTCGGCTCATCAAACAGGATGAGTACAGGGGTGTCCAAATCACGGGCATTTTGAATGCCATCGATAGTCTCCTGATATTCAACGCCTTCCTCGTAATGGTTTTCGGATACCAGGTAAAATTCCAGGCTGATGAGGTAACTGACGGTGCTTAAGGTTGCCAAGACAAACACTACAATGGCCAGCGTTAATCCGGTTCCCCAGTTAAATTTCTCTTTGATGCTCATAATGTATTGATCGAAGTTTTAAATAATAAGATTCTGATAATTTGTAAAATGCTTACTGCTTACTGCTTACTGCTTACTGTTCGCCGGACCTAAGAATCCGGAATTTACAGTTTCGAGTTTTTCGTCTCCGGAATAAATACCGAAAATAAGCTCGGTTTGTGATCCTGATAGTACAGAGTCTGCCAACTGGATCATGAACCGGCCTTCAGCAGAATTCTGTGGCTCAATGGAACTAATACTTCCAAGCGCCACCAATTCACCGGCAGGTTGTTCTAAACGGATCTCTACAGGCATTTCCTTGAAAGTCTTATTTAGCATTTTCACATTGTAAATGTTGCTGTACCGGTTGTCAGGAAGCTCCTGATAGAGTGTTCCAGGTTCACGTAAAATCGAGGTTTCGATGTCGGGACGGATGGTTAGCAGGGTAATGAATGTAGTTAGCAAGATCAGCAAAATGCCTGAATAACCGGCCACTCTTGGCGTGAATACTTTTTGTTTTCCCTGGCTGATGGCGTCTTCAGAAGAATAACGAATGAGTCCGCGTGGCTTGTCGATCTTATCCATCACAGAGTCACAAGCATCGATACAAGCCGTACAGTGCACACATTCAAGTTGAGTGCCGTTTCGGATGTCGATGCCCATCGGACAGACTTTTACGCATTGATGGCAATCAATGCAATCTCCGAATTGTTCGTTCGCACTAAAGCCAAGATCCTCGAGAGTAGCTTTTCGGTTTTCAAGTTGATAACGATCCTTGACGCTAGCCCGGGTCTCACCCCGCACATAATCGTACATCACATTGATGGAGTTATTGTCGAGCATCACAGATTGCATTCTGCCATAGGGGCATACAAAATGACAAACCTGTTCGCGCATGAACGCAAATACGCCATAGAAAACTCCGCTGAAAATGATCATGATACTTAAACCCGCAACGTGTTCAGAAGGCGGATCGGTGATAATCTCAAATAGCTGATCTTTCCCTATGATGTAAGCGAGAAAGAGATTGGAGATCAGAAAAGCCATCGCATAAAAAATACTATGCTTACTAACTTTCTTGGTGATCTTCTCCAGGTTCCATTCTTGTCTGTTAAGCCGGATCTGGGCAGCAGCATCACCTTCAATCCAATATTCAATCCGGCGGAATACCATTTCCATGAAGATGGTTTGCGGACAGGCCCATCCACACCAAAGCCGACCAAATACAACGGTAAAGAGCACTATAAAGAGGATAAAGGTAAGCATCCCAAATACGAGCAGACCCAGGTCCTGTGGCCAGAAAGCCACACCAAATATCACAAACTTCCGTTCCAGAATATTCAGCAATAACAGAGGATTCCCGTTGATCGTGATGAAAGGCCCGCTGAAGAAGAAAGCCAGTAAAAGTACCGCAACGATATTCCTCGCCTTATAAAACCGTCCGCTTGGTTTCTTGGGATAGATCCAGTTTCGCTTTCCTTCCTCATTTACTGTAGCAAGGTGGTCGCGAAAATTCTTCTGGTCGATACGACGTTCTTCTTCTAAACTAGCCATGATTTGTTAAACCTCATGTTACTCTCATTGTCAAGGATTTTAAACCGACATTTTACCACTCATTTTTGATGATTATGTGAAGTTAGTGATATAGTGAAGGGTGATATAGTTTAAGATCTAACATCACAAACTGGTTCAAGAGTCCGCTTGAACCACTGTTTTAAGGACGCTTTCGCTAGTGTCATATCACTATATCAACAATCACTCCATACTACAAGGTTCGGCCCGATCTACGGGGGCTTTGGGGTTTGCAGGTTCCGTTCCCTGGATGGAAGCAATGTAGCTGATCAGGCTTTGAACATCTTCATCCGGTAACCGGGAACCACTACCATAGGGTAACATTCCTCGATCCGGAAACCCTTCAGTGATGGCATTTGCAAGATCCTCAGGACTACAACCGTGGATCCAAAGTTCATCGGTGAGGTTGGGGCCCACCATTCCTTCGGCGTTGGCGCCATGGCAGGTATAGCATAAGTTTCCATTACTCATGTAGATCTCTCGGCCCTCTTCAATACGTTCCTGATCCTCCAGGAAAGCCCAGGTGAAATCAGAAGCTTCGGTTTCACCTCCTTCTCCATCTTCCGGCTGCAGGTTGTATTGCTCGGCCGCTGCTGCCATTTCCTGTTCATATAGTTCTTCCTGTGTTGGTCCGCCAAGCATGTAGTAATAGACTATATAGCCAATACCCCATGCAATGGTAAAGTAAAACAGCCACAACCACCAAACCGGCATATGGTTGTCCAGTTCACGGATTCCATCGTATTCGTGATCCATCAACAGATCTTTTTCGTCGTCAAATACTTTCATTGTTCTGATTGTTTGATATTCATGTTGTCGTCATCTTCAAGAGGAAGTCGCTCGGCATCTTTCCAGTAATCTTTGCCCTTTACGATCAGGTAAATGATCAATCCTACAAAAAAGACAAAGAAGATTATGAGTGAGATACTCGGATAAATGCCAATGTCTTCAATAGCTCGCATTACGTTTTTATACATGGCTATTCATCCTCTTGCTGTGGTTTGAAGTTCGCCTGAATACGATCACTCGATGGCAGATCTTCCCAGGGGTTTGCGCTCCCTTTAATGTCGATCCCCAGTCGCTGCATGTAAGCGATAATGGCGATGATCTCTTTGTCGGAAGTGATCTTGATGCCTTCGATCTCATCAAAGCCATTCTGGCGAAGTCCGGCTACGATATCTTCGGCTTGTGCTTCAAGGTCTCTGATGGCGATCTCTTCATATCCCTCCACATATGGTACACCCACTTTACGCAGTGCATTGATGCGATTTGGGATGGATTCTTTGTCCATATCCTGGGTAAACAACCATGGGTAGGCCGGCATAATAGAACCGGGTGAAGTTGAAGTTGGATCGTACATGTGTCGTACGTGCCAGCTATCTGGATATTTACCGCCTAAACGGTGCAGATCGGGACCGGTACGTTTTGATCCCCATAAGTGCGGATGATCATACACAAACTCACCAGCTTTGGAATATTCACCGTAGCGTTCGGTTTCAGATCGGAAAGGGCGGATCATCTGCGAATGACAGTTATTACAGCCTTCGGAGATGTATATATCCCGGCCTTCAATTTCCAGCGGTGTATATGGTTTTACACTGGCAATGGTGGGAACATTGGATTTTACCAAAGCGGTGGGAACGTATTCCACAATTCCACCGATCAGGATAACCACTAAGGTAAGTGCAGTAAGTTTAAGCGGACGACCTTCCAGCCGGCGATGCCAGCTTTCTTTATGTCCGGCTGCAGGATCAATAATAGGCTGTGCTTCATCCACTTCCTGAGCATTGAATGAACCCTGACGCCCTGTTTTATACAGGTTATATGAGCCAATCACAGCTCCGATAATGAACAAGGTTCCTCCGATAGCACGCAGTCCATACATCGGGATGATCTGTGTAACGGTTTCAAGGAAGTTGGGATATTGCAGAAGACCTTCAGTTGTGAATTCTTTCCACATCAGACTTTGAGTGATGCCGCCCCAGTACATGGGAATCACATAGAAGATGGCACCCATCGTGGCAAACCAGAAGTGGACGTTCGCCAGTTTAATGGAATATAACTTGGTCTTGTAAATTCGCGGGGTGATGTAATACAGCATCGCAAAAGTAAGTCCACCATTCCAAAGCAGGGCTCCGTTGTGTACGTGACCAATAATGTAATCTGAATAGTGTGCAATGGCATTTACGTTGGCAATAGAAAGCATGGGGCCTTCAAAAGTTACCATACCGTAGGCGGTTACCCCCACAACCAAGAACTTAAGTACAGGATCTTCCCGAACCTTATCCCAGGCACCTCTTAAGGTAAGCAGGCCGTTTAACATACCGCCCCAGCTCGGCGCTATCAGCATGATACTGAATACCGTACCCAAGGCTTGAGCCCAACCGGGAAGAGCGGTGTAAAGCAAATGGTGAGGTCCGGCCCAGATGTAAATAAAGATCAGCGACCAAAAGTGGACAATGGAAAGCCGGTAGGAGAAAATAGGTCGGTTTGCCGCTTTTGGGATGAAATAGTACATGATCCCCAAAAACGGTGTAGTCAAAAAGAAAGCCACGGCATTGTGTCCATACCACCACTGTACAAGCGCATCTTGTACACCGGCATAGATCGGATAACTCTTCAGGAAAGTGGCGGGCATTTCAAATGAATTCACTACGTGGAGCACGGCTACCGTTACAAAAGTAGCAATGTAAAACCAGATAGCTACATACAGATGCTTCTCCCGGCGCTTCAGGATGGTCATGATCATATTCACCCCAAAGATCACCCAGATAATGGTGATGGCGATATCGATCGGCCATTCCAGCTCGGCATATTCTTTACTGGTGTTGAAGCCGAATGGGAGCGTCAGAACGGCAGAGACAATGATCGCCTGCCATCCCCAAAAATGGATCTGACTCAGCTTTTGGCTCCACATGGGCGTTTTTGAGAGTCGCGGCAAAGAATAGTAAACGCCGTAGAAAATGGCATTCCCCGCAAAGGCAAAGATCACCGCGTTGGTATGTAGCGGACGAAGTCGGCCATAACTGAGTTCCGGAATAAATCCGAGAAAGTCTGGCCAGATGAGTTTGAGGGCAATGGTTAGTCCAACGATAAAGCCGATGAGTCCCCAAATTAAGGTGGCAACCCCGAATTTTCGGACAATTTCGTTATCGTAATGAAAGGTTTCTAAAGTTGATGATGAAGACATTTATTCATCCCGATGTTTTTGGTTATTGGTTGATTCTTTTTTTGATGAAGTTTTTTTACTGTCGAACAGCACGCGCATAGAGGGAGTGTGTTGGTCGTCGAATTGACCGGATCTCACCGCCCAGAAAAAAAGGCCAAGGAAAATGAGGGCCACAAGCAGACTAAAGCCAATAAGCATGTAGATCACTTCCATATCGCCAGTCCTCCTTTGCGTGCAAAAAATCGTGTGGTTGCAAAGGTGAACACCATCACGCTGATGGAACTCAGTGGCATCAAAATGGCGGCCACCAGCGGCGATAGGTTCCCGGTGATAGCAAAGCCTAAACCGATGGTGTTATACAGCAGCGAAAGTACAAAACTTGCAATAATGATCTTCATAGACGCCTTGCTGAAATCAATAAAAGCATGAAGTTTCTGGAGTGAACTTCCTTCCAGGATGGCATCACAGGCTGGGGCAAAAGAGCTGACATCATCGGCCAGGGCAATACCGAAATCAGATTTCTTGAGCGCTCCGGCATCATTCAGCCCATCGCCCACCATGATAACTTGCTCTCCACTTTCCTGAAGCTGAGTAATAAAGTCCAGCTTTTCTTCCGGTTTTTGATTGAAGAGGAGGGAACCGTTTTCACCAAAGTAATTCGAGAATTCCGATCTTTGCGCCTCATTATCTCCGGATAACAAGTAGAGGCTGAACTTCTCTTTAATGGATTGAAGCAAGTCCGAGATTCCATTCCTTACACCCGCTTTTATGCCAAAAAATCCTTTATAAACTCCGTTTACAGAAAGATGTACCGTTGAACCGCTGAAATGAGATTCAGGAATAAACTCCGGTTTTATCCCGGATTGATCGGATAAAAATGTTTCTGAACCGAGGCAGATAATCGCTCCATCTACATCTGCAAGAATTCCTTTTCCGGGCACTTCTTTATAGGTTTTGGGTTGATGCAGGTAGGAGCTTTGCAAATAAGTGGCCACTTTTCGGCTTAACGGATGGATAGAATTCTTACAGGCCGATTTCACCCATATCTGTTCATTGGAGGAAAGGTCATCTCCAAAAAAGCCCACTTCAGCAGCTTCACTTTCGGTAAGCGTGCCGGTCTTGTCAAAAACAATAGAGGTGGCTTTGGAGAGATTCTCGATCAATAAATGGTTCTTTACAAAAAGTCCGTTCAGCGATAGCACATTGAGTGCCGAACCAAGGGTAAATGGAGTAGAAAGGGCAAGTGCACACGGACAGGCGATGATCAGTACGGCCGTAAAAACGGATAAAGCGGGTTCCATTCCGGCCGTTTGTAACCAATATAGTCCGGAGAAAAAAGCAATCCCCAAAACTGCCACTGTGAAATATGGACTGATCTTATCGGCAAAAGTAGTGAGTTTCAGCTCCTTATCATTATTCTGAAAAGCTTCGTGATTCCAGAGTTTGGTGAGGTAGCTGTTGGCGACTTTTTCCTCGGTTCGCATTAAGGCCGTACTCCCGATCAGGCGCCCGCCAGCAAAAACCCTTTCACCATTTCTCACCGTGACCGGCTCAGATTCTCCTGTAATAAAACTGTAATCGAGGAAGGCTTCATCCGAAAGCAAAGTAGAATCACAGGGAACCAATTCGTGGTTGCGGAGCTGCATTTGTTGATCAGGTTGGAGCTTATCCAGTGAAACCGAATATTCTTCGCCGTTTTCATTCAGTACATTTACGGCAATAGGGAGGTAGGAGCGATAATCGCGATCAAATGAAAGCCGGTTGAAGGTTTTTTGCTGAACGAGTTTCCCGATCAGTAAAAAGAAAATGAGTCCCGTGAAAGAATCCATGTAGCCGGTTCCGGTCATGGTGACGATCTCGTATACGCTTCGCGAAAACAGCGCTACGATTCCGATAGAAATAGGTACATCCAGGTTCACCCCGCGCTGACTCAAAGCCGCAAAAGCCGACTTCAAATAATCGCTGCTGCTGTAAAGTAAAACAGGCAGTGCGAGAATGATATTCAATGCCCCAAAGAAAATATGGAAGTTGCCACCCAGACCGCTGCCTGTGGTGTCTAAATAATCCGGGAAACTGAACAGCATGATATTGCCGAAAGCGAAACCCGCTACGCCCATCTTCAGCCAGAGCGAGCGGTTTTGATGAGATTTCTCGGTTTTGGAATCCAGTTTCTCGAGACGAATTTCCGGTTCATACCCGATGGTTACCAATTGTTCCACTACATCCCGGAGTGAAGTTTTATCGGTGTCAATTAACAGGGACAATTCCTTCTTCAAGAAATTCACTCCACTTTGCAGAACTCCGGAATCCAGTTTTTGAAGGTTTTCCAAAAGCCAGACACAAGAAGTGCAGTGAATATTGGGAATATTCAGGGTAAGAGAAATTCTGGTGGTATCATGGAAATCAGAAATTCGGGTAATGACTTCTTCATCTTCTAGATAATCGAAACGGGCGCGGTGTTTGGTATTCTTCAGATTTATGCCGGGGTTGGCGTCCAGATCATAGTAGCCGCAAAGGTCGCTTTCTTCCAGAATCTGATAGGCAGATTTACAGCCCAGGCAACAAAAAGCCTTGTCATCGAAATGAACCGTTTCTTCAGTGCAGTCTTCACCGCAATGGAAACAGATCTCGGATGTTATGACTACTGAGGAATTCATCATTTGAATGAAGGCACACTACTTGAAAATTGCAAACGAAGATCGAACCAAGTTTGGGTCATTTTCTGATCTACTTGTTCGAAGGTCGTTTGGGTGAGCCATTTTTCAATCTTTTTGCGCTCTACAGACCAAAATTCATGAAATGGGCAGGGTTCGATATGTCCGCAGCCTTCAATGCCCATAAAACATTTGTCGAAGAACTCTGTGCCGTCGATAGCGGCGATCACGTCCATCATGGTGATATCACTTACGGGCCTGGCCAGATATACTCCGCCATTTAGTCCACGCTGTGATTTCAGGATTCCGGGTTCTTTCAGTTTTGCCAATACCTGAGAGAGATAAGCAGTTGGACAGTTCAGAGATTTTGATAAATAGGAAGCAGAAACGGCCCCGTCTTCCGCATGCTTAGAAATAGCAATAATAGCCGAGATGGCGTACTGAGCGCCCTGGGAGATCAACCTCATTAGGTGTTCTTATATTCAAATATTGAAATTCTAATATCGATATTAGATTTTACGGGGAAATAGGAAAAGTATCAATGGGAGCGTGATACTTTTTTGCAGTTCAATAATAAATATCTGTTTGTGACAGATTTTTATTTTGAGAAGCTAAAGCGATTGGTACGTAATAACCTTTGCAATCTTCGGACCACTTCTTGCTTCTCTGTGAGACTTGTTTTTTGGGCGTCATAGTTGCTTCAAGCGGTTATTTTTATTTCAGTGGTCGGACGAATTCTTGATTTTAAAAGCCTCGTCCTTCGTCCGACGACTACAGCTCGTCAGACGAATGAATCTCGCATAGATGTTTTTAAAGCCGCTTTTTCCTGCATCTTTTTCTAGTGAATATGTTGAGTCCTAATTGATAAATTCACTCGGAAATAAGTTTAATTAGAATCAGTGGAAACCCGCTAAATCTGTGTCATCCGTGTTCCATTCCATTATTTTTCACAAAGCACATTCCCCTCTTAAAGAAAAATTCATAATGCTTCGTTATTATCGGTTAAAACCAAATGGAGTACACTATGAGTAAGTATATGACGGCAGCAGAAGCGGTGAAGGTGATCAAGTCGGGCGACCGGGTTTTTGTACACGGAATTTCGGCCACACCGGTGCAACTTATTCAGGCAATGACGGATAGGCATGCAGAACTGAAAGAAGTGGAAGTGATCCATTTGCACACCGAAGGTCCGGCTCCTTATGCAGCCCCTGAATTCAAAGACAGCTTTTTTGTGAATGCTTTGTTTGTGGGAGCAAATGTCAGAAAGGCCGTAAATGAGGGACGTGGTGATTATGTACCGGTTTTTCTTAGTGAAGTCCCAAACTTATTCCGGCATGGAATTCTTCCGCTGGATGTTGCCCTTATTCATGTATCTCCCCCAGATGACCATGGCTATTGTTCGCTTGGTGTTTCTGTGGATGCTGCTGTTGCAGCCGCACAAACTGCAAAGCACGTGATCGCACAGGTTAACCCCAACATGCCTCGAACTCATGGAGATGGTCAGATTCATGTTCGCAAGATCGATGCACTGGTAGAAGTAAATGATGACCTTCCGGAGCAAATTGTGCCGGAACCGGACGAAGCCGAGCTTAAAATCGGACAAAATTGTGCTGAATTGATCGATGATGGTGCCACGCTGCAAATGGGAATCGGAGCTATTCCCAATGCGGTGCTGAAAAGTCTCACCAATCATAAAAATCTCGGAGTTCATACGGAGATGTTTTCCGATGGTGTGATCGAGCTGGTGGAAAGTGGTGTCATAAACGGTATGAACAAGAAAATTCACCCCGGAAAAGTAGTAAGCGGTTTTGTGATGGGGTCCCGAAAAACCTATGATTTTATTGATGACAATCCCTCCGTTGCGATGCTGGATATCGCTTACATCAATGACACGGCTGTGATCCGTAGAAACCCGAAAGTAACGGCCATCAACAGTGCAGTGGAAGTGGATCTTACGGGACAGGTTTGCGCTGATTCTATCGGAACATTTCACTATTCCGGAGTGGGTGGACAGATGGATTTTATACGCGGAGCTTCTTTATCACCCGGAGGTAAGCCGATCATTGCGTTGCCTTCTACCACCCGAAAAGGAATAAGCCGGATCGTGCCATACCTGAAACAGGGAGCGGGAGTAGTTACGACTCGTGCCCATGTTCATTATGTGGTGACGGAATACGGAGTTGCCAATTTGTATGGCAAGAATTTAGGTCAGCGTGCTAAGGCTTTGGTGGAAATTGCCCATCCTGACCATCGAGAGGAATTGGAGAAGGCCGTTTTCGAACGGTTTAAGGGATAATTGTAGATCGGCTCGCTGAGCCGTTTTGTTGGAATTAATTTTGTTGCCTTTTTCCGGTACTGTCCTCCCTGGAAGCAATGAGCAAGCTCATTCTTCCTGTCCCTCTGGAGGGACACAGGTTCTTGGCTATGAGAACAAAGTCTGCTTAAGGCAACATTGTACCAATTGGCAAGATCGGTCTCTCTTTGGAGAGAGACCGGATTTAGCTTTGCTATAATCCAGAGAGAGGACCGTAGTTTGACTCAAGCTCATCAATTTACCAATAACCATTCCACCAATAACAAATTCCCTGGTAAACTATTAGAGCCTTTTCTCAAATAATCGTACCTTCTGTTCCGTCTTAATTCGTCCGGTTTTTAAAGCCGGATAAATCCCAATTCCCAAAACAAATCCATGTCAGCTAATCTTACTCCAGATCCGGAAGTTACTCTTGGACTTGCCTTAGAGCACGGTCTTACCGAAGAAGAATTTGAAATGATCAAAACCCGACTCGGCCGGTTTCCTACCTTTACGGAGTTGGGCGTGTATTCGGTGATGTGGAGTGAACACTGCTCTTACAAGAATTCCATTGTGGAGCTCAAGAAACTGCCTTCAGAAGGAGAGAATTTGCTGGTGGGGGCTGGGGAAGAAAATGCTGGGTTGGTAGATCTGGGTGATGGTCTCGGTTGCGCTTTCAAAATTGAAAGTCACAATCATCCATCTGCTATTGAGCCGTATCAGGGCGCGGCAACTGGAGTTGGTGGAATTCACCGCGATATTTTTACGATGGGAGCCCGACCTGTAGCCAGCCTGAATTCACTGCGATTTGGTTCTATGGAAAATCCCCGCGTTCGGTATCTGCTTGATGGTGTGGTTCGTGGAATAGGTGACTATGGAAATTCATTCGGTGTTCCCGTGATCGCTGGAGAAGTGGTTTTTGATGAAAGCTACGAAGGCAATCCACTGGTAAATGCTATGAGTATTGGATTGGTGAAAGAAGGCGAAACGGCTTCCGCCATCGCTGAAGGAATTGGAAATCCGGTGATCATCGTGGGAGCGAGTACAGGTCGTGATGGAATTCATGGAGCTACTTTTGCTTCCGAAGAGATCAGTGAAGAAAGTGAAGCCAAACGACCAAGCGTGCAGGTAGGCGATCCCTTTACAGAGAAATTATTACTGGAAGCCAGCCTCGAAGTGCTGCAAACCGGTGCGGTAGTTGGAATGCAGGATATGGGCGCGGCCGGTATTGCGTGTTCATCCTCTGAAATGACAGCCAAAGGCGGACAGGGAATGAAAGTGGATCTCGATAAAGTGCCGGCGCGGGAGGATGGGATGACCGCTTATGAATTGCTGCTCTCCGAAAGTCAGGAACGCATGTTGATCGTGGCGGAAAAAGGTCGTGAGCAGGAGATCATTGATGTTTATGAGAAATGGGATCTGCATGGTGTTGTGATCGGAGAGGTGGTGGAAGGCGATAAAGTTACCTATTGGAAAGACGGCGAGATCAAAGCTGAGATTCCTGCTGAACATCTGGTGTTGGGTGGCGGAGCTCCTCAATACATCCGCGAAACTAAAAAGCCGGCGTACCTTGATGAAGTTCAAAATTTTGATACGAATTCCATAGATCATCCCGAAGATCACAATGACACGCTTAAGAAATTACTTGGGTCACCTAACATTGCATCAAAAAAATGGGTTCATGAGCAATACGATACCACGGTTCGGACAAACACGGTAACGCCTCCCGGCGCATCTGATTCCGGTGTGATCCGCATCAAGGGAACCAAAAAGGGATTGGTTGCCAAGACAGATTGCAATGGCCGTTATGTGTACTTGAATCCTCGTAAAGGTGGGCAGATTGCCGTGGCTGAGTCTGCCCGAAATGTAGTTTGTTCCGGAGCGAAACCAATGGCTATCACCAACTGCCTGAATTTTGGAAATCCCTATAAGCCGGAAGTATACTGGACGTTCAAAGAAGCTTTAGGCGGAATGAGTGACGCTTGCCGAGCATTGAATACACCTGTGACCGGTGGGAATGTGAGTTTCTACAACGAAAATCCGAATAGTGCGATCTTTCCATCACCAATTATAGGAATGTTAGGTGTGATGGAAGATGTAGAGAAACATGTAACGACTCCGGCTTTCAAGGATGAAGGTGATATTGTGCTATATATTGGCGCTGAAAGAAAGGGATTGGGCGGAAGCGAATATTTGAAAGTGATCCATGATCTTACAACAGGAGATGCTCCTGAGCTGGATCTCAATTTTGAAGTGAAATTGCAGACAGCACTTCTTACCGCCATTCAAACCGGATTGGTCACAGCTGCTCATGATATTTCGGATGGTGGACTTGCTACAACCCTTGCTGAAATGGCCATCTTTGGCAGAAAAGGTGCAGAAGTTTCAGTAGAGACGCTATCCGGTTCAACACACGAGGTGTTGTTCAGTGAAGCGCAATCCGGAGTGGTTATCACGATTTCTGCACCTGAACTTGAGACGGTGAAACATCACTTTGAAGAAGCGGGTGTTCCGATGTATCAACTGGGAGTTGTGAAAGGAGATAACCTGGATATCAAAGAGCTGATCTCATTGAATGTGTCTGAATCTGAAGAGATCTATGAGAGCGTGATTCCAAAGGCTATGACTGAGAAAGTAAGCTAAATTGATAACTGACGCTCCTCCCTGGAAGTAGTAGCTTAAGCTACTCTTCCTGTCCCTGCAAAGGGACATAGAATTATATTGAGCGGTGACTTAGGATCGTATGCTTTGGATACCTAAAAAATCCCAGATGACTAATTTTATGGATTAGGAGATATTCGGAACGAAAATTTTCTTACCAAGCTTTTATGGTGTGACTAATCATCAAGAAAAATCACATCATGGAAGACAAAATTATACTTATCGTCGGAGGTTCGGGTGGAATTGGATCTGCGACTGCGAAACGATTCGGTAAAGAAGGTGCAAAAGTAGTTTTAGCTGCCCGCAATAAAGCCAAAGCTGAGGAAGTAGCTAAAGAGATCAACGATGCCGGTGGAGAAGCCTTTGCTATCGAAACTGATGCCACGAATCCACAGGCTGTAGAGAGAATGGCTTCGGAGATCGAGAATCAGCTTGGGAAGATCGACGTGCTCATCAATGCATTTGGGCAGGGAATTATTCAGCCTTTCATGGATATAGATCCTGCCGACGCCAAAGAGGTCATCGATGTAAATGTGTACGGAACATTCCTTGTCACCCAAACGGTGATGAAGCACATGAAAGAAGATGCACCGACTTCGGTAGTCATGTTTCCCGGTACCATGGGGAAGTTTGTGATGAAAAATGCATCTGTGTATGCAGCTTCCAAATTTGCCATTCAGGGATTCACGAAAGCACTGATCGAAGAACAGAGAAGAGGAAAGACCAAGTTCTCACTGCTTTATTTAGGTGGAGTAGATACCCAATTCTGGGATGATGACCGCGTAAATATGAAGGTCAAAAAAGAGATGATGCTTTCCACCGAAGAAGTGGCCGATGCGGTGTTCTATGCCGTAAACCAGCCTTCAGGATCTGTTTTGAATGAGATGGCTATTCAGCCTGAAAGCCATCAGTTGGTTTAAAATATACTTTGTATCTGATATTTCTGCGAAACTCAGCGAAAATCTGCGAGAATAAAAAGTAGACTTTAAACTACTTAGATTTTCAATACGAGAAATAATCTCGCAGATTGGCGCAAATGAAACGCCGAGTTTCGCAGATATTTAATCTTATCATTAGCTTGCAACTGGGCAATCACTCAGGCATTTCTTATAGGCTTTTTCAAGGATGTCCAGCCCTTCATCGATCTGTTCGTTGGTGATGGTAAGTGGTGGACGGAAACGCACGGTGTTGGGACCACAGGAAAGGATCATCAATCCATTATGTATACACTCTTTGATGACTGCATCCCGGGAATGCGTATCAGGAAGGTCGATAGCACAGAACAGTCCTTTGCCTCTTGGATTGGTAAAATATTCGTGCTCATCTGCCAAGGTTTCCAGTCGGGTTTGAAGATAATTTCCAACTTCGGCAGCGTTTTCAACCAGATTTTCCTCTTCTATGATATCCAGAATCCTTCCAAAGCGAACCATATCTACTAAATTTCCACCCCAGGTAGAGTTGATCCGTGAGGAAACATGGAAGCAGTTTGTTTCTACATCATCAACCCGTGTTGTGGCCAAAATTCCACAAACCTGTGCTTTTTTACCGAAGGCCAGAATATCAGGTTTTACATAGTGTTCGTGTGCCCAGAATTTACCGGTCATGCCCACGCCGGTTTGTACTTCATCATAAATAAGAAGGGCGTCATGTTTATCTGCCAGATCGCGCAATGCCTGGTGAAATTCCAGTCGAAAATGACGATCACCGCCTTCACCCTGAATGGGTTCGATGAGGATGCCGGCAATGTCATCTTTATAAATTTCAAAGTACCGCTCAGCCTGAGCAACAGCCAGATGTTCTTGTGATACCGTCTCAGCGATATTCTCTTTGGTAGCAGGGAACGTCATAGCAGGACTGATCACACGCGGCCAGTCAAATTTCGGAAAATATTTTACTTTGTTGGGAACCGTATTAGTTACGGAAAGGGTATATCCGGATCTGCCGTGAAAAGCCTTCTCAAAGTGCAGGATCTTATGTCCTTTTTCCTCGCGATATCCCTTCTCAAAGTTCTTTTGCACCTTCCAGTCGAAGGCGACTTTCATGGCATTCTCCACAGCCAATGCTCCACCCGAAATGAAGAAAGAGTAGGGCATGTATTCAGGGATACCAACCCGATCAAAAGACTCCATGAACTCGGCCATATCCTTGGTGTAGATATCGGAGTTTGATGGTTTGTTAATGGCCACACGGGCTAATTTCTGTACAAAGTCTTCATCCTGAGCTAATTTGGGGTGATTCATGCCCAGCGGATTGGAAGCAAAGAAAGTAAAGAAGTCGAGATATCGTTTTCCTGATTTGGCATCGTATAAATAGGGGCCTTCACTTTCCTCAAGATCCAGTACCATTTCATAGCCATCGGTAAGCATATGTTTACTTAATACAGACCGAACCTGATCAGGGGTAATTGTCATAGAATCTCGCATAACCATCTCCAATTTTTTACTGAATTTATTTCATTAAGCTACCAAAACAGATCGAGTGCCTCAATAGCGTTTAAATTCACTAAAGTTGGAAATGGATATTTTGAGATAAATTATTGCGCAGGAAAGGAGGTCAGGAGCTGAATTCTTGAACGGTCTTCCGGATGATATCCACGCAATCCATCAGCTGCTCTTCCGTCATTACCAGGGGAGGTGCAAAGCGGATGATATTTCCATGGGTTGGTTTAGCGAGAAGGCCGTTGTCTTTCAGAGCTACGCAAAAGTTCCATGCGGTGTTGCTTTCAGTAGTATCGTTGATGACCACAGCGTTCAGTAATCCGCGTCCGCGCACCTTAACGAAGAGATCCGTTTCATCCACGAGTTTTTGCATTTCATTTCTGAAGATCTCCCCAAGATTTCGGGCGTTTTGAGCGAGGTTCTCATCTTTAACCACATCCAATGCTGCAATAGCAACTTTGCAGGCGAGTGGATTACCGCCATAAGTAGAACCATGCTGACCCGGTTTTATGACTTCCATGATGTGATCATCAGCAAGTACGGCCGACACAGGATAGGCTCCCCCGGAAAGTGCTTTTCCAAGGATCAGGAGATCAGGCTTGGTGTAGGAGTCCTGACGTTCGCAATGTCCCTGACAGGTGCAATTTCCACAGACGGCAAGCAAACTTCCGGTACGCGCAATTCCGGTTTGGATCTCATCTGCCATAAAAAGAACATTATTTTCGCGACAAAGTTGGGCCATTTTTGGGATGTAATCCTCATCCGGAACTACCACACCCGCTTCACCCTGAATAGGTTCGGCAAGTACACCAGCTACATTTGGTTGATCCAAAGCTTTTTCAAGAGCTGCGATATCATTGTAGGGAATTTTGATGAAGCCCGGAGTGTATGGTCCAAAGTTCTTACGGGCATCGGGATCATTCGAAAAGGAGATGACCGTAGTGGTTCTCCCATGGAAGTTATTTTCCAGCACAATGATCTGCGCCTCTTCTTCAGGAATGCCTTTCTTTTCATAGGCCCACTTTCGGCAGATCTTGATGGCCGTTTCGACCCCTTCAGCACCGGTATTCATGGGAAGTATCTTATCAAAACCAAAGTATTCGGTTACATACTTTTCATATTCCCCCAAAACATTGTTATAAAATGCTCTGGATGTGAGGCACAAAGTTGAAGCCTGCTCTGTGAGTGCTTGGGTGATCTTAGGATGACAATGCCCTTGATTAACAGCAGAATATGCAGAGAGGAAATCATAGTATTTATTTCCTTCTGGATCCCACACATGTACGCCTTCACCTTTTGCGAGTACCACGGGCAGAGGATGATAGTTGTGGGCGCCAAATTCGTCTTCCAGTTCAATAGCTTTTGGGGATGATATCATAATAGGATCGGGTTTAATTTTTGACCGAAAATAGGAAAAGCAACACTCAAGATTTGGTAAAATAAATTCGAAATTAATATTGATATCGGATAGGAATTAGTCGTATATTAAAGCACTTCATCGCGGGGTGGAGCAGCTGGTAGCTCGTCGGGCTCATAACCCGAAGGTCGTAGGTTCGAATCCTTCCCCCGCCACTTACAAGGCTTCTTGATTCAGTTCAGGAAGCCTTTTTTTATGTCTATATAAAAATAAGGACGGGGGAAATATGTTTACGGTATACACGCTTTACTCACCTAAATACGACAAGATCTACGTTGGGTACACTTCAAATCTGGAACAGCGGCTATTGTCCCATAATAAACTGGGCAAAAAAGGATGGACGATTAAATACCGCCCCTGGGAACTGGTTTTTACAGAAGCGTTTGAGACTAAGAAAGAGGCGATGATGAGAGAAAAGCAGTTAAAATCAGCGAAGGGTAGGGAATACGTTTGGGATAAAGTTCAAGAGGAATATAAATGAGCTCGTTGGGCTCTTATCCGCCAGCCGGCGGACGTAGGTTCGAATCCGACTAACATCCGACCTTTGGCGGCCCCGCGATTTACAAGGCTTCTTGATTTAGTTCAGGAAGCCTTTTTTTTATGCATCTCAATTTTTGAAGTAGTTGTATCAATCGTTCTACTAGGATTTTATCTAAAAAAAAACACCTGTGAAGAGCTTTAAAGATAGGATTGGGACATTCCGGTGCTGGCGTGAATCCAATTCTTTCCATTGAATGTGTGAGAGAGGAATGAAACAAATGCTGTTTAGGGGAAAGGGTAGCAAAGTGTAGCCATAAAAAAAGCCCTCATCGGATGATGAGGGCTTTGAAAATTTTACTACAAATTAAAACTAATTGTCGTAGTAAGTATTCTGTTGCATGTTAGAGTTAGCATCCATTTCATTTTGTGGAATTGGAAGTGCTAACATTCCACTACCGTAAGGTATGTCAGCTCCGGTGGTGAAGTTAACAGCTTTAGAGGGTACGTAAGGGATGTCTTTACCATGGCGAAGAAGGTCGAATAAACGGTGTCCTTCAAATGCCAGTTCAAGACGTCGCTCAGCTAATACGTCATCAATAACTTGTTGTTGAGGTCCTACTACATATACAGTGGAACTTCCGCGTGCATTTGATAATGTATTGATCATGCTGACTGCTTCAGCTAAGTTAGCTGCTCCGCCTTCACGGGCAAGAGCTTCAGCTTTGTTCAACCAAACTTCAGCATAACGAATGATTCGTACGTTGTCTGAGCCTAACTCGTCAACATATTTACCATTCATGCGGATAGTATCACCTACTACAGAGAATAATCCTAAACGAGCATCATTTGCGTCGTAAGAATCATAGAGATCCTGAGTAGCTTCAACGTCACCATAGTTCGTGTCACGGAGGATACGAGCGATGTTGTCTGTACCTAAACGATCAGTTGAGGTAAAAGCAAGCTCAAAGATCGAGTTCGGACCTGAACCGGAGGCCCAAGTACTAGCTAAGTCGCCTGAAGCCACAGGGGTGTAACCACTGAGAATAGCATCAGCAGCATTTACTGCATTGCCAAACTCACCAGTATAAAGGTATACGCGAGACTGAAGAGCTTTAACAGCTGTAGTATTCATGTAAACAACACCGGCATCAAAGCTGGCATCCATCAGACCTTCAGCAGTGCTTAGGTCAGATTTGATCTTATCCCATACTGCGGTGAGTGTTTCACGAGCAGGCAGGTCATTACCTTCATTGTAGGTAGTGATGTAAGGTACTGCAAGGTCGCCTCCAGTGAACTGCTGTCCAAAAGAAAGGAGCAGATTCATGTGAGCAAATGCACGTAATGCATACGCCTGGCCTTTAATGTAGTTAATGCGGGGAGTAGCGTCTAGCTCTTCCGAATTAATAACAATATTGGCACCAGAGATGGTTTGGTAAAATACGGTCCAAGCACCGCTGGCATAACCACTGTTAACTGTGAAGTTAAACTGTGTTTGTCCAATGAATCGTCCGGAGTTGTTATTGGAAAATCCATTGTCTGCCATTACGTCTGCTGAGACGTAGTAGTCACGCCCATAAAGGGCAGTTTGATTTAAGTCATCATGGATACCTAAAACTAAGGCCTCCAAGTCATCTGCAGATTGTACAACCGTTTCAGTTGGTCTGTTTTGATCAACTGAAGGTTCTAGAAAATTATCACAACCTGTTGTAATACCTGCTGCTATGAGCAGTACAAAAGTGTATTTAAAAATATTCTTCATCTTCATTATTCTTTAAAAGTTAACTTTAACGCCAAATGTCACAGACTTGAGCGGTGCTGCAAACAAGTCAAGGAATCCGGAGGCGTTTACTTCAGGATCAAAATTCAGGTCATCATCGAATGTATGAGTCCAGAGGTTTTGTCCAACAAAGTAGAGTGTTGCTGATTTAAGGCCGATTTCCTGTAGGTAGTTAGCAGGGATGTTGTAACCTATATTTACCGTACGGAGTCTTAGAAAATCTCCATCATACAGGAATCTTGATGAGGTAGAATAAGCGTTAGCATTACCTCCAAGAATTGGCTTTGGATTCTCAGCATTCGGGTTGTCCGGTGTCCAGTAATCAGTTTGACGTGCATACTGCCCGAAAGCACCTGCAACACGCCCATCTGATCTCATGTAACCAGCCCAGGAATCATAAACTTTGTTACCGAAAGAGTAATAAAGATTTGCTGTAGCATAAAAGCCTTTGATGTCAATACGGGTGTTAATACCACCAAAAGTAGTTGGCAGCGCATTAGCACCTTGGTAATAACGGTCGGCATTGTTATAAACGTTGGTAGTTGTACGTCCGCCGTTACCATCATCCATGTACCATAGTGGATCACCATTGTCAGGATCTACTCCTGCCCACTCTTGCATGTACCATGCACTAACTTCGTAACCTTGTACAGCTCTGTATCGGGTACCCGTTGTTAGTTCGATGTCGTCTCCGTTAGCGTCTGTAGGTAGCTTAGTTACTTCGTTAGAAAGTGCACTGAAGTTACCACCGAGGTTCCAGCGGAAGTCGCGGGTGCGAATAATGTCAGAGTTAGCCTCTATTTCAATACCTTGGTTATATAATTCACCAATGTTTCGGGTTTGAGAGCTGTGTCCTGTTGTACGAGACAGAGGAACATCAAACAAGAGATTGTCACTATTCTTACGGAATACAGTAACATTACCGGAAAGTCTTTCGGCGATCTCAAATTCAACACCAATATCTACAGACTGTGCAGTTTCCCAAGTCAGGTTTCTGTTACCTAAGTTAGAAGGCTGAATGGAAGCACGGTCGTTATAGCTGTTGAAACCAACAGTTGCCTGGTATTCATTAAGACCAACACCGGAGTTACCGGTTTTACCGTAAGAGGCACGAACTTTCAAGAAGGTCAAGAAGTCAAGATCTTGCATGTAGTCTTCTTCAGTAAGAACGTAACCTAATCCAAGAGCATAGAAAGTACCCCAACGCTCATCAGCTGCGAAACGAGAGTTACCTTCGTAACGTAAACTGGCATCAGCATACAATTTGCCCTGGAAACCGTAGTTCACAAGTCCTGTGAAAGATTGTACAGCCCAGTCAGTTGTAGAAGAACCTACACCTTGTGGAGAAGCAACCGTGTTCAGGTTGTAAAGTCCGGGAGCAGCAATACCTTCACCAAAAGCACCTAAGTAAAAGCGATAGTTTCGCTGACTTTCAGAAATACCTTTGAAAGTAAAGTTATGATCAGAGTTTGGAACCCAGATATATCCTAAAGTATTTTGCCATACATAGTTGAAGTTACGGGTACTGTTATCGCTAACGGCACCACCAACATCGGCAGCATCACCGTAAAAGATGTTGTCATAATACTTTTCTTCTGTTTCCAGATAATCGGCAGCAAAACGTGAGCTAAAAGTCAGATTTTCTGCAATATTGATATCCAGTTTGGTGTTGTTTCGGATACGATAGTTTCTTTTTCTGTCAATATCGTTTTCCTGAACATACAGAGGGTTGAAGATATTAACACTTAGGTCTCTGTTAATTTCGCCGTCTGCGTTGTAAGGCTCATCAAAAGGAAGCATGAAATACTCGGCAAGAACCGGGCTACCAAAGTAACCGGCACCTTCCAGAATACCATCTTGCTCTACGAAAGAACCACTGAAGGAATTCTGAATACGAACTCTTTCATCCATTCTGTGAGAAACATCAAGACTACCGGTAATACGGTCTAAGCTTGATCCAACTAATTGTCCTTCCTGGCCAAATACACTACCTGAAGCGTAAAAATTGGTAACATCGTTACCGCCACGGGCAGAAAGACTGAATTCTTGCTGAACAGCATTGTCGTTTCTAACAACATCTCCCCAGTTTGTATCAGTTTCGCCATTCCAGCCTGAAGAGCCTAAAAGAGCATCTACAGTTGCTGCGTCACTTGGATATCCTAATATGTCCAAATAGTTGCCGGCAGCTTCGTAGTAGAATTCGTCGTATTCAGCAGCATTCATTGCGCCTTCGCCTTCAACGGCACGAGAGTTTACACCGTACTGCATAGTAGCAGAATAAGTAGTAGCTCCCTGACGACCTTGTTTGGTTGTAATTACAACTACACCATTACTTCCACGGGCACCGTATGGAGCAGTAGAAGCGGCATCTTTAAGGATAGTGATAGATGCAATGTCGCTGTTACTAAGGCTTGAAAGTGCACCTAAAGAACTTGTTCCGGCACCACCACCAGCTTCTGGGTTAGTGACAGGAACACCATCAATAACGAAAAGTGGAGAAGTACTGGCGTTAACAGAACTCAAACCACGAATTCGTATATCCTGAGCAGCACCAGGAGTACCAGTAGAAGATGTTACAACAACACCCGCTGCATTACCCTGAAGGGCTTGTGTTACAGAAGATACTGGAACGCTTTCCAGGTTTTCTGAAGATACGGTTGCAACAGTACCGGTAAAGGCCTGTCGGTCAATAGTACCAAAACCGGTTACAACTACTTCATCAAGACCAACAAGGTCTACAGAAAGAGCTGCATTAAGGTTTGTGGTTCCGGATCCAATTTCAATATTTCTTTCGAATGCTCGGTATCCAACGTAGGTTATACTTACAGTGTATGTACCTGTAGGTATATCTGTAATAGTAAATTGCCCGTCAATGTTAGTCTGGGCACCTTTTTGAATAGATTGAATGTAAACAGTAGCTCCAATTAAGGGCTCTTCTGTTTCAGCATCGGTGACCTCACCAGTTAATGTACCGCTTTGTGCATACGCACTTGCAGACATAAACAAAGCAAGCATCATGAATAATAGCTTTTTAAACATAGTAGCTTTGATTTAGTTATGGGGTTAAAAGAGTGAAAAGAGTAGCTTTTTTATTACCAAATCACTCGGGGTATCAAACAGCTTCTAATATGAAAAGTTTGCGTCTTAAAAACAAAAGGGATGTTAACTTTTTATTAACTATAGAAGGGTGCTATTGGCTTAAATATATGATAGACCCGTCTTTCCAAGATTGTATTTGTCGGTATTGAAGGCCGAAAAAATCGGATGAGCGGTCTAACTGAAAGTTGTGAAATGGGAATTTGTTGTTTCCAAATCGTGGATCTTCGAAATAAATGCCCTGATTTTCGGTTCCGGTGTCAAATTCATAGAACCAGGTCATTTCTCCAAAACCTTCGTCTACGTAGAGGGGAGGGCCGAATAATATAAAGATCATGCCGGGGTCGGTTTTCCAGCCTTCCTTAAAATTGCTGAATTGCTGGTTGGCTTGCTCTACTCTCTCATAATACATCTTGATGATTTCCCGAGCCTTCGGAGCATTCTTTATGTTACTTAGCCAAAAGTTATCAACGGCTTTTTTTAAAGAATCAGGGTCGGTGATGCTGAGTAATTTCTGGTATTCTTTCTCATTCATTAGATAATAAAGAGGACGCGCTAGCTCAACGGGAGATTTGATCTGGGGATAATTCGGGCTTTTTACTGCAAAATCACGGACTTCGTAGAGCGTCTTTTCCCCATCTTGGTTAGCTGACACTTCAAACCGATAATTTCCCCGGGGCAGATCCTGAAATGCATTTTCAATGGTTACGCTTCCACCCGTGTTTAATATTCGCTTTGTAGACTGAAGGACTTCAAATTTTGTATAGTCGATTCCCTTACTAACTAAAGAAGAACGCCTGTGCTGCCTGCCAGCCATTGACCGGGCGGGTTGAAGGTCAGCCTCAAATTGCATGAGCCTTGATTCTACTTCCACAGGGTCTTCAGGGTTTCCATTAACGACCTGGAATGAAAATTTCAGCGAATCGTACCCCATATTTATGTTGTAACCATTTACGGCCACAAAGGGATCGGTGGTAGTTGTTTTCTTGAAAAACCGAATTTGACTGAGAGCTGTTTCATCAGAGTCAGGATCAGTGATGGATAATTCTCGTTGCCTGGTCGTCGTCTGTCCGGAATGCAGATCGGTGATGGTTATTTTTGCGGTATGATCTCCGGGAGGCACATTATAGGTGATTCTTCGATAGGTGGTGTTTTGGTCATAGTATTTGCTATCCGGGCTTTTACCTAATAATAGCTGATACAGATCGCTGACATGTGGGGTGCCTTTTTCTGAAAGAATTTCAACCTGAAGCTCTATTCGGCTCACCAGAGAATCCTGCTGGTTTTTATAGATCAGGCTTCCTTCTTCAATGGAAATAAATAGAATAGCCTGCGTCTGCTGGTCTTCCGTAATATTGGAGGATACATTGAGCGTAATAAAAGGCTGTCCCGGAACAACGATCTCATCCGACCCGATCTCAGCCTTGCCGGAATAGCTGGAGGAGCAGGCACTCATGAATAGTAGTGCCGAAAGCAGAGCGGAAAGTGCAAGTAAGGGATGATATGAAGCCGTATGAGTGTTCAACCTGATTTTGAAGCCGGGGTTATAAATTGGTATTCAAGATCGTTCCTGTTCTCCAGCGTTCTGTTTGTTGATAGTAGACGGTGTGGTAATAGGAGTTTCGCTGAAGGATGTAGTGATTAAAAGGAAAATATCGATTCTTTAGCTTAGGACGCACAAACAGGAAGTTTCGTTCGGGATCATCCTGATTATAGGAATAGGACCAGAACATTTGATCGGAAAACTGGTCACTATATATAGGAGGTCCAAATAGGATATACATCATGCCGGGATCGGTTTTCCAGCCTTCCTTAAAATTAGAAAATTGTTTATTGGCATCCTCAACCCGCTGATAGTATTGGGAGATCACATTTTTAGCCATGTTTGAATTTTGAATATTGGATAACCAAAACCGGTCGATAGCACTTTTTAGTTTCTTGGGATCATTGATGCTCATCAATTCCTTGTATTCATCTTCATTCATTAAATAGTAAAGAGGGCGGGCCAGTTCCTTTGGAGATTTAAGAGACGGATAGTTCTCACTCTTGATGCTGAAATCGCGGGCTTTGTATAGCTCATTTTCGCTATCTAATTCAGAACTCACTTCTAAACGGTAATTTCCACGGTCCAGATCTGAAAATGAGAACTCGATGATCACGCTTCCCGGTTGTTCCAAAAGTCGGGATGATTCCTGTATCACCTCATATTCATCATAGTCGATCCCCTGATGCTGGATACTGGAGGACGAATAGTTATTAAAGAACATCGGGCGGGCAATGGAAGTATCGGCCCGAAACTTCAGAAGTCTTGAAGTAAGCTCGATGGGTTGGTTTGGCTTATTGTTGGTGACTTGAAAAGTGAACTTTAAGGAATCGATACGGGATGGGATATCGTATGTGGTAGCTTGCTGAAACGAGCTTTGATCCCGATCGGTATTCTTCCCCAGGATACGGATTTCCGTTATATGGGAAATTTGATCCTGTGGGTCAGGGATCTGGGTAGACAAGTTCTGGATAGATCTCTTTCCTGAATTTTTATCTGTTACGATGATCTGAATGTCATATTTGCCTGGAGATACTTCAAATATTTCTTCAAACCGATACACCTGTTGGCTGTTGGTGATGGTGGAAACTTCTCCTATAATAATATCTTCAATTTCTCTTTTTCCGATAGCACCGTTTTCCTGTGATGCTTCTCGAATACGAATTTCTATGTTAAAACTAGCACGGTAGGCGTTTTCTTTTTCCGTATATATAAGGCTTCCTTTAACCAGATCGCCAGTGACTATCACAATAGGAGTATTGTCTTGTTGAATTTGACCACTGGCAGCTGCCCGTAATTCAGGGTGCCCTGGCACGTAGTTGTATCCCAAACCTCGATCCACCTCATCTATATATTGGTTGGAGCATCCGGTAAATAGTAAGGTAAGGGAAAGGATAAGGCTGGCTGTGAGTAATGGTACTCTTTTGATCATAGTAAACTGTTGATTTCCTTTTCTGCAATGTAAGTAATAACAAATGTTCTTTCTATATATTATAGATATTGTAAAAAAATTGGTTGATTTGCCTTATCGCTTGCAAATAAATGTCAGAAATAATATTGATGCCAAGGTATTTATTAATTATCATCCCCACTCATCTAAAATTTAACTAAAGAGGACCTAGTATGTTAAAAAAGCTACTAATCAGTTCATTTATGGTCTTGGTATCTGTTTCTGCCGCATTTGCGCAGAGTACAACAGTTACCGGTACTGTTACTGATGCAGAGACTGGAGAACCTATTCCGCAGGTTGCAATATATATTGCGGATTTGTCTACCGGTGCTGCTACAAATATTGACGGTGAATACTCTATCGATGATGTTGACTATGGTACTTATACGTTTCGTGTAAGTTCTGTTGGTTACCTAACCATCGAGCGTGATATCACTGTAAATGCAAACAACAATACTTTCGACTTTGAATTGGATCAAGATATCCAAATGCTCGAAGATGTTGTAGTAACCGCTTTCGGTGTTAGCCGTGAGCAAAAATCACTTGGTTATTCTGTGCAGGATGTAAGTGCAGAACAATTAGCCAGCGTTGATCAAAACAGCGTTGTAGGTGCACTTTCCGGTAAAGTTGCCGGTGTACAAGTTGTTGAAAGCGCTACAATGGGTGGTTCACAACGAATTCGTATTCGTGGTGTAAACGGCCTTAATGATGGTCAGCCATTGTTCGTTATTGACGGAACACCTGTTGATAACTCTTCATTCAATATTGGTAATGCAGCTACCGGGCGTGACCTTGGTAACCTTGCTTCCGATATTGACCTTAGCAGTGTTGCTAACGTATCTGTACTTAAAGGAGCTGCAGCTGCTGCTCTATACGGTAACCGTGCGTCTAATGGTGTGATCCTTATCACTACCAAAAATGGTCAAATGGGTGCAGATCAGCCGGTGAGAATCGACTTTACAAACAGCACTTATTTTGAAAACGCATATATTCTTCCCGACTATCAGAACGAATATGCCGGAGGTTATACACAAGATTTCCTTCAGTATACAGATCCTGTAGACGGACAAACCTACAATGGTTTGAATTATGCTGCCGATGAAAGTTGGGGTCCACGTATGGATGGAACTCAGTATCGCCCATGGTGGTCATGGTATGATGCCGACTTCACAGGAGACGGACAAAGTGATTATGGTACTACCGTTCCACTTAATCCTCAGGAAAACAACGTTCGTGATTTCTACGACACAGGTGTAAGGGTTTCTAACAAACTTTCTATTTCCGGTGGTTCAAGTAACGCTGCATATCGTGCAGGTTTGAATCACACAAATCAGGGTGGTATTTATCCTAACTCATCACTGGACAAAACTGCTGTTAACTTTAATGGTTCTTTGAATCACAATAATAAGTTGACTTCAAGTATTGCCTTCAACTATGTGAATACACAAGGTAAAGGACGTCCAGCTACCGGTTATTCAGCTGTTCAGGGTAACCCTGCTCAGGCTATGAATCAGTGGTTCCAGCGTCAGTTGGATATGAGTAAGCTTGATAACTACCGTGCTGAAGATGGAACGATCATGTCTTGGAATATTCGTTCCAATACAAACCTTCGTCCACTTTACTGGGATAGCCCTTATTTCACAGTGTATGAAAATGTTCAACAGGATGATCGTGACCGGTTATATGGTAACTACAACTTATCATACAACCTAAGTGACAATATTGAGTTGCTTGGTAAATTACACCTTGATACTTATTCCTTTACTGCTGAAGACCGTATTGGTACCGGTGGACTGGAAGAAGACTGGTATTATATTGCACAGCGTTCACGACGTGAAGTGAACTACGAAACTGGTGCAAGATTTAACAAAGACTTTGAAGACTTTTCATTGTCTGGTTATGTAGGTGGTAACATCTTGACTCAGGATTACAGCTCTGTAATTCAACAAACTGTTGGTGGGCTTTCCACTCCTAACTTCTTTAATATTGATGCGTCTATTAACAGACCTGGTGTATCAAGCTACAAGGAAGAGAAACAAGTACGCAGTTTGTTCGGTACAGCTACATTCGGATTTCGTGATTTAGCTTATATCGACGCTTCTGTTAGAAATGACTGGTCTTCTGCACTTCCTGTAGATAACAACTCATACCTATACTATGGTTTATCAGGTAGTTTAGTTTTCACTGAGTTTGATGCTTTTAGCGATCAAGACATTTTAAGTTTTGGTAAAGTAAGAGCTTCTATCGCACAGGTAGGTGATGACCTCGACCCATATAGAATTCTGCAAACATTTAATAGCGGAACACCATATGGCAGTCAGCCAACACAATCTATTCCTAACGTTCTTGCAAATCAAAATCTTGAGCCGGCAATTTCATCCGACTACGAGTTTGGTTTAGATCTTCGATTCTTAAATGGTCGACTAAGAACTGATGTTACTTATTATAACTCAGTTAAAGAGAATGAGATCCTTCAGCTTGATGCTCCCGGATCCAGTGGTTATAGTGCTACTTTGGTTAATGCCGGTAAATTCACAACCACAGGTTGGGAACTTGCTTTAGGTGCTACTGCAGTAGAGCAAAGAGACCTAACGGTAGATGTAAACCTAAACTGGTCAGCCAGTACAGGTGTAGTTGATGAACTTGCAGAAGGAATCGATACCCGATTGCTTGAAAGTGCATACTTTGGTGTTCAACTATATGCAGTTGAAGGCGAAGAATGGGGTAGAGCAATTACTTCCGGCGGTTATGGTGGTACTATGTACCATGAAAATGGCCAGCCTATCATCAACAGTGCAGGTACTTCTTATGCACTTGAATACAATAAAGATCTAGGAAACATCCTTCCAGACTGGAATGGTGGTTTCAACCTTGATGTGAATTATAAGAACTTCGCTTTAGGCGCGTTCATTTCGTTCCAGAAAGGTGGTCAGTTCTATTCTATTTCAAGAATGTTTGGTGCTTACTCTGGTTTAGTTTCAGAAACAGTTGGAAACAACTCTTTAGGAAACCCACAGCGTGATCCAGTATTGGATTCAGGCGGAAATGAAGTAACCTCTGTACCTGTAGGACAAGCTGCTTCTAACTCTGGTGGTAAACTCCTTGAAGGTGTTGACGCCAACGGTAACGAAGTTGCCTACCTTGTAAACTCAGTTTCATACTGGGGTAACATGTTCTACAACAAGGAAGAGTGGTTAGAAGATGCCAGTTATGTTAAGCTTAGAGAACTTAAGCTGACTTATAACTTAGCAGGAAACACACTCGAGCAACTGCCTATCAACCGTGCAAGCGTATCGCTTGTTGCCCTGAACCCACTATTGATCTATTCTAGCGTTAGCGGAGTTGATCCTTCAGCTATCCAGAATAACGCCAATGGATTTGGATTCTGGGAAGGTGGTACTTTACCAGGTACTCGCTCCTTTGGTTTTAGTGTCAATGTTGGATTTTAAATCATAGGAGACAGAATATTATGAACTTTTTAAACAACAATTATATGAAAGCAGCAAAGAAACTAGTTCTTGTTATGTTACTTACGGGACTGTTCGCGAGTTGCGATGACTTCGGAGATCTTAATACAGATCCGAATAATCCATCTCAGGTTAGAACAGAACTGTTGCTCACCAATGCCCAGCGCAGTATGAGTGACAAAGTAGGTGCCGTTATGGGAACACTGTGGGTTCAGTATATG
Organism: Balneola sp.; assembly: GCA_002696035.1. Taxonomy (GTDB): domain Bacteria; phylum Bacteroidota; class Rhodothermia; order Balneolales; family Balneolaceae; genus Gracilimonas. The sequence continues at coordinate 57,715 of NZQV01000006.1, read as the reverse complement.
ACCGAAACGCAATATACTGAAGCGCAGGAATACCGTGAGGTAAATGCAAATTTCAATGGCTGGTACACAGGTCCTCTACAGGATCTTCAGACCATCATTGATCTGAACTCTAACGAAGAAACTGCCGGAGATGTACTTTCTGGTGGTAGTAACGTAAATCAAATAGCCGTTGCGCGAATCATGAAGGCCTATTTTTACCAGATGATCACTGATCGCTGGGGAATGGTTCCTTATTCTGAAGCACTTCAGGGTAGAGAGAATCTTCAGCCTTCCTATGATAGCCAATCAGCTATTTACGAAAATCTGATCGCTGAATACAAAGCGGCTGCGGATCAAATTGATCCCGGTTCTGCTGCTGTAACAGGCGATATCCTTTTCCAAGGTGACATGCAGAAGTGGGTTGAATTAGCTAACAGCTTAAGAGCCCGTGCGGCCCTCAGGTTGTCAGAATCGAACGCTTCTCTTGCTGAAACTGAATTCTCAGATGCAGTAAGTGACGGTATTATCACAGAGGATGTATTATATCCTTACTTAACAAGTGCTGATAACGAGAACCCTTGGTATACTCGTTTCAGAACTCGTACTGATTATGCTATCTCTGCTACCATTGCAGACACTATGAAAGGATTAGAAGACAACCGAATTTTGGTTTATGCTAATCCAGCTCCTGATGCCAGTAATGGTGACAGTGAAGTTACTTTCGACGAGATCGTAGGTATGCCATTTGCTGAGAATGCAGGTGATACACCTAACTCTGAGATCTCTTTCCCAGGTGCCGCTATTGGTGCCGGTGGACCTAGTGTTGGTGTTCAGGATGCTCCGCTTCCTATCATAACCGTAGCTGAAATGGAATTTGCCCAGGCAGAAGCCGTTGAGCGTGGTTGGATTACAGGTGTTGCTGCTGACCACTATGTGGCCGGTATTGAAGCTTCCTGGAATCAGTGGGGTGTTTACGACGCTGCTGACTTCACCGCTTATACTGCACAGCCTGAAGTTGCTTATAACTCAGCTACCTGGGATGAGCAAATTGGGTATCAGAAATGGCTTGCTATGTATCCAAATGGATACGAAGCTTGGTCAGAATGGAGACGTACAGGTCATCCGGTTCTTACACCAAACCCTTTTGGTGTATTGAGTCAGATTCCAATTCGTTTCACATATCCTACATCTGAGGCAACTAACAACACAGAGAATTACAATGCTGCTGTTAGTGAACAAGGCCCTGATGATCCTTTAACACCAGTATGGTGGGATCAGTAATTCAGCAATAACTGAATAAATCTTTTAAAGGCCGCTCTGTTTACAGAGTGGCCTTTTTTATTGGCTAATGATTTCTGATTAGAGAATTGGGTGTAGAAATTATAAAGTTGAGTAGAGTACAGAAAGAATAGAAGTGCTTGTAAACTTCAATCAAATATAACTTCATGAAGGTAAAACATACTAGCATTTAGGCAAGCCGAAATCATCTTTGAACAATGAAAGACCCTGAATAGGTAAAATAAGTATAGCTGGGTTCTTAACGTTAGGTTTTAGCCTATGAGCTAACAAAATTCATGGCTCAAATAGGTAAAGAGTTGATGTTTTTATAGTAAAGGATGGATTCCGCTAATTTTGAAAACAGAAATGAGTAATCTTCTAAAGCTATGCTTATCCTGACTTTGCTTTTCAATAAGTTGAAGCCTGTTCACTTCTTCTCAAACCACCACTTTTGTATTACTTAGTCTATTCCACTTAAAGAGTAGCAGTCAAGATCCTCCCGGATTTCCATAGCTCTCTGACACGATATTCAAGCTGGAAGTAAATGTTGTCCCGTTCAAGTACGTAATGTTCAAAAGGATAGACATCCGATTTAGATTTATTGCGAACAAAAGTGAAATTGTACTCCGGAATGGTGAGATCATAAGAATAAGCCCATTTGTATTCATTCAGGCTTTTTGTTTGAAAGAAAGGAGGTCCAAATAGTATATAAACCATACCCATGTCTGTTTTCCATCCTTCTTTAAAATTTGAGAATAGTTTATTAGCCTCTTCAACTCGGTGGTAGTACATAGATATGATAGTTCTTGCCAGCGAAGAATTTTGAATGTTGCTCAGCCAAAAACGATCAACGGCTGCTTTTAAAGAGTCATTCGACTTTATCTGCATCATTTCTTCATATTCTTTGGGATCCATGATATAGATCAAAGGTTCAGCAAGTTCTCTTGGTGACTGTACCAATGGATAATTATCTCCCTTTATGGCAAATTCACGGGCTTTATAGAGTCTGTCTTTTTCTTCAATATCCTGCCCAACCTCAAACCGGTAATTTCCGTTTGGGAGATTATCGAAAACAAACTCTACCGTAACATTTCCGGGTTGCGTGAGTTGCCGTTCTGTGCGTTGAATGACCTCATAATTTCTGAGATCTATACCTTTATACTCAATACTGGATGCGGCCCGGTTGGGAGAGCTCATAGGGGAGGCAATGGTCGTATCTGATCTGAATTTAATGAGTCTAACCTCAAATGTAATAGGAGAAATCTTCCTTCCTGTATTAGCTACCTGAAATTCGAATTTAATACTGTCAGCGGTTTGGTTTACATCATAAGTAGGGATGGGCCTGAAATCACTTGTTTCGCCTTTCTGTTTAGCAAGTAATCGAATGTTGGTGATATTTCTGGCCCCATTTTTTAATACAGGTATGTGAGATTTATCTTCCCTGACGATCATCTTTCCGGTGGCTTGGTCCATTACAGAGATAAGAACGTCAAAGTAACCTGCCTTTACATCGTAGGTTTTATAAAAATTATACAAATCATCATTTAGAGAGCCGGAATCACTTTTTCTGAGTATTTTAGCAGTGAATGTATCTGAAAGTGTTTCATCTGCTGTAGTATTAATGACCTCAATATTAATGCTTATAGATGCGGTTTGAACTCCGTCCACATCTTTATAGATAAGGCTTCCTTTGGGAATAGTACCTGCAACAGTCAGTTTTGGCTTGCCTTCCGGGGTTATGATTCCTGAAGGTTCAAACCAAAGCTCAGGTAATCCAGGTTCATAATTGTATGTTGAACCTCTTTTAATATCCTCATAATAAGAAGGTGAGCATCCAACAAGGCTTAATGCAAAAAATAGAACAAATAATTTTACTGCCGTATTGTATTCTGAGTGTTTCATATTTTCACATTACCTTTTTTAAAAATCATTTCACAATGATTGCAACATTTCACCTATCTTTAGCAACATCGTAAAACTCTCATTCACATAAATAAACACTCTTTATGATATCTGCAAGGCGACGTACAAAAATTGTATGCACCATTGGGCCAAGCTGCAACACACAAGAAAAAATTGAAGACCTTCTGCTTCATGGTATGAATGTGGCAAGGGTCAACTTCTCTCACGGAACACATAAAGATCATGCCGAGGTTATTCAACATATCCGAAAGGCCTCTGAAAAGTATGAATATAGTGTACCGGTACTTATGGACCTACAGGGACCAAAGATCCGGGTAGGGACTATGAAAGATGGCGGACAGAAGCTGGAAACCGGCTCTACCGTAAAGATCACCGGAGAAAAAGTCGAGGGCACGAGCTCGGTTATCCCTATTGATTATAAGAACCTGTTGTACGAAGCAGAAGTAGGAAATTCTATTTTGCTGGATGATGGGTTGCTTGAATTCAAAGTAACTGATAAAAAGCCCGATTCCCTGGAAGCTAAAGTGGTAGTAGGGGGAATGCTGAAGTCTCGAAAGGGGGTGAACCTGCCTAATGTACGTATTTCAATTCCTGCCATGACCGAAAAAGATCTCAAGGATCTTGAGTTTGGGATCGAACAGGATGTGGATCTGATTGCATTATCTTTTGTGCGAACGGCCAAAGATGTACGTGATATCATTTCGCGGGTGCGTGCTGCGGGGAGTCAGGCTAGTATTATTGCGAAAATTGAGAAACCGGAAGCACTGGATGTGATCGATGAGATCATTGAAGAGGCCGATGGCATTATGGTTGCCCGTGGAGACCTTGGAATTGAGATCCCAACTGAACAAGTACCTATCGTTCAGAAGATGATCATTGAGAAATGTCGGGTTGCCGGAAAACCTGTGATCACCGCCACACAAATGCTGGATTCCATGATCACAAATCCACGCCCCACTCGTGCCGAAAGTTCTGATGTTGCCAATGCTGTTCTGGACGGAACCGATGCGGTGATGCTTTCCGGGGAAACGGCAGCCGGTAAATATCCTATGGAAGCAGTTAATGTAATGGACCGAATTTGCCGTTCTATTGAAGAGAAGCGTACTCAGTTATATAACAGTTTAAGCTATCGCAAACCCGAATGGAAAGAGAAACAGGTGGTTGAATCCTTAGCCTATTCATGCGTAAGTATTGCAGATAATGTAGAAGCTAAAGCAATCAGTACGATCACCCACTCGGGAAATACAGCTCGCAGAATTGCTAAATTTCGTCCACAGGTGCCCATTGTGGCATTCACCGAAAGTACTAAGGTTCGCCGGCAGCTGAACTTGGTTTGGGGGGTTTATTCAGTTAAAATGGATGAACTTTTTGACACCGATAAAAGCGTACGGATGATGGAAGAGTACCTGCGTGATAACGGTATGGTGAAATCTGGCGACCGGGTGATTGTAGCTACAGGAATGCCTATAGCAAAACGCGGCCGTACCAATATGATCAAAGTAAGTACGATTGACTAATTCTGTTCGTTAACCGATCGATATGAATGCTCGAAGTTTTGTTTTAGGTATTTTGGTGGTCCTCTTTTTGACTGGATGTAAAACTACATTCAAGTCAGGATGGACTAATTTTAATGCTTATTACAATACCTATTACAACGCACAGCAAAGCTACGAGGCAGGGCTCAAAAAAAACCTGAATCAACCCAGGGATTATAATCCTCTTCAGCCTATTCGGGTTCACCCCAAACCGGTAAATGCCGGAGCTCAGGATTTTGAGAAAGCCATTCAAAAAGGTGCTGATATTCTTCGCCGGTATGAAGAATCCAAATGGGTGGATAATGCCATTGGGCTAATCGGGAAATCTTACTATTACCGGCAAGAATACTTTTCGGCGGATCAAAAGTTCAAAGAGCTGTTTGTGACTACCCAGGATGAAAAGCTCCAGCAGGAGTCCATATTATGGCAGGGCCGGGTATTGCTCGACATGGAACTGCATAACGAGGGCATTGCTTTTTTGTCGGAGCAGCTAGCCCTTCAGGATGAAATTTGGAGTGATAGCCGGAAGGCCGAAGCTAAGTTATTGCTGGCTCAGCATCACGTTCAGTTAGAGAATTGGCAGACGGCTGTTACTGAGCTGAACGAAGCTTTGCCTGATCTGAATAAAAAAGAATACCGTGAGCGTGGTTATTTTTTGTTGGGTCAGGTCTATGAGCGTATCGACAATCCTGAGGCTGCTTTCAATGCCTACGATAAGGTGAAAGATCATTACGTTGAATACAGAGTTCAATACCTGGCACAGCGTAAAAAGGCTGAAGTTGCCCGTGAACTTGGCTGGAGTGACGTAGCTTATCGCATCTTTAATGATATGGTTCGGGATGATAAAAACCTGGACTATAAGTCAGAGTTGGACTTTGAACTTGCCCGAACACAACATGAAAGAGGGGAGTTTGAGCGAGCTATTCGGTCGTACAATAACGTACTAAGAAACAGATTGAGCAATCCTTCTCCGGAAATAGCAGCCCGCTCTTATTATGGCTTGGCAGAGATCTACCGGTTTTATCTGAACGATTTTAACAAAGCTGCTGCATATTACGATTCAGCTGCACAACGAAATGTGTCTGCCGATAAACTGCCTGAAAATTTCAGAGCTACGGAGCTGGCTGAATCATTTGGCAATTACACGCGCATCAAATCTGATATCGCCCTGCAGGATAGTTTATTGAAGCTCGGTCAAATGAATCAGCAGGAATTTGATTCGGCTTTGGTTCAGCTTAAGAAACAACGACTGGAGGAGTTAAAACGGCTTCAGGAGGAAAGGCAGGATCAACAAAATCAGCTTGTGACAGTAAATGAAGAAGAAACACAGGATGCTTCCAGTCTTACGAACGGTTTTCTGAATTCAAATAATCCGGCATTGCAGGCAAATGCAAGGCAGCAGTTCATGGCTATTTGGGGCAATCGCCCACTTGCTGATAACTGGAGAGTGGAGGAGCTTATAGATTATTCCAGCCTTCAGGATGATTCCGAAGAAGAACAAATGACCGGTGGTAATGAGCAGTCAGAATTGGCGCAAGTCAGAATAGATCTGAGCCGAATTCCATTTGAAGAGCAAGAACAGGATTCAGTTCGAAAGCTTATTGCAGGATCACAATATGAATTGGGAAATTTGATGTTTCTTTCCCTGGATATGCCCGACAGCGCCATCCATTACTTTAAACTGGCCATTGAGAATCCCTCTTCAGAAAGTGTAAACATGGTTTCGTTGTACTCACTTTCGGAGCTTTATGCCAGCCAGGGAGATCAAGACCAGGCAATGAAATATGCCAGACGATTGGTGGACGAATATCCCACGTCTAATTACGCAAGCCGCGTTGCAGAAACCTACGGATTGGAGTCTCCAGTTCAGGAGTTGAATTCGATCGATATTGTAGAAATTTATAATTCACTGAGTTCTATGGACTCCGTTTCTTCTGTTGTTAAAGCAGATTCCCTCCGTTCGTTTGCATTACGGAATAAAACCCACCCAATTGCACCACAGGCACTATCTGAAGCAATCAGAGCGTACATGGAAGCTGGAAAAGAACAGGAGGGGTATCAAACCAAGCTGGATGCCTGGGTAAATAGCAAATCTCGCTGGAATGAGCGTGAAAATGATTTTCAAGCCATGAAGGATTCACTTCGCCAGGTGTTGAATGATACCACGATGACGCTCTCTGTCGAAGATAGTACGTCTTACCGGGCCATTGTGGATTCTACTCTGCAACAGCCGGATTTCTCCGATAACTTTCCCTATTACGGAGCTAACTGGGACAGCGCGCGTTCAGCTATAGATACTTTCCTGGATGAATTCAAAGACTCGAAATTGCGCCCAAGAATTGAGCGACTGAGCAAGGAAATTGCTATTCCTGAGGAAGAAAGCGAGGCCGATGAAGGGCTGACCCAAGGTCCCGACCCCGAGGAGCGTCCTGATCCTGAAGCCATGGAAGGTAATTATATGAATTGCCGTGAGTTGGATGAAACGCTTGAAATTCGGGGTGGTATGCAAGCTTTACTGGATGAAATAACATTGCCGGATGAACTGCAAATAGATGAGATTACCTTTTTATTCAGAGTAAACCAGCGTGGTATTGTGGATGAGTATGTGCTGCAAACGGATCAAGCCTCCGACGAACTTACCGCTACATTCGACAATGCGTTTGCCGATGAATTTTCTTTTGAACCCATTATGAGCGGCGGTCAGGCAGTAGCTGTTGAATGTGAGCTCACTTTCCCACTTAGAAATTGATCTGGTTTTTTACCAGTCCTTTTTTGATGGATCTGATCAACTCAGGTCCTTCATAGATCATACCGGTATAAATTTGTAAGAGTGATGCTCCAGCACTCAGTTTCTCTATAGCCGAATCCAGATCATGAATGCCTCCAACACCTACAATCGGTTTCCCGCCTTTGGTGATCTCGCTAAGCCACTTTACTACTTGCGTACTCCTGTGCTGAATGGCTTTTCCGCTTAAACCTCCGTTACCGATCTTTGCCAGTTTTTCATCCGATGTCCTCAGGCCCTCTCTCACAGAAGATGTATTCGTGGCAACATAGCCATCAACGCCGTGTTCTTCACAGATCGCGACCAGGTTCTCAAGCGACTCGCGTTCAATATCTACGGTAAATTTTATGAGTGTGGGTTTATGGGATTCTTTTCCGGGTTGAAGGGCAGTAAGCAGGTCATCGAGTGCCTTTGGGTCTTCAAAGGTTTTACCCTCACCGGTGTTGGGGCAGGAGATGTTCACGGTGATGTAATCGGCCACGGGCAGCGCCTTTTGGTAGCTGTAAAGATAATCCCGAATAGCGGCATCACCATGTATGGACGCATCGTTGGTTTTTGCAATGTTTATGCCAAGTGGAATGTCCAGCTTCAAATTCCTGAGTCGTTCAGTGATCAAATCCGCACCTTCATTATTCAACCCCATTCTGTTGATGAGTGATCGATCTTCAGTCAAACGAAAGGCTCTTGGTCGGGCATTTCCCTCAGATGGCTTTGCAGTGATGCTCCCCACTTCAACAAATCCGAATCCAAGTGCCTGCATGGCTTTTGGAGTCGTGCCATTTTTATCGAAACCGGCTGCCAACCCAATGGGGTTTGGAAATTTGAGTCCAAAGATCTCTTGTTCAAGCCCGGGGGTGCTTAACCCGTAGATAGATCTGGCGAGCTCAGCTAGAAACGGATATTGATGGGTTTTGGATGCCAGTTCAAGCGCCATTTCGTGGGCAACTTCGGCATCTTTCTGGAAAAGGATCGGTTGTATAAGCTTTTGGTACATCATGACGACAATGATACGAAAAAGCATTCAAAAAGAGTGAAAGAACCCGTATACTCGAACGCCCTAGATTCATGAAATTGACCGAAAAATACATATCACAGCTCATCAGACATCTGCGAAAAAGCGGTCCGGTAATATTGCTGGAATCCCAGATGAAAGAACATCCTGCCAGTACGAAAAGCTATATAGCTGCTAAGCCGACAGCATGGATCAAGGCTTGGGAAGACCAGATCGAAGTGATGAAGAAAGGAGAATCAGAACGGTTCCAGGAAAAAGCATGGGATGCGTTCAAAAACTTCAGAGAGGAGCAACAAGACTGGCTGTTCGGTTATTTGGGATACGACCTGAAAAACGAGCTGGAAGATCTTCATTCCCATAACAAAGAATTGATCGGTGCGCCTGACCTGTTTTTCATGAACCCCGGGTTTCTGCTGGAAATTGATCTTCACAACCAAATAAAGGTCTTGAGGGGGGAATTACCTGATGAGCTTGATTCGGTGCAGAATTCCGGATTCTCCGTTCAGCCGACAAGACAAATTTCTGCAGACGAATACATCCGGTTGGTGGAAAATGCCAAGCTCGATATCTTTGAAGGGGAGTATTACGAGATCAATCTCAGTCATCCGATAGAGTTTGATTTTGAAGGAGATCCATTTGCGTTATACGATGCTATGAAAGCCGCCGGACCGGTGCCCTTTGGAAGTTATCTTCATATTGATGATATCGATATTTGTTGTGCCTCTCCTGAACGGTTTTTAGCGAGGAAAGGAGACCATGTGAGATCGCAGCCCATAAAGGGGACGGCCTCGAGGCAGGGAGAGTCGGAGCAGACTCTCAAACTCCTCCAGGAATCTGAAAAAGAAAGAGCCGAGAATTTGATGATCGTGGATCTGGTTCGAAATGACCTGAGTCGGGTTGCTATTGAAGGCAGCGTGCTTGTTTCCGGTTTGTTTGAGATACAGAGCTTCGAGACGGTTCATCAAATGGTCTCAACAGTAGAGTGCAGGGTCAGCGAGGCAACGGATAGCCTGGATGTTCTAAAGGCTTGTTTCCCGATGGGGTCAATGACCGGCGCCCCGAAAATTTCGGCAATGAAAGCCATCGAAGACTATGAAAATTACAAGCGGGGGATCTATTCAGGGGCGATTGGTTATATAGATCCGGAGGGAGATTTTGATTTCAATGTCGTCATCAGAACAGCCATCATTCAACAGAGTAAACTTGTGTATCCGGTTGGTGGAGCCATCACCAGCGACTCAGATGCACAGGCAGAATGGGAAGAAACTTTGGTAAAGGCGAGAGCTATCACAAATATTTTACGGGAAGGGAATTAGGTTGAATGAAGTGGCTGAAATGAAGGTTATACAAATCACAGTTTAACATAAATCGTCATTGAATAAACGGAAGAGAATGAAAGCTACTACCCTTGGAGAGTTGAAGGAAAGTGGATGGAAATCGGTTTCAGTAAAAGAAGAAATACGCAGGAATTTGATCAAGAAGATCCGGAGTAAAGAAGAACTTTTTCCGGGTATTCTGGGATACGATAAAACCGTACTTCCTCAAATTCAGCATGCTTTGCTTTCGAAGCATGATATGATCCTATTAGGACTTCGCGGGCAGGCAAAGACCCGGATTCTGCGGATGCTTGTGAATTTTATGGATGAATACATTCCAATTGTAAAAGGCTCCGAGATCAATGATGATCCACTGAATCCGTTGTCTAAATATGCTAAAGACCTGGTGGCCGAAAAAGGAGATGACACGCCTGTGGAATGGCTACACCGTTCGTACCGCTATGGTGAAAAACTGGCGACCCCGGATACTACAGTCGCCGATCTTATCGGTGATATTGACCCGATCAAAGCTGCGACAAACAAGCTTACCCTGGCTGACCAGAACGTGATCAATTTTGGGTTGATCCCACGGACCAACCGGGGGCTTTTTGTGATCAATGAATTGCCAGATCTTCAACCCAGAATTCAGGTGGCCTTGCTTAATATTATGCAGGAGCGCGATATTCAGATCCGGGGATTTAATGTGAGAATTCCTCTCGATGTATCTATGGCATTTTCTGCTAATCCTGAAGATTATACCAACCGGGGGAATATTATCACCCCGCTTAAGGATCGTATTGATTCGCAGATCATCACCCATTATCCAAAAGAACTGGGAATTGGTGTGAATATCACAAGACAAGAGGCGTGGCAGAAACGCGAAAGCGGAGTGGATGTTTACATACCGGAATTATTCAGGGAAATTGTGGAGCAAGCTGCTTTTGAGGCTCGGGATTCAGAATATGTTGACCAAAAAAGTGGAGTTTCTACCCGAATGACCATTACTGCAATGGAGCAGTTAGTTTCATCCGCAGAGCGCCGCGCTATCGTGAATGAGGAGGATGAGACCTCAGTCCGTATCGCAGACCTCTATCACATGATTCCGGCTCTTACAGGTAAAATTGAGTTGGTGTATGAAGGTGAGCAGGAAGGCGCCATGAATGTTGCCAAACATATTTTAGGCAAAGCGATCAGTAAAACCTTCAAGCAATATTTCCCTGACCCACAAAGCAAAGCCGAAGATCAGAAAGAAAAATATAAAGAGGTGATGGACTGGTTTGCCGATGGTAATGAGATCAACATCTCGGATACGCTCTCAAATAAGGAATATGAGAAGGGATTGAGCAAGGTTGCCGGACTCAAAGGTATAGTTCAAAAATATGCCAAAGAAGCGCCTAAGAAAGAGTATTTTGTGTGGATGGATTTTGTACTTGATGCCCTTCACCAAAACTCCATGCTCAGTAAACAAGACCTTGACGATGAAACGCTCTACTCAGATATGCTCGGTTCTATGTTTTCCTCTTTGGGAGATCTGGACGATGATGGCTTTAATGATTTTGAGTAATTCTTACGTTGAATTCAGTTTATCTTAGCCTTATATTTCAAACCTTTGCAAATTTCAAGCAAGTATAGCACAAGATCATGAAAAACGGAATTCATCCAGATTACAAAGAAATTACAGTATTGATGAGCGATGGTACTGAAATCGAAACTCGCAGTACAATGGACGTCAAAGATGGCGTTTATCGCAGCGAGGTAGATTCTAAAAACCACCCGTTCTATACCAAGAGCAATACATTTACGTCTACTGCAGGCCGTGTTGACCGCTTCAAGCGTCGTTACGGTAAGAAGGAAGACTAAGCTCAATTACCAATTTTTAAAAGGGTGTATCTTTGTTGATACATCCTTTTTTTATTTCAGAAAATATGGACATTCAGAAATTTGAAGTAGGCCCTTTTCTAGAGAATACCTATCTGCTCACCCAGAATAACGAACACCTTCTGATAGATCCGGGGTTTTCGAGCGAGTCGGAATTTCAGCAACTAAAAAAATCACTGAGCGGAGAGCTGAAGGCCATAGTGCTTACCCATGCCCATGTTGATCATGTTATGGGGCTGAGCCGTACGCTTCGGGATTTTGATATTCCGGTGTACCTGAGTGATGCAGATCGCTATTTGTGGAATAATTTTGGGAGTCAGGCTCAGATGTTTGGCTTGAGTCAGGGTGGTTTCGACTTTGAACCTGAAGTGCTTCCCAAAAAAGGAACATTTGAGATTGGTAATTTTCAGTTTGAATGTCTTTATACGCCCGGACATTCACCGGATCATATTTCACTTTATTTTGAAGACGAAAAGCTTGTGATCGCAGGAGATGCTTTGTTCAAAGAAAGCATTGGGCGTACCGATCTGTATAAGGGAGATTTTTCAGTTCTGGAGCAAAGTATCAAAGAAAAGCTGTATACCCTACCCGAAGAGACTACCGTTTATCCCGGTCATGGTCCTTCAACCACTATTGGGCACGAAAAGAGCTCAAATGGATTCGTGAAGGCTTGATCATTCCCGACCAAGCCTTTCACGCTGCAAGTCCTTATCCTACGTAGTAATAGTCTTCCGCTTTAGTAGGCGTTTTATCCATTTCTTTCCGGTTGTGGTATTCGAAATAGTCAAAGTCAGCCGGTTTCTTTCGCCCTGAAAGATCCTGACAAGCCATTCCCACAAATGCACCGGTAAAATGTCCGTCGCCGCCGGGTTTTTCGAATTCATCAGAGAGCGTACTGGCGTCAAAGATCTGCCCGGTAAAGGTCCAGTTTTCGCCATCTTCAGAGTAGAAGAAACGGAGCTTATCGTAATCTACTTTAGCCCGGAGGTAAACAGGTCCCTCATCGTTAATTGAAATTCGCGCTCTGAGCGGTTCATTATATTCACCGGCAATAAAGGTATGAATATCCAGGCAGCGGCCTAATTCTTCGTGCCAAGTGGCGTGCAGGTAATAATAGTTACGGTTGTCGTACATGCATATGAGCCCTGCCATTTGCTGGAAGGTTTCGGGCTCAAATTCGAGCTTGGTTTCTGCAGTATAGAAAAAAGATTGCTGACGCCGAACTACCAGAGATTGACGATGATGCGAGTTCAAAGATTCTCCTCCTTTCAGTCTCAGGTAACCCGGACGTTCAGTCAGAGAAAGCAAACCGGCTTCTTCAATATCAACACGCAAAAACTGGAAGTTGATGTTCAGGTCTTCAGAATCAAAATCATCGCGGGGAGATTCTTGCTCCCATGTATGTTCAGGCAGGTCGGGGCCTTCTACGATCATTTTCGGTTCATTGGAACCATCCTCCAGACGCAGCCAGCCATCTTCCGTCCACGTTACTTTCTGGATGGCGGTTTCGCGTCCCATAGTGCACCGTCCGCGAGTGGGCATTCTTCGTCCGACAAGGTGAGCCAAATACCATTCACCATTCTGTGTTTCTACAAGAGAGGCGTGACCGGCACGTTGAAGTTCGAGCTCTGGATTATTGAAAGATGTTAGCATCGGGTTTTGAGGATCCGTTTCAAAAGGGCTGGTCAGGTTTTTGGAACGAGCCATGGTGACCGCATGGCGAAGCACGGTTCCGCCTTCTGCTGTCATCAGATAATAATAGCCATCCTTTTTATACAGGTGAGGCGCCTCAACCAGTTTAATATCAGTGCCTTCGTATATGTTGTGAATCGGGCCAACCAGCTTCCCTTCCTTTTCAGAAAATTCCTGCAGTAAGATTCCCCCAAATGGGTGTTTTTCTGATCGGTGATCCCAAACCATGTTTACCAACCACTTTCGTCCATCATCATCATGGAAAAGGGAAGGGTCAAAACCGGAAGAATTCAGGTACGTTGGCTCAGACCAGTCGCCGGTGATGTCATCCGTAGTTACCAGGTAATTGTGAGCGTCTTTATAAGGACCTCGAAAAGTTTTTACGTCGGTAAAGATGAGGTAAAAAGTACCATCGCTATAAGAAAGACAAGGTGCCCAAACCCCACAAGAATTGGGATTTCCGGCCATATTAAGCTGGGAAGTTCGGTTCAGTGGATGTGTGATCAGCTTCCAGTTCTTTAGATCTTTGGAATGATGGATCTGAACTCCGGGAAACCATTCAAAAGTAGAAGTGGCAATGTAATAATCGTCGCCTACTCTGAGGATGGATGGGTCGGGGTTGAAGCCTGGAAGAATGGGATTTTCAATTTTCATGATACGTTGGTTAAGCTGATCGGTATAATTTTGATGCTGTAAAAGCATCAATTTTAAATTCTATTTGCCAAAAAAATACAAAATATTTGCGCTTTTTTTACTTCTATTTGCTCTACTTATTAGAATAGCTTTTTGGAGCAAGTTTATCGTGAAGATATAGAACGTTTTTTAAGAAGAGACCATCGTTAAAATTACCTGGTCGGAAAGGACAGCTACATTAGGTAACTTCTAAAATTATTTAGACTTACCCTTCAGTTTAGTGATCTGCTCCTGATAATGATCGGCCTTGTTATGGTCGCGGGAGATGAGCCGTTCATACATTTTAATAGCCTCTTTGTGTCGTCCTTGCTTGGTGTGAATTTTGGCCAAGGTTTCGGATGCGAGATCGTCCACTTCTTCCGAATCTTTGCTCAGATCAGAATCGTCAAATTCTTCATCTTCAGTAGGAATTTGGATGCGCTGAGATTCTACTTCTTCCAGCATCTGAATGAGGCGGTCAAGATCAAGTAAGGGAGAGGTTCGGGAAGACTGTTGCAGCTTCATCCCGCCGGAAGAGATATAGGACTGATTTGGAATAGCGGCTTCAAATTTTTCAGGGTGAACCAGGAAATAATGCAAGTGCTCCATCAAGGGGCTTCCGGGAGCGTAGGTTTTTGCTTTTAAAGCTTCCTGAATAGATTTCTTGTTCTCGTTCTGAAGATGGTAAAACCACGATAGCAGAAAATGTCCCACAGCATCGGGACCTCTTTTCTTTAAATGTTTTTTGAGTTTTGAGATAATCTGTTCGGGATCATCTTCAAACTTTTCAACATAAGAAGAGAGCGACTTTGGTATGTGGAAAGGGAGTTCTTGCATGCAGGGGTCTGATTAAAGCTGCAGAATAATAAAGGGAAGAAGGCTTACAATCAAAGCAAATTACCAATTACTTACAGCATCGTTGAACATATTGTTAGCTATTTGTTCAAGCGCACTGTTAGCCGCCTGATTTTCCCCGTTTATGGGATTCTGGGTGGGGTCATAGGTAAACTTTCCGTTGAAACTTTTACTCCACTCAGCTTCTTCCTCATCGGTATAAGTATAGGTGGCGCGAACCGTAATACTTACTTCGTTCTGTGTAGCCCGTTCATCATCACTGATTGTAAACGGGCGATTGCTGTAAGCCGTGATCACTCCATCCAAAACGGCATCTGCATCGGCTTCGTTGTTGGCCAGGCCAAGACTGCTTTGATTCACAAACCGGTTGATCAATACCTCGTTAAGACGGTTGCTAAGATCACCCAGTCCACTATTAGATTGATCCGGAAAAAATGGAATATAAATAGTTTCAACCCCGGCAGGAATAGAAGCCCCGGTAAAGCTGTAACGCAGACATCCGCTCAATAAAAGCCCTGACAAAACAGCCAGTGCTAACCACTTTTTAGTCAAGCCCATATTGATCCAGTTTTCTATATAGGGTTCGTTCGCTCACGCCCAGCGATTCGGAAGCTTTTCGGCGGTTTCCGTCAAATCGTTTAAGGGCCTGTTGAATCAGGAATTTTTCGGCTTCTTCAATGGAAGGCATATCATCTTGTTCAAAAAACTGGCTTAATTCAGATTCTTCCGATTCCTCATACTCCTGTTCTTCAGGCATAGACTCCATGCCGAGCGGCGCATGTTTACTCATATCCATGTTTACGCCCGATATGTCCGTTTTGTCCACTTCATCACGAACAGATGGGGGAAGAGCTTTTATATTTTTGCTGGAAAAGGTTGAATACAAGAAGTTGGCAAACATCTTTTTAACATCTGCTATATCATTTCGAAGCTCAACCAGTGCGCGGTAAACAAGTTCTCTGTCGGTCTTTCCAAAATCACCATCCTGAGTGTCTTCACGGGGTTCTTTGGGAGCTACCATGGGTAAATTATCGGCGCTTCCCTCGTGCTGGCGACCTTTTAAGTATTTCTGGAGTTTCTCCTTATCAATGAACTGAGATTTTTCAAGTACGACCAGCTGTTCAGCTACATTACGTAACTCACGGATATTTCCGGGCCACCGATAGGATACCAACAACTCACGAGCTTCATCCGAAAATCCCTTGAAGACGGAGTCGTACCGGGCTGAATACTCTTCAACGAATTTTCTAAAGATAGGGATGATATCTTCCTGCCGATCCCGAAGCGGAGGCAGTTTGATCTGTACCGTATCGAGCCGATAATACAGATCTTCACGAAAATCTCCTTCCTGCACCATCTTCCAAAGATCCTGGTTGGTTGCAGCAATTACGCGGACATCCGTGGTCTCAACTTTACTGGACCCTACACGGAAAAACTCTCCATTTTCTAAAACGCGTAATAATTTTACCTGTACATTTTTTGGGGTATCCCCGATCTCGTCAAGGAATATGGTGCCGCCATTGGCTTTCTCAAAATAACCCTCCCGCGAAGTTTCTGCGCCCGTAAAAGCGCCTTTTTCATGTCCAAACAACTCACTTTCGATAATGCCCTCAGGAATAGCTCCACAGTTGACGATCACCAGATTATTGCGACTTCTTTTGCTCATGGAATGAATGGCACGGGCGGTCACGTCTTTACCAACGCCACTTTCACCTTGCAGGGTTACGGTTATATCGGTCTTAGCTACCTGCATGATCTTATCAACGACCTGCCGCATCGCTTCGGAGGTGCCCAATAAGCCATGTTGTTCCTGAAATACTTCTCTATCCATAAATTTCTTAAGCGTTAAACCTTGGATTAACGGTCATTTATTCAAATCCAAAGCATTAAACATTCATACTGTCAGAATGACGTAAGTTAAGGATTCCTCCCGTAGTAAGTAAACGAAAAGTAGGGGAGAGATTTAGTGAGGTCAGGATTTTATGAGTTCAGTTGCATGCTCAACCGGGAGGGCGCGGGTTTCTTTAAAACTAGATAGCACGAGGTTTGAGCGGGTTTTACTGACGCCTACCCAAGCCTGAATCCGGGAAAGTAGACTTTCAAAAGAACCGGTGTTCTTGGTTCTGACTTTCAGAAAATGCGAACCGTCGCCGGTAATGGAATGGCACTCCAGTACTTCCTCTTCTGCGGAAGCCTTCTCTACAAAATTCTGATAATTTTCAGAACCATCCACCTGTACAAAAATGAAGGCAGTGATATCAAAGTGAAATTTCTTGCTGTTAAGAATGGCTTTATATCCTTCAATCAATCCTCTTTCTTCTAATTTCTTCATTCGCTCAGAAACAGAGGGAACGGAAAGGTTGACCAGATCTGCGATCGTGTTACGCTGAGCTCTTCCGTGCTCCTGCAGATGATTCAGAATGGAGATGTCAGTTTCATCTAATAGATGGCTCATAATGTGTCCTTATTTCCCTAAAAATTATTTGAATGATTGAAAATAGCCTAAATTATTTAGGTAGTCAATGCTGGGGTGTTCCCATCTCTGCAAAAAAAAGTAATCTGTATTCTTCAAAAAAGGCTCAACAAAAAGCGGAATACCTCTTATCTTTGGCATTCAAATCATAAACCGAATACAGAATACTTCATGCTCGATATCAACTTCATAAGAGATAATAAGGAACAGGTTGAACAGGCCATCACGAACAAAGGAGAGAAGGATACTTCCATTGTAGAGAAAGTGCTGGACATGGACGAGAAATGGCGATCAAAAGTGCATGAAGGAGATCTTATCCGGGCCGAAAGCAATACCAAAGCCAAAGAGATCGGAAAGCTGATGGGGCAGGGCAAAAAGGAAGAAGCTCAGGCTATCATCAGGGAAACGTCAGAGATGAAAGAGAAGATCAAAGAGCTGGAAGAGGAAGTTCGGGAGTTAAGTGAGGAGCGTGAAGACCTGTTGCTCAAGATTCCGAATGTGCCACATCCAAGCGTACCGGTAGGCTTCACCGAAGAGGATAACGAGACGTTCAAAACCTGGGGCGAGACCGATGAAAGGGAATGGTTGAAACCTCACTGGGAGCTAACCGAAAAGCACGGCTGGATCGATTTTAAGCGGGGTGTTAAGGTAACCGGGGCTGGATTTCCTTTTTATGTAGGAGCCGTGGCTCAGCTTCAGCGAGCACTCATTAACTATTTTATCAATGAAGGGGTGAAGGCCGGGTACACCGAACTGCAGACTCCCTATTTTGTGAATGAAGATTCGGCCCGCGGCACGGGACAAATTCCCGATAAGGAAGACATGATGTATGAAATTCCCCGTGATGAATTTTTTGTGATTCCGACTGCAGAAGTTCCAGTGACCAATTTTCACAGAGATGAGATCTTTGAGCTGAATGAAGTTCCTGCAAAATACGTGGCTTATACCCCTTGCTGGCGACGCGAGGCCGGCTCTTATGGAAAAGATGTTCGGGGGTTGAATCGATTGCATCAGTTTGATAAAGTAGAATTGGTGAAGATCGTGAAGCCGGAAGATTCTTATGATGAACTTGAAAGCCTGCGCGAGCATGCCGAAAAATTACTTGAAGCTCTCGAATTACCGTATCGTACATTGTTAATGTGTACGGGTGATATGGGCTTCACCCAAAGTAAAAAGTACGATCTGGAAGTTTGGAGTCCGGGACAAAAACGCTGGTTGGAAGTAAGTTCCTGCTCTAACTTTGAGAGTTTCCAGGCGCGAAGAATGCAGCTTCGATACCGAAAAGACGAAAAGGACATTGAGACCTTACATACGCTGAATGGTTCCGGTTTAGCACTGCCGCGAGTGGTTGCAGCTATTATTGAAACCTATCAGGAAGAAAATGGGAAAGTAAGGGTTCCTGAAGTGCTGAAACCGTTTTTTGACAGGGATCATTTGTAGGTGATATAGTGATTTGATGAAGAGGGTATTTACTATTTCACCAAATCACTTCTTTTTCGAAAGCCAAACAGTACCCCAGATCAACCCGACCAGTGCAAGGGCTATTCCAAATCCTCCCAGAAAAGCATAAAGGAGATAAGGAACAATTAAACTTATCACAATCCCTGAAATGGCTTTTAGGGGAGCGGCCGCTATAGCAGATGCGCCAATAAATGAGTTAAGGAGTCGGGCAAGTCGTGTAAACATGGTATGGGTAGTTTAGTTAGGTGAAACATTTAGTACGACTGAACTTTCCCAAAGATTCAAAAGGATATGGGGCGATCTATGGTTTCTGATTAAGTGAAATTTCTGGAACCAGAAACGGGTGTATTTAATTGGCAATACAACGATATCATTTATGCTACGGCGTGAATTTCGGTCTCATCAAAATTAAGCAAAAGCTCCAGGATCGGATCCATTTCATCGTGCTCCATGAGCTGCATGCGGAGATTTTTGCCGTTTCGAACGCCCTTCAAATATTGCCCGTAATGTTTTTTCATGATGATGACGCCGTATCGTTCGCCATGTTGTTGAACCGACAACCGAAGTTGTTCGGCACATAAATCTACGCGTTGACGTACACTTGGGTCGGGTAATAATTCCCCGGTTTCCAGATAATGGCGGGTTTGCTCAAAGATCCAGGGATTCCCAATGGCTCCGCGACCAATCATAACTCCATCCACGCCGGTTTCTTCAAACATTTTCTTAGCCAGTTCAGGCGAGGTAACATCCCCATTTCCAATAATAGGGATCTCAAGTCCGGGGGTGTTTTTTAGTTTTTTGAGCCATTCCCATCTAGCATCCCCTTTGTATTTTTGAGCACGGGTACGGGCGTGAACGGTGAGGGCCTTCACTCCAAGCTTTTGTAACATCAAAGCCACTTCCTGAATTTTGATGGTATTGTCATCCCATCCCAATCTGGTTTTTACCGTGACAGGTCGGTCTTTCACGGCATCCACAACGGTTCCCGCCATCCGTTCCATCATCGAGAGATCTTTAAGGCAACCCGCTCCAGCTCCTTTTTTTACGATCTTATAAACCGGACACCCGAAATTGATATCCACAAGATCTGGATTCTGATTTACAGCTACTTTTGCGGCCCCTTCCATGGCTTCTTCCCGGCCGCCGAAAATCTGTACACCAAAGGGTCGTTCCATTTCCTCGAAATCCATTTTTTGCATGGCAATGTCAGAATCCCTGATAATGGCTTCTGAACTGATGAATTCAGTGAAGACTATATCCGCTCCTTTTCGCCGACAAATTTGGCGGAAGGGCGAATCGGTAACGTCCTCCATGGGTGCGAGGAATAAAGGCTGCTCTGGTAATTCGATGGGACCAATGTTCATATTTGGAAGTATCTCTTTTAAATTTGCTGTAATGAGATACAAAGATACAGTTTTTAGGAAGGTTTTTTTAGTGTTCCTGAAAAGATTGGGGAAAGACCGAATTCACAAAAAATTAAAAGCCACGAAGCATGCTCCGTGGCTTTGTAATTTCATGAATAAAAGGTAAAGCAAGCAGAAAGTTTACAACCGGTCAATAACATTTTTGAGCATTCCGCGAACGGTATCTGCTACCTCGCCGAGGTCTTTGTTTTCAATGGCCTGCATAGAAGCGACAGGGTCTACAGCGGAGACTTCCACTGAGCCGTCTTCATGCTCCTGAACGATCACATTACATGGCAACATCAGCCCGATGTGGCCCTCTGCCTGCAGTGCTTTGTAGGCGTTTGGCGGATTGCAAGCTCCTAAAATCTGGTATTTTCTGAAATCTACATCCAGCTTTTTCTTCAGCGTATCTTTGATGTCAATTTCGGTAAGCACTCCAAATCCTTCTTCTTTGAGTTCAGCTGTAGTTTTCTCGATGGCTTCATCAAAGCTGAGATCTAAGGTTTTACTGAAATGGTACGACATAGAATTTGTGATTTAGAATTGATGATTTTTGATTTATTCAATAATGGGATTATTGCTTATGAGCATAGGAGGAATACATCCAGACCAGTTTTTCTTGCTCGCTGATGTAATCGCTCATCATAGCATTTGTGCCCTCATCGTCGGCATCGTCTGAAAGATCAAGAATTTCACGTTGCAATGTTATCAACGCTTTGAAGGCATCCAGAATTTCATCAACGGCTTTTTCTCCATCGGTGACTTTTACGCTTTCCTTGATCAATGATCTTGATACGTATTCTGAATATCGGTGTTCAGGTGTAAACCCAAGGGTGAGGATACGCTCTGCTACGTCATCAATCTTCACGAAGAGATCGTTGTACAGTTCCTCAAATTTGACATGAAGTTCAAAAAAGCTTTTCCCTTTTATGTTCCAGTGATATCCACGTGTATTTTGATAGAAAACGGTATAACTGGCTAAAAGAACACCAAGTTTATCGGACAGTTTTTTGGATTTATCTTTGTCTAAACCAATGTTATTTAAAGTGCTCATTGTCTTTTCTCCCTTTTAAGTTAATGCTGTAACAACTACTTCCGGCTCCAGTTTTACGTCTGTTTTGATGGACCGGGTGATGAGGCAGGCTTGTTCCGCTTTTTGTAAAATTCTCAGTGCTTTCTCTTTTTGATCTTCATCGGTGATAATCAACTTTGGCTGTAATACAATTTCAGTCATGGCAAACTTGCCAGACTCGTTGCTCATCAAACCTGTAGCGGGCACAGTAAGTTCTTCAAAATCCAGCTTCGAATATTCTGCGATGGCCGTAAAAGTGGTCATAAAACAGCTACTCACCGAGGCCACAAACAAATGCTCCGGACTCCAGATACCATCCACTCCACCGGGAAATTCGGGAGGAGTAGCAACTTCAATAGAATCATTCAATTTATAGGACTGAAGTGTTCCCTGCCGTCCTTCATCCCAATTCAGTTCAACATCATAGGTGTGTTTGATCAGTTCAGCCATCACTGCTCCAGTTTTTGTTCTATGATCTGCTTTAATTGCGGCATCTGAACCACGCCTGCTTGCTGCCAAAGTAATTCTCCTTTTCGGAAAAGGATCAGATTTGGGATTCCACGAACCTGATATTTGATAGCTACATCCGGATTTCGTTCCGTGTCAATTTTGATAATGTTGATTTTATCGCCCATTTCGCTTTTCAGCTGCTGCAAGATTGGGGTCATCATTTTGCAGGGGGCGCACCAGTCGGCGTAAAAATCAACCAATACCGGTGTGTCTTCGTTAATAATGTCGTTGAATGATGCTTTTTTTGCTTCTGCGTTTGCCATGATCTTCTACTTAACCTCAGTATATTTGATTTCAGATTCTTCGTTGGATTGGGAGTCCTGTTGTCGGGGAACTCCACAAGACTGGGATACCATGCATCCGGTATTGGTAACGGCCTGGAATACGAAGAACGCACTCAGGAAACCGGTTACGATATCTTTGTACCAGATGGCCATCACTGCCAGAAAGATCCCTAAGGAAAACGCCACCCAGCGCATGGTGTGCCAGTTCGAAAAAATTGTTGTCTTACTCATTGATTTCATACCAATAAATACGGTTTTAATGTGAAGACTATATTAAAGCTATTTGCGGGAAGGAGGGTAGTTGTTATAACAGGTTACAACACCTCGTTCTCCTCCCAGGAAGCAACAGCAATTGGTTTTCCTGTCCCTAATTGGAGAAGAGAGTTTGGTGCTGGTTAATTAGAACTTCAATTCATATCGCTAAAGCCCCAAAACCTTCTGATCGATAAACAAGAGGTTCAGTCTTGCTTTCCAAACAAAATCTAAAGAGTAGAAAAACTGCCAAATCATAGAATGAATTGCTAATACAACATTCAATAGACTTATTGAATGTTATATTATTAACACGTATTATCTACCAACTTAAATTAGGAGACATGACAGCACGAGAATTCAAAACGGCTATTTATAAAGAAATGTCAGAGATGACCAAAGCGCTTGGGAATCCACATCGGCTTGAGATATTGGATCTGCTGGCACAAGGTCCGGCTCCGGTAGAATACATTTCAAAGAATACGACTCTGAGTGTGGCGAATGCCTCTCAGCATTTACAGGTACTGAAGCATGCGAAGCTGGTGAAGGCAGAAAGAAAGGGAAAGTACATCTACTATAAACTGATCTCCGTAGATGTTTTTAATGCCTGGAGCGCTTTACGAAATCTGGGATTTGCCAATAATGGAGAGGTCAACAGTCTGCTGAAAGATTACAGAAGCAAAAGTGAGGAATTTGAGATGATATCCAAATCGGAACTTCTTGAAAAAATGGAGCATGATGATGTGGTTGTCATTGATGTGAGGCCTGAGGATGAATACAGAAAGGGACACATAAAAAGAGCGTTGTCTATTCCTGAAAAAAATCTACATGAACGACTGGAAGAGTTGTCAGGTGACATAGAAGTGGTTGCCTACTGCAGGGGGCCTTTATGCCTGATGGCAGATGAAGCCGTTAATTATTTGAATAAGAATGGGTTTAAGGCAAAAAGACTGGAATATGGTTTCCCCGAATGGCAGGAAAGTGGATTACCCGTAGAAAGCTAACGGGTAAATTTTAGATCAAAATGGAAGTTCAAACATATAAATAACAGCATGATGGATAAGACAATATTGGTATTAGGCGGAGGGATTGGCGGAATAAATGTAGCCAAAGAACTCAACAGAAAAATCGGAAATGAAGATGGTATCAACCTGGCGCGGATCCTGGTTTTTGAAAGGAACAGGAAGAATGTTTTTGCTCCGTCACTGACCTGGCTGATGGTTGGCAAAAGGGAAGAAGAACAGGTTTATCGGGACACTAAAGATGCTGAAGTAGGCGGAATAGAATTCGTTTTTGGTGAGATCGATTCTGTGAATCCTGAGCAAAAAACAGTAGAAGTAGATGGAGTGAAGTACATAGGGGATTACATGATCATTTCCCTGGGCGTGGAACAATCATCAAAGCACCACCTTGATGAGTTTGGCCAAAATTTCTACACCATCGACGGCGCATCTGCCTTTTATGACAAACTGGAAGATTTTGAGGGTGGTAACATTGCCATTACAGTTTCCTCGCTTCCTTACAAATCGCCGGTAGCACCTTATGAAGCTGCAATGCTCATAGATAATTACCTGTATGAAAAAGGGGTAAAAGAAAGAGCTGAGATAACGATCTACACTCCTGAATCTAAACCTATGCCTTTTACCGGGGAAGAAATTTCTGAAAACGTACTTCAGCTTTTGAAGTCGAAGGGCATAAAATACATGCCGAATCATCAGCTGCTCGAAGGCTCTGAAAATTCCCTGTCATTTAAAACAGATACGGAAGAACGAAAAGAAGTAGAGTTTGACCTGCTTACATTTACCCCGGACCATAAATGTCCTCCTGTAATAGAAGAAGCAGGTCTGACCGGGAAATCGGGCTGGGTTGAAGTTGATGAGAAATCGCTGGAAACCAAGTTTCCCAACGTTTATGCCATCGGCGATATCATCTCGATCGTCACTGAAGATGGGGAGAGTCTTCCAAAATCAGGAGTTCTTGCGCAGCATCAGGGAGATATCGTAGCCCATAATATTGGCAGACATATTTCAGGGAAGGCAGCAAATAAGTCTTTCGAGGGAGAGGGCGATTACATTCTTGACATGGGAGCTGATAAAGCTCAAAAGGTGAAAGGGAATTTCTATAAGAATGATCTGGAACTGAAAAAATCAGGAATCATCCGGCATTGGGAAAAGGTACTTACTGAGAAGTCGTGGTTCATTAAGAATTTTTAGTACTCGGTGTATGTTGCCACAGATGATTGGGAATGAATTCACTTAGTCTTTACACAAAGATTATATGTTGGTTTTTTCTTATATAAGACAAAAGTGTCTTTAAATGAAACCAATCAAAAATATGGCTAATCCATTCTTTGCCCCCAAAAGGGGTAGCAGTAGTAGGGGCGTCACAAGATGCTCATAAACTCGGGTACGGTGTAATTCGAAATTTAATTGAGTATCGGTACAAGGGTGGTATTTATCCGGTGAATCACAATGCCTATGAAATTTTGGGCAAAACCTGTTATGAGACGATAGGTCAGGTACCCGATCCTGTAGATCTGGCTATAATTGTGGTTCCAGCCAAAGCAGTTGCCGGCGTGTTGAAAGAGTGTGGTGAAAGGGAAATACACCATGCGGTAATTGTTACCGGAGGTTTCAGTGAAACAGGAGAAGAAGGAGAACAGCTGGAAGAAGAGTTGTTAGCTGTTGCCTCAGAATATGGTATAAAGATCATTGGCCCAAATTGTATTGGCACTATAGATACACATACTCCGGTGAATACAACATTTGTGGTGGGAATGCCTGAAGTCGGTGAAATTGGTTTTATTTCACATTCCGGCGCTATGGTTGCAGCAATTATTGACTGGGCTAGTGGTAGTGGGATCGGTTTTTCAAGGATAGTAAGTCTGGGTAATCAAATTGATGTGAATGAAATTGAAATGATCGGAAGTATTGCCGAGGATCCCCAGACAAAAGTGATTACTTCATATATAGAAGGAGTTTCGGATGGCAGGTTATTCTTAGAAGAAGCCCGGAAAGCAGCAAAGGATAAACCATTTTTGATACTCAAAGGAGGCCAGGGAAAAAGCGGAGCTAGAGCAGTGGCTTCTCATACCGGTGCGCTGGCGGGAAGTGCTGAGGCTTATAAGTCTGCATTCAGGTATTGTGGAATTCAGGAAGCCGATACTATTGAAGAAATGTTTGAGTGGGCCAGAGCGATGGCATGGCAACCACTGCCTAAAGGGAAAAGAGTTGCTGTGCTAACTAATGCAGGAGGCCCGGCAATCCTGGCCGTTGATGCCCTGGAAAAGAAGGGACTTGAGATCGCTGAATTGTCTGACAGGACTAAAGAATATTTATCAAAACGTCTCCCGAAAGCGGCCAGTGTAAATAACCCTGTAGATGTATTAGCGGGTTCCGGACCGGGGACTTATACTTTGGCTCTGGAAGCTTTACTTACGGATGATAATGTTGATGCCGTGGTGGTTATACAAGCTCCGCAAGATTGGTTCTTGCCAGAAAGTCTTGCTGAAGTAGTGGGCGAAGTTGCCGGTGCTCACAAAAAGACCGTGATCACCTCCATTATGGGGAAAGCTTCCGTAGAAGATGCACTTAGAATTCTGCAAAAAAGAAGAATTCCCAATGTCGCTTTCCCGGAACGTTCAGCATCTTTGTTATCAGCGATGAATGCCCGACGTGAGTGGTTGACGAAAGAAGACGAATCGAATGCCAATATTATTGAGGTGGATAAGCCGTCAGCCCGGAAAGCCGTGGATAACAAAGATTGGGAGGAATTACTTCAGATCTATGGGATCCAACTTCCCAAGCAGAAACTAGCTAAAACTATGGACGAAGCAGTAATGATCGCCAAGGAAATGAACTGCAAAACGGCCATGAAATTAGTCTCGGATACCATTACGCATAAAGCGGATGTGGGAGGTGTTATTCTTGGAATAGAAAATGAAGCTGAAGTTCGGGATGCCTGGGAAAAGATCGAGCGATCTGTAAAAAAAGCGGAAGGAGAGATGAAAGGGGTTTTAGTCCAGCAGATGATAGAAGATGCACAAGAAGTGATCATCGGACTTATACAGGATGATCAATTCGGCCCGTTGGTTCTATTTGGTACAGGGGGGACCGATGTGGAGCTCTATAAAGATGTAGAAATGACCATAGCCCCGCTGAACAGCATCCGTGCACAGGAACTCATAGATGCTACCAAAGCCGGACGAAAACTAAACGGGTGGAGAAACCTATCTCCAAGGGATAAGGAAGCGGTGGTTGATGCTCTGATGAAACTAAGTCAAATCGCCAACGATTTTCCGGAAATAAAAGAGCTCGAGATCAATCCTCTCAGCGTTATGGAAGATGGAGAAGGAGTCTATGCCATTGATGTGAGAGGTGAGTTGAAGTAGGTGTATCTTACTAATACCGCAACCCCCATACTCGCTCATGCTCTCTGCACATTTTGGAAGGCTGCCAGCTATTATTCATCCTCGCCATATACCAAACTCAAAAACTCCTCTTTCTCAATATTCCCGAAGTATTCTGTTACATCCACTTTCTCCAAAGAACCTGCTATATCTTCCGGTTCATACCGAACACCTTTTAATAGGTCTTCCACTTCCTTAACAGACTCTTTCCCAAAGAAATCACCATAGATCTTCAGGTTTTTGATGTGGCCATTTTGCACATCCAGCCGAAGGTCAATTTCACCAACCGGAAATCGTTTGCTGCGCTGAATGTTGAATTTTGGGGATTTTCCGTAGTTCCATTCCCAATTGCCATATTTTTCTTCTTTGAGTTCATGAACGGCTTTCCACTCATCTTCGGTGAGATTGTACGTCTCAAAGTTTTCTCGATCCTTATACAGTCCATCCAGAATATGTTGCTTAAAATCAGGCAGTGTCATGTTCTTTTCATCAATGAACTCGATGATGTTGGAAACCCGACTTCGTACTGATTTATGTCCCTTGGATTCAATCTTACTCATCTTCACGTTCAGGGCGTTGGCGACCTCTCCCAAATCACTGTTAAAGAGGAGGGTGCCATGTGAAAACATTCTTTTTCCAGTTGAGAACTGAGCATTACCGGATATCTTTTTATCATTAGCCAGGATATCATTTCGCCCACTCATTTTTGCTGGAACACCCATTTTCTTAAGAATTCGGATCACCGGCTCGTTGAATTTCAGGAAATTATTCAGGTTCTCTTGTTTATACTTGGTGATGAAGCTGAAATTCAGATTTCCCAGATCGTGATAAACCGCACCGCCACCCGACATCCGGCGTACCACATGAATGCCATTTTCGCGTACATATTCATCATTGATCTCTTCCAGCGTATTCTGATTTCGCCCGATGATGATGGAAGGTTCATTCACATAAAACAGCAGGTAATCCTCCGATTCCCCGAAATTCCGCAGGGCATATTCCTCCAGCGCCAGATTAATTTGTGGTTTTGTGATGCCTTCGTTGTCAATAAAGATCATGATGAATAGAAATTATAAATTTAGATTAAAAATATTGCCCCAATGTATAGACACAAAATCTTGTGTCTATACATGACATGGCAAAATTTTAACAGGTTAGGGAAATCAACCATTCACCCCATCCACACCGGCAATTTTCAGAGATTGGGTAAGAACGGTGCCATACACAATATGCATGAGTAATCCGGCTATAATGAGCTTTCCGGGAATCCATGTTTCAGAATAAAAAATACCGAAAGACTCTCCTGCTGCCTGGGAAACTACAGGGGATACAACAAGTCCTCCAATTATCGAGATGATCACCCCAAAAATTATGCCTTGAATTAACCAGTTTCCGGGAATTCGTTTTTGCAGGTACACAACCCAGATGAGGGCTAAACCAACTCCAATGATATTAAAGGCCAGGTTGCCAAAAATAATATGATAGGGTTCTGATGCATGTACATGGTTAAAGCTTTCAGTGAGTATATGGCCGACATCAATGACGGGCAGCCCAATGGAACCTTGCAGAAAAGCCACCATAGCCATTACAAAAGTCGCAATAAAACCACACACAACAGTTCGGAAAAAAACAGAAGAGCTCATAATTTCACCATTTTAGTTTGTTTAATTTTTTTACTGATTTTTCAAAAGCGAATCAAAGCAGGAGTAATGCGTTTTCTCTTTAATCTCTAATCCTTGTATCAAATGTAAACTTTTAGGCTTCTTGAGGAAATGATAAATCATAAATCAACAATCATAAATCAAAAATCCTGAGTTTCATCACATTTCTTGCAGTTTAACTCCATACCCAACTTTGATTTACGTCCTTCTTTTGTGACGACCCATGGCCGTAATTGCCACGGCGGATCATGCCGTACATGCTGGGTGTGACCACATTCTAAGTCGGCCACCCAATCCCCAACTTCATCCTTGTGAAAACCAATGATGGGCTGCTTCATAATATTGCTATTGGTACATTTTTATGGAACACGGTTGACGACGATAGAGCGGATGATCCGCCAAATCCGTCTCATCTGCGTTCTATTTCATTCTTTCTTAGGACTTCCTAAACTGGTTCAAGCGTCCGCTTGGACCTTTAAGATCTGATCTATATTTAAGGATTGCATGGCACTAATGGCCGCCTCCAAAGCACCTTCCATGCAAAGTC
This sequence comes from Balneola sp., assembly GCA_002696035.1. Classification (GTDB taxonomy): domain Bacteria; phylum Bacteroidota; class Rhodothermia; order Balneolales; family Balneolaceae; genus Gracilimonas. The sequence continues at coordinate 28,716 of NZQV01000006.1, read as the reverse complement.
CGCTCATAGATGCATCCATAAATCCTTCCCTTGCCGCTTTGATGCAGGCTTCCCTGATTTGTTCTGCAATTACAAGCTGTTCTGACTTATTTTGCATTCACTCAGCCTCTTTCATTAAGGTTCCTGTTTTTATTTGCCTTTTCGATCATCATAAACAAAAAATGATATAGTAGATATAGTACTGCAACTGCAAAGATTATGATAAAGCCATCATATATTTTCGGGAGAAATCCGAGAGAGAGGATCAAAGTGGTGGCACAAGCGGGCGGGTGACTTGTTTTGGTTAAAATCATCAATACAGAAGTTAAAAAGATAGCAAGGCCTGCTCCAAGTGCAATTTGAAGGCCGGCTTCGGACTGGAGTCCAGAGAGGTTAATCATTGTAGCCGGACTCACCAGCCAAAAATAGCTGATTGCTCCACCAATCACTCCACAAATATGTCCGCCCAAAACTTCTCGCAGAGATAATTTTGATTTCCACTCAACAGCCATTAAATAGGCTGTGGGACCCAGGCTCGGAAATATAAAAGCGTTACCTGAATACCAGGCAATGATGCCTAAGGGCAAGATTAACATGGTAGCTTTGAAGGAAATGGTAATCGGCTTATAGTTCATGCCAAAAAGGTAAGTATCCTGGCAGAGATAGTTGAACTCTTTTTGTATTCTCTCAATTACTACCCCCGAGCTACTCTGATGGCATAGTACAATATCATCAACCCAAAGAGCAAGTTTAGCCGTCCCAGCCAGCTTGAGATCATTCGAAATGTCTGGGTTTGGTGTGAACCGGAATTCGATTCCATCAACTTGGCAGCTTTCGGACCAAAATAGAAATCATGCAGTCCACTGATAATGAGCACGATACTGAAAATGATAAGCTTGATGCCCAGGAAATAGCCAAATCCAGCTTGCCAGAAACCTGGATCAAAAAATAATCGCAAGTCGAATCCACGGGTGGTTAAATTGGTGATTCCGCTGATGATTAATATCAAAAAAAGTATCCAAGAAATACGACTGAACTTCTCTCCAATGATCTTAAAAAAGGTACCCCGGTTCGGCTCGATGATCTTATGGCGTGAAGCCGGAACCAAAACCGCCACCGTAAACAACATTCCGCCAATCCAAAAAATAGCTGAGAGAATATGAATGTAGAGAGAAATGTAGTACATGTTTGGTTATTGGTTATTGGTTATTGGTTGATTTGTTAATGTGGTGTAGCCCAATAACCAATCAAGGAATAACTATTTTATAGAGATCGATTTCTTAAAATTTGCACCAAAACTCCGCCCAAGAACATCAATATTGCCAATACATTGACCCAAGATCCGATGGAGCGTATCGCATAAAATCCTAAAAAATCTCCTGCAATGCGGATAATTAATGATCCGTGAAGTAATAAAAGTGGCAGGTAAAAATATCGGTTCCAGGGAATGATCTTTCCGGAAAGTGATGGAATGATGACCGAGGCGTGGGCAAATATCATACTGAACACAAATCCCACAAACACCATGTGTAGCAGTGCATCGTAAACAGGTCCGGCTGCGGGTAGCCCGTAGATCAACCCAAAAATTCCGGTCAAAACCAGCCATCCATATCCGCTGAGCAAACACCAGGCGCTATATTTAGTCCATTGCACCGATTTGATCGTCTTTCGGGCAATATCATATTTGATGAGCCAGAGAGCCGTGGCGAAGGTGGTGATCATCACCAAATGCCAGCCGTGGGTTCGGGTGAAGTGCATCAAAAGGGTTCCAAAAACCCAAATTGCGATCAGTCCTACAAAAGCCCATTGTGCTTTTTTGGGCGGACGCATAATCCGGTTCAGCTCCAGTCGCTCTCCAAAAATAGTGAGTACGGGAAAGCCCATCCACCAAATCACGATCTCGAAAACCGGAGCTCCCAGAACGAATAACAAATTCCCTATGAACAAAGAAATTCCACCCATCGCCATGATGAAATGGTAGATCTTGGGTTGAATGCGACAGATGTACAAAAGGGTGGCGGAGACAGCTAAACTTCCCGCGGTAAAAAGCCAGGCTCCATACTGCATATCCACAAAGAGCATGAAAATGACGGATGCTGCCATCAAAAAAGGGCCGGAAAGCGTCCAGCGTTTTTCAAGAGCAGCAGCTCTTTCCAGACTGATGAGTGTTCCCAGGAAAGCGTTGATCATGAGCGGGCCGTGAAGTCCGCCGGTAATGTTGATAGGAATTTCGGTCAAGTACCCGATCCGGATGAGCCCGGCATATAATCCTGCCAGCAATCCCAGAGCGGCAAAAGCCATAAATCCGGCCAGTAGTTTGTTTGAGAATTGGAAGGCTTGCATCCGGTTATTGTTTGAGTTGGGGCGGAGGGACAGCGAAAAATTCAACATCGGGCACGATCATATCGACGGTCCATTCGGGCTCCATGACCAGTTTACTTTCAGCTGATTCGATTCCTTCAATGTCAGTAAGCGCCTTATCGATCTGCTGTTGCAAATAACGACGCATGGGGCAACCCGGAGTAGTAGTGGTGTATACTATGATGACATGTCCATCCTCAATGAGAATGTCATATACCAACCCAAGGTCCACGATGTTCACTCCTAACTCGGGATCTATCACCTCTTCTAATTTCCGGGCTACCCGGCGCCGTTTTTTGGTCATGAAAACTAATTCCTTTATGCTGTAGTTTTTCCAATTCGCACTTTCCAAACTTCGGGACCTTCTTCCAGGTATTCCCAGTGAAATACATCATCTCCCAGCATAGCCGACATTTGATACCGAAGCGGCTTGGGATCGTGATCGTTCACGAGGATAAAGGCTTCATTTTCGCCCAGATTCTCGAAGGTTTTAAAGATAGTTGGATGTTTTTGCTGAGGAGGGATGACCCTTACATCTAATTCTTGTTCTATATCAGACATTTTTGTCTTATTTAGGATTAAAAATCTTAGCTTTCAGGCTTCAGTTATCATTCGTCAGCCTTTTTGGTTCCAGCGCAGAGCGTATGGAACCAGGTAAATATATATTAATGGCTGGTTCAAGCGTTCGCTTGGGCCTGGTTATTAGTTGCATTACCATTCCTTGATCAACTCATTTAGCTTTGGAAATTTGTCTGCCCAGGATTCTGCTTCCGGTAGTGGATCTTTCATTTCGTTGATGATCCGGTCAGACCATTCATCAGCAAGTTGTTCATTCAATTCAATGTAATGCTCCCATTTCATGGGGACTTCATCATCCGGATAAATGGCTTCCACCGGGCATTCTGAAACGCAGGCATCACAATCAATGCACTCAAAAGGATCGATTGTCAGGAAATTAGGTCCTTCGCGGAATGCATCCACCGGACAAACGGCAGCGCAATTCGTATGCTTACAATTGATACAATTCTCTGTGACTACATACGCCATATTCGGATGAATTTGGGTTCATTATTTACTCCGTCCCAAAGTTAGAGAGTGAGACAGTGATAATCAATAATAAAAACGGTAATAATAGATTTTAATATTTCATACGATGCAGTGTCGTAAGAAAGATGATCCAAAATAAAATTGCGATTCCCTGATGAAGTACGCCAAGCGAAATAGGCACGCTATAAAAAAGGGTAAGTACACCAACCAAATATTGCAGAAGAATGACGGTAAGCAGAGCTCCGCTGATGGCGCGTAACCAATAGTCCGATCGTTGAACAGCCGCTTTCCACCAAAAGATGACAACAGAAATCAAAAGTAACGTTCCATTTACGCGGTGGATCCACTGTACGGTTCCGGGATTTTCAACCAGGTTGATCAGGAATGGATCGAGTGCAGCAAAGGTGGGGGCAGCCATTGTCCGCCCATTTTTGGGAAGGTGTTATAGAGGTATCCGGCATCAAGGCCGGCGGTAAAAGCACCGTAAATGAGCTGGATGATGAATAGAAATCCAATGACATAAAGCCACCGGTTCAAACTTGATCTTTGAAGTATTTTTATAGTTCTATTTCTGAGATCAAGGGCATACCACAAGCAGAATCCGATCAGTATAAAAGCCAACATAAAATGTATTGCAAGCCGGTAATGACTCACATAGGGAACATCCACCAGTCCGCTTTTCACCATGATCCAGCCCATGGCGCCTTGCAAAGCTCCCAGGCCTAACAGGATAAACACCCGCTTCAGCCATTTAGAATCGAAATATCCTTTGGTCCAGAAGAACCCGAATGGGATGATAAAGACAATACCAACCACACGGCCAAGCAACCGGTGCAGATATTCCCAGAAGAAAATAGTTTTGAATTCCTCCAGCTCCATTCCTGCATTGAGTTGCTGGTATTGCGGAAATTTTTTGTAGCGCTCAAAAGTTTGTTGCCAGTCAGTTTCATTCATTGGTGGGATGGAGCCCATGATCAGGTTCCAGTCGCTCATGGAAAGTCCGGAGTCGGTAAGGCGGGTAATTCCTCCGACAATGATCATTAAACTGATCAACACAACGCCGGACCATAACCAATAGTAAACGTAATTTTTTTGGGAAAGAGTCATTAAGTCATAAAGATTAAATTCACCCCAAAATTAAGAACGGGTATATTGACATACAATATTTAAAACTAAAATTACCGTTTTTATTGAAAAAGGAAGTTTCTTTGCCTATCATTATTCCAATGACTGGAATCGGTCGATTTTTTGAATGTTAATCCCCCAATTATGGCAGAGATCATGGAACGAACAGGCTCCCGACTTTTAGCGATGACCGTCTCAGAGCTGCTGGAACAAGAGAGCAGGGCAACTGATGTACTCAAAAATCTTGGATTGCCTATAAAAGGAAATGAGGATAAATCGGTAATGGAAGTTTGCACAGCCCAGCAGAAAAATGAGGATGAGGTACTTGAAGCTCTTCTTAAGCTTGGAAATGGAAAAGGCTTTGAATATCCCCCCGGAATTTTTGGATGGTCGCCTGAGCTGGTAGTAAAATATTTGGAAGAAGAGCATCACAGTTATACACGGTCGCTGGTAGAGGATGCCACCGGTTTTGAGCATCGAGCTTGTGATGTGCACGGAACCCAGTACCCGGAACTCAACCAGGTACGCTGGTATTTTGAGAAGTTGAAGGAGAAGCTTGAATTCCACCTGAAGTTCCAGGAAGAAAAATTTTTCCCGGCGGTTCTAAAGCTATTTGCTCATAATGGAGAGCCTCGTGATGGACTCGTTAAGTCACTAAAAAAACAAATTGCCCTCATTCAAAAAGATCAAGAAGAAATTGAATATCAGATTGGACGGATTGCGGAGCTGACCGATAACTTTACTCCTCCAAGTGAAGCATGCACCACGTTCCGGCTGTTATATACCACCTTGAAAAACCTGAAGGACGATTTGGAGAAACATCATTTCCTGGAAGAGCAGTATCTTATTTCGGGAATAGAACCGGAAATCACGATAAATTAAAGACTTGATACATGACCATAACTGGCCCCAAAAAAGATCTACTTGACCTGGTAAAACACCACGGACAGCTTACCCTTGATGAGACCGTGGAGAAAATGGATTTGGCTAAGACGACGGTTCGTGAACATTTCACGCAACTGGAAGAAGACGACTACATCGAGCGTAGTTACGAGCGATCGGGCCGCGGGCGACCCAGCCTGCGGTTCCGGCTCACCAAAAAAGGCAATGGATTGTATCCTTCTTATGAGCCGGAGATGATGCGGGAATTCATTCGATACCTGCAAACAGAGGGAGAGCATAAGATCCTGGAAGATTTTTTTAAAAAGTTTTGGGATCGCAGGTATATGAAACTGAAGCTTATGATGGAAGAAGCGGAGGTAAAATCCGAAGAAGAAAAAGCCCGGATTACTCGTCAGATGCTAGATGAAGAAGGATTTATGGCTGAATATGAGCATGATCCTGGTTCCGGAAAGCTGATGATGAAAGAGTGTAACTGCCCGTTTCGGGAGATCATTAAAGTGACAAAATTGCCCTGTAAGCTCGAAGAAGAATTCTATCAAAAAGTATTTGGCAAGGACATTGAACGAACCACTTATATAGCAGAAGGTGATTTTGCTTGTACGTATTGTGTGGGGTAAAAAAGCTGACAGCTATCAGGCTTCAGCCGTCAGCTTTGATACCACGGAATACAGAGGAATAGAACGCGCAACTGTCAGATTGTTTGATACAAAAAATATTTCCAAGGCTGGTTCAAGCGTCCGCTTGGAACAAACACTATTTGAAAAAGCAAAGTTGCCTTATTCAACTATTGCACAAGCGGACGCTTGCGCTAGTGCTGAGGTGGCTATCGCGGATGATCACGGAAAGGTTTCTTACAGAAAAATTTAAATCAGCGACCATCTGCAACATCAGCTTTATCCGCGTTCCATACGATAATGAAGACAAATAGCATTCAATGAAATTAGATACATCAAAGATGATAAATGAGGAATTGATATTTCGTATTAACGAACTCAGAAAACAAAAGAACGCCATTATCCTGGCACACAATTATCAGGTTCCTGAAGTGCAGGATATTGCAGATTACATTGGTGATTCTTTAGGATTAGCTCGCAAAGCTGCAAAAACAAATGCAGAGACCATCGTATTTTGTGGCGTGCACTTTATGGCGGAAACAGCTTCGGTCATCTCGTCCGACAAGAAAGTATTGATTCCGGATATGGAAGCTGGCTGCTCTCTGGCCGATACCATCACGGCTGAGCAATTACGAGCATGGAAAGCCGAACATCCCGGCGCAGTGGTGGTGATGTATGTAAATACGACTGCCGAAGTGAAGGCCGAAACGGATTATTGTTGCACTTCATCCAATGCGATGGAGGTGATCAATTCCATTCCCAAAGACAAAGAAATTTTGTTTGGTCCCGATAAGTTTTTGGGCAGTTACATAGAACTCATGACCGGCCGGGAGAATATGCACATTTGGGATGGTGCCTGTCATGTTCACGAAAAGATCGGAGATCTGAATTTGGGCGAAAAGCAGAAAGAGCACCCTAATGCCGAAATTCTCATTCACCCCGAGTGCGGTTGTTCCACCAGTTGCATGATGAATTCCGCCTTTTACCACGACTGTAAAGATGCCCATATCTATTCCACAGGCGGCATGATTGATTTTGTGAAGGAATCTGAAGCCGAGGAATTCGTGGTGGCGACCGAAACCGGCATCCTGCATAGAATGGAAAAAGAAAATCCCGGCAAGAAGTTCATTGCGGCCAATGAAGAATCGGTGTGTGAGTTTATGAAGAAGATCAACCTCAAAAATGTTTATGAAGCTCTCGAGTATGATCAGTTTGAAGTGAAAGTGCCCGAAGACCTCGCTAAGCAAGCAATTAAACCCATTGAGCGAATGATGACGATTGGGTGATGGGTGAAAAAGCTGTCAGCTTTTTGCAACAAATAATATTTCCAAGGCTAGTTCAAGCGTCTGCTTGGACCAAATTGTTTAGTAAAACAATGTAGCTTTATTCAAACATCGCACAAGCGGACGCTTGCGCTAGTTCTGTTGTCAGACTTCAGCTGTCAGTTTTGTCCTATAGAAATAGAGGAATAGAACACGGATGGCCACGGAAAGTTTTAAAGATTTTAGGACCATTATAAATCAGTGACTATCCTTAAGATCAGCGTCATCTGCGTTCCATTCGATTGTAACAAAGGATTCAGTAGCCCAATAAATTCAACCCAAAATACTAAAAGCTGAAGCCTGAGAGCTGACAGCTAAAATTTTTAACCCTAAATAAGACAAAAATGTCTGTAATAACCGAAAAAGAACTCGACGTACGAACTCTCATTCCTATCAAACGACACGAAAAACTGCTGAAGCTGTTTAAGGATCTGCCTGCGGAAGAGAGCTTTGTTTTTATTAATGATCACGATCCTAAACCCCTGTACTATGAATTCCGCTCCATTTTTGGAGATGTGGTCGGCTGGGAGTATCTGAAACGTGATCCTGAAGAATGGAAAGTGCGGGTGACCCGAACCGAAGCCTCCGAAGGCAGCAAAAGCTCCGGTGTTTCTACGCTGATCGATCTTCGAAAAACAGAGAAGAAAGACTGGAAGTACACCATTTTCCATCGTTATGGTATGATGTTGCCGAATGATGTAATGGAAATCCGGGCTTCGGAAGAGCCTGCTGAGATCCATCAGATCTTTCAGAAGAAATTTGAGGGTGAACATAGCTGGGAATACAAGAAGAAAGAAGAGGGGGAATTCGTTGTTCACGTTACTAAAAAAGCCGAAAATGATGTGGATACCACCGACATCAGCGTGGTGAATAAATTTGATGTCCGCCCATATCCACCGGCAAAACGCCATGATATGGTATTTGAAGCTTTTGAAGAGTTAAAACCCGGCGAGGCTTTCGTGTTCATTAACGATCACGATCCCAAACCTTTATATTACCAGATGGAAGCCGAAAACGATGTTCCTTTCAACTGGGAATATCTGGAAGTAATGCCGGAAGAATGGAAAGTGAAGGTAATGAAGCTGAAATCAGACTAATAATTTTTGCTGACAATCATGGGAAAACGAAAGACGACTCCGCTTAAAGATCATGCCCCAGACGGACATCACTGCACGCTGGAATTGAAAACCACGAAGCTTGGGATGGTCTCGTTTTTCCGTGATTTAAAGCAGGATGAGTTGGATCAGATCGTAAAACGGTTTTCAGCAAATCATTATCAGGCTGGGGACGAAATTTATTATCAAGGTGAACCGGCACGCTATTTACGTGTGGTGGTGGAGGGCGCCGTTAAACTGCTTGAATATACCGAAGAAGGAAAAGATGTGGTTCTCGATATTCTAAATCCCGGAAGCTATTTCGGCTCACTAAAGTTGTTGGGCAGCGATGTTTATACTGAGTCGGCCGTGGCCCAAAGTGGCAGCTGTATATTGTCTATTGGGCTGAAGGATTTTCGGGAAATATTACAGGGATTTCCCTCTGTTGGGATTGCCATTCTGGACACGAGCGCCGAAAAACTGCGGTCTTCTCAAGAGCACATCAAACAGCTTACCACAGAGCCGGTGGAAACGCGTATCGCCAATATCCTTCTCACACTCAGTGAAAAATTTGGAGAAAATAAAGAAGAGGGAACGCTTATCCAGCTCCCTTTTTCACGCAAAGACTTGGCTGATATGGCTGGCACCACTACTGAATCAGCCAGTCGGGTAATGAGTAATTTTCAAAAAGAAGGAATTATAGATACCGGACGGCAGTGGGTGGAAGTTGAAGATATTGAGCAACTCAAAGCGATTATTCAGAAATAATTTTAGCTAGCTCACTAATTTGATATACATCATTTTAGTGCCGATTGGTGGCTGTTAGATTGGGGATGAAAATCAAGAACCCCAAAAACTAACAGTCATGAATACTCAAATATCAACATTATTAACACTTCTATTAGTAACCCTCTTTTCATTAACCCCGATATTCTCGCAAGCTCATTGCGACAGCATGGACGGTCCGGTAGTACAAGACGCACAAACTGCCCTCGAAACTGGCGATCTCACTCCGGTCCTAAAGTGGATCACCGACGAACAGGAAGCGGAAGTGGAAACTGTTTTCCATGAAGTCCTCGATATTAGGGGAAAAGGCGAAAATGTTCAGAAAGTAGCCGACCGCCATTTCTTTGAAACCGTAGTTCGACTACACAGACAAGCTGAAGGTGCGCCTTACACGGGACTCAAACCAGCCGGCACCGATTTTGGCCCAGCCATAACTGCTGCAGATGAAGCTCTTGAGAATGGTTCACTAGCCGATGTTCATCAACTGCTGATGAAGGGAATCGAAAGCGGCCTGCATCACTACTACGAAAAAGTACAAGAGCTAAAAGATTTCGATCCCCAAAACATAGAAGCCGCCCGCAAATACGTAAATGCCTATGTGAAATACATGCACTACGTGGAGCCGCTGTACCAAACCGCCACCTCCGAAGTGGAACACAGTGTAGGCCACGAGCACTAATCGTAACAACCTCGCAGCGTGCTTCCGAATAATTCGGGATGCGAGCGTTGTGAGTAAAAGCCACAAATAAATGAATCTTAAGGCCACGAAATCTCTAAAACACGAAACAATTAATTTTTTGAGCTTTCGTGTTTTCGTGGCAAAAAAACAAATCACAAATCATAAAAGAACCATCCCATGAAAACTATCCTAAGAAGTGACGAACTGAATTGCCCCTCTTGCGTGAACAACATTGAGTCTAATTTGAAGGGCCTGGAAGGCATTGAAAAAGTAACCGTGAAATTCAATTCCGGAAAGATCGAAGTGGAGCACGACCCGGAGTTGGTCACCGAAGATGACCTGTTGGCCGCCGTTATGCAATCAGGTTATTCGGCTATGGTATCTCCGTTTTAGATCAACTCAAAACCAGATCTGTCAGGTTTATGAAACCTGAGAGGTCTTTTTCTAACCAAAGAATTCAGAATAATGACTTCCTTCAACCAACTTATCTCTCTTTTCAAAAACCCATCAATCCGCAAAAAAATATTACTGACCGTAAGTGGGATATTCATTTTATCCGGCTGGTTTTTTCTTGGGGTGATGGAAGCTCCATTCACCGGTAACGCTTTGATGATATTCGCGGCTGTTGTAGCCGGCTACGAGATCATCCAAAAAGCGTGGCTGGGAATGAAGAACAGTCAAACCAACATCGAGCTGTTGGTGAGTATTGCCGCTATTGGCGGAATTTCCATTGGGATATACTGGGAATCGGCGGCCGTCACTTTCCTGTTTTTACTGGGTGGATGGTTGGAGAGTCGAACCCTGAAGAACACCCGAAAGATTCTGAAGAATCTGGTTGAATTGGTTCCGCAAACAGCAACGATTGTCCGTGGAAAAGAAACCGAGACCATTCCGGCGCGACAGGTAGAAAAAGACATGTTGGTTCTGGTAAAACCCGGTGGCCGAATTCCGGTGGACGGTGAGGTTGAATCGGGGCAAAGCTCGGTAGATGAAAGCGCGATCACCGGGGAATCAATTCCCGCCGACAAAAATCAGGGCTCGAAGGTGTTTTCGGGGACCATCAACCAAAACGGGCGCATTTTCATACGGGCAGGAAAAGTTGGAGCCGATACCACGCTGGCCAAGATCATCAAAAGAGTGGAGGAAGCACAGGATGCCAAAGCGCCTACGCAACGATTCATCGAACGCTTTGCCCGCTGGTACACTCCGGGCATTGTGGGGCTGAGTGTGATTTCGTTCATCTTTACCCAAAACATTGAACTGGCCATTACCTTGCTTGTGATCGGCTGTCCCGGCGCGCTGGTTATTTCCACACCTATTTCTGTGATCACGGGAATTGGGCGGGCTGCCAAAGAAGGAATCCTCATCAAAGGCGGGGAATATTTGGAAAATGCCGGGAAGATTTCCGCTTTAGCGCTGGATAAAACCGGAACGCTGACTGAAGGTAAACCCGGGGTTACCGATGTCTTCAGCCTTCAGCCCCAAAAAGTGCCTGTCGATTTTGATGAAGAAATTCCGGAAGAGATCACTAAAAATGAAGTTTTGTACTGGGCGGGAATTGCCGAATCAGGTTCCGAACATCCCTTGGCAAGAGCGATTTTGACTGAAGGTAAGAAAAGACAGGAAATTCCTGATGCCCATTCATTTCAGTCGCATACTGGTTTCGGTATTTCAGCCAGATATAGTGAACATCAGATCCTCGTTGGCAATCCATCCTTCATGGACGAAAAAGATATTGTGGTGGATGAGAAAGCGTTTCAGTACATCCAAACTCTTTCAGAGAAAGGCCGAACGGTGGTGTTGGTGGCTCAAAACGGGGAGCTGATCGGCGGATTGGGTTTGTTTGATACCATTCATTCAAATGCAGCTTCAGCCATGCAAAAACTAAGCGAAATTGGGATTGAAAAGTTGGTTATGCTGACCGGAGACAACAATTCTATCGCCCAAAGTATTGCGGATGAAGCGGGCATCAAGAATGTGCATTCCCGGATGCTGCCGGAAGATAAAATGAAGGTGATTGAACAATTACAGTTAGACGGTCACCTCGTAGCGATGGTGGGTGATGGCATCAACGATGCACCAGCACTTACGGCCGCCGATATCGGCATAGCCATGGGAGCAGCCGGAACTGATGTGGCTATAGAATCGGCTGATATTGCCTTGATGGCCGACGATCTCACTAAAATTCCCGAAGCCTTACGCATCTCCAAACTCACCCTGAGAAATATCCACCAAAATGTGGTTATAGCATTGATTACGGTAGGCGCGTTACTGACTGGGGTGTTTGCCGGCGAAGTACACATGGCCGGCGGTATGCTCATTCACGAACTTTCAGTGCTGTTGGTGATCATGAACGGAATGCGTTTAAAGTGGATAAAATAATCGACAAAACCTGTGAACAGCTGAAATGATCTAAAATTTCAGTTACAAAAAACCCTGTTTAAACTGAACTCAAAAGCTTAACTTTGGAATCGTTTCTGCACATTAAATTTATTTTGTGGAAAACCTCAATCACTCAAACATCGAAGGTTACAGATCTGGTTCCGTTACGGCGGTAGCACACTCCAATATTGCACTTGTTAAATATTGGGGAAAGCGTGCTGTGCAAAATAATTTGCCTGCGGTGGGTTCTATCTCTCTTACCTTGGACGCCCTCTACTCCAAAACCAATCTCGAACTGAAAGATCGTTTAGATCAGGATATTTTTGTTCTGAATGAGAAAGAGGTAGAAGGAAAGCAGCTAAGACGTATTTCTGATTTTCTTGATCTTGCGGCTGGAACCAAAGATCGTCCAAAGGCTCATATCGAAAGTGAAAATAATTTTCCAACCGGAGCGGGACTTGCATCATCAGCTTCAGGATTTGCCGCATTGGCGCTGGCCGTGAATGACCGTTTTGGGTTGAATTTAGACCGAATTTCCCTTTCTGCTTTGGCAAGACAGGGATCAGGATCTGCAGCGCGGTCTTTGTATGGCGGGTTTTGTGAGATGAAGCTTGGAACCAAAGAAGATGGAAGTGAAGATGTTGCAATTCAGCTTCATGATCAATCACACTGGGATGTACGTCTGCTTGTCGCAGTTACCTCAACCCAAAAGAAAGAACTGGGTTCTACAGAAGGCATGAACCGGACCGCACAAACGGCTCCATTTTATGATGAATGGATCGCATCTCAGCCCACAGATCTTGAGGAGATGAAAAAAGCACTTTCAGCCAGAGATTTTGAAAAAGTCGGAGAGCTTACCGAGCATAGCTGTTTTAAAATGCACGGTCTTGCCTTAGCTGCCAGGCCTCCTATATTATATTGGAATGCTGCGACCACAGAAACAATTCATAGAGTGTGGAAACTCCGCCAGAACGGAATACAGGCTTACTTGACAATTGATGCCGGCCCTCAGGTTAAGATCTTGTGTCTGCCTGAATCGGTCGAGACGATAAAAGAAGCAGTATTGGGCGTGAAAGGAGTGGAACACATAATTGAAGCAAAACCGGGGACTGCAGCACATATAGTAGACCCGGAGAAAGAAATCATCTTATAATGGACGACATTACCATCAACGTTTCATCACCCGGAAAACTCATTCTTTTGGGAGAATATGCCGTGCTTGAAGGCGCACCTGCGCTGGTTGCTGCCGTTAATAGACAGTGTGAAGTACATATCGATTCGTTATATAATAGCACGTTTCAGGTTCGCACACCCAACCTGAATATTCCCGAGATCCAGTTTATACTTGATGCAGATGGTGATGCTCATTTTCGGACTACCATAGATTCTGATACCCAAGACCAGCTGAAGTTTGTGCTTTGCATTTTGAAATATGTATCACAGAAATTCGGAAAGATCCCGGGTGCTTCTATCCAGATAGATACGTCCTCTTTCTACCATCGGGTCACCGGACATAAATTCGGGCTAGGTTCAAGTGCCGCACTTACGGTTTCGCTTTTATCAGGGTTGATGGAGTACATGGGGGTGGAGATGTCTACAAAAGATCTGTATCGAGAAGCTTTTCAGGCACACCGATATGCTCAAGGAAAAATGGGCAGTGGAGTGGATATTGCAGCAAGTGCTACCGGCGGCATTTTAAGTTATACCATGCCGGATAATCCTGATAACCCCAATGGTACTATTAAGCGCATCGATAGGCCTGAGGACCTTTACATGGCATGCATCTGGGCAGGATATTCGGCTTCAACACGCCATTTTGTGCGAAGTGTGAACACATTCAGAGAAGAGAATTCTGCTGCCTACAATTCTATTATCACAAAGATGACTGATCTCTCTAAAGAAGGAGTGAAGACCTTTGGAGCTGGCAATACAAACGCTTTCCTACAGGTTATTTCAGATTATGCTGAATGCGAACGAGAGCTTGGCAAACAAAGTGGCACGGAGATCATGTCGGATGTACACGAAGAAATTTATTCCATTGTTAAAAATCAGGGTGGCACCTATAAACCATCCGGAGCAGGTGGTGGTGATATCGGAATTGCTTTTTGTAGCGATCAGGAAACCATGAACAAGATCAAACGGGCCATTGACGAAAGCGTATTTGACCTGATGAACCTTGAAGTTCAACCAGAAGGTATTCAGATCTCCAAAACTCAGGATGTCAGCTAACCCTGCATTTTTATTTATTAGCATCGCCTGCCTCAGATTCCCCGAAAATTCAGATCCATGAGCAATAACGACAAATCAAGAATCCCGAAATTTTATAAGTACAGCGTTGAAAATCGTCTCGATATTCTGCGAGATAAAGGCATCCTGAATCAGGAAGATTATATTTCTCTCCGTGAGCAAATGCACCTGTTAACGCAGGATGACGCCGATAAGATGATCGAAAATGTGATCGGGGTATTTGGCCTTCCTATGGGATTGGGACTCAATTTTTTGATCAATGATAAACCGTACATCGTGCCGATGGTGGTAGAAGAACCTTCAATATTAGCTGCTGTCAGTTCAGCGGCCAAAGTGGTTCGAAAAGCCGGCGGATTTCAAGTGGAATCTGATGATCCAATATTGATCGGTCAAATTCAGCTCGTGGATGTGCGTCACCCTATGAAAGTGCGCCATGCTATTTTACAGGATAAGCAGGAGATCCTGAATCTCGCCAATAGTCTTCACCCCAATATGGTAAAACGTGGCGGCGGAGCTATTGATCTGGAGGTGATGATCCATCAGCAGGATCGCCATCCCGGCAGCATGGTGGTCGTTCATTTGTTGGTAGATACGCAGGATGCCATGGGCGCAAATTTGGTGAACAGTATGTGCGAAGGTGTGGCCTCCCTGGTTGAAAAGATATCCGGTTCAAAAGTATATCTTCGGATCTTGTCGAATTTAACGGATCGGGCCATGGTTCGGGCCAAGTGTGAGATCCCAACCAAATATCTGGACTTCAACGATTCTTCCGGGAAGGAAGTGCGTGATGGAATTATACGCGCAGCCGAATTTGCTGCTGTGGATCCATATCGTGCTTCTACCCATAACAAGGGAATCATGAATGGGATCGATCCGCTTGCCATCGCTACCGGCAACGACTGGCGGGCCATTGAAGCAGCTGCCCATGCTTATGCTGCACGCACCGGACGTTATACCTCACTCACAAACTGGTTCAAGAATGAAAATGGAGACCTGGTCGGAACTATCGATATTCCTCTGAAAGTTGGAACCGTAGGCGGATCTCTGAAATCCAACAGAGCCGTTGGAATTGCACATCGAATTTTAGGGATAGAGAAAGCGACGGAACTGGCTGAAATAATGGGAGCTGTAGGGTTAGCCCAAAACTTTTCCGCCTTGCGTTCACTGGGAACCGAAGGCATTCAGCGCGGCCATATGACCCTGCATGCCCGAAGCGTGGCAAGTACTGCTGGGGCTCCGGCTGAATTATTTGAACAGGTGCTGGAGCGACTTGTGGAAAGCGGAGAGATCAAAGTGTGGAAGGCCAAAGAGATCGTTGCTGAACTTCAGCAGGAACAAAGTATTGGGCAAGTGTCTGCTCCAACTCCTGAAAAGGATGACGAGATGTCGTTTGGATACGGAAAGATCATCCTGACCGGCGAGCACTCGGTGGTGCATGGAACCCATGCCGTGGCGGCTCCCATTACCCTAAAAATGAAAGCAAAGGTCTGGGATCATGATAAAGGCGTACGACTTATGATCCCGAGATGGGGCGTGGAGCAAACCCTGGAATTTGGAGCGGATCACCAATATTCTATTTACAGATCACTGGAAATGATCCTTGATCATCTTGATCTGCGGGACAAAGCCATGAATATCGAAGTGTTCCCGGAAGTGCCAAGAGCAATGGGAATGGGGGGTTCTGCAGCGCTGGCTGTAGCGATCATCCGGGCGCTGAATAAGCATTTTGAGCTGGGATTGGGAGACGACGATGTACGCCGATTGTCTTTTGAGTCTGAAAATATTGTCCATGGCGGTGCATCAGGAATTGATAATACGGTATCGACCTATGGAAACCTGATCATGTTCCAAAAAGGAACTCCTCCTAAAATGGATACCCTTAATTTGACAGAATCTATACCTATCGTGATCGGATTGAGCGGGGTGGAAAGTATGACGTCCAAAATGGTAAAGCAGGTTCGGGAGCAGGCAGAAAAATATCCAAAATGGTACAAGCAGATCTTTGATCAGATGGATGAATTGGCGCTTGCTTCGAAAAATGCCATTGAAGACCGCGATCTGGAAGAGCTGGGTATGATCATGAACATGAATCATGGCTATCTGAATACGCTGGGGGTTTCATCACCGGAAGTGGAAGAACTTATTGAAATTGCCAGAACGAATGGGGCTCTTGGCGCAAAACTGACTGGTGGTGGAGGCGGAGGTGCTATGATCGCACTTTGTGATTCAGAATCGGCTCAGAAGAAGATCCAGAAAAAAATGCATGAATCCGGGTTTGATGCATTGATAGCTGAGATCAAATCTACCGAGAGCTGACCTGTAGGTACACTTATGTGTAGTTTTTGATGATATTTGAAATCTTCACACAGACTTCACAATTAAAGATGATTTTGTCTTAAATAGGAATAAACCGCTTAAGACACCTAATTTTGTGAGGTCAGTATCTATGAATTCATCTTTACACACTTTTTCCATTCCTGTAATGGGAACCGGGCACTCCATCGATTCACCTATCCGAGTTGCGCCCTATGGTATTAATTCGGTCATCTCTGTTGTGGATGACCTGCTCGTCGAAAAGATCAGGAAGTATTACGCCGAGAAATTCGCACTTCCCTATAAGAATATCCCGCGATCTGCTGAAGATGGCCGTGCAAAACGCATCACGGCTTACCTCAATTTGGTCCATGATATTGTACATCAGAAATTCGAGGAGCTGAGAACAGAGCCTTTTTTAAGTGATAATGACAAGGCTAAATATTTTCGCATGCTGCCGGATGAAAGTTCACTAAAAACAGCCTATCAGAAGCTGATGGATACGGCCGAAAGTGAGCGTCAAAATTTGGCAGAAAAACTGAACAACCTGATGCAGCCCGGCTCCATTGATGTGAACATCATGGCGAAGGTGGATAAACTCAACCTCACCAAATCGGGTGAACCAATGAGCGCTGAATACAGCGATGGAAGTGCTGCTCTGCGCGGATATGCAAATAGTAAGCTATCTTCTAACCTCATTCTATCTGCTGGATTTAATCCCCGGTTATACAATTATTTAGCTGAATTTCAGGACTTTTACCGTGATGCCTCAGGTAACATCAAAAAGAAGATCATCCTTAAAGTGAGTGATTTCCGCTCTGCGCTGATTCAAGGAAAATATCTTGCCAAAAAGGGATTGGAAGTATTTGAATATCGGATCGAATCCGGGTTGAATTGTGGTGGACATGCTTTTGCTACCGATGGCTTGTTGCTGCCGGTTTTGTTGAAAGAATTCAAAGAGAAAAAAGAAATGTTGAGCTCGGCTATCCGTCCGCTTGTGGAGAAATTTTATGAGGATGAGCGCGATGGTTTTTCACCAGACTGGAAATTCGAGGAACCACGAATTACTGTTCAGGGTGGTATTGGAACGCATGGAGAAATGCAGCGATTAATCAAAGAATATGATATGGATTCTACTGGTTGGGGGAGTCCTTTTTTATTGGTTCCCGAAGCGACCACCGTCGATCAAACGACAAGATCGTTGCTGGAAAATGCGAAAGAGGAAGATCTGTATCTAAGTGGAGTTTCACCTTTGGGCGTACCTTTCAACAATGTGCGTCAGACAGGTTCCCGGATATGGCATGAAGAAAGAATCGAGAAAGGAAAACCAGGGTCACCGTGTCCAAAAGGCTTTCTGGAATCGAATACCGAGTTTACTGAAAACCCAATCTGTACAGCCTCAACACAATATCAGTTGCTGAAGATCGACCAGATCACCCAAGCTGATTATGCTGAAGACAAGAAAGGGCGGCTCAAGACCAAAGTATTAGACAAAGCTTGTTTGTGTGATCATCTTGGTAACGGAGCGCTGATTCAACTGGGTATACAGAAGGAAAGCCGTTCACCACAAGCCATTTGTCCTGGGCCAAACATTGCTTATTTCAATGGTGAATATTCACTCGAAGAAATGCTGAACCATATCTATGGAAGGGGAGAGTCTTTGGTGGATGGAGATCGTCCGCACATGTTTGCCAAGGAAATGCGCATGTATGTGGATTATCTGCAGGACCTGATCGATGTATCGGATTCAGATCCCAATGAAAATCGTAAACTCACCAAATTCCGCGATAACCTAGAAGCCGGAATGGATTATTGTCTGGAGATAGCCCATTCAAATGGATACGAAGGAGAAAATCTGGAATCCATAAAAACTACCGTTGAAGCAGAAAAAGCTCGCTTAGAACAAATGTTTCAATTGGCTGTAGCCTAAATCACGAAGGGCGGACAGCCTCTCCGCCCATTTAAAAATTAAATGGAACTGGTTCAAGCGTCCGCTTGGACCAATTTCTAATTCAATTCGAAAAGTCAAATCCAACACCGCACAAGCGGACGCTTGCGCTAGGTGGTGCGTCCGCTTGGACCAGTTTCTAATTCAATTCTAAAAGTCGAATCCTACACCGTATCCCGTATTCACGGGAACGCTTGCGCTAGGTGGGTGGTGTGGTGATGTGAGATTAATTACATCAATCAGCAAATATCAGCCAAATCTACGTCATCTGTGTTCCATTCCTTGGTTGATCAAATTTCAATCCTTTAAGATCGAACTGTCCAGCACATCATTATCATAAAAGACAAATCGGTTGCTGAGTTTGATACCGAGATAAACGGACAAAACCGTTCCCGAAAAGATGGCCAGCATAATCATGATCTGGTATTTTATAGCGATGAGGGGAGAGCTTCCGCTTAAAATTTGACCGGTCATCATGCCCGGGAGAGAAACGAGGCCGATGGTAGCCATGGAAGCCAAGGTAGGATTTGCTGATTTTTTAAGGGCATCCTGAAAGAAAGGGAAAACAGCTTCACTTCGGGTCGCCCCACAGCAAAGATAAAACCGGTACCGCTCCTGATGTTCATTCAGGC
Source organism: Balneola sp. (assembly GCA_002696035.1). Classification (GTDB taxonomy): domain Bacteria; phylum Bacteroidota; class Rhodothermia; order Balneolales; family Balneolaceae; genus Gracilimonas. The sequence continues at coordinate 9,284 of NZQV01000006.1, read as the reverse complement.
TATAATAAAAAGCGTTGATACCGATCACATTACTGCGCAGGCAATTTCCCAAAACCATACCGGTAATAGGAATAGTGTACTGAGCAGCCAGGAACTTCGGGAGTTGAATAACAGCTTCCAGGAAAAACATATCGATCACGATGATCCCAAAGAACGTGGCAGCAAAGATCGGGATGAGAAGTGATTTCTTACGGTTCAGCTCACTCCGGTCGATGGTGGCAAAATCTGCTACCAATACCATGATCATGATCCAGGCCGCATTCAGCCACGCATTGTCCAATTCAAAAAGATATTCCAGGTAATATCCCACGAAGAGCAATTGTAAGGTCATTCGGACTGTGGCAATACCCAGTTTTTTATTGAGCCCGGTTTTGTATCGCCAAAGGATCCATGCAGGGATAATCAGGATCAAGAACCCGATTCCAAGTTGCCACCAGCTAAGGTCGATGATGTCCATTTCTATTTATTTTTGATGTCTATAAATAAACTTCTAATTCTAAATCAATTTCTCGCTCTCGCAGAGTTTCGCAAAGTTTAGCGCTGAGATATGCAGATTTATTCTGCGCGACTCTGAGAGAAACATTCTTCAGTAGTTACGGAATACTCCTGATTTAAGTAGTTTTTTGTCAACCATAGTTTTCTAATTCGATGATACGATCACATCTTTTCACCCACCAGGGATCGTGGGAGGTGGAAATGACGGTTATATTATCCTGTAAAATAAGATCCGTTACTTTTTGCTTCGATTGTTCGTCGAGGGCAGAAGTGGGTTCATCCAAAAGAAGCACTTTTTTGTTGAGGAGAAAACAAGTTGCCAGTCCCACCCGCTGCCGCTGCCCGGTGGAAAGATCACTGAATTTGCTATCCAGCGTATCTTCTCCTAAACCCAATTGATTCAGTGTCTCAACAAGTTTAGACCTGCTTGGCTTTGATTCAATATTATGCTGAAATTCAAATATGAAATCCACCAGTTCTGACGTATTGCCGGATCCAAGGTTCAGGTCTTGGGGTAGCCAGGCGACTTCTTTTCTAAGTTTGTGAATAGTATCGGTGGAATAGGATTCGCCTTGGTACAAAATGTTCCCTTTTTCGGGATGCTCAAATCCCAACAAGATTCGAAATAGCGTCGTTTTTCCGGAACCGGATTCTCCTTTGATAGCTATTTTTTCCCCTTGATTGATCTCAACAGAAAAATCCTCAAAAACGGATTCATCATCATACCTGAAATGAATGTTTTGGATGTTAAATAGGCCGGAGCTCATAGATCTATTAGGTGAAAACGTTCGCCTCGAGTATAATGAATTTTGTTGAAAGGAGAGTAGGATACATCGAGAAGAATTATTCAAGAATATATTTAAGACATCTTCATCTTAAATTCACAATGTGTGATTATCATTGATCAAAAGCGATTAAAGGCTTTAAACTTATTTAAGATAAAATAGTCTTATAACTAATAACTACTAAAACCCAATACTATGAAAAGCGCAATCTCAAAAATCACTCTTTTAGTTGGAATGATTTTCTTTGGCATGAGTTCACTCTTAACGGCTCAAACCCAAGAATATACATTAGACGGAATGACCTTCGGCATGCCGGAAGCAGAAGTATACACCGAAGATTATGACGGCCCTCCCGTAGTCGGGGAGTACGTCACACAACTCCCAAATCTGGCCCCGCTGGATTATGAAGGCAACAAACACCACGAAGTTCGCATCGACATCATTGTACAGGAAATTGAAGTGGCTGAAGGTGTTCGCTACCAGGCATGGACGTTTGGCGGAACGGTTCCCGGTCCGGTACTTCATGTTAAAGAAGGCGATAAGATCACCTTTGTGATGAAAAACCGTTCGGATGAGGAAGTTACCATCACTGACCCTGCAAAAGGCGGCTCACCGTTTATGAATCAGGTAGCAAATAATCCTTATCAGAAAAACTCTGCAGCTATTATGCCAATGCCTCATTCCATGGATTTCCATGCCGGTACTGTAGCTAAGGATGACAAATGGAGAACCATTGGTCCGGGCGAAACCATCAAATTTGACTGGGTTGCAAACTATGCCGGTACTTACATCTACCACTGCGGAACTCCAAGTGTATTGATGCACACCGCAATGGGGCAGCACGGAGTAGTAGTTGTTTCTCCAAAAGATGGATACGACACAGGTTATGAAGTAGATCGCGAATATGTGATCGTACAAAGTGAATACTACTTAACTCCTGGTGCAGGCGACCTTTACACTTACGATTTCGAAGCAGCTTCAAGCAACAATCCTTCGCACGTGGTATTCAACGGTCACCAAACCATCCTTCACGACCAGCCACTGAAAGCCAATGCAGGCGAGCGTGTACGATTCCATGTTAGCAATAACGGTCCAAGCGGTACTTCAAGTTTCCACGTGATTGGCGGCATCTTTGACCGCGTGTGGCTGGAAGGACATCCATCCAATGAAATGCGAGGAATGCAGACTGTTCTTCTTGGAGCATCTGGTTCAGCAACTATGGATATGATCGTGCCAGAAGAAGGAAAATACATCCTGATTGACCACGAGTTTGTGGATGCCGAGAAAGGAGCAACTGGTACGCTGAAAGCAGGTCCACGTAAGAAATAACTCATAACGTAGGGCGGACAGCTTGTCCGCCCAGTTATAAGTCGAGAATTTGAATTACTGAATAATTTTATCTGGCATAGGGTGAAGCTTATGCCAGGTTTATCTGTTAGGCATTAGCGCAAGTGTTCCCGTGTATACGGGATGCGGTGATGATTTAAGGCAAGATTGGTCCAAGCGAAAGTTTGAACCAGTCACTGCTTGAACGAATTGAAAAAGCTAAATTTAAATAACATGAGATCCCAAACGAACAGAGTAATTCTTGCCCTTCCGTTGTTGGTTGTGATGACCATTTTCATGCCTGAGGTTGCGTCTTCGCAAACGGCAAGAGTACTTGTTCCGGAGGGATCTTTTCATTCTGTATTACCGGAAATTCCAGGCGAGCCGGTTCCCGTCGATTCCTTTTACATGGATGAAACAGCTGTTACGAACGAAGAATTTGTAAAATTCCTGAAAGAGAATCCCGAATGGAGACGCTCTGAGATCCCACCCATTTTTACGAATGATGGTTACCTCAGAGAATGGAGGTCAGATCTGGATCCTGGTTATGAAAAATTAGGAGAAAATCGGCCCGTAACGCGGGTTTCATGGTATGCGGCCAATGCGTACTGTTCAGATCAAGGCGGTCGACTTCCAACACTCAACCAATGGGAATATTCAGCTCAGCTGATGGAATTCGAATCAAAAACGGAAATGAGAACATTTAGCAGTGAGCTTATAAACTGGTATTCGGGTATTGATGTAAATAATCTCGCTGAAGTCGGTTCAACCCAAATTGAAAATACCGAAGGCGTGAAAGATCAGTTTGGACTAGTGATGGAATGGGTAGAAGATTTCAAGCCCATAATCGCAGATGAACTTTCGCTGGATTGTGGCACGGTTGGTAGGATGAACACGCTTGGGTCTGTGTACAGTTATGCAGCTTCTATCCGATACATCACACGAATGAGCTTCAATGCAAAAATAACCACCGGAATGGTCGGTTTCCGATGCGCTTATGATGAACCGGCACCCACATCTCAATATGAAAACGGAAATACATTATGAAATCAGTAATCGCTTATACCTTGGTATTTTTGGGGATCTTTTCCATGAATGCTTTTGCTCAGCACCGGCACCATCAACATGAAAAAGAGGCTCTAAAAGCCGGAGAAGTTCACGCGGATCATTCGCTCTATCACCTGGATGCTGAGTTTATCGATCACCGGAATAAAGTGGTACAGCTTAGTGATTTTAAGGGTGAACCGGTGATCGTGGTGATGTTTTATGGAAACTGTACACAAGTTTGTCCGATTTTAATTCAGGATACCTGGCGATTGTTCAGTTCCCTTGATGAATCGGTTCAAGCCAAAACAAAAGTGCTTGCCATTTCTTTTGATACTGAAAACGATACGCCTGAGGTATTGAAGGACTATGCGAAATATGAGCAGCTTGATCTTCCCGAATGGCATTTCATCACTGGGAAAAGAACCGAAATCAAAATGCTGGCGACCATGTTGGGGGTAAAATATCAGCAAACGAGTGACGGACATTTTGCTCACTCCAATCTTGTGACCGTGTTGGATACAGAAGGCAAAGTTGCCAAACGAGTGGAAGGCCTAAACCAATCTATGAAAGAAGCGTCAGCAGTTATCACAGCCATGTTGAAAAACTGATAACATTCGTACATCGACTCTCCAGAGACGAAAGTCTTTGTTCTGTCTAACAACGTATTAGAAAACGGATTACACAGATCTATAAATATTGAAAAGATGAAAACCTGGATAAACATAGCGGTGATTTTTTTACTGGTGATTCCTGTTTCGGTTTATGGTAATCCGAGCGATACGCTCACCGTAAAAATACTGGGAACGGCTGAAGATGCAAGATTTGAGCCTACCGTTTTGCAGGTTGACCCAGGTGATGTAATCCGATTCGAAGTGGTGGAAGGATTGCATACCGTCACGGCTTACCACCCCGATAACCGTCGTCCACAGCGAATTCCTGAAGAAGCCCAATCGTTTGATTCCGGTATGCTAAACGCCGGAGAAGTTTGGTTTCTGAAATTGAAAGAGAAAGGTGTGTACGATTACTTCTGTCTTCCACACGAACGAATGGGGCACTCCGGGCGAATTATATCGGGGACAGAAATAAGCATGCCCGACTATGACGATACGCTCATACCTGAAGCAGTTATGAAAACGCTAAATAGAGCAAAGCGACAAATAAAAAATAGATAAAATTATGATTTCCATGAAATTACTTCATTACACGATTACTAGCATAATATGCATCGCTTTGCTGCCTGTATTGGGTTTTGCGCAAGTTAGTTTGACCGGTGAATTTCGTCCCCGTACAGAGTTCCGTGACGGATATCGAGTATTGAATACAGATCAAAGTGATCCAGCTTTTTTTACTTCGCAGCGGACCCGTATAAAACTGTTATACGAGGGAAATTCTTATGATTTCAAGATCGCTGCTCAAGACGTTAGAACCTGGGGTGAAGTACCTCAGTTAGATGATACACCAAATGTAAATATCCATGAGGCGTGGGCTCAAATTTACTTTTCAGACGAGATCGGATTGAAATTAGGTCGTCAAGAGTTGGTTTATGATGATCAACGCTTACTCGGAAGCGTAAATTGGGCACAACAAGCGAGGAGTCACGACGCATTAGTGTTTAAGTACAAAAACCTTTCATCCTCATTTAAACTGGATGTGGGGGCGGCTTACAATCAGGAAATCCAAAATTTACAGGGAAACTATTATTCACTGAATAACTACAAGGTACTTTCCTATCTCTGGATGAATAAAGATTTTGAAAAATTAAGCATTTCAGGATTAATGCTTACAGATGGGTTTGAAGTCTCACCGGGTGAAGTGAACTACAGATATACGTATGGTACGCACATCAATTATAACGCAACTGAAAAAGTAAGTGCCAGCGGTACTTTATATTTTCAAAATGGTGACGATGCAGCCCGCGAGAATATATCTGCATATATGGCCGCTTTGAAAGTATCCTATAGTGTAAATCCGCTGACTTTTTCGGGTGGAATTGATTACTTATCGGGAGGTGAAGCTGGAGGCAGTAACCCTTCCGGTAACACATTTAATACCCTTTATGCTACTAACCATAAGTTCTATGGGCATATGGATTATTTTTTAAATATTCCGGCTGAGACACAAAATGGCGGTCTACAGGATATTTATATGAGCGTAAATTATACTGCGTCCGAAATAGTGAGTTTGAATGTGGTTTATCATCATTTTTCACTGGCGAATGAAATTGAAGATCCGCTTGATCCTACCAAGTTATTAAGTCGTTCACTTGCTTCGGAACTGGATTTTTCTGTTAACCATAGGTTTACAAACGAAATCAGATTGCAAGTTGGTTATTCACTTCTATTCAATGATAAAAGTCTTGAATCTATTCAGAATAGAGAAGCCGGTGGCCTGCAACAATGGGGATGGGCTATGATTGTAATCAGTCCCAAAATGTTATAAAGTTACAGGATTAACCGTACGATCGACCTAATTCATCGATGTTATTCTTCGATCAAGTCTTCCAAAAACTCTTTTAACAAAACCATACTGTTGTGTTCCTCATCTTTGGATGCATATACCATTGTCACGGTGTCATTTGCCCGGATGATCTCCACCATTTCATTTACCGCATCCGATCCAAATAGTTCTCTCCGGTATCGCTCCTTGAATTCTCCCCATTTATCCGGATCGTGATCAAACCATTTACGCAGATCATGACTCGGAGCGATAGACTTAATCCATTGATCCAGCGCAGCTCTTTCTTTGGAAACGCCTCGTGGCCAGAGTCGCTCGGTAAAGACTCGGTAGCCGTCATCCTCAGATGGATCTTCGTATACGCGTTTGGTTTTAAGCATTCTTCCAGCCATGCTTTTTATGCAAGTGGTTCCGGTACTCGTCTCTATTAAGAGTTTGAGCAGATTGCTCTCTCAGGTCGGTTATTTTGTTGAGTGCCCTGAGTTTTCTCTGTGTAGAGTTTTTATTATCTGAATTCATAGTGCGTAAATTTGTAGTAGTTAAAGCAAATATAATTATATCATTGCATCGATGAAATTTCTGATAGTTATTGTCTCATATGGTTATGTAGTGTAAATGTAGATAATAAACTGAATCTATCACTATGGATCGATTATTATAATCAAAAATGATTAGTTTAACATTAAACAAAAAGTCATTCAGAAAACCCGGATTTTATGGAATTAGGCATTTATACTTTTGTAGAAAACACACCCATTGAGGGAGAGAGCAAACCACAACATCCATCCAAACGACTTGATCAGCTGATGGAAGAAATAGAACTGGCCGATGAGTTGGGACTCGATGTTTTTGCGATAGGAGAGCACCACAGAGAGGAATATGTATCGTCGGCTCCATCTACTTTGTTGGCGGCTGCTGCGGCCCGGACCAAAAATATCAAGCTAAGTTCTGCGGTAACCGTTTTGGGTTCAGAAGACCCGGTGAGGGTGTATCAGCAATTTTCGACCATTGACCTGCTTTCCAAAGGCCGGGCTGAAATCATGGTGGGCCGTGGTTCATTTACGGAGTCCTTTCCACTGTTTGGATATGATCTTCAGAACTACGGAGAGCTATTCATGGAAAAGCTTCAGCTTTTGATGGGGCTTCGTGAGAATGAGGTGATCAACTGGGAAGGAAAGCATCGTCCCGATATTGAGAATCGCGGTGTGTATCCCCGGCCATATCAGGATAAATTGCCGGTTTGGAGAGCAGTGGGAGGAACGCCGAAATCAGCCTATGAGGCCGGTGCTATGGGCATGCCAATGGCGATCGCGATCATTGGAGGCCAGCCAGCTCAATTCAAGCAAATGGTAGATATTCATAAACGAGGAGCGGCTGATTACGATCAGCCCGAGCAACGAGTGAGCATAAATTCCCATGGCTTTATCGCAGAAACCACTCAAGATGCCGCGGATGTAGCTTTTCCGGCCTTCAAAACGCAAATGGACAAGATCGGAAAAGAACGAGGATGGCCTCCTATGAGTCGACAGCAATTCGATGCTTCCATCACACTGAAAGGGGCAAATGTGGTGGGAAGTCCGCAGGATATCATCGACAAGATCATGTATCAGCATGAGATCTTTGGACATGATCGCTTTTTACTTCAGATGAGCGTGGGAAGTGTTCCGCACGATAAATTGTTGCGATCTATAGAGCTTTTTGCGAAAGAGGTCGCGCCTGTAGTGCGGGAGAAATTGGGTGAAGAAAAAGTCCAGGCGGACGGTTAATTTGTTATTAGTTAATGGTTATCAGAAAAAACAAATAACCTTAACTGTATTCCATTAACTAAATCAAATACCAAGTTTTTTACGGCGGTTTTTTAGTTCCTGGGAAGCTTTTGCATAGCCACCGTCGGTGCCATCTACAAAGTGAATGTGGTTACTTTGGTAGCTTCGCACATAACAGGTTACCATAGCCGCAAAGGAGGGATGTACGCCATAAGCCAGTTTTCTTTTTTGGAACATTTCATCCAGAAAAGTAGTGAGGTCCATGCGTTGTTGTACGGTACCGGTTGCTACAAACCGAAGTCCATCTCCGAATTTTTTGTAATCAGCATGACGAACCAAGTCCGGTTTATAATCACCCCAGTTGGTAGCGGAGGTTTTCTTTTTGAATTTCATGAGATACAAACCTGTGATCAGCTGAAAGACCATCATAGCGGCATGTTTTATTTTTTTTATGATGGTGGGAGGCTGGGTTCTGAGTTTCCACTCAATTCCAAGAGAAAGGGGATTGGCGGTCATTTGGAGAGCCTCTTCGCGAATGGGGTGGAAGGATTCATCGGAACCGTAAATGGAATCAATTTTCCGAAAACATTCTTCATAAATTTCTACACTATCCTGTTCATTATCTCCGAAAGCCTGAATGATATAAGCTGCAACCTCATCCTTATCGCTGGGAACCTGACTCCATCTACATTCCAATCCTGAAAAATCTGCCTCAATGGGTTCTACATCTTTCAGTGTATCGTGCTCTTTGATATAGTCTTCGGCAAAAGTAACACCACTTCCCCAGAAAATGGTTTGATCTAAGATCTCGGATAAACGGAGCCTTGCAACCCGGACATCATGTCCTTTTTCCCGAAGTTCTTTTATGGATAATAAACCCACGGCCATTTCCAAGCCATATGCGTCACTTACGGCTTTTCTACAGAAGGCCATAATACCTTTCACTGTTTGGATATCTTCGTTTGGGAGTGCGATCAGTGAGCCATCGCCTCCAAATAGGTAGGGCAGAATATTTTCCTTATCGTAGAAGTTGTTGAGCGCAGCAATGATGGAAGCACCGGCCATATTTACTTCTTTGTATTTACCCAGTCGGATGGCGTCTGTAGAGCCCCGAATATCTGCCAAAGCCACATACCAATCATCTGGGAGGCTGGTATATAGCGCATAGTTAGATACTTCCCGAAAAGAGGGCAGTATGTTCAAGCTATTGTAAAATGCTTCTGAATTCATGCGGAAGGAAAATCAGCCAAAGTTAGTTTATTTCAAAATAGAGAAAAATTGACAGACACTTAGCGCATAAAACTGGGCAACAAAAAAAAGGTACTGTTATGAATAACAAGTAAAATGTGAATCAAATATTTATATTTGGTTTCCAATTAGAAGTATATGCTTAGGCAATACTATCTAGCGT
>NZQV01000005.1 GCA_002696035.1 Balneola sp. | reverse complement strand
CACAAGCGGTAGAGTAGGTCGTCGCCTTCTTCCTTTTTATTCAGGCCCCCCTGTACCACAGGGAGGGCCTTTTTTTATGCCAATTCTACTCAGTTTTATCGATTGAAAAGCTTACCTTTTACGATATATGATATTGTTCAATTTCTTTAAGTTCTAATTATAGTCATCGTTGATATCGTGCTATGGAAAAGACTGTTCTGTTTCTCTCCTTTTTGCTAATGTTCTGTTCTTCTATTGCCAATGCCCAATCAATTCAGGAATGGACAACTTATTCTTCAGTCCGAACAGTCAATGATTTAACGTTAGATGAGGACAATAAAATTTGGGCTGCTACAACCGGTGGCGTCATTTCTGTAAATAGTGACGAAGAATTAAAAAACTATACTACAAAGGAAGGGCTATCCAGATTGGATGGAACTTCTATCATCTACGACTCATCTGAACATCAAATAATAATCGGTTATATCAATGGGGTACTTGATGTAATTGATCTCAATAACGGAGAAATATTTCCGGTCAATGATATCGAAAGAAATCAGAATTTCACTTCTAAAGGCATCAATGATTTTTCTATATATAATGAATCGCTATATGTAGCCACAGATTTTGGAATTGTCTTGTACGACCTTGAAAGTTTGTTTGTTGATGATTCCTTTATTCAAATTGGAGAGTTTACGAGAGGGATTCCTGTTACAGATATCTTTATAGAGCAAGATAGTTTATATGCAGTAACACCTGAGGGAATAGGAGTAGGTAACTTATCAGATGCGCTTTCAGTCAATTCAAATTGGTATAACATTCACTCGGAGAATAGTGCTATAGAAGGAGAAATAAACACGGTGGGAGTGGACAAGGGTTTACTTTATGCCTCAACTTCTCAAAGCAATTATTTAAGGAATGATAGTGGTTGGATTGTTTATGATGGTTTCGGTAGTGCTTTGATTGAAGAATTTATAAAGGGTGGTGATCAATTAGGGGCACATTCGGAAAGAAGTATTTATTTATCAGACGAACAAACGGATACTTTCAATAGAATCCAACCTTCCCAAAACAACATTACTCTACGAGCGATAACTATAAAAGAGGGGTTAATTTACGTAGGTACAGCAAGTAATGGAGTAGGAACTGTAGAAGTTAACACAGGTTATACTGATCTGTTTGAGTCTGGCGGACCATATCAAAACTATTTTGCGGACATCAAATTTGATGAAAACAGAATGGTCGTTGCATCTACAAATGAATCTGCCAGGAATAATGCGATCGACAATGCAAAAGGCTACTATATATATGATGGTGAGAACTGGTATAATTTCAATCAAAGTACCAATGAAACAATCAACTCCTTCGGTTTTCAACAGACTTTCAGAACAACTATTACGGATGATTATTATTATTTCGGAAGCTGGGGACGTGGAGTAGCAAGGCATAATAAAGAGGATAACAGTGTTCATATTTTTGATGAGACAAACTCAACGCTGAGAGGTTGGGTAGATGACAGTGATCAATTTCCGGTGATATCGGGGCTGCAAACAGATAGTAATGATGACGTTTGGTTGGTTAGCCGTTTCGGAGATACCCCACTTTATTATCAAACTCCGGGAGATGAGAATTGGGTACCTCTACCAAAAGCGAATACCGCAGCAAATTCTGATGAATATGTTGGGCTTTTCATTGACTCCAATGACCAAAAATGGGTCACTTTGCAAAATACATCGTCTGCCGGGAATGGACTGATTGTGCTGAATACAGGACAAGAACCCGCAAATACCTCAGACGACAGATCCATAAAGTTGACTACGGGAAATGGTAACGGAAATCTTCCCGATAATAAGGTAAATGCAATTATAGAAGATAAAGAGGGTGAAGTCTGGATCGGAACGGGACGAGGAATTGCGCGATTTATTTTTCCGGAATTGATGATTGAAGGAGGCCCGGCAGAACGCGAAGCTCAATGGCTTATCAGTGATGATACTACGGCCTCTTCCCGGTTTTTATTACGCGATGTAAATGTTTCCACTATGGCCGTGAATGCAGCAAACCAAAAATGGATCGGAAGTTTAAATCAGGGAATCTGGGTGCTAAACGCCGAAGGTAGCCGAATCATAAAAAGACTAACAGCAGAGAACAGCCCGCTTTACTCAAACAACATTAAGTCTATAGCAGTTAATGATGAAACCGGGGAAGTCTTTATCGCAATGGATGAGGGGCTTATCAGCTATCAGGACATTCCAAAAGCTCCCGCACAGGAAATGAACGAGCTGAAAGTCTTCCCCAACCCATTTTCATACAACAGAAATTCACGAATTATAATAGAAGGTTTAAGTGAAGAAACAACAGTCAAGATAGTAGGTGTTGATGGGAGTGTGGTTCAGGAACTGGAAGCACGGGGTGGCCGAATTGACTGGGATGGATTGAATTACAACGGAAATGAACTGGGAAGCGGAGTTTATTTTGTGATTGCTTATGAGGACGGCAACCGTCAGACCGGAATGGGAAAAGTAGTAATAGTACGATAGCTTATGGATGTAACAACCGTAATTATTAATTACCAGACCCCTGATTTGCTTGAAACGGCTGTTCGTTCTTTTAAAGATCATTATCCCGACGTGCCATTATTGATCGGCGATAACGGATCCAAAGACCATTCGAAGAATCTTATTGAAGACCTGTCATCAGAATTACAAAATACCAAAGCAGTATTTTTCGAGGAAAATATTTATCACGGTCCCGCAATGGATCGTATGTTAAAGGATCACATAATATCGGAATTTGTATTCTTTTTGGATAGTGATACGGAGACACATACGGATGGCTTTCTGGAAGAAATGAGTGAAATTGCGGCTTCTGAGGACGTATATGCAGTAGGGCAGACCATTACCGTGAATGAACGCGGATTTAAAGATGAAAATGGTTTTGAGATTATATTGACGCCCTATCTGTTTTTAAAAAGAGCGTTTTATGAAGAATTACCCCCGTTTATACACCACGGACAGCCTACCATCCATAATTTTAAGGAAGCTCACGAAAGAGGACTCAAGCTAAAAGACTTCCCGGTTTCAGATTATATTCACCACCACTGGCGAGGCACTGCAGACCGTTTTGGATACGGCTTGGGAATTAAAGGAAAGCTCGACTATTTTTTGAATAAACTCGGATTTTAGCACGTGAAAGATAGAGCCATCGACATTTCTGTTGTCATAGTAAACTATAAGGTGAAGGAGTATATCGCCAACCTGCTGAATTCCCTGCAACGCAGTGCTGAAGATCTGACTCTCGAAATTTTTGTGGTAGATAACGCCTCCGGTGATGACTCTATTCCATACCTAAAAAAACGTTTTCCGGATGTTCACTATATTCAGAATGAAGAAAATGTTGGTTTTGGGATAGCCAATAATCAGGCTATAGAAAAGGCCCAGGGAAAATACACACTCATCATAAATCCGGATACACTGGTAAGCGAAGATACTCTGGAAACCCTGGTTTCGCATATGGAGGAAAATGAAAAGTGCGGTGCAGCTGGCTGTAAGATCCTAAACCCGGATGGAACCTTTGCTCCCGAATCCCGACGCTCAGTTCCGGCTATATGGTCGGCAGCATGCAAGGTGTTTGGGCTTAACTCATTGTTTCCGAAAAGCAAACTGTTCGGAAAATATTATTTGAGTTGGTTAGGGGAAGATGAACCCTCAAAAGTCCCTGTGTTGTCAGGTTCTTTTATGTTCTGGCGAACCGGGGTGCTCAAAAAGTTAGGCGGCTTTGATGAACGCTTTTTTATGTATGGTGAAGATATTGACCTGTGCTACCGCATTCAGGAAACCGGCTATCATATCGATTACGTGCCGGATACTTCCATCATTCATTACAAAGGGGAAAGTACAAAAAAGGGAGACCTGCGTTACATTCGGCTCTTTAACAAAGCTCTTTATCAGTTCTTTGATAAACAGTACAGCTCGCGGTACAGCTTTATTTTTAAAGTGCTGATCTATTTGGCCATTATGATGCGGACGGTATTTTCATTTATTGGCAGCAGGGTGAAGCAGGCGCAAACAGTTATCATGGACCTGCTGCTTCTGAATACAGCATTGTTGCTCGGTTTTGCCATCAGGTTTTACTTTAGTTTTGAGCAAATATTTCAAGCTGATAATCTTAACTTTTTGTGGATCAACGGGCTTTTCAGTGGCTTGTATTTCATTTCGGCCGGTATATTCGGGTTATATAAAAAAAATCTTCACTCTATTTCTGCCCACTTGAAAGCCGTTTTCATTTCATACAGTGCATTGATCCTGATTACCTTTTTTGCTCGTACGCTGGCTTATTCCAGGCTGATCTTTGCCATTAGTTTTGTGATAGGACTGGTTTTCACTTTACTATATAGGGTGTTGAAGCTGAATGCCAGAAAGTCGGGCGATAACACCCGTGGTAAAATCCGAACTTCTAAGGTTTTAATTGTAGGTGATTCTGACCAGACGCATGATATTACCAACAAAATACATTCGCGCCCCGATTGGAGTTATGAGGTGGTTGGATATGTGGATTCGAAAGAAGGAAATGAGCGGCAAAATTATTTAGGCAGTCTGTCACAGCTACAAGATCTGGTTAGGGCATATAATATTGACCAGGTGTTTTTTGCGTTGAATTCCATCAGTTATAAGCAAATGCTGAAAGAGATCTCTAACCTTCAGCAAGAAAATGTGATCTTCAAACTCATTCCCGATTCCATGGATTTCATTCTCGGAAAATCGAATGTTGAATACCTGGAAGCCATTCCGCTGGTAGAAGTTGAGTTCGACTATTCAAAGCCCCTCAACCGGTTGATGAAAAGAATGATGGATATCACGATCGCACTGCCTTTGGTGATTTTGCTGGGCATTATAGCTCTTCCGGGCCTGCTGTTTTCAAAGAAAGAGTATCTGTCTTTGGGTGAAATTAGCCTGTTTTCCGGTATAACCAACCATAAGTGGAAAAACCGCCTCAGGTTGTTGTTATACGTACTTTCAGGGAAACTGAGTTTAGTGGGAGCTCCCATAGCCAAAACTGTAATGGAACATCGCGATCCGGTTAAAAAAGGGCTCACGGGACTTGTTCAGATCAGTGAAAACCGAATAAGCCAACCCGAGGACGCCGAAAGTTTTGAGCTTTATTATCTGCAAAACTATTCTCTGTGGATGGACCTCGATATCCTCATCAAAACTATTTTCAACGGTCCATCGCCTTTAGAACAACTTGCGAGAGCAGAAGAAAAAACACAAAACTAAATACGCTGCTCCAGCTGTTTAACCATGCCCGGGTACCATTCCCCAAAAGTATCGTTGGCAATGCGCGCGCGCACTTCTTCCATCAGCCACAAATAAAAAGTGAGATTGTGAATAGAAGCTAGCTCAAGCCCGAAGAGTTCATCGTTTCGGAATAGATGATGCACATATGCCATGGTATACTTACTGCAGAGGTCGGAAGAAAAATCAGCATCCAGAAAATCGTGATGATCTTTCCATTGCGCATTCTTGATGTTAACACGGCCATTTCGCGTAAAGATGGTTCCATTTCGTGCATTTCGGGTAGGCATCACACAATCAAACATGTCGACCCCGCGAGCTACGCCTTCCAAGAGGTTGGCAGGTGTGCCTACGCCCATCAGGTAGCGGGCTTTATCCTTGGGGAGATAATCAGTATTCAGGTCAGTAAACTCGTACATCATTTCAATGGGTTCACCTACACTTAGTCCGCCAATGGCAATGCCCTCAAAATCCTGATCTGCCATAAACTTGGTAGACTCAATTCTAAGATCTTTATAAGTCCCCCCCTGAACAATCCCGAACTGTGCTTGCTTGTGGCCGTAAAGAGGCTCCGTTTCCAGAAATGCCTTTCGTCCTCTTTTTGCCCAGCGGTGTGTTAGTTCCATGGAGTTTTTGGCATACTCATAAGAGCTTGGGTAGGGAGGGCATTCATCCAGTAACATCATGATATCCGAACCCAAAATTCGCTGAATATCCACAACATTTTCCGGGGTGAATGTATGTTTGGAGCCATCGATATGGCTTCGAAAGTGTGCTCCTTCTTCATCAAGTTCACGAATATCTGAGAGCGAAAAAATTTGATATCCACCAGAGTCAGTCAGGATCGGCCGGTCCCATTTCATGAATTCATGCAGGCCTCCGGCACCTTTCATAATATCAAGGCCAGGGCGGAGATAAAGATGGTAAGTATTGCCGAGTATGATCTGTGCCTTAACTTGTTGTTTTAGAACATCCTGAGAAACGGCTTTTACCGTGGCTAAGGTGCCCACAGGCATAAAAATGGGAGTTTCAATTTTTCCGTGATCGGTCTGTAGTTCTCCGAGACGAGCTTTGGTGGTAGAGGCCGTGCTTTTTAATGAATACAAAAGAAAGAAATTTAAATTTTAGAAGTTATGCAGCCTTTCCAAAAATGCTTATTTTGGCAGTCTTAATTAAAATAGGCCGGACGTAAATATAGTGCTGAAGTTAAAAAGATATAGGGAAGTAATTTTCACCAGTGTGTTAGATTTTTTGATCATACTGGCGAGTTGGTTTGTCTTTCATTCTTTCTACCCAAACACCATGAATTTGCTGATTCAGGATTTTAATCTGAACTTCATCAGTGGTGGGTTTGTGGTAAGTATATATTGGATGGCCGTTTTTGTGGTGATGGGATCGTACAAAAAACTCTATTTGGTCTCCCGGCTGGATGAATTTATGAAAGTGCTTAAAGCCAGTCTGCTTGGCGCGTTGATATTGTACTTTATAATAAACATCAATGAAACCATTTCGATCGGTGATCAGCGCATGATCATCATCACCTACTGGGCTACTATTTTTGTGTTGCTTGCAATGAATCGGTTTGTGGTAAGGACAATACAGAAATACTACGCACAGCGCGGGAAAGGACTGCACCGTGCGGTAATTATTGGAACAGGACAAACGGCCAAAGCTGCCTATGAGGACCTGAACCGTAATAGAACACTTGGGATGCAGGTGTTGGGATTTATACAGGTAAACGGCAAAGTAGTGGACCCGGTACATGGCGTTGATGAGGATGACATAATTGGCTCCCTTACCGATATAAAACAGATCATGGAAGAGCATAAAGTACAGGATATTTTGGTGGCACTGGAGCCGGACCGCCGGCAGGATCTGGTTGAGGTTATCTCAAAGATCGATACTCCTGATGTTTCTCTTAAACTCTTACCTGACTTTTATCAGCTTGTAAGCGGGCTCAGTAAAACGAATCAAATTTTTGGATTGCCACTGGTAGAAATTTCCCCGGAGCCCATGCCTCTTTGGGAAAAAACCATAAAGCGTATGCTCGATATTATTGTATCGCTGGTTGTATTAGTGGTTGCGCTGCCCATTTTATTAGCTATTGGAATTGCCGTTCGGCTTACATCTAAAGGTCCTGCTATTTATAAGCAAAGAAGAGTAGGGCGAAATGGCCGGGTGTTCACGATCTACAAATACAGAACCATGCTGGATAATGCTGAAAAGCATAGTGGACCCACATGGGCCAAAAAAGATGATCCCCGTGTTACAAAACTGGGATATTGGCTTCGGAAACTTCGAATAGATGAAGTGCCTCAATTGATAAATGTTCTTAAAGGTGATATGAGTTTAGTGGGGCCGCGACCAGAGCGTCCTCATTTTGTGGAACAATTCAGTAAACAAATTCCATTGTATACCCGGCGTTTACGGGTACGACCGGGCATCACGGGATGGGCTCAGGTTAAATGGAAATACGATACGTCACTGGATGATGTAAAAGAGAAAACGAAATTCGATCTTTTTTATATTGAAAATGCCTCACTGAGGATGGATGCTAAGATCCTGATCAACACCATAATCACAATAATAAAAGGAAAGGGACAATAAAGATGTCGGCGGATACAATAATCATTGTGCCTACATACAACGAATCGCATAACATTGAGCGATTGATTGATAGGCTAATGGACCTGAGAAATAAAGTAGATGTGCTGGTTATAGATGATGGCTCACCAGACGGAACAGCTGATAAAGTAAAGCTGGCACAGGAGAAATATGAGGATCGGATTGCCCTGATTGAACGTGAGGGGAAACTCGGGCTCGGAACCGCTTATGTTCGGGGATTTCAATACGCACTGGAAAAAGGCTACGAGCGAATGTGCGAAATGGATGCAGATTTTTCCCATGATCCTGATGATGCAGACCGCCTTATTGATGCTGTAAAAGCAGGGGAAGCGGACGTTGCAGTGGGTTCACGTTATGCCAATGGCATCAGTATTATAAACTGGCCTTTAAGCCGCCTGATACTTTCCTATGGAGCTAACATTTATGCCCGAACCATCACAGGCCTTCCTATTTTTGATACCACTGCCGGTTTCAAATGTATTCGCCGAGAAGTGCTGGAGACTATTTCGATCGACAGGATCAAATCCAATGGATATGCCTTTCAGATTGAACTCCATTTCAGGGCATGGAAAGCTGGATTTAAATTAAAAGAAGTATCTATTGTTTTCCGGGAAAGGGAGGAAGGGGTCTCGAAGATGTCGAAAGCTATTGTGAGGGAAGCCATCTGGAGAGTGTGGACACTTAAATTCCGAAGTATTTTTGGAGTACTTTAAGCGGAACCTAAGCCCTCACTTCACCCTAAGATTATGTATATTTAGCACGGATTTAAACTAAAAGCAGTTATGCAATATTTAGATTTTGAACAACCCATCGCTGAGTTGGAAAGTAAAATTGAAGAGCTTAAGAGCCTTTCGAATGTAAGTGATGGCGTACTTGATAAAGAAATTGATAGCCTGAGAAACCGGGTTGATAAACTTCGTAAGAATATATTTACGAACCTGACCCGCTGGCAAAGAGTGCAGTTAGCTCGTCATCCAAACCGGCCCTATACGCTCGATTATATCGACAAGATGACCGATAATTTCATTGAGCTACACGGCGACCGGTATCATTCTGATGACAAAGCCATTGTAGGTGGATTGGCTGAAATTGATGGCCAAACCGTGATGATAATGGGGCACCAAAAAGGTCGCGATACCCAGCAACGCCAATATCGCAGGTTTGGAATGGCCAATCCCGAGGGCTACCGAAAAGCATATCGATTGATGAAGCTGGCCGAAAAATTCGAGATCCCTATTATCACTTTGCTTGACACTCCGGGAGCATATCCTGGTTTAGAAGCCGAAGAACGGGGGCAGGCAGAGGCCATTGCCAAGAATCTTAAAATGATGGCCATGCTGGAAGTTCCTGTCGTAACCGTTGTGATCGGTGAAGGCGCCAGCGGTGGAGCCATCGGAATTGGTATGGGTAACGAAGTATACATGATGGAAAATACATGGTACTCTGTGATCTCACCTGAATCCTGTTCATCTATTCTCTGGAAAACATGGGACTATAAGGAACAAGCCGCTGCCGTTTTGAAATTGACAGCTCCCGATCTTAAGGAAATGAAGGTGATTGACGGAGTGATCTCTGAGCCCCTGGGAGGAGCGCATCGGGATCATGATGCATCTGCTGAATCAGTAAAAGCTCAAATTCTGAAAAGCCTCAAAAAACTGAAGAAAATGAAACCCGAGAAACTTATTGAGCAGCGCATAGATAAATATGCGGCGATGGGTGAATGGAAAACAGTTAAATAGGTTAGTGGAATTTCCCCAAGAAACACCGCTTGTTGAATTCACGCACTCTCAACGCAGCCGATATTCTGAAACCGATCGTATGGGGTATGTATACTATGGTCGGTATCTCGAATATTTTGAAGTGGCCCGTACAGAAATGATCCGTGCGTTTGGGTTTTCCTATCGTGAGCTGGAAGAGTCAGGGGTCATGTTGCCCGTTATTCATTCTGAAATAGAATATAAAGCTCCCATTTTATATGATGAGGAAATGCTGGTGAAAGTGATGGTTTTTGAAAAACCAGCAGTCCGCTTGCAAACATTTTATGAGGTCACAACCCCGGCTTCGGATAAAGTACATGTTTTTGGGGAAGTCTCTCTCTGCTTTACTGATGCTGAAACCCGAAAACCCTGCAGAGCTCCGGAATCTTTTGTAAAAGCTATGCTGCAGCAATCACCAAAATAGAACAAGATGGCCGCAAGGCTGATTTTCCAAAACCGTGTATTATTCTTCGCTGTGTTAGCGAGTGCGGGTTTGTTGGGATTAGCTGCTTTAGGCCCCGGATTATTTGGGAGTACGGCTGTTTTTAATTCCTGGCAATATCAGATCTTTGATAGTATTTGCCATCAGGATCCGTTCCGTTCCTATTACCTTTCAGGGGTGCAAATGGCGGTTTGTTCGCGTTGTCTGGGAATTTATGGGATGTTTTTTATTGGCTGGCTGATGCTTCCTGCTTTTGCCGTTTTAACTTCCGGTTCAACCCAAAAAGAAAAGAACTGGTTAATTGCTGCTATTATCTTAAATTTAGTTGACGTATTGGGAAACTATTTCGGGATTTGGACGAATAGTATGACCTCAAGGCTGGTATTGGGTGGTCTCCTTAGTTTAGGTATCGTCATTTTACTGGCTGATGAATTTTTCACCATAAACAAATCGGAGTAACAAATGGAAGATCAACAACAAACTAACCCAAGCTATTGGAATTCGGTCATTATTGCGGCGTTAATAACGGCCGTGGTGGTAACAGCTTTCAATTTAATTGGGGGGTACATGACTCTGGGCTCAGAACCTACGGGCTCATTTTTTAGTTCTGCTCAATTATTTTCTACAATTGGGTGCCTCATTGGTGCACTTGGTGGTTTATATGCAAACTGGCATTATACCAAAGCCTTTGATGTAAATTATAAGATCGGAAAAGGGGCCCTTATAGGACTCTTGGTGGGTGCAATAGCAACCGTATTTGCTGTGCTAATTGGCGAGATCTGGGGTTTCATAGATCCTGGTTTCGAAGAAGCTATCATTGACTGGAACATCCAAAATATGGAAGCCATGCAAATGCCCGCTGAAGCCAAAGAACAAGCTATAGCAAGTCTTGAAGGCGGAACTTCCGTGTTTATGGAAGCTCTTTACATGTTTATTGGACTCGGCATTGTGAACGTGATATCAGGACTAATTGGAGCAAAAGTGTTTGCTTCCGAAGAGTAAAAGCAGTTAATGAATCAGGACGATCCTTCTTATTTCAACAATTCAAACATATCAGAACAATCTAAACCACTTCCATGGGTAGAACGTAACGGTTTTGCCCATTGGGGGATGGCTATAGGCTGGGTATTTTTTGCCCTGGTCGCTTTTAACATTGTAGGTGCTGTTGTAGGCGTGATCGGTGTTTTATCAACTACCGGAACACTGGATCCTCAGACGATGATGGATGAATTGAATAGTAATTTTGACATCCTGTTTCTTGCTAATTCCTCCGGTCAAATTCTCATTATGGGATTGGCCACTCTTCTCATCGTAAAACTGCATGCGGTAAAGGGAGAGCGAAAGGAATTTCTTCGTTTGAAATTTACCAAAAATACCTGGCAGGTAACATCCGTAGGGGCTATTCTTTTTATTGTAGCTCAACCCACGATCCTGTTTTTGGGATGGCTGAATTCATTTGTACCGGTACCTGAAGTTATGGCAGAGATGCAGGAAACCATGGCCGAGATGATCTCCAGTTTTCTGAGATCAGAGAATGTGCTGCTTATGGGCGTTTTCCATATAGGATTAGTTCCGGCCATCTGTGAAGAGGTGATGTACCGTGGCTACGTACAGCGAGCCTTTGAGAAGAGCTGGGGAATTGTGGCTGCGATCTTGATTTCCGGAGCAATTTTTGGGGCTTATCATCTGCAGATATCAAACTTTTTACCGCTTGCCACGCTGGGCGTTTTTCTTGCCTATCTAACCTATATTTCGGATAGCTTGATTCCCGCAATGGTCGCTCATTTTGTGAACAATGGTGGACAAGTAATTGCCAGTAACTTTTATCCGGAAATGCTGGATCAGAAAGTGACGCCTGAAATGGATATCCCGGTAATTATGGTTTTATTAAGTGTGGGTGCCACAGTGGCCCTGCTCTATTATCTTAAAAGCTTGAAAACAGAATCATCATGAGTTTTTTCTCAAATTCCCCAAGAGCAAACGATATCGATAACTGGGTGTGTGTGCTGGAAGCAAGCACCGATCTGGAAATAGAAATGGCTAAGAATTATTTGTCAAATCTTAAGATCCCTTCTAATATCCTCTCCAAAAGAGACCACGCGTATAGTTTAACAGTAGGTGAAATGGCGATGGTGTATTTGTACGTTCCCAATGAATATGAAGATAAAGCCCGGAAGGCCCTTGCTGACCTGGAAGAGTCGAATCCGGATTTTAATTTTGATGCTGACGAAGAGGAGTAAGCTTGAGTGAATTAGTAAAACGCATTCTTTTTGCGGTACCTGCAGCCATATTATTTATTGCTATTACCTGGCTTGGGGGTTGGTATTTCAAAGGCTTGATGATCTTGATCGGGTTATTTGTACAGCAGGAAATGATCCGCTTGATGGCTTCATCCGGAGTTCCTACCGATACGTACTTCCCATATACCATTGGCTTATGGGTGATGCTTTTTCCTTTCATTCCCTATGCTTTTGAAATTGGGGTGATCATTCTGATTGCCTTCATCGCTATTCAAACCTTTGATACTTCTGAAGAAAGTGTCACCAAATTGAGCACTACTTTTTTTGCAGGATTATATGCTCCTGTCGGCGTGCTATGCCTCATTCTGCTTCGGGACATGGGTGGAAACGAGCTCGGCTTTTTGATCACCATTGCCACTATGCTGATGATATGGGGCGGAGATGTATTCGCATATTTTGGTGGAAAGTCATTCGGAAAACGGAAACTCGCTCCTAATATCAGCCCCAATAAAACCTGGGAAGGATTTCTAAGCGGCTATGTGGGATGCTTTGTTGGATTGGCCATAGCCATTTATGCCATTCCGGTGAACTCCGGTTTTACAATGACGGCAGCTCTCCCATTGATCTTGATGGTTGGCACATTCGGTCCTATTGGTGATCTCATTGAAAGCAAGATGAAGCGCAAAGCCGGAGTCAAGGATTCTTCCTCTCTTCTGCCCGGACACGGCGGCTTTTTCGATCGGTTTGATGCACTGCTTCTTGCAGCTCCTGCCGTGTATGTGTATCTGCAATTCATCCAAAAAGTTGGTTATGTCTCATTTTGAGATAGATTGGGAAACAGTATCACTCCGGCTAAAGAATGTTTTTACCATTTCCAGAAGTAGTCGATCCGAAGTTCCCGTAGTCATTCTGAGCATCACCAAAGATGGCATTACGGGCTATGGAGAGGCGAGTCCCAATTCTCGATATAAGGAATCTTCCGAAACAGTTATCAAGTACTTCAAGAATATTCCCACACATTTTTGGGGTGAAATTGAAGCTCCTGAAACCCTTCCCCAAACAATAGCTGAACTGGAAAAACCAGTGGTATACTCAGCACAAGCTGCTATCGAAATGGCGTGGCTGGACTGGTGGGCCAAATCTCAAAAACAGTCACTCTGGAAATTATGGGGACATGAATCTCCGGTTGGGCCGGTGACTTCTTATACCATTGGGATCGATTCACCTTCGATAATGCAGCAGAAAGTTCGTGATGCTTCTGAATTTCCGGTGTATAAAATTAAGCTGGGCACGGACCAAGATCGGGAGATAATAGAGGCAATTCGAGAGGTTACCGATAAACCACTTCGGATTGATGCCAACGAGGGCTGGAAAACGGTGGATCAGGCCAAAAGGGAAATTGAGTTCTTAGCCACCCAAAATGTGGAACTGATCGAACAGCCGATGCCTGCTTCTGAGTTAGAGCTGATGAAGAAATTGAAGGGATGGTCGCCACTGCCACTGGCTGCAGACGAAAGTTTCACCGGAACCGAAAACCTGGAAGAAATTGCTGAGGCTTTTCATATCATCAACATAAAACTGATGAAAATTGGGAGTTTGATAAAAGCACGTGAAGTCATTCAACAAGCAAAAAAAATGAAGCTGAAGGTAATGATAGGATGTATGATCGAAAGCTCACTGGCCAATGCGGCCGGAACGCTCGTTGCACTACAAGCTGATTATGCGGATCTGGATGGGCACTTGCTCATTTCCAATGATCCTTTTTCAGGATTAAAGGTGAATGCTGACTATCGAGTTTGCCTTTCTGAAGAACCGGGCTTTGGGGTGGAAAGAGTATCTTTGTAACGTATGGCACTGAATGCTTTCACCCTGATAAATGGTTTAGCAATAAAGTCTTAATAAAATCACGAACAGAATGAATATTTTGATAACCGGTGGCACCGGCTTTATTGGCGAAGAACTTCGGATGTTGCTTTTGAAGGAGGGCCATAATCTGGTAATTGTCACACGTAGTCCGGCTAAATACGAAAGCGAATCGGCGAAAAACCAGCAGTTTGTGAGTTGGGATGATGACCTTTCCGTTCATATGAATGAGATGGATGCGGTTATCAACCTGGCAGGGGAAAACTTGTTTGGTCAGCGCTGGACCGATGCCGTGAAAAAGCGCATCATGAACAGCCGTGTGGAAAGCACCCGAACGCTGGTTGAGGCAATGCGGAAAGCGGAAAATAGACCGGAGGTCTTTGTATCGGCATCCGCATCGGGAATCTATGGAGATAAGGGAGATGAGGTGCTTACAGAAGAGGCTTCATCTGCCGATGATTTTTTGGCAGAAGTGTGTAAGAACTGGGAAGCTGAATCTCAGAAAGCCTCAGATTTTGGAGTGCGTGTAGTCAATCCCCGGATTGGAATTGTGTTGGAGGAAGGCGGTGGAGCACTCGAAAAAATGTTGACTCCATTTAGGTTTTTTGTTGGAGGTCCTGTTGGTTCGGGTGAGCAATATATGAGCTGGATTCACCGAATAGATCTTTGCAGGGCACTCATAATTCCCATCACCAATAAAGAGATTTCAGGTGCATATAATGTATGTGCTCCCAATCCGGTTACTATGAATGAATTTGCCGAAGCCCTTGGGGAAATGATGAATCGTCCGTCTGTATTTAGAGTGCCGGAGTTTGCGTTGGGAATTGTGTTGGGAGAGTCTGCCAAACCGGTAACCGACAGTATTAGAATGCAGCCCAAAAAGCTACAACTTGCCGGTTTCGAATATCAGTTCGAGGAGCTTGAAGAAGCCCTTGCAGACATTCTAAATTAGCAGAACAACTGTTGCCTCAAGAAGGACGCTTGAGCCAGTATGGGAATTAGGTCCACACTTGAACCTAAAACCTAACACCTTGCACCTAATTATCGCCTAATTCCGTTCCCTATTTATCGTCCAGCAGCGGAGGCCTTCTCGTGTTTGCGCTATCAGTTCCTTCTGTCCATCGCCATTTAGATCTGCGATGATCGGGTATTTCATTCCAGAAGTAGGGATGTTATAAAGACGTTTCCCGGTAAGAACTTCCCAGGCGTAGAGTCGACCAAAATCTGCCAAAGCCAGTAACTCCTCATTCAGGTCTGCGTTGATATCGTAGAGTGCAGGTGTAAAGGTTGGAGAGGCAGGTTGCCCCAGGCTTTGGGTGAATCTCAATTCTCCATTTCTGTTGTAAAGAAATAAGGAGCCATTTACACTTTGTGTTGCTAAGAGGTCTTCCCGATAAAAGTTGGTAGAGTCTTTAAGTAAAACATTTTCCTGTAGCGAAATTGAAGTAAGCTCGCTGTTGGCCACATACAGAGAGTTGATGGAAATAGAATCTTCAGCAATGATGGTAGCCAGAGAGTCATCAAACAAAGGCTCAATTCCCACAGAATACAAGTACCCGTCAGCAGCACTTCCCATGATCTGATCATCATAAATTAGAGGAGAGCTTGTAAAGCGGGCATTCATAAATTGTGGGTAACCCGGACGAGAGTTACCGTTTCTCAGCCAGCTATGCAGGGCATTTTCAGCATAAGCCCAAACGCTCCAGGTGCCTTCCAGTATTTCGAAGACGGGTTGTGTTCGCACGGCAGCGTTGGTGTTTTTAGGCCATCCGCGAACATTTTCCCCGCGGGCATCAAGTACGTGAATTTTGCGGTCTTCCGTGGCTACAAGTATTTCAGGAACGCCGTTTCGTAATACATCCTGCACTAAAATGGGCGCAGAAATTTGAACTCCCAGGTCCAGAGGGAACTGGGGCAGAAGATCTCCCACCTCGTTCCAGGCAAAGATCTGAGATCCTGCTGCTAAAAATATGATGTTGGACCCGTTGCCGTACCAGTCATAAAGTTGTGGCCCTCCAATGGGTGTGAGCCCGCCGGTTGAGGCCTGCATGGCAGTTGTGCCATCTGCTGCTAACACATAAACGCGTCCATTCTCGGTAGAGAAAACGACCTCATCAGCGGAACTTCCTATCATATCACCTAAAACGGGTTTGCCGGTCAAGTCTGTGTTGGCAAGCGGCACTACCCACAATTCGTTGTATGGCTGAACGGAGCCTTCTCTGGAGTAGGTTTTCAGCGTGATGTCAATGCTATTATCCTGACTTTGCATCGTAAGTGTGGTGAGATCAAACCGGCGTACAAGTGCTTCAGCCATATTGTTTGATTTTAAGAAGGGATTCAAAAATTGGAGAAATCGTTCTGAATCACCCCAGAAAAAACCACTGATCTCCTCGGGCATGGTGTTGCGGATGTCGGAATAGGAATCTTCGTAATATATAACACGGCGGCGAATGCGATCGGAATTCACGCTTTCGGCGAGGCCTTTTCGTTTGGAGATCACAACTACATCATTGGAAAACCCGATGTAAAAATCACGCAGCGTACTTAATTCCGATCCGATCAACTGTCCCAGAATAGAACTGCTTGCCTGATATGAATTATCAATTCGGGTGAGGTATCCGCGGTTCGCCAGTTCATTGAGATTGCTCTGAAAGGCATTGCGGTCGCGGAGTTTCCGCATAAACAAAAATTCACCGGCAGATTGCAATCCTGATTCCGGAAAAGACTCGAAAGCAAATTCATCATTCAGGGTATTAGCCAGGCTCTGGTAGGTTTCAATTTCACGCTGAAAAAGAGAGTCCAGGGGCGTGATGAAATCCCCAAAAGGCTCTGCCGGTACAGAGAGTGGGGGCAATCGCAGAACAGCAAAAGCGGCTGCATTAGATGCAATATGCCGATCCAGTGACATCGGTTTGTTGGTGTAAGAAATGGCATCAACCAAAGGAGACCTGTTGTCTGAGCTCAGGGGAATGCTTGCACTTAGCTCAACATTGCGGGTCGTATCAGTTTTTTGGCCCAGCGAAACTGAAAAGGGTTCAGCACCTTCTAATTTATTAAGTAGAGACGGACGATGACTGACCTGGGCGAACTGTTCAACCCAATGATCAAGTTCTGGAGTGTTAACGATCAGCGATCCTCTTTGCGGAGTGTCATTGAAAGCAATTGCCGGGGTTTCTCCCTCGTACGTTCGAACAGCATTTTCTAAAGCCAGGCTCGATTCGGACATCAACAGCCATGCGCCTACCTGTGTGGCAAAGATCTCATTCTTATTAAAGAACAGCCGGTGAATGGTATGTCCGCTAAAATCGTAGTTATTTTGTGTGAAAGGCTGGTAAAAGCGGGTGGCCCATTTATTTAAGTTCGTTGAGGGCGCATCGGCGACCCATAAAAAACGGGCTTCGGTAGATGTAGCCGGATATAAAGCCAAAGCCCTGAGCTGAAACTGATTATCGATCTCAACATCCAAACCTGAAATTTGTTGAATGGAGGAGGCGGTGAGGTCGTCCAGGTAAGATGCATATTCTTTGGCCGGCAGATCCTGTACATTAACACCTTGCTCCGGAACCAGAACAACGGATGTGTTTTGAGGGATCAGATTGATCCAGTTTGTGTCAGCCTCTGATGAACAACCGGTTATAAGAAGGATGAGCGTAAAGAAAATGAATAGTTGGGAAATACGTTGCATCAATAAATAGTAACAGTTTTAGGTATCAGTTTATATTGACTAATTTCCGGCATGGAATAAAGTTCCGGTTAAAAAGAAGAAAGGTAACATTTTTTGAGCGCTAAATGAGTTTTCTAAACCCACTTTTTTTATTTGCTTTGGTAGCTGTTGGCTTACCATTGCTGATTCATTTGTTGAATTTAAGACGCCCACAAAAGGTATCATTTTCTACACTTGCCTTTTTTCGGGAACTGAAGAACACCACGATCAAAAGAATACGGATCAAACGGTATCTGTTATTGATCCTCCGGTTGCTGGCCATTACCTGTCTGGCGCTGGTGCTTGCTCGTCCTTTTTTACCGCCTGCACTATCAGGTGGTGGCAGTGCACAGGCACCTGCTCTCAACGCAGTTTTACTGGATAATAGTATAAGCATGTCGCGAATTGGTTCTCAGGGTCCGCTTTTTGATCAGGCCAAAGAGCTTTCTCTTAAGATCTCAGAATCTGCCAAAGATGAAGACCGTTTCATGTTTCAGGTCACAAATGGAGAATCCCCGCTTTCCAATATTTTGAACGCGGCTAATTTCAACCGGTCCGTGAATGAATCGGAAATTGAGCCGGCTGGAAATTATATCTCCAATCGACTGGGGGCATTGTTAGAGGCCATTCAGGAGGCTCCATATCAGGTTAAAAACGTATTCATTATCACGGATGGTCAACAAAGTCAGCTGCATAAACTGGAGGAGCTGGACATGGAGGATATAAGTTTCTCAGTAATTGATGTGGGCGAGGTTGAGGTGCAAAATACCGTAGTAACCGCCGTAACAGCCAATACAAATATGTTTGGGGTGAATATTCCCTTTACGCTGAATGTGGAATTAGCCAACGAAAGTGATGTGGCCGCAGCCAACCAGTTTGTGTCTCTGGAATTTGAAGATGAAAACGCCGGACAGTACTCGGTATCCCTTCAAGCCAATGAACGAAAGACATTCAGTTTTGAGGTTTCGCCGTCACAAACGGGGTCTGCCAAAGGGAAGATCGTGGTTGAAGGAGATGAATTTCAGCCTGACAACGAACACTATTTTACGGTACAGGTTCCTGAGAAGAGAAATATACTTTGGGTAAGTGAGGAGGAATCCTCCCCGGAGTTTATATCCTATACCGGTGCCATGCTACGTGCTGCGGGCGAAAATGATGCTCAGCTTAACTACAGGCAAGAATCCACGGATATCCTCGAAACGGTAAATCTATCAGGATTTGATGCTGTACTTTTGGACGGACTCGAAAGCATTCCGGAATATAGTTTTTCGGCTCTTCAGGATTTTGCACAGAACGGAGGTGGAATTCTCTTTTTCCCATCCGAACAGGGAGAACTCGGTAACTACAACGCATTTCTGTCAGAATTTAATGTAGGGCGATTTGGAGGATTGCAGGGCGAATATGCTTCGTTTCAATCCATTGCACGGGCCGATGAGATCCTGGAAGATCACCCCGCTTTTTCCGGACTTTTTGAACGCGAACAGGATGAGGAATTGCGTTTCTCCACTCCCGATATCTACTATTACTATAAATTGCTCACTGGCGGTTCGGGCACAAGTTTTGATCTTCTGACCATGAATAATGGAGATGTTGCTGTTCATGAAAAACGGGTGGGACAGGGCACGATACTGGTTTCAGCATTTGGGAACGATCCCGGCTGGTCCAACTTTGCCGTGAAGCCACTTTTTGCTCCATTCTATTACCGAATGCTGCTGTATTCGGCATCTTCTGATGAGGGTGGATTTGCAGATCATCAGCTTGGAAATGCATTTAGCTGGCAAGGAAATATTGATGCTGAGAATGCCGTTATTGAAACCGGGAATGATGTCATCAAGCCCACAACAGATGTAGTGCCGGCCGGTATCAGAGTTCGATATCCCGCAACCGAATGGACGCCCGGATGGGTCACCCTCACAGATGAAAACCGAACGTTTGTATTATCAGCCAATTTGCCTTTTGAGGAATCAGTATTCAGCGAAACAGATGAAGACCGGCTTGAAGCTGTGATGGACGATGCCGACATAAACTGGATAAATGCCACAGATATTGATGAGGAAAATCTGGCGGGGGAGATCATGGCATCAGGCTTTGGGAAAGAGATCTGGAGCTGGTTTATGCTGGCAGGATTGTTATTATTGATCGCTGAAACCATGGTCTCCATGTGGTATAAAGCAGAAACTGTAAGTTAATGGAATATATACTAACCATATTTTTCAGGATCGTGATCTTGGTGTTTACCATAGCATCAACATTGCTGGCGGTGTATTCCTATCAAAATAAACTTAGGCTGAGAAATGTACGCATAAGCTGGAGGGCCGGGAAATTACGAGGGTATCCACTCTTTGCTACCGTTTTTCTGGGATTGATAGGAAGTTTGGCGGCAATCGTTTTCTGGACGGAAGCTGCCTCGGTATATCCCATATTCTGGGCTTATTTATGGATCGGGAGCATGTGGTTCATCTCAAGTTACCTGGCTTCAAAATATTATATCACCGACCATGGTATCGTAAAAAACATCAACGAACCCTCGCAAACTATACCGTGGTTTCAGATCCTGGATTATGTGGAATTCACGAAACCAAATGGGGTAGAATATTTGTTTAACTACTCCGAGATGGACAAAAGCCTGATGGAAGGATACAAACAGCTTAAGCTATTTGTGCCCAGGAGTAAGTATAAAGCAGTGAAAAAAATTGTATCTTTGAAACTGGATAATGATATAGAAGGACAATCACTGCCGGATATCGATCTCAAGAGAATTCAAGAAGATTAATAAAGACACAACCATTTGTTAGACGACGTAAAAAATTCTGATTTAGAAAAAGAAAGGGTAGCGTTGGTCGGTTTATATGGCCCGGAAACGACCCGGTTTCAAGCCGAAGAATATCTGGATGAGTTGGCTCTTTTGGCCGACACTGCCGGAGCCACTCCTGTGGAGAAAATACTCCAGAACAAAACCCATCCCGACCCTTCTACCTATATTGGGAAAGGAAAATTACATGAACTGAAGCGCATCATGGAAGATCAGCATATCGATGCGGTGATCTTTGATGATGATCTTTCTCCCACACAGCTTCGGAATATTGAAAAGGTAACCGACGGCAAAGTGCTAGACCGAAGTGCCCTGATCCTGGATATTTTTGCAGCCCGGGCTAAAACATCTGCAGCCAAAACGCAGGTAGAGCTGGCACAGCTAGAATATTTGCTGCCCCGGCTTACCCGTTACTGGACTCACCTTTCCCGCCAAACAGGGGGAATTGGAACCAAAGGTCCCGGAGAAACCCAGATCGAGACCGACCGTAGGCTGATCGGTCGACGGATTTCAGTCCTGAAAGATAAACTCGAGAAATTAAGTAAACAGCGAACCACTCAGCGAAAAGGCCGCGAAGATATGACACGTATCTCCTTGGTTGGTTACACAAATGCCGGGAAATCAACGCTGATGAATGCCCTAACTGAAACAGGGGTTTTCGCCGAAGACCGGCTTTTTGCCACACTTGACTCTACTGTTCGCCGGCACGAGATGGAAAATCACTCCGTGCTGCTTTCCGATACGGTCGGTTTCATCCGTAAACTTCCCCATAATTTGGTAGAAAGTTTTAAATCCACCTTAGATGAGGTTCGCGAAGCCGATATATTATTACATGTGGTAGATGCTTCTTCTAAAATGGCGCACGAGTACATTGAAGTGGTTGAAGATACACTGGAAGATATCAACGCCACCAACAAGCGCACCATCCTGGTATTTAATAAAGTAGATAAAATGGATGCGGATCAGGTTTCCGATATGAAACGGGAATATCCGGATGCGGTATTTGTTTCTGCTGAACAAAGAATTGGCCTTAAACAGCTTGAAAACAGCATCGAAGAGATGATAGAACTGGATTATAGCCAGCATACGATGCAAATTCCGGTTTCAAAATACAAAGCAGTTGCTTTTATTCATGAAAACGCCAATGTTGAAAAGGAGGCCTATAAAGGCACCGATGTAGAACTGACGTTCAGTATCAATAAAAAAGATTTTAAGCAATTATCCCATTTGTTGGATACTATTGGTGCCAACGGCGAAGTTGTATAAACTATGTTAGTAAAAGAGATCACAAATACCGAAATATCTCCGCTTAAGGTTGCTGATACCGTAGCTGCAGCATTGTTGCGGCTCGACCTTTTGCATACGTCCCGCATTCCTGTGGTGGATGAGGAGAGCCGACTGGTTGGCATGGCTTCACTCGATAAACTGATTGAAGTTGTAGATGATAACACCCCACTCAGAGAGCTAGAGCTTTCGGATCCTATTTCAGTGCCTCCCCATCAACATTTGTTTGAAGCTGCGCGAATAATGCTAGCCAAGGAATTATACCTGCTGCCCGTTGCAGAACAGAATATGCAATTTGTGGGCATGATCAAGAAACAAGACGTGCTGACGGCACTGGGGAATGTGTTTAATCTTTCCAGTTATGGCTCTGTGATCACCGTTGAGCTGGATTACAATGATTTCACTCTTTCTGATCTCGTACGGATCATAGAAATGGAAGGCGCTAAAATTCTTGGTGTGGCTGTTCAGCAACCTGATGAAGAATCTGTAAGCTATCGGGTTTCATTTAAATTAAATCTGCAGGACTCATCCGTTATAAGCTCCGGATTACGCCGGTTTGGATATACCATCTTATCTGAGGCCAACAGCGAGATCCTTGAAGGAGATTTTTCTGACCGGGCGGATGAACTTATTCGCTATCTTGACATATAAGAAGTAACTATTAACCCTTTTTAGCCTTAGCAAGTTACATGCGCCTCGCTCTCAAAAGCAGCCTTCTCGCCATATTTTTTCCAATATTTTTGTTGAACCTGATTTCGGCACAGGATATACAGACGTCCGAAACGCAAGCTTATACCCGTGGGTTGGACCTGTATGAACAAGGTTTCTTTGAAGAAGCCGTCCTTCAATTTCAGGCCTTCAGTGAAAACCATCCTGCCCATGAAATGCGAATCTCCTCTGATTTCTATCTCGCCAGGGCATTAACAGGTGCGGATTCTTCCAAAATTGAATCATATTATAAAAACTTTGTATTGAAGTATCCCGGCAGTGAATTTTCAGAAACACTGTTGAAAGATCTCGGGCATCGGTTCACCCAAAATGAGGAATACGAACAAGCAATACAGTACTATCAGCAGGCGATTGATTCCTGGATGCCCAACCGTACCGCAGCTGAAACCAAATACTGGATCTCTGAAGCTGCTGCCGAAAATGAAGATTACTCCAGCGCCCGGCGTTATTTCATGGAGCTGGCGAATGACTACCCCGACTCGGAATGGGCTCCCAAGGCCCTTTACGCCCGCGGAAGACTTTATTTGACGCAGGGACATTACGAGACGGCTTCCTCTGCTTTCGAAGTACTCAAAGAGCGCTATCCCAATAAAGAAATTACACGCAGGGTAGGTACAGCCCTTGGTGAATCGTATTACATGCAGGGGCGGTATGAAGAGGCGATCACAGCTCTTCAAAATGCTCTGCCCTATCTGGTTGATGAAACTCAGGAAAAAGCGGTCTTTCTGATCGCTGAAAGTCAGAATTATTTGGGACGGTATGATGAAGCATCGAAGTCCTACCTTCGCTACATCAACATGACAAAGGGAACGGAGCAGGAGCGAATTGCTCACTACGGACTCGGATGGGTGTACCATAATCAGGAAATTTACCACTGGGCGGCTGAATCTTTTGGCAGGGCGGCTGTTGGAGATGACGAGCTCGCCCGTAAAGCACTGTATTATAAAGCGGTAAATGAGAAGCTGAGTTCTCAATACCGGGAGTCTGTCATGACCTTTCGGGAATTTGGAGATCGATATAAATCCGGCCTTTGGGTTGAAATTGCATACTACGAATGGGCTGTTTCGGCTTTTCAGGCTTCCCGGTATGGCGAGGCTATAGATGTATTACTGGGATTGGTTCGGAGTGACATGGAGCTGGATGAGCCCGGTAAGATCTACACGTTGCTGGGAGAGGCATACTTTGCGAATGCTGAATACACCAGAGCCGTGCAGGCGTTTGAGGAAGCTGAAAAAGTAGGAGATATTGACCCTGCGCTTAAACGACAGGCTCGTTTTCAAAAAGCATGGATCTTATATCGGAATCAGGCTTATGAGCAGGCACAGCCAATTTTTGAATCGGTATATGCTGAGGCACCGGATTCAGAAGTAGGCAGAGAAGCCTTGTTCTGGAGTGCCGACAGTTATTACAAAATGCGACAGTATAGCAGAGCAGCACAACGGTTTAGGACCTTCACCCAAAACTTCAGCGATAGCGAGATGATGGGGGCTGCCTTGTATTCTCTGGGATGGAGTCATTTTCAGATGGGACAGTATCAGGATGCTGTTGGACCTTTGGAAGATTTTCTTCAAAATTACGAAGCACCCGATATACAGCTATTTCCATATGACACTGATACACAATTGCGTATTGGTGATGCCTATTATGCTTTGGGCGAATACAGAAATGCTATTTCGAGCTACAATCAGGCAATCGGGGCGGAGCCCGGAGGGGATTATGCCATGTTCCAGATCGCCAACAGTTATTACCGGGCAGGCAGAACATTTGAGGCCGTTTCCAACTTCCGCAAAACACTCAGAATTTATCCCTTTAGTCGGCTCAGAGAGCAGGCGCAGTACAACATTGCCTACATCTATTTGAATACGAACAATTACTCTCAGGCCATTGAAGAATTTCAAACTGTGATCGATAAATATCCGGGAACTGAATGGGCCGCGCGTTCACAATACAACATTGGCGATGCCTACTATAACGCCGGAGAATATGAACGAGCTGTAGCCGCTTATAAAAAAGTGTTGGATGAATATCCCCGCAGTGAGTACATCATAGAGGCGATCAACGGGATTCAATATGCGCAGCTTTCAGCGGGTCAGTCAGACAGCAGCTCGGTGGTGCTGGAAGAGTTTTTAAGTGATAATCCAACCAGCTCAACGGCTGATCAGCTTCGATACCGGCAGGCGATGAATGTATTTCAGTCAGGCGATTATGAGAATGCTGTTCGTGAATTCCGGCAGTATTTACGGGTTACGAATTCAGATGATCTGATGCCGGAGGCCTATTCAAATCTTGCAGAAGCATACAGGCAATTAGGTCAATCCGAAAATGCGATCGAAGCCTACGAGAACATTATAAATGAATTCCCGGAACATGATCTGGCAGCATCTGCATTGATCTCCCTTGGGACATTGTATTACAGGCAGGGAGAATTTCAGCGATCTTATGACAGTTATGATCAGCTGCTGGAAACGGCAAGCAGGTATCGTCAGGAAGCGTATGTAGGAATGGGAAATGCGAGCCTAGCACTGAATAATGTAGAACGTGCAGAACAAGAATTTCAGGCAGCACTGGATATCAATGCAAACAGTAATTCCGCAAAGGTAGGCCTTGGAAAAGTAGCTGTTGAAGAAGAAAATTTTGAACAAGCCCGGGATTATTTCGCTCCGATCGCTGAAAGCAGCAGTACCGAAGTGGGTGCTGAAGCACAGTTCTACCTGGGGCGTATTAACCAGCTTCAGGAGCAATATGATGCTGCAATTGAAGAGTATGGAAAAGTTAGCGTACTGTTTGAAGCTTTTGATACCTGGGTATCTGAAGCCATGTACAGAAGCGCAGAATGCCACATCCGGTCAGGAAACCGGGGCGAAGCCATGAGTACCCTAAATGCAATTATTACCCGTTACCCGGGCACAGAAGCCGAACAGAAAGCACAGCGACTGCTAAATCAAGCTGATTCATGATCAAAGATATTTCCCCCTCCTCATCCCTGAAAGGAACGCTATCCTTACCCCCTGATAAATCAATTTCACAACGTGCCGCTATTTTTTCATTGTTATATGACGGCGTCTCTGAAGTTGGGAATTATTCCCCGGCACAAGATCCGCAAAGTACTCTGAGCTGTATAGAGCAATTAGGAGCTGAAGTGCTTCCATCTGATGGAAAGTTGATCATCAAAGGAAAAGGGCGTGCAAGAATAGGAACTCCCAAAAAAGACCTTGATTGCGGAAACTCAGGTACGGCAATGCGACTACTTTCTGGAGTGTTGGCAGGCAGTGGCATATCCGCAAAACTGATCGGAGACCCTTCGCTCAGTAAAAGAGATATGACCCGGGTCATTGACCCACTGGAGCAAATGGGGGCACATATTTTGGCGCGAAATTCTACTTTTGCACCTCTTTTTATAAACCGGAATGAACCGCTAAAGCCTCTCAAATTTGAGCTTCCGATACCAAGCGCTCAGCTTAAGTCTTGCGTGCTTTTGGCAGGCTTGTTTGGGGAAGATATCACTCAGGTTATAGAAGTGCTGCCCAGTCGGGATCATACCGAGCGTCTGCTGAATTTAGACCAGAAATTGGTTCAGGGCCGGAAGATCATTTCAGCAAGTATTGAAGATGAGATCCCTCATCAGAGTTACACCATTCCGGGAGATTTTTCCGCTGCAGCTTTTTGGCTGGTAGCCGGTGCTATTCAAAAAGATGCTGAACTTTTGATCGAGAATGTGGGGTTGAACCCAACCCGGAATGCGTTGCTGGATATCCTGGATGATATGGGAGCCGACATCACTATAGAAAATGAACGCATGGAAGGCGCAGAACCCGTGGGCGATATTATAGTGAAAGGCTCTGATCTGAAAGCTATCGAACTCGACCCTAAGATCATTCCAAACTGTATTGATGAGTTACCTGTTTTGGCAGTTGCTATGCTATTTGCAGAGGGCACTTCGGTCATCTCCGGCGCCGAAGAGCTTCGACATAAAGAAACCGACCGTATCATGGCGATGTCAAAAATGCTGAAAGCTGTGGGTGCTGATTTCGAGGAGCAGGAAGATGGCCTTATCATCCACGGTGATCCTGAATTTACGTTCAAGTCAGCGGAGTTTGAATCTTTTCATGACCACCGTATTGCCATGGCTGCTGCCGTTCTGTCTTTAAAGGGAGGGGCCGACAGCAAGATCAAAGATGCGGAATGTGCGGCAGTTTCTTACCCGGATTTCTGGAAGGATATGAGAAAACTTACTAAGTAAATTTTATCCAAGAGGCTCATTGGCTTTACGCAGAACACCGGTAATCTTGGAAAGCAATAGCTTATAGCTCATTACATTCTTTTGAATGATGGCATCAGCCAGGGTTTCAAGTTCCTGTTCTTCCTCCTGAGAGATCGTTTTTCCGGAGTAAATGATAACCGGGATGTCAGAATACTTGTTGTCATTCTTCAGTTTTTTAAGCACTTCTTTACCGCTGGCATCAGGTAAATACATATCGAGGATGATACAGCTGACCGGCTTTTTGTTTAAGACTTCAAAAGCATTTTTAGCGGAATCTGCTGTTATGCAGTGTTCTACCTTAAAATTCAGAAACTCACTTAGAGCCATGTTGTGTGTTTCGCTGTCATCAACCAATAAAACGGTTCCGTTAATTTTTTCCTGCTTTGTTTTCAAGGGTTGAGGAATGCGATCTCCTTTTGCAGGAGCGGTGGATAATTTTACTTTCCCGGCAGTGGCATTCTTGAGAATTGCCTCGCTACTGTCTTGTGGGAGTTTTGCAGTGAACGTACTTCCCTTGCCAAGCGTGCTTTCTACCGAAATATCCCCTCCAAGCAGCGTTACGATCTCGTTGGTTATCGCTAACCCCAGTCCGGTACCTCCAAACTGTTTTTCAATGTTGGGGCCCTCAGCCTGTCTGTAACTTTCAAAAATGTGTTTTTGCTGATCTTCAGAAATACCAATGCCAGTATCCTTCACCTGAAAGTAAACCTGTCGGGAAGATGGATCATCATTGGGTTGAAAAACACGAAGCTGCACAGTTCCTTTTGGCGTGAATTTCAAGGCATTTGAGATCAGGTTTTTCAGTACCTGCTCAAGACGCATTTGGTCGGTCTTAAAAGGAATGGATTCCTTTAAATCGTAGATAAACTCAAATTTAATTCCTTTTTCGCTGGCCACAGGCTGGAATAAGCGCTCCATTTCTTTACAGAAATCGTAGATCTCAACAAACTCCGGTCGCATACTCATTTGCCCAGATTCGATCTTAGACATATCTAAAACCTCATTCAGTAAAGACAACATGCTGTTGGTGGAATTGTGAATAGTTGAGCTGTACTTGAGTTGCTCTTCAGACAGATTCGCCTCTCTGTTCTCAGCAAGAATTTCACTTAATAAAAGAACCGAGTTCAGTGTAGTTCTCATTTCGTGGCTGAGGTGGGCAAAAAATGTAGATTTGTATTTTATATTCAGCTGAAGCTCCCGCGTTGTCTGCTTTTCCCGTTCCAGCAGATCGTGACTTCGCTTTTCCTGGCTAAGGTCCTGAGCAATGCCAACCACAAACATGTTCCCGTTTTGATGAACCGAACGAAACTGAATTTGTGCAGGATAATACGACTCATCATTTCGAAGAAGGTTTGCCTGAAAACGGACAGAATCCTTATTAGATGATATGACTTCTTGAAACTGTTCTTCAGCAAAATCCTTATGGTCGTCTTTAAAGATCGCATTCCAATGAAATTCGAACAATCTTTGTTTGTCGTATTGAAGATTCTTCATCAATGCTTTATTTGAGTACGTAATGGTAGCCGAATCAGGGTTGATCAAAAAGACCTCATTCGAAATTTCATCAACCATTGTCTTAAAAAAAGCATCTCGATCACGATCGTTTAGCATAAAAAAAGGAATTTATAAAGCGGCTGAACTTGATCCACTCAATCAATTATTATTGGGGTATCAAAGAAATGATTCTCTAAGATTAAAATGAAATGGATTAACAGATTTTCATCTACGCACAAAAGTTAAGTCAGTATTGTGGATAACTCGTGAATAAATTGTGGAAAATAATGTTAAGATATTTTAATCTATTGAGCATAAGCAACTTAGGGTCAATCATAAAAGTGGAAAAAGAAGCTATAATGAAAGATTAAGAATTTTTAATATTGATCGATATCAGTATTTTAAATTCGACTTAGAGACGTATCCCCACGGTTAAAAAAGCGGGATATATTTTTATTTCCGTGCTTATAAAAGAAGCACTTTTCAGGAAAATAAATGGTATTAGTTGGCTTATTAATTATCAGGTTTTAAAATTATGGCGGATCAGAGTTTTAGTGTCGAACTATCCGATGACGGTATAACCCTTAATGATTTTTCATCAACAGAAAATTCTCCTCAACAGCTAAAAAACAGGCTTTCGCAGTTGGTGAGGCTTAACCAGCTACAGAAAAGTATTGTGCGGCAGAATATGCATAATGCTATGTCGCCACTTAGTGCGATCTCAGGTTATTTAGAGCTTATTAATATGACCTTGGAGCATGATGCCAGCGTAGACCAGATCGAGCACTACCGTAGAAAAATTGAACATGGAGTTACCGAGGTTAATGAGATCCTTCAGCAGTTGAATTCTTTGTATGAACAAGAGCAGATGATCAACGAAATGGGGGAGGATTTTCTGGATGTAGATCTGAACTGGGCCATCCGCGAAGTATGCCACCGGTTGGAACGTGATGAATCGAAGCTGACCTTTGCTCCCACCGAAAAACCTTTACATGTAAACACGGCTTTATACACTTCAAAACTGATCATTTATAAATTGATCACTTTTGCTTTAAAGTGCATCAAGAAAGATGAACAAGTTGAACTGCATTCTTCAGAAGAAGAAGGGATGGCTACTTTAAAGATCACCTTTAATATCTCAGAGAACAAAGAAAAAGATATCAGAGAGGTGTTAAGTTGCAGGAATGAAGTGGAAGAATATGCCTGTGCGAAGGATAACTCACTAAAAGAAGGGTTACTTGCCAGCCATAAACTTGCCAGTCAGATAGGCGGCTTTTTACGGTTTAAAATGGTTGATGACGGAAAGGGGCGAATGAGCCTTTCTTTGCCAAGTGCCTGATCCTTATTTAAACTAAAAAATCTAAGGCTTCTCCTTTAGGATATCGAAACTGCTGTTCCGTTTTCAGGTACTGATGGATATGTTTAGGTAAATCGTGGTTAGATAAGTCCATGAGCCTGCCCACAAATTCAGTATCGGCACTGTCCGCTTTCTCCTCTATAGTAGAATATACGGCTTCCTTTATATGCGAATCATTTGCAGAGTTGCCGGCAGTTTGAAACTCCTTTTCTTTTTCTGCTCTCACTACAGGCGTTTTCCCCACGGGGTGAACTTTCCTATCTATAGAAAAGCACGCAGTGGTTTTGCAGAATTTCCCCATAGAAAACTCAAACCCCACAAAGGCTTTGTATGAATTTTTTATACCCATAATGTTAGAATTAGATCATATACCCAAATACAGACGGAGTATAATGATCAAACTTGCTTTCCTTGATTAGAATCAGCTAATAAAACGAGATAAGAAGGGGTTTGATGGGAATAAAAGGGGCGGGGAAAAAAGATGAAAAGTATTTAAGGAATTATCTCACCTACCGATAACAAAGAAAAGCTTTTCACAGTCCCGGGCTGTGAATCAGGTTTGGGCTTTGCCCTGAGCTAAAGGTAATTCAGTTAAAAAAAGGTAAAACGAAGAGAACAATGAGTAAGATAAAAGCACTTGTAGTAGACGATTCCAAGATCATGCGCAGTCAGGTAAAGCGGGCATTGGATCAACTTATGATCGCAGAATTTGAGTATGAGGAAGCCATGGATGGAGAAGATGCACTGTCAAAATTTAACGATGACATTGACATCCTTTTTGTGGACTGGAACATGCCAAAAATGACTGGTGTAGAGTTTGCCCGGGCTATTCGGGACAAAGGCTACGCCGATATTCCGATCATCATGGTTACGGCCGAGAAGTCGATGGGTAAAGTGGATAAAGCCCTGAATGAGGGAGGTGCTAACGAATACATCACCAAGCCGTTTACCGCAGACAAAATGGCAAAAGCCATTAGCAGCTACTTTGATGACAATGGTAACATTGCAACCGGAAACGGGGATGAAGGAGAAAAGAAAAGCTTCTTCAGCAGCATTCTAAACTCCTAAGAAAAAGAAAATGATTACAGAAGAATTAAAGAAGGCAGATCATATTCCTGCTGAAATTTGTGACATCGTTAGAGACTCAGTAATAAATACGTTTGCTTCTATTTGTGGTGACACGCCTCAGTATGAAGATGTGAGCGAAGAAGAGAAGGGCCCGCTAAATGGCATCATTGGCAATATTGCTGTGTTCAACCCAGACTTGACCTTCACCTTGATGATCGCAATTCCCAAGGAAACAGCATTTAAGATCTCGGAGGCTTTTATTGGCATGAAACTGCCGTTTGCCAGCGATGATATGGGTGACCTGATCGGAGAGATAGCAAATATCCTGGCCGGTGATGTAGCCGCGAACATTGAAAAAGTTGGATTCAGGGGGCAGTCCTCTTTGCCAACAGCTACACGAGGAAGTGACCTTACCTTGTTTATGCCGAATAAACCACCAACAGAGAAAATGAAATTCTCCAGTAGTTGTGGAGATTTTTTACTGAATATGGCAATGAGCCAATCCCGATAAACGGCTAACCCCTGGAAACCATGAGTAACGACCTAAAAAAAGAAACCATACAGGAATTAGAAACCATAATCCGGTTATTAGCAGATGTGTGGCCAACCGACCGCGAAAACCTGGCTGAAGCCGGCGCGCGTTTTGAGAAAGTGATCGGGGGAATGGATCAAAATTTTGGGCAGCTTCAAAAACTGATAAACCTATCCTGGGAAGGGTTAAAGCATCTCTACGAAAAAGATGATTTCTTCATGACCGTAAAAGCCTCAACTATGCAGGCCGTAAATACGGTTCGCGAATATATTATTGAGGATGGAGACATCAATGTCGAAGATTTTGAAAAATCTTTTAATGATCTCGAGAAGTCACTTTCCGGCGGATCCGAATCGGCTGATAAGGTTATTGAACTGGATGAAGAGCCGAGCGCGGAAAAGGCGGAACCGACTGCTTCAGAAGGCAGCAGTGATGGTGAAAAACCGGTTTCCCTTGATGATCTGGCCGCACTCATCATGACTATGGATGAGGAGACCGCAAGCAGAAAAGACAAAGCGAGATTAGGTGCAATGATCGAGATTTTGGCAGAGCATGAACCTGCTGAAATTGGAAAACAGCTGGAGAAAGGGCTGGAGATCATGGTAAAAGCAATTCAGGAAGAAGACTATAAGGGCTGGTTAAGAGAGATTTCCGGCTTAACGGAAGAAGCGATCAACAAGGAGGAAGGGGAAGATTGGGATGAATCGGAACCTCAGAGTTCTGAAGTCATAAAAGCAGAGCCGGAGCAGGAAGAGAAAAAATCTGCTGCGAATTCTGATTCTGACATATTCATTGTCCCGGATGACATTGAAATGGAGATGGTCGGAGAGTTTGTGACCGAATGCTCCGACCTGATTCAGATGGCAGAAAGCGCCTTACTGGAACTGGAAGAATCTCCTGGTGATGACGAACTGATCAACACCATATTTCGGTCGTTCCACACCATTAAAGGAACCTCAGCATTTATGGGACTGGATCCCATTTCTGAATTCACTCATTCGGTGGAAACATTTTTGAGCATGGTTCGTGAGGGAGACCTGAACTTTGATCAGGCTTGTGCAGATATTTCACTCGACTCCATTGACATTATTACCAAGATGCTGGCCGAAGTGGAAACCATAAGACCGGGCGATAAGCTTGAAATTCCGCCACGGTTCACCCCAATGATGCGTGTGCTGGAGGAGATCTCTGAAAAGGGAAAAGCCCCGGCCGATGCATTAGGTGCTGAAGAAGAAAGTTTACGTGAAGCCGGGAAGGAAGCAGCCATCGCACAACAAGCTCCTGCAAATGGAGTGGCCCAGGCTGCTGCCAACGGAATTGCAGAAGCTGCTGACAGTGGAAATGCCAGCGAACCAAATTCTGGAAAAAATGAGTCAGAAGCTTCGGTTCGGGTTAGTGTGAATCGCCTCGACCGCCTTATTGACATGGTAGGAGAGTTGGTGATCGCACATTCAGTGGTGGCACAAGATGAGGCCATTCCCCAGGATTCTGATCTTAATAAGAAGGTTAATCATGCCACTAAAATTCTCAGGGAACTTCAGGATACAAGTTTAACCCTTCGGATGGTTCCGCTTAAAGCGACTTTCCACAAGATGAACCGCCTGGTTCGAGATCTTTCCCGTAAAGCGGGCAAAAAGGTGAAATTCACTACTGTGGGTGAGGATACTGAAATCGATCGGAACATGGTGGATATCATCAATGAGCCTCTTATTCACATGATCCGGAACGCGCTGGACCATGGAATTGAGACGACAGAGGAGCGGACTAAATCCGGCAAAGATGAAACGGCATATATAGAACTGACTGCTGCTCAGGAAGGCGGTAAAGTGGTGATCAAGATCCGGGACGATGGCCGTGGGATCAACAAGGATATCATCATGAGGAAAGCTGTTGAAAAAGGATTGGTCGATCCCGATAAGAAATTATCGGATAAAGAGATCTACAACTTGATCTTCCTGCCCGGCTTCTCCTCTGCTGAGAAGGTAACAGATCTATCTGGCCGTGGTGTTGGGATGGATGTTGTAAGGCGTTCTATTGAACAGTTACAGGGCAAAGTGGATGTGGAGTCGGAGCTTGGATCGGGCACCACCATCACCATTGAGCTCCCTTTTACTCTTGCAATCACTGATGGAATGGTAGTTCGCGTTGGCGAAGATCGGTTCATTGTCCCAACCATCAATATTGACATGACCTTCCGTGCAGAAAGTAACGAAGTGTTTACGGTAATGGGAGAATCGGAACAGGTTTCATTCCGGGGAAGATCGGTACCGGTGATCAGGCTGCATCGTTTGTTCGAGATAAGTGGCGCGGTCGAAGACCTCAGTATGGGAACGCTGCTTGTTATCAAGAACAACAGTAAACGGTACGCCTTGTTGGTTGATGAAGTGATCGGGCAGCAGCAGCTGGTTGGTAAATCCATCAATATGCTGGTGAAGATGGATCATATTTCCGGAGGAGCCATCATGGGAGATGGCCGGGTGGGCCTAATCCTGGATACGGCTGCTTTAATAGAAAAAGAATAAACATAATTGAGGCACTTCAATGAGCACAGCTGTATCACCCGTTTCAGGAATAAAGATCAAGGATGGAGAGTTTAATTACGTTCGAAAGATCATTCACGATTATTGCGGTATCAATATTCAGGAAGGTAAGCAGGCCCTGGTACAAAGCCGTCTGATGAAGAGAATTCGCAAGCACGGACTGGCAAGCTTTGAGGATTATATTGAGTTTGTGGAATCAGATAAATCCGGCGAAGAATTCCTGGCTATGGTGGATGTACTGACCACCAACAAAACGAGCTTTTTCCGCGAGATAAAACATTTCGAATATATCCGAAGCCACATTCTACCTGAAATGAGGGGCCGAAATGTAAAGTGGTGGTCGGCCGGTTGCTCATCCGGTGAAGAGCCCATTACTACTGCCATCACCCTGTTGGAAAGCAGAAATCAGGCGAACTGGAATCAAGTTAAGATACTGGCTACTGATATTTCCAGGGATATTCTGTCCGTTGCCAAAGAAGGGCGATATTCGGCCGCAAAAATGCCGGATGTACCAGACTATATACTCGAAAAATATTTCAGAAAAGAAGGATCTGATTATGTGGTTGGCAATAAGATCCGGGAGATGATCACCTATGGGCGGTTGAATTTGACGGACCAATGGCCACTGAAAGGCCCTTTTCACGTGATCATGTGCCGAAATGTGATGATCTATTTCAACCGGCAAACACAAAATGATATTGTAAATAAGTTTCACCGGCTATTGGAGCCCGGCGGATATCTGTTTTTAGGACATTCGGAAAGCATCCCCAAAGAAAATAAAGGCTTTAAGAGTCTAGCCCCTGCCGTATATCAAAAACGTTGAAATAGGGAACTATGAGAAAAGTAGTTGGCGTAAGTGATCTGAAAGTGTCAAAGAACCCGGAGGAGTTTATTATCACTCATGCCCTGGGAAGTTGCCTTGGGATTACAGCCTACGATTATAAAGCAGCTGTGGGAGGCATGGTACACGTGATGCTGCCTCTTTCAAAAGCCGATCCCGAAAAGGCCATCGCCAAACCCGCTATGTATGTTGATACCGGATTTCAACTATTGCTTAAAGAAGTGTATGGTCTCGGAGCCCGGAAAGAGAATCTGGAAATTACCGTTGCAGGTGGGGCCAGCATGAAACGGGAAGGAGCCGACGACTACTTCAAAATTGGCAAAAGAAACTTTACCGTTCTTCGGAAGTTGCTCTGGAAAAATGGGTTTATGATCGATCACCAGGATGTAGGCGGCCATATTTCCAGAACCATGACACTTTCCATAAATAATGGATTGGTCACCATCAACAAACAACCCGTAAACGAAAGCAGCAGAAAACAGGCAATCGCGAACAGGGAATTTAAACCAACTATCTAACGGAGAGAATCATGAGCCTGAATATTTTAATAGTAGATGACTGTCCGATAATGCGAATGGTGATACGGCGCACTCTAAACATGTGCGAATTTGAACTTGGTGAAGTTATTGAAGCCGGAGATGGTAAAGAAGGACTGGATTGGATGAAAACCATTGACTTTGATTTTGTGGTAGCCGATCTGAACATGCCGGTTATGACCGGCGCCGAGATGATAGC
Source organism: Balneola sp. (assembly GCA_002696035.1). Classification (GTDB taxonomy): domain Bacteria; phylum Bacteroidota; class Rhodothermia; order Balneolales; family Balneolaceae; genus Gracilimonas. The sequence goes on along the minus strand of NZQV01000005.1, from coordinate 62,692 downwards.
TACCATGCGAACCGATCCTAAAACAGATGCAATTCCAGTGTTGGCGGTATCCGCAGAAAGCAATGACTCCCGGGTGAATGTGATCTCAAGCCTGGTAAACGGTTTTGTACATAAACCTTTTAGAGTTGAAGTGCTTCGGGATAAAATTTTTAAGGTTTTAAGCAAAGAAGCGATAATAGTAAAACCAAAAGCTGAGCAGTAAAATACACGATAAAAAATGTATGGGTAATGGTTATGAACAAACTTGAACAAAAAAAAGGCACAAAAGCCAGCTACGCCGATCTGGTTAAAGAGATAGCATTTAAGACATTTGAGACCACCTGTTATATGTTTCCCCTGGGTGAATGGGAACTTGACGATTCTGAGGATATGGAAAAACCGGATGGCAGTATCCGGGCCATAGTAGAATTTGACGGAGCCACCGATGGTGGGCTGGTTATCTCAACTACGCCCCATTTGCTCGAATCAATAGCGGCAAACATGCTGGGTATTGAAGCGCCATCGAGGGAAGTTAAAGAAGGCGCACTGGGCGAAATTGCGAATATCATCTGTGGAAACACCGTGCCCGGATTTGCCCATAACAATGAGATCTGCTACATCCGTCCGCCCAGAATAGCCCGTGAAAGCGAAAACTTTGATGAGATCTATATAGACAAAGCAAGTGAGCATGTGGAGGTAATACTGGATGAAGGTATCGCTCACATCACGATCTACTATAAAGCAGAGGCAACCCGATGATCAAAGTATTAATAGTTGATGATTCAGCCCTGGTTCGTAAACTGCTAACAAAAGAGCTGGACAAACAGCCTGATATTGAAGTGGTTGGAACGGCTATGAATCCCTATATAGCCCGGGAAAAGATCTTTGAGCTAAAACCCGATGTGATCACTCTTGACCTGGAAATGCCCCGAATGGACGGACTCTCATTCCTTGCCAAATTGATGAAGCATTTCCCTATACCTGTGGTGGTTGTGAGTTCACTGACTCCCAAAAACAGCCAAAATGCCCTGAACGCCCTTCGCCTGGGAGCTGTAGATGTGATCTGTAAACCCGGCTCAGCATATTCAACCCAAAACATTTCAAAAGATATTATCAAAGCCGTTCGGACTGCATCGGTTGCTAAGTTGCAGGGTACGGAGCCGGCATCTATCCCAAAAGCCAATCCGGAAGAAAATTACAGCAGCTACAAACTGGTGCATACCACTAATAAGTTTATAGCGATCGGTTCTTCCACCGGTGGAACCCGGGCGCTGGAGACGGTGCTTCCGGCGCTGCCAGCAAATTTACCCGGAATTGTGATCGTACAGCACATGCCCCCGGTATTTACCAAAAGTTTTGCCGACCGCCTGAACACCATCTGCAATATGAGGGTGAAAGAAGCTGAAGATGGCGACCAGGTGGAAAATGGACAGGTGTTGATAGCACCGGGAAACTATCACATGCTGGTAGAAAAAAGTGGAGCCCGGTACTACACTCGGATCAAACAAGGCCCGCCGGTACATCACCAGCGGCCAAGTGTGGATGTGATGTTTAACTCTGTGGCAAAATCGGCCGGTGTAAACGCCATGGGAGTGATCTTAACGGGCATGGGCGCTGACGGTGCAAAAGGACTTTTGGCTATGAGAGAAAGCGGAGCTTATACCATCGGTCAGGATGAGCAGACCTCAGTAGTGTATGGCATGCCCAGGGAAGCCTATAATGTTGGGGCCGTACAACAGCAATATCCACTTTCCAGAATTGCGGGTGCTATTGTAAATCATATGAAAGAAAAAATTAAACAACCCACTGTATAGCGGAGACGGTTATGGCAATTAATATTTTAATAGTAGATGACAGTGCGGTAATGCGAAGCATGATCCGCAAAACCATAGAGCGCAGTGATGTCGAAATAGGTGAGATCTATGAAGCCGAAAACGGCATCGATGGGTTGGATAAGCTACACAAGAACTGGCTGGACTTACTTTTTTTGGATGTGAACATGCCCATCATGAATGGTATGGAAATGCTGAATATCATCCGCAATACTCCAGAGACTTCCGACCTTCCTGTTTTGATCGTTTCCACCGAAAGTAACGCACAGAGAATCGAGATGATCAATAAGCATAATGCAGGATTTGTTCACAAGCCCTTCACCCCGGAAATGTTGCGAGAGAAGATCATGTCCGTTTTGGGCGTTCCTCAATGATCTGTTGAGAACAGGCTTTTCTTTTGTGAAGATTTCATGAATGCCATCCCTTGGTTTTTTCACAAAATAAATGGCTTAGAACTATTAAGATTTTCTAATACGGGTACGATAACTGTTTCAGAAGGAAGCTCACTTTGTAAAATAGTGAAGCAGGCCAAGGCCGAAATTCCGAATGAGAAACAGATGCGGGTTAACTTCTGATCCGAAACTCATCTCAAAAAGAAGTACAAGAAAGAAGGTAGTATATAAGGAGAGTGCTACCGGCAATTTAATTGCAGCATACAAGCCTTAAAAAAAGGCATAAACTATCACCTCATAGTTCAATGTGTGGTGATTAATCATTTAGTCAAGAATATTGGTTAAACAGGCCAAATAACGAAAAGGTATCAGAATATGAGTATCGTAAAACAAATAATACCAGGTTCCTCCAGTAGCTGGACCATAGGTAAAAAACTAACAGTAGCATTTGTAGCAATATCACTGATCACTCTTGGATTGGGTGTTTTAGGTTTTTATGGAGCTGCAAGTAGCCAAAAGTCAATCAATGAAATTGGAGTGGTACGGCTTCCAGGTGTACAATCGCTTCAGTCTATGACTCAGGCTATTACAGCTATACGAAGTGTTGAGCAAGCATTACAAATTCAGTTATTGACTAAGGATGACAGAAATGGTTTAAAAAAAGATCTGAAGCAGTATTGGAGCAATTTTGAGAATTCAAAAAGTATATACGAATCATTGCCACAATCAGATGAGGAGGCAGTGATGTGGAAAGAATTTGAGGTTTCCATGATAAATTGGAAATCCGACCATGATAAATATATGGACCTGGCGGAGACCTATGAAGAGAACCTGGCAGATGAAGCGTTGGCAGCGTCAAGTTTGATGAATTTGAGAACTCACTTTTTAGAAACGAGCAAGGTTTCTAATAAGCAACTCGTACAGGACCTTAAAGATCTGACGGATCTGAATGGCACTTATGCAGAGCAAGAAGTGAAAGCAGCTGTGACCGAAAATGCCGTACTGAAAACATTAAGCATCTTTGGGTTGGTCCTGGGCGTGTTGTTATCTGCAGCATTAGGATATTTCAATACCCGCTCTATTAACAAAACCCTTCGTTCTATTATTCAAAGGCTGGAAGGCGGTTCGGAGCAGGTGAATGCGGCATCTGCACAATTGTCCGGAGCCAGTCAGGGATTGGCAGAACAGGCAAGCCAGCAGGCTGCGAGTTTGCAGGAGACTACTTCTTCGCTGGAAGAAATGTCATCCCAGATCAAACAAAATGCCGGTAATGCCGGGGAAGCAGAAAACGCCATGGGCGAAGCCAAACCTAAAGTGGAGGAAGGCGTGTTATCTATGAAGCGCATGAATCAGGCAATGAATGAAATTCGTTCGGCTTCCATGGAAACATCCAAGATCATAAAGACGATCGATGATATTGCCTTTCAGACCAACCTCTTGGCGCTGAATGCCGCAGTTGAGGCTGCTCGCGCAGGTGAGGCCGGAAAAGGCTTTGCAGTAGTGGCCGAGGAAGTTCGCAACCTGGCTCAGCGAAGTGCAGAGGCAGCTAAGAATACCTCTGAGCTTATCGAGCGGTCCCAGACCAGTTCTGAGCGTGGCTCACAGGTGGCCGGTGAGGTTTCTAAGAATCTTGAAAGTATTGAGGAAAGCATCACGAGTGTTTCAAGTTTGGTTTCTGAGATATCAGCAGCTTCCAAAGAACAGGCCGTGGGCATTCAGCAGATGAACGGCGTAATGGCAGAAATGGACCAGGTGGTGCAGGGCAATGCTTCTACTTCAGAAGAATCAGCGAGTGCAGCAGAAGAACTGTCGGCACAAGCCAACGACCTGAAACAGGTGGTTATGGAGTTGTCTGCTTTGGTTGGCGGCGGAAGCGAGGAGGAGGTTTTATACAGACCCGACGAACGCGTAATTCATAAAATGAACGGGAATGGAAATTCATACAACGGATCCGCATCCAGGTCATTTGAACCAACCATAAAGCCACAGTTTGACGAGAAAGCTCTGTTTGAAGATTTCTAAGCCCGTCAACCAATATACAAACTCATATTCTGTGAATGGGCTGCTGGCAAAACCGGCAGCCCATCTTGAAAAAGATGAGTGAGAGAAATGAATTTCAGCACATTGCAGTATCGGAATAGATTGAAATTCACCCCAGAATAAACTTAAGAAAAAGGCGCAATTGCCGATAACGTATTTAAGAGCAACGCTTCTTATAACCAAATTTCGAAAATCATGGAAGACACAATTGTAAAAGGACAGAAAGCCGTGGAGAACGGCGCAGATATTGAAGGAGGGAAATTTCTCAGCTTCTTTTTAGGGCAGGAAGAATATGCTATTGAGATCCTGAAAGTTCAGGAAATAATTGGGTTGATGCCCATTACTCCTGTTCCCAAAATGCCTGATTATATCCGTGGCGTATTGAATTTGAGAGGCAAGATCGTACCGGTAATGAATTTACGGTTGCGGTTTGGACTAAAGCCGGTTGAAGATACCGACGAAACCTGTGTGATCGTAGTTCAGGATGAACAACACCTGATGGGCGTACTGGTGGATAAAGTATCTGAAGTAGCCGATATCATTGAAAACCAGATTGAGGAAGTGCCGTCTTTTGGTATCCGGGCAAACTCAGATTATCTGGCGGGTATTGCTAAAGTGAAAGAGTCTGTGAAGATGATAGTGGATATCCACAAAGTAGTATTTGATGTGGCAGATGAAGTAGAAGTTCCGGTTGAGGTTGAAGAATCGTAGGTCGAAAACACCTGTGGGCGTTGCTTGCAGGCTATTTCCCATACTTGCAGGAAGTGCTCCTGAGCGTGAATAAAAAAAGATTTAAGAAAAAAGATCTGTCGCCGATAATTACAACAGGATAGAAAATCCAATTTTATATCTGATCGTAGGAACGCTAATTCACTTACAAATATGGAAAATTCAATACATACATTTATATCGATATGCCAAAACCGGGCATGTAAAGCCGTTGGTTTGGTTCTAGTAATTGCGATGATACTTGCATCAACAACAGGAACTGCATATGCCGACATCAAGCTTACTACTTCTGATGAGATTGGCATTATGACAGATTCTACCAAAGTCTTTGATGTGGTAGATGAAATGCCGAAGATCAAAGGCGGCATGAGTAAAATTTATGAGCACGTAAAGTACCCCAGACTTGCAAGCCGTAGCGGAATTGAAGGAAAAGTGTTCATAAAGTTTGTAGTTAACGAACAGGGGAAAGTAGAAGATCCTAAAATTCTTAAAGACATAGGCGGCGGATGCGGAGAAGCTGCTGTGGAAGGCATTAAAAAAGTGGAGTTTGAGCCGGGTAAACATAACGGTCAGCCGGTGAAGGTTTACTTCACTCTGCCGGTAAACTTCCAGATTCAATAACGAATATAAATCATATATACCCTGATAATTAAGTCAAAAGCACCGTCTGGATAAGGCGGTGCTTTTTTTATGGCCAAAGTATTCTGGCTACAGTTCTCCCAAACTTATTTCTGTGAGTATTTCAGCTTCAGGATGCTCAAAATAAGAGACTCATGATGGATGTTATTCTTAAATATTTGAAAACTATCCACACCGCTTGTTCAAGGCATTCCTTCTTTAAAAAATACCTTAAGCTCGTGCAGATTAGGTCGATAAATAAACAGCATTAGGAATCAATTAGGTTTTAGAATTCAATCAAAATAAGAACCATGAGTAGATTAGATCATATCAAAGAGAGTTTGAACTCAAATGAGTTTGGCGGGATGAAGAATTGGACGATAGGGAAGAAATTAACTGCATCATTTTTGAGTATTGCAGGGATCACATTGATCGTGGCTCTGATCGGATTTGGTGGGGCCTCGGTAATGGATAATGCGCTGGATGAGGTTGGCGAAGTCCGGCTCCCCGGCATTCAAAGTTTACTTGAAGCGCGGCTGGAAGCTGAGGCATTGAATGGTGAAATGGTAACCCTGAGTACTGCAGGAATTCCATTTGAAGAAAGAGCCGGGCATTATAAAAACATCGAAGAAAACCTTGATGCATTTCAGGAAGCCGTTGAGGTATATACGAGCCTTCCACAAAGTAAAGAAGAAGCAAAGGTTTGGGCTGATTTTGATGAGGCCGCGCAGGCATGGTCCGGCGAAATAGCGACCTTTTTGCAGCATGCAAGGGAATTTGATCAGCTGGGTATCGAAGATCCGGTTGACCTGTCCCGGCGCCTCGAAATGTACATGAAAGATCACTACACCGTAGTACAAAAAGTACTTGAAATGCTGTATGTAAATAATACGGTTTTTGAAGGAGGTGAAGATTTTACGGCATGTAATGCAGGCTCTTTTCTGCCCACATTTGAAAGCAAGAACGGGGACCTGCAGGGGATGATCAAAAATTTTGAAGCCCATCACAGAGATTTTCATGAGGCCGTGGCCGAAATTAAAGATCGTGCCGGTTCCGGGCAGTTAACAACGGCCCGTCAGGCGTATAACCGTGATATGCTGCCCGCCATGGAAGCCGTGTTTTCAAGTTTTGATAATATGCGTGTGGTCTCAAATAAATCACTTGATGTAATGATGACAGCGAGAGACCAGCTTCGGGGTGCTTATACCGAAGCCAAAGATAACAGAGCCGATGTAATGGCGGCCACTACACTTATAAATGATGAACTCGCCCGCCTGGAAATGGAACAAGCCGGTACGAATTCAAATTTGATCAAAACTATTTCCATACTGGGGCTGGTGCTTGGGGTTGGTTTGGCGATCGTACTTGGATTATTCATAACAAAATCCATCAATAAGAAACTTGGTTCCATTACCGGGCGCCTGAACAGTGGTGCAGAACAAGTCAACGTGTCTTCGAATCAGCTATCGGGAGCCAGCCAAAGCCTGGCTGAAAGTTCCAGTGAGCAGGCAGCCAGTTTGCAACAGTTCAGTTCATCTCTGGAGGAAATTTCAACCCAAACCAAGCAAACGGCCGGCAATGCGAGTGAAGCTGAACAAGCTATGCAAGAAGCTGAGCCCCGCGTGGTAAGCGGTGTAGAGGCTATGGAGCGCATGAACAAGGCGATGGCTGAGATCAAGAATTCTTCGGAAGAAACATCTAAGATCATAAAGACGATCGATGATATTGCTTTCCAGACCAACCTGCTGGCGCTGAATGCGGCGGTTGAGGCTGCCCGTGCCGGAGAGGCCGGAAAGGGATTTGCTGTGGTGGCTGAGGAAGTTCGGAATCTGGCTCAGCGTAGCGCCGAAGCGGCAAAAAATACGTCTGAACTGATAGAAAGTTCGCAGGTTAGTTCCGATCGGGGAGCAACCGTAGCAGCAGAAGTTTCTGAGAATCTTAAAATGATAGAAGAAAGTGTGAAGAGCGTGAGCCTGTTGGTGGTTGAAATTGCGGCAGCCGCAAAAGAGCAAAATACCGGTATCGAAGAAATGAGTTCGGTAATGCACGAAATGGACAAGACCGTGCAGGGGAATGCATCAAGCTCTGAAGAATCGGCAAGTGCAGCAGAGGAGCTTTCTTCTCAGGCAGCAGAAATGAATACCATTGTGGAAGAATTGCAACGCTTGGTTGGCGGAACGCAAGATGTGATCCGGCAAAGCCAGAATACTTATTTGGGAGCCCTGAGTTCCAATGAAGCTGAGCCTTACCCAAAAGAAGAGGCCCCAAATGAATACAAAGGTAGTTTCTCAGAGAACAATGGAAACGGTTATGGAAAACAATTTTCACCCAATGGAGCGAGTGCAAAAGACGAGAATAATAAAAGAACGCCTAAGAAAGAAGCACATGAACTGATTCCTTTTGATGACGATGAGGACTTCAGTGACTTTTAATATTAGCTGAACAGATGTTGGGCGAGGCGTGTAGGAGCACCTTGCTTGCACCTGTTTCTAAAAGGAGATACGATGAGTAAAATACCTACCGACTTTGAAATTATGGAAGAGATCCACGATCGGTATTACGATACCTTCCGGAAATATGCCACTGAGGAACCGGATCGCATTGCCAGGATCCGGGTGCCCATAAAAATAAATGAAGTAGCTGAAGCAATAGGAGTGGAACAGGATATGATCTTTGGACGTGTTTTTTATCACTTCAACAAAAAGTACAGCTATAAGGATGAGAAGGGGGATATAACCACTTTCTTTATTACCGACAAATTTGAAGGCCTGAGCGTGAATTTTGCCCTGGTAGCTTCAACGCTTGCCGAAATGAAACAAGAGAAACAAAAAGCCGATCAGTATTTGATCGTCTCCGGCACAGCCATCGCGTTATCCATTTTTGCGATCATACTTGCCGTTTTGTAAACCCCAAATAAGTACTAAAGTGTCTTTAGAGCAATGAAAAAGATCAATGTGTTGATTGTGGAAGATGATCCGGCTATGCGGGTAGTGTTGCGAAGTACCGTTCTTTCCGCAGAACTGGATGTGGAAGTAAATGAGATCTATGAAGCGGAAAATGGTAAAGTAGGTCTGGAAGTGCTCGGCGAGAAAAAAGTGGATCTCATGCTTGTTGATATCTATATGCCGGTGATGGATGGAATGGAAATGCTTGATTATACCTACGATCATCCTGAGTGGAGTAAAATTCCGGCTATCGTGGTTTCTACAGAAAGTGATGAAGATCGTATCGATGCCATTCAGCGAAAGGGAATGGGCTTTGTGCATAAGCCGCTAACCCATTTGTACCTGAAAGATAAGATCAACGACAGCTTCTCTAAAGCGGACTAAAAAAAATCGCAATTCTGCCTTAAGAATTTTTGGTTTCGTCCGATAATAAGAAAACCTCTATCCCTTCTATGCCAGTGAAGGATAAATGAGAGGTAATTGAAACAGAAAATTAATGAATCAACGTCCTGCAAACCTAAGAATGAGCCGGATCACTACAAAAAACCAAGAACTATGTCGCTAAAAGATAAGATCCTCGAAAAAGTAAATAGCACGAACAGTGCTGAAGGAGCAAAATGGACCATAGGAAAAAGAATTCTGTTTCTGACGGTTACAGCTTCTGTGGTGATCATGATCGTGGGGGCTATTTCTATTTTCTCGCTCACTAAGATCAATGCTTATGCAGATGAGATTGCAAATGCATATATCGCAGAATGGGGCACAGCTTCAGCCCTTGAAGTTGCAGTGCGAAAAGCAGGATACGAACATTTACAGTATTCCAACTCTAACAATGAGGAATATATTAAATCGGCTTTGGATAGATTTGAGAAAATAGAAGGAGAGTATGCCGAACTGGAAGAATATGAGCAAACGTATGACCTGCCGCTATTGACAGCAGAGATCGGTAATCTGAAAACTGCCATTGAAAGCTATAAATTGAACTTGCAGGCTTTCCGTGAAGCTAATGAAGAGTTGGCTACAACCAATGATCTGTCTCAGCTAAATGCACTTACATCAAAATTAGAGCAGGCTAAGGAAAATGCTGATCAGCAGTACCAAAATCTTTTGGCGATCAGTTCTGAGATCAATCAGGCAGCCGAGGACGGCGCAAGAGAACTGGCAGCTCTCACAAGTAGTACGGTAACCAATTACAGATGGATCATTACTGTTGTAGGGATCTTCTCTGTATTAGGTGCTTTTATATTTGGTTTGATCATGAAACGATCTATTGGCAACAACTTGCTATCTGTGATCAATGTCCTGAATTCTGCCAGCGACCAGGTTCAGTCGGCTTCCACAGAAGTGTCTTCTTCCAGTCAAAGTCTGGCTGAAAGTACCAGTCAGCAGGCAGCGAATCTTCAGGAGACCACTTCATCTCTGGAGGAAATGTCGGCTCAAACCAAACAGTCGGCTGAGAATTCAAGTCAGGCTGAATTTGCCATGAATGAGTCTAGACCTCTCGTTGAAAATGGAGTGCAAGCCATGCAGCGTATGACCAAGGCCATGGATGAGATCAAGAATTCTTCGGAAGAAACATCCAAGATCATAAAGACGATCGATGATATTGCCTTCCAGACCAACCTGTTGGCATTAAATGCTGCGGTTGAAGCTGCCCGTGCCGGAGAAGCCGGTAAAGGATTTGCTGTGGTAGCGGAAGAAGTACGGAATCTTGCTCAACGCAGTGCAGAAGCCGCCCGTAACACATCTGAATTGATTCAGCGCTCTCAGGAAAGTTCGGATCGTGGAGCAAGTGTAGCAGAAGAAGTTTCTGCCAACCTGAAACGTATTGAAGAGAGTATTGGGAATGTAAGTACGATGGTGGTCGAGATCTCGGCTGCATCAAAAGAACAGGCAACGGGTATTGAGCAGCTAAATTCGGTGATGCGTGAGATCGATGAAGTGGTTCAGTCCAATGCGTCATCTGCTGAAGAATCAGCCAGCGCATCTGAAGAGTTATCATCTCAGGCCAGCGAACTGAAAGGCATAGTTCGCAACTTGATGGATCTGATCGGGCATAATGAGAAAGGTTCACTCCAAAAAGCTGCTGCCCGTACAAATGGAACATCTATAAATGGGTTGAATGGTAATGGATATCATTCCCCAAATGGAAATGGCCACAGCAGGAATGGAAATTATAAGAATGGCCATGCCCATAAAGATACCGTTAACGATTTCTTTATGAGTAAGAACTAACTGAGCGTGAAAATGGTGAATTCCAAAAGGCTTCAACAAGACCAAACCAATGATAATCTAGCGTGAAGAGTCTGCGGAGTCTAAGAGTTCACCAAAAATGAATACCAAAACTATCTCGTACGGTAGCAATGAATAACTGATCATGACCTGACCAACCAACTCCAAAAAATCATCCGGAGATATTTTGAAAGACCGTAAATCATCAAATCCGAAAAATGGTGAATCTTCCTCTGCACTTTCAGTAGAAAATGGAAGTCCTGGAAAAGTTGCGGATCTGAATCAGATACTGAAGGAAGGTCTTAAGGTCAGTGAAATTATGGCCATGCATGGAGATTTAAGGAATAATCCTGCACTGGGTTCTTTTTTTGATGTTTATGGAGTAGCCGAGGAAGAACCCGAAGAAACCTATCCGTCCCAATCTAAATTAATGAAGGCGCTGGAGCTGAACCCGGCGATGATCGCTATTCTGGGTCGTTGGGGACATTTTGAATTTGTAAACCCTAAATTTACGGAGACGACCGGTTATGCCCTTGAAGAGATCAAAGATCAGGATACTTCTGTTCTCTCCGGGGTAATTGAATCCAAAGGTGCTGAAGAATTTGCCCGCGCCTTGCAAAAAGGCAGAGTCTGGCGAGGCGAAATGAAACAAGTACGCAAATGTGGCGAAGAGTATAGTTTTTCAGGATCGCTGATGCCTCTGGAAGATTCCTATGGCTTCATCACCGGTTTTATACTTTCCGGGCAGGATATAAGTCCATTTAGAAAAACGGAAAATAAGCTGCAGCAAGCGCTGGAAGAAAAGAATGTGCTGCTCGCTGAACTTCATCATCGCGTAAAAAATAACCTGGCAATTGTTTCCGGACTGATGCAGCTACAGGCCTTTAACGAAAACAGCAGATTGCTACAAAACAGGCTGCTTACCTCTGCAGGCCGAGTGCAGTCGATGGCTTCCATGCACGAAGCACTTTATGAATCCCAAAGCCTGAGCAACATTGAGTTCTCGAAAATTGTAAAGCGTATCGTGGAATCGGTGGGCGGTTTATATCGGGAAGAGTATGAGAAGTCAGAGATCGATAACGATCTTGAGATCGTGAATTTGAATATAAATCAGGCCCATCCCTTGTCGCTGATCCTGCACGAAGTGATATCAAACGTATTCAAACATGCCTTTGAAGACAGGGAAAAGGGTAAGATCTGGGTGAAATTATATCAACGCAGTAACCTGGTTTTTCTCTCTATTACCGACAACGGTGTGGGGCTTCCTATGAAATATCAGGTGATCGGAGAACGAAAGAAAACAACCGGATATGAACTGTTGAATCTGCTGGTCGATCAGCTGGAAGGAGTCTACCAATATACTTCCGACCTGACCGGCACCAATTTTTATTTACACTTTGAGATCAGTGATGCCAAAGGTGCTTCAAATGCGAGGCTGGGAAATCCGTTTTAACAGACATTTCCATTACTCCTTTCAAGCTAACGATTGAAATTAAGCTCCTCAGAAAGTTTCTTTATCCGTTGCTGTAGCTTAAGGTATATGCTTACAGTGTCTTTATTTTCAAGGACCACATTTTCCAGTTCAGTAAGGTGAGATTCAGCGGTTTCAATTTCTGTGACCAGTTCCTGAAAGGTTGTTGAAAATGAGTTCTGACTGTCATTCATACGCGCCACTTCCACCTTTCCGGTAATGTGAATGAACCGAAGCACCATCAAAAACCGCTCGATAGTTTTCACCCCGGAAAGCAGGTCTTGCATAGATCCCGAGACTTTTCCAAGGCCTGTAACTATGCGGTCCATATTTGGCAGAAAAGCATCAAAAAGCAGTTCCTGTGTTTCATCAGGCGTGATGAAGGAATAGAATTCGTGGTTTTTCTTTGATCTTAATTCTTTTATAAAGTCGATGGTCATTTCAACCTGAAGCTTCGATGAGATGATATCAAAGTTTAGCGTGCCGATAAGCTCACTGAATTCCTGAATACTACGTTTCATCCGGATCAGTTTTTCTTCGCCATCAACAGACTGTTCGCCCATTTTTTCGGCTACTACGGACAGGGAGAGATCCTCGCCATCCAGTTTTGCTGAGCCGATCTGTGCATTCAGTGACAGCAGTAGAATGGAACGGGCCAGATTCAGAATGTAATCCGAGTGCGACATCAGTCCGCCATGCAGCGTCTTCAGTTTTTCGAGTGAAAGCACGAGTTCACTGAGTACAGTTTCCAGCTCCAATAATGCCGGGGGAACGTCCACCTCTTTTCTTGACGTAACCATTAAGCTTTGGATCTGCTGTTCCCGGTGCGACATCTCTGCCTGCAATGCATTCCACATAAACTCCTGATAATCGGCAAAGCCTTCTTTTTGGAGTGATGTCAACAGGCTCTCTTTCCCTGAGAGCATCGCTTTTCGCTTACCTGTCAGTTTCTCGGCTTCTTTTTCGTGTGCTAAAGTAGAAGCGTAGATATCCTTTACTTTATGGAATAAAGGACTGCTTGGTTTTAACCGAATGGATAAATAGCCTCCTTTGCAGGGAAAAGCCAAAGCCATCACCCAATAATAAGAACCGTCTTTGGCCATATTCTTCACATAAGCCGCCACCGGTTTATTGGCTAAAAGGTATTCCCAGAACACATGAAAAACGGATCGTGGCATATCAGGATGGCGGATTACTTTATGAAGCTGTCCGATGATCTCTTCTTGCTCATATTTACTGATGCGGATAAAAACATCGTTGGCAAATTGAATATGAGATTTTGGGTCTGTAATGGAAAAGAACAGTTCCCTGATCTTAAAAGGACTTTCTGCATCCACGGGCACAGGTTGTTCCAGGTCTTTGAGCTTAAATAAATTTTGGTCGATGGCTTGCATGCTATGCTGCTTTGGTGTCTTTTTTAATTGTTGACATTGCAACCTAACTGCATTTCTCATGCCAAAAGAACAAAAACCGCCAAGTGATGATTAGAGAAGGGGGATGGTCATATGAATAGGATCCGAGAGGAAAATATCTCCAGGTATGGAAAAAAGATCTGTTGAGAACCACAGAAGAAACGGAATAAAGAGGAGGGAAATTACTGGAACGGGAAAACAAGGCTTACCGCTATTTTCTCTTCTTTATGTTCGAAAAAGAGTGTGGCTCCGATCCTGTTGGCCTGCAGCAGAGCGGTGGTAAGGCCAATGCCAAGGTCATCAGCACGTGAGGTTACAAAGGGGAAGAACGCTTTTTCAGTGATCTCAGGTGTGATGTCCCCGGCTTCATTTTCAATAGTAATAGTAACGGGATTCTGAGAATTCAGGGAAATTGAAATATCGCCATCGGAATGACGCAGGGCATTTTCAAGAAGCTGGCGCAGTAATAAGCGGAGCGGTTCAGGATCAGAGAGTATGGTTAAGTCGGGCTGGGGATTTTGAAATTGAAAACGCTGTCGGGCTTCCTCGGAAAAAAGATCAGTTGTTTCCTGGAGGGTCTGCTGCGGGGATATCTCGGTAAATCCTTCATCGTCAAAGGTATTGTCAAGCTGGTACAGTTCCTCCAGTTCATCCATGATATCAAAAACCTGATCGAATCCCTTGTTGATGGGTGAGAATCGTTTTTCCAGGTCTTTATTGGTGTTTTCCTCTTCCATCATTTCCAGATAACCGGCAATGCCGGTGAGGGGTGACCGCAGGCGATGGAGCATAACTTCCACCATCTTTTTCCAGTTCTCAAAAGATTCTCCGAAGGGGAGGTCGTCTCTGTATCTCAGTTCCGTAACCAGGTAAGAACAGTCTCCATTTTTAATAGCTCGTTCCTTTATCTCATACCACTCCCGCAGATACTGTCCATACGATCTGCCATTTAATAAAGTGGGGTATCGCTTCACGCTATCATCCAATGATGTTCCGTCTAATGAAGGCTTTCCTGCTTTATTAACAGCAATAGAATTGGCAAACTGAATTTCAGGACTACTCTCCCTGGTAATAAACACTGGGTACTGAAGATCTGCTATAAATTGTTGAAGGAATTTCATGAAAAATGACTAAAAATTATGTGGATTACCGTCTCTTATCACATGACTTGTAGGTACATGTTCAGGGATGAGTTCCCAAGTTATCAACGCAGATCGGTAATTCTTTAGCACTGGCATAATTATCACTCACCGAGGAAAAATTTGCCACCAAAAGGTCAATTGTATACTACCCTTAAATGTGTTTTCTGTTTCTGAAACCTAACTGAGCCTCAAATTAGCTAAAAAAGTTGAGATGGCATAACAATTGCACAAGGGCAGAAGAATAATCAAAGTAATCAACACCAAGGTCAATGAAGTTTATTGATAGTAGTCACAGCCAGATGCTGAGCAAAGCGATGGATACCTATTCGCTTCGTCAGAAAATGACGGCTTCAAATATTGCCAATGCCGACACCCCGGGATATAAACGCCATGAAGTTCAGTTCGAAGATGAGCTTCAGCGAGCACAACAGCGTAAGGGCGTTTCCGGAATGAAAGATGTAACCGGGGCTATCCGGCAAACCGACGAAAATGTGGTTCTGGAAGATGAAATGATCGAAATGGCTGATACACAGATTCGTGTACAAGTGGTGACACGCTCTCTGCGGCATCATTTCAGCATGCTGAAAAATGGAATTACCGGAGTTAACCGCTAAAAGACTAACCTATGTTACCAGATAGAATTTCATCAACATTTCAAACTGCTGCACAAGGTCTTGCTGTACAACGCGAGCGCCTTGCGGTTGCTTCCCGCAATATTGCCAATGCACAAACTACAGCTCCCAAGGGCGCTGATAATGTTTATCGGCCACAAACCGTACAAACTAAAGGGCCAACTCAGGATAATTTCATGAAAGTGCTGGGCGAGACGCTGGGCGGCGGAGCAGGACAATTTAATCCCGGACAAGGACCGCTTGCTCCAAAATCTCCGGACAAAACAGGTGGACTTGGTCCCGAGTTCAACGTAGTTGAGCGCGAAAGCTTTCGATTTGAATTCGATCCGGATCACCCCGATGCAGATGAAAACGGAATGGTGCGTTACCCGGATATCGACCTCGTTCGTGAGATGGCTGAAATGGTAAGTGCCAACAGGTTATATGAAGCCAACCTGAGCAGCATTGAAGCTGAAAAAGAAATTATTAAACGATCGATGGAGATCTAAGTATGAATGCAATCAGAAATTTATTTCCCCAGCAGCAAGTAACTCAACTCAATCAACCCAGTTCTCTTCGTCAGGCGGCAGAAGCACCGGCCATGCCTGGTTTAACACAAGATGAGTCCTCACTGATTGAAGAAAAATTCACCGAAAATAAAACCCTCGACTTTTATTCTGTAGATGGCAGCTTCAATCAGGAGCAGCTCAGACGTGGAATGAATATCGATACCAGAATATAGATCAGGAAGTATAAACGATGATAGATCCAGCGCAACTACAGGGTATTAAGGTCCCACAAAATGTAGAGCTCAACAATCCCCGGCATTTTGAGATCGAAATACCGGATGGGCAGGATTCCTTTGCCGACATGCTCAAGAAAGCCGTGAACGGAGTAGATAGCTCCATGAAAGGGGCCGAGCAAAACATGCAGGATTATGTGGCCGGTAAAACCGATAACGTGCACGATGTAATGATCTCCATGCAGCGGGCACAGCTCAGCTTCCAGATGATGGTGGAAGTACGAAATAAAGCCATCGAAGCCTACCAGGAACTAAGCAGAATGCAAATATAACAGCTGATTGATGGACAAGTATTTAGAATCATTTCAAGAATTTTTTGGTCCCTTAAGTAATGCGCAGCGGGCTATGTTTATTGGTTTGATGGTGATGGTCATCGCTGTGATCGGTGGTATTTTTTACTGGTCACAACAAACCAACTACTCCCTATTGTTTGGGAAGCTGCAGCCCGATGCCGCACAGGAGATCGTGACCGAACTTAAAAATCAGGGTGTGGATTACGAGATGCGCGAAGGCGGTGCCATATTTGTGTCCGACGATCAGGTGCATGAACTGCGGATGCAGCTGGCCTCACTAGGGACTTCGGCTTCATCTGATGTAAAAGGCTACGAACTTTTTGATACCAATGCGCTTGGGATGACGGATTTCATGCAGCAGGTGAACAAGAAACGAGCTCTGGAAGGCGAATTAGCCCGTTCTATCAATAGCCTGGAGCAGGTTGAATTTTCACGCATTCACCTGGTGTTACCAGAGCGTTCTCCTTTTGAAGATGCTGCCGTGGAAGCTTCAGCCTCTGTAATCTTAAATATAAAGAGAGGCAAAAAACTAAATGACGATCAGATCCAAGGTATTACCGGGTTGATCGCCGGAAGTGTGGAAACTCTGGAAGCCTCGAATGTGACGGTGCTGGATCAGGCCGGAAACCGTTTGACAGACGAAATTAACATGGAGGATGAACTCGGCTTTGGAAGCACACAAATGCAGCTTCGCCAAAAGACGGAAGCCTACCTCACCGAACGTGGGCAATCGATGCTGGATCGTGTTTTAGGAGCAGGAAACAGTATTCTTCGTGTTTCAGTAAGCCATAATTTTGATCGGTTACTGCGTGAATCAGACCTTATTGACCCTGATAGCCGGACCATTATCTCTGAAGAAACCCGTGAACAGCAAGATGCAAACGAGCAGTCTGAGCCACTTCCCCTCGATCAGCGTATACCGGCTGATCAGCGAGGTGGTGCAGTAGTAGTTTCCTCAAATGAAAATACCTCAACTTCTGAGACCCGAAATTATGAAGTAAACCGCACCCGCGAAGTCTTCGAAAAAACACAGGGGGAACTGGAAAGTGTAACCGCCTCGGTGCTGCTTAACTTCAAAAAAGTGGTGAACGAAGGACCGGAAGGAGAAGAACAGGTCACCTATGAGCCTTATCCCGAAGTAGAAATTGAAGGGTTTCGTGAAGTGGTGATGATGGCCCTGGGTATGCAGGAGGAGCGTGGCGATCAGCTTAGTATTAAGCAGGTTGAATTTTTTGACCGTGAATTTGTAAACAATGCGAGCTATTTCGTAGATCAGCCTACTTCCTACAACGATATTTTTCGCTGGTCTATAATTGGGCTCACTTTCATAGCTGTCATGTTGTTGATCAACAATATTCGCAAGAAAATGGGAGATGACAATCTCACCGTGATGAGTGAATTCAAAGCAGACAAGCAAGTTTCCGAAGGGCAAAAACAGCAAGCTCTGAATGGTCAGGAAGGACAGGGACAAGCTCTCAAAGAAGGCGAAGCAGCTGCAAGCCTGCCAGAGTCCAAAGGTCCTAAGCAACTTCCGGAAAGAAAATATAGCAAGGAAGAGATCATCAATTTTGTGGAAGTGAAACCGGCTGAAGCAGCACAGGTTGTGCGTGCAATGATAAACGACTAACTGAAGGAAATACATTCAATCCAATGGCAGTAGCAACAAAAAATAGTAAAAACTTCGAGAGTGTAGATGACCTGAATGGCTTCCAGAAAGCAGCGATAGTCATTATGAGTATAGGCATGAAATCAGCTTCAACCATGATGAAATCACTGCGAAGCAACGAGGTTGAGAAGATCACCCTGGAAGTGGCCAAGATCAAAGATGTAAAATCGGAGATCGTGGACGAAGTGCTTAGTGAGTTTTACCAGATGATGCAGGTAAAGCAGCACATGATTAATGGAGGACTCGATTTTGCCGAAGAAATGCTGGGCCATCTGGGCGAGGGAGCTGATGCGGATAAGATCCTTAAGAAATTGAGGGCACAGTCAGGCAGTACGGTCTTCGATGAGTTTCAGGAAAGTAAGATCAGTCAGATCGCCAATTTCATACAAAATGAGCATCCACAGGTAGCCGCGTTGATATTTTCGCAACTGGATGTTGAGCGCTCGGCAGAGATCCTGGGCTTGCTTGATGCAGAAATGCAGTCCGAGATCATATTCCGCCTGGCCTCGATGGATAAAATTTCCGGTGAGGTTATTGAGGAAATTGAGGAAGTCATAAAAGAGCATATGGATGGCATGGATACCATGGGCGACCGGGTGAAAAGTGGTACCAATATTGTGGCTCAGATCCTTAACGGTGCAGAGATCAATGTTGAACGCCATGTACTTGATGAGATCACCAAGCGTGATGAACAAATGGCGAGTGATATTAAGGAGCAAATGTTCTTGTTCGAAGACATCATTCACTTCGACGACCGTACCGTTCAGCTTATCATCAACGAGATGGAAAAAGCAGATATGGTTATGGGACTCAAAGGCGTGGATATGGAACTTGCCGACAAATTCCTCAAAAACATGTCGAATCGTGCGGCCGATATGCTGCGTGAAGATATGGATGCCCTTGGGCCTGTGCCGCTGAAGGATGTGAAAGAAGCACAACAGCGTATCATCAAGAAGATCAAAGAACTCGAGGAAGAAGGACAAATTACTACACGTAAGATGGATGAAGAGGAGATCGTAGAATAATGAGCACCCACAAGGTATTCAGTGATCAGCAAATTAAATGGCAGGATGGGGATGGCTCGCGCCTGAACTATCAGATGCTGTTTCAGGAAAAAGAGCAGGAAGAAGAAAGACTGCAGTTCGACACTGATGCACTCCGGGAGCGACTAAGTTTTCGTGATGAAAAGTGGAAGAAAAGGTTAAAGCAGGAAAAAGAAAAAGCTTTTCAGGAAGGTTTAGAAGCCGGAAGGAAAGAAGGCTTTAAGGAAGCAGAAGCTGAGATCGACTCGAAGATCAAAGTGGTGAAATCGGCGATAGCGCAGGGACATCAGGAATGGCGGGCACGCCAGCAACTGCTTGAGCCCGGCGTGCTGGATCTGACCTTTGAGATCTGTGAAGCCATCCTGGGAATTCCTATTGAAAGAGAGGAACTCAGTAAAAACCTGGAAGGACAACTGATTCCCATCTTCCGGAAACTGGATCGGGAAAGCCGGCCGGTGGTGAAGGTGTCATCCTGTGATCTGGGACTGGTTAAGAAACTGCAGGAAGATCACGCTCCGGAAATGACCATGTATATCGAAGCCGATGCAGAATGCAATCCCGGGGAATTTGAACTTGAAAACGAACAGGAAACCATCGTGCATAAATTTCGGGAAATGCTGAAAGAATTTAAGAAAAACCTCTCGCTGCCCACATGGAACTAAAAGCCATTCCCACATTGAACGAACATTTCAATGAGATCAAAAAGGGTCTTGCTGAACAAGAGGTCAATAACATCAAACATTTTGGCAAAGTAGCGTCGGTAGTGGGAACCATCATTGAATGCTCAGGATTGCAAGGCAGCGTGGGGGAGCTTTTTGGCATTCACTCTACAACCGGGGAAATGATTCCGGCTGAAGTGGTAGGCCTGAAAGATGGCAAGACCTTGTTAATGCCCTTCGATCGTGTTACGGGAATGAAAGCCGGATGCCTGGTTGAAAACATCGGGCAATCTATGAACATATCGGTTGGCTCAAAACTGCTGGGTCGCGTTGTTGATACCAACGGAAAACCCATTGATGGAAAAGGACATCTGCAAACCACGCATCAGCAGCCGGTGCATAACAGTCCGCCTTCTCCTCTTGACCGGGCTCCCATCAACGAGATCATGCACACAGGTATTCGCTCGCTGGATGCTTTAAATACCATTGGAATTGGACAGCGTGTGGGGCTTTTCGCCGGTTCCGGTGTTGGTAAAAGTGTGCTTTTGGGGATGATAGCGAAGCACTCTTCTGCTGATGTAAATGTGATCGGGCTGATCGGGGAACGTGGGCGCGAAGTGCAGGAATTTGTACACGATACCCTGGGCGAAGAAGGTCTGGCGAAATCAGTTGTGGTCACGGCAACTTCAGATACGGCAGCGATGAGCCGGGTAAAAGGAGCCTTCACCGCAACCGCCATTGCAGAATATTTCCGCGACAAAGGAAAAAATGTCCTCTTGATGATGGATTCTGTGACGAGGGTAGCTATGGCCCAAAGAGAAATTGGACTGGCTTCAGGCGAGCCTCCAACTACCAAAGGATATACCCCAAGTGTGTTCACGATCTTACCAAAATTACTGGAACGTCCAGGCAAAACCGAGCGCGGAAGCATCACCGGATTGTACACTGTTTTGGTAGATAATGACGATATGAATGAGCCCATTGCGGATGCCGTGCGATCCATTTTAGACGGCCATATCGTGCTCTCGCGCCGTTTAGCCCATAAAAATCATTATCCCGCAATTGATGTGCTGGAAAGTATTTCGAGGGTGATGCCGAAGATCGTAAACGACGAACAGCGCAACATTGCCATGAAAGCCAGAGAGATCCTGGCTACTTATAGAGAGGCCGAAGACCTCATCAATATCGGGGCTTATGTGAAAGGCTCGAACCCAAAAATTGATGATGCCATCAAAAAATATCCGAGTTTGGAATCATTTTTGATACAAGACCTAAACGAAAGTGACTTCGACCAGAATTTGTGGGAGACACTTAAAAAGATCATCAACTAAAAAGGACAGACATGAAGTTTCAGTTTTCTCTTGACTCGGTTCTGAAAGTGAGAAATCACGAACAGAAAATGAAGAAGCAAAAGCTGGCCGAAGAAATGGCCCATAAGCAAGAGATCATCAAGCTTCGAGAACAGATTAAAGATAAGCTGAGC
Organism: Balneola sp.; assembly: GCA_002696035.1. Taxonomy (GTDB): domain Bacteria; phylum Bacteroidota; class Rhodothermia; order Balneolales; family Balneolaceae; genus Gracilimonas. Next base: position 41,343 of record NZQV01000005.1, on the reverse strand, counting down.
GGATACCTGCAAGATGATGATTCGGAGCAGATCATGAATGTGCAACAGGTAAGGCAGAAAGCTGCTCATATTCAGCAGGTTCACGAGAAAATGAAAAAACTGAGTGACGAGTTGGGCAGGGCCGACCTGAAGGTGAGCAAAGCCAGAAAACATTTAGCTGATGCCCATAAAAATCTGCACATCATTGAAAAGGTAAAAGAGTTTGAACACGCTGCCTTCAAAGAAAATGTAGACCGGGAAGAGCAGAAGTTTATGGATGAAATAGCGACACAATCTTATAGCCGTTAAACAGTATGAATAAAGCAGCCATTTTAAAAATAACTGGAGCGATCCTTGTCACCTTCATCGTGATGGTGGTGGCCATATTCTTTCTCTACCCTAAGATCAACGAAGAGGAATACACCCAGATGGTATCTGAATTTGAAGCTCAGCAAGAGCAAGTGCTTCAAAGTGAATCCCAGCAATATTCTGTGTCGGAAGTTGATCCATCCGCTTACCAAACAGCAGGTTTTGCAGGATCTGACCTGGGTTTAGATTCTGCTTCCATTTCATCCGGCAATACAACTTTGCCCGACTCTTTGATGGTTATCGACCGGGAGCAGTACCAACTTAAATTAAAAGAGATGGAAAATAATGAAATCCGTCTCCATAGCCTCATAGACTCTTTATACGCTGAAATTGACCAGCTGGATCAACAGCTAACGGGAATGGCAGAGGCCTCATCGGAAAAAGAAGAGCTGGATCCGGCAGAATTTACCGAGCGCGTGAAAAGTTTGCTGAACCTGGAAGAAGATGAACTCAGTCCCATTTTGCAGCAGATGACCAACGAGCAGGTTGTTCGGCTGTATTTTGGGGGAGGAACCATCCAGAGACAAAAGATCCTGCGTTCACTGGAACCCAAGCGAGCTGCTGAACTGATGACGGAGATCATGTGATGATCAAAAACGTATTCAATGCCATTCATAATTCTACTGAAGCTGCATCCCTGAAAGGAACGGCCGGCAAAGGGGCAGGAAAGGTCACTCCCGGATTTTTTGGAAAGATGTTGATGTCATTTCAGAACCAGGATGGGGAAGCTGCACCATCAGGAAACCAGGAACAAGCAGCTGGAACCACAAATTCAGCACTACAGGTAGATTCAGAGGCGGAAGGGAAAAAACAGACCCTTCATTTTGGAGTGATGCCCGAACAGCTTTCATCCACTATAAAAGACTCGGGGGAAATGCAGGTTCCGACTTCAGAGCATGAAGAGACGCCCGCGCTTTCCATCGGAATAGTAAAGGTGGAAGAAGGAGCTGATAATGCCGGCGCTTCAGAAACCGATCAGGACATTGAAAAGGAAATGATAGCCGGGGATTCCAACACGTCAATATCCAAAGTTGAAGAACCGATCGGAAAGGCTACAGAAGAATCTCAGGGCTTAGATGCTGCAGTATCAGCTGAACCCCAACACACTGAAAGTACCGATGAAAATGAAGTCCTGAAGGCACAGAAAACGCAAACTATTAATGCTGAAGCTGTACAAACAAAAACTGATGTTGACCTCCATGCTCAACCGGGAAATGCCCGGGGAGATTCCAAGACACAGCTGACAGAAAATAGCGCACCTTTAGTGGTATCTGCAGAAACAGAATCTTTAGAACAAACGGCTGCAAGCACCAAAACTACTCCGCTTGCAGAGGTGGAAATAGAAGAGGGAAAAGTACAAATCTCAGGTAAAAATGCCGTCGATACAAAACTGAACTCAACCACTTCAGGTGATGATGCTGACCCGGAAATTCCTGCCACAGATAAAACCAATTCCCAATCAAGTAGCGAACTGTTGAATGCTGAAGGCAAGATCGGTCAGGCAGGCCAGGGTATTCGCGAAGTTCAGGGTAAAGAGTCTGCAGTAACTACAAAAGCCACTGTGCCCGAAACAGAACAACCAAGAAGATCAGTACCGAATGAAAACCCGGTTCAGCAGGTACAGCGAGCTGAGAAGGAGATCTCTTTGGGAGATGATGTCAAAGACTCTCTGAAAGCACAGGTGAAAATGCAGACGCAGCAATCTCAGGAAGAGCGAGAGAAAAGATATGATCTCAGTCGCTCTTCAGCTGATGGAAACAGTATTTCCGGTGAGCGCCTTCAACCCATAGCAGGGGCAGGTACATCGGGGGGACAGCAACAGAATATGTCGTTCAGCGGTCAGCCAAACTGGTTGAAGTTTCAAACGGCTGGCCCACAAAATTCTTCTTTCAGTGAAGATCAGCAGGCATTTTTGAATGAGCAGATCGCTAACGCTACCAGCGAGACTGAGACGGATGAAGCTGAGAAAATGGGCATTAATATGAGTCGATTGAGTGATGTGCCCATTGCAAACGTAACATTAAGAAGAAGCATTTTACCCGGATTGACCACTTCCGTTCAGCGCGCAGCAGCCGGGGGAAAAGAAAATACTCAGGTTTGGCAGCGGCATAGTTTTGAGATGGAGGATGGGAATCGCATCGAACTTTCAACCCGGAATGTAGATGGCGTATTACAGGTGAAGATCGCATCGGCGAGTCCGGAGTTATCGAAGCTGATGCAGCAGTATGGGCAAGAGATCAGCGATCATTTAGAGAAAGAATGTGAAATACAGGTAGACCTTCAATTTGATGAAGGAAATGATATGTCGGGATTTTTTGGAGGAACCGATTCGCAGGGAAAAGGAAGGTCAGGAAATCAGTTTAGTTCCGGTTCCGGCGCAAAAGCAGAGCAAAAATCACAAGAACATCTTCAGCACGCAGTTCGCAATTTCGGTTACAACCGAATGGAATGGACCGCATAAACAGGTAAAATATGGATATCAACAGTATTAATGCGAACACAATGTCTGCCATGCAGGCGCAGAACAGCACCGGCAAAACCCAGATGGGGCAGCAACAGTTTTTGCAGCTTCTGATCGCTCAGATGAGAAATCAGGATCCCATCAACCCGGTAGAAGGAACCGAGTTTGCAACCCAGCTTGCACAGTTTAACTCTGTGGAGCAGCTGATCAATGTAAATGATGGGATCGGTGGTTTGCAAAGCAGCCAGAATATAATGAGCGCAAGCTTGACGAATTCCATGGCGGCTACATTAACAGGCAAGCAGGTCCGGGCCATTGGCAATCAGTTGAGCCTGGGCGCTGAAGGTAATGCTGAGATCAACTTTAAGTTGAAGACACCCGCTGAAGAAACAGAGATCATTATCCGTGACGGAAGTGGTACCGAGATCCGCAGGGAGACGCTGGAAGGATTGTCCTCTGGCGACAATAGCTGGACCTGGGATGGAAAGAACAACTCCGGTGAACGGGTTGGCGAAGGTGATTACCAGATAGAAGTAGTGGCCAAAAATGGCGAAGATACTGTGAATTCCCTGGTATTCATGGAAGGCGTGGCATCCAAAGTGCGATTTGGAGCAGACGGAGTATACATAACGGTAAACAACACAGAGATACCTATTGGAGATGTTGAAGAAGTAGGAATGAATCTCTTTTAATCAAACAATTTTAATAACAAAAAAGCATTAACGAATGCTGGCAGATCAGATCTGCATAAAAACAGGAGATAATTATGTCATTAATAAAATCCCTTAATTCAGGTGTAAGTGGTTTGAAAGCCTTTCAAACCAAAATGGATGTAATCGGTAATAACATCGCAAACGTAGAGACGGCCGGATTCAAATCTTCCAGAGTGTCTTTTGCAGAAATGATGAGTGAACGACTTGGGCGAAGCGGTGGCGGCGGAGATTCTTCCCCGCAGCTTAGCAATCAGGTTGGGCTGGGCGTGCGCGTGGCTTCCATCGATCGTGACTTCAGTCAGGGTTCCATGCAAAGTACAGGCCGAACCACCGATCTTGCTATTGAAGGCGACGGATACTTTATGGTATCAGACGGCGGTGAAAACCTGCTGACGCGTGCAGGCAACTTTGTGTTCAACAAAGACGGTAACCTGGTAGATCAGGCTGGTCGTTCAGTTCAGGGATATATTGCTGACAAGAATGGAAATATTTTAGGTGGCGGAGCTACGGAAGATGTTCGTGTGGATTTTGAGAACGTATTACCTCCGAAGAAAACCGATAACGTAAACCTTGCCGGTAACCTGAATGCAAGTACCAGTACTTCTGAAGTACAACAGGCACTCAGTGGATTTACAGAAGGTGGAAGTCCTGCCGATGGAACCACACTGCTTGCAGATCTGAATCAGTCAACTCCGGATGCCGGAAACTTCTCTGGATCTATGGATTTTGAGTTTACACTGAATGACGGAACCACTCAAACCATTACTTCAAATTATGATGAAACCACAACTTTGGATGACTTGGTCAGTGATGTAAACAGTCAGCTTGAAGCAGCTGTTTCCGGAATGCCGGATGAAGCTGGTGCAAGCCTTGCGTTGGTTGACGGATTGATGGTAATGCGTTCAAACCAAATGGGCGACAGTGAACTTGGTCTGGATGTAACAGTGAACCCAGGCGCTGGAAATATAAGTGTTCCAAGCTTCCAGACCGTTCAGGAAGGAGCAAATAATATGCAAACCATGAGTACTACCGTGTATGATGATCTCGGAAATGCACATTCGCTGATGGTGGAATTCACCCAAACCAATACAAACGAGTGGGAATACGAAGCCAAATTCCTTGACGGTGAATCCATTACATCCGGGCAATCCGGTACTGTTAGTTTTGATGAAGCCGGACAATTGGTTTCTGATGATAAACTAACCGTCGCTTTTGAACCAGGCGGAGGCGCTGCTGACACCAGTTTCACCATTAACCTTGGAGATTCCGAAAGCGGAACCAAATTCACCCAGTATGCGGGCTCCAATTCAGCTAAAGTAGTTGGTCAGGATGGATATACGCAGGGTGAACTGATCGATGTGGCCATTAACGGTGCAGGACAAATTGAGGGAATTTATGACAACGGAAACTCTCAGGTTCTTGCACAAATGGCGCTTGGTCAGGTTCAGAATAACAATGGACTGGAGACGGTAGGCAGTGGGTTATTCCGCGCTACTTCTGCAGCCGGAGAACTGTTTGTGAATACCGCGAATAACTTTTCCGGAACGGCTATCAATTCTGGTTCTCTGGAAGGTTCAAACGTGGACCTGGCTAAAGAATTTACGGATATGATCACCGCACAACGGGCCTATCAGTCCAGTGCACGAGTGATCAGTACCTCCGATGAAATGCTGACTGAGGCGGTAAACCTCAAGCGTTAATTCGTTAAAGTTTAGCACGTAATTTCCGAGAGCGCGCTCTCGATAAAAAACGTAGAACTCCGTTTCAGGTGGGTCTGTGGATCCATCCTGACGGAGTTTTTTTGTTTAAAATTAGATCCTAAAAAAGCTTAAGAAATGGCAGCAGCTACCGATAATTGATGCATGGTAGACAAATCAACGCTTATAGGATTTATTGCAGGTTTTTCGCTCATTATTGGAGCGATCGTGGCTCAGGGTAGTTTATCCACCTTTCTTAGCGCTTCATCGCTGCTGATCGTGTTGGGTGGTGTACTTGCTTCAACCGCCATAAACTATAGTTTTAACAAAATTAAGATCAGTTTCGACACTACGCTGAGCTTAATGAAATTGAATTCCATTGACCTGCGAACCGACATGGAATTACTCTCCATGTTTGCCCGCAGAGTACGCCGGAACGGACTATTGGTATTAGACAACGATATAAAGCATTTGAAAGACGAATATCTGAAGAACGGATTACAGCTGGCGGTAGATGGTTTCAAAGAAGAACAATTGGATAGCATATTGCGGGATGAGATTGAGGCCCGGGAAAAGCAGGTAGAACTTTCCATCATGTTGTTGAATTCGATGGCCAACTATGCCCCGGCCTTTGGAATGATCGGTACGGTGATCGGGATGGTATTAATGCTTCAAAATATTGCAGACCCGGAGTCTTTAGGAGCTGGACTTTCAGTGGCGCTCATAACCACATTGTACGGAACTATTCTCGCCAACGTATTTTTTGGTCCGCTTGCAGGAAAGTTAGAGTACCTGAGTGAATTGGATCGAAACCGAAAGGAGCTGTTCAGGGTTGGAATTCTATCCATCATTGAGGGAGAGAACCCAAGGATCATGGAAAAGAAAATGCTGGTTTATATCGACCCCAAAAGCCGGGCCGAGTACATCAAGCATCACGAAGAACTTAGTATCCTGAAGAAAAGGGATGAGAAATTCTACAAACTTTGGATCGAACAACAGGATAAGGAATGGGAAAATCTAAAGGAAGTTCTGGCAACTGGTTAATGACCTACGGCGACTTAATGACGCTGCTTTTGGTCTTTTTTGTGCTGTTATACACCCTCACGCCCAGTGTGAATGATGCGGTGTTCAAGCAGTTTATATCGTATTTCCAGGATGACTCCGGCTTTTTTGATGCCCAGAATATAAAGACGGAAGACTTTGAGGCCATGATGGACTCAACCAATATTGAAGACCTGATGGAAGAGCGGGTTGAATACTGGCAGGCTTTTGCAGATATCCTGGAGAACCATGAATTCTCCGAAGAAGTGGATATTGAGATAAGTTCAAGCGGGGTTAAAATAACCCTGAACGATTCCCTTACATTCAAAAGCGGTTCTTCAAGATTGTTGCCCAATGCAAGGATAATTTTAGATGAAGTAGCTCAAAAAATAGACGATAAAATATGGGAAGTGGAGGTGCAGGGGCATACCGATAATGTCCCCATTAAGGACACCTCGGAACATAAAACCAACTGGCACCTCGGTGCTGCGCGTTCGGTATCGGTTGTGCAGTTTTTACAGCAAAATGCTGACATAGAACCCAATAAATTTAAAGCCAGCAGTTTTGGGGAATTCAACCCTATTGTGGAAAATGATACCGAAGACGGACGGCGAAGGAACAGAAGGGTTGAAATTTATTTACGAGATCTGATGCTGAATAACGCACGTAATCAGGATATTTGGTTTTAACAAACATTGAGAAGGAGAATAAGTTATGGCGAAGAAGAAAAGTCGAAAAGGAGGAACGTCAAAATTTCTCTCTATAGGAAAATATTTCCTTGTGATCCTGTTTTTTGTAGGGCAGGGCGTTTTAGCCTATGCCGTGGTTGATAAATTTTATCCAAAAGTTTACCGATCTATGAACGAGAAAACTCCGGCCGATTTTGCCACTTACGAGCTGGAAGAGCTGGTGGTGAATCCTGCCAATACCAATGGCAAAAGATATCTATTGGTAGAAATAAGCCTCGAGTTGAGCGATCAGACACATATTTCCGTCCTTCAAGCCAAAAACAACAGGCTCAAACAAGAGCTGATCGAGACCCTTTCCATTCGCACTATTCCGGAACTTGTAAAAGTTGAAACGCGCGACGAACTCCGGCTCGAACTAATTCACGTAATTAATTCCATAATTGAAGAGCGTTCGGTACGCAATTTGTACTTCACTAAATATGTAATGCAATGATAGCGAACCAACGAACTCAAGTGTATGGAAATGCGAGCCCCCAAAAAACCTTTGGGAAAAGTTAAATATGTAGAATCCTACGATTTCAGACAGCCCAAGCTGTTCAGTAAGGAGATAATGCGCACGCTGCGTACTATCCATGATGTGCTGTCGCGTAATTTGAATCGTATTTTCAGTTCCACCCTTCGTTACAAAGTCGAGATCAGCCTTAGCAAGATCGTACAATTCTCTTCTCACGATTTTGTGCAGAATATCGAAAACCCGAGTGCCATTTATTTATTAAAAGTGAATGAAATGGGCGGTGAGATCATCATTGTGATGCCTGCTGAATTCTGTATTCATCTTATCGAAAGACAGAGCGGAGGACAGGGTAAGTCACTTTCCGAGAAAAGGAAACTCACCATCATAGAAGAGAAGATAGTGAACCGGGTGGTCAGGCACATCAATGCGGAGATCATTTCTGCGTGGGAGCCTTATATGGATTTTCAGATCGACTCTATGATCTACGAAAGTAAGACAGAAAACCTGCACTTAACATCGGTCGACCCCACCATAATCGTCAAATTCAAGATAGACCTGGGCGAACAACAACTCGAGATCGGTGTTTCCTATCCGTACAGCCTGCTGAAAAAAGCTATGAGCGATACCATCATGAAAAAAGGGATGAAATCGCGCCTGGAAAGACTGCAAGGTGAAGAACTGGAAGCTTACAAACGAACGCTTGAAAAAGCTACGGTACGCATTCAGCCGCTTTTGGGAACCACTAAACTCACCCTCAAAGAGATCATAAATCTTAAGGAAGGAGATGCCCTTCCGCTTAAGCAAAAATCAGAAGACCCACTGGAGATCCGTGTAAACGGTACTACCAAAATGAAAGGATATCCCGGGCTAAAACAAGGTCGAAGAGCCATTAAGGTATTTGAGATCCTTGAAGAAATCAACGAAACCGAACTCGTATAACTATGAATACGTATCAAGAACAACTTCAAAAACATCTTCCGGATATACAGGAATTTCTAACCTCCCTGTTTCTTGAAGACACCAAGATCACCATCACAATCTTCGAGGAAACGCAAGCTGAGGAAACTTCGGCAAAGCTTCGGGATAACGATATCGTTTTATATACCCGCGATGAAGCCCTCGAGATCGACGTATTTGCCATTCTGGATGAGGAGTGGTTTGGGTTGCTTTCAAGCGTAATGCTTGGTGTTGAGGAAAAGAAATTCAACGAAGTAACCAAAGACCTGCTCAAGAATTTCTCCGGAGAACTCACAGAAACGCTGAAGAAGAAACTTGCAGAAGAAGGCCTTGAAACCGGCTTTGGGGAAGTGGATGTATTTCAGCTGAATGATCTTGAAGAACTCCAGAATCACACCAACTATTTTTACGGTGAAATGGAAGTAGAGGGCCTAGCTGACGATAAAGTCCGCGCAGCTATTTTGATCGGAGATCCGGAAGCCCAAAAAGTGGTAGAGGAAGCAGAGGAGCCCGAAGAAATTATTGAGGAAGAGGACGGCGAAGTGCTGGAAGAAACCCTTGAAGAGGAACCTGAGTTACCCGAAGAAACCTTGGGAGCTGAAGAGGAAGTGATCTCGGCCAAGTACATCGAGTTTGAGGATTTTGAGGACACCCCGGCATTCGAAAATGAGAACGGAAACAGTATGGATCTGCTGAAAGATGTGGAAATGGATGTTTCCGTAGAACTCGGCCGTATCGAGCTTCCGCTTGGGAAAGTACTTCAGCTTTCCAAAGGATCCGTTATAGAGCTGGAAAAACTGGCCGGGGAACCGGTGGACATTCTGGTGAACGGGCAGCGAATTGCCCACGGCGAAGTGGTAGTAATAGATGAACACTTTGGTGTTCGGATCTCGAACCTGATCACCACCCGACAACGTTTAGCCACGCTCTCCTGATGGATTTCCAAAAGATGTTTTCCAAAACGGGAAAAAATCCACAGAGCATCCTGAAGATCGTGCTGGGGCTTTCGTTCATCCTGTTGGTGATGTGGTTGTTCCTGGTTTCCCAAATGGATACACGTTCGGTTTCTCCAGAAAATTCATCCAGAGTCATTGAGCAAACGACGGATACCACATCACAAGCCGCGCAAAGTGAGGCAATAGCAGTAGCAGAGGAAAAGCAATCAGACGCTCAGCGTGTGGAGAAGAAAGAAGCTCCGGCGCTGTTTCAAAATGCATTTGTCACCTTTTTGGTGTTGGTTAGTCTATTGGGTGGCATCTGGTACTGGGCCAAAAAGAAAGAGGGGACAAATCCCAGAAAAGGAAAAACCCGCGAAGTGGATTCGCATCAGCTTTCGGAAAGCAGTCAGCTCAAGTTCCTGGAGATAAACGAAGAGATCTGGATCGTGGGTCTTTCTGAAAACGGAATGAACCTGCTGCACCGATATCCCAAAGAAGAATGGAAAGAAGGCTTGCCAAATACCCCGGAAATGAGGAAGGGAAAGCAGACTAAACTGCGGAATGAGAACGGCAATATGGATTTCAAATCTCTATTAAAAGTAGTCAGCAATTAGAATGAGATCTTTTAGCAAAAACTTAATTATCAGGGTCTTATTTGTTGGTGTGATGAGCTTGGGGCTGGCAATGCCTGCTCAGGCTCAATCCACAGCTCCTGTACACGGCGCCGCTATTCAGGCAGGCTTTTCAGGGGTGATGTTGTTTCAGTCTATCCCACAGATCGATCTTTCCATTGGCGGCGGAGATGCAGGTGATGAAGATTTCACCCTTGCCATTCAGGCCCTGATCCTGATCACGATCCTGTCTTTTGGGGCCGCATTTGTCACCATGATGACCAGTTTTACCCGCATCATTGTGGTGTTCTTCTTTTTGAGAATGGGACTCGGTACGCAGCAATCGCCACCCAATCAGGTGCTTATCGGGCTCGCGCTTTTTCTAACCATTTTTATCATGAAGCCGACCTTCGATACGATGAACGAAGAAGCTATTCAACCTTACATCAATGAGGAAATGACGCAGGTTGAAGCACTCGCCACGGCTGCAGTTCCATTGAAGGAATTCATGGTTCGTCAGACCAGGGAAAAGGATCTGCTTTACTTCATGGATATGGCCGAGGTGAGTACGGTGAACAACATCGAGAATTTGCCGCTGTATGTGGTTGTGCCTTCGTATGTGCTCAGCGAACTCCGCATTGCTTTCCAGATCGGATTTATGATATACCTGCCTTTTATGGTCATTGACCTCGTGGTGGCGGCGATCTTGCTTTCGATGGGGATCATGTTTTTGCCCCCGGTGATGGTGTCGCTACCCTTCAAAATTTTAGTATTTGTATTAACCGATGGCTGGTACCTGCTGGTGCAGTCGCTGGTAAACAGTTTTAATTAGGAGATCATTATGAATATAGAAACCGCATTATATTGGTTGCAGGAAATGTTAACAGCCGTCACCGTTTTGTGTTCTCCGGCTATGATCGGAGCACTGGTGATCGGCCTTTCCGTGGCCATATTCCAGGCCGCTACCTCCATTCAGGAGATGACCCTCAGTTACGTGCCTAAAATGGCCGTGGTGGTAGGCGTACTCTTTTTGATGTTCGGCTTTATGCTGCAGTTTGCCGTCGATTTTACCACGCGTGTTTTTGAATACATCCCCCAGATAGCACAATAGATACTAATCAACGAGAGAGCCTGATATGGAATCACTGTCCATAGATATGATACTGTCTGCCTTTCTCGTTTTCGTGCGGGTAGCTGCGCTGGTGATGACAGCCCCGTTTTTCAGTACGCAGGCTTTTCCCCGTCAGATCAAGATCTACTTTTCCATTGTTACTTCGGTGATGTTGTTCTGGGCCATTCCGGCCGAGGGCGCCTATATCTCAGCCAGCTCCGATACGCTTTTTATTGTGACGGCTATTTTCATGGAAGTACTGGTAGGAGTGGCACTCGGGTTGATCGGTCAGCTTGTTTTTGCAGGACTTGAAATGGCCGGTATGCTCATCAGTTTGAACTCGGCCCTCAGTTTTGCCAGTATGGTAGATACTATGACTCAAAAGCAGAGTGCCATTGTAAGTAATTTGTTTATGATGATAGCAGTACTGGTCTTTTTGAGCATTGATGGCGACAAGATCTACATCAGTGCGCTGGCCAAAAGCTTTGAGCTTATCCCGGTAACGGAAGCCGAAATTCACCTTGCTGGACCGTATATGCTCGAAATTGCCACCTACCTTTTTGTGATCGGCGTACAGATCGCCACTCCCTTTATGATCGTTATATTCTTGCTGGATGTATCCCTGGCTATTTTTGCCCGAATCATGCCACAGGCCAACATGATGTTCATTGCCCTTCCCATCAAGATCGGCGTGGGAATTGCCCTGCTGATGCTTTCCATCCCGTACCTGCCCACCGCTTTCGAAATGATGTTCCAGCACCTCTACGACTTCATCGCAGAAATGCTTGGCGTACTGGCACCTGATATCAACTAAGCCAACCTGAGATCCTATTAAAGCTTTTTTGTCCTTATTCAATCGTCGGACGATATCCGGGAAAAAAGTAAAAACTCGTCCGACGATTGAAAAGGAAAACCACATGACAAAGCACAATATTTCCACCGGTCAAACTCTAAACTCTTTAAACAACCAAGAAGTGGTCCGACGATTGGAGGGGCCACAAAATCAAAGCCTCTGCCTTTGGTAAAATAAACGCCCAATTTTCGATAGACATTTTGGGGCTTGGTTTGCTGAGGGGCGAAAATTTTTCTTTTTCTGTTTTCGACCCCGGGTTTAGACCCGGGGCTATTGATGTGAGCACCCCTGCCGGGGTTTTATCCTGATCACGAAAATCCATCTCGAACACTGTTCCGAAAAGCATTTTTCCTGGTATTCAACTTTTGCAGATCCTTCATGTATTCAGGATGACCTTAACCTCGTTACGAAGGTCCATCTTCGTAACGCAGTCCCGGAAGCTCCAGCTTCCACTTGTCTTGTGTGCCGTTAAATTAGAACTGGTGCCATGATGCAAGTCAGAGACTTGCCAAGCTGGGGCTTTTAAGTCAGCGCTCGGCAGGCTGTGAGATCGCTGTAAGACTTAAAAGATCTTTGGGTGAAGTTGTATTCCGCGAGGAGGCTGATTGTCGAGATCCCTCGTGTTTGACTTCAAAATTCCTTGGAAGGATGAGATGCACTCTGGATGACAACATGCAGAGTGATACTCAAATTTGGTTGTAGCCCTTGGAGATGTTAGATAATTCGATGACAACAAAGAAACTGATGATATTTTCAAACCAATAGTAGTCCAAGTCCAAAAGTTGTCATCCCGAGTCGCCGAAATGTTGCAAAAGAATGGTCTTACTTTCGCGAGGGATCTCAAAGCTTGAGCCGGCAGGATATCCGATCTGAAATCGAAGACCTCAAATCACAGATCATCAATCAAAACTGTTTCCGACAACTATCCATTAAAGAAATCAGGGTTAAAACCCGTGCTTCTGCACCTGAGGGAATTGTTACTTGAATCAATCAATAACCCGGAATATGAACCACGGATCTGTCACTGATCACTACTCACTGATAACTGATTACCATCAAACCGTAAGATCTACATTGTTGCCAATGTTGTCATCCTCGGATTTGGCTCTGCGATGGGGCGTAGGGGGATGATGAATTTTCATATTCTTCAACGTCGCAGGATTCAACGTCACTTCATCATCGATCTCGAAAGGCTTGCGGTCTTTACGCTTTTCTTGCTGATGCTGCTTTTCTTTGCTGGCGTGTTCTTCTGCTTCTCTCTTTTGCTTCAGCAGCTCAGGAAGTTTTTTAAGGCGCGATATTTTGGGTATCAGGGTCATACGAAATACCTTTTAAGTAATTCAGGTACTTCATTATCGGTGATAATGCCCTGCTTATTAAATTAAATATTCAGTATTGGTGATAGCTGTTACGAAAAGGTGAATTGTTCTTCCTTTAGATCGCCTTTTAGCTTGATCAGGATCTTCCCGACAATTTGTGAGATCCGTGCTTCCGTAAGTTCCAGCAGCAGGGCGATCTCACTCATGGTCATATCTTCGTAATAGTACAGCATCAGGATGAGTCGCTCGCGTTCTTTAAGCTTTCCGATCTTTTCCTGAAGCGCTTTGGTCTGTTCTTTTTTAACCAATTCATCATCCGGAGTTTCACTGTCCGGATTCTCGTGAAAATCGTAGTGCGAATTTGAGTTGTCGTCATAAGCCGGGGTATCGAGGGAAAGTACATTTCGCTGCTGCACATTCGAAAGCAGCTTGTGATACTCCTCAATGTCCATGTCCAGTTCTTCGGCGATCTCCTCGTCGGAAGGTTCGCGGCCCAGGATCTGACTTTTTTCCTGGATCACCTGCTGCACTTCACCATAATTCTTACGTTGTTTGCGGGGAAGCTGATCGATGCTGCGGAGGTAGTCCACAATGTTACCACGAATGCGATAATATGCGAAGGTATTGAACTGAATATTTCGCTCACAGTCATACGAATCCATGGCTTGCAGCAGCCCATAAATACCGGCACTTTCCAGGTCTTCGAGCTGGGTGAGCGGTTGATCCGGACGGCTGATCTTCCCAATAATACTACGTATCAGCGGCATCGATTTGCTGATAATGGAATTTCGCAATCCCGGAGCCGGATCCTTGCAATAAATTTGTACCAGTTCTTGTAATGTTTTATCTCCCATGGCTATTTATCTCCCTGACTGCTACCCTGACCTCCTCCGGAGCCGGACATAGTCATGTTATCTGATGATGATGAGTTGTTGTCTTTTACCACGTTCAGCAGAAAAATAGACACATAGACCACGGCAAAAAGACTCAGGAATGCGACCATACTTCGATAAATGGCCACATCGATTTTTACTCCTGATAGCATGAGAAGTAAGAATAATAAAAGTGTAAGTACGGTTATAAGTCGTATAAGCATGATGGTCTCCTTGTTCTAATGAACCGGTTTGGGTTGCGTTTGCTGTTGATTGGCTGCACACCCAACCAGTTGTTGTACTATAAATTTAATTTCGTTGATCTCATCCTGATCACCCTGTTCCAACCCAAGCGGACGCTGCTCGTTGATAGCAGTTTTAATACGCTCACTTGCAGGAATGAAACCCAGGTAAGGAATGTGCTTATTCAGGAAATAATCGAGAATGGTGTTAAATCGTTTGAAGGTGCTTTCGGCCGACTGCTCATTGCCGGCGAAATTCACGATACCCGCAAAATCATACTCCGGATCGATGCTGTAAATATACTTGCACAGACGATACACATCGGAGATGGCTGCCGGTTCGTCCACCAGTACCAGAATTCCGGTATTTGAAGCATCGAGCGACCAAAGGGTCATCTCGCCTGCACCGGCCGGGGTGTCGATCAAAATAAAATCGTGAGTGGTACTCAAAAACTCCACCACCTGATCGAGGGCATCCATCATGATCTCTGTACCAATATTGGCCTGAGAGGGCTCCGATGCCGCAGTAATAAGCGTAAGTCCGTCGATAGATTGCGGCAGATGTTCCAGTCCGCAGTTCCCATTTACCCAATCGGCCACGCTGTATTTGACGCTTCGGTTGAAGAAAGTAGCGCAATTTGAAAGCCCAAGATCGGCATCGATCAGAGCGGTGGAATAACCCATTTTTGAAAGCTGAACGGCCATGTTTACGCTGGCCATACTTTTACCAACGCCACCTTTTCCACTCAGGATGCTGCTAATAAAAACGTTTGAGGTTGAATCTTGCATATTCATACTTAGTTCTCCTGTAAAATTCGTTGTGCAAACCAGCGGGGATCAAAACTATCCACGCTGCCGGGAATGGCTTCGCCTCGCGTTATATAGCGGGCATTGCACTCCATTTCCTGTAAAAAAGGGATGATCGGCCCCCACTGCGAAACTTCATCCAAATGAGTGATTGCCACATAATCGGGCTGAATGGGATGATGCGTAGCCGAAGAATGCTTGAAATAAAATCGGTTCAAAGAGGCATTTACTACATAATGCACCTCAAGAGGAGTAAGTGGCGTCAGCATCTGCCGGATCTTCCAAAAATTCCGGAATGAGTTTTCCTGCTCTAAATTGATGGATGGCGTATCGATGAGCACATGATCAAATTCCTCCCACTGCTCCATCAGGTCATGCACATCTTTAGGCTTTCGGATCTCGAAATAGGGAAGATCATTATCTTCACAAAAAGGTTTCAAAATGGTGTAATATGGGCTCTCATTTTTCCGCTGAGGATAGACGGTAGCCACAGCTACTTTCTTGTCTTCCATCAGCTCCGGATGTTGACTCAGCTTCATGATCAGGCTCGTTTTCCCGGCTCCTGATGGTCCTACGAACAACATAAATTTTTGGGGTGATTCTGTAGTCATTTCACCCAGCGCATTCCGGATTATACCGGCCAGCTTACTCATAAACTGTTCGGGCTGAACCTCAGGGTCGATGCCCTGTGAAATGATCTGGCTGAACCATCCGGCAATTACCGTGGTATTGATACCGGTATGCACCAGCTGCTGAAAAGCAGGATGCGAAGCATAATCCAGGTTTGCCGAGATCAGAGTGGAATCCAGCAGAGCCTCCAGCTTATCAAAGCGCTTGTGAAGGGCCTTGATCTCCCGCTGGTCGTTGCGGTTCGGGGGAACCATCAACGGTTGCTCTTGCTTCTGTCGCGAGGTCTCACTTTGTTTGAAATGCGTTATGAAACCGCCTTTGGAGTTTCCTGTTTTAGAGATGTTGTCAGAAGTTGTTTGCTTAGGCTCTTCTTTTTGGGAAGACCCATTGGAGAAAGGACCTGTTTTTACAGATCCGTTCTTTAATGGATTTCGGACGGCTGAACGACTATAAGCTGTGAGCCCGCTTTTACCAGAATAGCCATTTTTTTCTTGGGCTGATCTTTTTTCTTGATCTGTGGTTCCGTTAACATGGTGATTGGTATTTTCATGGGTAAATTTTTCCGTTTGGGTGTTAAATTTTCCTTGATCCAGTTCTTCAGCAAATTGTCTGAGCTTCGATAAATTATCTTCTCTGCTTCTCTTTGGCGCTGAAGGTTGAGCCGGGGCAGAACGCTCGAATTTCACACCGGGCTCTTCCGGTGCATTGGTTTCCATTTGCTGAGCCGGTGCCGGTTTGGGCTGTGAGGTTTGTGGAGCCTGACTGTTATTTTCTTTCTTCTTTCCGTCCGAAAAGATGGTAATGCTCGCCTTGCCACCGTCTTTCCCCTCAGAAGACTCGATCACAAGGAAATCATCCCCATACATCTGCTGGGCACTTTTCTTGGCAGCCTCGATCGTTTTTCCAAAAATATTCTTTAAAATCATACCGTAACGGGTTCTTCAGTTTGTACTACTGGTTCCTGTTGCGCCTGAACCGGAGCTCCTTCAAAAGGGGCTTCCTTCTCAAGCTTCAATCGTCCGAATGTCTTGAATTGCACATCTTGACTTATGTCGTTGTACGACAGCACATTTATATCTGGCAATATTGGTGCCAGAAATTCAAACATGGTGAATCTCAGGATGGGTGAGGTGAGCAATACCGGCTCGTATCCTTCACGGATCATCTTATCAAAAAGGGAAGAGGCATTCTGGTAAATGGTTTCTACGGTATCTGGTGTAAGTCCGAGCGTGTTGCTATTCAGGTTTCCTTGCTGGGCCTGGGAAATGAGGTGAGATTCAAGATTGGAATCCATCATGGTCACCACTACCTGGTTTTGCTCTGTCGTAAATTGTTTGGTGATGGTTTCTGATAAAGCCGCCCGGCAGTATTCGTTCAGTACATCGGTATTTTGGGTTTGTGTGATCTGATCGGCCAGCGTTTCCATAATGGTATTCAAGTCCTTAATAGGAATGCGCTCACGAAGCAAACGTTTCAGCACTTTCTGGATATCCCCAACTTTCATGGCATCGGGCACAAGTTCCTCAACCAGTGCGGGCGACTGTTCTTTGATGTTGTCGATCAGGCGTTTTACCATTTGGCGATCCACAAGCTTATAGGCATTTTTCTTCAGTACTTCCATCAGGTGCGTGGTGATAACGGCCCCGGCCTCGATCACGGAAAGTCCGTACTTCTCAGCCTGAGATTTATTTTTCCCGCTTACCCAGATGGCATCCATGCCAAAGGTCGGGTCTTTTGTTTCAATGCCCTGAATGTCTGGTTTAAAATCTTGTGGAAGCAGCGTAAGGTGGTAGCCGGGCAGAACTTCTCCCTGGCCCTGCTGAATGCCTCTCATTTTTATGGTGTAGTGATTGGCATCGAGCTGCACATTATCCCGAATACGAATGGAAGGCACAATGATGCCCAACTCTGAGGCCAGCTGTTTCCGCAGTGATGTCATTCGCTCCAGCAGGTCACCGCCCTGATTTGCTTCCACCATGGGAATCAAACTGTAGCCGATCTCGAGTTCAAGTGTATCAACCAGTAAATAATTTTCTACAGGATCTTCTTTCTTGCCTTCAATGGCTTTATTCTCTTCTGCTGCCTGTTGTTCGTGCTGTTCCTCTTCTTCTTTTTTGAGCCCGCTGTATGCCATAAAGAGAAAGAATCCGCCGATCATAGCAAAAGGCACGAAAGGAAGTCCGGGGGTTAGTGCAAGTAAAAATACAAAGAAGGAACCGATCACCATGGTTTTGGGATTACCCATCAGCTGGGTTTGCAGTTCCTTACTCAGGTCGCCTTCACTGGCTGCACGCGATACAATAATACCGGCAGCGGTAGAGATCAAAAGGGCCGGGATCTGTGATACAAGTCCGTCACCAATGGTCATCAAGGTATACTGGGCAGCGGCTTCTCCAATGGGCATCCCAAGCTGCACCGTTCCGATGATCAGCCCACCGATGATATTTATAAAGGTGATGAGCAGGCCCGCAATTACATCACCCCGCACAAATTTACTGGCCCCATCCATAGCTCCGTAAAAATCGGCCTCGCGGGCAATATCTTCTCGTTTCTTTTTGGCCTCCTGATCGGTGAGAAGTCCGGCACTCAGGTCGGCATCGATCGACATTTGCTTACCCGGCATGGCATCCAGGGTAAAGCGGGCGGCCACTTCAGCAATACGGGTTGAACCTTTGGTAATTACCACAAAGTTGATGATCACGAGCACCGAGAATATGATGATCCCGATCACGAAATTTCCCTGAACTATAAATCCCCCAAAAGATTCAATAATGGAGCCGGCATATCCTTCAGCCAAAATCAGCCGGGTAGTCCCCACGTTCAGCGCCAGCCGGAATAGTGTCAATATCAAAAGCATACCGGGGAAAACGGCAAACTCCAGCGGCTTTAAAGTATAGAAAGCCACCAAAAGTACGATAAGGGAAAGAGAGACATTCAGCGCCAGAAATATATCCATCATTCCGGTAGGTACAGGAATGATCATGATCAGTAAGATCATAATGATGCTGGAGGAAATAAGTACGTCTGGCTGGAAAAATGTTCCTTTTAGTGCTTTGGGATTTAGTCCGGCAAGTGCCATTCAATCTAAACTTTTTGTGATTTTTTCAGTTTATAAACGTAGGCTAATATCTCTGCAACAGCTCTGAACAGGTCTTCAGGGATGAATTCATCTTCTTCTGCGGTTGCAAAAAGAGCACGCGCTACTGGTTTATTCTCTACAATTGGTATGCCATACTCTTTGGCCAGCTCTTTAATTCTCAAAGCGCGAAGTCGCTGACCCTTCACTACTACAATGGGGGCGTTGTTATTTTCCGGCTCATAGCGGAGGGCAACGGCGTAGTGGGTAGGGTTGGTGACCACTACATCAGAACTCAGAACGGCGTGGTCAAGACGTTTTTTATTTCGGAGTTCCATCCCAAACCGTTTTCGCTGTCCTTTTACATGGGGGTCTCCTTCCATCTGCTTGTATTCATCTTTTACTTCCTGCTTGCTCATACGCAGGTCTTTGTGATGCTGAAAGCGCTGGTAAATGGCATCGGCAATGGAAAGGACGAGAAGGGCTGCCAGAACCCGCGTGACGAACATCAATATATATGACCCCATCTCGCTCATGCTGTGTTCTAGGGGTGAGACCATGTATTCCACGAAGGTGCTTACATCATTGCGGACGGTGTAATAACCGATGAGCCCTACGATAAATAATTTCGCAAATCCTTTGATCAGCTCAACCGCTCCCTTGGCAGAGAATATCTTTTTGAGTCCATTCATGGGACTCATTTTACTTCCTTTGGGTTGAATGGCTTTCACCGAAAATACCCCGCCGGTTTGCGCAAGGTTGATAATGAGCGTTACGATCAAAAGAATAGACATGGTGGGCCCAATGATCCCGATAATACCCCACATGGCTTCCGAGAGATGGCTCATGGCTTCATCTTTATTGGCAAAACCCTGACCGGAGTTAATGAAAAAGGTCTCGAACAAGCTGCTTACTTGTTCCCCGATCATTGAGCTGGTAGCCACAAACATGAGCACAGCCGTGGTAAGAACCGCCATCGACGAGACTTCCGTACTGATACTGACGTTCCCTTCCTTTCGGGCATCCTCCAGCTTCTTCGCCGTGGGTTCTTCGGTTTTTTCCTGATCTGAATTTTTATCTGACATGCCACCACATATTCAAAAACAGTACCACATATATAAACAGCACAGGTCGTGTAAAATCACGTGATGCTGAAAACCCAAACGGATGTTTTATCCTGCTGAAAGGAAAACATTTCCATCTGAAGGGAGGAGGGTACAGGGAAGGTGTGGGCTTGAGCGGGGAGAGGAAAGAAAAGAATTCGGGAAGGGTTCATAGACTCGAAAATATCGTTTGAACGCTTTTTAAGGCGTGAATTCAACATAGATCCAATAGGTGTTCAACCCAGTGATCAGAAAAAATTCATACAAGAAAGAAGAGATAAATACGATGATGGCACAGAAATTGAACATAGGACGGGGAAGTCACGCGCCACTACTTATCGGTGCAGCGACGAAAAACATAAATGACGAATTGAATTTAACGCATAATGATCGACCGAATTTACATGCATATGCAGGCGATGCAGGTTCTGCAAAGATCGCAGGATGCCACCGCCGATAACCTGGCTAACATCAACACGCCGGGTTTTAAAGGGAACAAAGTGTTCTACCGCATGATGAAGGAAAATATTGACGGCCGCGTAGTGACCAAAAGTGTTCCAATGACGCAGGTGAATTTGAATCAGGGCGTTTTGGAAGCCACGGGGAATGAATTCGACCTGGGTATTAATGGAGAAGGATTTTTTACCGTCGAAGATAATGGTGAGCGATTTCTGACTCGCGATGGCCGTTTTGGGTTGAACCAGGATGGGTTTTTGGTGAACCAGTCGGGTGCCAAAGTACAGGGTGCTTCCGGTGAAATTGAACTGGCAGAGTATTTTACTTCGGCCGGAAATGATGGAGGTGCGCCTCAGATCGAAATTGCTACAGATGGCACCATTCGCGTAAATGGAAGGGAAATTGATAAGCTGGAGATCGTGAATGTATCGGATCCGGCGCAATTAGAGCGTAAAGGGAATGCCTACTTCACGGTGGCTGATGAAAGCGCCATCACCGAAGAAAATTTAGGAAGCCTGATGCAGGGCTATTACGAAAAAGGAAATGTAGAGCCGCTGAATGAGATGGTGGACATGATGAAAAACATGCAGCTATTTGAATCTCAACAGCGGGCCATGCGCACCTCCGATGATCTGTTATCGAGAGTGAGTACGCAGTTAGGAAAATTTTAAAGATAAACACGGACAAACCTCAGAATTATGTTTAGAGCATTAAGTACAGCAGCACTTGGAATGAGTGCCCAGCAACGATCGGTAGATAACGTGGCAAACAACCTTGCCAACGTTGGAACCACCGGTTTCAAACGAAGCACCATTGCATTTCAAGATCTGTTTTATGAAAACATTTCATCCTCAAAAAGAGGGGGATCCGTAAATAGTGAAAACGGATCGGGTCCGTCGCTTCAAATTGGGCATGGTTCCCGTGCGGTTGCTACGGTACGTAATTTTATGCAGGGCGCAGTAGCTGAAACCGGCAACCCGCTGGATGTAGCCATCAGTGGTTCCGGGTTTTTTCAGGTTGAATTGCCTGACGGATCCCTGGGATACACCCGGGATGGAAACTTCAGCATGGATTCTACCGGAACTTTAGTAAATAATTCCGGATTGCCGCTGGCTAGTCAGATCGAAGTGCCCGCCGATGCTGTAGCTATTGAAGTCGGACAAGACGGAACCGTGACTGCTTTAATGAGCGGAGATAACACACAGATCGAACTCGGTCAGATCGAGTTGGCTAAATTTGCCAATCCCGGTGGACTCGAAGCCATGGGTGATAATTTATTTGCCGAAACCGAAGCTTCTGGAATGCCTTTCTATGGCGCACCTGGTGAAGAAGGGTTTGGGGTGGTTCGTCAGGGATACCTGGAGCAGTCCAACGTAGATATTGTAAATGAGATGGTACGGTTGATCGAGGCGCAGCGTGCCTATGAAACCAACTCCAAGATGGTGCAAACCGCCGAAGATATGATGTCGGTAACCAACTCCATCAAACGATAACAGGTAAGTAAGCAGCTCATGTGTTTCCAACTCTTCATAGTCTTCTTTGCGATGGTTTTGAATCCAGCAGAGATGATGTCTTTGGCAAATGCTGAAGATGTGATCCTGCAAAAAGCAGCTTCTGCCATTGAGCAAAATTATGGAGATGAAGACATGCGGGTAACTCTTTCCACGCGATGGATGCCCGGCAGCCTGCGCGAGCTCAGTTCCGATAACATTACGTCGGTGCAGTTGGTGGGCGCCCTCAAAAAATATACCCGTTTTCAGGTTTCCTATCTGGACGCCGGATGGCCGGAAAAGGCGGAAGTACAGCTTCAGGTAGAAATGGAAGTCAATATACCTACGCTTACCCAACGCAAACAGCGGGGTGAGAAACTTCAAGAGTCTGACCTGACCAAAAGTTGGGTTGCCATAGACCTCAACCAGGATCAGCCCATAAAAAACAAAGAAGAGCTAATAGGCAAAACCTTAAGAAACAGCCTGAATGCCGGGGAATTTATACAGCCCGGTCAGATTGGGAACTCTTTTATGGTGAATGCCGGCGAAGTCGTGCAAATGATCTTTCAGCAGGATGCTCTTCAGATCGTTCTGAGTTGTGAAAGTCGTCAGGATGGTGCTGAGGGTGAAAAAATTCAGGTGTATTGCAAAGAAACACGGAAAAAATATTTGACCAAAATTATAAATACAGGAGAAGTACAATGGTTGCGAACAGACTAAGCGCACAATTGATGACGGCGTTCTTTTTGATACTTGCCATTATATGGCCAACCATATCAAACGCGCAAAATTCGTTATATCGCGATGTGAAAGCCAACAGCGTGGGCGATGTGATCACCGTTATTTTACAGGAAAGCACAAGCGGAAGTTCTACTTCTGATTCCAAGTTAAGCTCCAGTGCGGCGGGTACAGCTGGCGGATCGGTAACCGGAAACTTCCTCCCATTCCAGCCAACTTTCGGAACAGATGCCAATGTGAATTACGGTTCAGATCAAAAAAACCTATCCAATCAAAGGCAGCTGCTTGAAGGTTACATAAGTGTACAGATCACGGAAGTTACCCCAAACGGAGATCTGATCGTGAAAGGGAATCGGCTCACGGAAGTGAATGGAGAAATTCACGAAATGAAATTAGATGGCGTAGTTCGTCCCACAGATGTGAACAATCGCAATGAGGTACTGTCTTATCGCATCGCAAATGCCAATATCAGCTACCTGAAAAAGGGTGGGATCAGTAAGAAATCGAGGGACCGGAAGATCCTGAGGAAAGTTGTTTTTGGAGCTGTCTCGGCGGGACTTGGCGCGGCTATCATCATGAAGGCAATGGATTAAGAAACGTATAAAAAAGAGATCACTATGAACCTGCGTAGAAATTTTAAAAAACCGGTACTGTTGTTGTTTTCCCTTTTCTTTTTTGGGATGGGCGTGACTGATCAGGCATCGGCGCAAACCCGGTTGACGGATCTGGTTGAGCTGGAAAATATGCAAAGCAAGAAACTGATCGGATATGGATTGGTAACCGGCCTGGATCGCACCGGAGACCGCTCGATGGGAGGCCGTGGAGCCGCTTTTACCGTTCAGTCGGTAGCTAACATGCTGGAGAATTTTGGCATCACGGTTGACCGTGAGAAGCTTAGAACCAGGAACGTAGCCGCGGTAATGGTTACAGCCACCATCAGTCCATATCACGCACCCGGCAGTGAAATTGACGTGACAGTTTCTTCTTTGGGGGATGCCCGAAGTCTGCAAGGCGGGGTTTTACTACAAACTCCGATGCTTGAACCCGATAACGATGAAATTTATGTAATAGCCCAGGGACCATTGGTTGTTGGAGGTATTGCAGCAGAAACAAGGGGAGCTAGTGTGAGTCAAAATCAAACATTGACTGCGACTATACCCGGAGGTGGCTCTGTTGAGCGGAATGAGGAAGTGGAATTAAACACTGCCGTTCCGCTTGGTCTGGTTTTGCGGGACCCCAATTATAGCAATGCACGCAGCATTGTGGAATCCATTAACGGTGCCTTTGATGAGGAGCTGGCATCCATGCATCATTCCGGATTAGTGCGGGTGCAGTGGCCCGATGCATTTCAGGATCGGGGGAATATGAACATTTTCACGAGCATCATTCTTGATCAAACTATTGAAGTTGAAACACCTGCACGTGTGGTCATCAACGAGCGAACTGGAACTATTGTAGCAGGTGGAGAAGTGATCATAGACGATGCGATGATCTCTCACGGAAACATTCAGCTTAGAACACAGAATACACCATTTATCAGCCAACCACCGGCTTTTAGCGGTGGCGAAACAACGGTGCTTAACGTTCCGGAAGCTCAGCTTAGCGAAGATATAGCACAAACATTTTTGGTGGAACCGGAAACAACGGTTCAGCAACTGGCGGCTTCACTGAATGCACTTGGACTCAGCCCACGGGATATCATTTCGATATTTCAGGCTTTGGATCGTTCGGGCGTGCTTCGCGCTAAACTTATTGTGATGTAAATGAAATTCAAAAGATTCAAAAGGATCAAAATTTATGAAAGTTGACGATTCATTCCTGCAATTGGCTAAACAACAAGTCAGCCAAAAGCGAAACGAGGAGATGCAAAAAGAGCAGGCTGCCAGCGATTTCGAGGAGATCTTTGCCAAGCACCTGGTTAAGGAAATGACCAAAGATTCCTTCAAGATGTCCGGTTCCGGCGCTATGGGAAATGCGAATAACCTGTACCGTGAACATATAACAGATGCTCTTGCACAGGAATTGGCCCAGCAGCGTAAGCTTGGAATGGCCGACCTGGTATCTCAATACTGGAATAGCACAACCGGCTCTAAAGATAATTCATAACAAACAGACAGTTCGAACAAATGCAAAAACAGACACCCAACCAATTATTCCAACGGCTTTCCGATACGGTGGAACTTCTAGACAATAGTTCTAAACAGCTTATGAAGATCATGGAAGATCAGATCGATGCCATTATCGCATCTGATACCCTGAAAGTAGATGCATTAACAGAGGCTCATACCTCTCTTTCGTGGTACTACAAAGAGCATGAGAAGCAGTTCATTTATGAACTTACCAATTTACTTAATGAAGCAAGCCGGGGAGAGGTTGAAAACGTACGCTTAACCACTCTTAAAGAGTATTTTCCGGAAAAACATGCCGAAGTTGATCACTGGTATGAAGTGATCTCCGAGAATACCAAAGAACTTCAACGAAAACATAAGCAAGTATTGGAGCTGCTGGAATTTGCTATGAAGCAAAATGCAAATCTTATGCACCGGATGTATTCCAAACACAGCGAAAAGGATACAAGATATCAGCCATCAGGTCAGCGTTCTGATGTAGCTACCGGTGTTGCGGTCAATCAGGAGATCTAATTATGCGGAACCTACTCGAAATTTCAAAAAGCGGGTTAAGAGCCGCTGAACGGTCATTATCTGTTACGGCAAATAATATCATAAATGCAGATACCCCGGGCTACACACGTCAGCGCATAGAAAAATCGCCGGAAGGTATGCAGATGGCGGGCTACAACACTGGCTTGGGTGTGAATGTGGATGGCATCACCAGGTTGCGTAATGAAATGAACGACGTACTGATGAATCAAAAGCAACAGGATATGTCGTATCTGCAGGGCAAAGCCAATGTATTTGAACAACTTGAGGCGGTGATGGTAACCGATTCGGGCAACGACCTGGATCTGAACATCAGCCGTTTACTGGATGGTTTTTCGGAATTATCTTCCAATCCGCAGGATGTTAGCGTACGAAACAGCTTGTTGAGCAATGCCCAGCAGCTCACCGAAAAATTCAAGGATATTGACCGAAACCTGGAGCGGGTAAGTGAGCTTACGCAAGACTCTGTCGTCAAGACCATTGATAACATCAACGGTATATTGAAAGAGATCCATTCTTTAAATCAGTCGATAGAGCAGGGCGAGGGAGCCAGGCAACCGGATAACGCCAGCCTTGACAAACGTGTTGCCAAACTCGATGAACTTTCACAGCTGGTAGATTTCGAAAGCCAGATGAATGACAACGGCGGCGTTCAGATCCGTATTGAAGGCGTAAGTGTGCTGAACAGCAAAGGCGCCCAAACGCTGAAACCTGAGATCGATCAGATCAATAAACAATTTTTGCTGCGTGCAGAAAGTGGAAAAACGATTGATCCATCCGGTGGAAAACTGGGTGCGGAACTGGAAATGTACACCGATAAAATATCGGGAATATCAGACCAGCTGAATGAATTGGCGTCTTCAATGGTGCAAGAGGTCAACAACATTCACCGAACCGGTTCGGGTTTGAATGATGATACAAGCCGAAACTTTTTTGACCCATCCGGAACCGATGCCGCCTCAATTAAAGTAAACGCAGCACTCCTTTTGGATGCGGATAATATTGCAGCATCAAGCGGAGTGGGAGAAGCCGGTAATGGTGATGTGGCAGCACAGATCGCTGAACTCAGAAATGAAAAGACCGTGGATGGGCGCAAATTCTCTGACTTTGCTATTGGCTTGATCAGTGAGCCGGGATCTGAACTAAGTGGCCTCCGTTCTCAGATCGATGCCCGCGAAGCCGAGATCAATATGCTAAAAACACAGCAGGAACGTGAAGCCGGCGTAAACATTGACGAGGAGCTCAGCCTGATGATCCAATATCAAAATGCATATCAGGGAGCGGCCAAGGTGATGTCGGCTACGCAGACGATGTACGACACATTAATCAATATTGTGAGGTAAATGATGCGAGTTACACAAAAATTACTATTTGGGAATTTCATGCGCGACGTAAATCAAAATCGCGGTGATGCAGGTAGAATTCAGTCCGACCTTTCAAGTGGAAAGCGAGTTCGGGTGGCTTCGCAGGATCCTGTTTCATTCCAGCGTGCACGAATTACCGAAGAGAATATCCGAAAGGACGAACAGTTTCAGAGTAACCTCCAGAACGGATTACGTCAGGCACGACTCGCTCAGGATACACTCGGAAAAATGATCGACGGGCTGATCGAAATCAAAGCACTAGCCGTAAACGGGTCCTCCGATTCTTATGGAGAAGAGAACCGGGACAACATGGCCGATCAGGTGCAGGGTATCAAAAGTACACTGGCCAATTCGCTGAATTTAAGCTATGGAGATCGCTTCTTATTTGCCGGCACCAACAGCGATCAGCAGCCTTTTGAAGTAGACGATGCTACAGGACAGGTTACCAATAACAGTAATGGCAAAAACATTTCGGTGAAAGCCGGAGATGGCGTTAATATTGATTTTGGAGTGAACGGTCAGGAACTCGCAAGTACTCCGTCTGGCGATTTGTTTGGAATTCTGGAAGAGCTTGAACAAAAATTGCGAGACAACGATCAGCAGGGAATCAATGACATGTTGACGTCGCTGGATGATACTGTTGAACACGTGACGGATGTGACTTCCCGGTTGGGGAATAACATAAACAGAATGGATTACATGTTTGAGCAGTATGAATCTTCCAAAATAGCACAGCGCTCAGATGTAAGTGAGCTGGTGGATACGGATTATGCACAGGCCTTTTCTGATATGCAACGAAATCAGGTAGCCTATGAATCAGCTATGGCCGTTCATACCTCTATGTTCAAGAATACACTGCTCAACTATCTCTAAAACCGGATATCTAAAACCCAGAAATCATGAAAACAATGCCAACCCTTTCCCTGGAAAATCCCACCAAAAGCCTGTCTTGGGCAGAAGTGGTACTACATCTTTCAGATGAGCAAATTCAGGAATTGGATCATCTTAAAAAATGGTCTGACATTTTCCATAAAGTCACAGTACTGGCTCCGATGTCAATTTCAAAACCTGAAACTCTGGATGTAAACTGGGTGAAGGTGCCATCCGGACAATACAAAGCCGATATCTGGAATGCACAGCTTGCGAAAAGTGAAGCTGAATGGGTGTTGTTTCTGGAGGCAGGTGAAAACCTCAAGTTTTTAGATTTTCCATCCAATGAGGAGATCAGTGAAACCTGCTGGCCGCCGGCATTAATGAAATGGAAAGAACGGGATGTGGAGGTTCAACTCTACCAAATGCGATTTATTCCGGGCTCAGCCATAAATGTTTTTGGGGGAAGAGAGCTGCCTGATTGTACCCGCTACGTGATCGAAAATAATGTACAGGTTTCGAATGCTCACATTCAGGTGGAGCGTAAAGAAAGTCCGGTTACACAGATCGATTCGGCTACCGAATTAGGGATTCAGGATTTTGCACCGCAGGTATATCTGGTTGAAGGTCAGCGTTACCTACAGCAAAAAGAATATGTGTATGCCACCGCTCAATTCCGGCAGTTACTAAAGAGAGAGCGACTGTTGCCCTTTGACAGATTGGGAGCAGTGAATGGAATTGCGAGCTGCCTGGCAGAGCAGTATAAATGGCAAAAAGCGCTGAATGTAGCTCAGCAGTCGCTGGAAGCAGAACCATTTCAGAATCTGCCCTACCTTATCAAATACCGGATCTATTCACTCCAGCAACGCTGGGAGGAAGCATACGAGGCCCTCGGTGAATACTACGGGAGGTTCGACCTGCAATCCGCCGCTAACTTTGATGTAATTATAAGTGAAGAGGAAACGCTGGTGAATTTATCTGATCTGGCTTTAAAAGCCGGAAAGCGAGCCCGAGCTTCGGAACATCTGGATGAGCTGTTTGCCATAAAGAATGGCGATGTAGACCAAAGCTTTCTGAAAAAGATCTTGCTGCTGTGTACGGAATTGGGCGATCTCAAAAAAGCCAAATTCTACTTCGGAAAACGCTTCGGTAACATGATATCAAACAAAGAACTTGATGAGCAAAACAGGGTAGAGCTCACCGACTTTACCACGCTTTTTATGGAGAATCAGTGGTATGAGCCGGTGCATAATATCTACGAGGAACTGCACGAGCAATTTCCTGAGAACGATGATTTCAAACGTCGCCTGATCGTGACTTCCGTGAAGACAAATCGTATCGAAAAAGCCCGCAAACTGGCAACAAAAGTAGCATAGACTGCCCGGGCCTAGATCAGAACAGAAATATAATTAGCCTGACTTCATGCTGAAAGGAGGTCAGGACTGATCTTCCTTCAGTTTATTACGAATAGTGCGATCCGAAATACCCAGCAGTTTACCTGCTTCCTTTTGATTGCCGCCGGTGTGATCGAGGGCTTTGCGGATCATCTTAAGCTCCATTTCCTCTATCGACATTAAAGGCAGATCGGCGTTACTCAGTACTTCTTCGGTAAGATTATCGTCTACGTTCGAGAACATATCGTTATCAATATGCTCGCTGTTGATCTCCTCATCATCCTGCGATAAAATAACGCCACGGTGGATCTTGTTATTCAGCTCCCGAACATTTCCGCGCCACTCTCTGGAAACAAGTTGTTCCATTAATTCACCGGAAATGGGGTTGGGTTCAATGCCATACTGCTTGCTGTAATGTTCCACAAAGTGATTAGCCAGCAGGGGAATATCACTTCTGCGCTGCCGGAGTGGGGGAATTTCAATCGGGAACACATTCAATCGGTAATAAAGGTCTTCCCGAAACTGCTTCTCGGCAATGGCCTCAGCAATGTTTCGGTTCGATGTTGCAAGAATTCGAACATCTGCCTTGATCGGCTTTTGGCTTCCCACACGGTAAAATTCATTTTCCTGTAAAACACGCAATAACTTGGCCTGTACCTTGATGTCGATCTCGGTGATCTCATCCAGTAAAAGGGTTCCGCCTTGTGCGGCATCAAAAGCTCCTTCACGATCAGAGATGGCTCCGGTAAAGGCTCCTTTCACATGGCCGAAAAGAGTGCTCTCTACCAATTCTGAAGGCAGATTCGCGCAATTTATCTTTATATAAGGAGCCTCAGAACGATCACTGTTAACATGAATTTGATGAGCAAACACTTCTTTACCTGTTCCGCTTTCTCCCTGAATTAACACTGGGGCTACATTTTTTGCGATCTGCGGAATGATGCGCATTAATTTTTTGATCTGAGGATCTTCGCCGACGAATCTGTTGTCCGGATGGTCGGATTTGTCGGCCGGACTTACCTTTTCTTTTGCGGCACTGGCTTTTTTCTGGGCCGGGGATGGAGCCGACTCTGCTTTGCGGGCCGGCGTTTGCAGGCCGGAATCTTCATCAAAATACCGGTTAATACGATATAGAAATTCTTTGCCTTTAAAGGGCTTGGTTACATAATCGAAAGCACCTTTATGCAAAGCCCGTACTGCGTGATTGATATTCCCAAACCCGGTGATCATGATCACGCCGGTGTTGGGATGGTTTACTTTTACATGCTTGAGGACCTCATCACCGGTCATCTCATTCATTTTTACATCGGTTATAACCAAGTCCACAGGGTCTTTGTCGAGAGCCTGCATGGCTTCAGAAGGGTTGCTAAATGCAGAAACATTGAATCCCTCGCCGGCAATTAATTCCTCCAGGAATTCAAGTAGCAATTCATCGTCGTCAACAACTAAAACCGATTTCTTCATGAATACTTTTTAAATATGATTTATTGAATAACAACGAAGGTTGTCATATCAAAGCCTTTCGGCAGATACTGATCTCTTAATTTATATTATTGAATGTCTGTAAGTCTGAAAGAAACCCAACAAATTTCTTTCGACCTTTTAGAAATTATTGCACTCAATAATATTATTTCTGAGCTGATTTTAAGAGCCTGCAACAGGCTGAAATAAAAAAAGAGTGTTATTAAACACTCTTTAAGGTAATTAAAAATATGTATTCTAAGAAAAGTAAGGTGTACCTATTTGTCAATGATGTTTTGGGCGATTTTACCCCACATTTCAGGGTCGTTCAACATCTGGCCGATCTCGGTCTTGTTGGCTGCTTCTGGAGAATCCGCTTTTGCCGATTGGTAGGCATCGATCTTCGCCTTCATTCCTTTCAGTTTTTCGAAAGAAGAATGATTCAGCTTTTCCAACTCAATTTTGGCAAATAATTCTTCACTTTTACTGGCAGAAGAGCCGCTCAGGGAAACTTTATCAGCGTTGGAATTCTTGTTTTCTACGGCACTGGCTTTTTGTGCACCTTCCGCACTTTCCGTGCCTTTGGTGTTATTAACCTGTCCGTTTATGTGATTTGAAAGTTTGTTGATTTCCATATCCTTGTCCCGTTTAAATTCGGATTCTAAAAGTAAGAAATATTTGGTGTTCTTGAACTCTTATATTGTTGCTCGGCCTTAAGCTGTTTGGTCGCTGTGGCCATTTTCTCTTTTTGCAGCTGAAGCAATTGTTCGGCTCTACCCTGAATATCTTTGTTCAGAACGGTAAAGGTATCGAATTTTTGTTTCAGGTTATTTAAAGCGTCCCCATCAAATGATGAAGCAGAGTATTGGTCCTGATAGTCAGATAATTTTGAAACCAGTTGTTCTCTTTGGTTAAGCTCTTCCGTGATAACTTCAAAAGAGGGTTCGTTTCCATCCAGCTCGTGTAATATAACACTGCTGCTTCTGTTGATGTTCGATAACAGTTCATGAATGGGGCTCATGGTCAATCCTTCTGATAATTAAAAGTATGTCTGTTCTCCTTCGTTTATCGGCCATCTTCATAAAAACTTAAATTAAAAAGCATTAATATTTATCAGAATCCCATGCTGCTACGGAAACTCATGACTTTATTATACTGCTCTTCTCCTTGTGCAATGATCAACTGTAATTCGTTAAACTGCTGGCGCTGACGTTCTTCATAGCCTTCAAGGTATCGCTCTTCGGAGGCAATCCGGCGATCCAGTCGGTCGATCTTCTGATCAATGCCACTTTCAAGGGATGAAATTAACCCACCCGACTTTGTATAAGTTTCTGCCTGTGATTTCATCTGGGCGATCGGTGAATTTTCCGATGAGAAGAACGTCATTACTTCATCTGATCTTTCGTTGAGGGCTTCCATTAGTTTGTCTTCGTCGTCAATGATCATATTACCATTATTCTCAAAAGAAATGCCCATATCGCTAAGGCTGTCTAACTGATCGGTGCCGGCGCCTGAGAGGGAATTTATTCCCGTCATGCGAAGGTTGATACTTAAATTCCGGATGGAGCGCATCCCTTGCAATGGCCCTTTATTCCCGCTTTCGCCATCAATAAAAGTCCGGCTGCGGATGATCCGGTTCATCTCATTAAACTTGTCGATAAAATCTTCGATGTTGCCTTTCGAGGACTCCAGATCTTTGGTGACCGACATACTCGCCTGCGAATTTCCGCCCTTCAGTAAAGTAAAATCCAGGCCTTCGATGGCATCATCCACCGTGTTGCTGCTTCGGGTGAAAGTGACTCCGTCGATGGTGAATTTGGCATCCAATTCTGCTTCGGGTACCATTCGGTTCAACCCGGCATTAATTTCTGTGAGCACACCGGTTGCTCCGTTCATTTCAATTTTATTCGCTGAACCGGTTTCAAGACTTGATATGGAAAGCTGAAATTCGTCGTCCTTTGTTTTGAAGACACTTGCCTGAGCTTCTTCGCCGAAAGCGACGTTGATGGCATCAGCGTAGGAACGTAAGATCTCCTCGTTGGTCATATCCACCATGGTTCCGGTGCCATCATCCTTTTGTGTTTCAACGGTGATGGTCTCTGTTTTATCGCCAATGGTGATATCAACGGTGCCGGTTCCAAATCCGGAAAGATCGGTAGCCGAGCCGGTTGTTAATTGTGAAAGCTGTGTATCTCTGGTGGCAATGCGCTCGATGTCTAAATTATAATTGGACTCCCGACTAATGCCGGTGGCAGAGTTCATCCGTACGATAGACTCATCAGATGATTCGGTGCTTAAAGCCGAAAAAGGTTTGTTATTCGGTTCCGATATTTCATCAATTTTGGAAATGAATTCTGAGATCGAGGAACTTACATCGCCGAGTGCCTTCTTTTGCTCATCCTGTGTATCCCGCTGTGCTTCCAGCTTATACTTTTGCTGACTCTCCAGTTCTACAAGCTGAACGACGAACTTTTCATAAGGATTAGTCTGTTGGAATAAATTTTGGATGGAACTCATAGCTCTGTGGTTAAATCAAGATTACTTGGCAGCGATGGCTTGGTTAGCGGCTTCTTCCCAGGTGTCGCGGAGAGGTTCCAGGATCTCGCGGAATTCCTCAAACTTACCTTTACGGGCCAGCTCCTGACAATAGCGGTACAGCTCAAACAACTGATCGGCCGGTTTGTGCTCGAAATCGAGTCCGGCTATAAGCGTGGATAAAATATCCCGCACTTTCTGATTATCCTCACGGTAAGATGCCTGAATGGCAAGATCATACATCTTAACCACTAACTTAAGTGGCGATGCATCCATTACCGATTGTTTCTGGTAAGCAAGTTGTGCATTCTCCATATCGAATATTATTTGTTGGGTGTTGAATATGCAGTCGTTCCTGCAAATCTACAGGGCTGAAAACTGCAATTAGTATGCCATGAGGTTATCGGCTATTTCTGATTTTTTCTTAAGTACGGTAAAAGTGCAGATAAGTCTATGCAGAACCCCTTTTGTAGGAGTCAGGCCAATTTTTTTTGAACAAGGGAAGCGTTTCAGGGCTGAATAGAGGAGCAAAAAGCGGTTCGGAGGCAGGAAAATTTTGCCGTCTTTGGAAATATTTGCGTCAATAATTATTGATGAGATCATAAAAAAGAGCTGATTTTTAAGATCAGAGGCATCGATCTGTGGTGGCATCCTATTTGCAAAATGTCGGTCAGAAATACACAAAGAAATCCATTGGGTTGAAGTTGAATTCGATTTCGGATCGGTTCACCCCAAAGAATGTTCACCAAACCTGACCTATTTTGAAAGCAAATCTCGCAAAAGCCCAGGCCCTGCTCAATTTAAAAAAGCCGAAAACGGATGAGGCAATGAAGCTGTTGCAGCCCATCGTAAATAAGAAAAATGCGCCCTGGCCGGCCTTCCATTTTTCAGGGATCGCCTTTGTGCAAAAGGGGGAGTATGGCATGGCCCTTTCGTTTTTGAACGAAGCATTAAGTCAGGGAAGTGATGAGCCGGAAACATATCATGCTATCTCCATCTGCTATTTTAATATGGGGCAGTATGAAGAGTCGGAAGAGTATGCGAATAAAGCGCTGGACCGAAATCCGGAATTCTTTAAAGGATGGCTGCATTTAGGATCATTGTATCGGGCACAGGCCAAACTGGATGATGCCCTGAAGTGCTTTCAAAAAGCCAATCAAATTGATAATTCCAGTGCGAGTGTGGCCTACAGGATCGGAGAGATCTACAATGATCAGGGCGATCTCAACAAAGCACTCGAGTTGTTCAACATTACTTTAAAGATCGATAAGGGCTATCTGAATGCCTATCTGGCAAAGGCCGATATTCTGAAGAAACAGAATAAATATCGCGAATCTGAGGACACGATCTATGAAGTGCTTTCGCTGGAGCCTCGAAATGTGCCAGCCAAAGTGTTGCTGGCAGAGCTGCATAAACATGAGGGAAATTATGAAAAGGCGATCGAGCTGTATAAGCGATTGATAGAACAGTATCCCAAAATGGCAGGTGCACGGATGAATTATGCGCTCTGCATGCAGGAATTGGGGGAATTTGAAGAATCAGAAAAAAATTATCTACAGGCATTTGAGGATGCTCCAACCGAATTTGAGTCGCTTTCAAATTACCTGATGGGACTGCATTACAATCCCAAAAGCACAAAAGAGGAGATCTTTGAGGAGCATAAACTGTGGGACCAGAATTTTGCCCCGGCTGAGCGTCCTGCGCGTCCAATTCCATTCAATACTGCGGTTGATAAGAAACTAAGAGTCGGATTTATTTCAGGCGGTTTCCGAACCCATCCCGTGGGCTGGATGATCACCAAGGCGCTGGAAAACCTGCCTAAAGATCAGTTTGAAACCTATTGCTACACTACGCATAATCGCTACGATCAGATCACAAAAAAAATTCACGCCGCTACAGACAAGTGGCAGTCCGTGATCGGGTATGATGATAAAGTGATAGCCAGGATGATCCGTGAAGATGAGATAGATATCCTGGTGGAACTTTCCGGTCACTCTGCCGACACGCGATTGAAAACCGTTGCTCTGGAACCGACTCCCGTTATCGTGAAATGGGTGGGCGGTTTGTTTAACACGACCGGATTGAAATCGGTTGATTATTTGATCACCGACCATCAGGAAACCCCTGCCGGTGAAGAAGAATTTTACACCGAAAAACTGGTGCGCATGCCAGATGATTATATCTGTTTCTTGCCGCCGGAATACGCCCCTGATGTAGCAGCACTTCCCGCTAAAGAAAAGGACTATATAACCTTTGGATGCTTCAACAATCCCACGAAGGTAAACGACGAGATTCTGGAAAAGTGGGCTGAGATCATGAACCGGGTACCCAAAAGTAAGTTGTTTCTGAAGAGCAAACAATACGATACGGAAGTCCTTCGCGAGCGCATTATTGAAACTATGAAAGCGTGTGGCATCTCCGAAGAAAGACTGAAGTTTGAAGGGCAGTCACCGCATGATGAACTGCTTGGAAGCTACAATTCTGTGGATATTGCGCTCGATCCGTGGCCATACTCGGGTGGACTGACCACCTGCGAGGCTCTTTGGATGGGCGTTCCGGTGATCACCAAACCCGGACCTACTTTTGCCGGGCGACATTCAGCCACACATTTACAAAATGCCGGATTCCCGGAGTGGATCGTCGATACATGGGACAAATATATCGAAAAAGCCGTAGAGCTTGCATCCGACACCGGAAATCTTGCAGAGATCAGAACCGGAATTCGCGAAAAAGTGGCGAATTCTCCTGTTTGTGATGGCGAGCGATTTGGAGCCCATCTGTCGAATGCATTCCGGGAAATGTGGACACAGCGTGTGAAAGGTTATGAAGAGAATCTTCCCGAAGGTGATTGGCAAGATCATATTGAGGTCACTCCGATAAATGAAGAAGATCTTGATCGCTCCAAAAAACGAAAAGATGCGATGGAGCAAGTGGATGAGATTGAATCAGATTTCCTGAAAAAAGAGACCAGGGAAGTGGCACAAAAAGCCAAGAATATTATCAACGGAAACGGCACTTCAAACGGTCACGCATCACACCAAAATGGGGCATCAAAAAAGCAGGAAGAGCCTGATACCTATAAAATTAAGACCAAAGATGGTGTCACGATCTGCACGCCGCCGGACCTGAAAATGATGACACCCTACGTGCTGCTTGAGCAAAACGAGTGGTACGAAAATGAGCTGGATTTCATTCGGGATTACCTGAAAACCGGAATGAATTTCGTGGATATAGGAGCCGGATTTGGCGTTTATGCTCTACCTGCTGCCAAACTGATAGGGAATGAAGGGAAGGTGTATTCTTTTGAGCCGGGGGCGATCGCAAAATCCCACCTTGAAAAAAGTAAGTTGGAAAATGGTCTTGAAAACCTGGAAATAATCAGTAAAGCCGTTGCAGCCAAAGCCGGAAAATCTACCTGGGAAATAGCTGAAACGCCCGAAATGAATAAGCTGGATGAATCCGGTGAAGAAGAAGTTCAGGTGGTTACATTGGATAGCTGGTGGCAGTTTGAAGGTGAGCCGGCAGTGGATGTGATGAAAATAGACATCAACGGTGAAGAAGCTTCAGCTTTGGAAGGAGGCAAGCAGTTGCTGGAAACAGAAAAACCACTGCTCTTGCTATCCATTACCGAAAAGAATTCGAACACGTTCATCGGTAGTTTATCTGAATTGGGATATGCTTTCTATGAATACATACCCGGACCTGGAATTCTTGCCCAACACGACGTGGAAGCCGGAGCAGATCCATATATGCAGAACTTGATCGCCGTGCATGAATCTCGAGTTGATGAACTCAAAGAAAACGGCTGGTTGCACGATGAAACTGTGGAGGCACAGCAAACAGCGAACGATCTGTGGAAAACCGAACTATCGAATCTTCCGTGGACCAGCGAATTATTTGTGCAATGGGAAAACCACGGAGATTCTGAAGGGATCAATCTCTACCTGCAGGCACTGAATTATGTGATCGCAGCGGAGCAAATTGAGGTCCGAAATTCAGATCTGGAACAGCCACGAAGCCAAAAGGCCGTTTTATTACTGAATGCAGCTCAGATCCTCATCGGTTTATACAATCAGGGAGGAAACAGTACTTCGGTGGTATTCACGCTGGTGCGTACGCTAAACGCGTTAGGGAAACGAGGGCAAGCGGTCGAGATCCTGAAAAAGCTGATCGAAACCACCAATATGGGGCAGCAAAACATGAATGTGGAGTTGCCATTTATGCTGCCGATTTCCGAGCAAGATAAAGCCGCTATCAAAACTGAAGTCAACAAATGGCTGATGGTGAAAACCGTAGAAGCTTGGATCCTACTCAAGGATTGGACCACGTATTTGAGTGGTCCACAGGAGCGGAAGTTGATTGAGGTGTTGGAGGGGAATCCAGAGGTTTGTAAAATTGTATACCAGGCAAGTAGAATAACACAGTATTTAAAAGATGGTGAGAAAAATTTTAGTAGTATTAGTGATCTTTTGGAGGATACTAATCTCAAAAAAACCTCCTTCACTTCGAAACGAAGTAGTTACTTCAATTCAATGGTGAATATGATCAATAAGAATGGCCCAGAAAGAACATTTTCACATGATCTTCCTGGAGAACTTATTGTCTCATTTACATCTTATCCTGACCGGTTCGAAAATTTACCACTTACACTCTTAAGTCTAATAAATCAAACAGTAAAACCAGACAGAATTATATTGTGGATTGCTAATGGAGATAAGAATGCTTTAGACAAAGAAATTCTTCAATTTGAAGAATATGGAGTAGAGATTCAGTTTTGTGAAGACTTGAAATCCTATAAAAAGATCATTCCTACATTAAAGTTACATCCTGATGCCTTTATCATTACAGCAGATGACGATCTGTATTATAATAAAAGATGGGTGGAAGGATTAGTAAGAGATTATGAGAATAATGAAACGGTGATAGCTCATAGAGCTCATAGAATATCTTTCAAACAGAATGGAGAGTTAAAACCGTACAAGGAATGGGGATGGCAGTATCGGGAAAGTTTTGAACCGTCTGAATTGAATTTTCCTACTTCAGGAGCGGGAACCCTCTATCCCCCTGGGATTTTCCATAATGATGTAACTGATACTGAGTTATTTCAAAGATTGTCGCCCACCGCAGATGATGTTTGGCTCTATTTTATGGTGAAAATGAATGGTGGAAAATTCAAAGTGAGCCGCTTCGAGCATAAACTTATAGAATGGAAGCAGGAAAATCACAATACGTTGTGGAAAGAGAATTTAGTAAATGGAAAAAATGATGAACAGATAAATAATTTAACCAACTTCTATGGGAGTGTCTTTAGGGTTAATAAAAAAGAAGATAAATTTTCATCTAAAGATTATTGGAAGTCCCGGTATATAAAAGGAGGTAACTCTGGGGCTGGATCCTATGGAAGATTAGCCCAGTTTAAATCAGAAGTTATTAATTCAATAATCGAGAAATATGACATTAACTCAATTATTGAATTTGGTTCAGGAGACGGTAATCAACTTAAATACTTTAAACCTATCAAGTACCTGGGAATAGATGTAAGTGAATTGGCAGTTGAGAAATGTATAAGATTGTATCATAGAGATGCATTAAAAGAATTCAAAGTTCTTAATGATTATAACGGAGAAACTGCTGATTGTTCAATGTCTTTAGATGTTATCTATCATTTAATAGAAGAAGAAGTTTATTATGATTACATGAATGAATTATTTAATGCCTCGAGAAAAATAGTAATTATATACTCTTCTAATAAAGATTCAGCTACTGAAAATGTGCATGTAAAGCATCGTGAGTTTACGAAATGGGTTGGAGACAATAAACCAAATTGGAAGCTTATAAAAAAAATCAAAAATAAGTATCCTTTTGATGGCGATGGGTTAAAGACCTCATTTGCTGATTTTTATATATATAAATATCAAGATTGAAAGAAACGTGTCGGCTTCCCCTAAGACTGGTTGGATATCACTCCAAAAATCCCAAAACAGATTTCGGCCCCATATTTGCCTGAGCGAGGCTGGCTGAGTTTGTTTGTTGCAGTATCTGCAGCCGAATCAGTTTTGATTGTTCTTTTGCAAAATCAGCATCTATGATTCGGCTTCGGGCCGTGCTGTTGCTGATGATGGAAGAAGAAACCAGCTCTCGTCGGCTATTCAGACTTTGTTGGATACTTCCAAGGGTATTCATGTGGGCGGTCATATCACCTATAGCGTGATCCAATTCCCGCATGAAAACACGCAGTGACTCATCACTGGCAAGATCACTGCCAGCGCGACCAAAATATAGTTTCCCTTGAGGCATTAATTCATCCGGTGCTTCTGACACTTTTGGGGAAATCCCGGGCGTTCCAGGGGTGTCGCTTCCAACGGTAAGAGTGTAATCATCTTCCGTTACATTATTGATGATCAAGCGCTGAAACTCTTCATCATAAGTAGCCCAGAATCCTTCAACCTCCATGTCGTTGATGATTTGTTCATATTCATGCATGTATTCGTCCACCGGAGGGTACCAGTCAGGATCGGGGTAGCCGGTATATTCCGTAATCGGCGAAGTGGTGCTGCCGTCCGGCCCCGTTACGGTTACCTGATTTGCTTTGGGTGATAACATATTGAAAGTAGTTACATCCGCTACATTTCCGTCGCTGTTCAAAAACTCAATTTCGATGTCCTCAAAACTTGTACTGTGAACGCCCAATTCATCAGGATTATATTCATCTATCACATAAGAAGACAAACCGTCAATATTTAAACTCTCAATAGCATCTGCAAAGACGGTGATATCGGGATCTCCTACTTGAGGAGTGGATAGAGCAGCTTCTTGCGGGGTGCCACCAACGGTAACACGGACTTTCTCAATAACTTCCGCGGCTGAAATTGTTATAGGGTCAATCCCAACCGGACTGTCTGTGTTGTTTAAGATTTCAACCGTAATATCCTGGTCAGACTTATTGGTCCATTTAATTTCTCCGGAATCAACTTCTGCAGTCAATCTGGCTATACCAGCATTATTTACGGCTGCAGAAATATTATGAAGGTCCAAGTTGCTTGGTGTTTCAGTAAAATCACCAATATTATGTGAGGTAGTTGTGCCATTAACGGTGATTTCCATTTTTTTGGCTGTTTCACCGATATCTGTTGTTAATTCAGCCGTGCTGGTAATTCCCTCAGTTTGGGTCATGAGTTGATCTGGTTCACGTCTGTTCCATAATCCGGCATAAAATTCACTGTAAAAATAACTTCTGCTCCCTGTGCCAATTAAATGATTGGAGCCTTCAAACAGTTTGGTCAGATTTACTGGAGGAAGTTCCATAGATAGCAGGTCTTCGGATCGTTCTCCGGTCATAGCGGTTAATTTTTTAGGATGAATGAAGGCGTCATCTTTGCCATTCAACAGTTCGGTACCTTGGTAAACTGCCTGATTTGCAATTGAATTGATTTCATCTCCAAGTTTTTCAACCTGCATCAGAAGGTATTCCTTTTCATCCTCCCCAACCGTATCGCTAACTGCTCGGGTGACCAAGGATTTCATTTCTATAAGCTGATCAACCGTTTGTTGATAGGAGGTATCAGCAATAGATAGTATTTCTTTGGAATGTTCAATGTTATTTAAGGCGGAATTTAATCCTGTAAGCCGGGCACTTAATTTATTTGAGATACTTAAGCCGGCGGCTCCGTCTTCTGCTTTGTTCAGCCTTTTTCCGGTACTTAACCGGGCCATCGTATTTTCTAAACGAATGTTGAGTTTATATTGTGAAAGTCGTGCATGCATTCCCGAGTTATTCGTGCGAATGCGGTTCATATCTCCAAAAACCATTTTCCCTGATAATATTTTGATATTTGCTATGGTCTGATATCTATCTTTATCGTTAGCTAAAGCAGAGACTTAAGAAAAAATATTTAAATTTCATTTCCTGTCTGTGGATCAAAGATTTGCTAATAAGT
Source organism: Balneola sp. (assembly GCA_002696035.1). GTDB lineage: Bacteria > Bacteroidota > Rhodothermia > Balneolales > Balneolaceae > Gracilimonas. Next base: position 456 of record NZQV01000005.1, on the reverse strand, counting down.
GAATTGAAGATTGAAATAGATAGTCTCTTTTATGTAAATGTAATATTCAAAACCTGATGAATCGTATTGTGCTTTTTAACTGGACCGTATATCCATTCTGATGCAGAGGTTCATATTACTGTTGCAAATTTTCTCTATTCCCAAAGAATTGCCCTTTCGTCAAATCACCATTTCATCTTTCTTATAAAAATTCAAAAAAACTTAAGTCCGCCCATTCACCCCCGATAACTGTGGTAACCAAACGCTAAAAAGCATAAAGCAAGAAACCACAACAAACTCAAAAGGTGAATCATTATGGCGAGTTTTGGCGATCTAAACAGAGTAAATACCAATGTGCAGTCTTTGGACGCACAGCTATCCCTTAACAAAATAAACAAGGCACAATCAGAGAATCAGTTACGTATGTCAACCGGTCTGCGAATCAATCGCGCCGAAGACGATGCTGCCGGATTTTCT
>NZQV01000004.1 GCA_002696035.1 Balneola sp. | reverse complement strand
TCCGTTCTTCGGGCAAGCGCCTGGAAGAACAGAGTATTCAACGCGTCAAAGCCACTGAGTTCTTCACTGTTCAGGAATTTGAATTTCTTATCCCCCCGGTGATAACGGAATAGCTGGGCTTCCAATAACTTGAGAAACAGCACCCGGTTCATCCATGTAATACAAAGTTCCAGGGCTACGGCGAATAACTGGTCGTCTTTGTTTTCGCCATAATTTTTGAGGGGTTCCCGTAGCGTACTAAAATGATCTTCCGCATCTAAAATCCGAATGGTGTTTTCAACCAGGGAGCCGGGATTGCGATTTTCTTCGCTTGCACGACGGATGTAGCGGGTGTTGCCTTCCGTGGTCTCTTCAAGCCCAAGGATATAAAGCAGTTCGCGATAGAATTCCCGGTTCAGGCTGTTGCTGTCATTCGCAAACGACTCTTTCAGCAGATGGATCGGAGTGAATAACTTGAACAGCGGAATGAGTTTCTTTTCGTACTCGCTGCCTTCTTCCCCACCCAGCAGTTTCCGGGTTTTATCCAGCGGCACATATAGTCCGGTGATGGAAGTACCCTGTGTTTCTACAAATTTTGCGATCTCACTGTACATGAAATCATTGTTGGACGATACTTTTTGATCCGCTTTCCAGCTTCTCCAGGTTTTTCTCAGGGCAGATGGTTTGTAAAAACAGCGTTCAAATTCCTGGGCGTCAAAGATAAACCAATCGTGCATATTGGTGATGATCACATGCTTCAGGTCGGTGTTCTCTTCCTCTATTCGCTGCTCCAGGTAATACAATACCGCTTCATGCAGCGCTTTCTTGTTGAAGTTTTTCCGGCTAATCATCTCGGCTTTATTCCCCGGACGCTTGACCTCCATCAACACCCCTACCGGTTCATTCTTCTTAGTACCGGTATAAATGGCCAAATCAATCCGGCCGCTGGTATTGATCTTGTAATCGTCAAAACCAAGACCTTTAAAAAAGGGAGGCAAAAGGTTTTTCAGATGTTCTTCATGCTCATCCGCTTCCACCGCATGGTCTATTTGATCCAGTAACCCTGATAGGGCATTTTTAAAAGTATCAAACTCCGGTCGCTCTACCGGTTCTTTTAGAAAAGCTTTGTTGATCCCCTGTCTGACTGTTTTAGTCTGTAGCTGCATATTCTATAAAATTGAATGATTGCGCTTAGGCTAACAAAATCAGGGGTTAAAGACAAAACAAAAATCTACTTTTTATAAAATTGAAATAGCATTTTTTCCACTTCCCAATACTCAATCCATTCTTTTGATTCCACAACCTCACTCAATAATTCCCAGGATTCTTCCCAAGAGAGTTTTCTCGGTATAAGAGAACATTCTATTTTCTATGGCCGTCTTGCACATAGCGGAACCATTTGGAGGGTTGATCTTAAGGTCGCCGCCAGATGCTGAGCCTCTATATATGTTTGGTACAGCCAGATGAGCTGTCAACCCGAGATTGAAAAAAGCCTGTAGTACAACTCCACGAAACAGGTATCGAAATCAGCCCGGTAGGAATGATTTTTTTCTTGCAAGAAATTCGTATTGCCAGGCCATATATATGTTATACGTTATCAGAAACATCACCTGAAAGCATAAATTCAGACAAGAGCATACACTAATAATTCACATTTCTAAACTTCGATCATATTTGTTAATTCTGTTTAATTCTGATTTTCTTTTATCAAAACATATAGTCTCTTTACTACTATAGTCCGCCGATATAGAATCTCTGAGATTAGAAATAAAGCTAAACTTTCTAGCCTCTTTTAGCCATTTGGAATAATTGTATTGTTTAGTGAATGGATCAATATGTAGATTTAATTTGAGAATATCTTCGATGAATTTTGGCCTCTTTTTAAGGACTAAAAGAAACAGGGACATGTGTGTTTGATTTGGATAGTCATTATCACTTAGGAGCTTGACAAAGAATTCAGAATTCTCTTCAATATTTATGGCATCAATATTCACCAAAGAAACCAGGTTGTTAATCATCCATGTAAAAATAACCCTTTCTTCCTTCAGTATCTTTCGAAAGGAATACTCAATGAACTCATTAGAAGTAAAAAGATTTAACTCGTCCTTGCTTATCTCGCAAGATCGGAAGTATTTATAAAGTCCTCCTAGTTTCAATGATGGTATTAGCTGAGGATTACTATATATAACAGCAAGCCCAACCCCAACAGACGACAAATATTCATCTTTCGACGAAAGCAAATTTGAAATATTATCGATAGTGTAATACTGACAGTTCGCTAAATAAGCTACTATTACATTCTTCTTATCAAGTTCTGCTACCTTTAATTGGTCTTGAATATTGTTTTTTTCATCTAATAGTTTTGTTATCTCCTCGCTTAATGATAGCCTAATTTCAAACGGATCTACATACCTTGAAGAGTCAATGCAAGCATCTGTTACATCACCAGAAAAACTATAGGTATGATCCGCGTCTTCTCTATATAATTTTCCATTTTCGATTGCTGAGAGGATCGCGCCTTCTTTCTGATTGCTTACGGATTTATCGCCCAACATCCTTCTCCCTAATTTCATTGCCACTCTCAACACAGAGTTCAGCCAGTTTAATAATCTGTCTTTTAAATGCATTGTTTTCGATCTTTATGATGCCGCTATAATTCCGAAACAGCATATTGATGGATGTCCCAAGAGTAAGGCAGGGTGAATTCGCGCTCAGATCTTCAGAAATAAAATACCTATCATGTAATGGGATATTGGCTTTATAGACCCTGAATTCAGAAAATATTCCCTTTCCCTCAACTTCCTCAACAGCTTTCTTGAAATTAGATTCATGTGTTTGTTTTTGGCCGCCATTATTGGGATCGGCAAGCTTCGTTACTATTCTAATTTTTCTTCCCTGCAACGATGCGAATGTATGAATTATAAAATCAATGTCCGATGGAAGAAAATACTGATCAATGATTGTTATTCTTTTGCATTCTAGTCGATCAAACTCATTTCTAATTCTTCGTTGCATTGTAGCTAAGGTGCAGGAACCCCCTTCAATCATAGGGATTGTAGTTAGAGGATCAAAGTCTAAGGACGCGCGTAACTGTTTCTTTCTATCTTTCCAGCTACTCACTATTACCACCTGTTTTAATAGATGATGAGCTATGCGTTTGAACAGTCCCGCTACTTGTCTTTATGCCTCCTAATGCAACATCCATTTTAATGTTAACTGACTTGATAAAATAGCTCTTCTCCTCAAATATAACTTCTTCGCCATCTTTTATGGTCAGTTCCATATAATCCGGTTCAAATTTGATGCTGATATTTTTCGGTTCATCAGATATTTTAAATCTTCCAACTTCTTGTTCTTTCTCGTTCCTTAGGAGAAAAATTGCTTCGCAATTTTGATACTCATTGAATACGTCATTTATATAAAATGTAACTCTTGTTTTATGATTCCCATCAAGTCGCGTATTACGTAAAGATGCTTCAATTCTTATGGGTGTGTAAATTGCAAAGGTGTTTAGTAGGTGCGGATTCTTAGTCAATGGAACGACATATTCATCTTCAAGCCTGGATATAGCCTCTTTCTTTTCGCGAAAAAAATTGTCTATAAACTCACCCTCTATGTTTGAGAAGTAATAGATTGCTTTTGAGCACAATGAAATAAACGGCTTGTATCCATCCTCACTGGCGTCATTGATTAAGAAGTCGGTATCGCTTTGTTCCCAGTCGAAAATTAAGCTGTGTTTTTTCGAGTTTACATCTATCTTTAAAATTTTATTTTTTAAAAGTTTGTCTACTTCATCACAGCTGGGCAAATCGGTGAAGAATGCGTATATGTCGCCTTGAATATTATATCTCTTCCACCCACTAACTCGATAGTCTAAGTCTGTTAATTTCCAGAAAATTGAGTGCCCGTAAAAAACTTTATAATCACCATCAATTTTTTGGCAGAAACAGAGTGTCCTATAAATACTATTCATTTAAACTTATAGCTTTTATGAGATTTATAAAATATCCGATTTGGGTCGAAAGTGGGCATGCAGAATAGTATAACATATTAATGATGAATATTTCATCATCCGTAAATGTATATCATACACCTCACAATTTCATTAAAATTTATTGGTTATGAATATTCCAGATCCAGAAAGTTCAATAAACTCGTTCAATTTTATCTGCTGAATAAAAATTTATTGAACCCCCAATCATCCATTCCGCTCCAAAAAGTGCGTATTCCCCTCCACCCTCATTAAGGCATTAGCCTTGGTAATATACTGGTGCCCAATATACTGGTGCCCAAACCGGTTTTTGATATGATCTACCGCTTGGGTGTGGGCTGCTTTTTCCGCCTCATTCTGAAAAACCCATTCAACAACTGACACTTATCAATCTCTTTAGTACGGGTCATATATTTATTTCAGATTTCTATGCCACTAAATATTTTGCCACTTAGTTAATAAAACCTCATAAGCCTTAAACAGCTTTTGGTCTGATTTATAATGTGTATTCTGATTAAAGACCAGTTGGAGCTTTTCGGTCGCCTCCTTAACGGGTAGTAGACTCTGTACCACTAATTGATCGAAAATCCAAAGAAGGCCGTGGGTTTCGATCTGATGCTTCTTTGCCATTTTTCTTAAGGTACCGTCGCTTGTAAGTAAAATACCGCCTTCATTTGCTGTAAGAGTCCAGACAGAGAGATCTGCTATTGATAAGGCTTTGGACAGGTTATTTTGGTCCCTAACCTCAATTACATTATTTATCCCTGAAACAATACTCAGGTATCCGGAATCTACCCATTGCTCCAATTCATCCCTTTGGTCAGATTCCAGCTCCATCCACACTTGCCGGGTAGTGACTATTTCAAACTGAAGTTGAAAGAAAGCAGAACACGCTTCAGATTCTAAAAGATCAATAAATATACAAGCGTCTGTTACTGCTACTTTCATTTATCCCAGTAAAAATTCTTTTCTAAACCGGGTTATGCGCTGATTTTTTAGCGCGGCAGCCTTAGAAACGGTTATAAATTGTTCTGCAAGTGCATGTCCGAGTAATTGATCAAATCGAAGGGCTTCTTCCTCTCCATTATAAACAGCAAGACCAGACTCATCTTGCTTGTAGCCATTTTTTGCCATGAATTGGAAAAAATTACTAAAGGTAGCTCCACTTATTATGCTTAGTTCTTTCAGCCTGTAAACAACAGCTTGCATAGAAATGCCATATTGCTTTTTGATGGCCTTAAGTTCTTCCAGAGAGACCTTCTTTCTTTTTAAACCAAGTTCATTTTCAATGGCACTGAGTGGTAACAGCATGGCTCCGGCAAAATAGTGGCAAAGCTTTTCCTGCTCATTTTCTGGAAACTCTTCCAGGTTTAATAAAAGGTGAGCAAGCTCATGCAAGACAGTGAACCGATACCGATCCAGACTTTTTCTTTTCATTGAGTTAAGACCAATCACCGGAATAGAATCATTCACCCAAGTTGAAAACCCATCGATTGAGACATCTCCTTCCAACTCAATCACCTTAATACCATGATCTTCTAATAGCTCAAGTACATTATATAACGGATCGGTGCCAAGTTTCCACACTTCCCTCAATTTTTGAGCAGCTTTTTCAACATCTTTTTTCCCGCTGATGTTAAACCCTTCCAATGGATTTTTTACGCTTGGCTGTTTCCCGATAATTTGCTCCAACTCAAGATACCGGCTTAGGTAATCCCGGGCGGTTTCAATAATGCGGTTTTGTTCTTTTTTGGAAAGTGAAGCCAACTTTCTAAACGCAATTTCCTTAATTTCAACCGATACCTCTCGGTAGAAATAATCTGGTTTAAGCTCTAATGCTTCAGCAATATCTTGAACCATGTCTAAATCAGGTTCAACAGTACCTTTCTCGTATTTATGCAGAGCCTGTTTACTCACCTTATTATCCATCTTATCTGACAAACTTTGCAAAGACAGGCCTCTCATAAGACGTGCATGTTTGATCCGATTGCTAATTGCTTCCATAGAGTGTTTTGTGGCTTGGTTAGTTGACAAAGTACAAAATAATTTAGTATTTTGTCAACCAGTTGAAATATTAATCTTTAAATATATAGGAGGTAACAATGGCAACTAATGGTAAATCCGGCGATAATCGGCGACATGGTGCAGTTCGTAAGCGAACTCAGGTAAAGCACTCGAATGGCAAATTATTTGTGAAGCGAGATGCTGAAACTGGCAAGTTTATGGACGTTAAAACCAGCGGCGGGAAGTTCAAAGGTATCCGGAAGGAAAAATAAAAAAGGCCTAAGTAGTATGAATACTTAGACCCTTTAAATTCTAATAACACGGATCAGAGCCGTGCTACAGCGTATTTAAGTACTACAATGTAGCAAGGTTTCTGCTCCGTGTCAATTTCAAACATTCAAACATGGAGACAAAACATGTCCGCGAAAGAACAGAAACCTAAAGACAAAAAGCCCGAAGACTGGGCGACTGAGATCATAGTAAATGGTCGAAAAGTTGAAGTAACCGAAAAGAAGCTTTCATTCGAACAAGTTGTAAAGCTTGCCTTTCCTGAAGCTGAATTTTTGCCCCATATGGTATATACCGTTACCTATAAAAGGGGAGCTAACCAAAAACCCAAGGGAGTAATGGTAAAAGGTGATGTAGTAACTATTAAAAAAGGGATGGTGTTCAATGTTACACGAACTGATAAATCATAACCCTGATTTAAAAAGACTACAAGATGAAGGATACAAGCTGGAGCTTAGGGATAAGCACCTGCTTGTGCACCGTATTCCGTATGTGAACTCCTCCTCCGAAATCGGAGAAGGGGTTCTTGTTACGGATTTAGAACTTGCGGGTAACAAAACAGTTAAGCCGAAAAACCATGTGATTTATTTTATAGGTGATCAACCCTGTAATAAAGAGGGTAGTGAGATTACGGGAATAATACACAATACCACGACCCAGAAACTGTCGAACGCTATCACCGTTAACCGGTCTTTTTCGAATAAACCAAAGCCAAATGGATATAAAGATTATTACCATAAGATTACACGGTATATCGAAATTATATCTGCTCCAGCAATTTCAATGGACTCATCGAAAACGGCAAGAGTTTACGAGGTGATCGAAGCGTCAAAGGATGAGTCTGTATTCAATTACATGGATACAAATTCAACTCGTGCTGAAATTGGAGTCATTTCTGAAAAGCTGGAAGGACATAAAATAGGTATCATTGACCTTGGAGGTACTGGATCTTATATCCTGGATCAGATAGCTAAGACCCCGGTGCAAGAAATCTATCTTTTTGATGGCGACCGCTTCTTGCAGCACAATGCTTTCCGCTCACCCGGTGCTCCATCTATAAAACAGCTTACCAAACAGCATTTTAAAACGGACCACTTCAAGAGAATCTATTCAAATATGCACAGGGGAATAAAGTCTCATCCTAACTATCTGGACGAATCAAATCTGTCTAGTTTAATAAAATTGAACTTTGTATTTCTGTGCATTGACAAGGGATCTGCTAAGAAAGTTATTATTGAATACCTAATCAGTAGGAAAATTCCATTTATAGATGTAGGACTTGATGTAAATATAGCCGAAGAAAGCTTATTAGGTACTATCCGTTCTACTCTGGTTACAGAATATATGACCGATCACGTACCAAACCGTATTACAATGATGGACCGAGATGCGGATGAATATGCCTCTAACATACAAATCGCTGACTTGAACGCTTTAAATGCAATTATGGCGGTAATTAAATGGAAGAAATATGTTCAATTCTACCAGGACCAAGAAAGGGAATATTCTTCTTTCTATGATACAAATGTAAATGAGATGCATAATGCAGATTATCAATCATAAGTTTGTAGAATTCATCCCTGAACAGGAAGATATGAAGGATGGAGTTATTTATGTGTCTTTAGAATATGACACGGCTGTCCATAACTGTATATGTGGATGTGGTGAGCAAGTGGTAACCCCAATTTCTCCAACCGACTGGAAAGTAACCTACAACGGTGAGTCTATATCTCTACACCCCTCCATCGGGAACTGGGATTTTGATTGTAAATCCCATTATTGGATAAAAAAAGGGGAAGTAATCTGGGCTGAAAATTGGTCAGAGCAAAAAATTATTGCTGGTAGAAAAATTGACCAACAGATTAAATCCTATTTTTACAAACAAAATGTTGGTGAAAATAAAGAACGGCTATTTTACAGATTAAAAGAATTCATAATTAGAATACTCAAAAGGATTAGACAATATTTTATAAACCAGAAAAGCTAAACAAAGTTCGAAAAAATTTGTAACATTTTAGTCAATGAATACTCTTTTATATTGAGTCTGAATTAACAAATTTCTTCGGCATGCAAAATAACTTTATGAGATACTTTATTTTAATCATCACTGTATTATTTCTTTTAATAGGTCTTACAAACACATATGCTCAAATCACTTTTGATGTGAAAACTCAAATGTCAGAAAAACAAGACCTGCAAAATTATAAGCAGGGCTTGCTTTCTGCAATTTCAAAATCCGGATGGGCTAGAGAATTAGAAACTGGTGAAGATTATTCTCTTTGGCTTAACGATTTAAATCGTTCATACCAAGCTGACTCTGTAATAGTAACCATAATTGTTCAACTCAGAACAAAAGCAATGTTTACCAATGGTGAATTTATAGATGCACGACAGGTATGGTTAAAATACCATTGGGATAATGCTGAAAAATATGCAAGCAAAGAACTTTTAAATTATGATTTTGACAGTGAAAACCATTCCAGTTTTGATGAAACAATATATAACCTTAGCAGTGCTGCAGGATTAGTTACTTCTATTGGTTTTGTAGATGTAACTGGGCTTTCAGATAAGGGAGTACAATCATTAATTACTGGTATCGCTTCTGTCCTCAAAAGAGAACCATCACCATTAGAAATATTGGAAAGTCTTTATTTGGGAGAACAATCTTTATTTGCTGCCAAAGACATGGTTCAACAAGCTCCGAATTGATAAGCTAGTTATAAAGCTATTGATAGCTACTTTAAAAACTACCCAATCACATTCACCAACTCAAAAATAGGCAGATATAACGCCACAATAATGGCACCGACTATCAGTCCAATAAAAACAATTAAGAAAGGTTCGATAACTGAGGTAAGTCCCTCCACCATAATATCCGTTTCCTCTTCGTAAAGATCTGCCACCTGAGAAAGCATTTCATCGAGGTTTGCGGTTTCTTCTCCCACATTGATCATTTGAATGACCATTTCAGGAAAAATGACGCTATCCGTTAATGACTGTTTAAAGCTTTTTCCTTTTCGAATGGAAGACGACATTAGGCTAACTTCCTTTTGTAGAATCAGATTATTGGATGATTCTTTTAGAATATTTAATGCATCTGATAGGGTAATTCCACTGTGTAGTAACGTTGCCAACGTTTTTGTGAACTGACTGACTAAACTTTTAGTGTAGAGCTGGCCGAAGTAAGGGACTTGAAAGAGCAAACGGTCCAAAAACGTGCGACCCTTCGTTGTTTTTAAGCCGTAATTAATGCCTACAACTATTAGAACTATACCTGCTAAAATAACTATACTGTAATTAGTCAGAAAATTACTTGCTGCAAGAATGATTTTTGTAGGAGCTGGTAATTCTGCCTGAAAATCCCGGTACATATCTACAAACGTTGGAACTACAAAAATCAGTAAAAAACTAACGGCAGCAACAGCTACCCCAATAATCATTCCGGGATAGGCTAAGGCCATTCGTATTCTTTGTTTGAGCTTATAAGCTTTTTCCCGGTAAGAAGAGAGCCGAAGCATAATCTCGTCCAATGTACCTGAAACCTCCCCAACTTTTGTCAGTTGCCGGTATATATCATCAAAAATAGCCGGATGTTTCTCCAGCGATTTTGCCAGGCTGTTTCCCTTTTTGACCGATTTACGAATATCAGCAACAATAGGTTTAAACTTCTTGTGGGATGTCTGCGCTTCAGCCGTACTTAAAGCTTTCATAAGAGGAAGCCGGGCCCGAAGCATTACGCCCACATTCCTAGTGAAATCTATGAGTTCTTTTTCAGGAATTCTGGATATAAAGGGAATATCGATGTCTCTCTTCAGTATGCTCTTGTCAGAGTTCTTACCGGATAGTTGCTTCTCTATGGACGCCGGATATTTTGCCATGGTTCCAAGTTAGCGTTCGATGTTCACTGACTCCCATAAAATGGGCTTTCTTATTTTAATTGTTGCCGAATCCACCATGCTTCGAGCCTCTCTTCTAAAAAACAGGGTGTAGTTCACCACATTTTGCTCATCCTCAACCCTCTCCATAATAGAAATATTCACGCTATCTTGAGGGAGAAAAATAGATGAGTTATTAATCTTTAGATTTCCATTATTCCAGGAATACCCTCTGTTCTGCTTTTCCTCAAAGTTAACAAGCAGTGTCGAATCGGTATAAGAAATAGCTTCTGCCCTAAACAAATCATTATGTAACTGATCACTTAATATCTGAAAATCATTATAGAATGAAATCTGTTCATTCCAGGCTGACATTCTACCACTCACAAACACAAAAGATACCGACACAAGGCTGATAACTATAGCAAGGATTGCCATGGCCATTAATACTTCCACCAATGTAAATCCTTCTTCATTATGATTCATTCGTTGTACCATAACCGTTTTGTGTATAAGGTTACACTTGGTGATCGCAGGGTATCCTCTTTGAATACAGCTACTACAATAGAATATAAATGCTCATCTTCTTTTGATATAGAGGTTTTTACCCACCATTTTGAGTTCTTTAAAGAAATGAAAGAAGAATCTTTCCGGGCAATTAACGCCTCTTCCATCGCATTTTTAGCCAAATTGAAAGAAGTGATTTTATCTTTGGCAAGAGTATTTCCTCCGGCAACCCCTAAAAACACAGCAGCCGGGACCAAAACGGCCAAAAGAATCGCTAATGCCACCAGTGTCTCCAATAAACTATATCCGTGTTCTTCGTTAATCATTCGACCTCAAACCAATCTAAAATTTGATACTCAGGATGTTCAGAAAACCCCAGTGGAATCACATAATTTTCCGGGCGGCCCGACAAATCAATTTCCGCATCTTTCAGCCAATTTATATAAGATGAGGGAGATTCGTAAAAATAAAACTGATGTGTCAGAACACTACCTAATACTTTCCCTTCAAGTTCTGTTTGACCAAGAGTATAAATTCCTCCCCGTACCACCGCCTGATCTGCCACCCGTACCCGAAATAAGCCCGAAGTAAAATTACTGGATTGAACAGGATATATAATCGTTCCATCAACCATGGCCTGATCCCTGATATCAATAATGATCTCCTGGCGTTCTGCTGCAAACTCCTGGCTGGTATACAGCATACTAGGATATCTTAAATAGGCCTGGTCTCGTATGATAATATCATTCCCGGAAATGGCCTGGGTGCTTAATTCGGCTCCCCCTCCGATTTGAAGTGATTTTCCTGCATATATCAGCATGTTTTCTCCTGAAATATTCCCTCCGGCCATTAACGTATCCCTCACAATGAGCTTTGTGAATACTCCAAAGTGATAATTCCCATTTATGATTGCATTCCCGTTTATAACGATCGTAAGATCCCTGGGAAAGGATATAGAATCCCCGGAAGACCAGGAGATACTTTCCTCAAAAAAAAGCGTGTCTTTGGGTTCTGCATTCACTTCTGCCATCCCGTCGTAATTACTTAGAAAAGTCCGTAATTGCCCGTTTTCCAGTAAGTTGCTAAAATGCGCCTCTTGGTGCTCAAGAAAGGTTGCATCAAACAACGGCAACAAATATCCGGACTCTCGATTTAATTCTCCTTCTATATCTCCGCTGAAAGGCCTGCCCTTGAAATCAGTAGTTTGGGTTCCTTCCTGCCCGGTTAAGGCATCTCCTTTTAGTTGCGTTGATCCGGTTAGCATTAGTACCGAATTGGTATCCCCTAATACAACCGCATTTTGAAATGCATCACTTTTCCCAACTCCTGCAAGTATGCGGATGATTTTCTTTTTTCCCTGTACTTCGGCAGTAGAATGAATATTCATAAAACCACCATAAGCACTGGCCCTGATAGTGATCTCTGTGCTATCCTGATCCCGGAATGTGAATGTTGTATCATTTATAACCGACTGATAAGGATACTCATTCAAGAAAGTGTAGACCCCGGCTTCAGCAGCATACCTTGCTTTGACTTCATTAATATCTTGTTGAATGAATCGGTTCTGCAAATAAATCCCGGAAAGTACTACCCCGATGAAAAGACTAATAATGATGACGATAATAAGTACGGAGGCTAAAGCCGAACCTTCTTCATCTTGTATGATGTTTGGGGTATAATTCATTTGCTGAAAGTAAATAATAAACACCGTAGGATGTAATAGCTTTGAAACAATTGGTTCAATTGAGCTCCTCTCATTTTATGTACCAGCTAAAAGTAGAGAATCGGACGTTATCTGTTAACTTTGTAAAAGAAATCTCAAAATCTTTCTTGTCTAATAAGAAAATCAGCTGATTTCAAAACTTGAGGCTTTGATTGAGTTTCTTCAGTCCAGTCTTCTATAAATTTATTGTTCATTGTTGAATGATTTTAAGAAAAGAGAAATAGTAGAAGCTGTTAATGCTAAGATATATTGCGCCTCATGTCTGTTAAATGGGGTTCTTTCTTCATCCCTTTTATTTGGGTGGGGTGCTAAATGAGTTGCATGCCTGATAGAGTATCTTATGTAATAAAATCTTTCAAGCTTTTCCATCTCCTTCCTATTATTGCCATCCTTTGAAGAATTTATAGCTTTGGTCAGTTCTTCTCTGTCTTCTAAAATATTTTCTAATTCATCTAAAGCAATTCGACATGTTGTAATTGCTTCTTCATAGTATCCCTTCTGGAATAATTCTCTTGCTTTATTAATGTCATTTGAAATATCACCTTCATTTTCTTTATCCAGTTTTTCAATTACTGGTATTTCAAATAAAGTATACCTCCCATACCCCATTTGATCTAAACATTCGAGCCATTCAGATTGGCTAACTCTTTTTATGGTTTCGACCTTTTTTACTGAAGGAATAGGTAATGAAGACTCTTTAAGTTCTAAAGAATCACAGGAAATTAGTATGTTGAATTCCAGCTCTGACCCCTTTCTTAATTCTTCTAATTCCTCAATCTGTTTGTTAGAAAGATTTAGGAAAAAGTTTGAAATTCCTTCGTTATCATATTTGGAAGAGTTTCTGAATGAAAATGGTTGCTCTGGTATTCCAACGCCTAAAAACACTTTATTGCCTGAATTTGCTTTAACCGAAATGTTAGCTGTAAAATTATTTAGTATATAATTTTCCTCATCATTTGAATGAACAGTATATCGGGTGTGAAAGTAAAGTCTGTTGATTCCTATTCCAGTATTTCCAAATAGCTTCTCTACGTTAAACTTGGCTATAGTTTTGCTTTTTGAGGTGAGCATACTCATGAGTTCTCTACTTTTATTTATGCTTTGATTTGTATTGAAATATTCTAATTATAAACATTATACTCAACGTATTTTGTTTTGCATCAAAAATATTTAGAAAATGAGCTTGGATAAAGAGTTGTTAAAAAGTGATGAGCTAAGTTATGAATATAGCGATGAGTTTCAAGATTGCTTAAATGCTCATGGGTTATATAACTCTCAAAGGTTCGTGGTTAGATTATCACCAGTAAATCATGATAGCTTAGACAAAATTACAAAAGAGGAATTCAGTGAGCTTTCAGAGCAGGATATACAATCATATTCAACTTATCTACACGAGACTATTCACTGGTGGCAGCATATAGGTTCAACTATAGGCTTAATTATGAGTCTTAGTTATCCTGCTCAGACTCATAGTAATGTTGTGCATTTAAGAGAATACCTCAAAATAAGTGGGGCGAAGAAATCTATTGATATCTATAACAAGATTAATGCTACTGAATTTCATCCTACAGATGATGAGTTTCACCATATTAATATCATATTGAATAATTACTTTGATATTGAATACTTCAGATCATTAGTTACGAATCCTAAAACAGCTAAGTCAGTTTATGATTCGGGCTATTTCGAGTCTGTAGGGCATAGTTACTTTACAGGGTATACCTATTCTATTCAAGTATTAGCTGAGGTTTTTGACCGTAGATTCAATCATTTCCCCAAACCCGATGATTGGTTAGATGAAATCGACAAACTAAAAGAGAAAAAAGTTCGAGGGTATTATTATGGTTCTGAGATCGTAGTTCCGCCGTTGGGATTGAAAGAAGTTTTGGAAGGACAAGCCAGATTTAGTCAATTACAGTTTTTACACTATGCTTTTGGAAAGAAATATGATTGGATGGACTTTGCTAAGGTTGGCAAGTTAGACGGGATATACTTTAAAGCGTTTCAGATTTTTTTGGATATCACAGAACTCGATTTACCCCAAAGTATTCACGACCCTAAAGTAGGTTTATTCTTATTGGTTTGTGATTTAGCAATAAATCCCGGAGAAGGATTTCCTTTCAACTTAGAGGATTGCGATTCATTTATTACTTCAGTAGATCCGGGATTCAGGTTTACAAATATATGTTTAGCAATAAAAAAGAGTCCCGAGTTAGGAGAAATGATAGTTGAGTATTCAAAAAAAGAATATGAGAGTGTTTCAGGTATTTTATGCAAAGCCATTGATACTTATACTCCGAATGAAACGTGCAGTAAAGTTCTAGAATGGATTAAAAACTCAGAAGAATTACAAGCACTTCTCAAGGAAGAAGAAAATTTTACATATCAAAATATTAACCAGCCGATAAGGGTAATTCTTGCAAAGTTTTTAAGATATACTCAGGATAAAGTCGAATTCCCTGAGTTTTTTTGCTGGCCGGGTTACTGGAAAGTAGGAGATAAGACAACAGAAAATCATCAAAACATATGGATGAGGCACCTCTCTCTATTTATGGATAGAAAAGGAGATAAGGGTATTTATCCAAGAGAATTCCCAAATGCAATTAAGGAAAATATTCATAAAACATTTAATGCATTTTATGCATGGAATATAATGTATGATTTAACGCGTCAATGGATAATTGGGGAGGGTGATTTTAAATATGATTATACGTGGCTCACAGAAAAAAAGAAGGAAACTGAGCTAAAGGAAAGCGCCGATAAGGTGTTTGAAAATATTTATGGTGAATTTCCGGATAATTTTGAAATACTAATGAAAACTAAATCGTAAAGTCTTTGATATGAATTGGAATGATAAGGTAAAAAGCGTATTCACAACATATCCAAGAAATGGTGATACAAAAAATACTTTCTGGATTGAAAGGGAGGAGCAAAAAGCGTTAAGAAACTATCTATCACAAGAGGATCATATTTGTATTGATGGGCCAACTGGTTCAGGAAAGTCTTCATTGGTTATTACGAATCTGTATAGAGAAAATATTAAACATGCCATGATACAATTAACTGGGGAGCTAACTTGGACAGACTTTTGTAAACAGCTTGTTGACCCAAAAATTGTAAATACAAATAATTTTAATGCGGGCTTTGAAATTGGTGTAAGTGGTGGTTTGCCAGAAGGTAAGTTAAGCTTTAGTCTCGGCTCTTCAGGAGATGAATTGCAAGATTTAGAATATCTTTTAAAGAAAGCTGAAAGTTGGACTGAGCATGACCTGTGTAGAGAGTTGCAAGACAAGGATATTACTTTAGTGATAGATGACACTGAGAGATGTAGTGATACGCTTTTAAAAAGGCTGTCAGACGTGGCGAAAATTCAAATCCAATCTTATCCCTCTAAAAATGCACGTCTGGTTTTTATTGGTGCAGGGGGTGTTTTGTCTCGCTTACTTAATGCTAATGATTCTTTAGGGGACCGAATTAATCATTTAAGCATAGGAGCCTTTCAAGATAAAAGTTACTCATGGCATTTTTTGGTTGAAGGATTTAATCGCTTAGGTATGAGAAACCCAACAAACTCAAAGTTTAAGAGTGAAATTGAGAGGACTGCTGAGTGTAAAAAAACAACATATTATGCTGCTGATGGGTTGCCTAAAAGTTTAAATAAACTAGGAAAAAATATTGCACTTTTTTCGGGTCATGGCAACCATGCCTCAGCTGCCACTATAATAAACGAATCAAAAAAAATGTTCCAACAGAATTGGAGGATTCATTCTAAGAACTACACTTCCATAGCAAATCTACTTAGAAGTGATTATGTAGCTGAGTTAATAATAAAAGAGCTATGGGATACCGGCATTGGAGCAGTGCATTATTTAGATCAAATGGAAAAAAAGATTGTTGGATCTAAAGATGAAAATGGGAACGAGATTACAAATGACAAATTTTATTCAATAATTGATGAATTAATGGAGACAAACTTTCTTACGGTAAGTGGTTCTTCGAAAGGAATCGTTTTTGCTACTAATCCTTCTTCAGCTCATACATTTGGTGTAGCAATGCATAATCGTTCTCTATTTTCAGGGGCTTCTAAGTTATTATCTGGGTTGGAGC
Source organism: Balneola sp. (assembly GCA_002696035.1). Classification (GTDB taxonomy): domain Bacteria; phylum Bacteroidota; class Rhodothermia; order Balneolales; family Balneolaceae; genus Gracilimonas. The sequence goes on along the minus strand of NZQV01000004.1, from coordinate 100,333 downwards.
AACTCGAATTGGAATTTGGGTGAGCAACACTTAAATCTTTAGCAGGGAGTGTAAATCAAACTCTGTCTAAGTAACCACGAATACCATTAACTTAGACGATCATGACACAACAAGAAATAGACCAGTTACAAGCGAAAGCCTTAGAGCAATTTAAAAGTGGAAAACCGCTATTTGGAGAAGGAGGCGCGTTTTCCCGATGCTCAAGGGGTTTTTAGAAGCCGCCTTAGAAGCGGAAATGGATGCTCACCTTGATCCCGTGGAGCGCGAAAAGGGCAATAAACGCAATGGGAAAGGCTCCAAAACTATCAAAAGCTCCGAAGGCAGCTTCCAGATAGCGACCCCTGAAGACCGGCAAAGCTCTTTTGCCCCACAGATTATAAAAAAGCGGGAAACGATCTTAGCCGATAACCTGGCGGATAAAATTATTGGCCTTTACGGGTTGGGCATGAGCTTGCGCGACATTAGCGCTCATATTAAGGAAATGTACGACACCGATATTTCCCATACGGTGCTTTCGCAGATTACCGACCGCATCATCCCCGAGGTTAAAGCCTGGCAGGGGCGCCCACTAGAGCCCGTGTATTGCATTGTATGGCTGGATGCGATGCACTACAAAGTCCGCAGTGAGGGTCGCGTGGAGCACAAAGCCCTCTACAATATTTTAGGCATCAATCCCGACGGCCACAAGCAGGTACTGGGCACCTATATCTCCGAGAGTGAAGGGGCAAACATTTGGCTGAGTGTGCTTACCGATCTGCACAACCGCGGGCTCAAAGATATCCTGATTGCCTGTATTGATAACCTTAAAGGCTTTCGGGAGGCTATTGAGAGTATTTACACGAAGACCGAAGTGCAGAGCTGCGTGGTGCATCAGATCCGGAACTCTCTGAAGTATGTAGCCAGCAAAAAACCATGAGTAATTACTATTTGATAATAGATGGCTTTCTGTCTTTTTACTATCTACGTTACAGCGAAGTATTTACTATGGATTTCTTGTGGAAGTAGCTTTTCGTCTTTAAGGCAGTCGTGCAGGAACAGCTTTCTTCCTCATAAAAAAAGACACTCTAATTTCTTATAACGCCTTTAGTTAATTGCTTGCCTAATTGTTTTGGATAGGTTGGGGTTAGTTTTGAGCTACCTGTATACTATAGCGCTTCCTTCAGGATATATATTATATCCTTTTTCCAATCCTAAACGCACTCCTAAATTATAGTAGAGGGTTACTGTAGTACAATTATCACCACGATAGTTTTTTGCAGTAGGAATACCTCGTTCATCTTTTTCCAGTTCTGCATCATAATAAAAAGAAAGAGTGTCCAATTTATTTTCAATTATGTCTAAAGCCTGATGAACCAATTTCCATTCATAACCCTCTATGTCCCAACAAATTAATATATCCTCATCTATGGATGGGGCATTCCCAACATTTAATTTAACATAATTTGAGTCAGGAGTGTTTTCGTGCTCACCATCAATTATATATCTGATGCTATCATTTGTAATTATAGTAATGCTATGTGTTCGATCAGGGGAGACTATATAAACCGTTCGCTCATACTTTCGATGGGAGCAACTTATCAAAGTGAACATTAAGACCAATAATGTCCCGCGCCCAAAAACTCTATTCTTTCTTTTCATATATAACTCTCTCTTTTAATCGTGTACCGTTATTTTCAATTCTCGGATGAATAGATTATGACCTATTCTCAGTCCAACATTTTGAGCTAAACGGGTGACCTTAGGTTCCCTGCCCCCATTATAAATATCAAATGCCAACCGTGATACCTGACTTGAGACTCCATTACGTCCTGCTACAATACCAGCAGCAACATTACCAAAATCCCTTGCAGATGCAATCTTTCCATCCTTGGTTACACCCCCTCTATATCGGTGTTGTTGTACACTCGTGTTCACTCCTCTCTCGTCTACACCTCTATTCTTAAAATCCAATTTATCATTGTATCCCCCTCCATCATCGGTAAGAGTATATGTTGCTAGACTTGGGTTATCACCAATGATTTCGTTATCAAGAAAATCTTGACCTTCTGTATTATTTAAGTCTATTTGAGCACCTAAAACAGCGTTATCGTTGGCATCAAAAAAGGAATGCGTTGTCAAAGACTCTCCGATCTTTTCTCCGTTTGTACTACCAACGTAGATACCAGTATCACCATCGCTTGGATCGCCTCCTACTACAGAGTAAGTACCATCTTCATTTTCAGTAACTATTGTATGTAAGGGGGCCATCCCCGTGGGATCAATATATCTTAATGGGTTATTCATCGTATAATTATAGGTACTCCACCCAGGAAACTCATTGGCCAACGGATCCACCTGCAAAAACCCGGGGGCATCCGCTCGGTAGAAGCGGGCGCCAAAATAATCATATCCCGTCTCATCGTCCCGCTCTTTGCCGGTGAAGCCTTCTTTGGCCGGGGTGCCGGAGATGTAGCTCCGCCCGTCCATGAAGAGTCCGAAGGGATAATAATCGGTTGCTTGCAATACGGTGCCGGTGGCATTTACCACCGTCCGGGTAGAGCCTAAGTGGTCTTTGTAGTAGTAGCGCTTGCCGCCGCTGTTATCTACACGCCCTTCCACACCATTGCCCACAATATTCCAGTGTTCCAGCTCCCAGCCGCTTCCGGTGTTGGTAAATACGCCCATGGTTAAGTCATCATCCATTACATAATATTCTTCGGTGCCGGCTAAGTTTTTGTAGTACCGCTGCCCGGCCGCATTATAACGATAGGTGATGTCATTGCCAACTCGCACCGGCTGGTTTTGGTGGTTATAGTACAGGTGAAGCCCCTGCGGTTCGCCCAACGCCAGGCCTTTGTCTTTATCGATGGTGAGGTTGCCGTTTTCGTCGTAGTAAAAGTCTTGTCCGTAGGGGGCGCGTGGAGCTACGGTCCAGTCGGCGGGTTTGGAGCAGTCCGGGGTGCAATTTACCTGGCTGCGGTGCAGGGCTACGGTTTCATCCCCTTCTTGGTTGGTATTCCAGGTATAGCCGTCGTGCGTATTTCCACCCCAGCTTACGTAATCCACAATAGTTCCCGAGGGGTTGCGAAGGGCAATTTCATTAACATTACCATAGTCATTGGACATGCGTAACACCAGTGCTCCTTGCCCGGAGTTATCGCGCAGGTTAAAATCATACCCATAGCGATAGTGCTCGCTATACAGCCCGTGCTGGTCGTTGGCAAACACCACTCGCTGCCCCGGTTCTACATCAAACCCACCCAGGACTTTATATTTTTGAGCCGGGTTGCTTAGGTCTTCGAGTTGCCAATTTTGCAGGTTAATGGTTTCCCCGGAAATATTCTTCAGTTCGATGTATTCGGCCGCCCCGTAGTTCCCGTCGTGTTCAGAATCGTAATGCACCTGGCTTATAATTATCTCAAGCCCGGTGGAGGAAGCATAGACCTTCTGAACATAAGGATCCCGCGCGACAACCGTCCAATCCGACGGTTTTGAACAATCCGGATCACAGGAGATCTCCTCGCGGTGTATGGCTACGTTTTCATTGGAGCCTTGATTAACGTTCCAGGTGTAACCTCCATAGAAGTTCCCGCCCCAGCTAACATAATCGACAAGATTCCCCGCAGGATTTCTTAACGCTAATACATTGTCGTTCCCTGAATCATTTTTTAGTCGTAATACCAGCCCGGTTTGCCCGGTGTTATCGCGCAAATCAAAATCATAGGCGTACCCATAATTTTCGCTGTATTCGGTGTCTTGATTATTGGCAAAGACCACACTCTGATTATGCTGTACATAAAAGTCATCCAGTACTTTATATGTCTGGTCGGTGTTCGCTAAATCTTCCAGTTGCCAGTCTTTCAGGTTGATGGTTTCACCAGAAATATTTTTGGCCACAATGAATTCCCCTGCCCCATAATTATCATCATCGTATTCTGAATTATAATGCACCTGACTAATAATCACATCAAGATCATATCCCCAACTGTCAATCACATCGTTTCTATCATCATATCCTTCTGTATTATTATTTCCAATATGATCAACCCGGGTAATTTTATTCGTGCCGGGCAGGTAGTGGTAACTTAAGTTGTCAATTTCCTGATTTGAATTATCCGAGCGATACAGAAATCGGCGGTTACCCTGCGTGTCCTTATAAGTAGATCGCTCCCTGTGGCTTTGAACAACTCCAGAACCATTAACCACAGCAGCGTCCGTCAGCCGGCTTAGTCCATCATACCCATATTGGTATTCATAGGGGGTTGTAGATATTTGCTGGTTGCGGTAATCAGCGGTTTCAATATTGCCATCTTTTAAATATTCATACTCTGCGGAAAAGGGAAGGGTATTATCTCCAATTTCTTCCATCCATCCACGAATAGTGTATTGGAACTGCGTTGCATCTAATCCTTTAAATTGTTTGGAATTCATTTGTCCTGTGGGGTCATAAGAATACTGAACATCCGGCTGGCCAGATGAGGATCCTGCATGAACCTGCTTAAGGTTTCCAGTCAGATCATATTCATAGAAGTGAGACAAGGTATCTCCTTCAACTTCTGTCTTTTTAAATACAAGTTCTCCTAACCGGTTATACTCATAGATGAACTTGGTATCCAGGCTGCTTTCCCCTTCGGTATATACGTATTTGGTTTTTACCCAACCTTCCCGGTGGTAATCATAGAGTGTTACCTGCCATATACTATCCGATTTGACGGCGCTGGCCGCTAATTTTCCTTTCAGGCTATCCATTACCGCTGCATTAATTTTTGCAGAAAACAAGTTCCAGGGATAAGAGGTTGTGGATGGTTTTTCGTCATACGCATTTATATTCAACCAATTAGCGGTGCTGAGCTCAAATCCATAACTATTAAACCCATTTAAGTTGCCAAAAGAATACGCTGCTTCCCCACTAATCAATGGACGGTTGTCAAAATCATACGTTGTATAAGCTACTATTCCATGTTTTGCCTGACGAGCATCCTGACTAAATCGAAGATTTCCTGCCTTATCGTATTTGAATTGCACAATCCCTGCATCCGGCGTCTCGGTTTTAGTTAGCAGTCCCCTCTGGTCATAGTCATAGGTAGACACCCAGTCTTCAGGGGCTCCGCCTCCTTGAGGAACATTGAAGTAATTGGGATGACGAACTTCCCTGAGCTGATCCTGCTCATCATAAATGAATTCGGTTCGGGCATTTTCACCGCCTATATCGTTATGGGTAAAAACGTCACGTCCCCAGCCGTCGGTATAGGTGCGGCTTATGGTTCCTTCTTCATTGGTTACTTCTTTGTACATATAATCACTGAGACTACCACTTCCGATTCCGTATGAATGCACTATTGCCCCACTTTCACTTTCTCCGCCTTCGGGGATGGTTTTCGAAATACGACCTAATGGGCTTTGCTCATAAACATGCTCCATATAAGGATAGTTATGATAGTAATAGGTAGAAATATTTTGATCAAAGGACTCTACATAGCTGATTTGCCCGGATTCCCGGGAGGGTTTCCATGTTTTCCATTCCCTGCCCTGGCTGTCATATTCTATAGCAGATATTATTTTATCCAAACCCTCTTTCTGTTGAGTTTGAATTAACCGGCCCAGCCCGTCCATATACTCTACTGACTCCCGGGTACTGCTTCCATCATACCTGCCCGTACGGATGTAATTGGAATTCAACTCCGTGTAGGTCCCACCGGTATACCCAATCTCATACTGGTAGTCTTCCACCAGCTGTCCTGCACTATTTCGCACCTCTTCAAGCCTGCCAAAATCATCATAGCTATATGATGATTTTTGATCATTCTCATCAAAAAGTTCGGTAAGTAACCCCAGATTGTTGTACTTAGCTAATACCGTTAGGCTATCCCCATCGCCCGTCAATTTAACAATTCCTGTCAGATATATTCCATTTGTTCCATTCATACCATCCTGACTGAAAGGGCTAGTATTGCTGCCAAAATAATACTTGGTTACGTTGCTGTTTGCGTCCTGTATTTTTACCGGGTTTCCGTAACTGTCATAGGCCAGATATTTGACTTGATTTATCTGGCCGTAGCTATCCGCAGAAATACAAATAAGCCCGGCAATCAATACTGAATATTTTACTACAATTTTAATTTTAAATATACTTTTCATGATTACAGCCCTCTTAATTTGATGAACAATTTGCTGGTGGCAGAAGAGTACCCTCTCCATCCCATACCCACACGCCACAAGGCAGCCATTGTCCACTACCCCAGTCTTTCCATAGTGTCCAACTTTTTGTAGTATCTGATCCAGCTTTAACCGTCACTGAATAGGGTTGGGTGAGCATATTCCGTTCTTTCATCTCTCCAGGACTATTATATATTTCATGGGCATATTTGTACTCTGTCTGCCTTTCCTGCCCATCTGAATTTGTTTCAATTATACTACTGAGTTGCTTGGCATCAGCATTATCGTTATAAAAGAAAGTTTTTGTCGTTTCAATAAAATTTTGAGCCTGTTGATCATAGGTTTTCGTTACGGTTTCAACCTGCTTCATCCAGTATGAATTATAAACGTATGTAGTATTCGTAAAAGTAGTATCAACTGTATTATTTATTATCTGTTCTATTTTAAGTTCAACACCTTCTGTTTCTCCAAGTAGTACTGCTTCAAAATTATAGCTATTTGTAACTTTTTGTAAAGTATCACCATTGGAATCCCCTGTCATTTTGCTTAGAATTTTTCCTCTCTTCCATGAATTTAAATTACCTGCTGTATTTAGGTGATAATGATTGTACCCACTATTTCCACTTAAGGAAATAATATTCTCTATTACATTACTATAACCAACAGAAGGACCTACCGCTGTCTTTGGTGTGGACCAACGTATAACTGCATGACATCCTTGAGGAACCGCATCATCATTTCCAGAGATTAGTATGTCGTGGGTTTCAAGCTGGCCATTTAGATAATATCCGCTATATGATGGATATTCATATGTTTTTACCAGGTCATTTTGATGATTCATTCCGTCGTGTATAATTACACTATCTATCCTTATACCTCCAGCAAAAGAGTTTAACGAATAGATATTTGGTTCATAGGCAAATTTGGCATAACCACCAGTAGGATATACTATTTTCTTTAATGAACCTTCCCGAGCATACATAGAATTTGCGGAATTGTCTGGCTCTCGGTCATCACCAGATATCACTCCCGATAAAAAGGGATTAGGTATTTCAGGAACCATGGTTGAGGTAGCGTCATTATTTAATGCTCCATTGTAGTATCCCCAGTAATCCTTATTATCAGAAGTATAATCAATTCCAGATGAAGCAGAATAGTCATAATAATCAAATGCATGAATATGGTTTTCTGTTTGAGCGGGACCGCTAATAGTTACACTATCTAATAGTCTTCGTTGAACCCCTTGATTTTCATACCCAAAACTGACCGTTCTTTTCGTAGCATCATCTTTATTTTTGATTACAATGCTATTTAAACTCTGGTTATCATTTGCATAACCCAAGCTTGTTCTATTGAAAATAATTTTTTCTTGTGCTGTTGTAATGGCATTTAAAAACTTAGTATCTGTTGTGTTTTTAGTACTCCATTTAGTATCAAATTGCATGGTCTGAGCCTCACAAGAACCTCCTGAAGCATGATAATAATTAGTCCGATAATGAGAATTTGTTGTGTAAACATCTGACCCGGTTGACGTATAGTCTAAAGTAATTATTTCACCAGTATAATTCTTAATTTCGGATAGATACCAACTCGATACATAAGAATGAGAACTAGCCATCCCACCCATCGTACCGGATCTATTTATGGTACTTACAGTTGAAGTTTCTGCTACATCAAAAGTGTAGGTAATTCCAGATTCATCTTTAACTACCCATTCTACTATCTTCCCGTTGGAAAACGCAGGTTCCACTATTAGATTTGAATAAGGCATTTGCAATACATTTCCATCCTTATCAAACATAAATTTAATGTTAATCCCTGGCATATTGATGTTGAAAACATCCGGCCTAGAGTCTTGATATCCTTCTATTACTAATTGCTCAAAATGTTCTCTACCACTAAATGTGTAATACTCATTAACATACTTGTAGACATCTTCCCCATTATAATAGTACCCATCAGGATCATCATCAGGCAACCCATACATAGTGCGAGAAATGACTCCACCTGCATTCAACGCCCAACCTAGACCAATTAATCCTGTACGCTCATCAACTTTAATTCCAGAAGCGTTATAAGAGATTGATATAGGCAATTCAAGCTTAATTCCTTGAGCTTGATGTAATGGAATTGAGATATTTGGAATACCGGAAGCATAATTCATAGGTATATCAGAAAATTTCTGTAATGAAGCTACATTAGGTGATGGAAAAGCAACATTAAAAGAAGAAATTGAAACTAAACCGTCATCACCTTGAGCTAAACACGTCAATGAAGAAGTTCCAAGGAAAATTAATATTATAACGCTCAAATTGACTTTATTTAGAATGCAGTTCTTTAATTTCATCTTCACAAAATTTTGTTGATAGTATAATTTTCTTTATAGCTTAATAGTGGAAGGCAGGATCTTCACGACATATGGACTTGAAAATAGGGAATGTATGTCGCACGAAATGTGGAGAAAAGACTTAATTAAGATTGTAGTAAGCATGGCAATAAATTGTTAAACGTTAAAGTTTATTTCTTCAATCACTGCCTTAATGCTGTCCCCTAAAATTATTTTTTTCTAGATACCACCAGAAAAGGTTACATGCAAATTATTTTTACAAATAACAGTATTTAATCTATAGAGTTAACGATAATAAATAGTTCAACAGACCAGAAATTTCTGCCAATAAGTATCCTATAACTATATGGGAAGCTGACAGACACGACTAAAAAACTGGCCGATGCCCTGGAGGTTTCCCTGGATTACCTGGTGGGCGACCGGGATTTAAAAGTATTGGACAAGCAAACGCTACAACGCTTAGAGGATATACAAAACCTGCCCGAACAGGACAGAGAACATGTTTTCTACACTCTCGACAATCTTATTAAAGCCGCCAAGTTTAAGGCGATTCAATAAGCTAATTATACTTTATTTTGCCTGTTATTCGGATGGTGAATATTTAACCGGTATTCGAATCAGAAGTGCATATACACCCAATGCTAAAATCATTGGTACTGCAAAAAGCAAAAAACTTTTTACCGGACCTCCCCATAAAAGCCAAACGACCATAGGAATAATCAACGTTAAAAAGAATGCTACTATCCTATATTTTGTACTTTCCAATTCTCTTGGAAGAAACGTTAGTAGTAATTGGTGAATCAATCCACCCACTAAAACTGGGATCACATTACTAAGATAATACACTCCACCCGTTTCCATAACATAGGCGATTTCGGTAGCTCCAGTGGCTTGCTGCAAAAGTGATTGTATCCAAACGAATACAAAGAATATCGGTAATACCACTAATGCAAGTAGCACCAAGTTCTTTAAAACTTTAATCCACACTATTCTTCTCATTTTTTCCATTTATCATTAATCCATAAGGGTATCAGATGGAAAGGTGTTTTTTCCGTACGCTGGAACAGAGTCGTTGGTTTACCGCCCTTCCAAAAATATGCTTCTGCTGACGGAAAAGCATCTCTGTTACCTAAGGTATTAAATCCTCCTTTTCCATCGGGTGTGAAATTGATTTCTCCATCAATAGCAGGTCCTGGAAGGACAGAATTTTTCGCGCTAAACGAAACAGTAAATTCTCCATCTTCACCAAACGCCACATCAATTACATTTGTAGATAATGGATCTTTACATTCTCCACCTGTGGTACACGTTGGATTTGCTGTAGGTGTGAAGCTCTGGTTTTCAACATCTATGTGTAGAAATATTCTTGATTTTTCTGGATCAGAAGATGAAGAAAAATCTCGATTATCTCCTTTAAGCCCAAGAGCATTTTCCGCTTGGATAAATAATGCAACGCAAACAGTCCCTTCTTTATCAGCGGGTTCTGGACACCTCCCATCTGGATCTATCAATCGTAAAGGGTTACCAAACACATAACTGTAGGAAGAGTTTGAAAGTAATCTTGGTTCCATTTCTAAAAGCTCCAAAGGACTTTGTTCATGTAATATTGGATCGATCTGCAAGAACCGCCCAATAATCGGGTCATAATTCCGTGCTATCATGTAATCTAAGGTAAGATTCGCCTCGTCATCTCTTTCATGCCCGGTAAACTTGTAAGTATCATTCGGATTGCCGGAGTTGGAAGATCTTCCAGGCATAGCTAGCCCGAACGGGTAGTAATCATCATAGCCAACTACATTACCCTGATCGTTTATAGTAGTACGAACGGTACCCAAATGATCTTTTAAGTAATAGTAACTTTCATAATCCCGTACTACCGTTACCTGTATGGATTCGCTGTCACTTCCATAGCTATTCCATACCGTCAATTCCAACTCATACGTTTGGCGTCGTTGACCGGGCGCAAGACTGGGAAAGGAATAGTAATCACTATAACTCCACGATATATTCGTCCATGACCCACCAGTTGGTCTCATTCGCCATCGATACTGAGTGATGGAACTACCATTACCCGTGCTACCATAGGCGTATAAGAAAGCAACTTGCCCCTCATAAAAACTATCTCCATTGTAAGGACTCGCTAAATTCGCCGTGGGGGGATAGGTGCGTGCTTCTGCTAACGTAATGGATGGTAAAAGGAGTAAAAATATAACCAAAGTAGAAGGAATTAAATACAGACGGCTCATTGTTTTTCCTCCTCGTTGGTTGTTCTTTCCTGTTGTTCTTTAGCCTGTCTTTGTAACAGGTACTGCGCTCTATGCACAGCCGCATTCTGAGGGCCTTCCGCTCCGGCTACCCCTTCCAGAATATGCCTGGCCTCCTCAGTTCGCTGATGGCGAAGTAAATAGTTGTACCGGCTTTTTCCCATGGTAACCCCCTTTTTTTCTATGTAAGAGTGATTTTAGAAGCAATACTTATACTTTTTTTTGAATTAGATGCCAAAACGGCCTTTTTGTAGGGTGAGGCGGAGCCTCCTCAGAGCATTGCGGAGCAGAGCCACCGCAACGAGAACAAATTCGCCGTAGGTGGATAAGTACGTGCCTCCACCTCATAGGTACACAACAATAAAGCCGGAAGTGCTAGCACCAAAACTATAATTTGTACGTTTCTCATTGTTGTCTTCCGTCTTATGTTCTTTTTCGTATAGTTTTACTTATTTATAGTCTTCTTAAATATTTGGCCCACCTGGAGAGCATATCTTCTACACCCTCGATAATCTTATCCAAGTCGCAAAGCTTAAAGCCCTTTAGTAGCTCGTACAAATAAAGCACCCTGGTTACTCAAAAGATGACTTTTTCATACAATTCTTTTTTAAAGTTAGACTAATCAATAAGCCTGCATTTAAACCCTAAGTTTGTAGATTCTTCTACAATAAGTTTGGCAACAGATTCTTCTTCAAATTCCAACACCACATTTTCATTTCCATTCATTATTCTAGTATTTACATTTTTAGCGTCCTTTAAGGTTAAATTACCTTTATCACGAAGAAGTTTAGTGAAACTAATCTTCTTGGCGCCAACATCCCAACCATAAAATTCTACTTTTCTCATTGCTCTATATCAAATTCTAGTTTTGTAACTTTACCTGGATTCGCACCAGTGGTCCTTGGAGTTCCATTTATCACAACTTTATTTACCCCTTGCTGCTGTCCAAAGTCTTGAACGATATCTTTCAATCCTTTGATGCCTACTTCGTTTACTAAATCACCTTCTATATTAAAGTTATCAATAGTAAGCACACCATCTTTCTGGAAAAAAACTCCATCAAATTCAACTGTCTTATCTCCAACTTCAAACTCATAAATTTTTGCGTTCCCATCTTGATCAGCTAATCTAAAAGAACGTTTAGAACTCGATGCAGCATCAACTATTACATCCCCACGTTGGAATAAACCTTTTACAGCTCCCCATGTTTCATCCCCCAACCTTGCTGCCGCCCGACCCACTTTAGTAGCAGCAAAAATACCAATTGCTGCATCTTCTGGTCCCGGAATATAGAAAGAAGCACCTATTAAATAACCCTCCGATGCTTTTTGTCTTGCTGCCATATGTTCTTTTAGTGCTTTGGGACCACGCTCCATCGCCTTCGCTGTACTTGTTGCGGCACCAAGTCCATAGCAACAACTTGTTGGCGCTCTCCCATCAGGGTCCCACATATTTATTGGGTTATTCATCGTATAATTGTACGGACTCCACCCAGGGAACTTCTGTGCTAAAGGGTCAATTTGCTGGAACCGTCCAAGTACCGGGTCATAGTTACGGGCTTTCATGTAGTCCAACGTGAGGCTTGCCTCATCATCGCGTTCATGACCGGTAAATTTATAGTTATCATTCGGGTTTCCGGTATTGCTGCTACGTCCAGGCATTTGCAGTCCAAACGGATAGTAATCATCATAGCCAACTACATTCCCCTGATCGTTTATAGTAGTACGAACGGTACCCAAATGATCTTTTAAGTAATAGTAACTTTCGTAATCCCGTACTACCGTTACCTGTATCGTTTCGCTATCACTTCCAAAGCTATTCCATACCGTCAATTGCAACTCATACGTTTGGCGACGCTGACCGGGCGCAAGATTGGGAAAAGAGTAGAAATCACTGGAACTCCACGAGATGTTCGTCCAGGAACCACCAATTGGCCTCATCCGCCATCGCCTCTGTGTAATTGGACTTCCATTTCCGGTACTACCATAATCAAATAAGTAAAATGTTTCCCCATCATAAAACGTATCCCCATTGTAAGGACTCGCTAAATTTGCCGTTGGAGGATATGTGCGTACTTCTGCTAACGTATTGGATGGTAAAAGGATTAAAAATATAACCAAAGTAGAAGGAATTAAATATAGACGGCTCATTGTTTTTCCTCCTCGTTGATTGTTCTTTCCTGTTGTTCTTTAGCCTGTCTTTGTAACAGGAAAGATCTGCCAGGCATCGTTAGCCCAAACGGGTAGTAGTCATCGAAATTGGCTATATCATTCACACTCAAAATCTTGAATTTCTTCAAATTCTTCTATTGGAATGTAATTTGAATTCTCAATCACTCTATAATTAAAGTTGTTTGAACAAACAATCAAAACCCACTCTTCAGGGCTATACTCTGATACATTATCACCACTTCCCAAATTTCTATCTCCTAATAGCTCCTCAGGAATCTCATCGACATTAATTTTAGACTTGTCTTTGTCAAAAATTAATACATAATGATTTTTCATACTTAAGATTTCGGTCGGTAACCCATTTTCTTCCCACCTATTTAGATTTGTATAAGGTTCAACTGCCGCGATTCTGAAAACTCTTAGATGGTTAAAGCTTACATCGTGTACATATATATCATCAGAATTTCTAATATCAGTTTTATAGATATATTCTTCCGTTACATCTTCAATTATTCCATGCATGTCTTTTTGGGAGCATCCCAATGTAAGTAGTATTATGAAAAATGAAATATACTTCATGATCTATTTGTTTAGAAATCTATCTAGTGCATTTGTTCTATGAGCCCCACCATAATGATAATACCTTGTTACTCCATCATATTTAGATAATATATAATGCGGCAACTGAGGATTTAGAGAAGCTGCTGGAATGTCTCCACTTCTACCTGACGGATCACCTGATGGAAAACCTCTCCCTCCTCGTCCATCCAAACTTCCAGGATGAGTATGAATCTTAAATTGTTTATCTCCCAAATAACCGACTCTACTTTGACGCAAATAATAATCATGGCTTAAGTTCCATGAATTCCTTTCCCATGGTGAAACAGCTAATCCTTCTTCAGTTCCACTTGTATAAGCCCAAGCATTGAATTCAGTATGAGAATTAAAAGAAAGAAATTTCATAGCTTGTAACCCTTCGGATAAATCTTGAAAAACAAGACCAGATTTTGAGATATCGTCAAAAAATTCCCCTTGTAAAGTGCCTTTACTTATTTCAATAGACTCTCCATTCTTTTCAAAAGAACCATCATTACTAAATTCTCCCGTATAAATAACATCAAAATCATCATCCGTTTCTCTCAATAAAGTTAATTGTCCAGTTTTTACATCAAATCCATAATCATCTATAGGCGCCATCCCGGTCGGGTCGGTAAATCTCAGCGGATTATTAAAGGTATAACTGTAGGTGCTCCATCCAGGAAACTGATCTGAAAGCGGATCAATCTGCATAAATCTTCCGAGTACCGGATCCATTGCCCTGGCATTCATATGGTAAATATCCAATCCCGCCTCGTCGTCGAGCTCATGCCCGGTAAACTTGTAGTTGTCATTGGGGTTGGCGGAGTTGGAACTTCTGCCAGGCATGGTTAGCCCAAACGGGTAGTAATCATCATAGCCAACTACATTTCCCTGGTCGTTTATGGTAGTACGAACCGTACCCAAATGATCTTTCAAATAATAGAAACTCTCATAATCCCGTACTACCGTTACCTGTATCGTTTCACTGTCGCTTCCATAGCTATTCCATACCGTCAACTGCAATTCATACGTCTGGCGACGTTGACCGGGCGCAAGATTGGGAAAAGAGTAAAAATCACTGGAACTCCACGAGATGTTCGTCCAGGAACCACCAATTGGCCTCATCCGCCATCGCCTTTGTGTAATTGGACTTCCATTTCCGGTACTACCATAATCAAATAAGTAAAATGTTTCCCCATCATAAAACGTATCCCCATTGTAAGGACTCGCTAAATTCGCCGTGGGGGGATAGGTGCGTGCTTCTGCAAATGCTACGGATGTAAAAACCAAAAAAAATATTGCCAAAGTAGAAGGAACTAAATAAATACGAATCATTGCTTTTCCTCCTCTTTTATTTTCTCATGTTGTTCCTTGGCCTGTCTTTGTAACAGGTACCGTGCTTTATGCTTAGCTGCATTCTGACGACCTTCCGCCCCAGCTACCTTTTCTAAAAGACCTCTGGCCTCCTCCGCTCGCTGTCGCTGTAATAAATATTCCGCTTTTAAAACTTGTAACTCATCCAATAAATCAAGATCGGTTAGCTTCTCTTCCAGCTCTATAAATTCGGTCCAAACTGAATCCGCTTCATCAGGGGAAGCGTACTCAAGCCGATACTGCGCCCACCTTACTTTAGCCTTGGCTTTTTGCCTCGGGCTTCCAAGTTCCCGTAGTTCTTGCAAAGCTCGTTTGTGTAGGGTATCAACTGGAGTATTACTGGTAACTGCTGCCAATTGCTTCCAGCCCTGCCTGCGTATTTTCTCGTTGCTGTGTTTAGTGGAAAATTCCACCAAAAGTTCTTTTGCTTGTTCTTTCAGCGATGGATCTGTCTCTTTTAGATAGCCCATAGCCAATCCAAACCGGGCATATTGTTTTTTTGAATACTCGTCTTTCTCATCATCTGCCAAAATAATGGCTTTTTTCATAGCCTCTCGTGATGCTTTCAGGCTGTCAATGGCCATGAATACCCAGCCTTTCAGATACCTGTGGTAGGACTTTCTAATGCCGCTGTCCGCATCATTAAAATCTTTTTCTACCATCTCTAATGCACGATTATGCATACCGTTTACGGCCAAATGCTGAATCTTTGCTGTATTGAAATGCTCATACGTGGTTTCTGATTCTTCAGGGAAATACTCGTGATATTGATCAAAAGCAAGCTGCGCGCCTGCCGGGTCATCACGGTCTAAAAGACTCATTGCCAAATGGTAGTGGTAGTTTCTCCCTCCTTTAAACAGCTCAGCAGCTTTGGCATAATTGTTCGCATCTAAACCTTCTGCCTGAGAAGGTTTCAATTGGTAGCCCTGTGAATCAAAAGCAAAGTCTACTTTGTATTCATTTGCTTCAGAATCAAAAAGTAGTAAATGGAGTTGGTAGTGTGGTAAAAATTCCCAATTCCATATATCATCTACTTTCCATGTAAATTTCATCGGAAAATCAATTGGAGTCCCCATGGGAAGTTCTAATGTTGTTGTCCATGAAGAGCTCTCACCCTGAATATTTTCTAATTCATGAATTCTCCCTGGAAATTCCCAGCTTAGCCCCCCATGAGAACCCATCAACCCAACATTTTGAATCTGATACTCCGGGTTATCTAGCCCAGATAAATCTACAGTAATGCTAAGTTGAACAGGTTCTTCCAAAACAGGACCGAGCCCTCTAAAGAAGTCATTAATTTCCAACGGCTGCCCAGAGGACAGGTCAAAACTCCTCCCATCATACCATTCAATATATGTGCTGCCATCGGTCCTAAGAATAATATATTCGTATTCAAAGGATTGCCCACGATTGGATGGCGCTGTTATAGAACCGGTCCAACGCTCTCCCTCAGTTTTTTCAAGGGCTACTCCTTTCGAAGCAGTCCCACCTGGAAACTCACCACGTATGGCCACCGTTTCTCCATCCTGTAAAACATATTCCGGAACAGTCAATTCAATGGAAATGGTATTCCCTTGTTGTTCATTACCTTGTGCTAATACCGTAGTTGACATTGCAATCATCAATATTACGATACTTGATTTCATAATGCGGATATTTGAATTGCTGGTAGTTTTCATCGTATCTCCCCTGATTATTTTTCAATTCGGCCGATGATCTCTCCACCAGCTATAAGATTTATATATTTTAGTGAAGAACCCTGATACACCGCCAGTGTTTGACCATCTGCTCCCCGCACATACCATGTTTTAGTTCCTCCGACTAATTCTTTCATAATCCTATTACCGTCTGCGTCATAGGAATATTTCATTGTAGAGCCATTGGCATTCACTGATCGTGGCAGGTTTCGCCAGTCGTATGTACCAGATGTAATTCCTTGAATCGTATTGCTGGTAACATTTCCATTGCTATCATAGCCCAGATTTTCATTACTTGGGGGTACAGGTCCAACTTGATAACTGATTCCGGTTATCCGATTGCTGGTTCCTGAAATTGAAATGTTGTTTGGGCTCATATACGGATAACCCGAAGATGCTCTTTTTCGGTTTATACCAGTAATGTTTCCGTTCTTATCGTAGCTATATGATACATCTAACCCTCCGTTATTATCATCAGAGACAGCCGGATCATGAAAATTTCCAGTGGTTAGTCTATTAGATTGATCATAGGTAAAGCTGTAGAAAGGTTCATGCCCGGTACCCAAACCTGCAACTTCCCATTCAATTTGAGCGATATTTCCATTATAAAGAGGTTCAGGAGAAACCCCACCGGTAAATCCAGAATTGTACCTTATATGCATCCCGAATCTGTCATTTACATATCCAGATGAGGATTCGTTAAAGCCATCTGGATCATTAATAGCACTTAGCCAACCCTGAACTGTATAATCGTAGTCTACACTTTGTGCACCGCCTCCAAGGTTAAGTTCTTTCACCTGCCCATCAGCGTAATAGGTATATTCAGCTTCGGTAACTGCAATCGATTCCGAATTGGAGTTATGGGATTTTATTTTTTCCAATCTCCCTAATTCGTCGTAGTAATACCAAAAGTAATGGTCATCATTGGTTCCGGAAGGATTATAGAATAGTCGAGTTAAACGACCAAGCTCGTCATAGGTATATTCAATTATCTTGTCCACTGAAGAAGACTGCCCGGGCAATCTCTGCCTAATCCATTCAACGAGTCCCAAATTATTATATGAGTACCATGTATACCCCCAGTTACCAGTGTCAAGCTCTTTATATTGTTCCCTTGTAAGATTTCCTTTTAAATTGATTGCTCCAGAATAAGCATTAGTTCCATCATAGGAATAATTTACATAAGAAGATGACCCCTGATAAGGCCAATCGGGGTGGTAATAATAAGATTCAGGATCATTAAGAATATTTGCAATACTTCCACCAGAATAGATACCTGTTTCTACTACCCGGCCTAATTCATCATATTCATGATAGTAGAGTTCATTAGAACTCGACAGATTGGGATCTACATGCACCCTTAGCTGCCCTTTCTTGTCGTATCGGTATTTATTCGAATGATCTTGATCGGGAAGCACCTTCTCCTCGAGTTGCCCTAAATCATTATAATCATAGGTCGTCTCAAGCCCTCTTGGGTCTTCCACCCATACCAAATTCCCTAAAAGATCATACTCGAAATAGGTAACTAGGTCATTCGAGGATTTATTCAATATGTCATCGCCACTAGGATTCCAATTCACCCCGCTTACAATCGTTTGTCCCCAGCCATCAGTGTAGGTAATGGTTTCCTTGCCGTCCGGGTCTTTGTTTATGGTTTTTTGAAGTGTATTTAATCCCCATGTTTTTCCATTAATTGTGAAGGTTTCTCCGGTTGTTGAATTTAATCCATACGTTGTGGTGGTTTCCTTTCCATTCCCCATTCTATGATCAGTCCCCGGTAATGTGCTTTTGTATACTCTTTTGAGTGGATTATCTTCATAAATGGTGTGACTATAAGCATAGTCTTCATCATTATTAGGCTGAGATTGATAGTAATTCTCAATAGGTGAATTCCAGTTGAGCGGACTCCCCGGGGTAAAAGTCCCGTTACCCTCAAATAAATTAGCCAGATATGTATTTTGATTCGCTGCCTCAATTGGCCGGGAAACCACTTCCGGCAGGCCGCGATCGTTATACCGCATGCCGGTAATAATCGTTTGACCACCCCCGCGCTGCTGGGTTTGGATTTCTCGGCCTAAGCCGTCCATATACGAAACCGTACTATTTGAGGATTTTGCAATACTCAGGTTGGCTGCATAAAAATAATTATCATCTGTAGTTAAGCTAAGAGTAGGGGTCCAGGAAATAAAATTGCCTTTTTTATACGAGTTGATCTCACTTCGTCCTTCTCCTCTTGGATATACCCAGGCCGTAAGCTGTTCCCCAACCTTCTGGATTTCAATAGTATACCACCTGTTGGGGAAGGCGTCTAACGGAAAATTCCCACTGTAAGAATAAGAGCCGGTTGGATTAGTTCTGTACTGAACCCTGAAGGCGTCTTCACCAGGCCTATACTGTACTGCAAAACGTATTCCAGACTGTTCCAGTATCACATGTGGTGTTCCCCCTGTTGAATTATCTGGATAAAAATCAACCCGCAAAACCATAGTTGAAGATCCCGGGAATGACTTAGAAATAGTTTCCCACCCTCCTCCAGAGCCCATACGTACAGTCGTTTCCCCTGCTTTTGGATAATTAAAGACATTGTAAGAGCTTACGCTGCTCCACCCACTGGAAGAGGAGAAATCGGTATAATGGATGGGATCTGCATAAGAAATCGTTTCTATATAATTGGGTGCTGAAGGAGAGTATATACCTCCATTCATTATAGTAGAATACCCATAGCCTTGAGCTGCTGTTAAGAACCCATTTGGGTTAAGAGTTGAAATGAGCCGGCCAAAGCTGTCGTACTTGAACCGAGTTTCCTGTTCGTTTTCATCAGTAATAGAGCTGATTCGTCCCAAATCATCATACCGGGCTTCTGTAAATAAATCATCTCCACTGCTGGGCCGGGCACCACAATTGTTGCAGTCATCTGTACCCTGTACTTTTTGGATTCCAGTCAGATATACTCCATTTGTACTATTATTACCATCCTGGCTGAAAGGGCTGGTGTCCGAACCATAATAGTATTTAGTCACATTGCCATTTGCATCCTGCACTTCCATTGGGTTTCCATAGGTATCATAAGATAATACTTTCCATTGGTTCACCTGTCCCATAATATGGGTAGTCGATATAGCCATCATAAAAACTGTGGCCATTATTGTAATACACTTTCCCATCCCGATATTCTTTTTTGTTAACATCATTATAAATCCTCCTTAATTAGAACTGCAGTTTAAAGATGGGCTCAAAGAACCGCCGTTCCACACCCACTGACCACAGGGAAGCCATTGCCCACTCCCCCAATCTTTCCAGATGGTCCAGTTTTTACTTTGCACTTGCCCGCTGCCATCTTTTATGGTTACCGAATACGGCTGGGTGAGCATGTTTCGGTCTTTCATTTCATCCGTACCATCATATGTTTCATGGGCATACTTGTATTCCGTAACCCTAACCTCGTCAGCAGAATTAGTTTCTATTTTTTCTAACAATTGAAGATGATTCGAGTCATATACAAACCTTTGAGTTGTATGCATAGCGTCTGAAGGATTATCCCCATACGTAAATACTTCCTTTTTCTTCATGTACGACCATTCTACTTTGTCCTCATATTCCAACCAAAAAACTGGCGGAACCCAGCTTCCTGGATCTCCCGGAGAGGGCTGCGTGTATTCACAATAGGGTGTGAATACGCTTAATCCCCTTGCTGATGTTATGGAGTCGGGGGTGGTATACTCATATATTTCCTTTCTTAACAGGTCACCGGTTTCATGATATACCAATTTTTCCTGAAGCTTCCCCCTCCTGTTATCAACACGTGACCTCGAACCAAAGGCCAATTTGTCAAAGCGGAAATTATCATCAAATGGAGAATTAGCCATATAAGTTTCATAGTAATTCTTATTTGAATTGATATACCATAAACTATCTTCACCGGCATATTCAAGCATATCAACCGCACCTCTTACAATTGTATTGGGGTGAGATTTTGGTGTAGATCCGTAGTAATTAAAAATTTCTTTACCAAATTCATTAATATTTCCATACTCAATTGATACTTGTTCATAACCTATTAACCCCCCGCTTGTGCTTGCTAAAGGTGTTAATGATGTACTAATTAGGTTCGCTGCATCAAAACAACCACCTCGATCCATGGTTGGTTCAAGATATTGAGGTTGATCAACTAGAATACCAGTAGATGTCGTACCGTTTTCGTAAATGTAATTTTTAATAATGGGGTCATTGGCTGGGGATTCATAGGTCTTAATTTTTTTTATACGTAAGCCACCTCCTACCGTATTGTTGCTCATTTGTTTTATATTATTTATCCACTTGTATTCATTAGCCTCAAATTCAAACTCTGTATATCCCCCTGTTGGATACGTTATTTTAGTAAGAACCCCGACTTTCATGGCTTCACCATCAGGTTCTCTATTCACTGCAAGCCCTCCCCATTCCTTCGCATAACCGGGCTCAATTTGTGAATAGTCCAGATAAGGTATGTTAGCTAAATTGTTTTCAAAATCGCCATTAAAGTACCCCCAATGATCAATAGCAGGGGTGTTAAAAAGTAAACTGTTAGGGGTAGAAGGAACTCTCGACACATCCAGATAAGGAGGAAACGATACATATACCCCTGTTGATTGAAATGTTTCCGTTGACCGATTAAACTTTTTAAATAGAAATTCATCGGCAGGCTCATGATAATCAAAACTATACGATAGAACGCCCTCCCCTTCACTATCCAGAAAATCAACTGAGGTAAGCTTTAATCTTTTAAAAAGACTTACTGAATCCCCGTCAGGTTTAGTAAAATGTGTTTCAAGAGAAGCAGGAACATGATCATTAAAGTATTCAAAATTTAAATCCCACTCTTTAATTATCTCATTAGAATTTTTATCCCTTAAAATGATCTTATCAAGTTTATGTCCTTGCTTCTCAAGTATTTTATCAGTACTCCCGGAAGAAACCTGCACATTTTGATAAGGAGCATCCAAGCGATTGCCATCTGCTATAAATTCTAAAATATGGGTAGAAGTTTCAATACTCTCCAAATTTCTTTTTAATACTTGGGTTCGTTTATGAGATATCGTTACATCCCAAATATCCTCAAATAAAGCCTTAGTATAGTCTAAATTCGAGCTTCGAGACACTGTATAGTAATCAACTGGATCTGAATAATTAAAATTGATCTCAAAATCAGAAACAGCAGATTCAATTTTGCTTAAATAAAAGCTCGAACTATGTGAAAGAATTAAGCCATTTTGATTACTTACAGAACTCTCAAGGTCAAATATTTCTTTGTTTTCTTCATATACAGAAAAAATATAAACCGTCCCATCTGTATCTGTAATTTCCCATTGAGGATTACCTTGTACAGGCGGAACGATTTTTAATTTTGAATAGTCGAGAGTGACTCCTCGGAAATCGTTATTAGTAATATTTTTTGGCAATAATGTAAATTGACCAGATTTACCTGCAAAATTATAGTAGTATATATCAGGTTCTAAATCCTCTGTTTTACTGATGCATGGCTCTGTCAACCTGAGAAATTCACTGTCAGTGTGTAAGTTTCTTGGATATTCCCAGTTTTGCTGATTATATAAATCACCACCGACACCCGAATATAGATAGCTAAATGATCCACTTGTGGGAATATAATATTGAAAATCAGGACAACCTCTTGTACTTCTGGTAATAACTCCGCCTGCATTTAATGCCCAACCAAGCCCCACCCAACTTGCAACATCATACGCTTTAATACCACCACTATGGTACTGCAAAAAAACAGGTAAATTAATATTTCCAGCACTTAATTCAGTGATAGGTATCTGAATCTCCGGCACTCCCGTGTATGTACTGACTGGAATCTCACCAAAAATCCCTAATGAACTTGCTTCTGGTGTTTGTACGGTAGGAATATTAATCAACAAGTTTTCTGGGTAAGATTGAGCATACGCAGAATTAGATATAGCAAACAGACATGCTAAACTAAAAAGTGTAAATCTATAATCTTGAAAAGAAATTAATTGGCAAAACTTAGCCTGTAGGACAGAATAGAAAAATTCCGTCTTGGCAACTAAACAATATATTACGGTAGAAAGACCTTGTATTAATTTCAGCATAGCATAATTGTTAAATGTTAAAATTCCATTTAGTCAATCACTGCCTTATTGCTGTCCCTAAAAGCTTTTCTCGTAAATACTCTTTTCAAATTTGAATTGCAAATATTATTATCGGAAAATTCAATTTTACCAGTAAATTAACGGTAAGATAAATTCATAAATTTGATAAGCTTCTATCAATAAGTATCCCATAACTATATGTGGAGCAAAAGATACGGTCGAGTAGTTATTCTTTTTGTCAAGTATTTTGAATAGAGAAAAAAAAGCACCGGATATAATTGCAATATATAAGATCCAAAAAATATTCCACCCCGTCAGAAGTCCCAATACTAAGATCAGCTTAATGTCTCCCCACCCGAATCCTGGCTTGCCCCATATTTTTTGACTACCAAAGCGGATGGTGCTTAACAACAAAGCAATTAAAACTGCCGGTGCAACCGTTACTATTTCACTATCTCCTGTTAACAAAAGTATCAGCCAAAATACCAAACCCAGATAGAGCAACCGGTTTGGAATGATTCTGCTGTATGCATCGGTAAACCCTAATAAAAGCAACCAGCAGAAGATATAGTAAGAAATTTCGGTAAAGCTCTCTGTATAGTAGAAGAGTAAATAGCTCCCAAAAACCACCAATGTAAAAGCCAAAAACCAACCCCATTGGTCTGCCCTTTTTTGTAAATGCTCTATATTTTTTGACAAAAGATCAGGCCGAAAAAAAGCTATATATCCTCCTGTCACTATTATAAGGGTGGTTAAAATCCTATGTAAGAGCATTTAATCAGGAACAATTTGCTCAATATTTCCGGTTTCTGTGACCTGCCATTGATTAAATTCTCCGTCGTTATCAAAGTCTATAACAGATATGGCCACAGCTTTATAGCTATTTGGACCTACCTCCGTTATTTCTATTTCATAACGCGCCCTGCCACCCTCTGTAATCAATTGCTCCTGTTCAAATCCTAAAGAAGCAAAATCAGTGGTATAGGTATCATGTTCCAGACGATAGGTCTTTTGAAGGGTATGCAGAAAACTGAGCTGTGTTTTGGCCTCCGTTGTTTTTGCCCGTGTCGTAACGTTTTGATAGAGAGGTACCGCTATCATCACCAGTATTCCGATAATGGCTAAAACGATCAACAGTTCGGTCAGGGAGAATCCATCCTCTTCTTGCTGAAGCTTTTTAATTTTCTTTTGTAACGACATCATAACATGTTCAATTTAAGTTGATGACAAAGGTGTTTCCCTGGTGGACAAGACGTACCGAATCCCTGAAAATTTTTTTTACTAAAATAGTATTGAAGGTGTCTCTTTCTTCTACAAAAAAAGTTTGCCCCCGCTGATTTGTCAATATAGCCATCCCTTCCATTACTCCATTTAATATTAGAACAGGCTGCTGGTAAACCTCGGCTTTGGTCTCTTCAACCGGTTTCTCCTGTTGTATTCTAAAATTAGAAGGAATATGAAAGGGATTACGGCTACTAGCTGAATAATGGTATCCTTCAAATTCCGGTAATTTATATTCATCCTCCATCATATTTGCGTAGATTTGGGATTGTCCTGCTTCTTCTTCCCCGGCCATTCCGGAAAAATTTAATACGTTTATTCCCCATACCGCAACAACTATAGCAAGTAAAATGATCTTTCCAATAGTAGTTTCAAAAAACTTTTTCATTTTGTATCACCCATCAGTGTGACTTCGAGTTCCAAAGAACCTAAAAGTAATTCACTTGACGTCGTTGAACCTGCTTTAAGGGTTATGGCCTTGGTAGTCACAAGATAGCTGCCTTGCTCTAGTTTATTTACAAATCTTGCTATACCGTGATAATTGCCTTCCAATTCAAGGCGCAGTTGCCTGGTTACAAATTCTTCAGTTTCACTTTCTGCAACAGGTTGAATACGTTTTATGTTGATCACCGAGGTATTAGAATATTTGAAAAAAGTCTCAACTACTTTTGAAAACTCTTCCTGCCCCGCTAAATTTATAACCATAGATTGGATGTCGGTATTTAAACGCTCCTGCCTTGCTTCTAAATTTGATAACCGTTCTTGCCAATTACTCATAAAGCTAATTTGTTCTTTTTGTTCACTAAGCAACATGGCCTTCTCGTACACTACCGAGGCATAGGGTAGTAACACAAATCCAAATAATACCAGGAAAACAACTGTTATTATTCCGGCAAGCCACCTCCATATATGTTCTATACTTCGTATCATCAATAAGAAACCTGTATTCTTAACTGAAACAGATTCACTTGAGAAGTCCCCAAAGAATGTACATTGGGCAACTCACCGGATTCGACTTTTTGACTGGATAACAGTTCTACCATTTCCACATCATTATTGTTTTCCAGTGCACCCATAAAATCAGCGATCATTGTTTCACGAGAAGCTACTCCACTCATTATGACTAAATAATCCTGGTTCTTTTTGTGCCTGATACTTAAATCCTGCAGCCAGACCCGGCTGGGTATTTCACTACTTACAAGCTCAAATAGACGGGCCGAATTCCTTCTTTTATCCACTAAATTTCTTACCTGCTGATAGGACAACGTAGCAAGATTAACCTGTTCTGTTTTATCATTTACGAGCTCGATTTTATCGGATAATTGCGTTAATACCTGATTGGTTTCGGTAAGATTCACATCTAAAAATCCCTCGATCGCAAAAAGTATCAATAAGATCACAATCAGTGGTGGAAGCAGAAGCACTCCAGTACGATAGCATTCTTTCTTCTCCACCCATTCTCTACCCTTTTCTTGCACTTGGGGTGGTGAAAAATTAAACTCATCCAAATTTGGAAAAATTGACTTCAATGCAACACCACAAGCCATGGCATATTCCTGATCTAATTTCTCTTCCCCTAATTTTGTCTTAAGAGGAAAAATAGTATTCAAAGGGCGGCTTAGCCGTTCGTTTATTGCTAAAGCAGCTGTGTCTCTTTCGGTAAATAGAGGGATGGTATGTTGGGCAAGTGCATGAGATACTTCTTCCGTTCTTAAATAGGAATCTGTTTCTTCAATAAGAATTTGAAAATCTTCTTGCCCAACTTCAAAAACGTTTTTTAATAACCCGTTTTGATAACTGCAAAGTATGTTTTTCTCATTCTCTATTATGATGGCAGCCTGGCCAGAAATAAATGTTTCCTCATAAATGAGGGCATATCCCAATTCACTTATCCCTGTAGTAATAAGAGCTGGATACATCTCACAGGCTTCTATTACAGCTTTATATTGGTGAACAATATCTTTATTAACCATTTGAAATATGCACCGGCGATAATCCTCATCCACTTCTGCTACATGGGTTCCTACCTCAACATTAGGCTTATACTGCACCTTATATTCCTTTTTTCTTCCCTCTATCCATTCTCTGATTTCCTCAGTTTCTTCAAAATAAGGCATGTCCTCTATTTCAACACCTATCAGTATGTCATCAAAGCTGCAGGAAAGCTGGTAAGCATCAGACTGTATTTGTTCTTTTATTTTGTGGAGATGTTTTTTCAGCCCCGATAAACCGCCCTCCCTTATGCTCCCGTGGCTAACATAGGATAGTTTATTGCCAATATGATTTAACTCTACCCATCGAATAGTATCGTTCCTGACATCCAGGGTAACAACGGTATGTTCAAAAAAAGGGATTTTCATATTTAATTATCAATGCTCAAATCCAAGTCATCACGGAGCTGATTCCATCGAAGGTTATCACCCCCATCACCATAAAATACATGAGGGGTAATAAAAATAATCAGTTCCGACTTATCCATACTGGTGAATTTATTTCGGAACAAGCGGCCTAATAATGGGATATCCCCAAGAATCGGTACTTTATTTAAATTTTCCACCTCTGACTCCTGGATTAACCCGCCAAGTATAATGGTTTCTCCATCTTTAAGGCGCACCGTTGAATCAAGAACCCTGCTGTTGATTGTCGGCGGAACATCTGCACTCAAATTTCCAACAGGAGTATTAAATTCCGGGTGTATCTCAGCAGTAACTTCCCCAGATGCACTTACCCACGGAGTAATTTCAAGTAATACGTTTGCCTCAATTTGCTCAAATCGCTCCGTTTCCTGCGTTACAATTTGATTGGGTGACTGTAAAGGAGTAGTAGATTTAAGTAAAAAATATTGTGTTGTACCTATTTCAATACTTGCTGTATGACCATTTAATGTTGAAATTTGAGGCCGTGATTTAATGTTTACCAATCCTTCCTGACTCAAAGCCTGAATTCTGAAATAGAAGTCATTTGGTAACCGTCCAAGGTTCGCAATACCAAATAAATTTCCTCCAGGAGCCAGTAATTTATTTGCGTCTCCTCCATCACCTTGCATGACCAATCCCCCGGATTGCCGCCCATTTTCACCCGGCTGACCAAAAATAGCGCTGAACGGGTTAAAGTAACTGCTGTCTGGCGCACCACCCAATGAAAGAGATGCTCCCAACTCATACATATCCGAGGTTTGCACATCTACTACCAGTGCTTCGATCATTATTTGCGGAGTTGGAAAATCAATTTCATTAATAAAGTTTTCCAACTCTAAGATAATGTCGTTTGTACCGATTACCATTAACCCGTTTTGCTCCTTTATGACCTGTACAGTAGCATTTTGGATAATACTTTGTGGAATCAACTCTATGACTACATCTGAACGAATGTGTTCCAATCGTATAAGTTTAGTTGATGCAATTCCACTGGTAGCCTTATCTCCAATAATGTAAATATCGCCTTCTTTACGGTAGGTAAATGAGGTGCCTCTAAATATATAATTCAGGGCATCATCTATAGAAAGGTTATTTATTTTAGCGGTGATCGAATTTGTAGGCAGACCGTAGGTAATCATACTCGCTTCGGATTGATAACCGATTTCTCTAATTATATCGGTAACATTGGCCTGAACAACATCCATACTTACTAGTCCTTCTTCAATAGTTATCCAGAAATTTTGTGCCCCTCCTTCGTCACTAGAGGATGCAAATCCCATTCTGTCTATTATGTATACCCCGTCTTTTTCCCGGAGAGAATATCCGTTATTAGATAAAATCGTGCTTAGCCCGATCTGAAAATCTATACCTCTCAAATAACCTGATAAAGTTCCCCTCACTGAATTTCTGACGATAATATTTTCACCAGTCTCTAATGAAAGCCGCCTGGCAAATTCACGAAGCTCAATTTCATTAAGATCTAAGTTTAATTGATCATCCTGGTATCGAATTACTGATTCTTCATCCTTTGGCTCCTGCTCAATGGGCTCAAATTCTCTCACCCGAAATATTTGACCGGCCTGCTGGAGTGTCAGATTATATTCCTGGCAAATTTGTATCAATGCTTCAATTACAGTCAAATCAGATATTCTGAGTGTTACTAACTGATTTATGCTGTTATCTACAAGAATATTTATATCAAATTGGCGGCCAATACCTCTTAAAACATCTCTAACATCTGCTCCTCTTAAATTAAGATTTTCTGTATTGGCAAAAACTTTCTCTGGTAAATTTTGGTAATCCAAGGAGACTTTAGTTGTATCAACAATTGACTTCAGATAAATAATAAAACTATCTTCTGTTGTATCAGGGATGGCTTCTAATGAATCGGCTTCCGCTTGACCAAAAACCAAATTAGTGGAAAACAACGTGAATAGCAGGATACATAATAGTTGTAAGGATATTTTTCTCATAAAGGTATGACTTAAGCACTTATTACCATGCTTTCAATAATTCTTGGATTACAATAATTAAATTAGAGTACAGTTTCACGATAAATTTCTTCCACCGTTGTTACAGATTTTTTTACTTTTTCAATACCGACTTCTCTGAGAGTTGTCATTCCTTTCTTCCTGGCAACCTGCTTCAACTCTCCTGCGTCAGTGTTTTGGAGTACTTTTTCTGTGATATTACCGTCAAAAACAAGTAACTCAATAAGAGCTGTTCGGCCTTTAAACCCCGTATGGTTGCATTCGACACACCCTGCTCCTTTTATGTAATTTTTATCCTCTTGTAATCCAAGATCTTTTAGTATTTGCGGATCGGGCTTATAATCCATCTTACATTTTTCACAGATTTTCCTTACCAACCTTTGAGCCATTACTAACCTGATAGATGATGCTAATAAAAAGGGTTCAACACCCATATCCACCAACCGAGAAACAGCGGAAGCAGCATCATTGGTATGTAAAGTTGAAAACACCATATGTCCCGTTAATGCTGAGCGAATGGCTATTTCTGCTGTTTCTTTATCCCTAACTTCCCCCACCATAATAATATTTGGATCTTGTCTTAAAATAGATCTTAATACATGGGAAAAAGATAAATCGATTTCCTCATGTACCTGGGTCTGATTAATACCCTCCAAATTATATTCTATAGGATCCTCAATAGTGGTAATATTTACCTCAGAAGTATTCAGCTCATTGAGCGAAGCATACAAAGTAGTCGTTTTTCCGCTTCCTGTTGGTCCGGTAACCAGTACCATTCCATACGGATTATGAATCGCATTTCTAAAATCTTTGAGAATATCATCATTAAATCCCAATGATTCTAATTTCAGCTGAAGCTGGCTTTTATCCAAAATACGCAAAACAACTTTTTCCCCATGCTGGGTCGGAAGTATAGAAACTCTGATATCAATTTCGTTTCCATCATGATTTCGAAATTTAATACGACCATCTTGAGGGCGTCGTTTTTCTGCTATATCCAAATCTGCCATGATCTTTACACGGGAGACCATAGCTTCTTTTTGGTTGAATTGAAGAGCGGCTACTTCTTGTAATACACCATCTATTCGGTATCTAAGCCTGTATTTTTTTTCATAGGGCTCAATATGAATATCACTCACCGCGGAACTTACCGCTTCCTGGATAATACTCTCTACCTGTTTTATAACTGACCCGCGAAATTCATATTCCATCTATTCAATTTTTGTCTATAGATAAACGAAAATAAAATAAAAATCGAATGAAACTTAGTTTCTCTCCTACCTTAATAAAATGCTTATTAGCAAATAAACTATCTCAACAGAATTCTTTTTTTTGTAAAAGAATAGTGGGCCTACGATAACCAAATAACCTTAGACTTCTCAAGGCCTGGAAAACCAACCGACAACCCCTATATTGAATCGTTTAATGGGAGCTTTCGCGATGAGTGTTTAAACCTTCACTGGTTTTTATCACTACCTGATGCCCAGGAAAAAATTGAGACATGGAGACATTAATACAACAGTTTTCGGCCTCATAGCTCACTCGGAGATTTAACTCCGAATGAGTACATTAATGAACAACAAATAACGTCCGATTCTCTACTTTTAACTGGTACATAAGTGGGAAGGGGCTCAATGGCTAAATCAAAATTGTTAGAGTAGGTTATAGGTGGAATGTATAAGCTCAACTACATCAAAAGCCCAGTGGATATCCTATAGGTCGATCCATCGCACATTACCAGCAAGCAACGTTGGCCTTAGAAAAATGCCTTAAGAAATAAACCACTCTTTTTCTCGTGATTTAAATCACTGATTTCTGTAAATCTTGGGCAAAACCTATCTGCTACACACTAATATCCTATTGGTTTTAGGATAATGCATTCATCTTATCCTTCAATCGACTAACAGTCAAGTGTGTATATTTCTCCGTTACTTTTTGACTTGAGTGTCCGGCCATATAGCTTGCTTCAGCCGTGTGAAACCCTTTCTCAATCCAGGTCGTAACCGCTTGATGTCTCATTCCATGTAACGTTCGAGTAGTCGGAATACTTGCTTCCTTACAATAACGCTTAAACTCCCGGTAAACTCGCATTCCACGAACCGGATGGCCTTTTGTATTTCCACCGGTATAGATAAACACGTAATCATTTGGGCTTATTTTCCCACGAACTTCTAAATAGGTATCCAATTCCTGTTTTAATTCATTAATGATCGGAATTAAGCGTTCTTTTCGGCCTTTGGTAGGAGGTAATGAAATGTAGCTTAGCTCACCATCCTCATAGATCAGGTTTTCACCTTTCAGGCCGGAATAGGAAAGCTCTGGATCATAAGCTGCTTCATGCTTTCGAAGTCCACCATAAAAGTACAATGCAACAATGGGCTTAAACCAGTGCTGAACCAAATCAGGATCAAATTCAGGTAAGTCTTTCTTGCGCTCCCGCTCTTCATCGAATTTCTTGAATAGAATTCCAAGTTCTTCCTCAGAAATCATTTTAGGCCGGGTATTTTCTCTAATTCTTGGTAAATCTTCTTTCAGCATAGGGAAGTAATCCTTCTCAACAATCTTTTTTTTCAGGAGAAACTTCCACCAAGACCGAAAGTGTCGGAAATAGTAGTGCCGTGTAGCAGAGTTAATGCCTTTTTTGAAAATCACATTTTCAAAATGGTAGGCCAAAACATTTGTTGGATGTTCATCTGCTAATTCATTTAACTCCACAAAATGATCTAAAGCTCGCTGATAGGCTCCAATGGTAGCTGGAGAAAGGTGAGATTTTGACTTATAAAATAGCTCAATGGATTCACTTACTGTATTACAATGAACTGTCTCTTTGAGTGTGTTCATTTGAAGAGCTTTTTTAGGATCAAAGCCTTTGGCAAATGGATTGATTTTGCCTAATGATTCCAATTTCTCTATCTCTTTCAGCAATTTTTCGGCTACATCTTTATGTCGAGTGCCTAATGCTTTACGAGTGGATTTTACCTTACCATTGATAGATGTTCTCCAATTGATTGAATAATACTTGCCCCGTTTAGTTAGAAATGCCATTGTAGTTTCCTTTTGTTAGTTGAGAGTTGGAAGCGACTCTCACAAAGCCTCAACTACTTACTTTTTCATGTACACCAAGATGTACACCAAGAATGGGAATCCAGAGGAATGAACGATTCCCTTCTGTTCCTTTCCATTCGATTACAAAAGTAAGTAAAGGAGCTTTTTTTTTAACAGAGAAGGGCAAATAAGGGGTTTTTAACTCCCCGGATACGCTTAATTATAAAGTGGGCCCGGCAAGACTTGAACTTCCGACCAATCGATTATGAGTCGACTGCTCTAACCAACTGAGCTACGGATCCATTTATTGCGTAAACCGCGATTTCCCTCCTTAGAAGCCCAACCTGAATCAAAATTGCACATCGTATTGTACACCAGATTGTTTCTTTAGCTCTTTTCAGAGGGCTGCAAATTTACGAGGTTTATGCAGGATTTAAAAGCTTTTTTGGGATTAAATTTTTGTCAACCTTGTGAAGGGCTTTTGTGAGGTCTCTTTCTTCCCTGATGCAGTTATTCACCGGAGGACTCTTTGCAGGATCTTGCAACCTGAGTTTGAGGCGGAGCCTCTGTGAAGCATTGCGCAGCTGAGCTACACAACGAGGATATACTGGTTCAAAGGGATGAGATCTTCAGTCAAGCAAGCTAGCTCGAATTCAGCATTGTGCACCCTCCGCCAGGCTTCGCATTCACTCAGCCCGGCACCTCCCTCGAGGGAGGACTATCCAAGATGTCATCTATACATTAATTTTATTTTACCTCATACTTTGGATTCCACAATGAAGAAGTCTCCCTTCGAAGGGAGATCTATTAAAAAAAGCTGTTCCTTTTTTGAATTTCGTGGGATGTGGGATGTCGTTTAAGGAGAAAGGCGTTTTATGTCCCACTTGCTGCCTACTTTTTCGTATTTGATACGGTCGTGGAGACGGCTTCGCCGGCCTTGCCAGAATTCGAGGGCTTCGGGTTTTACCTTGTATCCCCCCCAGGTTTCGGGCATGGGGACTTCTCCTTCGGAATATTGTTCTTCCAGCTCCTTGAACCGGTCTTCCAGAAACTCACGGTTAGGGACTACCGAGCTCTGATTGGATGCCAGGGCTCCGAGCTGACTTTTGTAAGGCCGCTGTTTGAAATATTCTTCACTGTGTTCCTGTGGGACTTTCTCCACGGTTCCTTCAATGCGAACCTGTCGCTCTAGTTCCAGCCACAGAAAACAAAGTGAGACGTTGGGATTTTCGTCCAGTTCATCCCCTTTATCACTGGCGTAATTGGTGTAGAAAACAAACTGGTCATCTTCTACTTCTTTAAGTAAAACCACCCGGGAATGGGGTTTATTCTGCATATCGACCGTCGATAAGGTCATGGCATTGGGTTCAGGTACCTGCGAATCGATGGCTTCTTTCATCCATCGTTCGAATTGCATGATGGGGTCGGATTCCACATCGTTTTCATCAAGGGAGTTTTTGCTGTATTCTTCCCGCAATTGCTGGAGTTTTTCGTTTTTCATTGACGTGTTTGCAAGGTTGTAATCGGTTCTGTTGTTTGCCTATAAATAAATATCATCCAAAATATTCGGGTTCGTTACCGGGTTTCCACTTGATGTTACAGCCCATACTTGGTTTCTGTTCTTTCTCGGGAATGGATCTTCCTTCAAGAACCGCATCCAGGGCATTTCTGAGGTCATTGCCGGTTACGGGTTTATCGCTCTTGGGTCGACTTTCATCAAACTGTCCACGGTAGGTGAGTTTCTGGTTCTCATCAAACACAAAGAAATCCGGAGTGCATGCTGCTTTGTAGGCCTTGGCTACTTCCTGAGTTTCATCATACAGGTACGGAAACGGATACTCTTTTTCGGCCATCTTTTCGGGACTGTCTTGCGGATATTTTTCCACATCATTGGAGCTAATGGCAATGAATCCGATTCCTTTTGCAATGTATTCGTTCGCCAGTTTCACCAGCTCATCTTCAATATGCAGCACATACGGACAATGATTACAAATGAACATCACCACAAATCCTTTGCTCTGCTCGGTATAACTAAGCGATAATTTCCCACCGTGAACGCTCTTAAGGGTGAAATCCGGTGCTTCTGTTCCTATTTCCAGCATGGTTGATGGTGTGGCAGACATAATTCTGAAATTTGTGAATTAAAGGTTTTAACTTTGGTCCATGGATACGATCACAAAGATATTGAATGAACGAGACAAAATTTTGTTCGAAAAAGGACTCAAGTTTTACTTCTTTTCAAGACAACAAGATGTCCGCAAGCTTAATTCACAATTACAGGAACGCTTTACATATGCGGGGCAGGTCGCCTATTCGCTCATTATAACCTACCTTCGTGAAGGAAGTTTGAAGCTGGAGTACATGGATTTCCTGAATGAAGAACTCAAGACAATGCGGGGCCTGGAAGCTGAACTTCTGGAGCCGCTGATGATCAAGCCTCATGAGATCGATGAGATCGACCTGAATCAGGAGCTCTCTCTTCAGTTTTATGATGAGGATGCTGACCGGAATATCCGGATCGTGTATCAACCTTCAAAGAATATTGCGCGGCTGGAACCGGGGGAGGGTTAGATGTTAGGTGCAAGGTTTTAGGTGTTAGGTTCAAGGGGTTTTGTATTCGTTTCCTTTTTTTTTACCCGGTCCAAAACTTCTGCTTTCTCCTCGTTCCCAAGCTCCTGCTTGGTGAACGTCTTGCTTGAAGCTCCTGCTTCAGGCTTTTCTTTTTGGAATCCACCACCCATCACCCGGGCTGGGCCGAAAGATGGATTATGGCCGGTTACTAAAAGCGGCTCAGCGAGACCGCTCTACATTTTTATAGACCTCACAAAATGCCCCAGATCAGTCTTCCGGCCATGGCTATGGCGAGGATGGCGAAGCCCCATTGGAGGTATTTTCGTTTTATTCTGTGGTTGAGCAGGGCCCCGCCGAAGCCTCCAACCAATCCGCCTGCGGAAAGGGGAAGAGCTGCTCCAAAATCAACAAAGCCAATGGTGTATTCCGTGATTCCGGATATTGCTCCGGGCTCGAGGGCCAGCTGTCCCCAGCCGGAGGTGACCATGATGATCATAGCCAGGTGCGAGACACTTACGGCTTTTCGGAAGGGTTGCTTGTAGAATAAGTTCATGATAGGCACCATCACTCCACCGCCACCCACACCGGCCAGTGAGGCTACAAATCCCCCGATTCCACCGGTTACGAATGATTGCTTTAGCTGCATTGGTTCAAACTGTCGGTCATATTCATCGCCTTTGTCTTTGCCCCGGCCAAACATCATGTAGGCGGCATAAAGCAACATCGCGGAAAAAAAGATCACAAATTCGGTTTGGCTGTAGTAGGCTGAAGTCAGTACCTGCTTACCTACAAACACCCCAACCGCCCCCATTAATCCCAGCTTGATACCTTCACCCCAAAAAATATTCTGTTGCATATACTGACGAACCAAACTCCCCGAAGCCGCTACAAAGGTACAAAAGAGTCCAGAGGCGATCGTCCATATTACCGGATCTTCAACTCCGGCTCCCTCAAACAGAAAGTAGAGCACGGGAGTGAATATGATGCCTCCGCCAATACCCAGTAACCCGGCCAATATACCTGCTGCCAACCCAATGAGCAGCAAAATGAGTAGTTCACCCAAGAGAAATCTCCCCTTTTAAAAAGGTTACAGCATGACCCAAGATCTCAACGCGGTCGCCTTTCATCCGGCAGATCAGATCCCCACCCCGCTTTGAAATTTGTCGGGCTGAAAGTTGTTCCTTGCCAAGTTCTTTACTCCAGTATGGGGTACTTTTGGTGTGAGCCGAACCGGTAACGGGATCTTCATCTACGCCGGATTGCGGTGCGAAGAATCTGGAAACAAAATCAACCTCATCTCCGGGAGCTGTTACAATGACGCCGCGGGCTTCCACCTCATTCAACATTCTCATGTCGGGCTGAAGGTTTGCAACATCAGCTTCGGCATCCAGCACCACCATCCAGTCATCCGTTTTATAGGTTTTGGATGTTCTCTTGATGCCCAGCCCCCGGAATAATACATCCGGTGCTTCCGTCTGAGGCATATCATCGGCCGGAAAATTCATCATAAGCCGATCTCCTTCCCGCTTCACCGACAACAAACCGCTTTTAGTTTTGAATACGATCTCCTCTTCTGGATAATCCAGCTCTTCAAACATCACAAGGGCGGTCGCCAGCGTGGCATGTCCACACAGATCCACTTCCACCGTGGGCGTGAACCACCGCAGCCGATAACTCTCCCCTTCTTTCACAAAAAAGGCGGTTTCGGAGAGGTTGTTTTCCGCTGCAATATTCTGCATTTGTTGATCGGTCAGCCAATTTTCCAGCGGAACTACGGCGGCGGGATTTCCGGCAAATATTTCGGAAGTAAAGGCATCGACTTGGTAGATCGGTAGCTGCATGTATTTATTGATTTAAAGTTTAAGATTCAAAATGAACGATTACTCTTTTAATAAACTCTTTCAGACCCATCATTAATCTTAAATCTTACCTTTTGAATTTCTTTGGAAGGTATCGACATTTCATAACTTAATAAAATGAAACACCTTGTACTCAATTAATGCCTCGGGATAAAAAGTCGTTCCGGATTTTAATTAACATCTTTTCCTAACACCCTTATCTTTGCGGCGTTCTGAGACTTATTTATTCATCCCTGAAGATGGGACATTTTGAGACAGGTAACTTCGCAGCGTCCATAACTCCGCGAATGTTACAATTACAGCCTAAGACCCAAACGCTTCGAGGACCTACGGACGCTCGCAGGTTCTCCCTCAGTGTTTCAGTACATACATTTAATATCATTAAAAAAATACCTATGAGATATTTATTACCTGTTCTGATCCTATTTTTTTTCTGGGATATTTCCCTTGCACAACTTAAAGCTGAACTTGATACCATCGATGTGTCTGCATCACGTATCACTACTTCTATTTCTGAAAGTGGGAAGAATGTTTCCGTGATCACGCAGTCAGATATTCAGGATATGCCGGTTTCTTCGGTAGATGAATTGCTTCGAAGTCTGCCCGGAATCAACATCAATGCCCGGGCCGGTTTTGGCGTTCAGTCGGATGTGGGCGTCCGGGGAAGTACCTTTTCACAGGTGATGTTCCTGCTGGATAACACCCCCCTGAACGATCCACTCACGGCACACTTCAACACCAACATTCCGGTGGCGCTTTCTGAAATTGCTCAGATCGAATTGATCCGCGGACCAGCAAGTACGTCTTTCGGTGCCGATGCGGTTGGCGGGGTGATCCACATCAAAACCAAAGCGTACATGATGAAGGAAGTTCAGGCCTCCGATGAAATTCAAACCCGAACTAATCTCGATATCTCTGCCGGTCAAAACGACCTTCGCATCATTGATGCCACGGCCGGAGTTTCTAAAAAGAACATTCGTTTCAGCACCTCCTTCCGCACTGCTACTTCGGATGGTGAACAGTTCAGAAATCCCGGCTTTGACGAAGGCGTTTCATCATCAGAAACCTACAATTCCTATTTTGATCTCATGAACCTTTCGGCGGCACTTTCAGTGAACTTTGCTGAAAACTGGAGCTGGTATGTACGCTCTGGACTCGAGAATCGTGATTTCAATGCCCGATATTTTTACACCCGCAGCATCTATGATGAATCGGTTGAACAGATCGACAGCAAGTGGGCACTTTCGGCTTTGACTTACGAAAATGGCAACCATCGTTCGGAGATCAATGCCTCCTACCGCGATGTGAATGACGTGTTTGATTTCAACTCAGCCATTTCTCCGGCTAATGTTCACAACACCGATCTGTTGTTTTTGAATGGGTCTCATCAGTATGAACTGAATTCGGAGCAGCTGACTTCGATCACCTCTTCCCTGAATTACATGCGAATTATGGTGGGCGGACAGTTGCTCAACAAGCAGATCGAAAGTACGGACCGGGGCGATCATGAGAACACCTCATGGGGCGTTTACGGTATTCACACCATGAATTATGATTTTGGGCTGAGCGTCACTTCCAGCCTGCGGCTTCAGTTCAACCCGGTAAGCGATCTTTCCTTTTTACCCCAGATCAGTGCTGCTTATGATCTTGGAAATCTGGTGTTGCGAACGTCCATTGGTCGTGCCATTCGCGAGGGAGACTTTACGGAACGATATATCTCACACGAGATCCCAAACCTGACTCCGGGACGAAATCTGGGCAATCCTAACCTGATGCCGGAAGAATCCACTACCTACGATCTTGGCCTCGACTGGACGCCCGCCAACAACCTGAGGATCTCCCCTACGGTGTTCTACCGAAGCTCCCAAAACCTGATCGACTATGCGGTCGTCAATTCCAACAATATCAACAATGCCGATAATCTTCAGGCGGATGCAGAATATTTCTACGCTTCCAATATCTCTGAAAGTGACGTATTTGGGGTTGAATTTATTTCGGCTGTGAACAGCAAGCTTCCATCCAGTGTCACATTGCGGACTGAGGCGGGATACACTTACATCAAAACCACGAGCGACCAAAATACGGTGTCTCGGTATATTGCCAATCACCCTTCTCATCAGCTGGATCTGAATCTCTCGCTGACTAAAGGGGATTTTTCTGTGGAGTCGCTTTCGGAGTTTAATGTCCGTTCGGAGGAAGCCAATGAATTGATCAATGCTGAGGTCCCGGATCAGTATTTCCTCACCAACCTGAAACTGGGTTATAAGCCATTTGGGCAGAATTTCCAGATGTATGCGGAAGTGTTAAATCTGACCGATACCCAGTATCAGGAGATCCTCGGAGCCCCTATGCCTGGCAGATGGATCCTGGGCGGAGTGAAATATAGTTTGTGAGGTTTAGCGAAGTAAGGAGATAGATTTTACTCGTTCCCAAGCTCCAGCTTGGTGAACGTGTTACTCGAAGCTCCTGCTTCATGCTTTTGCTCGAATCAAACAGGGAGCGGCTCGGCGAGGCCGCTGTACGTTCTTAGCTGTTTTGGATCACAAGCGAATCCGGAGAGTCGCGGTACGTTTCTGCACATTCCCAATCATCGGGATCCAATCTCATAATCCAATTGCTATATGGATTTGAGGTTACCTATATTTAGGCCATAGAAATCAGGTATTCATCAACTTAAATCACAGATAATAATGAACGCATTAGATTCAGCCGTACAAAAGAAGATCGACCAATGGCTAAACGGGAATTACGATGAAGACACCAAGACAGCCATCCAACAAAAACTGGATGATGAAAAGTATGATGAGCTGACGGATGCGTTCTATAAAGATCTGGAGTTTGGGACCGGCGGCCTGCGCGGCATCATGGGTATCGGCTCAAACCGGGTAAATAAATATACTTTTGGAATGGCTACACAGGGACTTTCCAACTTCCTGAAAAAGCAATATCCCGATGAAGAACTTAAAGTTGTGATCGCCCATGATTGCCGAAATAACTCCGACACCCTTTCTAAAGTGGTCGCCGATGTATTTACCGCCAATGGCATCAAGGTGTTCTATTTTGATGCCCTTCGCCCAACTCCTGAACTTTCCTATGCCATTCGCGAGCTCGGTTGCCAAAGTGGAGTAATGCTCACTGCCTCTCACAATCCAAAGGAATACAATGGCTATAAAGCATACGGCGCCGATGGCGGACAGCTGGTGGCTCCTTTCGACAAGATGGTGATGCAGGAAGTGCAGAATATTGCATCTGTGGATGATGTCAAGTTTGATGGAAATGATGATCTGATCGAAGTGATCGGGCAAGAAATGGATGAAAAATACCTGGATGAACTTGTGGCTCTTTCCGTATCAAAGGATGCGATAGCGCGACAAAAGGATATGAAGATCGTGTTTTCACCTATTCACGGAACCTCAAGAGAACTGGTACCTGAAGTACTGAAGCGCTACGGTTTTGAAAATGTGATACTGGTTGAGGAGCAGATGACTCCGGATGGCGATTTCCCTACGGTTGAATATCCCAATCCCGAGGAAAAAGAAGCGCTCACCATGGCCCTCGAAAAAGCTGAGCAAACCGATGCCGACCTCGTAATGGCCACCGATCCCGATGCCGATCGTGTTGGAATTGCTGTTCGGGACCTTAGTGGAAAAATGGTGCTGCTGAACGGTAATCAAACCGGATCGCTCATCATCAACTACATGCTGAATACCTGGGATAATGCGGGCAAACTCACCGGAAATGAGTATATCGTAAAGACGGTGGTGACTTCGTACCTGATCGATCGTATTGCTGAAGCCAAAGATGTGGAGTGCTTCAACACACTCACCGGGTTCAAATACATTGGCGAGCTTATGACTGAGCTGGAAGGCGAAAAAACCTTCATTGCCGGCGGTGAGGAAAGCTATGGCTACCTGATCGGCGAGCATGTGCGTGACAAAGATGCGGTGGTTTCCTGTGCAATTATTGCGGAGATGGCTGCCTTCTATAAAGATCAGGGAAGCAGCTTGTATGAAGCTCTTCTGGATATGTATGTGGAGCATGGCTTGTTCCGTGAGAACCTGAAATCGGTGTACAAAAAAGGGAAATCCGGGGCTGAAGAAATTCAAAAGATGATGATGAATTTCCGTGCCACGCCTCCCAAGAAACTGGGTGGCTCTCAGGTGGTTACCGTTAAGGATTATCAGACCTCCAAGGAAAAGAATATTGCCAATGGTGAAGTTTCTGATATCGACCTTCCGAAATCGAATGTATTGCAGTTTATTACTGAAGATGGCAGTATTGTATCCGTGCGTCCATCCGGAACCGAACCTAAGATCAAGTTCTACTGCAGCGTAAATACCAATCTGATGAGCGCCGAGGATTATGGTCCGGCCGCCGCTACAATGGATAAAAAGATCGACGCTATGATAGAGGCTCTTTCTAAGTAGATCAGATCATAGCTTCTTGAAGTATGAAGCAGGAGCTTCGAACTGGCGTACCCAAGCAGGAGCTTGGGTACGAGATCAGGGTGTAATTGGGTAGGAGATAATTGGGGATTTGGGTACTAGTTTTTGAATGTGAAGAGTCACACATGCATGAGTCTGCCTCGCTCCCAAGCTCCGGCTTGGGAGCGTAACCATGGAAGCTCCTGCTTCAAACTCAAGTATTACCCGGAAAACATAGTGATCGGAATCAACCCAGCCCTCCCGTCATAATTCCTCGCCGAAGAATATCTCCAATGGCTCGGCTCGTCAACATATCCTCTTTTAACAGGATTGAAATGTATATAATCCATTTTCTGAGCTACCATTTTGTATGTAAATAACTGCTTTGGATGATAGCTTTCTTCCCATACCTGATGCTCACTTTCTATCTTATGAGACTTTTTTGCCTGCTTTAGTTTATTCAAACTCAGATGATCTTTTTTCTTTTTAAGTGCTTTTATAATTTGATGAGCACTGAATGATTTGAAGTTTCTTATATGCTCTCCCAGATTGGTTCCTTTAGCAATAATATGGATATGATTCTCCATTACTACATAGGCATTCAGTTCAATATTTCGTTCTTCCTGAAGGAATATCAAACCATCTAATATGATCTTGACCAGCTTCGGATTCTTGAACAGCGCTATTTGATTGATCACACTTGAGGTTATAAAATATGGATTATGCTCTTCGTGTATTCTGTATCTGCTTCTTCCCATCTTCTTTTTCTTAGTTAGAGCGATGAGAATGGTATTCCTTACAGATATTTTTAAGTATGAAGCAGGAGCTTCAGAATGGGCGTACCCAAGCAGGAGCTTGGGTACGAGATCGGGGTGTAATTGGGGAGGAGATAGTTGGGGATTTGGGTACGAGTTTTTGAATGTGAAGATGTCAAACATGCATGAGTGCGTCTCGCTCCCAAGCTCCGGTTTTGGAGCGTAGCCATGGAAGCTCCTGCTTAAAACTCGTATTTGGCATAATCAGCATTCTTCAAAAAAATACTGTCCCTCCCTTCTTTACTTTCATATCAAAACATTATTAATTGGAGTTGTAAAAAACATCATTTAATGGAACACAGAGTTCCTTAAAATGTTTTTATAGGTACATATTCATCTGAAAAAATGAAGGAGTTATAAATGAGTGTCGTAAAAAGAGAAATAATTGAACAACTGGTAAGCAAAACTAAGGATGTAAATATCTCCATTTTTATACCGACGCATAAAAAGGGTGAAGAAGGAAAACAGGATTCTATCCGCCTTAAGAATATCATACAGAAAGTGAAAAGTGAGCTTCAGAATCTGGGATGGAAAGAAAACCGAGTAGAAGAACTTTTTAAGGATGTATATGCCAAAACCGAAGAAAACCAGTTTTGGCTGCATCAAGACAAAGGGTTAGCCTTGTATGTGAATGAAGATTATTTCGATTTCTTCAAGATCCCGGTCAGCCCGGAAGAGAATTATTATATCGCTGAAAACTTTTTGATCACCCCGTTGCTGGAACTTCAAAATCATCACGGAATTTATCACGTATTGGTACTTAGCCAGAGCGAAACCAAGATGTTCAAAATTGCTCCGGATGAGACTTTAAAAGTAGAATTTGAGAGTGTACCCACCAGTATGGAAGAGCACCTTAAGTATCATGTGCATGAGCGTTCGGTTCAGCAGCATAGTGGCGCGAGTGGCGGTGGAGCCGTATTTCATGGACAAGGGGGCGAAGATGATGAGAATAACAAAGAATTGGAGTTGTTCTTAAAGCACATTGAGAACAAAGTGACTAAATACCTGAAGAAGGAAAATGGCCCTCTTATACTTGCAGGCCCGGATAAACTGGTAGCCTACTATCGCAAGGCGAACAAATATTCAAACCTCCTGGATGAAGCCCTCACTGGTAATGCTGACGCTAAATCAGTGAAGGATATTGAAGATGAGGCCTGGGAGATCGCTCAGGAGTATTTCCGGCAGGATATTGATAGTGATATTGAGCGATTCAACAACCTGCAACAGAGCGAACTAATCTCAACAGATATTGCGGAGATCGTAAGCAGTGCCTATTTCGGAAAAGTAGACACCTTGTTTGTACCGATGGGTTTCCGGCAGTTTGGTGCTTTTGACCCTGAAGAAAATCGGGTTGAAATATCGGATAAACTAAACGGACAAACCGTTGACCTGATCAATTTTGCCGCTGTTTCAGCATTACGCACCGGAAGCACGCTATATGGACTTCAGCAATCTGAGGTTCCCAAAAACTCTGGGTTAGCTGCTATTTACCGCTATAAATCTTAAAACAATAAAAAATCCGGTTCCGGAGAAACCAAGACTTTAAGAAGATCAAAACTGATCAAATCAAAGCCTGCCGGAACCGGTTTTTCTTTATTTCCTTTTTACAGGCAAGGTGATATCGAATTTACATCCCTTACCCTCATCTGAAGTAACTTCGATCTTACCTTCCATTTTATCCACCAAGTGCTTCACTAAAGAAAGTCCAAAACCATAGCCTACTTCTCCATCAGTTCCGTTGCTGCTTTTTGCCTCTCCCTCAAGTATATCGTTGATCTTCTTCTCTGAAATACCCTTTCCAGTGTCTTTGACTACAAAAAGTAAATGAGAAGCCCCTTGGTCATTTTTAGCGAATTCCTGACGAACCATCACCATCCCCCCTTTTGGGGTAAACTTGATTGCATTTGAGATCAGGTTTCCGACGATCTGCAGTATCTTATTTTTGGGAAATGGAATACCTTCATTTTCTGAATGATTTGCTATAGTCAGGTCAATATCTTTAGAGGCAGCCTGAGGAGTATATAGCTGTTCCAGCTTCTCTTTCAGGGTGTTTAAATTGAATTCGTTCTCAGAAGGGATCCGTTCTTGTTCCTCTTTATTTTTACTCAGAATTTCATCAGCAAGTTCTAATACCGATTCGCCTCCTTTTCGAATCAATTCAGCAAGCTCCAAAATCTCTTTCATCTTGTTATCGTCGCCTTGGTCTTCAATGATCTGAGCTAGTCCGATTATACCGCCAATTGGACCTCGAAGATCGTGGCTCAGTTTTCTCTTGGATTCATTAGCCTCTGTGATCTCCTTTTTCATATCACTCATTACCTTCAGATCAAACAGCCGATTTACAATCTCATCAGCAATTATCTTAAGCATCTCTACCTTTTCAGGAGTCAAATGCTTGGAGTCATCGTCCAACACACAAAGAGTTCCAATATTATTTCCATCGTCAGTCTTTAAAGGAATTCCATAGTAAAACCTTAGTTTGGGATCCTTTCGGACGTAGTCTTTTTCTTTGAAGCGATTATCCCTGCTCAGATCTTTAATTTCCAAAGGTTCATCGCCCACGATTGTATACTGGCAAACCGATTCCTCTCTGGGTGTTTGATCTACCGGCAACCCATAATTGGCTATTGACCACTGTGTAAAAGAGTCGATAAGATTGATTAATGAAATATCGGTACCGGCTACTTTTGCAGCCAGTTTTGTCAGATCACTGAAATGTTCATCCAGACTTGAGTAATCAAGGTCTAGTTCAGATAACTCTAAAACTCTCTCAAATTCTTTCTCGGGAATAGGGTTGAGTACACTGGTTTCCATAATGCGCCTCACGTATTTTATTTTTAAAGAGTATTAATATTAAAATATTTTAATATTTAAGCAACGCATTTACTCTCCCCTCATTCTATATAATATCATGTAGCTATAGGTATGGTAAACGAGCAGGTATGGAA
The DNA here is from genome assembly GCA_002696035.1 of Balneola sp. Taxonomy (GTDB): domain Bacteria; phylum Bacteroidota; class Rhodothermia; order Balneolales; family Balneolaceae; genus Gracilimonas. The sequence continues at coordinate 56,305 of NZQV01000004.1, read as the reverse complement.
TCCGTACTGAATCTTGCGTCTGCTTTACTTCAGCTCAAAGATCTTTCCGGCTCTCTGCAATACCAGATCTTCCATCTCCAGCTGAAGTAATTTTACCAAAAGCTGACTCGTGTTGAGCCCCACTTCCTCGGCAAGGTCATCGACCTGACGGGCTTTTTCTTCGAGGATCTCGCAGATCTTTACCGACATTTCATCGAGCTCTTCGTCTCTCCAGTTTGGTTTATTACTGGCCGACTCCTCATGGACTTCATCAGAATACGCTACGGGCAGTTCCTCAAAGATATCATCCACGGTTTGAACCAATTTTGCAGCTCCCCGCTTGATCAGGTAATTGCACCCCGTACCCGATGCATTGGTAAGCGGATGAGGCACGGCAAATACTTCCCGGTTTTGATCCAGACCGAGGTCAGCGGTGATCATACTACCTCCCTTTAGTCCCGATTCTACCACCAACACTCCGAGACTCATTCCACTAACAATGCGATTTCTGACCGGGAAATTACCTGCATCAGGTTTGGCGCCCAACGGAAACTCGGTGATCACAGCCCCTCCCGATTTCACGATCTGATTGGCCAGGTCCGCATTCTTTTGGGGATAGAGGTTATCGATCCCTGATCCCAATACCGCAACGGTTGGGGCATTATGTTCCAGCGCTGTTTTATGAGCAATGGCATCAATACCATATGCCAGTCCGCTGAAAATACAAAGTCCTTCTTCAGCTAATTCGCCTGTTAATTTTTTGGCCATATTACGTCCATAGGGAGATGTATTTCGGGTTCCCACCACGGCCATTCCCGGTTTGGACAAAGACTCCGGATTCCCCTTCATCCAAAATAAAACCGGCGGGTCGTAGATCTGCTTTAGCAGTGGGGGATATTCAGGATCGACCAGGGTGATGATCTCAGATCCATTCTTCTCCGTCTGCGTGATGATCTCATCCACTTTATCCCAATCATCAAAAGAAAGCAAAGACAATGCGGATGCCTCTCCGATTCCTTCTACCGCCCTGAGCTCTCTTTTGCTCAGGCTGAATATTTTTTCCGGTTCATCAACGTGCCTGATAAGATTGAAAACACGCCGGCACCCAAATCCCGGTATAATTGAAAGCGCTACAAGTACCCTAAGTTTCTTCCTGTTGTTTTGCATCCTGAATGTACTCCCATAATTTTTCCTTAAGCTCGTCAACACCATGACCAGTGGCTGACGAAATAGGAATAACGGGAATTTCATCATCAAAGTGAAGTTCTTCTTCCAGCTCAAACCCTTGTTTTAAATCCATCTTGGTGATAGCAAGCACCCGGGGTTTGTCCAGCAGATCTTTTCGGTACGACTTCAGCTCATTCAGCAACGCATTGTATTCATACTCAATATCGGTCATACAACTCACCATGAACAGCAACACATTATTGCGTTCAATATGGCGGAGGAATTGAATTCCAAGTCCTTTGCCTTCGTGTGCTTCTTCTATAATTCCGGGAATATCGGCCATCACAAAGCTTCGGTAATCCTCGAATTTAACCACTCCCAGGTTGGGCTCCAGCGTGGTAAACGGATAATCAGCAATTTTCGGTTTGGCATGAGAGAGCGCAGAAAGCAGCGTACTTTTTCCGGCATTTGGAAAACCAACCAGTCCCACTTCGGCGATCAGTTTCAATTCCAGCTCAACAACCCGTTCTTCTCCGGGTTTACCTTCCTGAGCATGCTGTGGGGTTTGGTTTGTGGAGCTGCGAAAGTGCCAGTTTCCAAGTCCACCTTTGCCCCCCTTAGCTATCACCATTTTTTCTTCGTGTTCGGTGATCTCTCCCAAACGCTCCTTGGTATCGGCATCAAAAATAACCGTCCCAAGTGGCACTTCCAGGATCTCATCCTTGCCGTCAGAACCGGAACTACGCTGTTTCGATCCATTTTCTCCGTGACCTGCTTTAATGTATTTGCGATAGCGAAGATCGAGGATTGTGTTCAGTTGTTCATTTCCAACCAAGACCACATCACCGCCTTTACCACCATCACCACCATCAGGACCTCCTTTAGGCACGTATTTTTCCCTTCTGAAATGAGAGGCTCCATCGCCTCCTTTTCCAGCAGTTACATAAATTTTAGCGTAATCAGCAAAGCGCATTGTAGGATTTTTTATTGATGAATGATGATTTATGAATGGTTCCAAACGCCCGCGCTGGAACCAATGTTTTACAGATTTTCTAAAATAAAATCCGTCATTAACTGATAAAGATGCTTTTTGGTGTTGCCGCCGTAGATACCGTGATTCCGGTTTGGGTAGATCATGGTTTCAAAATCCACATCCTCGGCAACCATGGCATCTATCATTTCAATGGTGTTTTGGAAATGCACATTGTCATCTCCGGTTCCATGAACGATCAGGTAGTTCCCCATGATCTGCCCGGCTTTCTTTAAAGGCGATCCGGCGTTATACCCTTCTGGATTGAGTTGCGGGGTTTGCATAAATCGCTCGGTGTAAATGGTATCGTAAAAACGCCAGTCGGTAACCGGAGCAACGGCAATTGCGGTAGAAAAAACATCATTTCCTTCAGCCAGAGACAATGTAGACATATAGCCGCCATAACTCCATCCCCAGATCCCAATGCGGTCTGCATCCACATGCTCCATTTCAGCCATCTGCTTAGCTACCGCAATTTGATCTTGCGTTTCCAATACTCCAAGCTGCTTGTAGGTTTGGTTTTTGAATTGGCGTCCACGTGCGCCGGTTCCCCGGTTATCCACAGAGACAACCATATAGCCCTGATTGGCAAGATAATGATGCCAGATAGCCCGGTCCCGGCTTTCAAAATTTCTTGTCACGGTTTGACTTCCCGGCCCGCCATACACATACATCAGAACAGGATATTTTTTGGCAGAATCGAAGTCGGTGGGTTTCAGGACAAATGCGTTTAGGGTAGTTCCATTTACATCAAAAGTCGTGAATTCCTTCTCGATGTAGTTGTACTCCGTTATCCGTTCCTGCAAAGCCTTGTTGTCCTCAATGGTCCTAACTTCTCGTCCATTCTTTCGGTGTAAGGTAACTTCAGGAGCAGAATAAAAATCAGACCAGGAATTGATATAATATTTAAAGTCCCGGCTCATGTTTATAGAGTTCCAGCCGGCTTTAGTGGTAAGTTTCTTCTTTCGTTTTCCATCTACCCGAACGCTGTATAGATGTCGCTGTAAAGGAGATTCTTCCGCGCTCACATAAAACACCCGATATTCTCTGTCGTCGTGCCCGATCAGTTCCGTAACGTCCCATTCTCCATTGGTGACCTGCTGAATTTCCTCTCCCTCCAGGTTATACAGATATACGTGATTGTATCCATCCTTCTCACTGGTGGTAATAAACTGCTCGCCATTGCTCAGAAAGATCAGGTTATCATGCACATCAATCCAGGTATCACTTTCTTCGGTGAGGATAGTACGGGTTGAACCGGTCACTACATTCGCGAGCATCAGGTCTTGTTTATTTTGAAGGCGATTCATTCTTCGGATAGCCAGCACGTCATTATCTCTCGTCCAGTTAATGCGTGGGATATACTGATCCGTCTCCTCGCCCACATCCATGGTCTTTGCCTCTTCGGACTCCAGGTGATACACATGAATGGAAACAACGGAATTCTGCTCGCCTGCTTTGGGATATTTGAACCTGATCGGCTCCGGATACAACTCGCCCCATTCCGTCATAAAAAACTCTTTTACCCGCTCTTCATTGAATTTATAGAAGGCGATGCGATCCCCTTCCGGCGACCAAAACCACGCTTTTGCAAAGCCAAATTCTTCTTCATACACCCAGTCTGCTGCACCGTTGATGATCTTATTGAACTCACCATCACTGGTGATCTGCGTTTCCTGTCCCGTACTCAGATCTACCCAAAACAAATTGTTTTCCCGAACAAAGGCTGCCCGGTCTCCTGCCGGCGATAATTCTGCATACTGTTGCTTTTCTTCGGATTGAGTGAGTTTGGTAAGTTCATCCGAATCGCGATCATACACATAGTAATTCTCGCGGGTGCTCCGCCGCCAGATCTGCTCCACATCAGTTTTCAGAAGGATCTTGGATTCATCCGCAGAAAACTGATAACCCTGTATGCGAATGGTGTCGCCTTCTGCATCGGTAAATTGGTTACCATCAAACAACAAACGCTCATTTCCATTTACAATATTGTAGCGAATGATCCGGTTTTCAGCGGTAGCCGTGTAGTAGTTACCATCGTTCATCCAGCGTACATTCTCTATATTCTCCGGTGCAAAAGTCCCGTCAAAAAGATGTTCAAATTCGATCGGTTTTTTATCCTGGGCTACTGCGGTTAAAGAACATGCAACCAGAAAAAGAACAGATAGCTTTAATGCTTTCATGACGATTTAATTTGGGGTTAAAACAAGAAAAGAATGCCCTTTGGCATTCTTTTCAGAGATGAGAAGTTCAGATCAGTTCTTATGGAGAACCAGCTTCAATAACTTGGTGAGTTTAGATTTCATCATGGTTCGTGGCACAATGAAATCCAGGAAACCGTGCTCCAGTAAATATTCTGCTGTCTGGAATCCTTCGGGCAGGTCCCGGCCAATGGTCTGACGTATTACACGCGGACCTGCAAACCCGATCAAAGCGCCGGGTTCTGCAATATTGAAGTCACCCAGCATGGCATAACTTGCGGTCACACCTCCGGTTGTTGGGTCGGTCATGTATGAGATGTAAGGCACCTTAGCCTTTTCGAGCTGAGCCAGTTTGGCGGATGTTTTAGCCATCTGCATAAGGCTGAGCACACTTTCCATCATACGAGCTCCCCCGGTTTGGGAGATGATGATCAGCGGAATTTTGTTTTCACGGGCATGATCGATGGCTACTCCAAGTCGCTCACCTACTACTGAACCCATACTTCCTCCGATGAACGAAAAATCCATACAAGCCACAACCAGATCAAGCTTATTCATTTTACCAACTCCAACACGGGCGGCATCACTTAATCCTGTTTTATTCTGATATTCGTCTAATCGGTCTGCGTACTTTTTACGGTCCTCAAACTCCAGCGGATCAGTAGGCTGAATTTCCTGCCCCAATTCCTTGAATTTCCCATTATCAAAAATGATCTCGAAATACTTCTCACTTCCAATTCTGAAATGATAGCCACTCAGTGGGTCAACCCAAAGATTATCCTCCAGCTCGCGCTTATGGATGGTTTCGCCGGTAGTTGGAACTTTGATCCAAACACCTTCCGGCATCTCTTTTTTGGTATCAGTTTGGATATTTTCGTCTTTTCTTTTAAACCAGGACATAGACTTTGTTTTGTGAATTTTCAGACCTGCAAAATAAAGATTAATGCAGTTAATTCTGAATCTGTTTTTAGCAGGTTTTGCTGTTGAATCATCGCATCGTCGTACTCGTTCCGAACGGCTCGTTCGGAATGCCCAATAGAACCAATGGTTCCAAATATTTAATGACCTGGTTCAAGCGTCCACTTGGAACTCGGTGGAATTCAACATATTTGCCATCATTCAACATCGCACAAGCGGACGCTTGCGCTAGTACTGGGCTAGTGTTGGGTAAGGGAGGTCCGATGGGTTTAAGATTGGATTGAATTCAACTACTTTTTCACTTTTGTATTATTAACCTGACTGCTGCTCAGGTAATTAGATTCGAGTTCCTCAGCGGTGGTCTGTTGAAAAAAATCATCTCCGGAAGAGCTGTTAAAAAGAGATATTAAGTTGGTGGCCGAAATTTGTTGTTCCTCTATAATGGTAAGGCCGGCTCGCTTTTCTTCATCCAGTCTATCAATTCCCGTTCCTATGATCTGATCTCCATCCTTCAATAAATCATTGATCTCAACCAGTTCCAGGATCTCCGGTTTTGTTATTGGGGTGAGCCGATCTCCTTTCTCAAATTGCTGATGATAGAGATGTTTTCGGCGAGCATTGATCACGGCATGAACCGTACCTTCCTCAGCTGATTGCGCAAATCCAGCCAGCGTATTTCCGGCATAAATATCCACCTTCAACCCAAACAACATTCCCTTAACTGCACTGGCGGCAATTCGTAACCCGGTGTAAGAACCGGGACCTGAACTCACCAGCAAAGTATCCAGGTCTTCCATCTTGAAATTTTGTTCTTCCATCAATTCACGGATGAACAGAAACAGCAATTCCGAATGAGAACCTTTTCGCTCGGTCCGCTTCTCAAAGATCGCTCCTTTGGCATCCTGAAATGAAATCGAACAAATATTGGTGGATGTCTCAATTGCTAAAATCATGGGTAACCCTGATCAATCTTCGCTGTTCACTGTAATAAAATCCGGACTCTCCACCACAAACTGCCAGTTTCCACGATACTGAGCAAAGCGCCCGTAAAACTGAATAGTTTGCTCAGTTCCGGCTATATCAGAAAGCACATTATTGAGACGAAAAGCCGGAGCGTATACATCGTAGGTTATGCCATCTACCACAAAATCGTAATCAGAAGTAACGGTTGCGGTGGCTCGGACATATTCATCATAAAAAGCGGGATTACTGCGTGGGTCTTCGGCAGTAAATTCTTCCTCCGTAATAAAATCTTTGGGCAAAGAATAAGCGACCTCTATCGGCTTCCAGTTTTCGTCATCGTTTACTGAGAAATTGGTGTATGCTACTTCATCATCTGCTACTCGAAATTTCAAGGAGATGGGTAAGTGATCTGAATAGCCGCTGCCTGAAAATGTAGAGCTCCACCGTTTTGGCTCTCCTGAAGTGCTGAAGGTGTTAAAGCCAAAATCTCCACGAGAGAAAGAATTGTCCACATACTGAAGTCCTTCATCATCGTACATTCCTGAGGTGATCATCATCTGCATCAACGTGCCCCATTTGCCACGGTAGGTATCCGAGCCGCGCTCCCCGATCGGAAAATCATACCAAAGATTGTACACATATTCTGTGTTCCCATCTGCTACCCGTTCTTCATCTCCGGTAGACCTCAGGATGTCATTTACTGCAGTTTTCTCAAAATCATACCGGTGACTTTGGTTGTAATCACTGTTAAAATCTCCGGCCAGTACGATATCAAGATCGGGATCTTCCGCTAAAAGTTCATCAAGTCGGGCACGCAACACTTCTGCATTTTGGTGACGAACCTGCTCCATCTCCCACGATCCTGCGCCAGATTTCCAGTGATTGTTGAACACCACCAGCTCATGTCCTTGTACATTGATCCAGGTCTCAAGAATTGGTCGGGCACGAACCAGGTGATGGATCTTTGTTTTCTCATGAGCGATCGGGAACCGTGAATACGTCACTGTTTTTTGAACCGTCTCAGGCTCACCATCTTTTCCGATCCTGCTCTTTCCAGCCGACATCTCGTAGTTCCACATTCCTTCTTCTGTCATGCCTTTGAGTAGCAATAATTCAGAAGGCAGATCAGCGATCTTTTCATTGAAATCTTCCCCCAGCATGTTCTCAAGTGTTGTGGACTCATATTTCTCGAGGAAATCCTCTGCAGATTGTTCATCCCCCTGCGTAAAATCACTTTCTATCTCCACCATGGCAAGCACATCAGGTCCTTTACCCTCGTTGTACTGCTTCAAAACCCGAACGGCATTCTGGATCTTCGTTAGGATATCTTCTTTGGTATAATGCGGATTTCCATCTTCATCGGTTGGCCGGTAATCGTCATAGATAGCGACCCCATCTGCATCAAACAGATTTTCGACATTGTAGGTGACCAGTGTATAGGTGTCAGATGTAGTATCCTGAGCAAAAGACAGGATTGAATACAGCAGGCAAGAAACGATCAAAAAGAGTTTTTTCATAAGAAATGAAGTAAGAATTAAGTAAAAATTTTACGCAGTCAACCCCGAGGTGACTTATCGGAGCTCATTAAGCACTAATTGTCCTTTATTGAAGATACCAACGGCGCGGCCTTTCAGCTTCGTATCCAGGTAAGGAGAGTTTTTCGATTTTGAACGCACGTTTTTCGGAGTGAAGGTCCATTCTTCATCGGTATTGAAAAAAGTGAGGTTGGCTTTGGCTCCTTCTTTCAGTTCAGGAATATCCAGGTTCAGGATCTCTCTTGGTTTGTATACCAGCTTGTCCATAAGCTGTTGCAGATCCAGTTTTTTGGTCTGAAAGAGTCGCTTGTTGGTGATGGACCAGGCCGTCTCCAGTCCGATGATTCCATTGGGAGCGTAAATGAATTCCACTTCTTTTTCTTCAATGGCATGCGGGGCGTGGTCGGTACAAATGGCATCGATGGTTCCATCCACCAACCCTTCTACCATAGCATCCACATCTTCCTGCGTTCTAAGCGGTGGATGCATTTTGAAATTCGTATCAAAGTGTTGCTTCTCGATCTCCTCATCGGTCAGGTCAAAGTGATGAGCACAAACTTCCGTGGTCACGTTAATTCCTTTTTTCTTTGCCCGACGCACTAAATCGACCGCGTTTTTGGTACTGATATGCGCTACATGAATATGTCCTCCGGTGTATTCCGCCAGCATGATATCGCGAGCGATCATCACTTCTTCGGCAATTCCGGGCGTTCCATCCAGCCCCAGGCGAGTGGCTACTTTGCCTTCGTTCATGTGTCCGGGCCGTGAAAGCTCCAGGTCCTCCTCATGATTGATAACCGGCAGCCCCAACATAGAAGAGTACTCCAACGCCACACGCATAACTTGTGAATTGTACACGGGATCACCGTCATCACTGAATGCCACCGCACCACCTTCTTTCAGGTCGGCCATTTCAGCAATGGATTCACCTTTACGCTCTTTGGTTACACAAGCGATCGGGTGAACATCTACCGGCAGGTCCTGCGCTTTTTTGATAATGAATTCTACCACATCACGGGTGTGAATGGCCGGCTTGGTGTTGGGCATACAAGCCACAGCGGTGAAGCCTCCGAAAGCAGCTGCTTCACAACCGGTTTTAATGGTTTCTTTATGCTCAAAACCGGGTTCACGCAAATGAATGTGCATATCCATCCAGCCGGGCGAAGCATAAGCTCCTTTGAAATCGTGGGTTTCTTCGTCTTTGCCAGCTTTCAATCCGGAGCCAATTTCTTTAATAACGCCCTCCTCAATGCGGATATCAACAGTGTCTTTACCTTTGTGAGAGTTGCTTACGGGCTTTACATTTTTGAGGAGCATGGATGTAGTTTTGAGCGTTTACGTTCGCCCGCAAATATACCGCCTTTATCCAATAAACCACAAAAGGACTGTGATGGTTTTGATGATTGGGATGTACTGTGATTTTCTTTGAGAAATGAATTTCTCAAAAGGTTGACTTCGTCTTAGTTCTTAATCGCAATATAATCGCCTTCGAATTCAGCCTGGAGTTCTTCTTTGTGTTTGATCTGTGCTTTCAGCGTGATGCGGGCCTTGCCAAACCGAGCGAACATTTCCCGGAATTGCTGTAGTTTTTCTTTTTCGGGGATGATGAGTTCGGAGGTAAAATCAGAGGTAACCGGTTTCAAATAGTTGGTAGAGCTTTTACCAATAACGATGCGGGGAATCGGGTCCGTTTCATCAAACAACAACCGCAAATACGACCACCCGGTGGTGATCAATAAACTGCTGATACTTCCTCCAAAGGCCGTGGACCGATGGTTAATGTTATTTGTCAACGGCGCCTTGAATTGCACTCCTTCCTTCGAAAACTCCACGACCTCCACGCCCAACGCTTTAGTGATGGGAATATGTTTGTAGAGGTATTCTTCGATCTCAGTTTTCGTCATAGCAAATGCCAACTTACCTGCTTTCTACACAATCAGAGCATTCCACCCATTCTTCTTTGGGAATGTGTGCTATGGCTGCCGGACTGTTCCCTTTTTCAAACACCGGTTTGAATACGATATTCCCTTCCTCATTCTCATTTCCACAGGAATGACAATTTACATTGTGGTCGGTTCGGGCCATCGTGTATCCGGTGATCACCCAGCCATCGTGTCCCTGATGGGCGGCCAGACTTTCGAGAGCAGCGCGTACTGTTTGGGATTTGTTACCCTCATAGAATTTTTCGGCAAGCTTATTCAGCAATTCTACCGTTCCGTTGTCAAGGGTGAAATTAAGTCGTTTCATGCGCTCCCTCCTTCTTGAAATAGGTTTCTTCGAGTGGATGATGGTGATGAGTATCGTTGCTGCACGTTTGGTGATGACGATAATTGTACCAGTGTCCGGCAATCAAAAGTATGCTCCCAACAAGAGTGGCAACCGTCTCAAAAACCTCTCCCAACACATAATCACCGATCAGCCATCCGGCAATTATAAGAGCAAATCCGGACGATAAGAACCAAACAATTCGCTTGTTAAAATGACTGCGACGGACGGCATAAAAAATAGTTGGCGCGATCAATATCGCAAAAATGGGGTGAAGCCAATGTTCCACAGCTAATGCGGCAGGACTCAAAGGCAGCACGGCAATCACTACTGGCACAAACAAGCAATGAATGGCACAAAGGGCAGATAAGCTCAATCCCAGTTTATCCCATATAACTGAAATCGAAATATTTTTCTCTGACAAATTATTAAAGTGTGGTGTGAATTTTAGTGTGTATAAATATACACACCATTTGCACACGAATGCAATGGATCTTTTATATCATTGAATTTCAATCCTTCTTACCTTTGATATGAATTTTAATTCCGACCTCAACACATAGCATGTCCGACAGCCAAATTCCTTTTTTGTTTGATATTCCCTCCGTATCGCAGCTCACGGATAAGATCAAGAACATCCTGGAGCAGAATTTTGTGGATATACTGGTGGAAGGAGAAACCAGCAATGTAAACCAAAGCAGGAACGGTCATTATTATTTTACGTTGAAGGATGCCGATGCATCACTCCCTTGCGTAATCTGGCGCAGTACGGCGCAACGACTTGATATCAATCTCACCGACGGACAGCAAATTGTGGTGGGGGGAGATCTTCAGGTGTATGCACCGCATGGCCGGTATCAGATGATCGTGAGTTTGGTACAGCAGGCGGGCATCGGAAAGCTGCAGCAGGCCTTTGAAAAGCTGAAGGCCAAGCTAAAAGCAGAAGGCCTTTTTGAAGATCACCACAAAAAGCCCCTTCCAAAATTCCCGGAGAATATTGGAGTGGTGACTTCCGCTACCGGAGCTGCTTTTCAGGATATCCGTTCAACCCTTGAAAAACGATGGCCACTGGCAGATGTGAAATTATATCATGCTTCTGTACAGGGCGTGAATGCCGCGCCGGAGATCGTAAAAGGCATCGAATATTTTTCCTCCAACAAAAATGTAGATGTGCTGATCATTGGTCGGGGCGGTGGTTCGCTGGAAGACCTGTGGCCATTCAACGAAGAAGCTGTGGCTCGGGCTGTTTTTGCCAGTGAAGTTCCCATCATCAGTGCGGTGGGACACGAAGTCGATTATTCCATCTCTGATTTTGTAGCCGATGGTCGGGCCGCAACACCCACACAGGCCGCCGTGATGGCCGTTCCTGATATCAACGAGATCCGTTTTCTGGTGGAAGATCATACGCGAAAACTGGAGCAGCATACTTCGGGAGCCATAGAATTGTATAAGGATAAAGTATCGAACCTCGCCAAATCTCATGCGCTTCAGGTTGTGAAGCAGAAGATCGAATCGGCTCATTCCAAAGTGAATCGTTTGCAGCAAACGCTGGGACATCGCACCACCACCCTGATCCGAAATCACAAAGACCGACTTACCGAGCTGAATCACATCCTGGATATGAAAAACCCCAATGAACCGCTCGAAAAAGGATTTGCAAGAATATGGCAGGGAGAGAAATGGATCCGGTCAACAAAGGAATTCGACAACGCTTCCGGATTTGACATAGAATGGAAAGATGATAAGGTTTCTTATGAAAACTAATACTTCGATCACTGTTTTAGGCGCCGGTGTTTCCGGTCTCACCACAGGAATTGTTCTGGCTGAAAACGGATATGATGTTCAGATCATCACCAAAGACCTTCCCCACGAAACAACCTCGGCGGTAGCCGCTGCTATATGGTTTCCCTATGAAGCCTATCCCGAAGACAAGGTTTCCAGGTGGAGCAGCGAGAGTTTTCAGGTTTTCGAGCAACTTGCTAAGATTTCGGAGAGTGGCGTTTCTTTCATCCTTTTTACGGCTTATCTCGATACGTTTGAGAAACCGTGGTGGCTGGAGGCTTTGCCCGAATCTCACCTTTTAAATGATTGGGAAAAAAGTCCAGTCAATGAACATCACCGTGGATATAAGATGAATGTCCCGCTGATGGAAACACCGATCTACCTGAAATATCTGTTACGGCGTTTTCTGATTGCAGGAGGTGACGTGTCCCAAAAAGAGATCAACAGGCTCGCCGAATTGAATTCGGATCAACTCATCATAAACTGTACGGGACTTGGAGCACGCTACCTCTTTGATGACAAGCATGTTTTCCCTATTCAGGGGCAGGTGTTGAAGGTTGAGCCGGATGCTGACATCTCGGGGATATCAACCGAATACCCCATGGGAGAGCACGGAGATGAAATGGCGTATATCATTCCCCGGCGGGATTGTATTGTGTTAGGCGGGTCTGCAAGAAAACACGAATTCACCATGACCCCGGACGAAGAACTCACAGAGAGGATCATTAAGTACTGCGCCTCATTTCAACCCAAAATTGAAGGATTAAACGTACTGGAAACGACCGTTGGATTACGGCCCGGCCGGTCAGAAATTCGGGTTGAAAAAGATCCCCATTTGCCGGTGATCCACAATTACGGGCATGGCGGCGCGGGCTATACGGTTTCCTGGGGATGCGCTCATGAAGTACTTAACATCTTGCAAAACGATCTTGGATAGATTTGATCCTCAATTAAACCACAAAGGTGCAGGAAAAAACTTTAGTCTTCATCAATTCTTTATCTGGGCATTCTATTCTCCTGAGAAATCAGGAGGAATTATGTGTCTTTATACTGTTACCGCTCAAAATTTTGATCTGAATCCTATTCCCTGCGTTGATCTTCAAAATCCGACCAATGGTAAATATTTCCAGTACAACAAGAATTGGATCATGGCGCGATTTAAGGAAGGTTTGACTATTAAAATGCTGGATACACCCACTACTTCTTTTATAGAATATGTACCCGCAGAGTCTTCCTGGCGCGGGATTTTAGCTCCCGGATATACCTTTATTCATCACTTATTTGTGGAAGAGGATGATGCCGATCACCAGTTGAAGTCTGAGCTCCTGCGATGCAGTGAACAAGACAGTAAGGATACCAACGGAATGTTGACCGTACTGGATCATACTAATATTGAGACGCTTGCTCCTTTTTATGAAATGCATGGTTTCAGTGAAATAGCTCACCTTCCCGGCTTTGTGCTTATGGGCAAAAAGTTCATAGAATCGGCTAAAGTCCCAACTTTTGCACTATCTGTTTACGAATATTCGCACGATAAATCACACGATGTCATCATTTCCTATGCCGACCAAAGTGAATTCATCCTATACTATCTCTACCGGATGAAAATGGAGTTCGAACGGCTTGGGTTTCAGGTCAAGATGAGGAAGCTTGAATCCATTTCTGATGCCCGCCAGTCGGGTTCACCCTACGGTACCCTGGGTATTTTCCTTGACGGTGAATTTCTGTCGCATCGCTTGATGAATGAAACACAGATCGAGGAACTGATCGGCACTTTAGATCTTAACGAGATGTATCCGGAAGTCCACAACCTGTATGATGCCCCACACCATCGCTCATTTTACTGAAAACTATTTTAGTAGCCGTGCAGCATAGTCCATAACTTTGAGCCTGGAATTATTTAAGCTCTACCCTCGTATGGCCGATAACTAGTCTGTTCCAGGAAACTTAATCTTCAATATAAACCCAATTATGAAATTCAGATCTCTACTATTTTTATTGATCACCCTTTTAATAGGATGGGAAACAAACGCCCAATCCAATGAAAACCTGTCCTTCAGCGGAGATGCACGCTTTGCTTATCTCGGTTCAAGTTCTGAGCCGGGCGACCTTTTTGATGGAAACTCCTTTTTGCGCGTTCGCGTAGGTGGCAATTATACTTTTAATGAAAACAGCAGCTTTACTGCCCGACTGGCTACCACTCAATCAAATGATTTTCCTGCCGTTGATTTTGCAATTGCCCCGGAAGGAGGAGGTATTGATAACGGAACCATCGCCATCGATAACTTCTACTATCGATACAAAAACGAAGAATGGGATGTGAAAGTTGGGCGTTTCCAGTACAATTCAGCCGTGAAAAGTAATGCCGGCAGAAGCATTTTCCGGTTCCAAAGTAACAATGTGAACAATCACTGGAGTGATGGTTTTCATGCCAAAAAATACCTTAACGACGAATGGTTTGGGGAAGTTGTTGGTGAATATCAGAACCGCGGAAACACCTCCTATACTTACAGAAGTCTTCTCAATTTTGGAAATAATGAGCACAATGTAGCTGCATATATAGGAGCACAAAATCATACTCGGGATGATAATGGTTTCATTCAGAAAGGATTCGGTCTTTTTGTAGCTCCTGATGCTTTCCTGAAACCGGATGGATATTCCACTTATGCCGGATTGTTAGCACAACTGGTACACGATACTCCCGTTGAATCTTTTCAAGGCGGAAGTTTCCGAATTGCAGCCGAAGCAGGACAGAATGTAAATGCAGCAGAATTTGGTGATGGTACTATTCTCAACCTCTCTTTTGGAGTCAACAATTTTGCAGATCAGCATGAGATCATGATCGAGTTCACAAAAATTGGAGCCGAGTGGCAAACTGCCAACGTATATGCCCCCAATGCAGATGAGATGGAAATCCGTTACCGCTACTTCTTCTCTAAGAAATTTAATATCGATTTCCGATATAGAATTCGTGACTCCCGTTACGACTTTGTTGATACTAACTACAACGCATTTGCCAGAGCAACCTATAAGTTCTAAGAAATTTATTTTCTGAAATGAAAAGCGGAGCCTTAGCTTAAGGTTTCCGCTTTTTTTATGCTTGAAAACGTTGGCCACATTCAGATCTCCGACTTCGCGGGGATGACGGAATTGTGGAGGCTTTTGAGCTGGCTTCAAGCTACCCGTTCCAAAAAAACGCTTACCCGAAAGCACACTAATAAAGAACCTGCGAGCGTACGAATGTTCCTCGCAGCGTTCGGCGGAGCAACTCTCGATCTCAAAACCACCAATAGAAAAGACATTCCCGCGCAAGCGGGAATCTAATTATCACCACAAATTCACCTGTTGACTACTAAAAGAAAATTACATTTCGGCTCCGTCTTGCCTCTCTCAAGAAGATGCCTCTTCCTTGGGGTAACACCCAAGTACCTTCAACTCCTCTGCTTTTTCCTGTAGTTCTTCCAGTCCGGCCGCTACTTCCGGGTCTTCCGTATTGCCATGTATATCCAGATAAAAAGAGTATTTCCAGGGCTCATTCATGCGGGGACGTGATTCCAGCTTACTCATATTGATCTTGTGCTTATGTAACACATTCAGGCATTCGATCAGAGAACCTTCGTCGTTCGAAGTCACCATCATCAGGGAGATCTTGGCGGGTATCTGCAGGTCAACACTTACCGGTGTTTTGGAAGCCACCACAAAGCGCGTATAATTTTCACTCTGGTTGGCGATGTCATGTTCAATTACATGCAATCCATAAAGATCAGCGGCATGGGCTCCGGCAATGGCTGCCTGGGTGATGTCTCCATCTTCCAGTACTTTTTTTGCCGA
This sequence comes from Balneola sp., assembly GCA_002696035.1. Taxonomy (GTDB): domain Bacteria; phylum Bacteroidota; class Rhodothermia; order Balneolales; family Balneolaceae; genus Gracilimonas. The sequence continues at coordinate 40,634 of NZQV01000004.1, read as the reverse complement.
CATCGCCGTATCTAGGTACGATTCCACTTTACAGCGGGGAAGCCTGGAGAGGAAGCTTGAGCATTGCGCAATAGCCTGCGGGTGAGAAAGTATTCTGCGGATCTTGGTGACATCTACCTGTTCTACCGCCATCAGACAATGCACCACTTTCAGGATCTCCTCGCCTACAATATGTACATTTTCATTTCCAACAATATCGTAGGTATCGTTGATGGAGCCCGCCGTGGTATTTTCGATGGGAAGAATAGCATAATCCACTTTCTCGTCCATAAGCGCCTGCGCGGCCTGTTGGAAAGTATCGAAACCAATGGCATCTACCTTGGCATAGCGCTCGCTAAAGTGACGAATGGCTGCCTGCTGACTATACGCTCCATCTGTTCCCTGATAGGAAACCCGGATCGCATCTCCATTCGATCTTTCATTTTGATGATCAACCAGGGAATGGGTTTGAAAGCGAACCGAATTAGTGATGATCTCCCGGAAAAGATGCTCCGCAAAATAGCGATCTAGCCCAACCTCATGAGCCAGGTCCCGGATACGGTTCAACAGCTGTTCCTCCCGCTCCAGGTCTCGAATTCCCTTTTCATTCTTCAACTTCAGTTCCGAAACTTCTTTTACCAGATCTTGCCGCTGGGCAAGGGCTTTCAGGATGTTCCGGTCTATCTCATCCAGCTTTTTGCGGATGGAATCTAAATGGTCTGTCATAGTATGCTATTAAATGAGTGAGTACCGCAAAGTAGTGATTGTATCCCGGAAATTGAATAATGGTTTCTGCTATAACTAATTTCGGGTTCCAAGATCTTTTCGTGACACTGGGCGCGTGTATTCTTCAACTAATCTGCGCTTCCACCAATTGCCTGTTTTCTTGTATTCCTCTCTTGAAGTAAACTCATATTGATACAGACGCGAACGAATATACTTTGGAGAAGTCCCTGAAAAGGGATCGTTTTTCAGGAGTTTGAGTGTGGCTTCATCATTTTCAAGCAATTTCCGGAGCAGCGTAATAAACCATGGATTATTTTGATAGGAGCCCATGGCCGCAAACCACATTTGCCAGTCTAACCGGTAGTGGCCGGGAGAAACTTGTGGAGGTCTTTGCGATGGGTCACCCGGTTTACCTTTAAATTCGTACGATCTCCATTCTGTGTCCTCTGAAATGTTTTCATCAGTTGTGCCTTCAATGATGATCTCATTTCGTGTTTTGGTAACGCTGCCAAATGCACCATAGGTATTAACAAGGTGAAGGGGATTGTAATTGAAATTCATTTTCTGATTTTTAGACAACATATTTTGCGTTGGTTTAATGCTCATGATCAACACAATCACGGCCAGGAGGACCACAATACCATTATATACAAGAGGAATTGAAGCTGTTTCAGGAGGTGCTAATCCTGTTAGCTGCGTGATCACACCGTCGCTTAGCGCACTGAAACCAAGTGAGAGCGTCAACCAATTCAACCAGGCATAATTTCCACTTATTATGAGGTAAAACTGTGATAGTATAATAACCCCGGCTGCAATAGAAGCTACCGGTTGTGGAAAGAATAATCCCCATACTACAACCAACTGTACGAAGTGGTTAAAACCAGTTTCCATCTTGTGGTAAGATTCGGGCATCAAATGAAAAAATCTGCTTAAGGGGTTGGGCAACGGTTGAGTCTCATGATGATAATTGAGGCAGGTTAGCTCTCTCCAGCATTGGTCACCCCTCATCTTGATGAGACCGGCTCCAAATTCAACCCGAAACAGCATCCAGCAAAACATCCAGATGACAAGTACCGGAACTGCCATATCAAAGGGCCCGAGAAAAATAGCGAAAAATCCAGCTTCCAATAACATCGACTCCCAGCCAAAGCCGTAAAACGGATACCCAATATTCACAATGGATTGATAAAGCAGCCAAAGCGTGAACCACACCAGCATAGAGAACCAAATGGGCCCACTCTCCGAAATCCCGAACAAAGCGATAATTGATAATGCAACGCCGATCCACGCTATTATGCCAAAAAATTGATCGGAGTAATACCAGTGAAAGATACTTGGTTTTCTTTTGAATGAAATTCGTTTTAACAAATGTGGTGCTGGCATTAGGCCCTTCTCTCCCATCAGCGGGCGGAACTGAGTGAGGGCATTCAGAAAAGCGATCAGGTAGATAGCACCCAGTGAACGTTGAAGTAGAAAACGACTAAACCAGTAATTTCCTTCAAAAAATGTCTCCAGCATAACGCGTTGGCTCACATATTTTTAACCTTTCTTCTATCTGCAAAACACAATTAAGATCAAAAATAATTCAATTTGTCAGAGGGTCGTCAGTCCTCATCTTCTAGCCAGCCGAATCTTCGTTGCAGCGATTTTATGGTAATGGAATGTCGTTCCGTGCCGCGGGTTCCTAATAAAAACCCGACCGGCTTCAGGCTTTCCACATTTTCGCAGATGATCTTGAAGAGTCCCAGGTACGGAATAATGATCAGCATGCCGGGAAGACCCCAAATCATACTTGAGGCAATCAGGGAAAAGATGATCACCAATGGATTTATTTCAACGTAGGAACCGGTGATATTTGGGGTAAGGATATTGTTTTCAAGGAACTGAACGATGAAGAATTGGATCAAAACGGCAAAGGCTAAAGTAGGACTTTGGGTTCCCAGAACAATGATCATTACCACTCCATAACCAAGTATAGTTCCCAGATATGGAATAAGGTTGAAGAGAGCGGCTATCAACCCAAATAAAAGAGCATATTTTACGCCGATCAGGTAGAAGCCAAGGGAATTCAGCCCAAACAAAATAAAACAGACGATGACCAGTCCTTTCAAATACTTTGGCACCACTTCCGAAGCCTGATCAATGATATCCTGAGCTACTTTTTCCTGCTCAGAAGGAATGAGCATGGAAATGAAGTCGCGGAATTTATCCCGATAGAACAGCAACAGAAAAGTGTAAACCGGAAGTAAGCCGATACTGAGCACCGTATTTGTAGTGGCTGTAAACGCCTGGGCCACATACTCTCCGGTTTGACCAATACTTTCGATCCAAGACTCAATGGATTCATTGGATAACCCTGTAAAAGCCGCCAGCGAATCCCGAATAGCCCGCACATTACTCTCAACCTGTTCTTTAATTTCAGATAAATTTTCGGTAAAGGCGGCTGACAATGCGATCAGGGCATACACGATACAGCCTACAAAAGCCATGAAACCTAGTATCACTATAAAATTAGTGAGGATCCTGTTCACATTTTTTTTCTCAAGCCACGATGCATAAGGAAGCAGCAGATAAGCCAGCATTACACTTAAGAAAAGCGGAACCAACAGTGTTCTTGTCAGGATCAATGCAGCCACCAGCAAGAACAGAAATGCCAACCGTATGGTACTGCGTACTAAAAGCGGATACTGTTGCATGGAGTATTTTTGCTGTTAAGGATACAACTTGTGACGGAATTTTTCCTAATTATTAATAGGGATTTAGCCAAGCAATTGTTCCAAAAACGTAGATCGGGCAGCTTGCCCGTTCGTTGTAAATAATTCAACCGTTCTGAATTAACCATGGTCGGGCAAGCTGTCCGACCTACGTGGTGCTTTCAAAACTCACTAAGAAATTCTGGTTTGCAATAAGAGTACTTCCACTTTCTCCATTCTTTCACTAATTCAGCTTTTACCGGATTATTAAGCGTATAATAAATAACCCTTTCTAATTCATTGCTGTCCCTAACCACATAGTCGTAACTCTCCGATTGCCAAAATGGATTTCCTGTCCTCGATAAAGCTCTATTAGCTTCATTGGGCGTGTATGATTTTAGTGAATGCAGCAATTTCGTCACTGGAAAGTCTTCATTTTCCTCTGGATTCATACTTTTTGGATCCGGTAGTTTAAAAACTAAATGAACATGATTGGGCATCATACTGTAAGCATAAAGCTCATATTCCTTACCATCCCTAAAATGAATTGCTTCTTATACAACCTCAGCAACTTCAGTTTGAGCTAACCACGTTGGACCTGTTAAACCTTCATCCAAGAATTCTTCATACTTCTTAAAAATATGCTTATGAATTTTAGCCCGTAGATCGGGCAGCTTGCCCGATCCTGATAAACCAGTGCTAAGCTTTTGAATCAGCAGGTCCCTTTCTCTTTTCAATTTCACTATTGCTTCCTTAGGAAGTGAACCTGCTAACCGAAATGTAACGAAGTACTCAGCCCCATGCGGTTGCCAATGCGGAAGATTTCGGCGATAGAAATTCATCTTTTTATGTTTTACACCCTGTTCTTGATCCTTATTATCGGTTATAATTTTATGGATTTCAACAGAACACGTAGGACGGGCAGCTTGCCCGTCCGTTATAAATAACTCAACGGATTTGAAGTAAACATAGTCGGGCAAGCTGCCCTTGCTACGCTTCATTTAAAAAATTCACTTAAAATCGTTTCAGGTTTGTTTCCATCTAAAGGAATACGGCCGGTTAGTTGCCAATGTGAGCCACTAAAGTAATCACCGTAATCATCGGCGGCATATGTATCAGATAAGTAAGCGTAATCAAAAACCAAGTAATATAAATCTAAGCCTGCTCCCACCGACCAATATGAAAGACGTTCTTCCCATTTGCCCGCTTGCTCGAGGCCCATCCTTATTGAAAGCGTCTCTATCCACTTTATTTCAACTCCTGAATGCCACCAAATCTGTTCGATCAGAGCAACGGTAATAGTGTTATGCCCGTCAAAATATCTGTAACTATCCCAGGATCTTATTAATGCTTTGAAGGGATTCATAGCCGAAAACTGCATGTTTGAATCGGAGCCTTTTAATTCAGTACGAGCCATAATTTTTGATGCATTTTGCAAAAGAGTTAGCTCGAACTGCTTCCTGTCGAATACTTTGTTGATGGAACTTATCGTAATACCTACTCCTGCTTGTAACTTTGTAGGCAGAGGATCCGAACTACCAGGATCAAAGTATTCTACGGGTTGCCCGAAATTAGTCAGCGACATTCCAAAGTTAGGTCGCAGTGTTAGATTATCCATTCTCTTAGAAAACTCATATTGAAAGCCCAGATCCACACTCCAGGTATCCACAGCTTCTGTTTTACGTGCTGAAATACTACTTCCAGTTGATTCTCCACCATACAAATAGTTTAATGAAGCACCTATTCTGAAATTATTTTTAAATGAATGAGAGTAGCTTAAACTCGTGAACATATCATTAGTATTAAATTTTTGGCCAAAAGCAGTAGGATAAAAAAAGGCAGGTTTCTGCTCTCCTGTTTCCATTCTTTGAACCCGAAAAGCTATTGCCGAATTACCGAAATCATAATTTGCATTCATTCTGTATTCTCTAAAGGAATCAATTTGAGGTACCACTAATATTGACCAATCCGGAGAAACCTGTAAGACTCCTTTCTCTCCAAACCCAGCAGGATTTATCCGAGTGTTTCCATTTTGATCTGGTAAAGAAACCGTAGCACTTCCTAAAGAGAGGCTTTTTACATCAAAATTTCGTGAAGCGAATGGAAAAGAAGTAATTGGTAGCTGCGCAAACACCAAGTTATTCACCCCAAATAAAACAAAAAGAAGAGCAATCAACATTTTCATATCAATAGTAGTTACAGAATAGAATTACCGGAATTGGATTCCTTTTTAGTAATTCAGTTTATGGTTTAATTCTGTAGCTGTTTTGCGATATGAAGGATTTTGTGAAAAGGAACTTTCCGAATCTACTGCATTTTGGGATAAAACAAAAAAGGTCGGGCAAGCTGCCCGGCCTATGTTTTTCAAAATTCCGCACAATCATGCCACAAACATCAGATTGTGATGAATCGAATTACTTATCCGTCAGCGAAGAAACGCCCGGGAGTTCTTTGCCTTCCAGGTATTCCAGGCTGGCGCCGCCACCGGTGGATACATGGGAAACCTTATCCATCAATCCGGCTGCTTTTATGGCTGAAGCAGAATCGCCCCCGCCAATGATAGTCGTGGCTCCAAACTTCGTGGCTTCGGCCAGCGCTTCGGCTACGGCAAAGGTTCCGTCTGCAAAATTTTCCATTTCGAAAACGCCCATAGGACCATTCCATAGCACTGTTTTCGCAGATTTGATCTGGTTGCTGAATGCCAACGACGATTCAGGACCAATATCCAGTCCCATCCATCCGTCTTCGATGCCTTCCTCGTCTACGACTTTGTGCTCTGCATCATTTTTGAATTCTTTAGCAACTACGGAATCCATGGGAAGCAGAAATTTAACTCCTGCTTCTTCAGCTTTCTCCAGTAATTCCTTGGCCAGATCCACTTTATCCTCTTCTACCAGGGAATTCCCGACCGGCCAGCCTTTGGCTTTGTAGAAGGTGTATGTCATGCCGCCACCCACGATGATGGTATCGACTTTATCCAGCAGGTTCTCGATCACCCCAATTTTATCCGACACCTTGGCTCCACCCAAAATAGCCACAAATGGATGCTCGGGTTCGTTGATGGTTTCCTCCAGATACTTGATCTCTTTCTCCAGCAGAAAACCGGAAACGGCCGGCTGCAGGTATCTCGTCACTCCGGCTACCGAGGCATGAGCACGGTGTGAACTTCCAAAAGCATCGTTCACAAACAGATCTCCGTGAGCTGCTAATTTCTTGCTGAATTCCTCATCATTCTTTTTCTCTTCGGGGTGAAAGCGTACGTTCTCCAATACCACAATATCTCCGAAGTCAGCTTTCTCGATCACTGATTCTGCTTTTTCACCAATGCAGTCTATGGCAAAGTGAACATTCGCATCTACCAAAGTAGCCAGATGATCTGCAGCCGGTTTGAGTGAAAATTCCGGATCGAATTCTCCGGCAGGTCTTCCAAGGTGACTGGTCAGGATCAGCAACCCGCCATTTTCAATTACATGCTTTATGGAAGGCAATGCCTGCACAATGCGGTTGTCATCGGTGATAGTCCCATCTTTGATGGGCACGTTGAAATCTACGCGCATCAGCACTTTTTTGTCTTTTACTTCGACGTCGTTGAGAGTGAGTTTTGCCATGAGTGTACAATGATTTGTGATTGAAAGTCGACTTGAAGGTACCAAGTTCTCATCACGAAATGAAGTTTTGATGAATGGTTGGAGATTGATCTATGCTCTTCAAGTCTGAAGACTTATTTTATTACTCGCAGAGTTTCGCAGTATTAATTGTAGATGAAGTTTCTTTGAACCTCAGTTCGATCAAAAAAACATGGTTTCTTATATATAAAACTTCTATTGGGGTACGTACATCGACTCTCCAGAGTCGATAGTAAAAAAACAAAGAACGTACATTTGAATGAGAATTTGATCTCAAAGAAATAGTGCCCATTGTCTTAAAGGATACAAACACGCGACTCTGGAGAGACGCGCTACCACAGCCTAAAATCAGGTCCATGCCTTCTGAAAAGCTTAGTCGCGTAATACACTGAAAGACTATCCCAAACCTACTTTCCAAGCCTGATTTTAGGTGGCCTTTTGCGTCTGCTTTTCATTGGGATTATGGATATTTTTAGTCCGTCAAATTCAACACAAAACAATTGGGAATTGATGAAAACGGTTTACTTTGATCATGCTGCCACCACCCCCCTCGATGAGCGGGTTTTAGAGGCGATGATGCCTTATCTGAAGGAAAGTTATGGAAATGCCAATTCTGCGCATCACCTGGGCCAGAAATCTAAATCCGTTGTTGAGGAAGCCCGCGAGAAAGTAGCTAAACTCATTGGTGCTAAACCAACTGAGGTCGTTTTCACCAGCGGGGGCACTGAAAGTGATAATGCGGTAATCAAAGGAGTGTTGGCGGTTTCGGAGGGTAAAAATGAAGTAGTTACTTCTGAGCTGGAACATCACGCCGTACTGCATACGGTGGAGATGGAGAAAATGCACGACATCAAACCCGTTTTCGCAGAACCCCGGAATTGTGGGACCATCACAGCAGATGCCGTCCGGGAAGTGATCACAGAAAACACTGCCTTGGTTACACTCATGCATGTCAATAACGAGATCGGCACCATCAATCCACTTTCAGAAATAGCTGAGGTGTGCAAAGAATTTGACGTTCCCCTTCACTCCGATACCGTTCAAAGCCTGGGTAAGATCCCCGTAAATGTGGAGGAATTAGGCCTGGATTTCCTGAGCGGCAGCGGACACAAAATTTATGGTCCTAAAGGTGTGGGCATCATGTATGTACGAAATGGAGCACGATGGATCCCATGGATGATCGGCGGTTCACAGGAACGACGTCGTCGTGGCGGAACACTGAATGTGCCCGGAATTGTAGGTTTCGCTAAGGCGCTGGAACTTTCGGTTCAGGAGATGGATGAAAATACCAGGCACTACAAGAACCTTCGGGAAACCTTACTTACTCAGCTCAAGCAAAAATTATCCGTGAATGTGCGGGTAAACGGCCCGCAGGATAAAGGCGCACCTCACATTGTAAACCTGTCTTTTAGTGATAATGACGGGAATTTTATAAGTGGCGAAATGCTCCTTCAAAACCTTGATATTGAAGGAATCTGTGTTTCGAATGGCTCAGCTTGCACATCCGGAGCGATGGAGCCCTCGCATGTCTTAAACGGAATTGGGATGGATCCCGATCTTGCCAACTCCAGTATCCGGCTTAGTTTTGGGAAACAGAATACCGAAGAAGACATCCATTATTTTGTAGAGAAACTGGATAAAATTTTGAATCGACTGTTTACCGTAGCTTAATGAAAAATATTTGTGTGTATTGTGGTTCACGAAAAGGTAATAATCCCAAATTTCCTGAATTAGCAAAACAAGCCGGGCGAGAAATTGCCCACCGGGATTGGGGAGTTGTTTATGGCGGTGGTAAAATTGGAATGATGGGTGAACTCGCGAATGCCGCGCTTACAGAAGGCGGTGAGGTGGTCGGTGTGATTCCCACCCACCTGAAAGACCGGGAAGTTGCTCATAAAGGACTCACCGACCTCCATGAAACACAGGACATGCACACCCGAAAAGCATTGATGGAATCGTTGTCGGATGCTTTTCTTGTACTCCCCGGCGGCTTCGGAACCCTCGATGAATTTTTTGAGATCCTGACGTGGCGGCAGCTCGGCCTTCACAACAAACCCATTTTCCTTTTGAATAGTGAAGGCTATTTTGATGGACTGGTTCAATACACCGAAAATGCGGTGAAACACGAATTCATCCATAAAGAAAGCCTTTCTCTCTTTCATGTATGTGAAGACCTGGAATCTTGCTTTCAACAGCTGGAACGATTCTTTGAGCTGGATTGATTTGGTTCCCACCATCACGATGAATAAAAAGATGTGATCCTCTATGGCTCAGAATATTCCTAACAACCCGCTTCCTCCCTGTCCTGTTACACCTAATTGTGTCCGAACATCCCGTAACTTTGACGTGGGCATGGACAAATTATTCGGGGCTCTGTCACAGATCTTTGAGAAGGAAGCTCACTCTTATGAAGTCCTCGACCCCAAGCGAATTGAAATTCATGCCATTTATCGGATTCCCGTTTTTGGTTTTAAGGATGATGTGGATGTGATACTGGAAGAAGCTGATGGACAAACGACCATTTTCATCCGTAGTGCCAGTCGGCTTGGAGCTTATGATCTGGGCGTTAATAAGCGACGAGTGAACCGCATTTTCAGGAAATTAGGATCAAGGATTTAAGTATTGGTTTAATGGTTATATGGACACTCCAAAATTTATATCCTGTGCAAATAACCATTAACTATTTTTCCATTAACCAGCCCAATTTTCCTATATTCAAAGCACAATTTTCAAATTAACTTTCAAAGCTATGTACAACGGTTTACTTCACGCACACTCAGGACTTCGATGGATCGCATTGGCACTTATTGTTTGGGCGATCATTAAAGCAGTTTCCGGCTGGACCGGCAAGAAAGAATACCAGAAAGGTGACCGGATCGCGGCTTTGCTGGCACTTATCTTTACCCACATTCAGCTTATGATAGGTCTTGGTTTATACTTTACAAGTCCCAAAGTTTCTTTTGAATCGGGCGTGATGGAAAGTCAGATCTTGCGATTTTTTACGGTGGAACATAGCCTTATGATGCTCATCGCGATTGCCCTTATCACCTTTGGCTTCAGCACAGCCAAGAGAATGGAAGACTCAATCGCCAAACATAAAAGAGTAGCAATCACATACGGAATTGGGTTACTGATCATGATCGCTTCCATCCCATGGCCCTTCCGCGGACTTGGATCTGGCTGGTTCTAAAAGGTACCGTTTGCATTAACCCCCCATTTTCTCTTACTTCATTCAAAGAAAAATGGGGTTTTACAATGAATGATATACTTTACACTACTTCGCTCAAACCACTCTGGAAAGCGATTCTCAACTTGTCTGCTTTATTCATCTTTGTTGTTTGCCTGGATGTTGTGGTTGATATCCTTTTTGGCATAAATCTGATCTTTGAACCTGCCGTGGAGCGAAACAATACCTGGCCGGTTATTGTACTTGGTCTTGCAATTATTGGATCCGTCTTTTCTATGGTTTACAGCTTCTTCTATGAGATAGAAGTGACAGAATCCGGCTTTCGGAAAAAAGGGGTATTCGGTTCTTTCAGCTTGCATTATGATGATATCGAGGAGGTTTTCTGCGATAAGGGCATTGTCAGTTTTAAGTCCGATGGGAAAGCTGTTTCCCTTGGAAGTTTATACACCAACTTCGGCGAAATTTTTAGCTTGGTTGAAAATAAGATCGAAGGAAGGTCTGACATCAGTTTCACCGGCAAAAAAAAGCGCATTAAGAAATTTTTTCCTGGAGCTGTAGAAGATTAGAGTAGCGGTTCAATCCCTTTTGCATTCATCAAGTTGGTGATCAGCTATTTAGAAACTTGAACCTGATTTAATTCAGGATCTTTTTATTTTATCGATAAATTGAACACATGAAGACCGGCCTGCTTCCCTTCGTTTTATTTATGTCCTTTATGCTAACTATTAGCGGGTGTGACAAAGAAGTCTCATTAAATCCTCGTCTCAATAAAGTCATTCATTTTGTTGAATTACCGGAAGAGTCCTTCCCGCCTTGCCTTTCCCATGGCGGAATCGGTTTCCAAATGGCTATATCAAGCAACAGTGATTACGAAAAGCTTCGAAGAGATTATGCCCCTCAGGGAGAATATGAATACTTCGTGGCAGGTGATAATCCAGAACCCTATCAACTGTCTTATCAACCATTGGATACGAATGGGGATCATGAAATTGGTCCTGAGGATATCGTTATTTATGCACGCGCCAGACCATTTCGCATAACCTATCAGGGAGAACTCTATCGGGTCAATAGTATTCCTTTCTATATTTATGATGACAGCTTATCAATTTATTATGAGGATGATCCTTATACGACTGCAGGTAAAATTCACTACGAAAATGTGCTAAGCATTCATCCCTCAACCGGAGCTGTTGAATTCAAAAAACCACTATCTGTGAATACCAGAGTAAGCATGAGTGCAAATAAATTGTATTCGAGCTATGACGGAAGGACCTGCTCTATGGAGAATTTCGATTTTTCGAGAGGTACCATCATCGGTAAAAAAGTTACCGGAAATGGGTGTCTGAATGGCTTTGATAAACAGATCTCAATTGAAAGCCAGAATAAACAGATCATTTACAGCTGGTGGAAGGATGAAGACCATACAAGTAACGGGTGCCCATCCATTGCTTTGAGTTATGAAAGCTGGGTTCAGATAATCCCTCCCCCTCCCGGTTTCGATATAGTTTTTGAGGAGAGGGTACTTCAGTAGCTCCCTTCTCCTCATTGTCTATCATTGCGGATACCGAATGCTTTCTACCAGCTGCTGTACTTCTTTCGGTGGTTCAGGGAAGATCATCCCCACCGCATATGAAACCGCCAGATTCAACAGCATTCCCAGCGTTCCGATTCCTTCCGGCGAAATTCCAAACCACCAGTATTCAGGTGAATTGTATTCGGGGAAAGCGATCTTGAAGAAGATCACGTAAGCCAGAGTAAACAACAATCCGGCAATCATTCCGGCGATGGCTCCCTGACGGTTCATCTTCTTGTAGAAGATCCCGAGAATAATGGCCGGGAAGAATGAAGCCGCGGCAAGCCCAAAGGCAATAGCCACCACCTCTGCCACAAATCCGGGCGGATTAATCCCAAAGTATCCGGCAACCAACACAGCTCCCGCAGCCGCAATACGTGCCCATAACAACTCGGCTTTATCAGAAATATCGGTTTTGATCTGTTTCTTGATGAGATCGTGCGAAACCGCTGTGGAGATCACCAGTAACAAACCCGCAGCGGTTGAGAGGGCGGCAGCAAGTCCACCGGCAGCCACCAAGCCCGCTACCCAGGCCGGCAAATTCGCGATCTCGGGATTGGCCAGTACCATGATATCCCGATCCACATATAATTCATTGGGCCCTTCCGCCAGTGTATTATTCACTTTCACTTCGCCAAAAGCACCACGGACAATTTCTCCCTCAGCATTTCGCTGAATGTCAGGGAGTCCGCTTATAGCCTCACCGGGAGCGTACGTTATAATTCCGTCATCATTCTTATCCACCCAGGTGAGCAGTCCTGTTTCCTCCCAGGTGCCAAACCATGCCGGCATTTCCGTGTATTCCTCTTCGTTGACGGTTTCCATCATGTTGTATTTTGCGAATGCTGCAATGGCGGGTGCTGTGGTGTACAAGATGGCGATGAATATCAGCGCATAGCCAACAGAAATTCGGGCATCCCGCACTTTCGGTACCGTAAAAAAGCGAACGATCACGTGAGGAAGTCCGGCGGTTCCGATCATTAAAGCAGCCGTTATGAAGAAGACATCCTGCATGCTTTTGGTCCCGCTGGTATAAGCAGCAAAACCAAGTTCAGTATGGAGTTCATCCAGTTTTTCAAGAAGATATTGTCCGGAGCCGTCCGATAGTGTAGAGCCAAAGCCAAGCTGGGGAATAGGATTTCCGGTGAGCTGGAACGAGATAAAAAAGGCCGGCACCATAAAGGCAAAGATCAGCACGCAATATTGAGCCACCTGCGTATAAGTGATCCCTTTCATTCCACCTAAAACAGCATAGAAAAAAACGATCGCCATCCCAATAAGTACTCCAATATCAATATTCACTTCCAGGAATTTAGAGAATACGAGGCCAACACCACGCATCTGTCCCGCTACATAAGTGAAGGAAACAATCACCGCACAAATAACGGCAATAGTTCGGGCGAAATTTGAATAGTAACGGTCGCCAATGAAATCAGGAATGGTGAATTTACCGAACTTTCGAAGATATGGAGCCAGTAAAAGCGCAAGCAATACATATCCGCCAGTCCAGCCCATCAGGTACACGGAGCCGTCGTAACCCATGAAGGAAATGAGTCCGGCCATGGAAAGAAAGGAAGCGGCCGACATCCAGTCAGCAGCGGTGGCCATGCCGTTGGTCAGAGGACTCACATGCGCACCTGCAATATAAAAATCACTTGTAGTTGCGGCTTTCGCCCAGATCGCAATTCCGATATAAATGGCAAAAGTGACACCAACTAAAATATAGGTCCAAATTTGAACGTCCATGATCAGTCGTCCTCCCGTACGTTAAATTCCTTGTCAAGATTATTCATCAAATACACGTACACGAAAATGAGGATCACAAATGTGTATATGGAGCCTTGTTGTGCAAACCAGAAACCGAGTTTGAATCCAGCCATCTGAATTTCATTCAGTACCGGTGCCAGCAAAATCCCAAAACCGTATGAAACTACGAACCAGATACTGAGCAGTATCCCCAGATAGCTTAAATTCTTTTTCCAATATCCTTTTAAGTCCCGTTCCGACATGGCGTTTTGACCTCCGTTGATTTGATTTCCGGCTTAGTATGCGGTATTTGGAGGAATGAATCAAATGGAAATCGCGAGAGGATTTGGGCAGATCATGGAATCATTGAGAATTTCTTTCCCTTATACTAATCCCAATCAAAAAAACACGGACTTATGAAGTACGAAAAAATTGGAAACTCAGATCTGGAAGTAAGTGAACTTAGCTTTGGCTGTATGTCGCTGGAGGTTGATCAGGGACAGGATCAGATTATTGACCTGCTCCGGAAAGCATACGAGGCTCGGATCAACTTTTTTGACACTGCCGACTTATATGATAAAGGCTTTAATGAAGCAGTAGTTGGAAAAGCCCTCAAACCGTTTCGGGATGAAGTACTGATCTCCACTAAGGTGGGAAACGAATGGCGTGAGGATGGTTCCGGCTGGGATTGGAATCCCTCTAAAGAGCACATTCTAACCGGGGTGAATGAAAGTCTGCGTCGCCTCCAAACAGATCACATCGACTTGTACATGCTGCATGGCGGAACTATTGAAGATCCGATTGATGAAGCTATTGAAGCTTTTGATCAGCTCAAAAAACAAGGCAAGATCCGGGCGTATGGCATTTCATCTATCCGGCCAAATACCATCCGGGAATGGATAAAGCGCTCCGATATGGATTGCGTTATGATGCAATACAGTCTGCTTGATCGTCGCCCCGAAGAAGAAGCATTAGATCTTTTGCATGAAAATGGGATCAGCGTGATCACCCGCGGAACCTTAGCAAAAGGAATGCTGATCGATAAATCTGCAGAGGATTACTTAGGATATTCTGCTGATCAGATTCAACAAATGAAAGCAGCTTTGGATAAGACCGGACATCCGTTGGCCGGAGCTATAAAGTATGTTCAGCAACATCCGGCGGTGGCTTCCGTGGTAGCTGGTATGCGTACCGAAGAACAGCTTCAGGAACTTACAGAGGCAAATGCTATCAATCTTTCCGAAGAAGAAATTGCAAACCTGGGAAACATACTCTCCGCAAATACTTACAGTAAGCACCGGTAAATTCTATTTTAAAGGAATGTGATTTGTGAAATGCAGGTTGGATGCTATATTCTCACAAACCTGAGATCATGAATTATTCCTTCCTTTTAATCGCATTTATTCTTTCCCCATTTTCATTGATGGGACAACAGGATACGGTCCCTCCTGCCCAGGAAAATTTCATTTACTGGAGTAAAGATCAGAAATTGGTATGGACCGATTTTGATGGACTGGCCGAAAGATACAGCGAGCATGCAGCATTCTCGGTTGTAGGTTTAGAAAGCCGGATGGATTTCTCTGACAGTGAATACCGCGTTTCCATAAGAACATATTTTGAGAAGGACGAGTCCTGGTCTAAAACGTGGACTGCCCTTTTGCTCATGCATGAACAAGGTCATTTTGATCTTGCCGAGATCCATGCACGGAAATTCCGAAAACAAGTTTTGGAAGTAATACGCGCGGGACGGTTAACTACTTCTGAATTTAAAGCTTTGCATGAATCGGTGATGGCCGACCTCAAAAATGCCCAGAATGAATATGATAAAGCTACCAACTTTTCCATGGATTACCGGGAGCAACTTAAGTGGAAAGAACGCATCGAAGAAGAACTTCAGCGGCTAAGCGATCACGCAGATCCTGAGATGATCGTGGAAATACAGTAGCTTATTCCCAATCGCTTTCTTCCAGCTCAAATAATTCAGTCACTTCCACTTTTAAGATTTGCGCAAGTTTGAATGCCAGGACAGTGGATGGGATGAACCGCTTAGTTTCGATGGCGTAAATGGTTTGTCGGGTCACACCAGCTTTTTCTGCTAAATCAGACTGGGACAAATTGTTGCGGGCTCGCTCTACTTTAATGGTATTATTCATTCTCAGCTCCTTTCCCAGGTGATGACCAGAATTTCTTGGCTTTGTTTATAATCAGGAATAGAACAACCTGGTATTCAATCAACGCCATGCCTCCTATTCTCCAGTTTGGGTTGATGATCAGCATCAAAAATACAAAGACTACCGTTGCTAAAAACGTGAGCTGAATCGCTTCATGCCGGATCCGTAATAGAAACTCATCCATGATCTTATCTTTCGAGAACAGATATAAGAAAAGTCCGATGATTCCTACGAATACCAGAGTATCATAAAGCGACTCTGTGAAGTGAATGCCCAAAAACGTAAACGCTTCAAATGCTTCAGGAGTAGGAATTCCATCAGCTGCATTCCGACCATCAACCAATCCTTTACTAAAGGAAGGAATTCCCGAAACGATGAAAATGAATAACCCGACTTTCTTAAAGTAGTTTGGTAAAAATTGAAACGACATAGTATTGTTTTGAAGTTTTGAAATCATCGGTAATGTAAATTATAGTTTACATAATGACAACTATAATTAGAGTCCCCTTTCTCGGCAATTCCGCTTCAACTTTGATACATTGACAAGCTAAAACTGAATCTACTTTTATACATGGCTATTCATTACATCGCTGACCAAAGCAAACTTCAACAACTCACTGAAAAGTTGCAGCAAGCTGAAGAGTTTGCCATCGACCTGGAGTTTGACCGAAACCGATATCGCTATGGTTTCAATATTTGCCTGATGCAAATTTATGATGGTACCGATTGTTACCTGGTTGATCCGCTGAGTTCTGACCTGGATATCACCACCGTCTTTCCTCCTATTGAAGATCCGGATATCCAGAAAGTTGTTTTTGCTTTCGGGGAAGATTTGCGTCTTTTCCATTCGCTGGACTGTTTTCCGAAGAATCTATATGATCTGGATGTGGCTACCAGCTTGCTGAACTTCAAGCCCGCCTCACTCACGAATCTGATCAAGGAAGTGTTGGATATTGAAGTAAATAGCTCTTCTCAGCAAAGTAATTGGTTTGCAAGGCCGCTTTCTGAAGATCAGAAACATTATGCTGCCGATGATGTATTGTATCTGCTGGATTTTAAAAAAGCGTTGAAAGCAGAAGCCGAAAAACATGGTTTAACGGATTGGATAGAACAGGAAAATGCTGTTTTCGATCAGCTTGATTACAGCGATGAGGATCATAACAACCTTATAAAAGAAAAGGACAAGAACGACCTGAGCATGTTTGAGTGGCATGTCTATAAAAAGCTCATGGCCTTTTTTGATGAAGTTGCCAAGTCTTATAACAAACCCATTTATCATTTGGTCAGTAAAAAAGTGATTGCTTCGCTGGCAAAAGATCCAAAGAAAGTGCAGCAGTGGAACCAACAAAAAGGCATTTATGGAAGGTTGAAGAACGATGAGTTTAAAGATCAATTAGCCGATATTATCAAACAGGCTGTTGATGAAGCAGAGGATCAAAGCATTTCCACTTCCCAAAAAGCTACACACACTATGACCGGAGAGGAGTATCGGGAAATGCGGCAGAATCAAAGCCGTATCAGCCATTTAAAACATACGTTAATGCAGCCCATTCAGGATAAAATTGCATCTGAGTTTGGCACAAACGCAAAGTCTTTTATTCTCCCCAACAGGCTGGCGAAGGAAATCATAGCCGGAGAGGCTGAGCTGGTTCCTGACTATAAAGTGGAGTTATTAAGGCGGTATTCCGAGGAACTCGACATCGATTTGAGTGATTATATCTAATTGTTCGCCCGTATCATTTTCAACAGTTAGTTGGATGAATAACACGAGTTCGACATGAGTATTTAGAAATTGTCATCCTGAGCGCTTAAAAATACAATGAATAAAATTGTTGAACGCGAAGGATCTCAAAGCCTCTAATATTTAGGATATAATTCAGACTTTGAGACTCTTCGCTTTCCCCTTAGATGTTATATAACTACCAAGGTGCTCAGAGTGACAACTCATGCTATTATTCACCTTGAACTAAAGTTAAATATGATTTTTAGATCACGAGTTTACCCTATGTTTTCCATCTGAGGCTACATTCTCTACCGTCCAGGTGATCTCTTCTTCAAATGGATGCTGTCGAACTTCACAATTTTTGACCTGACACAGTCTGCAGGAAAACTCCATACAGTAATCGGTGTGAATGAAGATCTCGATGCGGTCTCCAAATTTATCTGCGATCAGGGCTTCGATCTTATCCAATTCGTTATGTGCTTCTCTTACGGTAAGATACCAGGGCAGCGTAAGATGACAATCTACGTGTAAGATCCGGCCATATTTAATGATGCGCAGATTATGCAGGTCGATCCATTTGGGATCGCGGTTTTCCTGTAAAAAGCTGATGAGTTCCTCCAGCAGATCTTCATCGGTTTCGTCCATGATGCCTGCCACAGCTTGCCGTAATATCCGATAGCCGGTTTTCATTATGAACAGGGCAAAGAGTATTGCAACGGCTCCATCAAGCCAGAGAATGTTGGTGAACCGGATCAGGATCAGACCTCCGATGATACCAACGGTGGTGTAAGTATCGGTTTGCAGATGACGGCCACTTGCCTGCAATGCCAGCGACTCATTTTCTACTCCTGTTTTGTACGCCCACCATCCAAATCCATAATTAATGACAGCTGAGATCCCGATCAAAAGGATCCCGAGGTCGAGCGAACGCAATGGCTGCGGGTAGATGAAACTGAGGCATGCTTCATAAATAATATATAAAGCAGCAATGGTGATCAGCGTCCCCTCAATGCCCGCTGAAATAAACTCAACTTTGCCGTGACCATATGGATGGTTGGCATCTTTGGGTTTAGCGGAAAGGATCAGGCTGTAGAGTCCAATGAATCCGGAAATAACGTTAACAATACTTTCCAGTCCATCGGTTAAAACAGCAACTGAACCTGTTAAATACCAGGCGCCCATCTTAAGAGCAAAAAGAACTACTGCTACAACTACAATGAACTTCTGAACCCGGATATTTTCTTTACCCTTTGTCATACTTTCTGCCAGAAAATATTCGGTAGTTCAGTGTTCAATCCTTACTCCCCATACATGGTTTCGTAATCCTCTATCGAAGCCTGTATCACTTTGTAAGCATGATCTTCATCAAAGATGCCATCTACATATACATCATTGGATTCTTTTCCCGGGATGAGCTTGTAGGTACCAAAATAATGACGAAGTCGCTCCAGAAGTACTGGAGGCAAGTCATTCACGCTGTGGATGTCTTTGTAATAGGTGTCATTTTCGAGCACAGAAATGATCTTATCATCGGCTTCACCCTTATCAACCATATGAAGTCCGCCAATAACCCGGGCACTTAAAATAACCTCGTTTCGGTCAATGGGACGCTCGCTAAGTACGCAAATATCAAGCGGATCAGCATCACCTTTTACATCCTGTTTAGAAAGTGCTCCAACTTTATCTCCACAGTAAGTTCTTGGGATAAATCCATATAAAGAAGGGGGCAACGACGAACTCCTTTGCGGACGATCTACCCGCATATACCCGGTTTTCTTGTCCACTTCGTATTTGATGGTATCGAAGGGTGTGAGTTCAATAAACGCATTTACTGTTTTGGGTTGATCCGAGCCAACCTCAAGTCCGTGCCACGGATGAGGTCTCCAGCGAAAGAAAGGATTAGGAAAATTTGGCATGATAAAATTGTGAGTGATTGAGATTCAGCCCAAAGGTAAAAGTATTGCCGGAGAGATGCTTTGTTTTGAACATTGAATCTCGAACATTGATTAATGAATGTTGAAGTGCAGGTGAATTTAGTCTCGCTTCGTACGCTCTGCGTCGTGGTGGATTGGTGGCAACGCAGACCGTATATCACCAGTCACCAGCCTGGAGAACTTGGATGGCAATAAATAGAACCTACGAGCGTCTCCGCGGATCTTTTCAGTCTTGAACGAAGTGGAGACTGAAAAGTAATAGCAGGTCAAGTCTTCAGACTTGAATAAGCACGATACATTGGCGATAAACTCTTAAGTCACCGCTCGAAAGAATTTGGCTAACCTTTTTGAATATTTGGGCTCGTTCAAAACTTAAGAGATCCTTGTTTTTATCCTTTCTCCATGAAAGCTTGTTATCTGACAACTGGGACCGGTGGTCCCGGCATGCATTCCCAACTGGGTGGTTGGGAACGAGCCTGAGCTCGAAAAGATTTGACGCAAAAAACCCCGACCGGTTACTCACCGATCAGGGTTTAATTCTTTCTCCATGAAAGATCTGTTTTGGTTATTGGAGATTGGTTTTTGGTTATTCATAACCCTATTAACCAATCAACAATTGACCAATACACCATTAACTACATCCTGTAGTAGAGCCGCAGGTAATGCACTTCATGCATGTTCCATTTCTCACCATGGTCATGCTGCCGCATTCGGGGCAGGCTTCGCCGGTGTAGCCCATTTGCTTGGCTTTGTCGTAGTCACTTTCGTAACTGTCTGACTTCACCGCTTTTTGTTGGGTAGCTGTTGGGTTTTCGGCGGCCGTCTGTGATGGATCTGCCATCGAAGGTGCTACTTCAGACTCTGCTGTGTCTGGTGTTGCATTCGCCGAAGTGCTTCTTGCATCTGTGTTAAATTCCTCGCTGTCTACATCCGGGTTAGCATCTGCTGTAGGACGTAAATTACGAGATTCGATCTGATCTGCCGGCACATGTGCCAGGTCTTCTCTTCCGAGGTAGGTCACCGCCAGCTCGCGGAAGATGTAATCGATAACAGATGTACTCATTTTCACATGTGGGTTTCCGTTTACCATGCCGCTTGGCTCAAACTTGGTGAAGGTAAAGGCATCCACAAATTCTTCCAGTGGAACGCCATGCTGCAACCCAAGTGAAATTGAGATCGCAAAGCAGTTCAAAAGGCTTCGGAAAGCGGCGCCTTCGCGGTGCATATCAATAAAGATCTCACCCAGCTGACCGTTTTCATATTCACCCGTTCTGAGATAGACACTCTGTCCACCTATCTTCACTTTTTGCGTATATCCTTCGCGACGGAATGGTAGTCGCTGACGTCGTGCTACATATTTATGAATGATGCGCTCAGCCACTTCAAGCACTTTATCCTGTGCTTGTGACGTTTCTGCATCAACAGATTCTTCATCTTCCTCATCCACGATCTCTTCCAGTACATCAGCCATGGAATTCAGCGGCTGACTCAATTTGGAACCATCACGATAGAGAGCGTTGGCTTTCAACATCATCTCCCATGAATCCATGTAAGCGTCTTTCATGTCTTCGATAGTCGCTTCGTTAGGGAGGTTGATGGTTTTGGAGATCGCGCCGGACAAGAACGGCTGTGCAGCGGCCATCATGCGAATGTGTCCTTTGGCCGAAATGAAACGTGTTCCAATTCGTCCGCAACGGCTGGCACAATCAAATACGGCGTAATCTTCTTCTTTCAGGTGCGGAGCGCCTTCCACCGTCATTGTTCCACAAACGTAATCATTGGCTTCCTGAATCTGCTCATTACTGAATCCAAGGAATCGCAGCATGTCGAAATTCATGTCGTTGAGCTGCTCTTCGGAGATCTCCAGCACATCCTTGCAAAAATCCTCACCAAGCGTCCACTGATTGAAAGCAAACTTGATATCGAAGCTTCCGGGCAGTGCCTGGTTTACTGCTTCAATTTTTTCTTTGGTGAAGCCTTTTTCCATCAGAACTTCCGGGTTGATGTGTGGACAACCTTCCAGCGAGCCTGTTCCTTTAGCGTAATCGATGATCTCCTGAGATTCCTTCTTGGAATAACCGAGGTTCTTCAGCGCTTTAGGTACTGCTTGATTAATGATCTTGAAGTATCCGCCACCAGCTAATTTCTTGAATTTCACCAGCGCAAAATCAGGCTCAATTCCGGTAGTATCGCAATCCATCACCAAACCAATGGTTCCGGTCGGGGCAAGTACAGTTACCTGTGCATTTCGGTATCCGTGTTTTTCGCCTTTTTTAAGTGCTTTGTCTGATGCTTTTTGGGCTGCTTTCACCAGATAATCCGGACAGATAGAAGCATCGATTCCCATCGGCTTCACAGTCAGTCCTTCGTACTCCTCAGGATCAGCATTATAAGCTGCTCGTCGGTGGTTTCGGATCACCTTCAGCATATGTTCCTGATTGCGCTCGTACCCTTCAAAGGTTCCGAGTTCTTTGGCCATTTCAGCAGATGTGGCATAAGAGGTCATATGCATCGTTGCGGTAATGGCTCCGGCCACACTTGCTCCTTCTTCGCTGTCGTAAGGAAGTCCCTGCACCATTAGCGCAGCACCGATGTTGGCATAGCCAAGCCCCAGCGTTCTGAATTTGT
The DNA here is from genome assembly GCA_002696035.1 of Balneola sp. Lineage (GTDB taxonomy): Bacteria > Bacteroidota > Rhodothermia > Balneolales > Balneolaceae > Gracilimonas. The sequence goes on along the minus strand of NZQV01000004.1, from coordinate 18,648 downwards.
AGGAAAGATCTGCAATTTCTTTTGAAGGGAACTGTGCCATCAGAACGGAGATCTCAAGAACCACCGTCCAGATCCGGGAAGCATACTCCAGAGATTCGATATCAAACTTCTTGTAATCCCCATTCCCTTTGAAGTACTTCATCAGATTCAGGGAAGCAAGGTTACAAGCCGTGTTGTCGAGGAACATGTACTCAGAGCAAGGGTTACTTGCGTTGATCGGACCATCTTCAGGGCAAGTATGCCACTCGTTGATGGTGTCATGATACTGTGTTCCGGGATCTGCACACGACCATGCTGCATAAGCAATGTCATCCCACAGATCACGGGCTTTCATAGATTCCATGGGCTTGGGTTCGCGGCCTTCTTTTGCCGCTTTTTTCTTCTCAACCCGGCCATACAGATGCCAGTCACTGTCTTCCTTCACTGCTTTCATAAAGGAATTCGGAACGCGAACAGAGTTGTTCGAATTCTGACCGCTTACTGTTGCGTAGGCTTCGGAATTCCAGTCAGTGTCATAGGCATCAAATTCCAGATCGGTGAATCCCTGGGCTGCAAGCTGAATAACACGCTCTATGTAATTAAGGGGCACTGAATCTCTTTTTGCCTTACGGATCTCTTCAGCCAGCTTTTTATTTTTAAGCGGATCCCGACTCATCGCTCCGTTAAAAGTACGACCTTCAATTTCAACCGGTGTATGGCATAACTGAATGATGTTCTTCAGTCGTTTCTGAACCGTTTTTGATCCGGCTACCAATGCCGCTACTTTCTGCTCTTCGCGGACTTTCCAGTTGATGTATTCTTCAATATCAGGATGATCCAGATCAAGAGTTACCATCTTGGCAGCTCTCCGGGTAGTTCCACCTGATTTTATGGCGCCGGCTGCCCGGTCACCAATTTTAAGAAAGCTCATCAGGCCGGAACTTCTTCCTCCACCGCTTAGTGGTTCATTAGATCCGCGGATCTTGGAGAAATTACTTCCGGTTCCAGATCCGTATTTAAAGAGCCGGGCTTCACGAGTCCACAGATCCATGATACCGCCTTCATTCACAAGGTCGTCATCCACACTCTGGATGAAGCAGGCGTGTGGCTGCGGATGCGTATAAGCATCTTCGGATCGCTTCAATTCTCCGGTTTTGCCGTCTACATAATAATGTCCCTGCGACGGACCATTGATCCCATAGGCCCAATGTAGCCCCGTGTTAAACCACTGCGGGCTGTTTGGTGCGGCCATCTGTGTAGCCAGCATATATGCTAATTCAGAGTAAAAAACTTTTGCATCATCCTCGCTGTCAAAATAGTCATGCTTCCAGCCCCAGTAAGTCCAACAACCCGCCAATCGGTGAAAGACTTGCTTGCTATCAATTTCATGAGAATAACGCTCTTCTTCTGGTAATTCCTTCAGTGCTTTTTCATCAGGCACAGAACGCTGTAACCATTTCGGTACGCCTTTCTCTTTGACCTTTTTAAGTTTCGCAGGAACCCCGGCTTTGCGAAAATATTTTTGTGCAATTACATCTGTAGAAACCTGACTCCAGTCTTCAGGAACCACCACGTTTTCCATGTGGAATACCTGGGAACCGTCAGGGTTTTTGATCTCAGAGGTGCGCGTTGCAAATTCGATTTTGTCGAATGGTGTTTTCCATTCTGATTTGGTGTAGAAGCGAGAAAATTTCATTGGCGTACTTCGTTTGAATTAGAATTGTAATAACCTTCATAGATGAGAGACAAATTGTGACCCGATTTCAGAGTTATCTCCTAAAGAAGTACGAACTAATATATACGAGAGAAGATGATTCAGCAAGGAAAAAATCAAATACTTTTCCACAAAATCGGACACTTATCCACATTAGAGAAATTCTAATTCCTCAGTACCTGTATATCAAAAATTAAAATGCCTTTTTTATTATACAATAAAATAATATTCCATGGCCTCAATCTTAACAGCATTCAATGATCAGGCCCAAAAACTCATAAAGGCCTTTTTTGAAAGTATTTTACCTCTACACTGTACTCCATAGTTATCCACATTCAATTTTAACGCAATCCTATATCAAGTGTTTTTTACAATATTATCACATCGTTTAAACTATATATTTTAGTATAATTTTATGAATTGAATTAATTCAATAATCGAAAATTTTTATTCCTTATTTTATTCGCACGACACAAACTTTGCCTGAACCTCTCTGAAGGGAAATTTTCAATTTATTTACTTAATTGTGAACTTAATTTGAGCTTCGCACAAGTGAACCCAAAAGTGGAAGAGACCGGTATCAATTTCACCCAAAATCAGGCTTTACAAAATAGAATTTGTGCGAGATACCGGTATTTAATTTCAGAGATTTCTTAAAAAAGAAAAGGCCCCAAACGGAGCCTTTTTTAACATCTGTATTTGCAAACGAAAAGAGCATTTATTTGATGAGCGTCAACTTTCGTGAAAGCATTCCGGATGGAGTAATAATTCGGTAGATATAAAGTCCCGAAGATAAATGGGATGCATCAAACTGAACGGATTTCACTCCGGCCGACTGACGGGCATTTACCAACTCAGCAACCTTCTGCCCGGTGATGTTATATACTTCCAGTTTAACCTGTCCCGCCCGTTCAGTGGAATACTCAATGTTGGTAGTCGGGTTAAATGGATTCGGATAATTTTGTGATAGCTCAAATCCGCTTGCCAGCTCCGTTTCTTCCGTCGAAGTTCCCAGCATATCTTCATACAGAAATAGAAAACTCCCCGGGTTAACGCCGGTATCAAATGAATCCGCTTCTGCCGTTGCTTCATTATATATGATCACTTCCCCGGCTGAGGAAAAATCACGGGCGTTGGCCAGATAAAAATTCCCGGAAACATCATCATACCCCATCCCATAAAAACTACCCTTATATAAAGTATCCGCTGAAAAGGTTTCTTCAACTATATCAAAAGCGCGAACTCCACCGGTGTTTACATACAGCTTGTTGTCGTTTGGGTTGAAAGCAAGGTCGCTTCCGGCAGAAGGTAGCTCGGCAAAAGCAACCTCCTCTCCCGTTTCCAGATCAATTCCATGTACTCCACCCGGACGAGATGTTCCGGGGACTAAATTGAACTCATCGTCATAATCACCGGAGTAGCCGGTACTCACAACCCAAAGGATTCCATCTGCATCTATTCTCATTCCCGAAGGACCGCGACTGACTTCAAAAGTATCTACCACGGCATCGGTGGCGATATCTACTTTAAAAATAGTGCTGTCTGCACCAAAACCGCTGTTGGCAATATATGCGTACTCTTCAAATTGAGCCATGCGGTCAGGATTTACTCCTGCGGGGATGGTGGTTTCTGACACGGAATGATCTTCCAGATTGACAACATAAGCAAGGCTGGCGTACAGGTCGGTTACATAAGCCTTAGATTCTGAAACCTGCATAATTTGTTGCGGACTTGCATTCTCGCCCAATGAGATCTGTCCGGTTTGTTGAAAGGTTTCGGGATCCAGAACCACAATCTTCTGGGAGTTGTTAACAACCACATAAATGCTGCCATTTATCCAGCTCAGGCTTTGAACCACATCCCCGATTCCGGTTCCGTTGGCTTCAAGGAAAACTCCATCATTTGCAGAATTATTTTCTACCAGGTAATTGGTGAGTGTAGCGTTTCCGGAGCCGAAGTTGCCTTCATTTCCAACGATCACCTGGACCAGGTTTCTGTCTTGTGAAACTCCGTCGAAGGAGGTAAAAAGGATGAATAGAATTAGTATGTATCGGATTTTTTGCATGGTATCAGTTGAATTTATATTGAATGGTTATTCTTGCTTGCCAGGAACGTCCGGGCATGGGATAGTCTCTTATCACGGAATAGGATTCGTCAAAAAGGTTTCGAACAGTAAATTGTGGGGTGAACCGAAATTGATTTAACCGGAATTGATAGGATCCACTCCAGCTTGATGTTTGGTAGGATGGCAGCGGATCAAAAGGACTGCTATGGTCGGCCGTGGAAAAGCGTTCATCCGTAAAATTGTAGGTAAACATGGAATTCAACCCCTTCCATCCAAAAATGGCGGAGCTCTTGAGTTGCCACTTGGGCGTGTAACGAAGTTGTTTGCCTACAGCGCGATCGCCCTCAAATCGGGGCATCGTGATCTCAGCCAGCGAATGAAATAACATGCCCTGCAGATCAAGGTGTAACTGTCCCAATTCTACGCGGAATTCTTCCCTGATCTCAAATCCCTGCAACCGGAGTTCTTCCAGGTTCACAGGCCTCGAACGTCCATCATTGCCCGGCAGCCATCTAATGCCATCTTTTACCCAGCCATCATAATAAGTCACCTCAAATTGATTTTGGATGGATTCTATTCTTTCCTCAAATAGAATTCCGGCTTCAAACTTCAGGTTGGTTTCGGGATCTAAGTCCGGATTTCCCAGGTCTGGCCAGTATAGGTCATTGAACGTCGGTGCTACAAAATTCCGGCTAAACTGTCCCTTCAGAAACAGATGATCTCTCAACAGTTCAACATTCATTCCAACATTTGTTGAATAGGCGTCTCCAAAATCGGAGTAATAATCCAGCCGGAGCCCACCATAGAGGTGCACCGGATCCAGGACCCGCCAGACAGGATTGAGCTGTGCGGTGATCTGAGATCTTTGCGGGGAACCGGAATAGTCCGAGGCCTCTACCCAATTCTGCCCAAACTGCAAAGCCGAAATAAGCTGAAAACTCCTGGAAAAGGAACTCCGTAACTCAACATCTCCAATAAGAGCAGAACTTGTACTCAGGCTATTGATGTTTGCAGCCGGGTTGATGAAATCGAGTTGCTGCCGGTTCAAATACAATTTTGTGGTGATCTTTTGATCTTGGATATGGGTGGAATAGCGACTCATCCAGCGCAAATAGGCGTCTTCCTGATAAGCTTGCGGAGTGAGCCCGTTTATACTTCCCGGGACTTCATTCTCCATATCATGAGCCCACAACATGGTCGAAAATTCCTTCCTTCCCTGATTCCAGTTCACGGAGAGGATGCCGGTTTTGGCTTTCATTTCGTTGTTGGCGCGTCTTTTGTCAACTTCCACAAAGCCGCCGGCCTCGTTGCTGAATTCCCGTCGGCTATAGGTAAAATCATTTTCCGAGCTTTCGATGCCTGTGACCAAGCCAACCGCCCAGCTCCCGAATTCCACCCCTGCATACGATTCTGAAATAGATTGCCCAAAAGCGCCGATGGTTTGCGAAAACCCGATCTCATTCCTGGGCTTGCGAAGCTGAATGGCAACCGTACCACCTCCTTTATCCCCAAAAGAAGTATTGCCATTCCCGGAAGCCACGCTCATCTGTTCAATAGCAAAAGAGGGTATCAGCGAAAGGTCCATCAGTCCAAGCATGGCATGATTTAGCTGAAATCCATTCCACAACACCTGCGTTTGAGAAGGCGAATAGCCACGTTGCGACAGGGTTGCAAGTCCGCCGGGTCCGTTTGCACGAACATGAACCGGTGCAAAGCTAGCCAGCAGCTCCGAGAGATTTCCTGCAGCATGGATCCGGATCCGGCTGGAATCGATCATGGAAATACTGACCGGCTGATAGCGCTCGGCAACATAGATGCGCGAGGCCTGAACCTGAAGTTCACCCAGATCGAGGGTATCAGCTGGCTGCTGAGCTGAAGCATGGGTATACCATACGGTAGATATAAAAAGTATAAAAGGGAGAAAACGCATGTCATTTTTATCAGCAACTTCTTTTACCCGAAGAATTTGCGATGGTTAAATGATGGCAGGTCTCCTGGCTTCTCCGTTGGCAGCGCCTTCCCGTTCCATTCAGAACAGTGGCAAAGGTGAGGCTGCAAGTGATTTGTTCCGCTTAATGGAACGAACTCGGATTACAGTTGCGGGAACAGCTCTCGGTTTTCACGAGATTCCCTTTTAACTCTGGGCGATTTTACGTCTGCCCGAGACCATCATTAAATCACTTCGAAAGTAAACACATTCAGGAATAATTCAAATGAAGAATTTCTGATTTCCGGATCCCGGCTCTTTTGATGTACCAATATTTCAGAGCCTTTTATGAATACATGCAACCTGCTTCTGTTATATAAATCTTGGATTTTGATACACATTTATGCACAGGCGCATAATTCGTCTAAAACAACAAGATTGCTGAAATCCCCTCAAAATCGCTTCAACATGCATTAAACTATCAAGCATAGGTGAAAATACCTACTTTAAAATTAGGTGTTTAATACGATTTAGAATGAGAGGCACTTAGGGTATCTTTAACTGAAGACAAAACGAGATCGCACAAACAATTACCTATGAGGTGCGATAAAATACGGTACACATTATGAAAGAAGGACAAAAAATTTCGACAGGCATCTCAGGCTTGGATGAAATATTAGATGGCGGACTTATAACCGAACAATCTTATCTGATCCAAGGCGGCCCCGGAACCGGAAAATCCACTATTGGATATCATTTTCTGGAACAAGGGGTTAAGGAAGGGGAATCATCGCTTTATATTTCTTTTGGGGAAAGCAGTGACAACGTCAATAACAACGCGAATAAGCTGGGAATATCGCTGGAAGATGTTCATTTCCTGGATCTGAACCCGGAAACGAATATTACCGAGGGTTTTGAACCGTATTCTGTTTTTGCAACATCAGAAGTTGAAACTTCTTCGATCTTTCAACCTATTATTGAAGCGGTCGATAAATATAAGCCCAAGCGGGTGTTCCTCGATTCCATTACGATGTTCCAGTTTTTGAATCAGGATCCCTTTCAAACCCGAAACATGGCGCTTTCTTTCATAAAGTATATCTGCAATAGCGGAGCTACTCTACTTATGACTTCTGAGCTGTCTCAAAAGTCTACCGAAAAGGAAGCTACCTTTTGGGTTGATGGGATCGTGAATCTTGAGTTTTCACAATCGTGGAGAACATTGAAGGTCATAAAATACAGGGGTTCTGATTTCAGTTCAGGTAATCACGCATTTAAAATTAGCGGGGAAGGATTTTCAGTATTCCCGGCCCTTCGCCCAAATAAATACAGCAGACATTTTATAAGCAGCGCTGTTTCATCAGGAGTGAACGAATTGGACGAATTGTTACATGGTGGAATTGAAAAAGGCACCACAACTATGGTTACGGGTCCTACAGGAGTAGGTAAAACCAACCTTTGTGTGCAGTTCATAAAAGAGGCTGCCTCCCGGGGGGAACGCTCTGCCATCTATACCTTTGAGGAATCAAAAGAGTTGATCTTAAAGCGCTCAGAATCTATCAATGTGCCCATAAGAAACATGATCGATAAGGGATTTCTAAAGATAGAATCCATAGAGCCGCTCTCCTATTCGCCGGATGAATTCTCAAAAATGGTGCGTAACGATGTGGAGAATAACGACACCAAATTTGTGATGATCGACTCAATCGGAGGATACGGAATGGCGGTTCGTGAAGAGAACACGCTGGAACGATTGCATTCTTTAACGGTATATCTGCAAAATATGGGCGTTACCACATTCCTGATCAACGAAACCAAAAGTATCACAGGAACACTGGAAGCCACCAGTATGCATGCCAGCTACCTGGCCGACAATATCATCTTCCTTCGGTATTATGAAATGGGAGGAGAATTGCAAAAAGCGATCGGCGTATTGAAAAAAAGACTCAGTGATTTTGAAAAATCCATTCGCCGATATCATATCACCAAAAACGGGATTCAGGTAGGAGAACAACTATCCGGAATCAAAGGAATTCTAAGTAACAATCCTCAGTCAATTTAATTTGTATACACAGATCTTAACTCAATAAATGCTAGAATATATATACATAGATCAAAAAGCTGTCGGTAGCAATCCTACCATCTTGCTTTCTATGTCAAGAGCTTCTGACCGAAGGCTCATCAGGAAAAATATACCTGCGCATTTTAATGTAATTGATGACACAGCGTCATCGTTTAGCCAATTCAAATATGACCTGTGTATCACAGATCTGAACTCCTATAAAGCCAACCGGCAGGAATTAGTTGATGTCAAAAAACGAGACTTACCGGTCTTTCTGCCTATAGTATTGCTGGTAGAAAACAGCAAAATACTTAAACACGACCCGAAAATATGGGATGAAGTAGACGACGTAATTGAAGTTCCGGTACCCATCAAGATGTTGAACATGCGTATCAAAAATCAGTTACGCAGCCGGAAAAATTCCCTTAAAATTGCCCGGCAGAATGAGAAACTTCGAATTCTCGAAAAAGCGGTCAACTCAACGGATGTAGGAATAGTGATTTCAGATGCACAGGCAGAGGATGAACCCCTTATTTTTGCAAATGATGGTTTTATAGAATTAACCGGATATTCCCGGGATGAGATATTGGGACAAAATTGCCGTTTTCTGCAGGATGATGATCGGGATCAAGATGCTGTAGATGAGGTAGGTCAGCTTATCCGAAATGGCGAAAAAGGACGGTCGATCTTGCGCAATTACAAGAAAGACGGTACTCCGTTTTGGAATGAACTGTCCATTGCACCTGTAGAAGACACGGATGGCAAAGTTTCTCATTTTATCGGCATCCAAAACGATGTAACCGAGCTCATTGAAACTCAAAAAGAGTTAAAAGAAGAGAAAAATCTCCTCCGACTGGTCACAGAGAATTCTGCTGATATGATATCGCGGCATACCCTCGACGGCACTTATTTATATATCACACCATCCTGTAAACAATTGATGGGGTATACGTCCGAAGAACTTATGGGCAGAAATGCATTTGAATTTATGCACCCGGATGATGTTGAAAGAGTTGATGAAGAACATAAAGTGCTGCACGAAGGTCCTGTTAATACCGATACGGTAACCTCGATCTTCCGTAAAAGAACAAAATCGGGGGAATATAAATGGGTTGAATCCGTAAGCCATTCTTCCGTAAACCCTGAAGACAACTCCATTGTCGAGATTCAGACCAACACCCGCGATATTTCTACCCGTAAGAAATATGAGGATGAACTGAATAAGGCCCTTGATGAGAAAGATGTACTTCTTCAGGAAGTACATCACCGGGTAAAAAATAACCTGGCTATTATTTCGGGACTACTCCAAATTCAGCAATTTGATTCTGATAACGAGCACCTCAACAAGATCCTGGGCAACAGCGTCTCCCGAATAAAATCGATGGCGCTGATCCATGAAAAATTATACCGCTCCCACTCCCTTAGTCATCTTAACTTCAAAGAATATATCGAAGAGCTGATCGAGTCGATCAGGAAATCACATAATTATGCCGAAAATATCACCATCAACATAGATTGTGATAATACCAAGCTAAATGTAAATCAGGCGGTTCCCTGTGCCTTAGCTCTTAATGAGATCATATCTAACGCTATCGGCCATGCGTTTCCGGATAATAGAGAAGGAGCGATCTGGGTTAAGTTTAAAGAAGATGGTGAGAAGCTTCGAGCCTCTGTAAAAGATAATGGAATTGGTATACCGGATAGCGTTTTGAACAATGATAAACCCTCTATGGGCATGACCATCGTTGAAACTCTTATCAGGCAGCTGAATGCCGAGAAAGAGATCTTAACTGAGGATGGAACTGAATTCAATTTTACGTTTACCCGCCAAGATGTAAAGGGTGCTCATAATCGGTTTATGTAATTCGATATGAGCAGTTCACTTCTTTTTTGGGTTGAGAAATAACGCTATCTAATTGCACGATAGGAAAAACTCAGTTGCAGAGATGGATAAACGACAAAATCTGTTTTCTCATAATTGTCGAAATCTGCAGGAATATCCTCAAAGTTGGAGATGTACGTGCTGAAGGTAAAGAACCGCAATCCCGGTTTAAGATCCATGGCAAAATTATTGGAACCGGTGAAAAGCTTGAATCCCACGTAGAGATCTGCTTCAAAGTACGTGTTCATCAGGTCCAGTTCTCCATTTTCCAGAAATAAGCGATCAAGGTTGACCTCATCACTATGCACCTCGTTATACATTCCCCATCCGGCTCTGACATACGACTCAATGGAACTTAGTTTCACGCCTCCCAGAGGATCATCAAACCAAATATCCATACTAAAATCTACGGTAGGCCCCATAGTCTCCTGATTGATGCTGTATACAACTACATCGTTATTATAGCGGGAGAACTGTGTAGCATAAGGGCGATCAAAACTCCACTTGGCCCCGCCAACACTTAGCCACATCCAGAATGTGCCTACCGTCTCCCCTTTGCCATCCATTCCGCCGCCCATATCTCCTGTATAATCAATCAATGGAATAGCGATCTCCGAATAATTATACCGGGTTTGAAAGGAGTAGGAATTGCCCGGTGACACCCCTTCAAAATCCTGAGTTTGTGGATCCTGGGGATCCGCCTGAGTGTTTTCAGTGATCCTGTATCCGGGTTCGGTTAAAGTCAGGCTAGATTCAGAATACTCGCGGAATGTTCGAAACCGAATGGAGAGCATATTTCTCACATACCATGGTGTATCATCAGGTAAAATAAACAACCATAACGGAGCTGTATTGATACCAAAGGTATATTTCTCCAGTCCCTCTGTCACATTTTCCTGATAACTCAGAGCCCGTTCCTGAAACTCGTTTCGGGGAATAGAACTTTGATATTCGAAATCGAAAAGCGGACGGTCGAACATTCCTATTGAAAAGGCAAGATCACCGACACTCATTACTTTGCTGCTGTACTCAACCGGTTGGTCTACTGATTCTCTTTCATTTGCAGTGATCGCATTTTTATTGGCCCAATTTGTTCTGTAATCAATGATCCGTGCGAAATAACTCCCATCCAACTCAAAACGAAAGCCTAACTGTTGCCACAAGGTTGGAGAATTATCTTCCTCTGTACCCTGATAACCGTATTGAATGGTTGTATCCTGATCGGCTTGTTCCTTTGCAATTTCCCCGCCGGGAATCACCAACAGCAGAAAAGAAAAAGAAAGTGTGATCAAATTTAGCTTGGTCGTATTGTAAAAAGAACTGCTTAACTTCATGATATGAATTGTACCCGCTATTATTTTAACTGAACTTAGCTCCTTATAAACTAACGGGACGATCTGTGGAATGAAAATTTTGATGCCACGTATTTTATCCTGAAAAAAGACTATGCAATACGAAAACCCTTTAACATTGATTTAGTCCCTTATTCTGCCAATTATCTGAGTCAGGATCACCTTTGTTCAATCTCCATTCTAAAGCAGTTCAAAACATGAAAAAGTTTAATAAAATCATGCTCTTTGCCGGGGGCATATTTCTAGGATTCATTTTAGCCTTCACGCTCATCCAAAACGAAGACCGCCCCATTACTTCCGAAATGATACAGGATGCTGCTTCCATCATCGGGCTCAATTTCACTGAAACTGAACGTGATACCATGATCGAAGCGCTGGAGGATACACGGGAAGACCTTCAGGCCATTCGCGACTTTAAGCTCAAAAACTCTGTTCCGCCTGCGCTCAACTTCAACCCAATACCCGCCGGCAAACAGTTTGATTTTCAGCAGCGATCTCAGCGCTGGGACCTGCCCGAAAATGTGGAACTCCCTGAAAACAAAGAGGAATTGGCTTTCTACACCATTGGCGAACTGGCTTCACTCATTAAAGACCGGAAAATCACGTCGGTAGAATTGACAAAGTTTTTTCTGGATCGCATTGAAAAGCACGATGACAAACTGGAAGCTGTGATCACCGTAACGCGGGAGCGGGCGCTTCAGCAAGCCGAGCAAATGGACGTAGAACTGGAACAAGGGGTCTATCGCGGTCCGCTGCATGGCATTCCGTACGGAGCCAAAGACCTGCTGGCCGTAGAGGGCTACAAAACCACCTGGGGAGCTATGCCTTTTAAAGATCAGGAGATTGATGAAACAGCAACGGTTATCAAGAAACTGGATGAAGCCGGTGCCGTTCTGATCGCGAAAACAACACTCGGCGCTTTGGCTTATGGTGATATCTGGTTTGGCGGACGAACCAACAATCCCTGGAATTTGGAGCAAGGTTCAAGCGGTTCTTCGGCCGGGTCTTCTGCCGGAACAGCAGCCGGTTTATTTCCTTTTGCGATCGGTACTGAAACCCTGGGTTCTATTGTATCTCCCTCTACCCGGAATGGAACTACCGGATTACGACCTACCTATGGTCGGGTGAGCCGAACCGGAGCCATGGCTTTAAGCTGGACGATGGATAAGATCGGCCCCATCACCCGCAGCGTAGAAGATGCTGCTATTGTATTCAACACCATATACGGTCCCGATGGCATTGATCAGACCCTGGTTCAGGTTCCCTTCAATTACCGTGCAGATCTGGATATTTCAACCCTAAAGATCGGTTATCTGAAATCGGCTTTTGAGCAGGATTACTGGAATAAAGAGCGCGATAGCCTGGTACTACAGAATTTTCGCGATATGGGAATCGAACTCATCCCTGTTGAACTTCCCGAGTTTGATGCTGGCCCACTCCGAATCATTTTAACAGCAGAAGGGGCTGCTGCTTTTGATCAGCTCTCTCTTACAGATCAGGACGACCTCATGGAGTGGCAGGAACCGAATGCCTGGCCTAACACTTTTCGCGCAGCGCATTTTATACCGGCTACGGAGTATATCAATGCCAACCGGGCACGGTATCAGCTCATACAGCAAATGGATTCCGTAATGCAACAAGTGGATGTGTATATATCTCCATCGTTTGGGGGAGGAAATTTACTGATCACTAACTTAACGGGGCATCCAAGCGTGGTTCTGCCCAATGGATTTACCGAAAGCGGCCAGCCTACAAGCATCACTTTTGTGGGAGATCTTTTTGATGAAGCCACCTTGCTCTCTGTAGCCAAGGCGTATCAGGGGGCAACCGATCATCATGAAAAACATCCACCGCTGTTTAAGGAATGATTGATTTTCCAGGTTATTTAAAACCCCGCACTGAGTTGAATAGCAAATACATTGTCATCTAAATCCGGACCATCGTCGGTGGCATAAAGGTATGAGGCTTTCAGTATTACATTTCGCTGAAGTTTAATGCCGGTCGTAAATTCGATCCGGTCCCTGTCGTATGACCAGGATCGAGTCCAATATGCAAAATCAGCAGAGCTAGTCAGGTCTCCGGTAATTAATCGCTCTAAACGGATTCCGGCATAAGCGCCGGGTAGAAAAGCAAAATCAGTTACAAGTTCTGCACTCAGGTGCTGAGCATTTACCTCATCATCCCAAAGATATTCCCGCGGACTGGTCTGCGGATCAAAATAAGGAGCTTCCCAATTACTCCAGTTATAGGAAGCAACGAAAGTGAAGTAGTGATAAGAAAGCTGAAGGTCTGCACCAAAAAGTGTTTGCGTATATTTTTTTAGTTGATCATCTGTCAATGAGATATTCGCGTCATCACGTTTCATAAAAGGTCCTGAGCTAAAAGAAAATCCTAACCCTCCCCAAACCACAGGTTGAAAAACGACTCTGCCGGTAAGAGCAGGAATTGGATGTTCTCCATACTCAAAATGACTGGAAGCAGCGGAAAGCGTTGCTGCCATTTGATACTGAAGCCACTCATTATCTCCCAGGCGATCCTTCAATAAAATACCCTGCGTATACATCCTTTGATAGATCATGGTCAGCCCTTGAACATCATCTCCATATTCTACGTCATTGTATAATGTACCGTGCTTTTTACTTATTGGAAGTCCTGATGCATGACTGAGAGGCAAGTGAACAAAGGGGTTTTCTGATGAGAGTACGCGATTGGAATATGCACCGTAAGGAGTTACAAATCGCCCGGCTGTTACCATGAAACTTGAAGTTTCAAAAGGCATGTAGTTTATATTCATCACTGAAAAAAAGAGCGGGCTCAGATGGTTTCCCTCATAATGATCGGACTGAAGTGCGGCTGAAACAAACCATTTTTCTGAGATATTTCCATTTACAAAAAGCCTGAGGTATGGCGTATAAATCGACCAGTTTCCGTTTGGGGTTTGGTTTACATACGGAGATGAATCACTGCCTGCTTTTCGAATTTCGAAATCAGCCAATCCTCCAATTTGCACCTGTGCTTTGGCTGGCGAAGCATAGAATAAAAGTTCCATCATAACTATAAATATATACAGTGTTTTATACTGCATAGCATGCCTCCCTAATTCTTTGGAGTTGAAATTAGCTGCTCTGTCTCCCATTCGATCTCGTAAATTTGAACGGATTTTTCGACTCCCATCACCTTAATAGTTTCAAGTTCATTGATCGGGATCTTTCGTTCCAGGTTAAGAAATACCTTTTCTGAGATCAGGATCTGATGTTTTTTGGCGGCTGAACACAAACGAGCCCCAAGGTTAACAGTGCTGCCTAACACCGTAAAATCCATTCGGTTTTCACTTCCCATTGCTCCCATGATCACATCTCCGCTATTTATACCAATTCCCACCGCCAGATCTTTCTGTTCTTTCTGTAACAGCGACTTCAATTTCTTTTGAATTTGTACCGCCGCATTTACTGCCCTTTGTTCTTTGTCCTCTCCCTGGAAAACAGCAACCAATTCGTCGCCGACAAATTTATCAACATCACCGCCAAACTTATGTACCAGGTCTGCCTGATAACTCAACAAGTTATTCACCATATCAATGACTTCCTCGGGAGTATGATTCTCACTCCATGCTGTAAATCCGCGAATGTCAGAAAATAACACGGCTACATCCCGCCGCTCTCCACCCGGTTCAATACGAGACAAGTTTTTCTTAATAGCATCCAGGGTAGCTTCGGATACGAATTTGAGCATCAGCAGGCGCTCACGAAGCCCCTCTACCAATTCATTAAAAGCCCGGGTCAGTTCACCGATCTCATCGCGGCTGGTGATCGGGACTTTTTCACTGAAATCTTCTTTCTCTACCCGTTTAACCCCATCCAGTAATAAGTATATTGGTTTTGTTATACGCTTTGTTATCCAAATACTAATAATGAATGCTCCGGCAATGGCAAAAACACCTATCCCAAACACCAACAATTGTAGATTTTTCAGTGGTTCAAGTTCCTTCGTCAAAGACTTGGCGACTGCATAATATCCGTCGATACCCTGAACAGTACCCGGTTTTTCGAACATAGGCGCGATATATACCAACCAGTTCTCTGATCCGAGTGCTACTTCAGTTGAGGTTGCTTCTCCGTTTTTCAATACTTCAAAGGTGGCTGCATGGATACTTTTGGAAAGGGTATTCTTATTCGATATCGATATATCATCGAATGAGCCTGTCAGTAACTGATTGTCTGCATAATACAACACTTCAAGTCCCATATCTCTGGACAACTGTTCCGTTTCAAGCTGCCTGATCGGGAAACCGTAAGAAAGGGTTCCCCCCAATTGGTTGCCCGACCAAACCGGAATAGTGATCACATTAAAATAGCGTTCACCTTCTTTCCAGATATAGCTTTGAGTGGGCATTTCTCCCTGTAATGCTGAACTGATACCTGCCCGGTCTGCGATCGAATATCTTGGAAGCGGCTCAGATGACATCTGCCCGAGTGGCTTTCCTTCACTGTCACAGATCATTAAAAGTCCTGCGGAATCAGGATTCATATAAAATTGACTGGGAACCAACGAATCCGGGATGATGGGATCAAAATCGAGCAGGTAAAGCAGGTCTTCCCGAAGCACATGATTCACCGTAGTTGTATCTCCCGTTGAAATTGCCGCTTTCAGGCTTGGAATATCCGCCAGTAAAATTGCTGTTTGGCGCAACTGCCGAAAACGGATATCCTGTATGCGTTCAAAAACACGTCCGGCTTCACGAAAGTTAGTATCAATATCTTGACGAATACGTGATTCTAAAATCTGGCTGGCACTAAACAGTAAGATCAATACTGTAGTAAGTACCAAACCAACAAAACCTGCCAGTAACTTCCACCTCAGACTGAAGAATCGGTTTGTCATAGCTTAAAAATTGAGCGTTAAGGTTCCAATATCAGTTGCTTCTCCCTCGGTGACTTCTATTGAAACAGTGTTTTCCTGATAGCCTAAAGCATATACTTTTAGCTGATAATATCCAGGATCTATATTTTCAAAACTAAAGGATTCTCCACTTTTTACTTTCATCCAGGTCAATACATTTGGAGTCATTACGTAAATCGTTGCCCGCATATTTGAGTGTATATCACAGAATACATCAACAACTCCGGGTTTATCAAAGCTCACATCCAAATATTCACCCTTCGGCCTACGTCCAACATCAAAGCGTTTGGGGGGTGAAAGGCTGAATACATTGTGATACACCGGATCGGAGTTGACAATACGGACTTCACCATGCTGACGAACTGCTAATATCGAGGGTTCAAAAGTCAGGTCTTTTTGATCCAGTATCACCGGATCCTCAGGGTTTCCTGAATTGGAAACAGAAGAACTTTCAAGCCATATCAGTGCGTGATTTGTTGAAGGCTCAGATGATGCATCTGAACGCGTTGGCCGTCCATACCTTCCCCCAACTCTTACAGGATTTTCCTTTGGTGCCAATAGCACAGTACCTTCAACTCTTCCTTCTACAGATACGGATTGCCCCAAAGAAAAATTAAATGGGTAGAAACAGCATAATCCGATACACAGTGTGATCAAGGTCCCCTTTAATACATCCATAGCATTAATTTGCTTTGATAATATTTAGCATATTCGCTCCGTATAACCACGCTAATCTACTAAAAATTACCTTCCTTTGTAGTATGATTTAGCCCTTTACGGATCTCTTATAAGATTGAAATTATTTAATAAGAGCTTTGAGTAAATGCTGTCAAGGAAATGAGAGGTACAGGAATACGTTTTTGCCTTTTAAAAAAATGATATATATAAGATCACATCCCAAAAACCCTTTAGTTGTGCAGCATGAGTTTGGCATTCTGATAAATCTTTACCAGATTATCACCTATAAAAATTGATTTAAAAATTCGGGTACAAAAAATGAGTAATACATCTATACTTTTACGACCAAAAAAATGGTTCAGAATCAGTAACTACATTGCATCGGTTTGCGGGCTATTCCTTTTCGCCTATATCATCAATCAAGTACTTTTTAATGAAAACGCGGATCCCACCTTTATACAGTATCTGCTAATTGGCGTGAGTGTGATAGGTATTGTAGCTGCACTGTTTACGATTTTCACACAACATCGGCATCAGATCGTTGTCTCAGATGACCGAATAAGCAAACACGGATTCATGAACAGGGAAATTGAATATAGCGAGATCGATAAAGTGGTTATTCGGAATGGAGGGGTTGAAGTACACGGCGAAGGTATCCTCGAAACCATCAGCTTTGGGGATCTCCACCAAAACTATAAGAAAGCCCGTGATTTCCTTTCTGAAAAACTCTCTGATGAGTTTCACATAGAGGTTAAGGGCCGGGATAAATTTGTAGAACAGTTTTTAGCTTCTGATTCTTAAATTCATCGCTACAACTCGATCCATTTTCCATCTTTCTGGGAAGATTCCATGATCGCTTTCACAATGCGAATATCTTGCAGGCCATCCGCGCCGGGCACAATCGGAGCTTTATTTTCTTTGATGGCCAATGCGTCGTTATCCATCTGGCGGGCTTGCTGGTCGTTGGGATTTGGAGATAATTTGGTTCCGTCACTCGTCTCGCCTTGAACGCCGGAGTAGGTTTGCATGGGGCGCAAGCGGTACCATCCTTCAGAAGCCTCCACATCAAGATAGTTGGTAGATTTACCAAAACTTGTTTCACCGTCAGCTAAAATTCCGTCGGGGAATTCCATTTCAAATTCCGTGAATTCATCCACTTCGCTGTACATTTTCTTGCGCTCCGACCATTGCCGGCCCCTCACCCTGATCGGCTCTTTGCCCATAGCATGTCGCGCCCCATTGATCGGGTATACGCCCATATCATACAATGCACCGCCTCCTAATTCGGCATCGGCTCGCCAGTCTCCTTCGGAATGTCCCCCACTATATCCCGCCCCTGTTTTGATGCCAGTAATTGCTCCATACGTTTCTTCCCTACCATACTTCATAATGGTGCGCATATTCGGTTCATGCTGCATGCGATATCCCACGGTAAGCTGAACTTTGTTTTTATTAGCAGCATCGATCATGGCCTGACATTCTCTTTCGTCCATAGCCATCGGTTTTTCGCACCACACATGCTTGCCGGCTTCCAATCCAATAATGGAATGTTTGGCATGAAGTCCCGGCGGAGTAACAACATATATTACATCTATATCATCGTTATTGGCCACTTCATGCATGTTTTCGTAGTTGTAGACATTGCCATCAGGGATATCATACCGTTGCTGCCATTGTGGAATTTTTGAAGGCGTTCCGGTCACAATACCACGAAGTTCACAATGCTCGGTTTGCTGAAGTCCCGGGGCTAACTGTCCACCTGCATAACGACCAAGCCCAACCAAAGCCACCCCTATTTTTTCATTCTTTTTTGGGATGAGGATAGATGGAAATCCAACCGCCAGAGAAGAACCAGCGATGAGACTACCGGCCGTTTTTAAAAAATCTTTTCGGGAAAATTGATTAGACATAGTGAGTTATTGAGGAGTGAGTTACGTATTACAGTGCCTAAAAAAGCACATCTTGTCAACAACATCAAAGAAAAACTTTTCCCGAAAAAAAGGTACTGTTATGAATAACAAGTAAAATGTGAATCAAATATTTATATTTGGTTTCCAATTAGAAGTATATGCTTAGGCAATACTATCTAGCGT
>NZQV01000003.1 GCA_002696035.1 Balneola sp. | reverse complement strand
TTATCAAGCCCGACTCGACCTCGTACACCAGTCAATACGTGATGTATAAACATACAATATACTGACCTTTCAACACGTCTGGATAAAATAAAAGCCCGTGATTTTTAAAGTCACAGGCTCTTTGGTCCAACAACAAAGTTTAGCTATACAATAGACTTCTTCAACTCGCGTGCAATGATGAGTCGCTGCACTTCGGAGGTTCCTTCACCGATTGTCATGAGTTTGGAGTCTCGTAAAAATCGCTCTACATGATATTCTTTGGTGTATCCATATCCGCCGTGAATTTGAATAGCTTCAAGAGCAGCACGCACCGAAAGCTCGGAAGCAAACAATTTGGCCATGGAGGCTTCTTTGGTATAGGGTTTGTCATTGTCTTTCAACCATGCAGATCTCAGAACAAGCAAGCGCGCGGCATCAATTTCGGTGGCCATATCTACCATTTTGCCTTCCATATATTGGAAGTTTCCGATGGCGGTACCGAACTGCTTACGTTCCATTGAATATTTCAGAGATTCTTCGAGTGCTCCACGTGCAATTCCTACTGAAAGAGCGGCAATTCCTACGCGACCACCGTCCAGAACTTTCATGGTATCTACAAATCCTTGTCCTTCCTCGCCTAGTAAATTCTCAGCGGGGACTTCCACATTCTCAAACACAACTTCCGTGGTGTCAGAGGAATTCATTCCCAACTTATGCATGCCTTCACCGGGCTTTACGCCGTCCCATTCCCGCTCTACAATAAAAGCTGAGATGCCTTTGGTGCCTTTGTCAGGATCAGTTTTGGCAAGAACTACATAGGTGTCCCCAACAGAACCCTGTGTAATAAAGATTTTAGCACCATTCAGAATGTATTTATCACCCTCTTTAATGGCGGTTGTTTTCATTCCGGAAGCGTCACTGCCGGAGCCGGGCTCAGTCAAACACCAGGCGGCTAATTTTTCTCCGGAAGTAAGTTCGGGCATGTACTTCATTTTCTGCTCGTGATTTCCGGCGAGGGCAATGTGTCCGGTTCCGAGAGAAGTGTGAGAAGCTACGGTTAAAGCAAGTGAGGCATCCCAACGGGCAATTTCCTCAAGTGCCAAACAAAAACTGACGACATCAAATCCGCCGCCGCCATATTGCTCGTCATGATAGATGCCAAGCATTCCCAATTCGCCAAGCTGTTTTACAATTTCGTGGGGAAATTCTTTACTGTTGTCTCTTTCCATGACTGTAGGCGCAACATTGCGCTCTACAAATTCTTTCACGCTGTCGCGGATCATTTTCTGGTCTTCGGAAAGCTCAAAGGATAATTCTGTTTCTAAAACTGCGTCCATATTATGATATAAAAGTCTAGTTGAATTTGTTGGTTGGAACCGCTTCCAAGATAACGGTTTCTAAAGATAGTTTCGTTCGTAAATGATAAAAATCAAAGATCCTGAATTCATCAGCCCATAAATGCAAGCAGGCAATGGAGATGGCGGTCTATAAATATTGTAAAGAAGAATTTTTCAGCCTGATTATTGACTCAATAAGGATTAATAATCACAATTGGTTTCGATATGTTTTATCTTTCTATTCTTCACAAATGTGAAGACAAAATCAACGTCAGAGGCCTTTTAAATGGCAATATTTTCCGAACATGAATTATTTCTTCACATAATCTTCACATTCGGAAAATACATTCCTGACTCATGTGCCGGAAAATTTTTAAGAACTAATTTATGAGGTTTAGTGCAATAGGAATATCTCACTGGAAAAGTGAGGTGTCTATTCGTGAATTGTTTTATTTGGACAGCCATCGTAGAGAACTGCTGGATTTCCATACCAAGGATATTCCCGGCGGTATTTTGATGCTGGATACCTGCAACCGCACCGAGCTTTACGCATTTTGTGATCCCGACGTACTTATATCTGCCCTTTGCAAGTCTACAAATACGGATCGGGAGTTTTTTGAAGAGCATGGCTACATGCATGTAGAGGAAGATGCTTACAGACATTTTTATGAAGTGGGTACAGGACTAGATTCACAGGTTTTGGGTGATGTTCAGATCATCCAGCAAGTAAAACAAGCGTATAAAAAAGCCAAGAAAAAAGGACTTTCCGGCGAATTTCATCAGCTGATACAATCCGTTTTCCGAGCACACAAACGGAGCCGTACCGAAACCGATTTCGGCAAAGGTACGGCTTCCGTTGGCTTTGCAGCCACACAGCTGGCACTCGATCATTTCAAAGATCTGTCTGCCATCCGTATCTTACTGATAGGCGCTGGCAAGATGGGTAAGGTTTCAGCAAAGAATTTAATTTCAAATGGTGCTGAACATATTTCTGTGGTGAATCGCACCATCGACCGTGCCAAGCAACTTGCTTCTTCTTTTGATATTAAGGCACATGCTTTTTCTGAACTGGATGAAGAGATCAGAAAAGCCGACCTGGTTATAACTGCAACCGGCGCCAAGAATCCGATCCTTCATCCCGAGCATTTTGAGGGTGTTGACCATCAGCAGCTGGTGCTTGACCTGAGTGTTCCCCGTAACGTAAATCCAAAAGTTGCTGAAATTGAAAACGTAACGCTCATCGACATGGATTCCATTCATGAGGCTAATAAAAAAGCTATTGAGAAGCGTAAAAAAGCCGTTCCCCAGATCGAACAGATCATTGCAGAGGAGAAAGAAGAGTTCATGAAACGGGTGAAACGATCGCGTTATCTGTTGCCAAGAATCAAGGAGATCGAACACCGTTTGAGTGATATCACCGATGCCGAACTGGATAGGGTGAAGCATAAAATGGATGAAGATTCCTATTCCAAGATGGAAGAAGTGACGCGACGAATAAAGAAAAAGATCATGGCCATTCACATTGATCGCATCGATCAGGAATTTGAAAAGGCACGGAATGAAGCTTAGAATTGGTACCCGAAAAAGTACGCTTGCTCTTTGGCAGGCAAACAAAGTGTCTGATGAACTGAAGTCGCACGGAGTGGAAACCGAGCTGGTAGAAATTGAATCCTTTGGCGATAAAGTGCAGGATATTCCTCTCGATAAACTTGGCGACAAAGGCGTTTTTACCAAAGCCCTCGATGATGCCCTGCTTGCTAAAGAGATCGATCTGGCCGTACACTCGCTGAAAGATGTACCTACCGTTTTACCCGAAGGACTGAAATTAGCTGCTGTCTTGGAGCGTGGAAATCCTGCAGATGTGTTGGTTCGTCCGGCTCACCCCGATGATTCTGAAAATAGAGTAGTGGCAACAGGGAGCATTCGCCGAAAAGCCTTTTGGCTGAACCGGTATCCAAATGATGAAATGACTGGTCTTCGTGGAAATGTGCCCACCCGATTGAAGAAAGTAGATTCCAATGATTGGCACGGAGCCGTTTTTGCGGCTGCCGGGCTTGAGCGTATTGGCCTGGGGGATCGGATCTCGGAGGTTCTGGATTGGATGATCCCGGCTCCATCGCAGGGAATTGTAGGGATTGTAACGGCAGCGGAAATCGACTTTGAAGATGTTATCAGCAAGATCAATCACCCCGAAAGCAAACTTTGTGGAGACATTGAGCGAGCCTTTTTGAATGAATTGGAAGCGGGATGTTCTAGTCCGGTTGGCGCGAACGCCCGGATACGTGGAGACAGATTGTATTTTGAGGGCGCGGTTCTATCTCTGGATGGTTCGAAGCGTTTGGATATTGAACGGGAAATTCTAGTGAAGGAAACATCCGCTCAAAATGGAAAAGAGTGGGCGAAATTATTGAAAAATGAAGGAGCAGAGGAATTGCTGGAGCGAGCGCATGAAGAATAATAAGCCCCGAATTCTCTTTACAACGCAGCTCTCTGAACAAAAACGAACGCGTCTGGAGAACAGCGAATTACTGATCGAGAGTGAGCCACTTATCACTTTTGAGTATAAGCTGCCGGGCATGTGGAGAAATGGGGTTCCTCAAAAAGCAGATGCGTGGATCTTTACCAGTAAAAAAGCTGTGAAGGCGGTAAGACCCGTGATCAAAGATTTTGAGATCCCCAAACATATTTTTGCTGTGGGAAGTAAAACGGCCGAAAAGCTAGAGGAAATTGGGCTGAAAGTTTCCATCCCCGAGCAGTATAAAGCAACAACCCTTGCGGCTATGATGCGAGAGCTGGATCTGAATAAAGTGGTCCATTTCTGTGGAAATCTGAAAGCTGCCGATCTTGATACGCTATTGGGTGATCAAGTAGAACTAACTTCTGTTGAAGTCTATAAAACCAAGCTTACAAACCATATCATAAGTGATCTGGATGATTTTGATGCCTTGGTTTTTATGAGTCCAAGCGCGGTGGAATCATTCTGCCATCAAAATAAAGTGCCGGATGGAATACAGGTTTTTTGTATTGGCCCAACAACTGAAGAAACGGCCCGTGAGCTTGGGATGAAGAATTGCATCACCCCGGAATATTTTACGATAGATTCGCTTATGGAAACTATTCAGCAATTTTATTTTGAGGATCATAGATCGACTCATTGAGTTGATTCATTTACAGGTAATTGGTGCTTGAATTGCGCTGACTGTCCTCCCCAAAAGCGCCGAACAAGTTCGTTCTATCTGTCTCTCCAGAGAGAGGGCAGTGGTTGAAGAGCATTTAAGCTAAGGCGATCAAATTAATTTTAGACTTGGTCAGGTTTCTAAAACCTGACAGGTCTTGTCAAAACGAAAACAAATTCAAAGCATGTCATTCCCCGAACTTAAAAACCGATTGTTACTCGATACGCTGGAAGGCAAAGAAACTGAACGTCCGCCCGTGTGGATGATGCGACAGGCCGGCCGTTATCTCCCGGAGTATATGGAGATCAAAAAGAAGTACAGTTTTTTTGAGCGGGTTAAAACGCCCGAACTGGCATCCGAGATCACCATTCAGCCCATCGATATTGTGGGTACTGATGCCGCTATTTTGTTTTCTGATATCCTGGTGCTGATCGAATGCCTGGATGTGGAAGTGCAGCTGAAACCGGGATTCGGTCCCTATTTACCGGATCCGATCCGAACGGTAGAGCAGGTGAACGATCTGAATATCATTCCTGCAGAAGAGCAGCTCAGTTATGTATATGATGCCCTGACCTTGACCCGCAAAGAACTTGACGGCCGTGTGCCTTTGATCGGGTTTGCTGGCGCCCCGTGGACGTTATTTTGCTACCTGGTAGAAGGACAAGGTTCAAAAACCTTTTCGACCGCAAAATCTTTTTTGTTTTCTGAACCGGAAGCAGCGCAGAAATTGCTGGAAGTGATGACGGATCAGACCATTCAGTATTTACATAATCAGGTGAAAGCCGGAGCGCAGGCATTGCAGGTATTTGAATCGTGGGCAGCTGCTTTGGGCCCGGATGATTTCCAGAAGCTTGCGCTACCGCATTTGAAGAGAATTGCGAATGAAGATTACGGCGTACCGCTGATCATGTTCTGCAAGGATGCCGAATGGAGCTACCCGATGTTTGCAAATACCAACGTTGCCGGTTTTGGAATAGGCTGGGGATGTACACCTGAACATGCCCGACAGTTTGCCGGGGATAAAGTGGTTCAGGGGAATTTCGATCCGTCTAAATTATTGATGAAACCGGAAGCCATTGAAGCTGAAGCCAAAGAGATGATGCAGCGATTCGGCAAAGGAAATTACATTGCTAATTTAGGGCATGGGATTTTGCCTAACGTGCCCGTTGAAAATGCCAAAAGATTCGTCGATACCGTAAAGAATTTTCGATATTGAAAACGTAGATCGACTCTCCAGAGTCGATTATTTGGTTCCAACCTGTCTGCCGACAAAGGCAGGCGCAAAGCGTGTGGAACCAGGTGAAATGTGTTTTGGAAATAGTCCTCCCTTGAGGGAGGTGCCGGAGTGAGTGAATACGAACTCTGGCGGAGGGTGTAAGCTAAAGGCAAAGTTGCTCGAATTATGCGGACCCTCCTCCCCGCAAGTAACGAACAAGTTCGTTCTTGCTGTCCCTTTGGAGGGACACAAGTTCTGGGTTTTAGATTATTTTAAGTCAATTGCTTAGATAGTAAGCATTGGTAAGAATTTGTCTCTCTTTGGAGAGAGACCGGATTTGGCTTTAGCCATAATCCAGAGAGAGGACAGTGTGTGATAACGGCCAAATATTGAAAATGAAACTGAGAGTATGAAAACCCGAAACCTAACATCCATCAAAACACAATTCACCCAATTTGTTTCCGATGTTCAGCAGCACATTTGTGATGAACTGGAAGCCGTGGAAGGAACGCAGAAATTCCTCATCGAGGATTGGGAGCGGGATGGATTTGGCGGGGGAAGTACTCGTATCATCGAGGATGGTGAAGTGATCGAGAAGGGTGGGGTGAATGTCTCCACGGTAGGCGGACCGCTTCCCGAAGCCATGCAAAATAAATTTGAAGTGCCCGAATCTGAGTTTTTTGCCACGGGCGTATCGCTGGTGATACATCCCCGGAATCCGTTTGCGCCTACGGTTCACGCCAATTACCGCTATTTTGAACTGTATGATAAAGAAACGGGTGAACTGAGAGATCAGTGGTTTGGCGGTGGAGCAGATATGACGCCGTATTACTTGTTCCCGGAAGATGCCAAGCATTTTCACCGGGTTCACAAGGAAGCATGTGATCGGTTCAACCCGGAACATTATCCGGATTTTAAAGCGGAATGTGATGCTTATTTTTACAACCATCATCGCGAGGAAGCACGGGGAATAGGTGGGTTGTTTTTCGATTATCAGCGACCGGATGAGACTCGTTCTGCTGAAGATCTCTTTGAATTTGCGAAAGCCTGCGGGTTTGCTTTTACTGATGCTTACCTTCCGATCCTGAAGAAAAGAAAAGATGCAGACTATAACGAAGAGCATCGTACATGGCAGGAAATTCGTCGAGGTCGTTATGTAGAATTTAATTTGATCCACGATCGCGGTACTTTATTTGGGCTGAAGACCAAAGGCCGCATCGAATCTATTTTGATGAGCCTGCCTCCGCAAGTTCGGTGGGTGTATGATCATCATCCCGAAGAAGGCAGTCCTGAGGCTACATTGGTAGAGCACCTGAAACCCATTGATTGGATCAATTATTGATGTACTGACTATCCTCCCCGAAAGCAACGAACAAGTTCGTTCTTTCTGTCCCTCCAGAGGGTCACAAGTTCTTGGCACTGGTTATTAAGTAACTTGGATGAAGTGCTCATCATTGGCAAGAACCTATCTCTCTTAGGAGAGAGACCGGATTTGGCTTTAGCCACCCCGAGAATTCGGGGAGAGAGAGGGCAGTGTTGAATCGAACAAAGATTTTAAAAAAGTAAATACACCATGAAATACCCAAACACCCGACTACGACGAAATCGCCAAACATCCGCCATCCGTGAGATGGTACAGGAAAACCGATTGCATCCATCCGATTTCATCGCCCCGATCTTCATTATGGAAGGGGAGGATCAAAAAGAAGAGATCTCCAGCATGCCGGGTTATTTTCGGTACACGCTGGATGTTCTCGGAAAAGAGTTAGAAGAGCTGATCGAAGTGGGTATTCAGTCGGTGTTGTTATTTGTGAAGGTTCCGGATTCCAAAAAAGATAATAAAGGAACGGAAGCGGTCAATGATAAAGGGCTGATGCAGGAGTCAGTTCGGTTCATCAAAGAAAATTATCCGGATCTGTATGTAATGACCGATGTGGCGATGGACCCGTATTCCTCCTACGGTCATGATGGCATTGTGGAAGACGGCGAGATCGTCAATGATCCTTCGGTAGAAGTGCTGGCAGAAATGGCCGTGAGTCATGCCAAAGCCGGCGCCGATATGGTAGCGCCTTCCGATATGATGGATGGCCGAATTGGAGCCATGCGGGAAGCGTTGGATGAAGCGGGTTTTGAGAACACCGGAATCATGGCGTACAGCGCAAAATATGCATCGGCTTTTTATGGTCCGTTTCGGGATGCTTTGGATTCTGCTCCGGGATTTGGCGACAAGAAAACCTACCAGATGAATCCGGCTAATGTTGATGAAGCAATGCGTGAAGTGGAACTCGATATCAACGAAGGAGCCGACATTGTGATGGTAAAACCCGGTATGCCGTATCTGGATGTGGTTCGGGCTGTGAAGCAGAATTTCAACATTTCGGTGTCAGTCTATAATGTATCCGGTGAATATGCAATGATCAAAGCGGCGGCTGAAAAGGGCTGGCTGAATGAGGAAGAAGTGATGATGGAATCACTGCTGGCTTTCAAAAGAGCCGGCGCAGACCTGATCGCTACCTATTTTGCCAAGGAAGCTGCGAAGCTTATCTTGCGAACGTAAATCGACTCTCCTGAGTCGATAGTTGGTTCCAATGCAGAGCGCGTGAACCAGGTGAAAGTCAATTAGCCTTTTGCGGACCGAGTGGTTGGAATGAGAAAAAGGTTTTGTAGATCATTATGCCATCATGTAGGCTTGATAGTCTGGAATGAGAATGTAAATCGACTCTCCAGAGTCGATAATAGGTTCCGATGCCGTGCATTCAGAAATCGGTGAAATAAATCGAGTATTCTGTGAATAGTTTTTTAGTTGTACAATTGTTACATTGTATTTATGAAATTGGTTATTGACACATCAGCAATATTGGCTGTTCTTTTGAATGAATCTAACAAAAGAAAGATCATTCATAAGACAGAGGGCTTTGATCTGATTTCTCCTGCAAGTTTAGATGCCGAGATAGGAAATGCACTATCTGCAATGTTTAAAAGAGGTAGAATCTCTCTTGACCAAGCTTTTCAGGTCATTGAACAATATTCTGAAGTGCCTGTAAGAAGAACGCCATTACGCATTGTGGAGTCATTGAAAATTTCAGATGAGTATTCACTATATGCGTATGACGCTTACATGTTGGATTGTGCCCGGCAATATAGGAGTCCAATCATGAGTTTAGATAATGGCCTTTTAAATATAGCGAAAGAACTAAACATTGAAATCATTGAGGTATAGTTATGAAAGTGTATACATATTCTCAGGCTCGGCAAAAATTATCAGATGTTTTGAATGATGCTCAACGAGACGGCGAAGTAGAAATTAAAAGACGAGATGGTCAGACATTTATTTTGAAACCTGTGAAAGAGAAAAAATCCCCATTAGATATACCCGGTGTTGATACAGGGATTAGTACAAATGAAATAAATGAAGCAGTTCGTGAAAGCCGAGAACGACCATAGATACAATGAATTCCCAACCGGTTTGTGGGAACGAGGAAGTAGATCGACTCTCCAGAGTCGATAGTAGGTTCCAACGCAGAGCGTGTGGAACCAGGTAATATTGTACTCTAATTATTGACATACTGACGACCCTCCCTGCAAGCAACAGGCAAGCTGTTCTTGCTGTCCCTCCCTGAAGGACACAGGTTCATGCCAATGGATAATCGTAAAGCCATTGCCTATATATCAGGTAGTAGCCAGAACCTATCTCTCTTTGGAGAGAGACCGGGTTTGGCTTTAGCCACAATCCAGAGAGAGGGCAGTGAGATTCAACCAAAAAAAATCAACAAAAAAATATGGAAACCCCAAAAAGCAAAGAACTTTTCGAACGTGCATCCAAGGTTATTCCCGGAGGCGTAAATTCTCCGGTTCGGGCCTTTAACAGTGTCGGCGGTACGCCGATCTTTATCACAAAAGCGAATGGTGCCTATTTGTGGGATGAAGACGGAAATAAGTACATCGATTACATCAGCTCTTGGGGGCCAATGTTACTTGGACATGCCGAGCCCGATGTGGTAAAAGCCGTGCAGGAAACAGCAGTGAATTCGACTTCTTTTGGGGCACCAACAAAGCTTGAAGTAGAGATGGCAGAATTGATCACCAGTTCTGTCCCCGGCGTGGATAAAGTCCGTATGGTGAATTCCGGAACAGAAGCTACCATGAGCGCCATCCGCGTTGCTCGTGGATATACCGGTAAAAACAAGATCATCAAGTTCAAGGGAAATTATCACGGTCATGGCGATTCCTTTCTGATTGAAGCAGGAAGTGGCGCTTTGACGATGGGCGAGCCGAGCAGTCCGGGCGTAACCGAAGGAACCGCTAAAGACACGCTCAACGCCAAATACAACGATCTGGATTCTGTGAAAGAATTGGTTGAGGCCAACAAAGACGACATGGCTGCCATCATCCTGGAACCGATTGCCGGAAATATGGGATGCATTCCTCCCAAAGAAGGATTTTTGGAAGGCTTAAGAACCCTTTGCGATGAACATGGTATCGTCCTCATTTTTGATGAAGTGATGACCGGCTTCCGAGTGGACTTTCAGGGAGCACAAAAAGTATATGGTGTCACAGCCGATATGGTGACCTACGGCAAGATCATCGGAGCAGGACTACCTGTTGGAGCATATGGCGGAAAAGAAGAGATCATGGATTATGTAGCGCCAACCGGACCGGTATATCAGGCCGGAACCTTATCCGGAAATCCTCTGGCTATGGCTGCAGGATTTACGCTCCTCAAAAAACTGAAAGACAATCCCGGAGTCTATGAAGAGCTTGAGAAAAAAGCTTCGGTGCTGGCGAATGGCATCGGGCAGATCCTCAGCGACAACGACATTCCCCATACCATAAATCGCGTAGGTTCAATGGTAGGCGTGTTCTATTGTGAAGGTCCGGTTGAAACCTTTGATGACGCCAATCGCACCGACAAAGAGCTTTTTGGTAAGATCTTCCATGGAATGCTAAAACGAGGTGTACATTTACCTCCATCGCCATTTGAGGCTTTCTTTCTCAGTAATGCACTGACTCCAGACGATATCAGCAATACACTTACGGCATTCGAAGAAACTATCACAGAAATTTCTGCATAATTCCTTGAACTATTCTTAACCAGAACGATTATATCATGCGGCAGATCTACCAGCTCACGCAAGTGCTGGAGCGGGTCATTGCTGCCGTGGTGGGTTTAAAGGGAAAGGGTCAATCCCAGGAAGCGATACAGATCACAAACCAGGCGCTTACTGAACATCTTAAATTGGATATAGATGCGCTGCTCGATATGGATGCCGATCAAATGATCGAGAAGCTGGAGGAACATGCCGGGATGAATCATGAAAACCTCGAAAATGCAGCAGATCTGTTTTATGAGTTGGGGACGATTGTGGCTGGTGAAGTGAATAAAGATGTAGAATCGGCTCAACTTTACGAGCGTGCTCTCAGGATCTACCGGTATATTGAATCGGAAGGGACGATCTATTCCATCGACCGTAATCACAAGATTCAGGAAATAGAACAACGACTTTCTGAAAGTTGACCTTCAAGAATTCCTAAGCAGTAGCTTGGTTCTAAAGGTTTTAGCAGATGTTGGTTTTAAGTCAGTTTAGTGTGATGCCGCAGTTCAAAGGAATGCATTGTTGCCTCAGCAGGTCTTCCAGATATATATCTGATTGAAGAGCCAGATCTTTCCAATCGGGATAGAAGCGATCTAACAATTCAGCCTGCACCCAGCCGCTGTAGTATAACATGGATTCACTGAAACCAAGATCACTTTGAAGCTGAAGCAGCTCTTTACTGAAATTATCCTCTGCGTTTTGGTAGAAGTTGAAATCGGGGTCGTTATTCATGACAGCCAGGGGAGTATAGCTAGCCGTATCCAACGCCATTCGCCATGCATTGATCTCTGCATATTTAGCCAGACCTTCCAGCCATTCCCGCTCTTTTTCGTAGGTGATCAGTTTCTCAGTGAGGGATGTCCGCCTTGTCTCTCGGATGGTGAGCCAGTCTATGACCAACGACTTTGCCCGATCTTCATTGGGTTCTTTCAGGGCTTTTGCCAGCAGTTTACGTTCTTCCACCCATTGGTGCCTGAAATCCGGATTATTCCATGGATACAGATCATGCAGACTGTTCAGCTTTTCGGCATTTTCAAATCGTGTATAGTTTTGTTGAGCCTGAAATACATGGAAAGATTCATGAAGTACGCTTGCGATGTGCCAGTCGCTGTCGAATTTATTTGTAAATAATTGATAGGGAAAGATGGGTTTTAGAAATCCGGGAAGGTCGTTTTTGATCAGCTTTACCAGCTTGATCTGTGTCCACTCCTTGGTAGTCATACTCGCGGCTAATTGCTCTCCAACCTGAACGATGAAAGCTTGTGGCGTCTGCCCGTTTCCAGGAAGAGGCTGCTGGAAATAAGAGAGATCGTCATCAATGGGCTTCCACGCTGAGCCGAATGTTGTTTGATAAGGGATGCGGGTCCAGCCGGTAGCAGTGATGGCGCTATCTGAACCTGTAAAAAAAGCGTGTGATTCGTTATAGAGTAAAACGGGAATCTCCAGATCTCCCCATCCCGGCCATATCCGGTTTCCAAGAGTGGATCTCAGATGATTGATTTCAGCGATCCGGTGTTGTTCATCCAAAGAGAGTTCTTCAGGAGTTGACGATGCCTTGGGAAGGCTCGTATTGAACACCGCTATACCGGAGAAGACAATGCCAATGAAGAGTAATCCAAACAATGCGATACTTTTCAGGCGTGACCAGAATCTCCTTTTCTCTTTCATAATGCCTCCACAGTTTCAAGCGGTTATGCATCAATAACGAGATCTTTTGTGAAGCGTTAATGAAAAGGAGACCCAGAGAACGAGAGTAATTAATATTATGAAGGGAAATTGATCATTATGAACGCAATCATATGGGACCGGGAGGTCCTGCATTGCATTCCCAACGGGGTGGTTGGGAACGAGTTAAGGAAGTTGTCATCCTGAGCGCTAAAAAAAGTTTTTTAGAATGGCTGTTTGCCGCGAATCCCGAATTCTCGGGACAAATCCTTAAATAGCTATGATTTTGCTCCTCTTTTGTCCCGACTTATTCGGGATCGCGTCAGGCAAAGTAAATTTTAGAAGGTTATACGCGCTGATTTTTCAGTGATCCCGGGGGGCCTCGTTCCGAACCACCGGTTCGAAATGCATGGCTGAATCGCTGGTTCTAACTAAGTTAGTGAATAGAATCAGTGAAATCAGCGCAATCCAACAATCTGCGCTTCTATTTCAACTCCACGACCGTACAACCGGCCCCGCCACGCTCAATGGGCGCCGTTTCCACACTTTTAACATCACTACGAGTATTTAAATACGACTGGATCTGACTTCGTAAGATACCATCGCCTTTGCCGTGGATGATCTCCACTTGATTCATATTGCGGAATACGGCGCGGTCGATATATTGGGTCACTTCATGTACGGCATCTTCGGTTCGCATGCCACGAACTTCGAGAGACGGCTTCACCATTTCTGTGGTCAGGCTGTTATCTCCAACCATGACTGAAGAACGCGCTTTGGCCTTTTTCTCTTTTTTCTTTTCAACCTTTACCAGGTTCTTGTATTTGGTCTTGAGGCGTAACCCGCCGGCCTGTACGACTGCATTCTTGCCATTGATCTCTACCAGTTCCCCGGTGGTATTTCCATCCTTGAAACGAACATGGTCTCCCTCTTTGGGGGGATCGTCAGACCTTTGCTCGCGGTCTTCTTTTTTATCCTCAATTTCCTGCAACGAGCGGTCAATTTCCTTTTTCTCCTGCTCCACATCTTTGCGGATCTCCTTGATCTCATCCTTATCCGCTTTGTTTTGCTCTACGATCTGCTGTACGGCCCTTTCCACGCGTTGATTGGCCGAATCCATGATCGACTTCGCTTCCTTCAGCGCCTTCTCCCGGATCTTCTCCTTATCTTTTTCGATAGCTTGGATCTTATTCTCAAACTTCTTGCGTTCCGATTCCGCCTTGGATTGAAGGGAGGTGTATTTCTCTTTCAGTTCTGCGGCCTGCTGGGTTTTGGTTTCCAGCTCGGTGATCAGCGATTCCATTTTGTTCTTGGCTTTACCCAGGATCACCTTGGCACGTTTGAGCACATCCTGATCCAGTTTCATGCGCTGGGCAATTTCAAAGGCATAACTACTTCCAGGAATTCCCTTTTTGAATTTGTAGGTAGGGGAAAGGGTCGCCTGATCAAACTCCATCGATCCATTTACGGCCATTTCGTGTTCATGTGCAAAAACTTTCAATGAACCGTGGTGCGTGGTCACGATCACTTTGCAATCCTTTTCAAGCATACGTTCGATGAAGGATTGAAACAAAGCCCCGCCTTCCTCAGGATCTGTTCCGGCAGCCGCTTCATCGATCAGGATCAAACTGCCTGCCTCAAACTGCTTCACGGTTTCTCGCATCCACTGTAACCGGGAGGAGAAGGTACTCAAATCGTCTTCGATGGATTGGTCATCACCCATATCCACAAATAAGCCGGACAGAACGGGAAGTTCGGAAGTCGGATCGGCCGGAACGCCAAAACCAGATTGCATCATGAGAGAAAGCAATCCCACAGTTTTCATGGCTACCGACTTACCTCCGGCATTGGGACCTGTGATCATCAGGCAGCGTTCGTCTTCTTCCATTTTCAGAAAAAGTGGTATGATCTTTTCCCGGTTTTCTTTTTTCCGAATGCTCAAGTTCTTCAGCCTCAAAATGGGATTATAGGCTTCCTTAACGCTCAGATAGCTCTTTTCAGAAATGATGGGAATATGCCCTTCCAGCTTTTTGGTGAGTTTAGCTTTGGCTGCTATTACATCAATTTCCGCGAGATACAAGGTATTCTGATCTATGTATTCCCGGTTTTGGCGAACGTGCTTGGTGAGCTCCCGAAGAATCCGTTCAATTTCCCGCTGTTCTTCGGCTTCAAACTGTCGGATCTCATTATTCATATTCAGTGCTTCCACGGGCTCTATGTAGACCGTTTGTCCGCTCGAAGAGACATCATGCACAAAACCCTGCACCTTCCGTTTGAACTCGGCCTGAATGGGAATCACCATGCGTCCGTTGCGAATGGTTGGCCCTTCATCAGAACTCATGCCATCTTTGGATGCTTTGCTCATTGCCCGGTTGATGGTGCCGCGCAGATCACTTTTTCGCTTATTCAGTTTTCGGCGAATAGATTGTAGCTCGGGACTAGCATCATCCCGTAGTTCTCCGTGTTCCGTCACCTTTTCCTTAATGCTCTTTTCCAGTTCCTTCATGGGGATGAGCCCTTCGGAAACTTTGGAAAGCTGTGGATATTCCTCCGAACGATGCTTCAGAAATTTCTTCACATTCCGGGAAAGTGCACAGATCTTTAGTAGGTCAACAAATGCAGGCAGGGGGATGAGGCTTCCCTCGGCTTTAGAAGTAGATAGGTAATCGCGGACCTCAGGAAATTCCCGAAGTGGAAACGGATCGGGATCCAGGAGGATCTCCAGCATCTCAGCCGTTTGCTGTGTCAACAGGTTTACACGTTTGCGATCGGAAGAGGGACTCAAGGTTTCCAGTAGTTCCTCAGACCGGAGTGACTGGGTAAGTTCAAGTGCGGACTGCCGGATCTGTTCAAATCCAAGTTTATCTAAAAGGGAATTGGGGTATATCTTCATTAAAGAATTTTGGGGTAAAATTACTAACCCTTAAAGATAAAGGTAGAAGGGCTCGTTCCCAAGCTTGAGACGGGGTAAATTCCAAGGATCAAATAGCCAATTTTCAATTGTTATATGATATTCAAACTTCGTTCCCAACGTCTTATTGGGATTGCATGCTGGAACTTCCGGTCCCGGGAATGCGGGTGCCGGACTGAACGAATGTGAAGTCTGGCGGAGGGTGTAAGATGGTGGATTCAAAATAGTTGTTTTCAGCAAATCACTCCTGATGCTCTGCGTCGGAGCATCAGTTGATTAACGTCACTACTTCTTCTCGCTCTCCAGATCACCCAACGACAATCCCTCCATCAACGACTCGTAATTGGAAATGTCTTTAGGCAGTATCACCTGATTTTTATCGCTACCCAGGCCGGATAAACTTTCGAGGTATTTTTCTGAAAGCTGGAGTCGCATAGCTTCGGTTCCCTTGGGTTGGGAAAGGGCCTCTGCAACTTCCTCAATAGATTTTGCTGTAGCTTCGGCAATGGACAGGATTTCTTCTGCATATCCTTCTGCTTCATTGATCCGGCGCTGCATTTCAGCTTCAGAGATATTGATGATCTCGGCTCTCATTCCTTCCGCATCATTCACTTTAGAGCCCTTCACACCTTCAGACTTAGCGATGATGGCACGCCGATCGCGCTCGGCTGTCATCTGTCTTTCCATAGCTTTTTGCACGGTGCGGGGGGTTAGAATATTCTTGATCTCATACCGGTGCACTTTAATGCCCCATACATTTTCTACTTCGCTGAGCACTTTTACCACTTCACGACTCATAGCTGCACGTTCCTCGAAGGTTTCATCAAGATCCATGTTTCCTAAAACAGATCGTGTGGTGGTTTGGGCAAGTTGTACCGCCGCATACCGGTAGTTGGTAATACCATAACTCGCATTCACCGGATCCATGACGCTCAGATAGATCACGCCGTCCACTTCTACCTTCACGTTGTCTTTGGTGAAGCATTCCTGCGGTTCCACTTCGATGGTTTCTTCACGCAGATCCTGCTTATATACCACTTTATCGATGAAGGGAATGAGGGCATGAAATCCCGGTCCCAGTGTTTTTTGATAGTTTCCGAGTCGCTCCACAATATAGGCAAACTGATTGGGTACCAGCCGCAACGAACGGATGAACTGATACATCACATAGATGGAGAAAATTCCTAATAAGACCTTACTGACAAGTTCTATGATTTCCATAATTCGTTCTCCCGATTACTGATTTTTTGTTTTTGTGGATGCGTCTTTGGTATGATCGCTGATCTGACTTACGCCTTCAAAGAACGTTTTCAGGTTTGCGGTCTCAGTAGGCAAGACAGACACATTTGATGACTTAATGATATTGCCAAACTGCTTGATATATTGCTCTACCAGTTTGGTTTTAACGGCCACATCGCCCCCGGGTTTTTCGATAGCCTCTGCCACCCGGCGTATACCTTTGGCCGTTGCTGTGGCAATTAACTCAATTTCTTTGGCTCGTCCTTTAGCTTCATTGATACGCTTTTGGCGGTTGGCTTCGGAGACCAAAACCTGACTTTGCTGTTCTCCTTCTGATTCAAAGATACGGGCCTGTCGGTGCCCCTCAGAGTTGGTGATCTCAGCTCTTTTCTCACGTTCTGCCTCCATTTGGCGCTCCATGGTATCGACGATCTCATTGGACGGATTGATATTCTTGATCTCGTAACGCATCACTTTTATGCCCCAGGGGTCGGCGGCTTTATCGATCTCGCGGACAATGTTTTCATTCATTTTATCCCGTTCCGAAAAGGTATCATCCAGCGTCATTTTTCCGATCTCAGATCGCATGGTGGTTTGAGCCAGATTCACCGCAGCAGCTTTGTAATTGTTGATGCCATAACTCGCTTTGTGTGAATCCATAACCTTGAGATAAACGAGTCCATCCACAGCCACTTCAATATTATCTTTGGTGATACAAGTTTGGCTGGGAACATCAAGGACTTGTTCCCGCATTTCCTGACTGTAGGCCGGCCGATCCACAAAAGGGATCAAAAAATGGAATCCGGGTTTCAGGGTTTTCTTGTATTTCCCAAGGCGTTCCTGAATCACTTCTTCCCGAAATTCAACGATCTGAAACAGCCGCGTAAGTATGAAATAGGATAAGACGATGACGATGAGTAAAGTAGTCCACATATCAGTTATTGTTTGATTCTTTGAGTTTATTTCCTGTTGAAGGCATGTCGAGTTCATCTACCGGTTCCACGATCCAGGTAGTGTTATCCCGGTATTTGATCCGCACCTGTGTGCCTGCCGGAATTTCGCCCTCCATAGAACGGGCTTGCCACGAAATGCCCTGAAATCTGATTCTGCCCTCGTTCGTAAGATCATCCACCGGCTCGGTAACCTCCACAATTTGATCCATGGCTTCATAATCTTCATCAGCCAGTTTGGTGTACGATTCTCCTTTAAAATATTTGTTTATAAAAGGCCGAATGGCAATGGTTAGTGCAGTAGACGAGAGCAGCCACACCAATGTTGCAGTAAGGGGATCTTCCAGAAATCCGAAATACCGAAGAGCACCCACGCCTATTCCGCTTAAGCCTAAAAGGAAAGCAACACCGCCGGGTAGAACGGCTTCCAGAAACATCAACAGGATGCCGCCGCCTAAAAAGAGCCAGGTTAAAATTTCACCATCCATAACGAATACTATCAAATTAAGATTTACAGAACAGGTGTATAGATATGGAATTGAATGCAAAAAATCTTGGTGTTGGGTGAATTTATTTTCGGGACGATAAGTTTTCGAGAAGGAACACGTATATTTATCCTCAATGACTAAAGAATCGAAAGAAAATAAATCCATAAAGTCACTTTGGCTTACGCTGAAGGATATTTTTGCCCTGAGTAAACCCTACCGGAGGCGTTTTTATTTTGCAACGGTAGCTACTTTGGTGGCATCAGGAATCTGGCTTACGGTTCCGCTGGGACTGCGGGAACTGCTGGATGCGGTATTTGAAGCCGGGAACAATGAGCTTCTGAATTGGCTGGCTATTGGATTGTTTGCCCTGTTCGTGTTCCAGGCTGCATTTTCGTTCTTCGGGAATTATCACCTGGAGTGGGTGGGCGAGCGGGTGATAACCGATCTCCGGAAAAAAGTGTATGAGCACCTTCACCGGTTGGGCTTTAAATTTTTTGCAGAACGACGTTTAGGTGAGATCACCTCTCGGCTCACTAATGATGTTGGCTCCATCCGAACTGCCCTTACGGATTCGTTACCTCAACTCCTTACCATCACCTTTTCGCTTATCGGGTCGGTCTCACTGATGGTAGTACTAAACTGGAGATTGAGTTTGGTGATCTTTCTGACAGTTCCATTTGTAACACTTGCGACACGATATTTCGGGCAGAAGATCCGTCATCTATCCAAAGACATTCAGGATGAACTGGCCAATTCTACCGCGGTGGCTGAAGATGCCTTGGGTGCCGTTCGTTTAGTGAAAGCTTTTGTAAGAGAAGATTATGAGGTAAACCGTTATAAAGATGCGGTTGAGAAATTATTTGTAACCGCACGCCGAAAGGTAGTACTTACTCAGTTCTTTTGGTCAGGTGTTGGCATTATGTTCATGAGTACGCTGGTGATCATCTTTTGGTACGGAGGTAAAGAAGTGCTTGCGGAAAGACTGACTGCCGGCGACCTGGTTGCCTTCATTATTTACGCGCTGAATATTTCGAGATCCATCAGCCAGACTTCCCGGTTATATACAGCAGTGAATACAGCAGCAGGTGCCTCAGAACGTATTTTTGAACTTCTCGAAGAAACGCCGGAAATCGAAAATGATCGCAATGCTGAAGTTCTTTCATCGGTAAACGGGGAAGTTGAAGTAGAAGATCTTTGGTTCAGTTATGAAGGTAATAAAGAAGTACTGAAGGGCATTTCATTTAAAGTGGAAGCCGGGAAAACCGTGGCCTTGGTTGGTCCCAGCGGAGCCGGTAAAACGACTTTGCTGAATCTCATTCCAAGATTTTACGATCCTGAAACAGGAGCTATATATGTGGATGGGAAGAATATTCAGCATGTGACTTTTAAATCTCTGCGGAATCACATTTCCATAGTGCCTCAGGAAGTTCATTTATTTGGAACTACGATCCGGGAGAATATTATGTATGGAAAGCTTGATGCTACCGAGCAGGAAGTCATACAGGCAGCTAAAGATGCAAATGCTCATGATTTCATACTGCAAACCGAGCATGGATATGATTCTATGATCGGCGAAAAGGGCGTGAAATTGAGTGGAGGTCAGCGCCAGCGATTGGCTATTGCCCGGGCGATCCTGAAAGATCCGGCCATACTGTTGCTCGATGAGGCAACATCTTCGCTGGATTCAGAATCCGAAGCCCAGGTGCAGGAAGCGCTTGGTAGATTGATGAAAGATAGAACAACTTTTGTGATCGCCCACCGGCTTTCCACCGTACAACATGCTGATCAAATTTTGGTATTGGATGAGGGAGAGATCGTTGAGAGGGGTAGTCATTTGGAGCTCATTGAACAAAACGGACTTTATTCGCATTTATATGAACTTCAGTTCAGGGATCTGGATCAACCCGAGCGGATGGTTTAAATTTTAAGAGCCGAAAGCTGACCTAATTATCAGTGTTGTAAGCCATGATAATATCGGAGTAGCTCATATTCTCTAAAAGTCCATTTTCATTTAGCTGATCCAGGTACTCAACCGTCACATCCGTATTATATAATGCGATGATGGCGGAGTAAGAAAAATTTTCGAGATAGCCCCTGGAACTGAGCTCATTCAAGTACTCGATGGTTACACCGGTACTATAAAGCCCAATGATGGCTGAATACGAAAAGTCATCAAGAAAACCCGCTTCGCTAAGAGCGTCAAGGTACTCTACAGTTACACCAGTATTATAAAGCCCAATCATGGCAGAATAGGAAAATTTATCTAAATAACCGGCTTCATTCATGCGGTTCAAGTACTCTATGGTTACCCCTCCATTATATAACCCAATGGCTTGGGAGCTGGAAAAATTATCTTGGTAACCGGCTTCATTTAATGAGGCAAGATAGTCTACATATCCTTCCTGACTACTCATAGTAGCCGGAGGTAATGGCGGGGCGGGAATATCCGGGATGTTGATCTCAGGAACCTGGACACCAAAGGAGGGAGCACTACTCGTGACTTCTTCATTCCCGAAAACACCATTCCAGGCCTGAGAAATACTCCAGTCATTCATCCACAAAAAAGCGGCTGCAAATACCATAAAGATGAGCACCGCATTTTTGAATTGAGAGTTTTCCTTTTCATCGGCGACTGAAGATTGTCTACTTGATCCAGTGTGAGGATCGCTTTTTTGACGGATATATTCATCCAGGTCAAAATCCGGATCGTAGTCGATGTCCCCGTTAATTTCTTTATCAAAAGAGTAGTTACTGAATTTGTTTGATTGTCCCATAGTATCCTAAACTGATTACAAGACAAAGACGAAAAAACGAAGGGAAAAGTTTCAGGGTGTAAAAAGATTTGTGATGTTTATATCAATCCCCTTGCCTTCATCTCCAGGTATTTGTTGATTGCATTCACTGACAACTCTTTTGGCGGAGTGAGGATGGTTTGAATCCCACGCTGATTCAATGCTTTTACGATCTGCTTCTTCTCGAAGGCGAATTTCTCGGCAGTGGTTTTGGTGTAGATGTCGCTCATGGTCCTGGATTCCTGCTTCAGCAACTTTGACATCTCGGTATTCTCAAAGAAGATGGTGACTAACATATGATCTTTGGCGATGCGCTGCAGGTAGGGAAGCTGCCGCTCCATAGATGAGAACGTCTCAAAGTTGGTGTAGAGCAAAATGAGGCTGCGCTGATTTACATGCTTTTTCAGGGAAAGTACCAGCCGCTCATAATCTGATTCCAGAAAACTGGTTTCCAGATTATAGAGAGCTTCCTGAATACGCTGAATATGTGTTCGTTTTTTTTCCGGTTTAACGACTACAGAATCAGTGTTCGAAAAAGTAATGAGCCCGGCTTTGTCATCTTTAATGAGCGCAATATTCGAGATCACCAGGCTGGTGTTGATGGCATAATCAAGAAGATGCAGGCCGTCGAAGGGCATTTTCATTACACGGCCCATATCGATCACGTTGATCACATTCTGCGAGCGTTCATCCTGATACTGATTTACCATCAGGTCGTTGGCCCGAGCCGTAGCTTTCCAGTTGATGGAGCGTATGTCGTCACCCCGCACATATTCTTTGATCTGATCGAATTCCATAGTGTGCCCAACCCGACGGATCTTTTTGACGCCGATATCTGTCAGTCGGTTCGAGATGGCATACATCTCAAACTTCCGCATTTGAATAAAGGAAGGGTAGACCGGAATGGTTTCCTGTGCAGGAATCGAAAGTTTACGCCGGACTAGGCCAATCTTAGTCTGGGCAAACAGATTGATGTTTCCGAAATCGTATGCTCCGCGCTGGGTTGGGCGCAGATCATAGGAAAGTGACTTTTCCTCTCCTGCGTGAAAATCAGTCCAAAATCCAAAATCACGAAGCTGAAACTGATGCGGGATCTCATCAATGATCTCCACTTTCACCGAAAAGGAGAATTTATTCTGTAGTTGAATCCTGATCGTATTCTCATCCCCATTAGAAAGTCGCTTAGGGGCGTTTCTGTCACCTGAAAATGGTTTACTCCTGGAAAAGAGGAGCACCAGATCAGCTACAAAAACAACCACAAATCCCAGAAATAGCAGCTCTGCGATCGGACCAACTGCAGGTATGAAATATCCCACCAAAAAAGTCAAAGCAATGCCCGCCAGCCCCTGAAAGAACAGGTTGCTGAGATAGATTTGTTTAAATATATGAATGGGATTCATAGGAGGTTTTCTATCTGGGAACTTCCACTTTTTCCAGGATCATCTGAATAACCTGATCGGGTTTAATTCCTTCCATTTCGCGTTCCGGCGTCAGCGTAATTCGATGCCGTAAAACAGGGTTGATAACTTCTTTGACATCTTCCGGGGTGATGAAATCGCGGCCGTTCATAGCGGCGAGAGCCTGTGCGGCTTTCATCACAAATACAGAAGCTCTTGGAGATGCCCCAATGGAAACCGAGCTGCTGTTACGTGTGTTTTGAATGATCTCAGCGATGTATTTCATTAACTCCGGTTCTACGTGAATACCGGCAACAACCTGTTGTTGAGCTTTTATCTGTTCAGCCGTAACTACTTTCTCCAGATCCTGAATGTTAAGCTGATTTTTGCGCTTGTGACTTCCCACCAGAATTTGCACTTCCTCATCCAGAGAAGGATAGGGGACATCAATGCGGAATAAAAAACGGTCGAGCTGGGCTTCCGGCAAACGGTAAGTGCCTTCATGCTCAATGGGATTTTGGGTGGCTACTACCATGAAAGGTGCATCCATCAGGTACGTTTTCCCATCTACAGTAACTTGCCGTTCTTCCATTACTTCAAACAAAGCAGCTTGTGTTTTAGCGGGCGAACGATTGATCTCGTCGATCAGAACAATGTTTGAAAAGATGGGGCCTTGTTTAAAATCAAAATTGCTGGTTTTGGGGTTGAAAACGGAAGTTCCGGTTACATCGGCGGGCATCAGGTCAGGGGTGAATTGAATGCGCGAGAAATCTGAGTCGATGGTTTGAGCAAGTAATTTGGTAGTCAGCGTTTTGGCTACTCCCGGCACTCCCTCGATCAGGACATGTCCGCTGGAAAGGAGAGCAGCGATCAAAAGATCCACCATCTCGTGCTGACCAACGATGATCTTGCCGATCTCACTGCGAATAGCATCTACAAGTTTCTCTACACCGGTAAGATCGGTGCGGTTTTCAAATGGTTGTTGTTGATTTTCGTCGGTACTCATCGTTGACTTTGGTTATAGAATCGATCAATGCGATCGGTTAGTAATTTCAGTTCTTTAGCGGAAATATCTTCTTTGTCGGAAGTGAGTTCAATGATATCAAATAAAGCTTCAATCTCTGAATGTTCAATTCCGGAGCGGTTT
Organism: Balneola sp.; assembly: GCA_002696035.1. Taxonomy (GTDB): domain Bacteria; phylum Bacteroidota; class Rhodothermia; order Balneolales; family Balneolaceae; genus Gracilimonas. Next base: position 18,024 of record NZQV01000003.1, on the reverse strand, counting down.
GAGATATCTTTAGTGAGTTGCTTGGTTTCCTCATCGGTATCAAGGCCGAGATTGGTTCGGACGTACTCAAAGAAAAACCGGATCTTCTTTTTGGCCATAAGCTTGTGATCTCCTTTTTCCATATACAGATCACCGATGGTTTTGGCGAACTCAATGCTTGAATTCTGGGGTGGAGTGATCTCAGGAATCACCCGTTGTTTGCGTTTCGCCCGAAATATCATAAATAATAGCAGCCCAACGATACCTAACACCCAGGCCCGGCGCAGGTTCTCTTCCGACACCACATAGCGGACCACACTTCCGCCTGTTCTGTTTACATCTTTATAGTATTCATCCCAGATAACGGGCTGATCGGGCAGGTAGGAAAGTGCTTTGCTTACATACCCGATCCCATTTTCATCCCGTACAAAATAATTGGTGAACAGGGTGGGATTGGAATGCAGGTACAAATTTCCTTCACCCATTTTTATACGCAGGAAATTGGTTTCGCCCTCATCGTTTGTTCCAAGAACAGCGACAGTTTTAGCAGAGTCTATACCGGAAAAATAGGTTTGTGTAGTGCTTTGGTAATATGGATATCCGGCTTGGGTTTTGAGAGCAGGATTGGTGAAGTGAACACGGGCGGTGTCATCATCCAGAATAGAGCCCCCTCCTAAAAGGGGATTCTTGAGTGTGGTGCCAATGTTGAGGGAGTCTTTGAAAGTGTTTTGAAAGGTGCGGGCTGCGATAAATACATGAGCTCCTTGCTGAATCTGTGAGAGCAGGATGTCCGTCTCAAATTGATCCAATCCAAAGCTTTTATTTATGAAGATCCAGTTCTTCTGTGGATTGAGTGTATCACCATAATTAAAAAGAGGCGCCTGGTTTTGGGTGAGCTCCTGATCCGTAAACAGGGAAGGCAAGTATTCGTGGAGCAAGTATCCGCCATAGGGAATTTTACTGTCGGCCGAAAAGCTTTCAGTCCAGTCGAGTGGTTTGGGTTTAAAGATCTGAAAGACCACGAAGATCACGATCAATAAACCAAGCAGGTAGTAATATGTGCGTTCTTTAGTGAACAAGATTATGTATTGAGCTCCATAGTTTGGTAGATATCGCGAAATTTTTGAAATCCATCTCTATTGATCTCAAAATCGCCATACTCCACATATTCGTAAAAATAAGTGAGCCGCGAAAAGGTTGATTTAGCCGGATGTGAGGATAATTCCCGCAGGTAATCGCTGTTGGTTTTATTGGCTTTCCAGGTGATGAGTTCCGCCTTTGTAAGATCCTGCAAGGCTTTCAGGTATAAGATCCGGACTGCATTTTTGAACTCATTTTTTTCCAGGGCCGACTGCAATAGTTCATCGTAGTCTTGTTGATGTAGTTTTTCCTCAGTGATGTTAAGAGAAAGGTCTTTATCTGATTTATTTCCGGTGAAGGAAGTGGTCAGCTTTCCACCCAGTATTTGATTGATGACAGAAAGTAGTACTGCGACAAAAATGCCAATAAAAGCAATGCGAATGAAAATGGAAGCCCATTTGCTATCAAAGATCTTCCCGATCAGCTGAAATAGCCAGGCTCGTATTCGGCTCCAAAGGGAATCGGGATTTTCGGGGATCTCATTGTACTCAAACTCGCGGCTGTTGGCGAGTTCCCGAAAAGTCTCTGCATTCACGGTACGCACGGTGATGTCGCTGGAGTCGGCCGGTAGTTGTTTGGCGTCATCCTGGGCCTGACCCAGCAAGGGAGACATCCACAGAAAAAGTAAGAGGATGGTTCTTATCACCCCAGCTCCTCGATCTGTTGGCGAAGTCCGGTGCCTTCTTTACGCTCAATAAGGTTGAAATAATGCAGGCACATAGCAATGAGCATGATCACGGAAAATAAGGAGGCGAAGACGATCATCAGCCCATAAAAAATTCCCATCATAGACATGAGTGAACTTTCGGCATCAGCACCTGCCATTCCCACAAAACTGATCACAATGCCCATCGGAATGATGAGGATGTAGGACATAAAAGAGGAAATGATATTCATCACCAGATACACGGCAAAAGTGAACCACCAGTGACCGGTTGTGAGGCTCCAGGATCTTGTTATGGCGTCAATGGGGTTGAGGTCTTCGAGGATGGATGTGGCAGGAGCAAGGAATAATTTCACCCCGATATAAATAGCCGGAATGATGAACAGAAATGCCGAAAAGAAGATCGCCAGGATGATGAGAACATAGATCAGAAAAAGCTTGAGGAAGTTGCCGCCAAAGCGATCGGTGATCTGTGAAAGCTGAACTTCGCCGTGGTCCCGGGCGATCTGTACATGCGTTAAGGAAGCTGTGAGTAATGCCCCGGAGGAGAAGGCTAAAAGCAATAAACCGAACAAAAAGTTTCCGGTAAAGAGGGTACCGGGATCGGCATTGGGATTCTCCATCACGGCGGTTAAGAAATTTGAGTAGGAATCGCCAACCAGTAATCCTGAGATGAGATAGAAGGGGAGTACAAGTAGTAAAAGTGCTTTCCCCAGGCTCTTCCAGTGAACACGAATGTATTGAAAGGAATCGGTTAGAATGCCACCGAGATCACGATATTTTTGGAGTACGAATTCGTTCATGAGTTCTTTTTTAGTGTTAGAGGCAACCATATAAAGTAGTAAATGATAAAAGCGAAGGAACCGAAGATGATGCACAAACTCAACCATAGCGGCATTTGTGTGTACCGTGTGACGAAGGATTCCAGCAAGCCTGCAGCCACAAAAACAGGAACGAGGCCAATGATCATCTTAAGACCTTCTTTTCCGGCTCTGATGAAGGATCGGCGGCGGGTATACGTGCCGGGAAATAGTATTCCATTACCCACCACAAAGCCAGCCGCTCCTGCAATAACGATGGCAGAAAGTTCGAGTGCCCCATGGATGAAGATCACGCGGAGGGCTTCTCCTATTAAGTTGTATTCAGCGAAGAAGTTCAAAAAAGCCCCGACCATGATCCCGTTGTTTAACAAAACCACGCCAGTGCCAATGGAAGTCAACAGTCCGCTTGCAAAAGCATAGAATGAAACCCGTACGTTGTTGATAGTAATAGCGAAAAACATGTCGAGCTCTTCCGCTTTTTTATAGACGGCAAGAGGATCGCCTTCGTCAATGTTGCTGATGGTCATATTCACGTAGGCATCGCCCATGATCTGCCGCACAAAAGAGGGATCATTTACGGATGACAGGATCCCGATGCCAATGGCCAGCATGAATACCAAAAAGCTGTATAGTAATTCTTTTTGTTTGGAGGCAAAAAGCAGTGGCAGTTCTTCGGTCCAGAAAGTAATGAGCCTTCCCCGTTCTTCTTTTCGGGAGCGGTAGATCTCGCTATGGACCGCCACTGAAAGCTGATTAAGGTATTCTTCGGTCTTGCTGCCGGGATAGTTGGCCTGTGCGTAGGCGAGGTCAGCGCTGAGCTCGACATACAGATCTGCCAATTTATCGGGATCGTCGGAGGAGGAATTGTCCAGCATTTGCTCGAATTCCTTCCATTTGTCGGCATTTTTCCGCAGAAAGGCGACTTCCCTCATAGGCTTGAACTGGTTTTCATTTTAAGTGGGATGCACATAACTTCATGCTCGTTTGTTGAAAGGTGAAGATAGTAAATCCAAACTATTCAGCAGAACCGAATTCACAGAGAAATCACAAATCGAAAATCATACATCACAATCATAAATCAAAAGAATGGTCGGAATTGAAACCACTCAACATGTGAAATTGAATTACGAGCCGGCAGGTGTGGGCGAGCGTGTTCTTGCCTTTTTCCTGGATGCCTTTTTTATAGGTGTTTATTATTTGGTAGTGATATGGATCTGGGGATATATCAGTAGCCTCGGTTCCTCACCGTCTGATATAGAAAGCAGTCCGGTTTGGATCCTTTATGTGGTGCTGATCATTCCGGTGCTTACCTATCATCTTATTTCAGAAGTGGTTTCGAATGGGTATAGTTTGGGAAAGAAGATAGTGGGCATTCGCGTGGTAAAAATTGATGGGACACGCGCTACCCTCAGTGGTTATTTACTCCGATGGCTTTTCCGGGTGGTTGAAATTACAATGACGAGCGGGGTGTTGGCTTTTGTGACCATCATCATGAATGGGAAAGGGCAGCGCATTGGGGATATTCTGGGGAAGACCTGTGTGATCAAAGAGCGCAAAAAAGTGAAGCTGGATAACACACTTTTTTCGCGAGTGTCAGATGCGTATGAACCGCGTTTCAAGCAGGTAGCTGAACTTACTGATAAGGACATTCGCATCATCAAGGAAGTACTCGATTCCCGCTCCCATTATGAATATGACAACTGGTTTCTGATGCTCCAAAAAACCCGTAAGAAGATCGAAGATCGGTTGGGAATATCAGATCACGGAATGAAAGGAGAGGAGTTTCTGGAGACGGTGATCAAGGATTACAATGCTATTCATGGGAAGTAGGTTGGGCGACATAATCCTCTAAATGATAAAATGAAGCTGGAGCTTCCAGTATATTCGGATCAGCAATTTTTTGGAATTAACACATCCTGTTCTTTTGTACCGACAAAAGAACCAAAAACTCCCGGCTGCGAAAAAGAGCTAAAGCTGACTCCATTTTGCTAAAATAAATCAATGCTCCTTTTCGTGAGGTGACCACTTCTTAATTTCTCAGCGGTAAGATTTATTTCTTAACGCTCCATTGCATCATCTTTTTAGCGCTCTTTTTTCTAAGGCCGAATTGTATTCATCCCTTCGAGATTTTACCAAACCCTGAATCCTATACTATTGCCTCCAGTAAAAATTTAGCATTCAAACATTTAAAACTTCTCAATCAACCCTTTAACCAGCTTCGCAAACACATCTTTCTTCTTGTCTGCGGCTTCCTTCACTTCGCCGTGATCCAGTTTCTCTCCGGTCACGCCGGCCGCGGCATTGGTAATGAGAGAAACGGCGGCTGTTTTGACGCCCAGTTTCGCTGCTTCGATCAGCTCCGGGGCGGTACTCATACCGACAGCATCTCCTCCTAATTTCCGGAAAGCTTTGATCTCAGCTTTGCTTTCGTAATTTGGTCCTTTTACAAAGAGATAAGTACCCATTTGTGTTTCAATATTAAGATCACGGGCAATCGTTCTTACCTCTTGCGCATATTGTTCGAAACTCGAACTCCAGGTATTCTCAGCCGGTTCAGAAACCATCGTGTATTGTTTGATGATGCTATCGATGATCATAAGATCCCCAACGTGATAGCGTAAATTGATTCCTCCGGCTGCATTCGAGATGATGAGTTTATCCACATCAAAAGCAGAGGCAAGCTGAACGGGGAGAACGGTTTTAGCAAAATCATGCCCTTCATAGTGATGAAAGCGACCGGAAAAAGCGAGTACGTTTTTGCCGTCTACTTCCCCAAAAATGAGCGAGCCTGAATGTCCTTCTACCGTAGATTGTGGAAAAGAGGGAATATCGTAATATGGAATGGAGTCGGAGTTTTCGATCTCATCCCCAAAGCCTCCCAGACCAGAGCCAAGGATAACGGCCGCATCAATTTTGTCAGGAAATCCGTGTTCAGTTAAAAAGTTCTTGATCGTTGAAATGTACTCAGGCAGGGACATAAGATTCTACGTTTTCAGTGCTGTATCCGGTTTTTTCGTCGTAACCGGTTAGTTTAAATAATGGATGTTTATCTTCGTGGTAGCTTAAAATAGTGAAGCCTTCGTCAAATGCCAGCTTTGCAAGTTCTTCTCTTTTCTGCTGACTTACTTTAGGCTCAAAATCGTATTTGGCAGCATATTTTCGGTTGATGGCTCCTTTGGTTCCTATCACATCACCGGCTTGCAGGTATTTTTGCTGCCCGTCATCAAATAAAAGAACCTGATGGAATTCAGTGTGTCCGCCGATCTTTTTAACCGACATATCCGGGTAGGGTTGATCTTCCTGATCCAAAAAATGCAGATCGGCACGGGCATCAACAAAAGAGATGAAGGCCGTTTTTTCTTCGTCGTAATATTCATCTTTGGCCGTAACTTTTTCCCATGCTTTTTTAGAAACCCAGATCTTGGCATCTGGAAATGTAAGTTCCCAATATCCGTTTTCACGATGGGCCAATCCCCCAATGTGATCATAGTGAAGATGGCTTAGAAAAATATCGGTGATATCAAATTCGGTCAGACCATGTTCTTGTAAGTTTTCTCTGATGACCTCGGGTCCCGTATCTTCCCCAAATTCACCAATTCCACAATCAAACAAATAATTTCGCTCTTCGGTGTGAATGAGGAATGGATTCAGGGATAACTTCAGAGCTCCTTTGGCAGGGGGATCATCTCGGTCAATACGGACAAATTTTTTATCCATACCAACAGAAAAAGTACCTTCATAAAGTGTAGCAGCGTAGGTTTTCATTTATTAAGCAATGATGTGGTTTGAAAATTTTCCAGTAATAAATAACCAGATTTTCAAAAGAACGAGTTAAGCTGAGTGCTGTCGGCTGAAAGCTATTTCTTCTTCTTATTCTCGAATTTTTCGTAGGCATTAATGATATCACGCACCAGTTTATGGCGCACCACATCTTCTTCACCCAGATACACAAAGTCAATACCTTCCACATCCTGTAATATATTTTGGATGGAAATCAGTCCCGATTGTTGCCGGCGGGGGAGGTCGGTTTGGGTAATATCTCCTGTAATGATAGCACGGCTGTTGAACCCGATTCGTGTCAGAAACATCTTCATCTGAGTGTTGGTAGCGTTCTGAGCTTCATCTAAGATCACAAATGCATTATTCAGTGTTCGTCCACGCATGTAAGCCAGCGGAGCGATCTCGATCACATTTTTGGCGAGATAGAGCTCAAGTCGATCGCGGTCAATCATATCTTCCAGCGCATCATAAAGCGGTCGCAGGTAAGGATCGATCTTTTCTTTGAGATCGCCGGGCAGAAAGCCAAGATTTTCGCCTGCTTCAACTGCGGGACGTGCAAGTATGATCTTTCGCACTTTGCGATCCTTCAGTGCCTGAACGGCAAGTGCTACTGAGGTATATGTTTTCCCGGTTCCGGCAGGACCGATCGCGAATACGATATCCTGTTTAGTGGAAGACGTGACAATGCGTTTTTGTCCCGGAGTTTTGGCGGAGATGGCTTCACCGTTGTGTGTGTGAATGATGGTGTCGCCGGGTTCACCCAGATCTCGTATCTGTGGCCGTCGGGCTGTGCTTTCACCACTCTTTAAGGCGATGAGCGTTTTTAGGTCGTTTTCTTCAACAGCATCCTTGCGGTCCAGGATATCCAGCATGCCTTTTATGACTTCCAGGGCCGTCTCAACTTCTTCTTGCGGACCTGTGATCTTAATGCGGTCGCCCCGGGCGTTGAATTTTGATTCAGGAAAAGCCTTATCTAAAGCGCTGATATTGCGGTCGTGCATCCCAAATAGTGAAATGGGATCCACGCCTTTAAGCTGTATGACTTGCTCGGTAAGTGTATTCTGGTCTTCTATGGGAGTAAAATTTTATTAGTATTAAGATTTTAAAAGATAAGAATTTGATAGAAGAAATGATGTAGGCAGATAAGGACCGAAACAGCAAATAGCTGGTTGGGTCTTCGTTTTCATTAAGGAATGATATTGATTACTCTCCCAGTTTCTCCTGAAGCTCCTGATAACGGGTGCCTATATCCTGGGCAGAAAATACGCCGCTTCCGGCAACAAGGATATCAGCTCCGGCGTCTGCTACTTTTTTGGCGTTCTTTAGGTTTACGCCCCCATCAACCTGAATGAGAAAGCCATGATCTCCTTCATCCCGCATCTTGGCTAATTCGGTTAACCGCTGGTAGCTATTTTCAATAAAACTCTGCCCTCCAAACCCGGGATTTACACTCATGATGAGTACCAGGTCTACATCTTCTAATATCGGTTCCAGATTATGGAGGGATGTTGCCGGATTTACTACTACCCCGGCCATCAAGCCATATTTTTTGATGTTTTGAATGCTCCGGTGCAGGTGGTGAGTAGCTTCGTAATGTACCGAAATAAGATCGGCACCAGCCTGAACAAAAGATTCTACAAACTGATCGGGGTTCTCGATCATTAAGTGAACATCGATGAAGGCTTCAGGTGCAGATTTCTTTGCCGCCTTTACTATGTTCGGGCCAAAACTGATGTTTGGCACAAAGTGTCCGTCCATGATATCACAATGGATCCATGAAGCACCTCCTTCAATTGCATCCTGTATGTTTGAGCCGAGCTCAGAAAAGTCGGCAGCTAAAATGGATGGGGCAATTAAAGGGAGTTGAAAATTCATGTGTTAGTCTTGTTGGTTGGGTTGATTGTTCAGTGAATCTGGTGGTATTCCCGAATCGTTACCGGTAGAATCGATGATTACAGCTCCGCCTTCACTTTCCTCTTCAACTTCAAAACGCTCAGAAATGGTCAGGGTAATGGATTCACCTTCACGAAATTCTTCCTTCTTGGGACTATAATCGAGTACAGTGTTTGGGACCATATCTTTTGTAGGACGAAACTGTACGGCTTCCACACGAAGTCCGGTTTCGCGTAACTTCAGTTGTGCTTCAGGCAGCTGTAGCCCAATGATCTCGGGAATGGTGACCATACGGCTGCCAAGTCCGTCTCCAACCACCAGGTCTACTACGGCACCTTTTTCCACCGTGGTGCCTTCAGGTATAGACTGTCGGATAATTGTTTTAAAACGTGAAGACTCATAACTGCGACTGCCCACCTGAAGTCCATAGTTCTGAAGTTGTATTTCGGCATTTCGGAGGGAAAGATCAACCACACCCGGAACTACAACCTGAGGTTTTACTTCAGTGTTCACCGTAAGATAGATCTTGCGATTCGGCTTGACGATATTGGATGCTCCCGGCGACTGATCGATCACATAATCAGCGGGGAAGGCAGAATTCGCGCGTCGGTCAGTTACTTCAAAACGTAACCCATAATCGGTGAGTAGGTCTTGGGCTTCCTCCAGAGAAATTCTGGTGACATCTGGAACCGTAACGCCTTCATTGTAATTTGTATAGGCTGGCATTATCAGCTTATCAGCGATGTACAGAGAAGCTGCGCCAAATAGAATAATGGCCAACGAACCTATGTAGAAATATTTGTTGGTAAAGATATATTTCAGCATACCCATAAAATACAGTTTGTAGTGGCGGGTTAAAAGTGCCAGGTTAACGAAAATTGTTCCATGCTTAGCATGTTGGCGTTAGTCTCTAGTCGGCTGTTTTTTAGCTGAACGGTAAAAAGCGCATCAAAAGCCGACACTACATGATTTACCAGTAAAAGCTTGAGGATGTTCCCTGCTTTACGATAATTATTGTTGAACTCTTCTGCCATATCCCGCCCCTGATAAAACAAGGCAAAAGGCTGATCTTGCCCATTCCACATATATTGATACAAGGCCGCTGCAGATTGATTTTCAGCCGTGGTAATGTCTGTATACCAATCTCTCCATCCCGGTTGAAACTGATAGTATTTACTGATCAGCTCATAGTACTGCTGTGATCCGTATTGAGGTAATTCATGCGAAAACTCGCTTCTTCTGTTACAATTTGGGGGATCATTTTCCCAGCAGCCTTCGGGGGTATTTAAAATAAAAGGAGTCTGTTTCTCCACCTCGTGTAACACACGAATGTTTACTTCACTCCAGTCATTGGGTGTATTTCCCCAATTTGGGGCAATAGGCCTGCCGTTTGAGAACACCATAGAACGAAGATTGTTAAGCTGACTTTGGCTTAGATTGTTGGCATCGGAATACTGCACCAGCCATTGGGCATAAGCAACCACACTCCAGTTTTCGTGGGTGAATTGTTCGTAGGCCTCTTCCTGCCGGCGGGCCAGTGAATTCTTATCGAAGTGATAGATGAGCCCGGCGGCCTCAATAGCAAAGTAAATACCGGCACGCACCCATTTTTTGTTGAAAGCCTGACCTGCACCCGGCACAATAGCAGATGCAGCAAATGCAACTCCCGGGTTAGTCCTGGGCATCTCCCAGACACTTGAATTGCCATTTGGCTGATACGAAAAATCAGAAATAGTGACCTGCTTGGATCTCTGTGTCTCTGCTACATCCGGTTTCTTAAAGATTCCACTACTAAAATGAAACGTTTGCTGAGCAAGTGTTTGTCCGGCAAAGCAGAAACAAAGAAGTATGATGAAGATCAGCTTTTTCATAGCAGTTCAAAATCGAAGGTCAGGCCAAAATGAAAGAGCAGTTCCCGGCCGTATGTAACCTGATTGGTTTGTGAGTTGGTGATGAAATCATCGGGCAGGGTAAGAGTAAACTCATTGAACCCGTATGAAGTACTTACAAAAAACTTGAGCGGAAATAAATAGAATCCATTCAGGGCCAGGCGAATTTCTGCACCAACTCCGGTTTTAAGATTATTACCGGTGTCGTATGGACTGCGCCAGCCATTTCCTGTTTCAAAAAAGAAGCGTGCAAAAAGTTTGTCCAGGGTATAAGGGCCAACTTGTGTTCCAATATTTCGGTAAATGGGTGCAAACCAAGAGAGGCTGGTAAATCCTGTAGTACTTCCTCCCAATGCAAAAAACGGATAACTCCGCATGCCCAGGAATCCGCCTACATAATCAGAGAAGAAAGAATCATCGGGATCATTGAAATAATGAAATCCGCGTACGCGCGCCTGAAAGGACTGATTTTTGAAGGTTTTGAACCCATAGCGTAAATGAATTTCTGCTGAATGATTCCTGGATTCCTTGAAGATGGGAGACAGGGTGCCCTCTTTGATCTCATATTCCTCCAGCAAACTCGAAGGCTGATACTCGTATCGTGCGTAGCCCTTCAATCCAAGCGGAGCAATATCGGCATCATTGGAATACATGTAATAATCGAAGGTATAGGATGCAGATAAAGTCGTTCCTCTGTAGTATTGTGAGGATTCCCCGGGAATGTCCTGCTTCAGTTCCCTGGAATAAAAATTCTCTGTTGAAACACGATAGGGACTGTACATCACCCCAAGTTCCAGCAGGCTGAATCGGCTTAATTTACTGCGCAGAAACAGTCCGGCTTCCCAGACATCATACGCTATATCGGTGCTGATGGTATCTGGCAGGCAGGAGGTACAGGGGAATTCTTCGATGGAAAGTCCATCAGATACATTTCGGCGCAAGTTATAGACTTCCAGTGCTACGGTTGGCGACCAGCTTCGTTCAATAAAAGGCAAGCCGCGGTGTTCCACTATAAGGAAGGCATCACGGTCTAAGCCAAGAATGCGGTCGGGCCGGAAAAAGCCGCCGATACTGCTTGCGGGCTGAGAGGCCACACCAACCATTAACCCGCCAAAAAAGCTGAGTTTGTCGATCACATCCCGGGATGAAAGATAGACTCCTGGTTTCATATCGCGAAGTAAATTCTCACCAAACTTTCCAAATTTTCCATTTTTGATAAGCGCACCATTATTGCCGTTGGGCTTGGTGTAGTTGTCAAAACGAAGAACCGGGAAAAAGCTGAATCCTGAATAGGTGTCTTCATATTTGCGGTAAAGTCGCTCCGAGTTGTCATCAATGGTGGACATACTGTAAGCGTAATTACCGGTATCGGCGACAGCCCGGGCTCCTTCCGAAAAGGGGCGAAGGTCGGTATCGTCGAAATTGTTAAGCTTTTCGATGTATTCGTAATTATCAACAAGCTGTGGCTCCTCATCCGAAAACTCCGGTTCATACAACCCTTTTTCGGTATTGTTCAGAAGTGGCTCTACCTCTGCTTTCATGATCTTGTAGCCATCCACTTTAAACTCAGAGTAGTAAAGTTCTCCGTCTTCGGAAATAAACGGCATGAACGCTCCACCGATCACGCTGGTAAGTTTATCGGTTTCGCGGGTCTCAAGGTCCATTCTGAAGATGTTGAAGATGCCTTCAGGATTGGAAGCGTAATACAAATATTTTCCATTTCTACCTAAAAACGGATCCCGGTAATCTTGGTAAGGATCGTCTAATACTTCAGAAATTCGGCCAGACTCTACATCATACACATGAATATTTCGGTTGGAAAGATCTGCTGTGGCAAAATAGATCCTGGAATCGTCAGGACTCCAGGTAGGCGTGTAAATCGTTTCTCCACTTTCGAAAGTGGTGAGTGTGGTAACAGAATCTTTATGTTCGGGGTAAAGGAGCACCAGGTTTTGGGTTCCTCCTGAGAACTGAACGGCTGCGATTTTGTCACCCGCGTTATTCCATGCGGGATATTCTATACGGGCGCTGTTGGTCAGCCTGTTGCTTTCTTCCTTTTTAAGGTCGTATAGAAAGATGTCGCGATAGTGTTCACCGTATTTATTTTTTTTGTTGATGGCATAGGCAATTTTCTCGCCATCGGGAGAAAAGGAAAAAGAAGTTTCCAGAAAACTGACGATCGGCTCCATGGAAGCTACGTGGCCATCAGACTCTCTGAAATCGGCGTTATTGATCACTGCAATTTCTTTTTCTTCACCATTTACGTCCTTCAGATAAAGGGAGAGAAGGCCAAAATCTACAAACTTATTGGATATGTAAGCCAGCTTCTCGCCATCGGGGGAAAGTTGGGGGTGAAAGTTGAAAAACCCAAGAGGCTCAACGGTATCTGCCTCGGTTGGATTGATATCTGCTATGGCGTTTTCATAAAAACTCTTTCGGTCGGCTATCCATTCATCAAATACCTCGTAACCTGAGATGCCGGTCGCATTTTCGATAGCCTGTGCTACACGATATACTCCTCGTTCGCCCAGCTCCACAGTAATTTCACGGAGCACATCTTCCCCAAAACGATCCGCCAGGTAGATCACAAACGCATAGCCCTGATTATAAACCGTTTCGCGTTCCAGGCTTGTTTTGGAAGTAAAGGTACCCATTTCATCGAGGCTGAAATAAGTGTCATTGAGAATACGGGTGCGCAAGATCATGTCCCGATGACTATCCCACGTTTCGTACAAAAGTCCCGAGGTTTGATATTGAGCGGTTCCCTCAGCAAGCCATGCGGGAATATTGACGGTGGCAAAAGGAGCGGTGACGATCCCATTTGGGAAGCCGTACAGCACATCGGGGCGGCGTACATCCTCGTAGGCAAGCCATTGTAAATAGAAAGCCGGGATCTTACGGCTGCGCTTCATTCCTTTTTGAATTTGAACGATGTGAAGAAATTCGTGGGCTATCACATTTCGGAGCCAGTTATGGGTTCCCCGAAGTGGCGTATTAAGGGCAGGCAGCCAGATATCAATTTTGTTGTCGAAGAAGTAAGCCGCACCATTGGAATAATCTTCACGATCTTTGATGACGATGCTGACTTTCTCATCAGGTGCATATTGATACAAAGAGGTGATAGGGTCATACACTTCCTCTGCAATCCGGGATATCACTTGTCCGGAACGACTGTTGCCTTCCTGAAAATGAACCAGAAAATGCTCGCTTTCAATGGTGAACCAGTCAAGGTGATTCTGAGGATAGTCGTAAAAAGAGACGTCGGTCTGAGCAAAAGAGTTTCCCCATGCAAAAAACAGCAAACCAAACAGTATGATGGATGTTCTCAGGGTTCTCATTATTTCAACACTCCAATTTTAATGAGTTTGGTTTCTGATTTTCCTTCAACCGTGGCTTTTACACGGGCTACATATCCGCCACTTGCCCAGTTTTGTGTATTTAGGGTGAGCTCCTGTGGCGACCCTCCGTTTGAGGTAATGGTTTCCTCAAAGATCTTTCTGCCGGTCATACTGATGACTGTGATCTCTACCGTTCCACCGGGTTCGGAAAGTTCAAATCGTATTTTCGTATGATCCGATGCCGGATTGGGCCAGTTGTAGGTTTCCTCAGGATTCAATACTGAAAAATTCGTTTCAGCAGGTCCGGAAATATTCACAGAACCGGAAACTTTGTTATAAGGGTTCTTACCATAACGAGCGGGCCATTGGGAGCTGGTGAAATTCTTGAATTCCCAGGCTTTCAGATCTCCCCGGTGACTAACGGCATATAATTTATTTTCGTAAATAACGGGATGAATGGGTTGTGTTTTGGCATCCCATGAAGCCCCTACATAAAGCGGGAAACCTTGAATGGGCTCACCCGTTAACTCGTAAGCGAATATGTTAACGGAATATTTATCCTGCCCCACTACCAATATATCCTGAATATTATCGCCGGTGATATCTGCAATTAGGGGAGTCCCAATAAACTGAATGCTATCAGGAGCAAAGATGGGGGTATTATGCAATGTGGCGCCATTAAAATTGTATCCTTCAATTGAACTCTCAGTTTTATTGATGCGCAAAATTTGACCTTCATCCAATATTGCGGGCCATTCGGCTTTTTCTTCTTCAAAAATTGGAGTGATGGGGTGCTCCTTATTTGGATCTACTATTGAAAAAGCACCGTCTTCAAACAAGTAATAGAAATTACCCTGATTGCTTTTTATGGTACCTGCAAATAATCTGTTTTCAGCATTGGAAGTATGATCTGGAATGTCTTCCCCAACAAAAATAACCGTACTTCCATTGATACCAACGAATTTGCCGTTTACAACTTCAGAGCGGAATTCATATCCCGAAGTGTTTTGAATAACTGAGCCGTCATCTACATTGATAGAGATATCTGTGAAATCTAGATCCACAGTTTCTCCATCCTGTGAACTTATGAAACCCTGGTTTGCCGATGTTTGCGTGTTCCATACACTCTTATCCTGGGTGGCCAGGTCGAGGTCGTACCCATTGGTGGTGATCTCAGAATAATTGCGGGGATTATTAGAAATGATCAGTAGATCTCCAAATATGGGTTGCTGACGGGAAGAGCCTAAATGGTAATTGGGTTCAACCGGATCCAAATGATCAAAAGCATAGGTGAAATCTTTAGTAGGTGCCACTAAAAATGTATCGGTATCAGCTTCATGAATTCCCAGGGAAAGCGGGTAGTAATCATAGTAATCGTGTTCCCAGGTAAAATAAGTTGTATTCCGGGTTTCATTGGTTGAGAAGAGAGGTTCAAATAAAATCCCTTCCGTTTCAACCGCCCGAATGCTGAATGTTGCTGCAGGCAAATTTTCGGAAAAATCATACAGCTCAAAGAATGACTTAGCTCCAGTGTTACTATCATTATTGGGCCGGGTATTTGGGCCAAAGCGATTATCATAGAAACTCACTTCCCGTCCGGTTTCCAGGATCACCCGGTAATCATTACCATCCCACCAAAAGTCAAAGGCGGTTCCAAAAGCGGCACTGTTATCAAGTGCTCCGGTCAATGCTTTGCCAATGTCCTGAGCGCCATCGGCTTCTTCAAGGTCTACGCCCCGGCGCTGTGGGTCTGCATTTACACGGCCTGCTTGAAGCTGAGCATCAATAACGGCTTCATCAATATGCCAGATCAAAATACCACCATTAAGATTACGATCGTCAGAAGGGTCGTCTTCATCTTCACCTACATCCAGACCGCCGGGCAGGCTGAAATCAAAATTGGTGGCATTTACAAAAGTCCCGGCTTGTAACAGCGAATCGAAACCTGCTTCCTGAAAGACAAAAGCCTCGTCTTCATTAGTAAATGTTTGTTGAACTTCATTTCCATTGGGTTCGCGAATAGTGATGGTAATACCGTTTCCATCCGGATCTCGGTGACGGTTCTCGATCAAAAAGTATTCTGAGCTGGACAGGTTATATTTGGCAATGCTATTCGGCTCATCCAAAGAGCTGGCAGAAAGTTCAATGGGTGTAGATCGGTTTTCTGAAATTTCGAAGGGAGTTTCCCAGCCCAAATAAATTTTCTCCCATGCGGAAGGCTCGGGTGGCAGTAATCCATTGTAAGCAAAGAATCCGGCGCCGTCCATGAGTCCAAAACGACCAATAGCGGGATCTCCGGTTTCGGTGTTAAACAAGTCGGGTAGTCCCAGGTGACTGCCAATAGAGGCGATCAAAAGTCCGTTGATGGAAAGTGGAAATACAAATTCATCTTCCTGAATATCCAGGCCGCGCCGCGACTCGGTGCGTGGGATGATCATAGAATTGGTAACCCGGAATGATCCGTCATTCACTTCAAAACCATTAAAATTGGGCTGATCAAGCAGGTTCCCAAGATTTCCTTTGGTCAGATAGAGAGAAGGAATATCAAAAGGGGTGATGTCGAGGTTGGTTCCGGTGAGTTCGATATCGCGACCCACACCGGCGTGGAATATAATGAAGGCGGTGTTTTCGGGATCGAGACCTGTGTCGTCAAAATTGGGTCCGTTAGCTACTTCATTCCAGGCATCTTGTACCAGCTGTCCAATCTTTTCGTTGGTGAAATTTTCTCCGGTGGGGGAGTATTCTTCCATTCTTTTTGGAAGCCGATAGGTATCAGGCAGAACCTGGTAATTGATGGTCAGCTGGTTGTCTGAAGCTTTTTCGTAATAGTTTTTTGCAAATTCGAGATGAGCTTCAAAATATCCGCGATTGTGGGGGAGCGGTTCAACCCGAATATCTTCGGCTCTGCTCATATAGGGAAGCCCATCCATTCCATCAGGGCCAAAAATTCCGGTTCCGGAGGTAAGGCGATTGCTGTCTGGCTGAAACTCTACCATGATGGCGACTACGTTGAGCGTACCGGTAGCATTCAGGTTAGCGCTGCTTCTGGGTTGAAGTTCAGCAATGGCATGAGAGCGCTTTATGGGGATATTCTGAGCTTCAATGGTGGAATTCCAAAAAAGAAAGAGCATGCTAATTGCTAACATGCTCTTCGCAATAAACTTCAAATGGGGCATAGATTAAAAGTCGATGAGTAGACTGAATCTTAGGGTGTTAGCCAGCGGGTGATCAGACTCCAGTGTTTTTATGTAACTGAAATCGACCCCGATAAAGCTGTATCGGATACCGGCACCAAAGGTGATGTATTCACGGTCACCGTTGTTGGGATCTTCATAATAGTAACCGCCACGCAGGGCAAATTGGTCAGCATACCAGTATTCAAGTCCGGCGCCGATCATAAACTGTTGCATCAATCCAACTTCAATAGTGTTCTGTCCGTCAAAGCGTTCGAAACTACTCCAGGATTTTGCGAGGGCTTCGATAGGTCCGGCAGCTACACGAGAGGTGTCGATGGAGCCATCGGGATTAGTGGTGTATTGAGGAGTGGTACGTGCCATGATCTTGGAAATATCATTGGCAATGGTAATACGGTTGATCCCGGCATCATCCAGATCCAGATCGAAAGACCATCCAAATCGCAGTACGGTTGGGAGGGGATCTTTCTGTGCGTTATCGGTATACTGAATTCCGGGGCCCAGGTTTGAAAGATTGGATCCAAAACTGAATCGGGCGTTTCGGCCGCCAATATCAAAGGGATCGGTTCGGTATAAAAAGGAAAGGTCGACGGCAACGCTGCTTCCGGGATTTACTTTTTGGGCACTGATGGAAGTTCCGCTGGCAAGACTTGAATAGATAAGCCGTAAACTGGTACCTACTGCAAGATTCTTACTTACCTGGTACCCGTACGAACCACCAAAAGCAAGTTCGTAACTGTTAAACCTGGAAATGATCTCGGGGCTGTCTTCTCCGGTTACGGCTTGTTCACCTAAATTCAAATAAGTAAGGTGTGCGCCAATGGTTCCGATTCCCTCAACGTAATAAGTTCCTACTACATAATCGTAGAAAAGATCGCTTACGTTGAAGTTGGCCAGCCAGTTAGAGTGGGTAATACTTGCCTGGTTGTTGTTCTTTTGGAACGCGAGTCCCGATGGATTCCAGAATAGGGCAGATGCATTGTCTGCTAGGGCTACTCCGGTATTACCCATTCCGGCACCACGCGAGTCCGGCTCGATCTGTAGAAAGGGTACGGCTGTAATGGCAACCTGTGCATTTGTTAAGGCGG
Organism: Balneola sp.; assembly: GCA_002696035.1. GTDB lineage: Bacteria > Bacteroidota > Rhodothermia > Balneolales > Balneolaceae > Gracilimonas. The sequence goes on along the minus strand of NZQV01000003.1, from coordinate 238 downwards.
GAAATGCAAGGAATAAACCCGCTGCTAGTATGGCTACTGTCCTTTTCATAAAAACTTAATTTTTGATATTTGAATATAAGATATTCAAAGTTAAATATTGATGTTATCGAATAATTACGAGCTTTTCGATTGTTTCTGATGTTTGTCTTCCTTTCGGGGTATCTGTTGTAACCCGAAGCACATAAATATAAGTACCGTTACCCAGGCGATCATAATCCCGGTCACGGCCATCCCATGA
>NZQV01000002.1 GCA_002696035.1 Balneola sp. | reverse complement strand
GGCGGTTCATCATTCGCTTGTTGTGGCGGCCGTTGCAAAATTTTTACTGTGGCGAACGTAAATCGACTCTCCAGAGTCGATAGTATGGTTTTGTGAATTACTCAAGTCTGAAGACTTGTTTTGCTATTACTTTTCAGTCACCGCTTCGCTCAAGACTGAAAAGATCAGTCCGAGCTCATCCGCAGCATCTGTGTTATCCGTGTTCCATTTCACTGTAGCTAACGTTCTATCATCAACCAAACAAATCCCGCTTATCAACAAATCAGATTACAAAACCGATGAAACCGAACGAATCCCTTCTTACTTTCAGTTAAATCAACCCAAGACTAATTCACAATCTAAAAAAAACGTAGCATCATGATCGAAACCGGAGCAAAAGCTGATTTTGACTTTACTGTTAAAGCCGTTCAAAATGGAGAAGAAAAGGAAATCAACTTTAAGGATCTGTTGGATAAGCCAACCATTGTATCGGTATATATGAAGAATAACACCAGCGGCTGCGACCGCCAAACCAAAGACCTGGCAGACGAATCAGCATGGTTCACCAAAAAGGGATACAATTTGGTAGCGATCAGTAAAGATACCTGCGGCTCACACAAGCGGTATGCTGAAAAGCAGGGCATCGATTTTACGCTGGTTTCTGATCCGGATTATAAGTTTGCCGAAGCCACTGATTCTGTGGTTCAGAAGAAGATGTTTGGTAACGAATATGAAGCCCCATCCCGTTCGGCCTTTGTTATTGATACAGATGGTACTATTTTGGGGACTATCGAAAAAGTGAATACCAAAGACCACGCTGGAGAGTTGAAAGAGCTGGTCGAACAATTGAATTAATATATCTGTCTTACATGAAAAGTCTCGTCATTGTAGAGTCCCCCACAAAAACTAAAACCATTAAGAAGTACCTGCCCAAAGGGTATACAGTGGATTCTTCTATGGGTCATATTCGTGACCTTCCTTCCTCGGCCAAAGAAATTCCGGCCAAGTACAAAAAGGAAAGCTGGTCGAACCTGGGCATTAATGTAGAGAAAGGATTTGATCCGCTTTATGTGATCCCGTCATCCAAAAAGAAAGTCGTTACCAAGCTCAAAAAGTTGCTGAAAGATGCTGATGAGCTGATTCTGGCTACGGATGAGGATCGCGAGGGTGAGGCTATTTCATGGCATCTTAAGGAGATCCTGAAACCGAAAGTGCCGGTAAAGAGAATGGCTTTTAGGGAGATCACGAAAGAGGCGGTTTTGAATGCGCTCGAAAATACGCGCGATATTGACATGAACCTGGTTCACGCACAGGAAACACGACGGATCCTGGATCGGCTGGCTGGCTATACGGTTTCTCCTTTATTATGGAAGAAGATCTCTCCGGGTCTTTCGGCGGGACGTGTACAGTCGGTTGCGGTTGAGTTTTTGGTAGAGCGCGAGCGTGAGCGGATGAAATTTAAAAGTGCGACCTATTATGATCTGAAGGCGCAGCTTCACAAACAGGGTGATGATTATAAATTTGACGCTGACCTCACACATCTGGATGAAAAGCGATTGGCTTCCGGTAAAGATTTTGATGAAAACACCGGTAAGCTGAAGAAGCCAAAATCGGTAGTTCTGCTTGATGAGGACAAAGCAAGTACGCTGGTAGATGACCTGAAGGAAGCGAAATGGTCGGTCATCAACGTGGATGTGAAAACACAAAAGCGGAATCCGGCTCCTCCGTTTATCACGTCAACTATACAGCAGGAAGCCAACCGTAAGTTTGGATTCTCTGCCCGCGACACGATGAGCGTTGCTCAGAAATTGTATGAAAAAGGGTTTATCACCTACATGCGTACCGACTCTACCCGGCTTTCCGGTCAGGCCATTGGTGCCGCCCGCGATGCAGTAACGGAAGAGTACGGAGATGAATATTTATTTGAACGTGTTCGCAACTACAGCAAGAAAGGCAAAGGAGCTCAGGAGGCACACGAAGCTATTCGTCCTGCCGGCTCGCGTTTTGTGAAGCCTGAAAAAGCCGGGTTAAGCGGTCGGGAATTTCAACTGTACGACCTGATCTGGAAGCGAACTATTGCTACACAGATGGCGGAAGCGGAACTGGAATTCACAAATGTGACCATCCGCGCAACCAATAACGGAACCGATGCTGATTTCAGAGCGGGTGGCAAGAAAATTCTGTTCCCCGGTTATTTCCGAGCCTATGTGGAAGGAAGCGATGATCCTGAAGCAGCACTCGAGAATCAGGAAAACTTCTTGCCGGCTATGAAAGAAGGCGATGAGACAGGGCTGGATGATCTGAATTTTGTCAGCCACGAAACCAAGCCTCCTGCACGGTTTACGGAAGCAACACTGGTGAAGGAATTGGAAAAACGAGGTGTTGGCCGGCCAAGTACATATGCATCCATTATCAGTACGATTCAGGATCGTGGATATGCGAAGGGGGAAGGGAAGACACTGATACCAAGCTTTACGGCTTTTGCCGTTTCGTCTTTACTGGAAAAACATTTTCCTGATCTGGTAGACAGTCAGTTTACTTCCGACCTGGAGGATAAGCTGGATGCGGTAGCCGAAGGAACGCAGGATCCCGTTAAATATCTCGAGGATTACTACAACGGGGAAAACGGACTGAAAGCCAAAGTAGATACACAGGAAGACAAGATCGATCCGCAGGAAGCAAAGCTGCTGGATCTTCCGCTTGAAGGATTGGAAGGGATCAAAGTAGCCGTTGGGCGATTTGGTCCGTATGCCCGAATGACCAAAAATGGGGAAGAGATCACAACTTCACTCCCTAACGATATGGATCCAAGTGATGTGTCTTCTGAGAAGCTGGAGGAATTGATCAAGATCTCGGAAGAACAGGATAAGCCTATTGGACATGATCCGGATTCCGGCGAACCGATCTTCTTGCTTTCCGGAAGATATGGACCTTATGTGCAGCGCGGAGAAGTGACTGAAGACAACAAAAAACCAAAGCGTGTTTCGTTGTTGAAGGGCATGGAACCTAAAGATGTGGATTTTGACTTAGCACTTCAGCTGCTTGAGCTGCCTCGTAAATTGGGAGAACATCCCGATGATGACAAAGTGGTAAAAGCCGGTGTTGGCCGCTATGGCCCGTATGTGGTGCATGATGGTAAATTCAAGTCCATCCCAAAATCAGACAGTGTGCTGGATATTGAACTGGACCGAGCCGTTGAATTGCTGGCTCAAAAGAAAAAGTCGACCCGGGGAAGTAACGAGATCAAAGATCTTGGGAAGCATCCGGAATCAGACAAGCAAGTACGTGTGATGACTGGTCGTTATGGGCCGTACATCAAGCACGGCAAAAAGAATATCAGTTTGCCCGACGGAGAAGCGCCCGAAGATTTCACCATGGATAAAGCTGTGGCGTTGATCAAGGAAAAAGGGTGATCAATACTCTTTTCTGATGAAATTAGAAAAAGCCATCCCGATTAATTTCAGGATGGCTTTTTTGTTAAAATAAAGATCAATTATCCTGTCTGTTATCAAGGATAGTGACAATCTGAATAGTTGATTCCAAAACTTGATAGATCACAGACTGTTGTTTTGTGATAACAGCTTTCCTCATATTGGAGCGTTTTTGAGAAGCAGGATACAATTTCGGGAACAGCTCGATTCGGTCTTCAAAAGACTTCAATTCTTTGAGAAAACTTTCAACTTCTTTTTTACTCCATTCTTCCAATAGGTAAGCTTTTATTTCTTCAACTTTTGCAGAAGATTCCCTTGACCAAATTACAGGTAGCTTCTCAGCCATGCTTTTTCCAGAATTCTTTGCTGCTCAACACGCGTTCTTCGTCAAGATCTTGGAGCCCTCTCTTGATGGATTCTTTATCCTTTTCCGTTAGGTCATCAAACCAATCCTCAGAGCCTTCCGCTTCTTTCATTAATTTTAATGATTCAAGCAGATCTTCATTTCTGGGTTTTGAGATCCATTCAACCAGATCTTCTTTGACTCTGTCATTCATGAGATTTTACTTTTTGAAAATTCTTTTATCAATCTACTGTTTGTGGATTATAGTGTCAATGTCTTGGGTATTGATTGAATTGTAAGGGTCTCACCAAAAGGAATTGGTTCGATACTTTCAGAAACATAAAAGCCATCCCGATTAATTTCAGGATGGCTTTTTTACTGAGGTGAATTTCCCGGGTTCACTCCGACGCAGAGCATCGGAGCGAGTTCTATTTAAGTGGGATTTTGACTTTCTACTTCACTTTCTCACCGTTAATGATCACTCCGGTGATGTTGGTGACATATTCCAGCGGATCACCATCGAACATAGCGATATCGGCGTCTTTTCCAGCTTCCAGAGATCCTACACGATCGTGGATATTTAGTAGCCTGGCTGCATCAATGGTCAACATCTTGAGGGCATTTTCTTTACCCAGTCCATTGGCTGCAGCAACACCGGCTTCAAAAAGTACAACGCGGGTCTTGGGAACGTATCCTTCAAAACCACTTTGGAATGCTACCGGAATGCCGGCTTCATATAATTTACCGGCTGTTTCCATGGAGGCATTTTTGGCATCGCCACCGGTGCGGATCATGGTTGGGTGAACAATGACCGGAAATCCGGATTCTTTGATCTCATCCATAACCAAATATGATTCAGCAACACCATCAAGAACCATCGGGAAGCCAAATTCTTCCTGAAGCCGAAGGGCCGTCATGATGTCGTTGGCTTTGTGAACCGTGACCAGGGCCGTTAGTTTTCCTTCCAAAAGATCAGCAAGAGCTTCCATCCCAAGATCTTTGGAATAGTCTTCTTCGCTATTTCGCTTTTCAAGATAATCCTGTGCTTTGATCAGTTCCTGCCGAAGCATTGCGATGCCTTTTGAACGAGTGCCGGGCTTGCTTATGGCGCGGCTGAGGTTGCTTCCCAAAGTGAACGCCAGCATTTTAGCTGGAACCACTACGGATTCATCCACGGTTTCGCCGGCCGTCTTCACGATCATGGTTTGACCGCTGATGAGGGCTCCGGGGCCGTGACCTGTATGAACCGTTGTGATGCCATTATCCCGTAAGTAATGCACCAGCTTTTCGCGGGCGTTATACGCATCAATGGCTCTGAGTTCGGGTTGAATGGCACTGGAGGTTTCCAGCTGGTCCTGGTCGTGATCCTGATTCAGGTATCCGGCCAATCCAACCACGGAATGAGCATCGATAAGGCCTGGAGTGACTACCTTGGCCTCATGAACTTCATAATTGGATGGTATATTTACGCTGGAAGCTGCTCCCACCCGTTCAATTTTTCCATCTTTGATGAGTACCACACCATCGGTGATCGGATCACCGGCCATGGTATAAATGGTTTCACCTTTTACAGCAATTTGTGCCTCGGCATTTCCAAAAAGAAGTAGAAGTGCAGGTATCAGCAATAGTTGTTTGAATAGTTTCATCTTAGTTCTCCATTCCGTGTTCGTGGTGCGTGTGAACCTGTCCGCGATATACTTCGTAGCCACCGGTTGCATACTTCTTATGATCTTCATTGGCGCGGTCAAACACTTTCTGTCCTTCTATCCAGGTTTGTTCCACATGCGTGTACACGCTGAAGGGGTCGCCTGAAAGGATGATGAGATCAGCGTCTTTACCTTTTTCGAGGGTTCCGGTTCGGTCGTCAATATCCATCATAATGGCATTGGCTAAGGTGACGGATTCGAGAGCCGCTTCCCGACTCATGCCTTCCCGAACGGCAAGGGCTGCAGAGCGCAGAAATAATCGGGAATCGGTGATGCCATCATCAGTGTGGAGCCCGGTTAGTACTCCGGCCTCTTCTAAAACAGCTCCGTTTTTGTTGCTGAAATCCATGACTTCAAGCTTACCGCCGGGAGAATCCAATGTGATAATGGAGGCAGGCACGCCGGCTTCAGCGATTTCATCGGCTACTTTCCAGGCCTCACTTACATGCTGAAGAACGAGCTTGTACCCAAATTCTTCAGAAAGACGGATAGCGGTTAAAATATCATCATGACGATGCGTGTGGTTATGAACGGTACGTTTTCCTTCCAGTACTTCCACCAGGGTTTCCATTCCGATATCGCGGGAAGGCATCTTGCTTTCATCGCCATCTGCGGCTTCAATCTTGGCTTGATATTCCTGGGCTTTCACAAAAAGATCGCGAACCATAGCTGCTGATTTAGCACGGGTTCCGGGGAATCCGCCTCCACCAATTGGGTTGGTTCCGTTGGCCATCTTCAATCCGCCATAAATGGTTTTGTCGTCGTCCAGGTACAGGAGCATGTCTTCGGTAGTGTTGGCTTCGCGAAGTTTGAGATACACCGTTTGTCCGCTCATTAAGTGACCGGAACCTGGCATCACATTTACAGATGTTATGCCACCGGCTCGGGCTTTGTAAAAAGTATCGCTGCGCGGGTCGATGGCATCCATAATGCGCACATCGGGATGCATAGCTGAGGAACGATCCCCGCCATCACCTTCACCAATGTGAGAGTGGGTATCCACCAGTCCGGGCATAATAACTTTGCCGGAAACATCGTGAACATCAGCATTACGTGGAATTCGGGTATTTTCATCCCCGATGGCTGTGATCTTTCCGTTTTCAACAATAAGAACTCCGTTGTTTATAGGCTCGCCGGAGATAGGGATGATCTGTGCGCCTTTAAAAGCTTGCGGTGTAGATTGCGACAACCCATTCACCCCAAACAAAAACACACAAACCAATGCGAGCGCCAAGCTGCGTATCGGTTGTAGCATAAGAATAGTAGTTAGTTAAAATTGATGGCTCGCAATTTATAAAAAAAGAAGTCCCGGGAAAGTGCATCTTCGTAAAAAGTATATAACGGAACAAAGAAGCAGTATCATGCTTCAACTATATAAATCGAAACAAAACCAGATCATGAAAAACAAAGGACTCAAAATAACGGGTATAATTCTGGCATTGCTTATTGGCGGCTTTGTCTTGTTCACTCTTTCCATAGATGGGATGGTAAAATCAGGGATCGAAGAAAGTGGCTCAGAGCTAATGCAAACCGTGGTTAAAGTAGATGCGGTCAGTATTTCGTTATTCAGTGGAAATGGAAGCATCACAGGATTTACCGTTCAAAACCCCGATGGATTTGGTGATGAACCGGCTTTGTATATTCAGGAAGCATCATTAAAACTGGATATATGGTCGCTCTTTTCAGATCAGATCATTATCAATGAAGTTATTGTGAAAAGCCCCAAGCTCTCTTTTGAACAAAAGGGATTTGGTGCGAACCTGAAAACACTGAATGATAATATGGATCTGTCTTCAAAGGGAAGCTCTGAAACCACATTGATCATCGATTATCTGCTTATTGAAGATGGCCGTGTGGAAGTTATCACTGATTTAGAAAAAGAAAGAACCACGGAAGTAAGCCTATCTCAGTTTACATTAACGGATATCGGCAGGGATGGCAACAACACCGTAAAACAAAGCGTGCGGCAGGTACTTGAGCCTCTGTTGCAAAAAGCTATGAAGGAAGCCATTAAAAGCGGGGTTACTGAACAGATTGAAAATAAGATCAATGACCTGCTGAATAACTGATCAATTGAGACTTGGGGCTCAATCTACTCGCGACTTTGGAGAGTCGCTACAATCTATTTACTGTAGTAAGCCTCGATCTCAGTCAGCTTTTCATCGATCATTTCGCGGGAATACCAGTTGCCCCGTACCATCACACCAGAATGATTTTGGATAGCTGACAGGTCTTCTAAAGGATTCTCGTTCATCAATATAAGATCTGCGCGCTGGCCTTCAGCAATGGTTCCGAATACATCCCATTCTGAAAAATATTCGCCTACGTTTTGTGTGCCGCTCTTCAGGATCTCAAAGTTCGTCATGCCGGCCGCTTTCATATAGGGAAGCTCGCGATGTATGGAAAATCCCGGTACGCTGAACAGCTGAGGAGCATCGGTTCCCATCAGGATCTTGACTCCGGCCCGGTTCATTTCAGCAAGTATTCGGGTTCGGAGTTTTGCTTGTTCTTGTGGGTCTCCAATGGCATATCCTGTTTGGGGAGTTTCAGCGAAAGTAAAGTAATTCTGCTTTACAGCCTCAGGAATGTATTTCAGCTCATCGTATGCCTTCATGGCTTCGTAATCGGCCGCGCCAATGATGGTTTCCCAAAGTGCCATCGTCGGGACGATCCATACGTTATTTTCTTTGGTAAGTTGTATTACTTCATCCAGTTTCAGAGTCATTTCATCCGCATCAAACTGACTTAGATAGCGTACATATCCATCCACATGATCAATAGTGATCTGTCCCGATTCAATGGCATGGATCACACCCACATCTTCCGGCACATGTCCTCCAAAGGTGATGTCCACTTCATTCGCCGCTTCTGCCATCGCATCGTATTGTTCTTTGGTTAATCCGGGGTGAATTTTAAGCAGGTCCCAACCCTCTTCATATTGTTGAATGACCCGGTCTTTCGCTTCTTTGGGAGAGGAAATGGTGTTGCCATTGAAACTTGGTCCGGCCAGATAAAGGTTCGGACCAATGTAAGCCCCCGAATTCACACTGTCTTTCAGGGAAAGCTGATCCTCATATCCGAGCATTCCCCGAACCGTCGTAATTCCGTTCGATACATATAAGAACAAAGTGCTTTCCACGTATTCCTTATCAAAGTAACCGGGGGCGCTTGGGTCGGGGTTCGTTGGCGGGACGTGGCCGTGCATTTCAGCCAGACCGGGCATCAGGTACTTGTCGGATCCGTCAATGATGGTGGCTCCGGAGGGGAGTTCAATTTCCTCGGAATTTCCTACCTGAATGATCCTTTCGTTTTCTATGATCACCGTTTGGTTGGCCAGCACCTGATCACTGTCCATGGGTAGCAAATTCACATTAGTGAAGGCTGTTTGGGCTTGTGGAGCCGAGCAGGATATGAGCAGAATGGGCGACAGGATCAGAAGAAGGAAGTTTTTCATACAAAAGGATTTTTAAATGATTATCAGAATTAACACGATAATCGGGAATAAATCCAATGATCATTCATAAGTGTATCTGAGACGGAAAGTGGGGTCCTGCCCATTATTTTGAAATTGTTTCAGGAATCGGCGGGACTCCTTTGTGCTTTTTTCTTCAACGCACCAAATGCATCCCGAACGGCATCTCCAAAACTTCCTTTTTCTTCTTTGATGTCTTCCGGTTTCATTACCTCCAGCTTGAGGGCTCCGCGATAAAAGAAGTACATGCTGATGGCCATAACCGTGTGAGCAAGATCGAGGTGGTTGAACCAGGTATGTAAACCAATTTCACTGGTATAAAAGAAAGCGGCCAGTATGGCAAAGATCACGGTCAGGAAAAAGATGCGACTGCCTTCATTACGGGTTCGCCAATAAACAAGAAAGTGGAGAGGAAGTACGATCAGTCCAAGTCCATAGGCCGAGTGAACCTGTATAAAAAAGAAGTTTAAGGTGGTAAAAGTGATGACCGCAAAAGTGAGTAGCTCAACCACATTGGCGACTTCCAGAAACTTGCCGAATTTGCTGTTAATGACCGGTTGGGCGTGCATGATGGAGGCCCGTTCGATTGCCATCACCGCGAGCATACTGATGAGCCAGCCGGGGAGTTTCCATTCAAGCCCTACGGCATACTGAAAGGCATGCCCCAAGACACCGCCCAAAAAAGTGGCCAGCGCCATGATCCCAAAATACCAACGGATATATTGATGAACTTTCCCCTTTTTATTCAGCTTGATGAGTTTTACGAGCGCATACAGACAAACCGCGGTGATCCAGAGATCAGTAAAAGTCACCATCGGTTCCATGATGGTGATGTCAAAAATTTCTATGGATGGTTGCCCTGAAGCAGATCTTCCGACTTCGTTATTCATAGACTTCATTTATTTAAGTTGGAATAGAAAATAATAGAAATCAGGAGATTCCCGAATTGGTTTTAATTTTGCAAGTTTTGGTCATAATCTGACATGTATATAAAGCAATAAATACCGATTTTGATTCGGTTGAACAGGTAAAAGTGTGTTATTTTGAACACGTCAATCTTTCTAACTGATATTATATGAGTCACGGACACCATCACCATCATCATCCCGACGTCGATGATTCTTCCATCTGGAAGTTGTGGGTTTCTATATTTTTAAATCTTGGAATTACCCTGGCTCAGGTGATCGGTGGAATTATAGCCAATAGCCTTTCGCTGCTATCGGATGCCGTTCACAATTTCAACGACTCCATGTCGCTGGTTACAACTTTGGTGACCAAAAAGATCGCTAAAAAAGGAGCTACCTCATCCAAGACCTTTGGCTACAAACGGGCTGAGATCATTGGCGCTTTTGTGAATTTGATCACGCTGGTGATCGTTGCCTTATTTCTTATCAAAGAAGGGGTTGAGCGCTTTATAGATCCCCAGCCTATTGATGGGTTTACGATGTTTTGGGTGGCTATGATCGGATTGGCGGCCAACCTTATTACCGCAGCTTTACTCTGGAAAAACTCTAAGGACGACCTGAATATGCGGGCAGCTTTCATTCATATTCTGTCAGATGCTTTCTCTTCGGTTGGGGTGATCGTCGGTGGTTGGCTCATCATTCAATATCAATGGTACATTGTGGATACCATTTTGACGATCATTATCGGGGCGTATATTTTATGGCATTGCTATCATATGCTTCGGGAAACCATCGAAATTCTGATGGAAGCCAAACCGGGCAACATCAATATTTCAGAGCTTACCGAATCCATGCAAAAAGTGGATAAAGTATGTGGAGTGCATCACCTGCACGTATGGCGTCTGGATGAACAAAGCACGCTGCTGGAAAGCCATGTGGTGATAGAGAAAGAAGATGTATCACACATGGAAAGCATCAAAGCTTCTATCAAAAAAGTGCTGCATGATGAATTTGATATCAACCACAGCACGCTGGAGTTTGAATTTGAGCCCTGTGATTCCCATAAGCATGAAGTAGCTCACGCCCACAATCACGAGCATTAATTTTATAAATGAGCTCGATTTAGGATTCCCGATTTCATATCCGCAATTAGATCAACGTCTGTACGGGGATGACGAGGTGTTGGGTTCTTAAGGGGTAGATGTCATCAATTCGATAAAAGCTCCACCAAAGGTCATTCCCGCGCAGTCTGGAATCTAAATGTTACCACGGGATATAATTCAAAGTTTGAGACTCTTCGCGTTCAACTTGGGTGTTTTATACAACTACCAAGGCGCTCAGAGTGACAATTAATGCTATTTTTATCTCGAATTCACAACTGCAAAAAGCCATCATTTACTCAGCTGAAAAATCCTGAGCAAAAGGGTTGGTTTCCGGAACGGTCACTTTCACCAATCCGTAATCTGAAGCCTGATGACATTGATTGCAGGTTTGTATCATGGTTTGATAGCGCTCCTCAAACATCGCGCGGTCTTGTGCGTCAATGGCTTCCTCGATTGATTCTATTTGGGGAGGGAGCATGCTTTCCATAAGAGTGCTCACATCAACGCCGTCATCCATATGATTTCCATCAACAATCACTTCCGAAATTTCTTCAAGCTCGTGGGCGTAAATGTCGGCAAGGCCCCAGTTTTCTTCCATTCCGGAAAAGTATAATTTGGTGGCGTAACGCTGAATGAAAGACATATGGTAGATCAGCGGAATGGAATCTTCGGAATAATGCTCATCAGCATCCATATGTTCAGTCATCTGTTGCTCATGTTGGGGCTGGCAGGCAATACCAATAAAAATGAGTGCAGTAACGATTAGCGAGGTGAAGATCTTTATGGAGTTTTTCATACTGAATGATATAAAATTGATTAGTTGTTCTAACATTGGCTAAGTTATTCCTGAATCACCTTACATTCAAACTATGAAAAAATTATTCCTTTTATTTTTACCACTAATAATGGTTGCCTGCGGAAATGAGCCCGAGGTTATCGAAGATATGGGCGATGCTTCCTTTCAGCTTGTTAACCAGGATAGCACGGAGGTAATTTTCCCGGATGACTTTTCTGACAAATATATTGTGATGGGTTTCATTTATACCAACTGTCCGGATATCTGTTCACTCATCACACAAAACCTTGTCAAAATTCAAAAAGGGATGAACTATCCGGATGATGTACAGTTTGTAGCCGCCACCTTCGATCCAGTTCGGGACCGGCCTTCTGTCCTCAAGAAATATGGGAATGCTTTTAAGGTTGGTAAGAATTTCACGTTTCTGACTGGCGATTCCACAGAAGTTTTCGCCCTTATGGATAGTGCTCGTGTGCGCAGTCAGGTTTCCATGCGCGATACTACTTCCGATGGACGGGAACTGTATTTCATAAACCATTCCGATAAGATCATGGTGTTAAATAAAGAGGCGGAAGTCATTTTTGAGTACGGTGGCAGTATGCCTATGATCCCATCTCTGGTGATCGAAGATCTAAATAAGGTGCGATGAGATTTCTAACTATATATTTTCTTTTGGGATTTTTGTTGATATCCGGCTGTGCTGAAGAGCAGCAACCGACGGTAAATAATGAGATAGTTGAGAGAGTTCGTCCGGCTGCACAAGGGGGGACAACAGCGGCCTATTTCGTTTACGAAAACACTTATCCCGGGACAGACACTTTGCGTGTACTTCGATCTGATATTGCCGAGGTTATACAGGTTCACGAAACCTATAAAACCGAAGATGGAATGATGGGGATGAGAGAGCAACAAGAGATCGTAGTTCCGGAAGGGGAGGTTGTTGAATTCCGTCAGGGCGGCCTTCATGTAATGCTCATCAGCTTAAAGAACGAACTGGCAGAAGGAGATTCCGTAACCATTGAAATGAAATGGAGTGGTGCCGGCCAGGTTCAGAAAAAGCTTCCGGTTCAACCCTGATCACGTGTCAGATAAAGCGACCCAACATAGCTATTCTCGTCAGGCGAAAGAATATGAGCAGAAGTGGGAAAAATATCTTTCGCATACGCACCGTGCGGTATTAAAGGAGCTTGATCTGTCACCCGAATCGTCAGTGTTGGATGTGAGTGCGGGCACCGGGCTTCTTCAGAAATCCCTTTTAGAGAAGGGTATTCCATTTAAAGAAATGGTGCTCAATGATATATCGGAGGGAATGCTTGGGGTTGCTAAAGAAAGGTTTTCGGATGATGATCGCTTTTCCTTTACACATCAATATGCAGAACAATTAGATTTTCCGGACCAGAGTTTTGACGCGATCATTTGCCTGAATGCTTTTCACAATTACAAGGAACAGGCGCGTGTTAGTGAGGAGATATACAGGCTGTTAAAGCCGAAAGGTGCGCTCGTTATTCTGGACTGGAATAATTCGGGGCTTTTCAGGGGCATGAATTTTATGATCGATCTGTTTAGTCCGGAGGTCATTAACTCACGTTCGGCTAATGAAATGAGCGTTCAGTTAAGGAAGAATGTCTTTGAAATAGAAAAGGAGCGCGAATGGTGGTTTGGCTGGTGGAAGTTTTACCTGATCAAAGCCCGGAAATGAATTCCGGAGCAAGCTGCTTAAAGATATTCGACAACAGCTGTAAATGAGCCCTGGTATTTTCCATTGAGTTCCTGCCCGTCTTTTAGCTTACCAAGTATTGAAACGGCGTGATTGCCATTGCCTTCATCTTCTTGCTTTAGGTGAAGACCTTCAAGATCCATGACTTGTCCCGATTCATTTTTAAGATCACTGTTTTGGTTGAACGTGATATCAACTTCAGTGCCCGGAGCTGCAGTAAGAGAAAAATTGAGTGCTTCAAATTCAGATGTTGCTACAGAACTAAGGTCAACAATAGAATGATCAGGAGCGGTAAGGGCAGCGCCACTGATGATCTCAACTTTCGCTTGCATAACGGCTGTTACCTGTGCTGTAGCCTGACTACTTAAGAGGGAGGCGAGAAGGATGGTTAATATTTTAAGTGTTGCTCTCATGATTGATTATTTAATCCGAGAGCAATTTATTAATTAATTCTAATATTAAAAAATTTTAATATTTCTATATCTCAAAAAATGAGTGGTGCTTTTATGGAATACCTCATTTATAGCGTATTGAGTAGTCTATTTACAATAATTAGAATTAGAGGATTCTAATATAAGAGAGATTGGAAAGATTAGGGGAGGGTGAAAAGTGGTAAGGGGAGGCAGATTTACAGCCGGAAGAGTCGTTTTAATTTAATGCGCTTGGCCGTTTTGGTAAGCTGAATAAGGTCTTCTTCGGTTAAGCCGGCCTGCGTCGGATCAATGCTGATCTCTTGTAGTGATTCTTTGGGATTCAGTACACCCAAATGTTTTATGAACGTATTTAAGTTTGTACGCAAGTATTGCTTTCTGTTCTTGTCTAAAAGCTGAATGATCTCTATCCACTTTTCAGGCTTTACTGAGCATTCGATGCCCAGGCCAATAGCGTCAGAGTCGTCGGGGCTGTTAAGGCAGATCTCAAGCTGAAGTTCCAGTTCGCTGGGAAGAGGATCGATTCGGAGTAGTTTTGTGCCTTCGTGTTTTTTAAATCCCCGCGGGAAAAAGCTTTTCCATAATTCTCCTGTCGAGGGATCATGGTAATACACTTCAAAGGTATCCATGTCTTTCCGAAGTGGAACCATTTCGTTAATGCGCTGTATTTGCTTTTTGTTATCGAGGATATACATAATACTCTGCTTTGATGATACTAACTTCGGTGACACAGGAATGTTCCAGCCCTAAGTGTGGGCAATAGCTTTATCGGCCAGAAAGGAATTTTGTTAACTTATACTAAGAATTGAATTAAGTAAGTGCGCACATGCGCTCTCTTGGATAAATAAAAAAAGGACGCCAGCGAATTGCTAACGTCCTTCTTATTTGTCGGGACGACAAGATTTGAACTTGCGACCCCTCGACCCCCAGCCGAGTGCTCTACCTGACTGAGCCACGTCCCGATTAATCAGAACACAAAGATAAGCCGATTTATGGCAGGCATCAACGGTTAATTTAGGCTTTTTCAGAGAGTCAGAAGTCGGTCGCTATCGAATTGAAAGACTACTCGTTGTTATTGTTGTTAATCCTGTTTAGGCATATCAAGCAAGCCCTGCATTTCGGCGGGAAATTTTTGCAACAACCCCTCTTCTTGCATCATGTTTTCAATAGATTCGATATCTCTGGGTAGGTAATCACTGAATATTTCAACGCCTTCTTCTGTGACAATGATCATATCCTCCAGCCGAATGTAGATACGCTCTTCAGGAACGCGAAACTGGGGTTCAATGACAAATACCATCCCGGCTTCAATGGGTTTAGTGTAATCGCCCACATCATGAACCGACATTCCCACGCCATGACCTAACCGCATCTCCGGATTTTCAGATTGCCTGCGATACCCATCTACAAAGTCACGGGCAGCTTGTTCGTATAAAGAGTCGGAAAAGGTGGTTTCTTCCAGAATCACATCCATTTCCTGTACAGCTTTTCGCATCACTTGCTGAGGTGTTAAACCAGACTCAATGTTATACAAAATGGCCTCATAGATCTGCAGATAAAATGTATATAGTTCTGTTTGAACCGGATTGAACTTCCCGTTGGCCGGCCACATTCGGGCAAGGTCGCTGGAGTAATAGTGATAATGTCCGCCATAATCCATAAGCAGCATATCGCCACTTTTTGCAGACCTTATGCTGTTATGGTAATGATTCATATATGCATCAGGTCCCACGTGGATAAGTGCATAATAGGCTTCATCCTGCATATTATATTTTTGGTAGATGTACTTCGCTGCAGCTTCAAGTTCGTATGCTTTAACCCCTACTTCTGTGGATCGGATAGCTTCGGCAATGGCAGCAGCCTGCAGATCGGTTGATCTTTTGATCAGGTCAATTTCAGCTTCACTTTTGATCCTTCGCAACTCATCTAAAATAGGGTCAAGGTTCCTGATCGCTAAATCTGGTGCTACGGATTTCAGTTCTGTGATAAAATTCTGATAACGGGCAGGTCGTGTATCCAACGGATTTTCAGTAACATCCTGTTGATGACGTACTGCCATAGAACGGGTCATCCGGTAGCCTTCATAAGGGGTTTGCGGGGTGAATGCGACCCCAATTTCGTCCCTTTCATTATAGGTGCGAAGATCTTCCATAAGCATTTCATAAGAGCCCACATGGTCGATCCCTGATAATTCCTTCACCAAGTCTGCATCTTCAAAAGACAGTAATTTCCCCTCACCGTATTCCCGGCGCTCCCTGCGATGTAGTAAATACACGGTAGCCTCACGGGTGCTGCCATCCAGAATCAGGTAGGCATCGGGTGATTCTATACCGGACAGATAGAAAAATTCATTGTTTTGCCTGAATGCCGTATATCCCTTAGGCATGGCAGCACCCTGAATAATTGCAATGCCGGTTGACCCGATTTCATCATATACCTGATCTCTTCGTTCCTCGAATTCTTGTGGGCTGAAGTAATTCGTAAAAAGTGGCCGGTCTTCTATCTTTTCAGAAGTGTGCCAACTTCCCTCTTGCGCACTTGAAGTATGTGGCATCAGCAATGCGATCGGAAAAAGTATCAAAATTAAGAAACAGGTCTTAAAAGCTTGGGTCATGACAGTGTTATTTGTGAAATTTTCTGATTATATATTTTTGATTCGCCTAATCCAAAATTCAACCCAATAAATAAAATGTATTTTTTGAGACTTATTCCTCTTTTACTATTCGTGAGCATCGGTTTTCTTCAAACACTGAATGCTCAATCTGATACTCTTTCGGCGGAGACTTATGAACGAGCCGAACAGATGCTCAGCTGGAATCTGGAGGAGAAGGTTTTCAGGGATAAGGTCACCCCAAACTGGCTGGACGATACCAGGTTCTGGTATTCTGCACATATGCGTGAAGGAGAAATGTTTGTGTTGGTGGATGCCGAAGCAGAAACGAAAACTTCGTCTGAAAATTTAACAGCATTGATCGGGGCTGAAAAAACAGGACAAGAGGCGGATCCTGGAGTGGAAAACGGAATGCTATCTCCAAATAAGAAGTGGGTTGCCTATCGGGAGGATTGGAATCTGTGGGTGAAAGATGTGGAAACCGGGAATGCGATTCAGCTTACCGAAGATGGATCAGAGGATCATGGCTACGCTACCCACAATGATGGATGGCGACATACCGAAAAACCGGTGATAAGCTGGTCTCCTGATTCCAGAAAAATTGCAACCTATCGGATGGATGAGCGGGGCGTAAAGGATGCTGTACTCTGGGAAACGGCCGACAAACATCCGGTCGCTCACACCTGGCCGCTGGCACTTCCGGGCGACTCTGCCGTCCCTATGATGGAGCGGATTATCATTGATCTGGAATCAAATAAGATCACCCGGCTTCAGGCAGAGAAAGATCATCAGCGCTATTCGAATTGCTGCGGTTCTATGCGGGGTGATCGCTGGGCGGACGTTCGCTGGAGCAATAATGGAGAACAGGTCGCTTTCGTCTCTGTTTCCCGGGATTATAAAGAAGCGACCTTGAAGGTGGCGGATGCCTCAACAGGAAAAGTGACTGAAGTTCTACACGAGCGGGATGAGTTCTTCTTCGAATCGAACCTGGTGTATATGCAGGAGCCGAACTGGCATTATCTGTTTGAATCGGATGAAGTGATCTGGTTCAGCCGGCGGGATAACTGGGGCCATTTGTATTTGTATGACGGCCAAAGCGGTGAGCTTAAAAATCAAATTACTTCGGGCGACTGGAATGTCATCAACATAAAACACATCGATGAAGAAGAGCGGACGATCTATTTTACCGGAGTTGGGCGAGAAGAGGGGCAAGATCCCTATCAACACAATTTCTATTCCGTGAATTTCGATGGAAGCAGGTTGACCTTGTTGACGGAAGAACGCTTTGATCATTCCATATCCCTAAGTCCCGGTGCCAATTATTTTGTGGATGTCTATTCGGATTTTCAAACACCGGAAGTAGCCGTTTTGAAGAACATCAACGGAGAAAAGATCATGAGTCTGGAACAAGCAGACATTTCGGACCTGGAGGAAATGGGGTGGCGTGCCCCGGAGCCCTTCACCGTAAAAGCGCGGGATGGAGAAACCGATATTTATGGCATTATGTTGCTGCCATCCAGCTTCGATCCGGACAAAAAGTATCCCATCATCAACCGAATTTATCCTGGTCCACAGGTAGGCAGTATTCGAACCCGTAGCTTTTCAGCGGGCAGAAATGGAGAAGCTCAGGCCCTGGCTGAACTTGGCTTTGTGGTTGTTTTGATCGATGGGTTGGGAAGTCCATTTCGCTCCAAAGATTTCCACACGGCCTGGTACGGAAATATGGAGGATAACGGCCTGCCTGATCAGATCGCAGGAATAAAACAACTTGCGGAACGCCATGATTTTATTGATATAGATCGCGTGGGAATGTATGGTCACTCGGGCGGGGGATATGCTACGGCATCAGCTTTGCTTCAATATCCTGAATTCTTTAACGTGGGGGTTTCCAGCGCGGGTAATCATGACAATGCAGGCTACACCTATTATTGGGGCGAAAAGTATCAGGGGCTTTTGAAAGAGACAGAGGATGGGAATACATACGAATCGCAGGCCAATCAAAATTATGCAGAAAACCTGGAAGGGAAATTGCTCATCACCTACGGCACTATGGATGACAATGTACATCCCAATATGACGATGCTTTTGGTGGATGAGCTCATTCGTCACAACAAAGATTTTGATCTGTTGGCTTTCCCAAACCGGGATCACGGCTATTCTACAGAACCCTATCACGTCCGCCGAACCTGGGATTATTTTGTAGAACACCTGATGGGGAAAGTTCCGGCTAAGGAGTTTTTGATTGAAGGGAAATGAGAGGAGGTATGGAGATATTATGCCTTGCTGAAAATGCGTTAGGTCACTTCTTACTCTGACACAACTCTACCAAAACGCCATGATTGTCTTTAGGGTGAACAAAGGCTACGAGCTTGTTATCGGCTCCGGTCTTGGGTTCATCATTTAGTACGGTAAACCCTTCTTTCCGAAGCCGGTCTAACTCAGCATGAATGTCTTCTACTTCAAAGGCTACATGATGAAGACCTTCCCCTTTTTTCTCGACATATTTTGCGATCACAGAATCGGGAGTCGTGGGAGCAAGCAGTTCTACTTTTGATTCACCGGTTTGAAAGAATACCGTTTCCACTTTCTCACTTTCCACCACTTCCGTTTTGGAAGGCTTCGTATTCAGGATCTTTGAATAGGTTTCAGTTGCGGTTTTCGCATCTTTTACCGCAATTCCAATATGATCTATATGCATGATGATGTGATTGCTAAGGGAGTTAAAAGTATATGTTATCGAAGATTAAATTACATGTTATTCTAGCAATTCAAGAAACTCTTGAGGTGTATAAACAGATAACTTGGCTTTTGAAAAATCTTTTTTATTTCGAGTTACAATTCCATCCAGGTTCGAATGAAATGCAGACTGATGTAAGATAGCATCTTCATTATCCTTGAAGTTAATTTCTAATGCAGAATTGAGCACAAATCTATTTACTGGCGCCACATTAAATACATCAAATAATGACTGAATGATCTTTTCTGATTTATCTGAACTTAATTCACGGTTTAATAAATAATAGATGGTGGTTAAGGTAGTGGCTCCTAACCAGCCATTGACGAGCCTTTTCTCAGCTAAGTCTAGTAAATAAGCTGAATTCTCGAAGAATGGATGCCTCTCCAAAAATACATCCAATATGATATTCGTATCATAAAGAATGTTCATTGCAAATATTTTTCTTCCAGATGCTTTTTGTAGTCTTTCTCAGAAACTGATTTATCTTTCAACACTCCAATAAGAGATGTTGTGATGGGGGAGTAATTTTGATCATCAGTTTTCTTTTGATTTTGTATCCCTTCCAAATAATCAGCCACTATTTGAGATACGGACGTATTCTGAGATTTAGCATACTCCTTCGCCTCTCTTATAAGGTCTTCTTCTATGCGAAGAGTTAGTTTTGTTTTCATGACGTACAATTTATTTTGTATGTACGTCAATCTAAGAAACAAGAGGGAAATAAAAAAGCCTCAATGAAAGCACTGAGGCTAAGTTTAATTAACTCGCTATTCGTTATTGGATATTCTTTAGCTGTTCAGTTTATCCACATAATCCAGCTTCTCCCATGGGAATTCTTCGCGGCCAAAGTGGCCATAAGCTGCTGTTTGCTTGTAGATCGGGCTCTTCAGGTTGAACCGCTCGATGATTCCCTTCGGTGTACAGTCGAATGTTTTGGCAATTTTGTCGGCTAATTCAATATCACTCATTTTGCCGGTTCCATAGGTATTTACGTTGATGGAAACGGGTTCGGGAACTCCAATGGCGTAGGCAAGCTGCACCAGGCATTCATCTGCCAATTCAGCTGCCAATACATTTTTCGCAATATGTCTTGATGCATAAGCCGCACTTCTATCAACTTTAGACGGATCTTTTCCGGAAAAAGCACCTCCGCCGTGAGCACCAAATCCACCGTAGGTATCCACGATGATCTTACGTCCTGTGAGTCCCGTATCTCCGTGCGGACCACCGATCACAAATTTACCGGTCGGGTTCACATGGTAGATCGTATTATCATCCAAGAGCTCAGCGGGAATGACATTCGGGATGAGATGCTTCTTTAGATCTTCTGCAATCTGAGCCTGCTTTACCCCTTCATCATGCTGGGTGGAAAGTACAATGGTGTGAATGCGTTTTGGGCTTCCGTCGTCATTATATTCTATGGTCACCTGACTTTTGCTATCGGGGCCGAGGTATGGCATCAAGTCTGTGATCTTACGAATGCGCGCCAGTTCCTTCAGCAGACTATGAGAATACTGAAGCGGCATCGGCATGTACTCGGGTGTTTCTTTGGTGGCATACCCAAACATCATTCCCTGATCCCCGGCTCCGTCGCGATCTACGCCTTGTGCAATATCATCACTTTGGCTGTGAATGGTTGAAAGCACGCCACAACTTTCCGAATCGAACCGATAGGAGGCTTTGGTGTAGCCAATTTCTTTGATGGTTTCACGTACAATATCCTGCACTTCAATATATGCATCGGAGGTAACTTCCCCGGAAACAACGGCGAGACCTGTGGTAACTAAGGTTTCAACTGCCACCCGAGAGTTGGCATCTTTTTCGAGCAGTGCATCTAAAATAGCATCTGAAATTTGGTCGGCAACTTTATCCGGATGTCCTTCGGATACAGATTCAGAGGTAAAAAGGTTTTTCATGTGAATAATATCTTGAAATGTATAAGGTGCTTTCGGTTAGGAAAAAATAAAAGCGAGATGCATTCCATCTCGCTAAGGGAACAAATTTAATAAGAATTGAGGAGAAAAGAGCTAAAGATTACGTGGTGTTTTATCACTTATTGATAGACGGCCTCAGGTAAGCGTTGAGTTGCGGAGCTGCTTAATGACTTTAAGAACAATTGTGATAGAAAATCTTATTCTTGAAAATATCTCTTAATCTTGCTAAGAATTTTTTCTGGATTCTGCCGGTTGTCTGTAGTCGTAATTATTTCAATTTCATCATCCAAAACTCGGTAGTAAAATGATGATTGAACTGTAATAACACATCTTAAGACATTATCAAAACCCTGTATCTTCGGATTACTGTAAGGAAACTCGGAAATTACATCTGATTTTTGTTCGAAAAGCTTCAGATAGTTCTTCTTCACAGAATTTCCCCATTCAAACTCTAAATATTCTAATAGTTTTTCGAATTTGTATTCAGCTAATGGGGATAAATAAACTTTCATCAAGAGACTTTTTTCAGAAAATCATCCAGTGAAGTACGTTCTCCTCTATTTAGCTGCTCAAGACCAATTTCAATCTCTTCCTTTTCAGCGGAAGTTAGTTGATGCTTAAATTCGTTCTCCTCAGATAGAATCAGATCCTGAATTTTTTTTACCAGATCAGGACTTTCTAATTCTAATATGAGTTTTGCTAACTCAATTTTCGTTGTTTGGATATCCATGATATTTACTACTCCTGTTTCATAAATAATTTACGAATTAAACAAGTCCTGTTCCATTTTGCCAGAATCTATGCCTAAATATTGATAGGCTTTTTTGGTGCAAATACGTCCTTTGGGAGTACGCTGCATAAAACCTTCCTTAATAAGAAAAGGCTCATAGACTTCCTCGATGGTCCCTTTGTCTTCGCCTACGGCAACGCCTAAAGTACTCAATCCAACGGGGCCGCCGCTGTAATTTTCGATGATGGCTTTGAGAATGCGAATATCCATTTCATCCAGTCCGTTTTGATCTACATCAAGGGCATTGAGCGCCTTATCGGCAATTTGGTCATCAATGGTTTCAAGTCCATCCACTTGAGCAAAATCGCGGGTTCGGCGGAGTAGTTTATTTACGATCCGTGGCGTACCGCGGCTGCGACGGGCAATTTCATGTGCACCGGCATCGGTGATCCCCATTCCCATAATATCAGCAGTTCGCAGGGCAATGCGTTGTAATAATTCTACATCGTAATAATCCAGCCGCATATCGATGCCAAAACGCGCACGGAGCGGGGCCGTCAGCAATCCCTTTCTTGTGGTAGCCCCAACCAGCGTAAAATGATTGAGTTCAATTTGAATACTCCGCGCATTGGGGCCGGAATCGATCACAATATCCAGCTTATAATCTTCCATGGCTGAATACAGATATTCTTCGATCACGGGGTTCAGCCGGTGAATTTCATCAATAAAAAGCACATCGCCTTCTTCCAGATTGGTGAGCATTCCTGCAAGGTCGCCGGCCTTTTCTAAAACTGGCCCGGTAGTTGGGCGAATTTTAACCCCCATTTCATTGGCTATGATGTATGAAAGCGTGGTTTTCCCCAAGCCGGGCGGACCTGAAAGAATTACGTGGTCGAGGGCATCACCGCGCTGTTTGGCCGCCTTTATGAATATGGAGAGATTGTTTATAGCTTTTTTTTGTCCAATGAATTCCTGAAGCGAGCCCGGACGTACGGTCTGTTCAAATGCATCTTTTTCTTCGGGATCTAAAAGCGGGTTATTCACGTTGTCATCTGTAGGGTTTGTTAACACTAAGTTAACAGAATTATAGTTAGTTTTAATGCTAAATGCGTATCTAAATAGTTGTAGGCTCCATGAAAAAATCGTCACTTTCGCCGGATGAAATGGCCTTCGATCCTTCTCAGGAGGAGATGAAGATTAGTAAGAATATGATCAATCCCAAAAAGAATGAGATCCTGAAACGGAAGGGGTTGCACAAAGATCTGCGCTTTAGTGACCTGAAGATATTCGGGGAAGAATATTTTTTCAATTATGAGCTGAGCTGGCTGAAGTTCAATGAGCGGGTGCTGGCTGAGGCTCAAAATGAAAGCAATAAACTGCTTGAGAGGATCAAATTCCTGTCCATCGTGTGTTCTAACCTGGATGAGTTTTTTCAGAAACGTGTGGGGGGATTGAAACGGCAGTTACTATCTGGTGTGAAAGAGCTTTCGGTGGATGGGATGACGCCGTCTGATCAGCTTTCGGCCGTGCGGAAGGAAGTACAGCAAATGATCGAAACATACCGAAGTTGTTTTTTCGATGACCTGAGGCCCAAACTTTCCAAAAAAGGCATTCAAATAAAATCGTACAAGGAACTGGATGACTATCAAAAAGCCGTTTGTGACCGGTATTTTCAAAAACAAGTGTATCCTATTGTAACCCCATTGGCTGTGGATGAGTCTCATCCATTTCCCTTTATTTCCAATAAGAGTCTGTCTTTTGCCATCGAGCTCCAAAATCCCCGGACGGAAGAGAAATTGTTTGCCCGGCTTAAGATCCCGGCTAACCGTGATCGGTTCATACAAGTCCACCGGAAAGGGAATCAGGTGATTTTAGTGCCCATCGAAGATATCATCAGCGAGAAAATAGACACCCTGTTTCCGGGGATGAAAATACTGTCGGCTCATATGTTCCGGCTTACCCGGAATGCTTCGGTAGACAGGAATGAGGAAGAGGCAGAAGATCTTTTAGAAACCATTGAAGATGAACTCCGGGAAAGAAAGTTTGCTGAGATCGTACGGCTGGAGATCGACGCTGAGATGCCTAAACATCTCAAGCAATTCATCATCAAGCAGCTAAATGTAGACTGGCATGATGTGTATGAGATGCAGGGCACCATTGGTTTGGTAGATGTGATGGAAATAGCCCAACTTTCTGGCTTTAATCGACTGAAGGAGCGTTCCTGGAATCCGGTGCTGCATCCCGCGCTGAAGCATAACCCGGAAGATGAGATCCCTAGTTTCTTCGAAGTGATCCGCCGGGGCGATTTTATGGTGCATCATCCATACCACAGTTTTAAGCTCACTACACAGCGCTTTATCGAAGAAGCTGCTCAGGATCCCAAAGTACTGGCTATCAAGCAAACGCTGTATCGGACCTCTAAAGATTCGCCGTTGATGCATTCGCTGATGCAGGCAGCTGAGGAAGGTAAACAAGTAGCAGTTTTAGTTGAGATCAAAGCGCGTTTTGATGAGGAGCGTAATATCAACTGGGCGCAAAAGCTGGAGAATTATGGCGTGCATGTGGCGTATGGAATTCCGGGGCTTAAAATTCATACCAAAATGACGATGGTGGTCCGGGAGGAAAGTGACGGATTGCGAACATATTGCCATCTCGGAACCGGAAATTATCACCCTGATACTGCGCAGTTGTACGAAGACCTGGCGCTGTTTACCTGCGATGAGGGAATTACATCTGACGTAACCGACATCTTCAATTTGTTGACAGGATATGCCCCCGATCAGACTTTTGAGAAACTATTGGTGGCTCCCAAGCATCTGCGTCAGCAAATGAATGAGCTTATTGAATTTGAGGTAAACGAAGCAAAAAATGACAGGCCTGCACGGATCATTGCTAAAATGAACAGCCTGGAAGATCCGCTTATCATTCAGAAATTGTATGAAGCATCGAGTGAAGGGGTGAAAATTGACCTGATCGTTCGCGGTGTGTGCCGACTTATTCCCGGCGTGGAAGGCATGAGTGAAAATATACGGGTGCATTCTGTTATCGGGCGGTACCTGGAGCATTCACGAATCTATTATTTTAACCGAAGAGGAGAGCATAAATATTTCATCGGATCGGCAGACTGGATGCACCGAAACCTGGATGCGCGCGTGGAGGCCATCACGCCCATTGAAAATGAAAAGCTGAAAAAATATCTGCAGTTTATGCTCAATATTTACTTCAACGACAATAAACAGCGCTGGCTGTTACAATCGGATGGTTCGTACGAACGCGCCAAAAAAGAGAAGGGAAGCTCCAAACTCAGCGCCCACGATTACCTGATGAAACATATGAATGAAGGAAACGAGCCAATTCCGCGTGCGGAGTAATATCACGTATCAATGAAAGGTTATATCTGAATGGTCACTTTTGGGCTAATGGATTTAATAAAATTCTAGACACCCTACATCAGAAAACTCAGCTGAGTCTGTAAATTCTAACATCGTTTCATAGTTTTCCGTAAAAAAACTAATCATTTCCTCAGTTATAGTATTACCAAAACGTAGCCAAATTAATTTTGGTGGGAATCCTCTCAAAGTCTGCAAATCATAAAAATCGGAGTCAAAAGTGACAATAGTGTGGCTGTGTTCCTTTGCATATTCCCAGATTTGTTCATCTTCAGTGTTTAAAAGATCACAATTGCTTACATGAGTAAGTTCAGGGAAATGATCTTTTAAGTTATTGACCACCCGAAAAGAAATATTTTGGTCAAGCAAAAGCGACATTATGCCACTCGTACAGAATGTTCCTTTTCCGCTGCATATGCCAGGCATGCATCAATATCTTCCGTAGTTAATTCTGGAAAATCTTCAACTATATCTTCTTTAGACATGCCTTTAGAAAGCCAGGAAAGTACATCATAGACTGAGATTCGTGTATTTCTAACGCAGGGTTTCCCAAATCGCTTATTGGGATCTATATGGATTATTTTTTGATATGCTTTCATGACAACACCGTATTTTTTAGAAATATGGTAAATACACGTTGATTTTCAAAATATGGAGTGCAACCAACCGGGTACACTATAATCTATCTGATGAAGCAAATGAGCCGATTCCGCGGGCGGAGTAATATAATTCGACCTTAGAAAAAAAGAGCGTTAAGAAGTTGACGAAATGAAGCGTTAAAAAATAAATCATTCCGCTGACTAACTTTGAAAATGCTTATGACTGCCAAGGAGCATTGATTTATTTTAGCTGATTGTATTCAACTTTAGCTCTTTTTTCGCAGTCGAGAGTTTTTGACTCTTTTGTCGGCACAAAAGAATGGAGATACGGATAAAAGACTATAAATTTATCCCAAACTCCCAAGCCCTTCCTTAAATCGCTTCATGGCTTCTTCAAGATCATCCATAGAGGCCGCATAGCTGAGGCGTACGCCATTCGGTTCCCCAAAAGCATCACCGGGAACGAGAGCCAGTCCAAATTCATCCAGCAGGTATAAACACAAGTCTGTAGAAGATTGGATGGTGGAACCGTCCGGCTTTTTACTGCCTATGTAATGCGAGACATCAGGGAAAACATAGAATGCTCCACCAGGAGTAAAACAGCTCACGCCTTCAATGGAATTCAGTGTATCTACCAGGTAATCGCGGCGTTTTTTGAACTGCTCTCTCATGGCAATTACGTCAGCCAGACTTCCTTTGTAGGCGGCTTCACCTGCTTTTTGGGAGATGGAAGATGGAGCCGATGTTTCCTGACTTTGGATCTTGGATACGGCACTTACAATTTCATTTGGAGCAGCCAGATATCCCAATCGCCAGCCTGTCATCGCAAAACCCTTGGAAAAACCGTTGATCAAAACCACACGATCCTTTAGGTCCGGTGCTACATTCAGGATGCCGACATGCTCGCCTTCAAAAACAATGTATTCGTAAATTTCATCGGAAATTACATACACTTGCGGATGCTTTCTGAGTACCTCTGCCAGGGCCTTTAATTCCTCGGCTGAATATTGCGCACCCGTTGGATTAGAGGGTGAGCACAGGATCAGGGCTTTCGTTTTTGGGGTGATGGCGTCTTCAAGCTGTTCCGGGGTAAGTTTGAAATTATTCTCAAAAGAAGTGCGAACGGTAACGGACTCTCCTTCAGCAAGGCGAACCATTTCCGGATAGGAAACCCAGTAAGGGGCAGGAATGATCACTTCATCACCGGGATCTATAAGTGATAAAATAGAAAACCCAACCGATTGCTTGGCTCCGTTGGAACAGAGGATCTGCGAAGGATCAAAATCCAGATCATTGTCGCGCTTCAGCTTGGCACAAATGGCTTCACGCAATTCAGGCGTTCCGGGATTCATCGTGTAGCCATGGAAGCCATCTTCAATAGCTTTGATGGCCGCATTACAAATGTGTTTTGGTGTTTTGAAATCCGGTTCACCGGCGCTTAAGGAGATGATAGACTTTCCTTGTCGTTTAAGTTCTTTGGCTCGTCCGGTTACTTTAAGGGTTGCCGATGGCTGTAGATTTTGTGCGCGTTGAGAGATCATAAATTTCAGAATAAAAGTGAGAGTGAGTGTGTAAGCAGGGTGGAATATAAAAGCCTTGTCCTAAGAAAGGTAGCCGATTATTGATCCTTCTAAGATTATGGTGCAGAATTAGGTGGCAGGAGATATGAGCATATTCTCAAGGTCTTGAAAAAAGTCATTATTTATCGCTGAACTTATCTTTCAGGGCTGTGGCTACTAATGGCGGGACAAAGGAAGTCAGGTCGCCGCCCCAGTAAGCCACTTCTTTTACGATGGATGCCGAAATGAAGGTGAATTCTTCGTCCGGCATCAGAAAAATGGTATCTACTTCCGGGGCAAGACGCTTATTGGTGAGAGCCATACGGAACTCGTATTCAAAATCAGAGATCTGTCGTACTCCTCGTACCAGCGTGTCGGCCTTCATCTTTTGAGCGTGGTCAACCAGCAATCCCGTGAACTGATTTACTTCAACCTTATCCGCCCAGTCCTTTTCTTTGATGCATTCCTTGATCAGCTCAACCCGCTCTTCTCCACTAAAAACAGCGTCCTTCTTTTTATTTACAGCAACAGTTACGATCACTTTAGTGAACAAGCGTGTGGCCCGTTCCAGAATATCGAGATGGCCGTTGGTGATAGGATCAAAAGAACCGGGATATAAGGCAATGGTTTTCATGGGGTGAATTTAGTTAAACAGGGATTCACAAAAAAAGTACTTAGCGTGTACGTGAATACCTGAAATGTAACTTAATTGTTTAATACTAATATCAGATTTCAAGGATAAAATTGGATCCCCGTCTTCACGGGGATGGCGAGGTGGTTTTCGATATTTTTTTGTGAAATCAAACTGAAATTCCATCATAGGACATTCCCGCGAAGGCTGGAATCTAAATCTTTGCCAATGGTATTGAACTTTTATTTAATAACAGTCTTTTAAAACTAATATCAGTTCAACTCTGACTCTTCCGGATTTTTCTGAAAGATACTTACGATGGTCCGCCCATATGCTTTCGTGAAGGTGCAATTGGGATGATCCGAGAAATCCTTGTATTTATCGTGCTCCAGGAAAAACCAGCCTTGTTCTGTGAGCCAGTTTTCGGCCAGCACTTTATCTATGATATCTTCCATAAAGGGGAAATCATAGGGGGGGTCACAAAAAATAAAATGATTTGGTGTGGCCATTCCGTCCAGATATTTCATCACATCGGCACAAACCACCCGCAATTGCTTGTCGATCTTAAATTCCTTGGCGGTCTTCTCGATCTGTTTGGCATTTTGAGGGTCAATTTCCACAGCCGTTACGTGTTTGGCTCCCCGGGAAATAGCTTCATAAGATAAGCTGCCCGATCCTGCAAAAAGATCCAGAATGATGGTGCCTTCCATGAACACACGCGCTTCTATCAGGTTGAAAATGCTTTCCTTGGTGCGATCGGTTGTGGGGCGTACATCCAGCCCTTTGGGGATAGTGAAATGTCGTCCTTTTAGTTTTCCTGTAATTATCCGCATGGCGGAGTGTGAAATTTTAAGTGTTAAATGTTAAATCAATGTGAGTTCGAGATAACATTTGTTGTCACCCTGAGCGTACTAAATGTATAATTAAGAACATGTAGCATTCCGTGAAGGGTCTCAAAGTCTAACTATTTGGGTTGTAATATGGTTTGAGATCCTTCGCGTCAAACAAGTTGTGCTCATATAGCTTTCTAAGCGCTCAGGATGACAACTATCTCGATCATATATTGAACTCACGCTAAATCATCTTCTCATTAATTTAACATTTAAAATTGAGCATTTAGAATTTCAGAATTATTAAAAATCCAGGCTCAGGAGAATGGCGGGAAAGGCAGCGGCGAGGTCGAAGCCATAGGTTTTTTCTTCGGCATGTACGCCAATGGTTTCAAGGGAATTGAGTTTAGTGATCTCGGCAGAATCATCCCAGAAACCTTGCAAAGACTGCTCAATCTCGTGGGGTTGGTGCCCAAACAGGTAAATGGTCTCATGCAGGCCTTTTAGCCAGCTGGAGTTCTTGGCTTGTTGCAGCCAGTGGTAGGGAAGGTCTTCGGGCTGATCGAAAGTGATGTAGGTGGCAGCTCTGAATTTCCCCAATAAAAAAGAGGTGACAGAGATCACATTTTCGTGGCAGCCGATCATTAAAAAAGAACCACCGGGTTTTGCGAAAGCGGACCACTTTTGGGCCATCTCAAAATCACTGCTGAAATCGGTGGTGGCAACCTGGGTGGTCAGCTCATCAAAACCGGCCATGAGGTTACGCCGGCGCACACACAGGAATTTAAATTCGTTGTTATGGACAGCGTGCCAGGTGGGTTCGATGTGCTCACGCTCTACGCCTTTCATGAGGATGCCTAAGTGGTCTTCGCGTTCATCGGCGTTATCATACACCACTTTTGGGAAAACGGTCCAGCATTCGTGAGAGGGATGAGTGAGCGCGCGTACCGATTTTATGTTGTGCTCGGTACGAAATCGTTCAAAAGTAGAAAGAATGTGGGGAAAGTGTTCGTCGTGCTGACGGGTAATGGCATCGATCACATTAAAATTAAAATCGAATGAACCAATACGAATTAGATGTTTGTCTTGTTCCGGATCATTTATAGAGTAGAAAAGTCGATCCGAGAAAAAACAAACACCTAAATTTGCAGACGCGTCATCCATCAATTCCAGTTTGGCGCATTGCGCATCGTGGTACGTTCAAGACTTCCGATGGCATCATCGGTGTCAGGGTCTTCGAGTAAATAAATTTGTGGTCGAAGCGTATCGTTCAGTGCATACTCAAATCGGTTTCCGGTACGCGGAGAGTAGATCAGTGAGTCCGGATTGTAAACATCCATGGTTCTGCCAAACAGAGAATCACCCATTACGATCATCATGGAGTCTGCCTTCAGGAAACTTACCAGGCTATCCAGGCCACCTTCGGAAGGCGGGAAGGTGTCATTATTGTTTTCGTACTGGATCAAGGCATCCTTGGCGTCTAAAAGGCGCTCGCGGACTTTTTCTGTCATAGCTTCCCGGTCTTTAACTTTTTGGTAAGGGGTTATGAGGGAATCATATAACCAAAAAGAGAGGCCGATGATGATGATACCTAAAACAACTGTCAAAATTTTGTTACGCGTTTCAATGTCCATGGAAAAAGCAATGAGTTAATTATTACGATTATGAATCACATAAAATTCGGAAAAAGAAAATACACGCACACCCATAGATATGCAACTTTACAGGCGGTTGAAAAATATGAATTCATAAAACTTTTACACCTTGTATTTTAAGCCGTCCTTTCTAACCTGAAATTACTTCTATTTGAACCGGCAAATTCTACGTCTTGCAATTCCAAACATCATCAGTAACCTGTCTGTGCCCTTGCTTGGGGTCGTTGATACTGCTGTAGTTGGCAGGCTCGAACATGTGTATTTTTTAGGAGCCATTGCAGTGGGAAGTATCATTTTTGATTTTATTTTTTGGGGTTTTGGCTTCCTTCGCATGGGCACAACCGGTTTGGTTGCGCAAGCTTATGGAGCACAGGAAGAGCGGAAAACGCGTATTATTTTAGCCCGAGTGCTCTTGGTGGCGTTGGTCAGCAGCGTGTTTATTCTGCTCATACAAATTCCGCTGATCGAAGCCTCGCTGTATCTTGTAAACGCCTCCCCTGAGGTTGAAGAGTACACGCGCATCTACTATCACATCCGGATCTTTGCTGCTCCCGCCACGCTTTGTCTGTTTGGCATTAACGGATGGTTCCTAGGCATGCAGAATTCCACCTACCCTATGATGGTCACCATATTTTTAAATGTCCTTAACATTGGGTTGAACTTATTTTTTGTGTTCCAGCTGGGGATGACCGTAGATGGCATCGCTACCGGAAGTCTGATCGCAAGCTTTCTGGCGCTGGGGCTCGCACTCTTTTTATACAAATATAAATACGGCGGGGTGAAGCTCGACATAAAGTGGGATGAACTCATCGAAACCGAAGAGCTCAAAAAATTCTTTTCGGTGAATCGGGATATTGTGATCCGCACCTTATGCCTGATCTTTTCTTATGCATTCTTTACGGCAAAATCAGCTGAGATGGGAGACGTGGTACTGGCCGCCAATACCATTTTGCTGCAAATGTGGTACATCAGTTCGTATGGCACCGACGGATTCGCCTACGCTGCCGAAAGCCTGGTGGGGAAATTCAAAGGAGCAAATGACGATAACAATCTCAAAAAAGCCGTAACCGCAAATATGCTGTGGGGGCTGGGACTTGGCCTGCTTGGAACGATCACCTACGCCGTTTTTGATACGGAGATCCTTTCACTCTTTACCGATAAGGAAAATGTGATCGCTGTGGCAACAAGTGTTGTTATATGGCTGATCGCGGCCCCCGTGGTAAACAGCGTTTGCTTTATATGGGATGGCGTCTACATTGGGGCAACAGCAACCGGTGCCATGCGAAATTCCATGCTTGTAGCCACCATCCTTGTTTTCATTCCTGTGTATTTTATAAGTGAACCGCTCGCAGGAATCCATGCGTTATGGATGGCAATGACGGCCTTTATGGTAGCCCGTGGTTTGGTGTTGACAGTCTACGCACCATCCAGAATTTTTGGTTCTAACTAAACGTAAACTTACCGAGCTTACCCAGATGAAATTCTTAAAACATATAGTTCAACTTACAGCCCAGGCCGTCAGTGACTTTATTGAGGACAATGGCTTTATGTACAGTGCGGCCGTTTCGTTCTATACGCTTTTTTCGCTTGCTCCCATTGTGTTGATATCCGTATATGTAAGCGGATTTTTTGTAGGGAATGAAAATGTACTGAATGAGCTTTCAGGATTTCTTACTTCCACTATTGGTCAGGAAAGTACAGAGGCGGTAATGTTGCTCATCGAAACCATTCAAACGGATACGCAGAATGTGTTTTACCTTCTCATTAGCATTGTATTTCTGATCATTTCAGCGACCACCGTTTTCATCCAGTTCAAAGATTCCTTCAACCGGATCTTTAAAGTGCGCCCACATACGGATGTAGGCATTATTAAGATCGTTATGGACCGTTTGATAGCGTTTGGGATGATCGTTTTACTCGGTTTTTCTATGATCGCATCGCTGATTCTCGACTCGTTACTTGCCGGACTTTCCCATCTGCTGCTTGCGAATTTTGAGTCGGCTCAATTATTTATGGTTTCTGCAGGGAATAACCTGCTCACCTTGCTACTCATTTTTCTCGCAGTTTTGACCACCTTCTATTTTTTACCGGACGTCAAGATCAAGAAGAAGCCCTTGTTGGTCGGAAGCTTTATCACCACTTTATTATTAGTGATAGGGAAATTTGGAGTGGGGATGATCATAGGAAACAGCTCGTTGAATCAGCTGAGTGGGGCGTCATCATCCGTTATTATTTTGATGTTGTGGGTGTACTATTCCAGTATTATTATCTTCTTTGGCATAGAGCTGGTAAAGACGTTGGCAGAGGCATGGGAAGGCGAGATCAAAGCCGGGAAATATGCCCAGAAACTGAAGCTGGTGGAAATGTCTGAACAAGAAAAGGAGTCATAAAAGAATGAAGCAGATCTTATTAATGCGTCACGCAAAATCGAGCTGGGAAGATGGAAGTTTGAAAGACTACGATCGCCCTTTGAACGAACGCGGGCAAAGCGATGCCCCAATGATGGGAGCTTTTATACGGCAGGTTGGTTATAAACCGGGAGAGGTAATTGCTTCACCGGCGCAGCGTGCCAAAGAAACTACACAGCTCAGTATGGAGTCTGCACAGGTAGATCCAAACCTGATCCGCTGGGATGAGGATCTGTATTATGGGTCGATGAAAGACTACATAGCTGCCATTCAATCCACAGCAAAGAAAGTAGAGCGCGTTTTGCTGGTAGGCCATAATCCACTGATCGAGAATACGGCGGGTATTCTGGCTGGTTCTGAACATAAAACAGCGGTGCGAATGCCAACAGCCGCGTTGGTGTGCCTGCAAAGTTTTGCGGAAAAATGGGAGGACATCACCCCGGGCACCTGCCAGATAAAATGGATGATGATCCCGAAAGTGTTAAAGGAATTGTAAAAGGGGCAAGGTGTAAGGTCTTAGGTTCAAGTGTTGTTCTTGCATCTTGTACCTCGCGCCTTGAAACTTACCACCAACACTCGCACATTTGGTGCACGATTTCTTATATTCAGCCAGCAAACAAATTCAACCCAATATTATAGCAGATGCAATATCAACAAAACTTTTTTTACCTCTGCAAAACACCTCTGAGTGCCGAAGGTCCTGAGCACGTGGAGATCGTAACCCGCGCCGAAGACAGTGAAGATTTCCCTCGGGTATTCAAGGAATACGAAGACCTCCGCTCTCATGCATTTAATGACGATAAAATTTACAGCGTAGTCCGTGCCGACGATATCTACGAGTTGGTAAGAACCAATACCGACACAAACGCCAAGGAACTGGCCTACGAAAAAGCGGAGCAGGAGATCATTACCAACCTGCAACACCGCGTTATGCAAGACGGCGACGCCAACGCAAAAGGTATCCTTAAAGAAGTATATGGCATAGAAGAGTAAAGCTCTTTCCGAAATTCAGTTGATGAAATTAAAATCCCGCCGGGCAACCAGCGGGATTTTTTTGTGATAAATAATAGCTTTCTAAACGTAGATTTGATTAGAGGGCTTTATAGTTCTTAGGTTAAGAACATTACAAACATATTTGACCGGGAGGGCAACTCGAACCAGAGCCATGAATTAAAACGGGAAATGTAGTCTCGGCTTGCTCACTTCCACTTGTAACCACAACTTTTAGATAAGCATGATCAGCTATAGAAATTATATTTTCAAAAGACCGAGAATATGAAGTGGATGTAACTCCTAACCCCCAAGTAGTTTGTCCAATATTCTTAAAATACCATTGATAGGAATAATTTCCTGTACCGTAAGAGGCATTTTCTGTCCATGTGCCTGATTCGTTTGAGTCCCTGCTAATAGGACCAGAAATAGACACTTCTAAGGGAGTGTAAGCTGCAATGGCATCCGGGTCATTGTCGGGATCGTTTGTTACATATCCATCGGTATTGATGTCGTTGGGAACGGTTAATAGTAACCCGGCTATATGTGGGGCAGCCATGGAGGTTCCACCAATTGTGTTTGTTCCTCCATTCTTACACAACGAAAGTATATCTACTCCAGGATTTGAATATTCAATAGGTGGATTTCCATAATTAGAGAACGATGCAAAATCATCATTATCATCATGGGCAGAAACTGTCCAAACATTATTGTATGCAATGCGAGCCGGAGACTTATTAT
The DNA here is from genome assembly GCA_002696035.1 of Balneola sp. Taxonomy (GTDB): domain Bacteria; phylum Bacteroidota; class Rhodothermia; order Balneolales; family Balneolaceae; genus Gracilimonas. Next base: position 126,003 of record NZQV01000002.1, on the reverse strand, counting down.
TAGCGTCTTGACTTTCATTGCCAGCTGCTATAGCAAACATTAAACCATCGTCAGCAGCGGTTTTAATAGTGTTTTCCAAGACCGATAAAGCTAGATCAACACGTGAGTTACCAGTTATAGGCCACCCTAAACTAATATTGGCCACATCTCCGGAAGAATAGTTAGATACGATGTAATCAATCCCGGCATCTAGATCGCTGGTGTAACATTGCCCGCTACTATCGCAAACTTTTACCGCAACAACATCAGCATCAGCGGCAACTCCGACAACTCCAGTAGAATTATCTTTGGCTGCAATAGTGCCAGCTACATGAGTACCATGTCCATGTCCATCATCAGCGCTTTCTCCGGCTACAAAAGAGGCACTGCTGCCGTAATCCACATTTAGGTCAGGGTGGTCTAGGTCAATACCGGTATCAAGCACCCAGGCCTTTTTCCCAGTTCCATTCAAGGGGGCACCAACTCGGGTTATACCCCAGGGTGTGGATTGTGACATTAATGTATTGTTAACGTTGCTGGATGAAGAAGGCATCATTTGTATCGCTTTGAACTTCACATCTTGTACAACAGTTTCTACTCTGCTGTCTCCTTCCAAAGCCTTAACTTGTTTTGTGCTTAAATTAGCTGCAAAGCCCTTCAAGGCATAACTGTATTGATGGATGAGTGAATCCTTCTTTAATCTTAGATCTGAGAAAATTGCATCCGTACGTTGTCTGGCAACTTCAGCGGCTTGTTCGGAAATTTGGCCATTACCCTGATCTTTGTAAACTACTATGTAGCGTCCGGGTACTAATTCCGGGTCTTCTTTATTTGCCTTTGCAAGTGTATTATTATCTTGCGTTTGACTATTGGGTGGGGGGGGCGTTATCTTGACTGCTCGTTGCCTGATCGCAACTGTTCCAAACCAACATGGAACTAATGATCAAACAAGAGAATATTATTTTAAATGATTTCATGATTTTTCCTTGTTTTATTAGACTTAAAAGTGGAGAGTTATTTGTACTTCCCAACTCTCTATACATAATCAAGAGTATCTAACCCCTTAAATGTTACAAAATAATTTCTTATGACTTATTTAAAGTTAATATTGACCTTAGTTATTGGTGCTGTAATTATAAGTTGTGGAACAGATTCTGATCCAGAAAATTGGAAAGAAATATGGGAAGAAAGGGGACTTGATGGCCAACATATAACTGCTTTGGATCATTTTGAAACTTATTTGCTTGTAGCAGGTGAAGAGCAAATTTTTAGGAAGGACATCTCAACAGATACCGAAGAATGGTTAGAACCGAATATCGAAATAAACTCTGAAAATTCAGAATTTCGTGATGTGCTATTTACTAATTATGGTGTATTTGCAGTAGTTAGGAATACAACTGATTATCATGAGTTGCCAGAAAATTATGTGTCATTGTATAGAAGCGAAGATGCCGGACGAAGTTGGGAATCAATTGCTATTGAATTGACTGATATGGAAAAACCATTTGTTTTAACCCGAATAGCTGAACAAAAGAGCAGTAATGATTTATTTGCGGATGCAGGAAGTCTTATATTTACATCAACAAATAATGGTGAAACCTGGTTTAACCAAATTGATCGTGAATTAGTAGGATTTTCAGAATTTTTATACGTAAGCAAAGATCATCCTAACCAAATATGGACCGGAGGTTGGAACAACATTTTTTCACCCTATTTAGTCAAATCAGAAGATGGTGGAAAAACATGGGCAGATTTAAATCAAGAAATTTATTTCAATTCGGATGCAAACGTATACGGTGCAGTTGTTGACCCTGAAAATGATGAAACTGTTTTATTAGGACTGGGAGGTGCAGTAGAATCAGCTAATGTAATTCGCAAATCAGAAGATGGTGGAGATACATGGACTACTGTGCTGGAAGGATATAATATCCGTGTCTTAAAAAACAGCGAGGCTCAATCCAATAAAGTTTACGCCTCTGGTCGTTCTCAAGATGGGCAGTTATTTGTAGCTATATCAGATGATTATGGTGAATCATGGGAAGTTGAAAGGTATGAAGAAAGCCCGGGTAATATTCAAACCAATGACATGGTTGTAGCCGAAGTAAATGGAAATGAGACAATATACTTTGGGACGAATAAAGGAGTGTATTCACTTACATTTGAGTAAAAATTACGTGGCAATTAAATGGATGAAATTAAAATCCCGCCGGGCAACCAGCGGGATTTTTTTATGTTTGATAGTCCCAATCTCCTCAAGGAGATCTTTTCAGTCTTGAACGAAGTGGAGACTGAAAAGTAAATAGCAGGTCAAGTCTTCAGGCTTGAGTGAGGTTGAAGTGGATGCTTTGGGCAAAATTCTTAAGTCACCGCTCGGATGGTATTTTTTGGGAATAGCGCCTTTGGGCTCGCTGAAGATTTAAGAGATCATTTGTTGGTTCGTTGACTTTTTCTCGAGGCTTCTCTGTTTTCAAAAACCTGATCTTTTGGTGATAAATACTCTCAATCGCACTGATTGTAAATCCTTTTAAATAATCACTTACATGATGGAACCGTAGCGCCTCTGTATTGTTTAACAAAGTGAACAATCAAGAAAAAAAGAAATACTGATATGAGTATTGAAACCCTAAACGGAGTTAACGCTATGGAAGTAAACATTGGAATTAGCGAAGAGCACAGAGAAAAGATCGCAAAAGGCCTGTCCAAAGTATTGGCCGACTCTTATTTGCTCTATCTGAAAACGCACAACTATCATTGGAATGTAACCGGTGAATTGTTTCATCAGCTGCATGAGCAGTTTGAAGAGCAGTACACAGAATTGGCCGAAGCTATTGATGTGATCGCCGAACGCATTCGTGCACTTGGTTTTCGCGCTCCGGGCACATTTAATGAATTCAAAGAAATCACCTCCATCGAAGAGGATACCGATCAGCCCAAAGCCATGGAAATGGTGAAGCGGCTCACTCAATCAAACGAGCAGGTAATCCGAACAGCCCGTGAGGCACTGAAACCGGCCAACGCCGCTGAAGATGAAGCTACCATCGACCTGTTGACCGAACGACTCACGGTTCACTCCAAAACAGCGTGGATGTTGCGTAGTCACCTGGAAGATTAGGTAAGCAACTAAAAACGACATTTCCATTAACTAAAACGGAGAGAAGTTATGAATGACTTAACAATAAAAGGAAACTGGAACGAACTGAAAGGTAAATTAAAGCAGAAATACTCTGAGCTCACTGACGATGATGTCGCCTTCACAGAAGGCAAAGAAGATGAGCTATTTGGTCGCCTGCAGAAAAAGCTGGGCAAGACCAAAGATGAGATCAAAAAAGAGCTTGCAGAGCTTTAATCGTCTGTCGCAAGATTAGTTTTATTTAATGGAAGGCCGTGATGGTCTTCCATTTTTTTATGGGTTAAATTCAATAATAACAGTTTAAATGTGTGAAATAAATTTGCGCATTTTGTAGGGGCAGTACCGCTATTCTAAAGTCTGGTTTCATTAAAATTGTAACATTTTCAGCCTGAACACTCTTGTAAGTAGTATGTTAGTAAATGCTTTACACAAGAACAGTTACAAAAGTTAGATCATGTCAACCGGACAAACATTTCTTACCCTGGGAGCAATTGTTTTGCTTTCATATACATCGCTGAATGTAAACCGGATGTATGTGAGCTCGGTTAAAGACCGTGTAGATATTCAAAGAGATATTGAAGTGATCAGTTATGGTCAATCGCTTTCGGAGCTATTGTATTCCTATTCGCCGGAAGCTGTTTATCCAACCCTGGATAATTTCTACGGAGATTGTGAAGCCGTAAATAATTCCTGTGTAGATCTGGTTCATGAAACGGAATTGGGCTTTACACTATATGCTATCGTCACTCTTCAAGATTCCCCGATAGCAGATACCCTGGCTACGATATCAATTTTTGATGATCCTGACGCAGACCAGGATGAATTCGTAGCTCAATTTAATGCTGCGATCACCCGCATTCCTACAAATTAAGAAGCAATGAATGTTCAATTCGATCTTATTATTCCGCCCGTAATCTTTGGCTTCATCATCATCATTGTTTTACGGATCAATTCTTTTATGATGGAAACCTCGGTAGACAATCAGCTTAACTATCAGATGCAGACGATAGCGGATGCCAGCATTATTTTACTGCAAGATGTATTACGCCCTGCCGTGGAGGTAGACGTAGTGACTCCAAACCGGCTCAGGTTTGTGACTACCAAATGCGAAGAATTTGAGATCTATCAGCAAGGCCGGAAGCTGTTGATCAGGCAAAACAGTCCGGTGGTAAACACCGATGAGTACACAGGAAATTTAGACAGCCTCCATTTTATTCGGGATGGTTCGCGTTTGAGAATGCAGGTTTTTATGGAAAGCAGAGCCGAGCAAGAGGCAGGAGAGGATGATGGAAACCGCGTTAGGGCATACGCTGAAAAGCAGATCTTCATGAGAAATATAGCCTATTCCAATAACCCCTGCTAGCGCAGCTTAATCATTAAAGGAGGCCATCATGGGAAGATTTGCATTGTTTGTCGTATTCGGATTAACCTTTGCGTTGATTACTTACAATCATACGCTGAAGAGTGTAATGCTTTCCTCCCACCTTGAGGTTACAAACGGCTATACGCTTACCCAGGCCCAGAATATTGCACAAAGTGCAGCCATGATAAAAGTCCGGCAGGTGGGACAGGGAGATGAAAGTCCCATAAGCGGAACCTGGGAAGAAATGGGCGGCTCTTACGATGTGGAAATAGTGCAAGTAGCAGATACAATGTATGTACGATCTACCGGATTATTTGAAGGGAATGAATACCTGGTTGAAGTGAAATTAGCGGTCTCTGATCCTATATGGACGCCTGATATAACACATGCCGTATTTGCCGGAAGTTCTATGAATATGTCGGGAAGTGCCAGTATTATCGGTGATGTAGGAACCAATGCCATTACAGCCAATGCTATCACTTTTACAGGAAATCCACAGATTACAGGTGGACTTGTAGTTGGCCCCGGCGGCGACCCGGAAGAAGTGTTAAACGCTCCCAGCTGGAAAGGGACAGACTCCTGGGTTAGTGGGGGAGTGAGCAGTGCAAGTCAGGCGTTTCAATTTGAACTCCCTCCTTTTGTGGACTTTCCGCCACAGACGAATCCCGGAGGCTCCATATCCTTGTCAGGTGGAACCAGCAGTATCATCAAGGCGTCAAGTATTGGCAGTTCCTATATCCCGGCCATCAATATTTCAGGAGATAACACGCTTACTATAGATACGGAAGGAAACGATGTAACGCTGCATGTAGGCGATCTGAATGTGCAACAGGGCCATATCAAATTCTTGGGAGATGGAGAGGTTACTTTGCTGGTTGAAGATAATATCACGCTGAATGGGAGCAGTACGATCAATGATAACAGCTTCTCCGAAAAAGTAATGACCTATTACCGGGGAGATAATGAGGTTGATTTTGCAGGGGCTACCACCTTTAAATCCAACTTTTATGCTGAAACGGCGAATATAAAACTGGCCGGTTCCGGAGGACTTCAAGGTCATGTCATCACCGGGGGCAATAATGTAGAGATCACGGGTGCAGCTGAAGCGATTTCCCGGGTAATTTATGCCCCTAATGCCAGTGTTGAGCTTACCGGTTCAGGAAGTGTGCGGGGGTCAATAGTCTCAAATACATTCTCTGCTACGGGAGCTTCTACTGTAACTTTTGAGGAAGATAACACCACAGAAATGCCGGAAATTAAGACTGAAAGCGGGTCCCCCAATATCCTGTATTGGAATTAAATTCCGTTGCTGCCTTTTATTATTAGTGATAAAGATATTCTAAGAAAGCAGCTCTCTATTAAATTCATTCAAAATTAAGAAAGAACGAATCTAAGCTGTATCTTTAGATATTCAAGAAACACAATAATTAACAGGAGTTTTGTATGGAGAATTTTAGTATTTCGCCGGAAGAGATGATGAGTTTTGTGACCACATTTGGTCCAAAATTGCTCGCCGCTGTTGCTACGCTGGTAATTGGTTTATGGATCGTGAAATTAGTAGTAAGCGGAGTAGGTAAAGGGCTTAATAAGAGTAACGTTGATGATGCCCTGAAAAGCTTCCTGAAGAGTCTTGTTTCCATTCTGTTAAAAGTGATGGTGTACATTTCAGCTCTTGGGATGCTGGGTATTGAGATGACCTCCTTTATTGCTGTATTAGGTGCCGCGGGTTTAGCGGTAGGCCTGGCTTTACAGGGAAGCCTTGCCAACTTTGCAGGCGGCGTGTTGATCCTGTTCTTTAAGCCATTTAAAGTCGGTGATTTTATTGAGAGAGGAAATGAGTCTGGAACTGTCGAGAAAATTGATATTCTGCATACTCACCTTCAGACGCCAAATAATCAGCTTATCGTGGTTCCAAACGGACAGCTGGCTAATTCTCCGGTAGTAAATTATTCTGCCAAAGAAACCCGCAGAGCTGTTTTCCCGGTTGGAATTGGATATACCTCTGATGTGAAAAAAGCCCGTGAAGTTATGCTTGAAGTATTGAATAATGATGAACGAACACTTCCTGAACCTGCGCCTATGGTTGTTATGACAAACCTTGGAGACAGTTCATTGGACCTGTCGGTACGGGCCTGGACCAACACCGGCGATTACTGGGGATATTTCTGGGATAACCTGGAAAAGATGAAAGAAGAACTGGATAAAGCCGGTGTCGAAATCCCATTCCCACAACGCGATGTTCATTTGATAAAGGAAGATTAGTTTCGGAATTAAATTCGAAGTCAAAGATTTTAAAAAGGCGTCCATAATTGGATGCCTTTTTTTTGTTCAAGGCTGAAGACTTGTTTTACTTTGGATCTTAAGTCACCGCTCGGAAGACATGTTAACCCGAGTTAGGAATTTTTACCTCGCTGAAGACTTAAGATATACCAAGTTATCCTGTCAATTTTCCGATTTCTAGTTTAAGATCTTTTCAGTCTTGAGCGAATGCGGAGACTGAAAAGTATCAGTGAAGCAAGTCTTTAGACTTGAGTAAGTAGGTAAGTGATTCTTGGGTGTGATAGATATAGGATGAGCAAGTTAGATCAATATTTCATCTATAGAAATAAGTCCGGTTTTATCAATATACCACTGTGCACTGCTGTAGGGATAGTCTTCGGGTTTTTTGCAAAAGCCTTCTTTCACAGGATTGTAGTGGATGTAATTCATTTTCTGAGTGTAAAATTTATTTGAGGTTACTTCCATCGGCCGATTATTCTGCTGCCAAAGCTGAAAGTTTTTGTTATTGGAGTTCTGTTGTCCGGCTCTTCGAAACATCCATAGCATCCAGGATCTTCTGCTTTCCCGGGGATTTATTTGAAGATCCTCTAAAATTGTATAGGAAGTGAATTTTTTAAAATCTCTGATTATTGAAGAAAGGTTATAGCCTTCCTTTGCACTTATCATTAAATGAATGTGATTTGTCATTAAACACCAACCATGAATTCGCAGACCTTTGTTTTTCTGGCAGTGTTTCAGACTATCAATGATAATTTCTTTATAAACCGGGCGAGTAAATACATCTATCCAGTCGACTGCTGTACAGGTGATAAAATGAGCTTGTTGATGATTATGAATTTTAAACCCCGGCATGTTTTAAAGATAATAGACGAGGTTTTTTATTCAAGTCTGAAGACTTGTTTTGCTATGGATCTTAAGTCACCGCTCGGAAGACATGTTAACCCGAATTAGGAATTTTTACCTCGCTGAAGACTTAAGATATCTCCTCTGATTTCAGCAATCATTTTGGGATCTTTTCAGTCTTGAGCGAATGCGGTGACTGAAAAGTGGTAGCGGGGCAAGTCTTCAGACTTGAGTGATATGAATGATACTGTCATCGAGGTCTGTTTTTGGGCTCGCCGTAGACATAAGATATCCGGTGGTCTTGCTGATGTTCGAAAATATACGGTGAAAAAATCCCTATCCTGTTGATCTGAAATGTTTTGGTGAACTTTAGCTTTCGATTGCCAAAGATTGGGCAGATATATTATCTTAACTAATCTAAATCAAAGAAGGCTTAGAGCCGTTAACTTATGAACCACGAGGAAAGGAAGGTTAGAGTGGAAAACCTGGAGCAAAACAATATCGATTCTGAAAAGAAGGACATTAAGAAAGACGAACACGAAAAAGCATCAGAAGAGATAGCTGAAAAACAGGAAGAGGCTGAAAAGGAACCTGTTTCTGAGGAAGCAGATGAAACTGCTGAAGCATCTGAGAAAGAAGTTTTAGACGAGGCTGAGTCTCCCGAAGAAAAGTCTGAAACTGAAGAGCCTGAGACTGAAGCTGGTGAAGAGAAAGATTCACCCAAAGAGACAGAAGAAACATCAGAGGCTGCTGTTGCCAGTGATGAGAGCGAGGAAGATACCTCTGAAGAATCAGATGAAGATGCCGAGGCGTTCTATACTGAAATCGTAGACCGTGCGAAGGAATTGGTGGTTCAAACCGACTGGGCTTTTGTGACAACGGAATTGGCAAATATGGCTCAGAACGTTGCAGAGGGACCGGAATCAGTCAGTGAGAAGACAAAAGAACTGATCAGTGAATTTGAAGAACTTCGTGAGAACTTTGAAGAGAAAAAGCGCAAGCATTACGAAGAACAGAATCAGAAAAAGGAAGAAAACCTTGCCAGGAAAAAAGACCTGCTGAAGCAACTTTCTGATATTGTAAGTGAAGAAAACTGGACGGCCACCAAAGAGGTGGGCAAGATCAAAGGGCAGTGGGAATCCATAAAGCTGCTCCCCAAAGATGAAGCTGAGGATCTGGAGAAACGCTTTAAGTCTCTGATGGATGAGTTTGAGGATCATAAAGTAGACCGGCTGGTTAAAAAACTTCAGAAAGAAGAAGAAAACCTGGAGCTGAAGCTTCTGTTGCTGGATAAAATGGATGCGTTGGTTAAAAAGCTGGAAGAAGATACTCCGGACTTTGAAGACCTTGAAGATCAGTTCAATAAATTGATCTCCCAGTGGAGAAAAGTGGGGCGTGTTCCCTCTGAGAAGAACCAGGCGCTTTGGGATCGTTTCAATGCTGTTCAGGATACCTTCAACGATGTGCGTTTCAAGGTTGACAAGGAATACCGGAAAGTGATCGAGAAAGCTCTCGAGAAGAAGAAAAAGCTGGTTAAAGAAGCCGAAGCATTGGTGGATCAGGAGAATATTGCACAAGCAGCCCGCAAGGTAAATAAACTTCACAAGGCCTGGAAAAAAGCCGGCAATCTCCCGCAGAAAGACGAGAATGAAATGTGGGATAAATTCAAAGCTGCCACAGATGCTTTTAATGATAAGAAGTCTGAAAACATCGACAAGCTTCGGGAGCAGGAAGAGGCCAACCTTGAGAAAAAATATAAACTGATTGAGGAAGCCAACGAGATCAAGGGCACTGAAGATTTTGAAAAAGGCCATCAAACTATGCAGAGTCTGATGAGCAAATGGAAGAATATTGGTCCGGTTCCCCGTAAAAAATCGTCCAAGATCTGGAAGCAGTTTAAAGGGGCGATGGATGAGTTTTACGATCGCCGGCGCGAGGCTTTTAAGGACGAGCGCAAAGATCAAAAAGAAAATCTTGAAAAAAAGGAAGAGATCCTGGAGAAGCTAAAAGAGCTTGGGAGTCACGAAGACCCTGCATTGGCCGTGCAGGAAGCCAAGGAGCTTCAGGAAGAGTTTAAGAATATTGGGTACGTTCCCATTAAGATGAAGAACAAGATCTGGAAACAATATCGTGAGGCATGCGATGTGATCTATGATCGCTACCGTGCATTGGGTTCTGATCTTGGCATGGAGAAAAAGCTTGCGAATCAGGGCATCGACCCGGATACCCGCAAGGATATCATCAAATTCCAGAAAGAACGCGACAAGCTGAAGAAAGAAATTTCCAGTCTCGAAAGTGACGTGATCCAGTGGCAGGAAGCCAAAACATACTTCAAGCCAACCAATCGTGGAAATAAACTCTTGGATGAGCTTCAGGAAAAAATTGAAAAAGCTGAAAACAAGATCGATGATAAACAGGATCGGTATGCAGAACTCCGGAAACAGATCGATCAGTTAAAGCGAAGCAATGCTGATGACGAACAGAGTGATGAAGAGGAATAGGTGATTATTAGAGTTTAATTAATATTTTTTTACACTCTAATTCTCATATATCTTAGAGGGAAAGAAGCAACGCCTTTGAGGTTATTTAACTGCTATTGCTAAAAGATACCACGGGTCATAATTATATAGTGATGCACTGAAAGGGAATTAAGTGAAGTATATTTGAAGAACTCATTGAACATAAAGTTTTGGGGAGTGAGAGGCTCCACACCATGTGCTAACGAAGAAAATATGCGCTACGGTGGTAATACAACATGCCTGCAAGTGGAGATAGCGGGACAGGATGAGTTGCTTATTTTAGATTGCGGTACGGGTTTCAGGAACCTGGGCAATATACTGGATGAAACGGAAGACCCTATTCGGGGAAGAATATTTATAACACACCCTCACTGGGATCATCTGCAGGGCTTTCCTTTTTTTAAACCGTTTTATGATGGTAAGAATTGGTTTAGGATGTATATGCCGCCTCAGGGGGGAATCGGATGTAAGGAAATTTTACAGGGCCATATGTCGAGTACTTTTTTCCCGGTATCCATGGATATGCTGGAAGCAGATCTGGATTGTGAAATCTTTGAACCCGGTTCAAAGCATTTTGAAGGATACTCTATAGAATATATGTGGGCATCCCATACCGTGCCTACGGCTGTTTTCAAGCTTACTTTTGGGGATAAGGTGGTTGTCTTTGCCCCGGACAATGAATTGGTTCCTGAAGATCACGAGGAGGCAAAAGCATTTAAAGAGCAATTCAATGATTTCATTAAAAACGCTGATATCCTGATCCATGATGGCCAATATGACCGTAAACAATATAGCTCGAGAGCGGGTTGGGGGCATTCAGCTTGGGAGGAAGTCATTGAGGTTGCAAGAAATGCAGGTGTAAAGCAGCTGTATTTCACCCATCACGACCCTGATAGTAATGATGATACACTGGATGTCCGTGAGCAAGAAATTAATGCTCTTGGAGCAGATCACTTTGAGGTGTTGGCACTTGCAAAAGAAGGCCAGAAAATAACACTTAGCTATACAATTCCTTCTTAGAAAACCTTTGTTGAATAGAAAAGCCGCAAGCAACAGGCTCACGGCTTTTTATCTTAAGCTTGTCTTTGCTGTTAGAAATAATACCTGATTCCTAAAGCACCATTTCCGTCAAAGTCGGTGCTTGGGGTAAGATCCAGGACGGGAACCGCCTCTACAAATAAACCGATCTGAGAATCGGGAACGATATAATTAAGTCCTAATGGTACACGTACACCAATATGAGTGTCAGGATCGCCTAAAGCCAGACGAGCACCAATGCCGTAGTAAAAAGCCAGACTGCCTTGCTCTACTTCGCTGAACCAGCTGTGAAGGATGTAATCTCCATGTAAATGAATAGCATCATACCGGCCAAAAGACCAAGCGGCACCAAGGGCAAAAGCAGAACGTTCGTTATTCCAGATCTTGGCAGAAATACCGGTGGGTTCACCAAGCATGACACCAAGGCCAACATCGCCCCCTTGTCCATTAACCTGAGCCTTGGCGGTATCAGGGGTGAGCAATAAAAAGCCTGCAATTACAGATATCATTAAAAAAAGTTTCGATAAGTTCATATAAATAAGAATTTGTTAACGGTTATGTTAGTATAAAGAGTAATTAAGCTGAAAATGTTTCATTTTTTTCGAAAAAAATGGAGTTCTTAACATATTACCGTTCCAAAAGCGCACAATGTAATTATTGAAGGCATCAGTAAAAGATACCGCCGATACTAAAACTAGTTAGTGACCACTTAAATTATTAATAAAATAGACTATGGAAGATTCATATTATAATCCGAAAGACCTTAAAAAGTTTGGCGACATTACAGAATTTCAGGAAAACCTGGGCAAAAAATTCTTTGATTACTATGGAGAGGTTTTTGAAGAAGGCGCACTCACAAAAAGAGAAAAAGCCCTGATAGCGCTGGCAGTATCTCATACCGTTCAGTGCCCTTATTGTATTGATGCTTATACCACAGAAAGCCTGGAAAATGGCGTAAGTGAAGAGCAGATGATGGAGGCCGTACATGTGGCTGCAGCTATTCGCGGGGGGTCCTCGTTAGTTCATGGCGTGCAAATGATGAATAAAGTAAAGGATCTGTCGATGTGAAGTCAGGTCTGTAGTTAAATAAGAGAAAAGTATTTTTTGAATTCTAAGTAACCGGGCTGGTGTTAACCACAGCCCGGTCAACCAATATTATTATGAAAAGTTTGCAAGCCGAAGCACATGCCCTCTCCAAACCGGAAGTGCAGCTCGATATCATTAATTCGCATAATCCCACCATTGAAAAACTCCCGAAGTTCGGAGAAAAGCTAAAAGAGATCGACCTGTATCCGCTTAAGCCTACAGGAATTGAAATTTTTCAGATGAACGTGGGCTACATGTGTAACATGACCTGCAAACATTGTCATGTGGATGCCGGTCCCGATCGGCAGGAGATCATGACCAAAGAAACATTTGAGTATTGCCTGGACGCTCTACGCGGGACGGAGATCCATACCGTAGATCTGACTGGCGGGGCTCCTGAAATGAACCCTCACTTTCGATGGTTTGTGGAGGAAGTCTCGAAGCTGGGCAAGCACGTCATTGTGCGTTCCAATCTCACTATTTTGACGACGAATAAATTCAGCGACCTGCCTGAGTTTTTTAAAGAGCATGGGGTTGAGGTGACATGCTCACTGCCATTTTATAGTAAATTCAGAACGGATAAACAGCGCGGTGAGGGGACTTATGATAAATCTATTACTGCCTTGAAACGATTGAATGAGCTTGGGTATGGCAAAGAAGACTCCGGCTTGATACTGAATCTTGTATACAATCCAGTGGGTGCTTTTTTGCCCGGCGATCAGGAACAACTGAAGCAGCAATTTAAGCGGGAACTGGGTCGTAAACATGGAATCGAATTCAATGACCTGTTTACGATCACCAACCTGCCGATCTCCCGGTTTCTGAAATTTCTGCTGATGAGCGGAAACCTGGAAGACTACATGGAAAAGCTGATCACCTCTTTTAATCCTGGTGCGGCTCAGGGCGTAATGTGCCGGAATACCATTTCGATTGGCTGGGATGGCCGCCTTTTTGATTGTGATTTCAATCAGATGCTGGAAATGGAGACTGATGAAAATACTTCTCAGCATATACAAGACTTTGACCTGGCTTCGCTGAATGACCGGGAGATCAAGATCGATCAGCATTGTTTTGGGTGTACCGCCGGCGCGGGCAGCAGCTGTGGAGGTGCAACTGTGTGAACATACAACAAAGAACATCGAATATTGAAGTATGTAGAACGGCTCGCTGAGCCGTTTTTGTTGGGTAAGGCTTGTTAGATAAATTTGCCAAGAGGTAAAATTTTTGACCACAAACCGTCATCCCCGTGCAGACGGGGATCTAGTAGTTTAGACAATTTTCACTATATGTCCGATGGCTATATCTGGATTCCCGTCTTCGCGGGAATGACGGAATAGCTAGTTTCTTAATTCTGAGTAATTACTATCGAATTCATGTTAAGCAGTTAAAACAGTTTCTATGAATCAACAAAACACGCTCATAATATTTGTGAAGAACGAAGAGGCCGGGAAGGTTAAGACCCGACTCGCGAAATCTGTGGGAGATGATATAGCACTGGAGGTGTACCGTAAACTGCTGGCTTACACGGCGAACATAACATCACCCCTGAAAGCCAAAAAGGAAGTGTGGTACTCGCGGTTCATTCCGGAAAACGATTTATGGAGCGACGGCAACTTCAATAAAAAAGTGCAGATGGGTGAAGATCTGGGACAAAGAATGAGTAACGCGTTTCAATTATCGTTTGAGGATGGTGCCCAAAAGGCAGTGATCATTGGGAGTGATTGTGGTGAGCTGACATCTGCAATTATGGGACAGGCGTTTGAGGCTTTGGATGATGCTGAGTTTGTAGTGGGTCCGGCCGAAGACGGCGGGTATTACCTGTTGGGAATGAAGAATTTTCATCCGGAGATATTCGGGGATATTGAATGGAGTACTGGATCGGTATTGGAGAAAACACTTGCTAAGATGAAGGAAGCAGGGAGACCAGTTCATCAGCTGGAAAAACTGAATGACGTGGATACTATTGAGGATTGGGAAAGAGTAAAGGAGAAATTTTGATCAGCATTGTTATTCCTGCCTATAATGAAGAGAAGCAGATCGGCGCATTGGTTTCCTATCTATCAGCACATGCAGATGGTTATGAACAGGAAATTATAGTGGTGGATGGAGGTAGTTCCGATCAAACGATAAAAGTGGCTGAACGTGAAGGGGCTCGTGTAGTATGCTCACCCAAAAAAGGTCGCGCTAATCAAATGAATTATGGAGCAGAAGTTGCGGAGGGAAAGGTACTATATTTTCTGCATGCCGATACGTATCCGCCCGCTACATTCATGCAGGATATACGCCGGAAAATTGAACACGGATATAAGTGTGGATGCTACCGCTTAAGTTTTGATGATTCCCATCCGGTGTTAAAAATATATTGTTGGTTTACCCGTTTAGACTGGGATGCTTTTCGTTTTGGCGATCAGAGTTTATTTGTGGAAAAAGCGCTTTTCCATAAAGCTGGCGGTTTCGATGAAAAATTGTTGGTGATGGAAGATCAGGAAGTGGTAACCCGCCTGAAGAAGCACGCACAATTTTGTGTAATGAAAAAGCAGGTTGTTACCTCGGCTAGGAAATATCAACGATTTGGAGTCTTCAGATTGCAGCTGATTTTTGCTATTATAGTAGTCCTCTTTTATATGGATATAAGCCAAGAGGTATTAGCACATTTTTATAAAACGTTTATGAGTGGAGAGTCAGATTAAGATAGTGTTAAATGGTGTACTATCTTCAAAAGTTCAGCTTAAGAATTACTATCTTTGTCGGCCCCATTAAACCCCGTTAGTAGTTTATATGAGAATTATTCGAGCAGGTTTAGCTATCTCGCTATTTGTTGTTTTTTTTGCGGCAAATCTGAATGCACAACAAGTTTTTGAACGTAAACAAGTAACTGTAAGCAATCTGGGAGTCTCCTTTACCAATGTTGGTACCATCGGGAATCCCAATATCAGCAGTGTTCCAACTGGTATTCCGAGTCTGGAATATCCCAAAGATTCCGGGAACGAGCATCTCTTTGAGGCCGGTATTTGGCTGGGTGCCCGGGTAGATGGACAGGTTCGGGTTTCGAGTTCTGCCGTTACCAATGCGGCTGGATATCAGACAGGTGCTGCCGGTTTTGAGTTTACCAATGATGGCCTTCCTTTTAATGTTCGCTCTTCTTTAAATACATCTGAAAATTTCTCACCTGTGGCTGTAAGTCACGAAGACCTGATCGCAGAATTTACGGACCGAAATACGTCTGTTGGGAATGTACCTATTGCCGGACACGACAATCCGCTTTTTGCCGATATACAAATGGAGAGTTACAACTGGAACTTCGGTTTTGCTGAGGCGCTGACCATTATTAAATATGAGATCACCAATAACAGTAATTCTACGTGGCGTGACTTTTACTTCAGTATGTATTCTGATATGGTGGTGCGAAATGTAAATACCACACTTGAGGGTGGTTCCAACTTTTTCAACAAAGGGGGGATGGGCTGGATCGATAGCTTGAGTACGCTTTACGTATTTGATCGTGGTTCTGCAGACGAAAAGCAGAACACCTATTCAGCCAGTGTGATCCTTGGATCAGAATATCGCGACGTTGAATTTCACCCCAGAAGAGCAGAGGAAGTGCAGGAAGCAGGACTTCCCGTTCCTGATGTAAGGCCTGATTTCTGGTTGTTTGGCAGTGGAGCCGGTGAGTTTTCTCGACCAAGTGATGATCTTGAACGCTATACGCGTATGTCTTCTGAATGGCCACTTGAGCAAAACAGAGAACGTTTGAGGGAGGATGGAGCTAATTCTGCAGGTAACTTTATTCAGCTCAATACCATTGGTCCGTTTCCCGAAATTGAAGCTGGCGAAACGGTGACGGTGTATGTTTCTTTTGTGGCTGCGTTGATGCCAGAGCCTTATCAAAGCTTAGTGCCGGCCCAGGTTAGTGATGCTGACCAGTTGGATAATGTTGAATCAAGAGCCAACCTGGTGGAGAATATTGGTTGGGCCTATCGGTTGTTCGACGGTCAGGAAAATGAAGACGGTTCCAGAACCCGGTTCTTAGTTCCGGAGCCCCCGCTGACACCAAATATGCGCGTTGAGCTGGAAGAAGGTGCGGCTGTTATTTACTGGGATGACCGTTCCGAGGATTCTGTAGATCCGGTTACTGAAGAAGAAGATTTTGCCGGCTATAAATTATACCGAACTCAGTTGGGTGATGACCTGGAGGGTTCCATCGGGTCCAGCGCAAAAGTACTTCGGGAGTGGGATGTACGAGGGGATGATACCGGATTTGAAACCGGTTTTGATGAGATCAGATTAGATGAGCCGGCTACATTTCCCGGAGACGAGACAGAATATAATTACCGATATGAAGTTTCAGGCATGTTGAGCGGATGGCAGTATTTGTTTTCCGTGTCTGCATTTGATCAGGGAGATGACCGGACTCCGCCTTTAGAGACAAGTGTGAATGCAAATGCTGTTCGTGTGTTCCCTGGAACACCGACGAATGACAATTTTGCAAGTGATGAGGAAGAATATCAGGTGGGAGTATACCCAAATCCATATCGGGTCAATGCGGCCTGGGATGGGAACACACCCTATACCCGAAAATTGATGTTCTTCAACCTCCCCGCAAGGGCAGAAGTGCGTGTGTACACCCTGGCTGGCGAGATCGTGGCAACTTTGGATCACGATGCCGCAACCTATAATGGGGAGTCCCGCTGGTTCAACGATTTTAGCAGCGATAACCGAATTATGCCCGGTGGCGAACATGCTTGGGACCTGCTCAGCGCGGCCAATCAGAATTTAACAACCGGCCTGTATTTGTTTACAGTGCGGGACAAAGACACAGGAGAGGTACAGCAGGGTAAATTTGCTGTAATTAAATAATCTGCTTCATTAACCAAAACCAAAACAAATACTTATGAAACATATATACTTTCTATTATCATTTGTGCTGGTATCGTTACTTACGGTTGAGTCGGCTATGGCTCAGCAAGAGGTTACGGTACGAGAGTTAAATACCTACGATGTGATGCCTGAAAGTCAGGCTGATCTTGCTGACCACCCATTGGTTGGCGAAGAAGTGACTTTTGATGCCGTGGTAGTGGCCTACCCAAGAAACTCAGGTCTTGCTACTGCTGACGATGGTGAGTCTGGTGCTGCACCGGGACGAATCCATTTATTTGTAACTGACGTAAATGCAATTGACGAAGGACGTGAAGGCATGTCTATGCAACTAGTAGTTGCAGGCGCACAGCAAACAACTTTGGAAGGTTTAGATCGCGGAGATGTAGTTCGCCTTGTTGGTGAGCTTACTTTCTTTGGTTCAACTGGTCAGTTTAATGCTTCATCTGCTGATTTCTTAGGAAATGTTGAGTTAAACTCTGAGTATGCAGACCTTGCTCCACTTCTTGAGCCATGGGAGATCGACCTTACAGAAGTAAACCAATCTGTAGAAGGAACCGATTTACACAGCTGGGTACAGGAAAATTATTCTGATTATGTGAACAGCTATGTGAAATTTACCGGTGTTGAAGTTCTTGATAACTTTATTGCAGATCAGGGCCGGCCAAACATGTTGGTTTCTGACGGAAACACCGTAATAGCTACGCGTGATGCGTCTCTTCGTTACAGAAATGATCGCGGTACTTATGCTTTCTTAACTCAGGATGACGGTGGAACTGTTGATACCGTATTGAGTCTGGACTATAACTACCGTCGCTTAGACGAATCTTTAGATGGTCCTTATACTCCACCTGCAGCAGGTTCTGTGGTTGATATTTCTGGATTCCTGGTAATGGATGCTTATGAGTTTGTGCCTTTCGATATTAATAGCACAGAAAGAACATTCCGAATTGCTCCATGGGAAGATGGTATTCGCTGGACCGAAGATGGAACTGACACTGAAAACAGAGTTACAGACGGTATTCCCAATGACCTTGTAGTTCAGGGTTTTGCTCCGTTATTAGATCAGTTTACGGTTACTCCTGATTCAGGTGTAGCTTCTGATGATCAGGTGCAAGTGAGTGTCGATGTACTTCTTCCTGAAGAAGATTACACGCTGAACAGTGTTGAGATCGAATATTCTTCTTATGCATATTCCGAAGAATCAGGTGACACTACTACTGCTACTATGACTGGTAGTGGAGATACATACACCTTTACATTCGATTCATATGAAGATTTCACCGTTGTAGATTATATGATCACTGCAACAGCAGAAACCCCAGACGGCGTTGTTACCAATGCCCGTCAGGAAGGTAGCTTCCAGATTGAAAGTGAAACCCAAGTAGCTCCGGTTGCTTTTTCACCATCAGCAAGTGCTACATATTCTAACACGGTGGATGTAGAGTTGAGTACTGCAACTCCTAACGCTACTATCTACTACACAACTGATGGAAGTGATCCAACAACAGATTCAGATGAGTACTCAAGTGCTATCACTTTGCAAGGTACTACTACCATTAAAGCAATTGCAGTTGCAGATGGTATGGATGACAGTCCGATCAACGAGCGTACTTACAATGTTGAAGTAGATGCAACTGAAACAGCTACTCTTTCAACGATCAGAACAGGTACACAAGGTGATATTTATACATACACCGGAAGTGCTGTTGTTACATATGCACGACCTGAATCTGGAAGAAATCAGATCTATTTGATGGATGAGTCCGGTGGACTTCTGATCGATGACTCTGATGATGTAATTGCATCAAGCTATGCTATTGGCGATGTAATGACTGAAGTTTCCGGCGAGCTTGGCGGCTTTGGTGGAATTTCTCAGCTTCTTCCTCTTTCTGATCCCGGTGCACCTGCTACAACAGCAGATGTTACACCTGCATCAGTTACACTTGCAGATATTGATCTTGCTCAGCACGAATCAATGTTGGTAACCGTCGAAAATGTGACCTTCGAAGAAACAGGTGCGTTTGAAGGAAGCACTGATTACACTATTACTGATCCTTCTCTGGAAGGTGAAACAGTAATCTTCCGAACCAACTTTGGTGAGTCTGATTACATCGGTGAAGCTATCCCTGAAGAGGCTTTCACACTGACAGCAATTGTGGGTGGTTACAACGGTACTCTGCAATTGATTGCCCGTACTTCTGCAGACTTAGGTCTGTCCGTTTCTAACGAACTGGATGAAATGCCAGAGAAGTTTGCCTTAGAGCAAAACTATCCAAACCCTTTCAACCCAACTACGGTTATTCAGTATTCTGTAGCCGACGTTTCTAACGTACAGCTGCAAGTATTTGACGTACTGGGTAGAAGAGTAGCAACCCTTGTAAACGAAGTTCAGGCTCCCGGAGCTTATACCGTGAACTTCAATGCAAGAAACCTGAGTAGTGGAACTTATTTCTACCGAATTGAAGCAGGCGACTTTAGCTCCATCAAAAAAATGATGTTGATCAAGTAACACCGCCTGATTAATTAAATATTGTGAGAAGCAGATCTGATCTGCTTCTCACCTTTTTATTTTTAGAAAAACTAACATGCGTTTATATCCTCTTTTATTCATACTTCTTTTAAACGTCCTCGTAGTCTCCTGCGATAGTGGACTACAAGGAGATTTAAATGAAAATCTGCCCCCTAAAACTTCACTGACCCTAAACGAGATCAATCTGCCGGAAGGCGAGCGATTGGTGAGTCAGGTAAATATTTCATGGTGGGGAGATGATCCGGATGGTTTTGTAGCCGGATATGAATTTTATATTGGGGACCCAGCTGAGGCTGCCGAAGATGACTGGAGCTTCACCCAAAACACCGACAGCACCTTTATTTTACCTATTCCGGAAGGCAGCACTGATGCCAATGTCCAATTTAATGTACGGGCCGTTGATAATGACGGGGCCAAAGACCCTGAGCCTCCATCGCTGACTTTCCCGATCAGAAATACTGAGCCAACCGTAAGTTTTGCCATCAACGAAACCCCTCCTGATACCACTTTCAGAATTGCAAGCTTTGGGTTTAATCCCAATGACCCTGATGGCGATGCGAACCTGAATCGCATTGAAATTGCCCTCAACGACACTTCTTCCGAAGCAAGTTGGAGAGAGCTTTCGCTGGACGTGGATTTCCTCACCCTAAGAATTGATGATACGCAGGCCGAGCCTACTGCTTCTGTGCTTTTAGGTCGCTCAGCCATTGAGTCGGACATCGTTTTTGATAATGTTAATGTAAATGGCGAGAACGAGTTTTATGTACGCGCTATAGACAACGCAGCTGCTGTCAGTAATGTGGCTATCCACAATTGGTATGTGAAGAAACAGACGTCGCGTATTCTGTTTTTGAACGATTATTATGGGACAAACACGAATGATCGCAGAGACCTGCATTTGGGATTGCTTGAAGATGTAGGGATTGATCAGGTTGACTATATCGATATTTCGGACGGACAGTCACTGGGAGGTACACGAGTGCCCTTTACCTCAGCTCTGCCCAACAGAGCGTTGGCTGAGCCTACCATCAATATGATGCTGGCAGAATGGGATTACATTTACTGGATCTCAGATGACCTGGACCGTAATATTGGCTATGCCCTCGAGATCACAGATCAGTTTTTTGAAGAAGGCGGAAAGATGTTCATCAACATTCCGATCGAATATCTTGCTGAGCGAAATTCCCTGTTCCAGTTCCTGCCATTTCAAGGCGTGCAGCAGGCTTCGTACTCTGAACCGGGTAGAAATCCGCAGTTTATTATTAATAACTGTACCGAAGTAAGTGCCACTTCAGAAATTGATTACACACCAAATCTAAGATTTGACGGTTCTGAATTTCCTGCCTATTCCGTTGTTCCGTTTAGTGAATCAATCAACTTATTTAGGGCTGATTTTAGTTTATTTCTAAGAAATCCGAACGCAATTGAGGAATATGACGGTAATGAATTGATCTCGACCATGAATCCAGATCAGTCTATCGTGTATTTCGGAATAGACATTGATGAATTCACAACTGAGGATAACAATTCCTGTGAAACACCTGAAAGCACGGATGAGAATCCTCAATATTATCCTCCAAGCGACCTATCTGGCCTGATAGAATTTTTGACCATTGAAACCCTGGGTTTTGAACAATGATATATTTAAAGAAAACCAGCTTATTATTAGCTCTGTTAACAGTATTTAGTACCACTTTTGCATTTGCCCAAAACGGCTCCTTAAGTGGTACAGTCATCGATAAAGATGATGAACTTCCGCTTATTGGTGTGAACGTGATCGTTCGCGGAACCTCTTTCGGTACCGCCACCAATTTGGACGGGGAATACACGATCAATAACATACGTCCGGGCGAATATTCCATTGAATACCGGTATGTAGGATATCAGACGATGCTGTTTACCGGAATCGAGATCAAAGCCGGCGAAACCACTGAGCTTGATGTGGAAATGAATATGCAGGCCATTTCTTCAGACGAGGAAATAACCGTTGTTGGTGAAGCTCCCATTTTTGATGTAGAGCAATCTTCTACGTCCACTCGGGTAAGTCGCGAAGAGATCGATGCAGCTCCGGTTCAGAAAGTAGAAGATATTGTAGGACAAACAGCAGGGGTTTTCAAAGATCCAACGGGTTTGTATATCCGTGGTGGTCGCGCCAACGAAACCGGGTATGTGGTGGATGGTGTTTCTGCTCAGGATCCTTTGGCGGGAACCGGTTTTGGGTTAGACCTCGGAGCTAATGCGTATTCGAGTGTTGAGGTAACCACCGGTGGTGTTGATGTAGAACACGGAAACCTGACTTCAGGTGTGGTAACCGTGCAAACCCAGGATGGTGGTGATAATTATTCAGGGACCTTTGCGCACCGTCGTGACAATCCCGGTACCATGACATCAGCTTCCCAAAACTTCTTTGCCGATACCTACGAATTTACGCTTGGCGGTCCCATGCCGATCACCAACGATCTGCTTCCGGCCTTAGGGGTTGATATACCTGGAAACCTGTACTTCTTTATGACCGGTCAGGCCAGTTTTTCTAATGAATTTACCCGAAATGCAGCCGATCAGGTCCAGTCTTCCCTGGTTGATAATACATTTTTCTCACCCCGGCAGGACAATCGCTGGAATGGGATGTTCAAGCTGACCTACAAGATCAAATCAGGAATGCGGCTGGAAGGAGCGTATCAGCGATCGCTGACCATCAACCAAAACACGCGTATGCTTCAGATCATTGGAGATAACGCGCAGATCCGGCCCGGCTATCAGTTCTTTTTTGAACGAGATCTGGATAACGCCAATACCTATGCTCACGATAGTAAACTTGCTTACCTGAAATGGACGCATGCCCTTTCTGGACGAACTTTTTATGATGTACAGATCAGCCGCTTGTTTACACGATTGAGAGCAGATGCCAACGGTCGCGACTGGCGCCCAGATCGAGTGGACGGCGAATTTGATGCTGAAAGTATTGTGGAATATCCGGTAAGCCCCTTTTATGCATCGGATGACTTTACTTATGTATTGCCCGGCCCCGGACTAGCAAATAACGGAGGTATCGCCTCGCTGTGGCACGATCATTATGCTGAAGAATATACGCTGAGGTCCAATTTCACCACCTTTTTTGCCAGTGAAACCAACCGCTTGCGTGCCGGACTTGAAATGAAATTCATGGAATACCAGTGGATCGATATAACACGTCCATGGGTAGGAGCTCCGATCGAAGTAGGCGAAGGTGAATTCACAGAATCTTCCCGTTTAGGTTCAAGCTCTGACATCTGGAATGTGAGTCCATCTCGCGGAGCACTGTATATAAGTGATCAGATCCGTTATCAGGGACTCATCGCCAACCTGGGACTTCGTTACGAATATTGGTTCCCGGGCGCCTATGTAGATAACTTTGTGGATGATCCGCTTTCACCGATTCCCAACGCCGTTCGCGAAGATTACAAAGAAAGTACCTACAAGCTATTCGGTAATCGATTTAAGATGCGCTTGTTGCCGCGTATAAATGTGTCGTTCCCGGTTCGTGAAAACATGGTGATGTATTTCAACTATACGCACAAGACCAAGCTTCCTCATCCAACCTATTTATATGCCGGACTTGATCCATTCTATCAGGATCGTTCGTTCCTGTCAGATCTGGGGAACCCGAATTTGGATCCGGAAGTAGATATTTCCTATGAGCTCGGTTTCCGCTACCAGCTAACTTCCAACGATGCCCTTAACATCAACGCATTCTGGAGTGATAAATATGACTTCATTACCGCTGAACGAATTATTGTTCCCGATGCAACCGGACGTGACACCGAACGAACCTTCCGTGTGAATGGTGACTTTGCCAGGGTTCGGGGACTTGAGATCTCCTACATCAAACGATATAGCCATTTCCTCCAGGGGAATATTAGTGCAACTTATTCGCGAGCTGAAGGTCTGAGTTCTACATCCAACGATGCACTCTCAGATATCATCTCCGGCGGTCAGGATATCGGAAACAACATTGAAACGCCGCTGGCCTGGGATCGTCCTTTTGACATCAAGGGAAGCATGATCTTTACATGGGACAGAGACAATGGCCTGTTTGGTGTGAAGGCGCTGAATCAATTCAGAGCGTATCTCTCAGGTACTTTCCGAAGCGGATTGCGTTATACGCCAATGATCTATCGCGGACAAGAACGTAACCCGGTTACAGGGCGGGAAAACTGGAGACCGATCTACGAACAGGATCCCGATCCTACAAAACGCTATTCCGAAATTGGAGAGCCATGGCTGATGTTTGACCTTAACCTCTCGAAATGGTTCGAAGTGAAAGGGACCCGTATTGAAGCCACCCTGGAGATCACAAACTTATTTAATGCAGACAACCCGGCCATCATTAACCCGGTTACCGGCGGAGCTTATAAAACAGATTATCCGGCTGATCCAACCACACTGCGAGGGAATTCCGCATACGATGTTCCTATCAATGTGAGAGATCCGCGTTATCAAGATCCAAGAGACAATAACATTCCGGCATATGCAAACCCTGCTAATTTCTTAGAGCAGCGACATATCATGTTTGGGTTAGCAATTAATTTCTGATCAAAGTAAATATGCAGTTGAATTCAAATAATATTTTAAGAGTACTGACAAAAGCTTTCTTTATCGGAGCTTTGCTGGTAATGAGTCAACCAGAAGTAACTAATGCACAGGGCGTTTTCCCCAGTTTGGGAGGTTCTCGCTCGGGAACATCAGGTTTTCAGTTTCTGAAGATCAATGTGGATGCCCGTTCATCAGCTTTAGGAGGATCGAACGTAGCAGATGCTATGGATGGATCAGCCCTATATTTCAATCCTGCCCTTGCGGCTCAAATGGACAATTCTCAGGTATATCTGTCGCATACAGCCTACTTCGCTGATATTGCCCACAACTATGCCAGTTATACGCAAAAACTCGGCAGCATTGCTTTGGGGGGATCGCTTATGTATCTCGATTCCGGTGAGATGGAAGAAACCAACGAATTCAATCCTCTTGGTACCGGGCGGACGTTCCGTACGGTGCACATGGCAGCAGGACTTTCTTTTGCACAAGAGCTTTCGGAACTGTTCAGTTATGGTGTAACTGCAAAATATGTGGAAGAAAAGATCGAGGAAATTCAGTCTCAGTCAGCAGTGGTAGATATTGGGTTCTTCTATCGGGTCGGTGAAACCGGTCTTCGTTTTGCTGTTGGGTTGAATAACTTTGGATTAGACGCAAGCCCATCCGGAGAAACAACGCGTCCCACACAAAACGGACCTGAAACAGAGACGGAATTTGAAGACGTGTCGCCTCCATCTGTTTTCCGTATTGGTGCGGCCTATGATGCCTATGAAACCGACAATATCAAAGTGTTGGTAACGGGTCAGCTAACCAATCCAAGTGATAATTCTGAACGTTTTAGCCTTGGGTCTGAACTTACCTACTTAGATCAGTTTTTTGTACGAGCCGGTTATGAATTTGGCGTGGATGAGGCCAAACTACCAACCGCAGGAGTCGGGTTCTTTGTCCCATTTCTGGACAATTCAATTGCCATCGACTATGGTTTCACCGCCCGGGATCGATTGGGCTCCATCCACCGGTTCACACTTAAATTCAATTTGTGAGATTAACTTAGAGTCATGAAAAGAGTATTAGCCGTTTTCTTATTATTTGTCATTTCCTTTGCAGGCCTTTACAGCTGTGATGAAATTCTGGGTACCAAAGGAGATTCCACCACCGATGAAATCTTTGAACAAGGTCGGCAGGACCCATCCACTATTGTAGATGAAGTTGCCTATGCAGCTTTGGTTCCTTTCTGGACAGGCTTTGACGCTCCAACCGATGTGTATGTTGGATACGACGAGCTCGTGTATGTAACCGATGCTCAGGGCGTGCATGTGCTGGATCGTGCCGGCAACAAATATGATCTAATTGAAATTGAAGGCGGAGCCACATCGGTCACGCAAGATCGTTTACTGAATTTGTATGTAACCGCCCGTTACGATACCGTGATCACTGCCGTTGATCCTGACATCACATGGAATCTTCCTGCCGTTTACAAGATCGCGAATGCCAACGGATCAGGGCCGGTACAATTTGTGGATACGCTGGTTCACCCCTTTATGGACAATAGCCGTGCAAACACGAATACACAACAATTTCGTTTGGACCGTGACCGAAGCGACAACGAAGAATTTGTAGAACTAACCGGCGTAACCGTCCTCGCCAATAATGATATTTATGTTTCCCGAAGAGGTCCAAGAAACCGAACGGGAGAAGCCATTGCGCCCGATAACACCGTGTTGCGATATACAGAAAACTCTGATGGTAAATTGAGAAACATCGCACAGGTTCGTGCTCTCAATCCTAATAATCCTTCTTTTTTAAGTGGCATTTCCATTACGGATATCTCTTCCTTTATTGGCCCTCCACAGCGCGAAAACATGTCAGAAGACATTAGTTTCCTGATCACACAGGGCGCCCCTGAACAGGATATTCCCTTTAGAACCCTTTGGGTTAATGCAGTGGAAACCATTGATGGGATCGAGTATCGCCCGAATTCATCTCTGTTAGACAGGGATACGTCGCGGGCAGAATCTTTTTTGTATGATGAGTATAAATTCAAGAATCCAACCGGGATCGCCTTTTCTGCAGATGCACGGGGCCATATCTTCATAGTGGATGCAGAAACTGACAGCTTGTATATGTTCCAGTCAAATGGATTTGAGGGCATCAACCCACCACCGGGCTCAACCGCTGAAAAAGCCATCAATGTCTCTTTTGGAGGAACCGGCAACGGTCCCCGCCAGTTCAACAACCCCATGGGCGTCGCTTATTTTGATGAGGTCGTGTTAGTGGCCGACACCGATAACAACCGAATCGCCCGATACAAACTCACTACCGATTTTGAATAAATAAGAATGAGCAGATCCTTTAGAACCCCGTTCCATTTAATTCTTGTATTAACAGTAGGAATCGGGTTCTTGGGTTGTTCAGGCCCGGGAGTTGATGTACCGAAACCCCAAGCCCAGAAAGTGCTCTTGGTTTCCTTCGATGGCTTTCGCCACGATTACCTCTCTAAAACCAACACCCCAAATTTTGATCAGCTGATTGAAAAAGGGGTGAGCAGCGAAGGGCTTATTCCCATCTTTCCTTCCAAAACCTTTCCCAATTATTACGCCATAGCAACCGGTTTATATCCCGAAAACAGTGGTTTCATCGGGAACTCCATGTACGATTCCACGATGAATGCCCGCTTCACAATGGGCGACCGCGATCAGGTTGAAAACCCGCAATGGTATGGGGGTGAGCCGATCTGGAATACGGTAGAAAAGGCAGGTAAAAAAGCCGGTACCATGTTTTGGGTAGGCTCGGAAGCACCTATTCAGAATATGCGACCGACACACTGGAAATCATACGATGGCTCGATGCCCGACTCCGCCCGCATCGATACCGTTATAAAATGGCTGAATTATGGAAATGAAAGGGAAGTAGATCTGTCAACGCTGTACTTCAGTTTTGTAGATAGCCGTGGACATCGCTACGGCACCGATTCTGAAGAAGTAAAAGCCGCCATCAAAAAAGCCGATGACCTTATAGGGTATTTGATGGAAAAGATGGAAGAACAAAAGCTGACCTCAAACACCAATTTGCTGATCGTCTCGGATCACGGAATGGCGGATGTTTCCAGAGAACGCATTGTGGTGCTGGATGAAATGATCGATCCGGAGGATGTGGAGATGATCGAATACAGTCCGTCTGTAATGATGAATGTCCGGGATCAGAAAATGGATGAGGTCTATGATGCACTCAAAGCAAACGAAGAGCATTTCAAGGTGTACAAAAAAGAAGATATTCCTGACCGATTTCACTTGAAGGATCACTACCGGGTACCGGATCTATTGATGGTTGCCGATGTTGGATATACCATCAATACGCGCGCATATTTTGAAAGCAGAGAAAACTATCCATCCGGTGGCGCCCATGGTTTCGACAACCAAGCCAGCGAAATGCATGCGCTATTTGTTGCAAAGGGCCCCGATCTAAAAGAGGGTTTCAGGATGAAAGCCTTTGAAAACGTGCATCTCTACGAACTCATGGCTCACCTGCTTCAGGTTCAACCCGCAAATACAGATGGAAGTTTGGATAGCGTGAAAGTGCTGCTAAAAGAACACTGAACATTCAACATTCAAAACTGAATTTTGAAGTGTGGTATTATCCATCCAGAGATATTTTAAGACCCAGTTCATCCCCAGGGATATTTGAAGTATTCAGCGAGCTAATATGTATGCTTCAAATACCCCTCCCAGCCGAGCGGTGACTTAAAATTATTGTATTAAGGTTTTGACATAGGCCGGGAGAATATTGCCCTCCTTATTATTTTATGACTATCGACTCTGGAGAGTCAATTTACATCGTACTGCGTCTCTCCAGAGTCGCGTGTTCTACATGGCAGGATTTCATTCCATTGTTTTTAAAGTACAGTTCATCGTCCGACGACTAAAGCTCGTCCGACGATTGACTGCCAGTCAGATTGTTTCTACAACCTTGAAAAATTGGTTACCCTTTCCATTCGTCGGACCACTTCTGGATTAGTCAGTCAGCCTGTGCGGTGGGGAAGATAAGCTGGCGTAACCAGTTTGAGCCTTTCAGTGGTCGGACGGGTATGGGGTTTTTTTATCATCTTCACTTAAATATTCCTCTTTTCAATATTCAATATTCGAGGAGGGATGGCTCGGAATTATCGATGGCTTCGGTCACTGAAAATGGACAATGGTACAAATAAATAAATTAAAACCGCTTACAACTGCTTATTAAGATTGCATCTGTCAAAAAGTGAGGGGATATTCCGACTTGCAAAACTCACTCATTTTGTAACCCTAATCAATTTATTTTATGCCTTACATTGTTACTGAACCCTGCATTCAATGCAAATACACCAACTGCGCAGCCGTTTGTCCGGTTGATGCCTTCCGCGAAGGACCCAATTTCCTGGTTATCGACCCTATGGAATGCATCGATTGTGATGCTTGCGTATCGGAATGCCCCGTTGAAGCTATTTATCCGGATGATGAAGTTCCTGAAAAATGGGAAGACTACATCGACCTGAACGAGCGTCTCTCTGAGGCCTGGGAAGATCGCATTATTAACGAAACACAAGATGCTTTGCCTGATGCCGATGAATGGGCTTCCAAAGAAGACAAACGCGATGACCTCATCGAAGCCTGGTAGAATGCTGATCCATTGATCCATTTAACGGTTAATCCGTCTTATGGATATTAGTCTTTATAGAAAAAGGCTGCATCAGATCTCGTATTAAAATTATCTACAGTCAATCTCTCCAATTTGTCGCAAAAAAGATCAAAATCGGGTGCTGATACATTCCCAAAAATAATGGGGATCTTGAATGTTACGCCCGATTCATTCAGCGACGGCGGTCGGTACACCGATATGAACCGGGCTATGGACCGTATCCACATCATGCAAAAAAATGGAGCGGAGATCATAGATGTTGGGGGAGAATCTACGCGGCCGGGTGCTGAGCCCGTTTCAGTTCAGGAAGAATTAGACAGGGTGATGCCCGTACTGGAAAAGGGGATCCCAATATTTAATAAGGCTGAATTCTCTATTGATACCACCAAGCAGGAAGTGGCCAAAGAGGCCCTGGAACTGGGAGTGAGTTTTGTGAATGATGTAAGCGGTTTAAAAGATCCCGTACTGGCTGATCTTTGTGCAGAATATGACGCCACCTATATTTTGATGCACTCTCAGGGAGATCCGAAAACGATGCAGCAAGATCCGCAGTATGATGATGTGGTAAGTGACCTGCTTTCTTTTTTTGGTGACAAACTGACCCTGCTGCAGGAACGAGGCGTACAAAAAGTGATCCTCGATCCCGGTATAGGTTTCGGGAAAACGCTGGAGCACAACCTGAAGCTTATTGCTCATCTTGAAGAATTTCAGAAATTTGGATTTCCGGTATTGGTTGGAGCTTCCCGGAAATCGTTGATAGGAACGATACTGGATGGTCAGCCCGCAGAAGATCGCCTGACAGGTACCATCGCACTTCATTACCATGCACTGATGAAAGGAGCTAATATACTCCGCGTACATGATGTGAAGGAAGCTTCCGATTCTATTCGTATATTCAACGCAGTTCAATCCCAACAATAACCTAACCACACGGCTTTGTTCCCCATAGGTTTTCTTGAATTCGGAATAAAGGATTTCGTCGAGACGCTCATCATCGCGCTCGTCTTGGTATATCTATACCGATGGGTGAAAGGCACCTTTGCCATTCAGGCCGCACTCGGAATCTTGTTTGTGGTGATCGTGAATGTGATCATTGGGTTGATGGGATTTTCCACCATTAATTCCATTCTAAGTCAGATCCTTGATGTAGGGATCATAGCGCTTATCATTCTGTTTCAGCCAGAGATCAGAAAGCTGCTGTATCGGCTGGGGACCAATACGAGTATCGACCGCTTTTTTTCGACTTCCAATTCGGATAAGACCATAGATGAGGTGATTGAAGCCGTTAAAGAAATGTCCAAGAATAAGATCGGAGCGCTTATTGTATTTGCGCGAACATCCTCATTGCAAGACCTTGTGGATGCCGGGGTGAATATCGATGCCGAGATCAAGACGGAATTGCTGATCACTATCTTTAAAAAAGAAACGCCTTTGCATGATGGAGCCGTGGTTATTCGTGGCAACAGGATCGTAGCAGCAAGTTGTTATCTTCCCATTTCCCAAAACCCCAACATCTCCTCCTCATTTGGAACCCGCCACCGTGCCGCAGTAGGGATCAGTGAATCCAATAATGTATTTGTGCTTGTGGTATCCGAAGAAACAGGACGTATTTCCATTGCCCGAAACGGATCGCTCACCAGTGGACTCACGATCCAGAAACTACGTGCGGAGATGGAAGAATCCTTTGGCAGCCAAAAATTTGACGAAGACGTCGCCTTCAGCTCTTCCCAGGCAGACATGAATTTAAATTAACGTAGGTCGGACAGCCTGTCCGTCTCTTAAAATAATCCATGTTTCGGCCCAACCGGTTTTTCTTCCCAGTTTATCGTCCGACGACTACAGCTCGTCCGACGATTGAATACCAGCCAGACTGTTTTTACAACCTCAAAAAAAGCGTTGTCTTTCTTATTCGTCGGACCACTTCGTTGTTGATCAAGTAGCCTGCGCGGTGGGTAGGGTAAGCTGGTGCAAACAGTTTTTTCCTTTCAGTGGTCGGACGAGGTTTTTAGGGATATTTTAAGTCTTCAGCGAGGTAGTATGTATGCTTCAAATGCCACTGTTGGCCGAGCGGTGACTTAAAATTAATGTATTGCGGATTTGAT
Organism: Balneola sp.; assembly: GCA_002696035.1. GTDB lineage: Bacteria > Bacteroidota > Rhodothermia > Balneolales > Balneolaceae > Gracilimonas. The sequence continues at coordinate 95,015 of NZQV01000002.1, read as the reverse complement.
GTTGGCCAGGCGAATCTTGTCTTGCGTATTATTTATGACTCTCGACTCTGGAGAGTCAATTTACATCGTACTGCGTCTCTCCAGAGTCGCGTGTTCTACATGGCAGTTAATCATAACAATTGAAGTCAATATTACTCAAAACCGCTATTCTTTAGATAACTTATCTACAATTTATTTTAAAAAGAGCTGCATATTATGGGACTTTCATTCAGTAATTATCAGCTATAATTATTGATTGATTACTGATTGCCTATCATTACTTATACAAAACAAATCAGATTTGGTCGAGGCACCGATCCTGCCGTATATTGGGAGCAGTTACTCAAAAAAACAAGCCCACGGAGGCAATCCGGTCGGGCTATTTTTATGCCTTTCTTTTTCTGGGTGAATTGATTCAATTTTTGTTTATAAGCTTCTATTCACGAGAGGAGACTTTCTGATATTGAATACAAGATATTTGCAGGAAAAGACTAAGTTTTAAATTACTACATCGGAAAGTCCTCTCCCGTGAATACGGGAAGGGAGGTGCCGGAGTGAGCGAATGCGAACTCTGGCGGAGGGTGCTTGTGACCAAGGCATCAAACATAATCCCACTTCTCAATCTCTATTTTTTAAATCCACCAACTCGTCTACTTTCCTCTTCAAATATTGGACAACCCCATCCAGATTTCGCCTCACTTCATTGTCTGGAATACGAATACCCGCACGCCATAAGACTCCAGTCGCAGCTGCCGTTCTAGATCGGAAGCAGCATTTTGAGGATTGTCATGCGAGTTTCCATCGATCTCGACAGCCAGCATGATCTCGTGGCAATAGAAATCCACGACAAAAGAATCCATCGGGATTTGTCGGTGAAATTGAACCCCAAGTTTTCTGCGTCGGATCTGTTTCCATAACAGGATCTCCGAAAGGGTCATGTTTTTTCTGAGTTCGCGGGCAATCGCTCTCATTTTTTGGTCGTAAGGAATGATGAGGTTACGAGGCATAATTTGCTTTTACTTTTTTTACTGTAAGAGCGGTGAGATGAGGATTCCTTACAGAATTATTTTAGAAAAAAAGAGAATTTGGTGAATACGGGAAGGGAGGTGCCGGAGTGAGCGGATGCGAAATCTGGCGGAGGGTGCCTGTGGCCAAGACCACAAAAGTACTCCCAAGCTTCATGTTCAATTTTAAATTGGCCGGACAAAGCTATCCGGTCTACGAGCAGTTAATCTGCCTACAGCTCCAGCTCAAAGGTCATCTCTTCATCATCGCGCAGAACAACGACCTCAACCGATTGTCCTTTCTCCAGTTCATTCAGGGCGCCCATGTAGGCGTAGATATCAGCCACTTCCATATCGCCGATGCGGATGATGATATCGCCTCCTTCAAGTCCGCCTTTGCTGGCCGGACCGCCATCACTCACACCGGTGATGCGAAATCCTTCTCCGTCAAAGCCGTAATCCGGGAGGACACCAAGCGTTGGGCCGTCCATACTCATAGACTGTCGCTGTTGACCAGGAGCTGCGTTAAAAGTCAGCTCAGGCTTATCCATAGCATCCAGCTGCTCGATAACCCGGGCTACATGCTGAAGCAGAAAAGCCTGACCTTCCGCATTGATCCACTCTGGATCATCCGAAGGCCGGTGGTAGTCGGCATGGGTATCGGTGAAATAATGAAGAACAGGAAGGTCTTTGTAATAAAAACTTGTGTGATCACTTGCTCCGGTTCCGTCAGGTACCAGGTCAAGGTTCAGGGAATCGATGTTGGCATCGGTGAGGATGCTTTCCCAGGAGTCGGTAGTAGCCACTCCGAAGATCATCAGACGCTTCTCATTCATGCGGCCGATCATATCCATGTTGATCATTGCCAGCGCATTATCCAGTTCCACGGTTGGATTCTCTACATAATACTGAGAACCTAGCAATCCCATTTCTTCCCCGGAAAAGGCAAGGAACAAAAGATCGGTTTCAGGACGGTTTTCAGAAAAATACTCGGCCAGTTCCAGTAATCCCGACGTACCCGATGCATTATCATCTGCTCCGTTATGGATCTTTGGCCCGCTGCTGCTGAGAGAGCCAAATTCACCCATCCCCAGGTGATCGTAATGCGCCCCGATGATGATCACTTCTTCAGAATCACCGGTTCCCTGAAGTAAGGCTGCTACGTTTTTAGCCAGTCGTTTGTCAGCGGTAGAACCGGAATCGGAAGCATGTGGATTTTCCAGCACCGACATATTCACCGTAAACTCCTGAAAATAAGTATTCTCCGTCCCGGCCGGGTCAAGACCAAATTTCCGGAAATGATCAGCAATGTAGTTAGCCGCTTTGGCCTCTTCAGCAGTACCTGCTTCACGACCTTTCATCGCATCGCTGGCAAGGAAATCAATGTGTGTGGAGATATCGCTTGGTAAAATAGCCGGGGAAGTGGAGGCCGGGTCTTCAGTGGATGAACAGGATATCAGCAAGGCAAAGGCAGCGGAAGAGAAAAGGAGAGTACGCAATTTCATGATCACAAGATAAATGACAATTTCGGTTGCCGGAAGATACAATATTCTGCCGGTTATGGAATGCTGTTTAAAGCTATCAGCCGTCAGGCTTCAGCTTTCAGTTTTTTTGCCTTCCCGAACAAAAAAGCTAAAAGCTGATTGCTGAAAGTTTAAAGATGCCGTCCTGAGACACACATATTAAATTTACTTAAACAACTATTATAAGCTTTAGGATAAACTTCAATAAAGATTACTTTCTATTACTTATACAAAACAAATCAGATTTGGTCGAGGCACCGATCCCGCCGTATATTGGGAGCAGTTACTCAAAAAAACAAGCCCACGGAGGCAATCCGGTCGGGCTATTTTTATGCCTTTCTGTTTCTACACCGAAGCCCTCTCCATAATAAAAGGCAAGAATTCGTCTGACGAATCACTCTCCCGAATATTTTATAAGGTTCCAATACCTGAACCAACCTTCGGATATTTTAAGTCTTCAGCGAGGTAGTATGTATGCTTCAAATTCCACTGTCGATCGAGCGGTGACTTAAAATTGTTGTATTACGGTCTTGATGCAGACTAAGAGAATCTCGTCTTCCTTAAAATATGACTATCGATTCTGGAGAGTCGATTTACATCGTACTGCGTCTCTCCAGAGTCGCGTGTTTTACATGGCTGCTAATAATTCCCGGGCGGTGTTAAAACTTGTGGCAGTATTTCATTCCTTTGTCATAAAACCCAGTTATCGTCCGACGACTCCAAGTTCGTCCGACGATTGTCCCTTGGTCAGTCTGGTTTTACAACCCCGAAAACATGGTTGCCTTTCTTATTCGTCGGACCACTTCATGACTGCTCAACCAACCTGCACGGTGGGGAAGATAAGCTGGTGCAAACAGTTTTTCCCTTTCAGTGGTCGGACGAGTTCTTGCTTGTTACAGGGGGTATTTTAAGTCTTGATGCAGACTAAGAGAATCTTGTCTTCCTTGAAATATGACTATCGACTCTGGAGAGTCGATTTACATCGTACTGCGCCTCTCCAGAGTCGCGTGTTTTACATGGCTGTTAATAATTCCCGGGCGGTGTTAAAACTTGTGGCAGTATTTCATTCCTTTGTCATAAAACCCAGTTCATCGTCCGACGACTCCAAACTCGTCCGACGATTGAAGACCAGCCAGATTGGTTCTACAACCTCGAAAGCAGAGTTGCCCTTTTAGATTCGTCGGACCACTTCTGTGTTGGTTAAACAACCTGCTCGGTGGGGAAGCTAAGCTGGCGCAAACAGTTTTTGCCTTTCAGTGGTCGGACAAGGGTGGGTTGACTCTGGCAGGTATTCGTTTGGCTACTGAAGCTAAGCAAGAATACCTTTTTAGTTTATCCTTTTTACTACCTCCTCTGGAATAGTTTGGTAGGAAAGATTATAAAATTTGCTTGGTTCATTTGGAAGTTTAAACAAATCCTTTGCCAAATCTTTGTTGCATAGGTCACCGTTTCTCATGCCAGCATAATCTTTGAAAGAAGAAAATTCCCAGTCTTCAAGTTTTTTAACTAAGCCTGCTTTAAGAGGATTCTGATGAATATAAAAGAAACAGTTTACCCCCGTATCTATTTTATCTCGATCCTGTTCTGTTAAACTTTTTGCTTTCGTGTTTTGCCGAAATAAAGATCCGCTTCTTCCATATCGGTTATTTATCGCTTTGGTATATGAACTTTGAATAATTCCAATTTGGCGGTTTAAGGGATTTACAATTTTCTCTTTATTCTGAATAGCATCTTCATGTACATAATTCTCATGAATCGTAATCAAAAAGTGAAAATGATTAGGCATTAAACACCAAGCCAATATATCGCAATGGGGTAAAAACCCTTTACGTATTTTTTCTAAAAAGTAAACGTAATTCTCAAGTTCAAAGAATAGTTGCTGCCTGTTGTTTCCCTGATTATAAACGTGATATGTGTACCCCGGATGGAATTGCATGACTTGAGATTAATAAATAAGAATAAATTTTAAAAATTCTACACTTTACATTTTTGACTATCGCCATTGTCCATTAAGACCAGTTCATCGTCCGACGACTCCAAGTTCGTCCGACGATTGTCCCTTGGTCAGTCTGGTTTTACAACCCCGAAAACATGGTTGCCTTTTCCATTCGTCGGACCACTCCTGTGTTGGTTAACCAACCTGCCCGGTGGGGAAGCTAAGCTGGCACAAACAGTTTTTCCCTTTCAGTGGTCGGACGAGTTCTTGCTTGTTACAGGGGTATTTTAAGTCTTTAGCGAGGAAGTATGCATGATTCAAACTATTTGCCAACAGGCTTCCATCAACCCAAAAACCTTTCCCTAAAACTCAATCTCAGCAGAGACACGAAAACGGAAAGCATCCATATTACTGACCGTGTTGATCTGCCGGCGATCCGAGAAAGTCATGAGCCGAAGTTGAAACTGATCGAAAGGAGAGTAGACTACAGAACCATACAGATTGAAGTGCGTCCAGTTGTCACTCGCTCGGCCATTATCGCGGTAATCACTTTCGTTTTGTTCTGCTTCCATGACGCCCTCCTGAACAGTCACGTAATCATTTTCATACTGAAAATATTGGTCGTAGGTACGGATAAAACGCTGATGTGTCCCCAACACACCCGCTTCCACAGAAAACAGATCCCCAAACGATCTCCTCAAGATCAGCGGAATATGCCCGGTAAACTCATACTTGTTTTGGGTGACATCCAGCTCCCGCATATGTTCCCGGTCATACCGGCTTTCCGTAAGTGGCCCGTCATTAACCCGCTCGAAGGTGTGCTCCTCATACTGTCTTTGGTAGACCTCCGACACCGTTTCCTCTGCACTCACATGCAACACCTGAAATCCGGTTCTGAGCTGTGTACTATTTCCAAGATCCTGGATCAGAAAAAATCCGCCCTGATTTCGCCACTCCGTGAAGTCCCCAGCCCCATCGCTGTAGGTACTCTGCAGGTCCTCAGATATCCGGAAGACCTCCTCATCAGAATTTCGAAATGTTTGAGACTCATAACTTCCGGCACTCGATGAAGTAAGCCCATATCCAAGATCCTGAAACGCCCGTGATGCGCGATAGGTCAAGCGGAAAACGCGGCTTTCATGCTGCTGCCAGTTGTACTCCAGCGAGCCATACAGTCTCTGTCCGGTACGGTTAAAGCCATCTCTTTGTGAGAAATTGCTATCATAATTGTAATAATAGTCATCGTAATTGGGATGCGCCTCATTAAGATATTCCTGCTGATAATATTCCCGTGCCGTTTGACCCTGATCTCCCGTAAGAAAACCCGCAGTGAAACCCGCATCCATTGTGCTATTCAACCGAAGCTGTAATCCCGCCGAAAGATCCCAGTGACTATAATTGATATGGCGGCTTCTGTCGAAGTTATTGGTTTGGGGATAGGGTGCTACATCCATCTGACCAAAGTTATCTGACAGCATAGAACCCCGCCCCTGATAGTTGTTATAACTTAGTTTCAAAGCCACATTTATATCATCAGAAAAGCGATAGCCGGCATAGGCGGTTGGGAAATGTCCGTACTTATTGAAAAAATCCTCACCACCAAGAAACGACTGCTGCTGATCGACACTCAACAAGCCCGGATCAGACAGATGCGTAAATCCATACGGATACCCAACACGCCGGTAATACGACTCCTTCATCTGCATGAACTGATAGGCGACCCCAAGGATAAGCCGCTCATTTTCCAGGGGATTCACGAACAGCGCAGTCGATAAAAACGGCTCTTGTGTTCTTTTCGGTGTAGGCTCCGGCAGATAGATATACGCCATTTGACTCATCAGACAAACCTCGCAGCCATAGTAATTCCTGACGTTTTCCTCGGGCAGGGTCTTTACATCGAGGTAGGCATACCCTTTGCCGGAAAATTGATTTACACTAGCCGGATTTCGATTGATCGCCGACAGCGGGTGGTCAGACAAGGACACCGCAATATCCTCAAAAACCCCGGTTTGCAGAGGCGAAAAGCCGGAAGGTTCAAAAAAGAAAGACTGATCATCTTCGGCCACCATGTAAAAGTAATTTCCGGGATAAAAATTTTGAGCCATAACCGGAATTGACAGTGCCGAAGGGAGTAGAAGCAAAAGGGTAACAAGGATCGATTTCATAGGAGACGGATTTGGTTCTGAACTATATTAAAATGCAAAAACGCCGTCTAAATTGAAATACAATATTCCGGCGTAATACCGATATCGCACAAAAGCAGACGTTAGATGCTCCACCAATGCCAGCAACGACCTGATATGGTCGCCATATTATACCTCTTCAAATAGTTTTTATTGTCGATGAGACTGCATAGACTTGTTATTAGTTTCTATTACTTATACAAAACAAATCAGATTTGGTCGAGGGGCCGATCCCGCCGTATATTGGAGCAGTTATTCAAAAAAACAAGCCCACGGAGGCAATCCGGTCGGGCTATTTTTATGCCTTTCATTTTCTACACCGAAGCCCTCTCCATAATAAAAGGCAAGCATTCGTCTGACGAATCACTCCGGATATTTTAAGTCTTCAGCGAGGTAATATGAATGCTTCAAATTCCACTGTCGGTCGAGCGGTGACTTAAAATTGTTGTATTACGGCTTTGATGTAGACCAGGAAATCTCGTCTTCCATTCGTCGGACCACTCCTGTGTTGGTTAAACAACCTGCCCGGTAGGGAAGCTAAGCTGGCGCAAACAGTTTTTCCCTTTCAGTGGTCGGACGAGTTCTTGCTTGTTAGAGGGGGTATTTTAAGTCTTGATGCAGACTAAGAGAATCTCTTCTTCCTTAAAATATAACTATCGACTCTGGAGAGTCGATTTACGTCGTACTGCGCCTCTCAAGAGTCGCGTGTTTTACATGGCTGTTAATAATTCAAAGGTGGTGCTAAAACTTGTGGCAGCACTTCACTCCTTTGTCATTAAAGGCCAGTTTATCGTCCGACGACTACAGCTCGTCCGACGATTGAATACCAGCCAGACTGTTCCTGCAACCCCGAAAACATGGTGCTCTTTTCCATTCGTCGGACCACTTTTTGGTTGTTCAGGCTGCTTGTTCGGTGGATATCAAAAGCTTGGGACTTCGGTTTCTCGATTCAGTGGTCGGACGAGTTCTTGCTTTAAGATTGTTCTCATCAATTACTTCGCCCGACGATTGTAAACCACCCAGATTAGTTTTAGCATTTTGCTGCTAAATTCAATAAATACCATCACTCAACGAAACGCATGGGCGGAATGACACACCGGGAAAAAATACAGACGCTTGCATCCTGCTTGAACGGGGAACCGCAAAATTACAGGGATTCCTTTAAACCCGATCTGTGTCTTTTTTTCAACGATGACTTTTCGCTGGAAAACCCCTGCATGGATTTCCTCCATCCATTTGAAACCACTTCCGACATCGAAGAGTGGGTGGCTCTTGTCACCTCACACATTGTGTTGAAGTTTGATGAGGAGGTGGAATCGCTCGGCGATTTTGTGGGGGAGTATTTGGAGGTTGAATTGATCAAGTAAAAGGGCCGATGTTCCTAAATGAGTACAGGCACCTGCTTTTTATGATTTCCTTTTTCGGGTGAACTAATTTTACTAACCCTTCTTTTTCACCTAATGAGTTGAAACGCCTTGCTTTATCAGCAATAAAGTTTAGTTTTGGGATGATGGAATACGAGGTACTAAAAAATATAAATCAGATCATTGAGCGGGATAGCAAAGACACCACCTATAAATTTGCTTTGCTCCGGGCTACGATAGAAGTCATCCAAGAAAAGTCGCCGTATCAGAAATTTCAGGGGGATCGTGTAGTTCTTCCAGTGGGATTATTGATCCTGAAATTGCTGGAATATTACTACCCGATCATTGAACAAGAACTTCCCCAGAGAAACGGCGACGATCTTGATTCATTTACGCTATCCTTTCGCTCGCTTTTCAAAGAGGTAACCGACTTTTATAAAATGAGAGGCGGGCTTTCGGTCTTTTATTCTGAACTCATCCGGGGAAATCTACCGGATGAAATCGACGGCACTGTTTTTCAGCTTTGCAAGAAACTCCGGGATACCATCAAAGATCAGCCCATGCGATATATAGGGAAATCGGTGAACGGGACTGAGTACAGCATCTATCATCGGGAAGAAACCGACATCCGGTTGATGCAACCCGATAAAATGGATGCAAACTTCTTGATCGAAAGCTTTACCCGTTTTTCCATTCCTCTCGATTATTTTAAAGTGATGGAACTGATGGGAAGTTTTATTACTGGAATGCATTCCATTCTGATAAACTGGGCGGAATTTACTGTGGATAAAGACAAGAGCCTGAATATGAACCAGGTGCTGGAAACCATGTTGAAGTCGCCGCAGGAAGCTCGGAATGTGTTGTTGTCCGAAAAGATCTTCAAGACGTTGAAAAAGAAGCATGGCGGACTGGAATGCGTTTGGTCGGGCAGCCGGATTACCAATGATTTGAATATTGATCACGTCCTCCCGTTTTCGGTTTGGCGAAATAATGATCTCTGGAATTTGTTGCCGGCCAAGGCAACTGTGAATAACAGCAAGCGCGACAAGATTCCCTCGCTGGAATTATTGGATAACCGTAAAGACCAGATCATTTCCTACTGGCAGATCATTCGGGAGGTGGAGCAAGCCGGATTTGAAAAAGAAATGAATGTGAACCTCATCACCCGGCAAGATTTTGAACAGCATAACTGGGAGAATTCTGCATTCGAGTCGCTGAAAGAGAAAAGCCGGTATTTAATAGAAACCCGTGGTTTTGAAGCTTTTAATTTGTGATGAAAGGAAACCCAAACGCACATCTCACAGCCAAGGAACGGGACAAAGTTTCGTATCCCACCCGCAAGCTCTACAATATGGGAGCGATTGAAGGGGATGTGCTCGATTTCGGCTCCGGATTTGGGAAAGATGCAGAGTTCTTGAACTCAAAAGGAATTTCTTGCACCAATTATGACCCTCACCACGCTCCCGATTATCCTGATAAGAAGTTTGATACCATTCTCTGCCAGTACGTGCTGAATGTGTTGTTGCCAGAAGAACAGGCAGAAGTATTGATGTCGGTTAGTGAATTGCTAAAACCATCGGGAAAAGCCTATTTCACCGTCCGCAGGGATTTGAAAAGAACCGGATACAGAAAACATTATGTCCACAAAGTGCGGACCTACCAATGCAATGTGAAATTGCCCTACAAAACCTTCTTCAAGAATGTTTTTTGTGAGATCTATGAATACCGGCATTTTACTCAGGTGGATAACGGTAAGGAAGGCATCTTTGAAAATCCATCTTCCGATGCCGAACTCATTTCAGAACTGGCTACTGTGTACAGCATTTACGATAAATACCCGGTAAGCAAAGGCCATGCGCTGGTGATCCCCAAGCGGAAATCGCGCAACTATTTTGAAATGACCGACAAGGAAAAAACCGCCTGTCAAATTATGGTGGAACGAGTGAAAACGATCTTAGAAAAGAAATACCAACCCGACGGTTTCAACATTGGCTTCAACATGAATGAAGCTGCCGGACAAACCGTATTCCACACGCACATTCATATCATTCCCCGCTACGAGGGAGATGTGGAAAATCCACGTGGTGGGATAAGGAATGTGATGCCGGGGATGGGAAGTTATTGATTTAATAATCCAAATAGACCACATCCCGATGATACTCCAAATACCTCAGATGAGCACTTTCAAACTTAATTTTCATATCGGCTTCAATACCCAGCATTTTAGGCGTTTCAAAAACTTCGGAGATTAGAATTTTGCCCCTTGAATCAAAAGAAATAAAACCGGAATCAAATGCTTTATCCAAATTTGGAGTGAGTAAAAGTCCGTTGTACGTATCCAGACGTTCAAGATTATCCGAATCTCTCCAAGGTTTTATGTGTGAGGCAATCAACATAGACGGAGTTTTATAGCCCGTGACCGCACATCCATTCCAATAGCCTACCAAACCGCTTCTGAAATCTCCCTGCCCAATTCTGGATTTGACCAGTGTCAACTTATCAGTTTCTGTATAAGAACGATCCGTAATAATTTTTTCGATATCCTCTTCTAATTCGTCCGATGCCTCTTTTAAGTACTCATGATATTTATTCAGAGCACTGCTATACATGTTATTTCCTTTCTCATTCCGTTCACGGAAAATGGAAAGGTGTTGAATTTGTACAGCAAGCTTTTTGAATTCCTGAGGATCGGATATTTCAATTAAAGAAGAGTCAATTAAATTCGCATCTCTTGCCCATTCTGAAATAGACCCGAATACGGCACTGGAATATTTTTTAGCCGAAGATTCGGAAAGGCCGGTAACGTTTATCCATCTTTTAAAAGTCATCAACTAAATATTTTATCTAAAAAGAATCGCTGGTAAAATATAAAGTAATTGATTTTGAACAAGTTTATTATCTTCGAAAAACATCAAGAAATTCGGTTCAGCGGATTACCAACCGACCAACTCGGGCACGGTGGTTCAAGGATGTGGGATTGGCAATCCAAATGGTGAATCCAATCTCCATCTAATGATCTTGGTGTAACGTAGGTAAATCTGAACATAAACATTATACACTATGATTTATCCTGACACCCCTACAGGTGAGGGCATAAGCCTGCCGGAGGAGTTCATCAAAGAGCTAAATCAGGAAATGCAAGACTTGGGCTTATATCATTATGGGCTATTTAAAGGGATATTTACTTCCTTAAAGGAGATCAAGCATGGCTGTATCACCCTTGAGATCACCTATCCGGAAAGCCTTCCTGAAAACGAACGAGACCGTAACTACATTCTTATGGTCATGGCCTTTGTGCTGGGAAAGCCGGTTTTGGATAAGGTGTATGAGCTTTTGTTACTTGAATACGAGTGTCCTGCCAAACCGGGTTATGTTGAATTCGATTACTACACCCAACAGGAAAGAAATGAACGCGTAGAAGATATCCTTTTTGGGTCTATAGAACGGAAAAGGATCAAAGACTCCATTTTTGAACGCAATTTCCTGATCGACTTGTACAGGTGAGGTGTGAAGCGGTGCAAAACGTAAGATCCTTCAGGGATTCAGGATGACACGGGGTGGTGTTAGTTTTATTTGTCTTCTGACACAAAAATCTTGGTAATCCTTAGATCCTAAAGTTCAGGTTTTAAAGCCGTCCGAAAACACCGGGAAAACTTCTATCAACGGAATTCCTCTCGGGTAAGCAATTGAAGCTTAAAAGATTCGGAAGTTATACATCTAGTGTTTTCTTGATTTTTTGGTTCGTTAGGAACAAGTCCGACCGCTGACGGATCAAGAAAAAATGAACAGGGTGGCGCAGGAAAGGTCAATCAACTTCGAATCCTACCCCGCAGATCCTTCAGGGATTCAGGATGACACGGAGTGGTATTAGTTTACTTTGTCCTCTCGCATAAAGATCCCGTTCATCCTTAGATCCAAAAAATCATGGTTCAATTCCATGATCTACTCCAAGCTCTGAATCTATACATCATCCCGCTCTCACAGATAACCTTGCTATCAGTAAAGTATGCTCTGGCAATAATTGGATTCCCGTCTTCACGGGAATGACCATGGCTATATTTTGTCCAGGATTAAACTCCGACCAACAATTTCACCCATAAAAATATAGGGCCGGAGTTTTCTTTGTTTGGCATGTTGCTATCACCCAGACTGCAATTCCGATATGCATCATCTTGTATGGTCTACCAATATGTTGCTCCTCCAGAGTAAGATAAAATAGAACTGCTGTATCGATCTTCGAATGATCGACCGGGGATTGCAGATCTTTGAAGGATTCAGGATGAAGGCGAATGGTGTCATCCAGTAGACCAGCGAGGGATTTCAATCCTTCCGAATGGATCAAAAAGTTATCGCTCAATTTTTTATCTTCTAAAAGACATCAAGAAATCCGCTTCGGCGGGTTACCAACCGACCAACTCGGGTACGGTGGTTCAAGGATGTGGGATCTTCATTCAAACTACGAGTCTCATCTATCTTTCCATTGATCTTGATGTAACGAATCAACCATACCTTTTAATCAAACCGTTACATCATTATGACAACTACAACAAACACATCACAAGAAAACAGCAGCTCCGGAAATATTTCCCTGGATGCGGAAGCACTTAAAAAGCTGAATGCCTCTTTTACGTCCGCCGGCATAAAATGGATCGCCATGTTCAGAGGCATCTGGGCGGAAGTCGTGGAGGTTGAAAACGGTCAGGTCACCATCCTGGCGACCTTCCCCAAAAGAGAAGTCGACGATCCCGATCCGGACCTGGTCCTGCGGATCTTGCTTTGCTGCAAACAATTTGATTTCATGGACCGGGTGGAAAAGGTCTTCCTTGTCATGTACAAGGATGAGGGCGTTGCCGGAGGAGTGCTGTCCGCGGATAGCTCCGGGAAAGAACTCGAATTGCTTCAAAAAGCCTCAGAGAAATTTGGGAAGAATAAAGTCCACATCGGCGAACGACTGTATGACAAGGAAACATTACTGGCCGTACAAGAAGAAGTCTCCAGCTCCGCCACATAAATAGGCCTCAGAGCACTTTCGCCCCAACGCAGAGCGTGTGGAACGAGTGTAAATGATGGATTTCAAAAGTTCCTAAAACACCGGGAAAATTTCTATCAACGGAAATCATCTTGGGTGAGCGATAGAGGTTTAAAAGATTGGGATGCATGACATCTAGTGTTTTATTGATTTTTTGGTTCGTTTTTTATCAAGAAAAAATGAACAAGTAAGCCGGTAATATGCAACTTATTGCGAGTCAAACACCGCACAAGCGCGACGCTTGCGCTAGGGGGGGGATAAAGTCCATATCGGCGAGCGACTTTATACCCGCGAGGAATTAGTGGATCAACTTGCAAAATGAGACTAAACACGTTTATGCTGCAGTCAGTCTGACAATAAAGGCAGAGACAAAAAGTGTAGAGCGAATCGTTAAAAGTGTTGGTGAGAACCGTTTATCTCTTGCAAAGATCTGTTCAAGCCTTGTGGAGTACCGTGCAGCTGTTAACAGGAACGTCTCAAGCCTCGGGACGATCGGCCCAAGCCTCGTGAGGTTCTTGCCATCTCTTGGGACGATCTTATCAGCTCTCGCAAGGATCCTTCCATCTGTTGGTGAGATCTGTTTATCTCATGAGAGGATCTGTTGAAGTGTTGAGAGGATCCTCTCATCTCGTGCAGGGATCCTCGCAAGTTCCGGCTTTTATTGGATTAATGGGAAAATAGGCCTCAGAGCACTTTTGCAGCCTGTCAGCCTGACAGTCTCATAAAACCCGGAAATTTCCACCTGTTTTCGCTCCAACGCAGAGCGTGTGGAGCGAGGGTATAGCGTCTTCTCCCCTGCAATGTAGTGAGAAACAAATAGAGGGTCCGAATAAAGCAATGAAATCAAGTAAACTGGTGAAGATCCTTCAAGGATTCAGGATGACTCGTGGGTGGTTTACTTCGTTTGCTCATACAAAATCCCGGTTCAAGAACATACAGAAACGACCAAGGATATACTGTTTCACTGTCTGGTAAAAAGAGCTTGAAGCTGGAGCTTCCCGGACTGCATTCCGAAGACGGACCTTCGGAACGAGGTGTAAAGTTGAATGAAGTCAGCTTTAGCTCTTTTTTCGTCCGCCTTGACCTTTTGGTGAGGCGCCTGCCCCGAACATCGGGGGGCAAGCCAAAATGAACAAGGGACGGCGAAGGACACGATATTTTAATTCCCATAAAAGAAAACAGGAAGCCGGTAATGGGCAACTTACTGCGAGTCAAACACCGCACAAGCGCGAGCGGCAGAGCGTGTGGAGCGAGGTTAAACTTCAAAGTTGAATGTTGGATGTTCGATGTTCGAAGTTCAACCCCATCCCATTCAAACGAGCGAAATGATGGATTTCAAAGTCCACTAATCCACCAGGATCCATTCCTCTTGCGGGGGAATCAAAAACTCGGCGCCATCTTCGGTGATCACGGCCATCTCTTCCACGGAAATGGTTTTGTAGGTGCTGTCGGTGAGGGGCCAGCTGTGGAAGCCGTCGAAGGCGAAGACCATTCCGGGTTTCAGGAGCTTTTGGGCAGAGGCGCGTTGTCCGGGAATATGGGAGCCGCCTAAATTGGGTCCGGTGTCGTGGGCTACATATCCCACGGGGTGACCGGTACTCCACATCACGTATTCGGATCCGTTTTCTTCCATGAGCTTGCGCTGGGCGGCATCTACATCCTCACCCCGAACGCCGGGTTTCATGGCATTGAAGGCCGCCCGGTTTCCGGCTTTGGCTGATTCCCAGTAAAACTGAATGTCTTCCGGAGCTTCGGTCTCACCGGGTTTCAGTACATAGGCAAAGCGCTGGATGTCACTCACCCAGCGGTCATACAGCTTGATGCCAAAATCCGTTTGAATTACATCGCCAGGCATGATCACTTTGTCGGTGGCGTGAGAGTGACCACGGTCGGCCCCGGAATTCACGTTTGGATTTTGCGTCGGATTCCAGGCTTCGCCCACGTCGTATTCTTCCAATTTTGCATCCAGAAAAGCCGCTACATCGGCATCGGTCGTGACGCCCGGTTCTATGATTTCATAGGCTTCGAGCTGCCACTGGGCCGTTAAGGCTGCGGCCCGGGTCATGATCTCCACTTCCTGATCGGTCTTGACCGAAAGCCATTCATAGATCAATTCTTCGGAGGAGATCAGTCGGCTGGAAAGCTCGGTTCCCAGTGCTTCTTCCAATGCTTTTCGCTGGGTGAAACTGAGTCCGTCGGCCTGGGCGTTGGAATTTGATGAATTCACGGCGATGTTCTGAAAGTCCTGCTGACGAATGTAATCCGCAGCCTGCTCCATGGCAGAACGGCCCCGGTCAACCGGAATCACCTGGTCGTGAATATCGAGTTCATCGAGAGCGGTTGCTTCTCCAACAGGTGAATACACGCGGGAGTGAAATCCATCTGCATCCCGATAAAACAGAAATGCAGCGGTGCCTCCGGCATTTTCTCCACCGATATGATCGGCGATCGGGTCGTTGTCATTTTCCCGGCAGATGACGATCCATGCATCCACATCAGCGGCTTCCATGGCCTGTGGCAACAAGGTGCTGATCCGCTCTTTTCGGATCTCCGGCCAGGGCGATGCTCCCCATTCGATGGGGGGTTGAGATTCAGAAGTACAAGCCGTGGTGATCAACAAGAGAACTAACAGGGTTCGGAGCATAACATAGATCGGGTTAGTGAAAGTGGGAATGTCGGGCAATTTGGTAAGGAGTTATTTAATCCACCTCGATCTTGCTTGAGATATAGTTATTGAAATATTTCCTTTGCACGACCTCGCCTTCGTCATTCCTGATAAAATATACATTCTCCCCATCTTCTCCATTATCGCGTATGCGTACAAAGTGATCTTTTTCTACGCGACGGTAGGTGCTTAAATCTCCGGGAGCGTCGGTTGGTACGCCCATCATCACCAATTTATCGCCCCACGTTCCTACATAACTGATGGAGTTCATGACTTCTCCCTGATAGTAGCCGACGTACTCCTGCAGTTCAGCAGCCAGCGCTTCGTCTTCGGCCGCTTCGATCTTACCGGCTTTGGAAAGAATAGCGTGAATGCCGCGTGAGTATTTTCCTGCATTCGCATTGCTGCTGTTGACCATCACGGAGTAGGCCATCTTGGTGTCGGGGATCATCGCGAGGGTGGTCTTATAGCCGGGACAGTGTCCGCCGTGACCGACCCATTTTTTGCCATCCGGACCTTTGTACACGGCAAATCCCAATCCCCAGCTGGTCCCGAAATCGCTATCCATCCAGTGTATGTTATGCATATTCTTGATGGTAGATGGCTGGAGGATCTCTTCTTCATTTGCTTCATACAGTCGAAATTGCCAGGCTGCAAAAGCGGCGAGGTCTTCTACCGTAGATGAAAAGCCGGCGGCGGGCGTAACGCCATTCGGTTCAAACATATCCAGTTTCAGCTGTTCCCCTTCCATGGTCTCGAAAGAATATCCCACAGCCAGCTGATCACCCCAAAGTTCTTCCGGCATATCGGAACGGGTGTCATTCAGCTCCAATGGACTTAAAATGTGTTCCTGCACATATTCTTCATAGCTCTGTCCGGAAAGTTCTTCCACTATAAAACCCAATAAAGTCATCGCCAGGTTACTGTATTGAAAATAGGTGGAGGAAGGGTAGAGGGTTTCCTGATCTTCCAGCTTTTCAAGGATCTGTTCTTTGGTGGGGAACTCAAGGCTGGGGTCGGTCCAGTGCGACCATGCATTTTCTCTTGGAAGTCCCGCCGAATGGGTTAACAGGTTTCGAACGGTGATGGGTCCACTGAGCTCGTATTGCTGTGGAAGGTTGTATTCCGGGAGCAGGTCCTGAATTTCATCATCCAGCCGGAGTTTTCCATCTTCATATAAATTCATGATGGATACGGAAGTAAATAACTTCGAGATGGAGCAGACGCTGCAGATGGTATTGGTTTGCATCGGAATGTCTTCTTCAGGATTCGCTTCCCCAAAAGCCCCTTTCCATATCACTTCCTGATCTTCAAGCGCGATGGCACTGATGCCAGGGAGTTCATCGTATTTTTGCATGGCATCCAGCCACACTTCCACCAGGGTGATGGCTTCGGTGTAATCTGTTGCGGGTTTTTCCTCTTCTTTATCCTGGGCGATGGCGCTGTGACAAAACCCGGTTAAAAGTATAATTAATAATGTAGCCTTCATTTGATAGCCCATGATCCCTGTGTTTTCTTTTTATTGTCGATGGGAGAATTGAAGAAAAAGAAAAGGATTTTGCAAGGTTTGTTTGATTTTCGAATGACCGAATTGTGAAGGGTTTGACGGAAAGCTGGTTTAGATAAATTTTATGGCGTAAAAGGAAGTGTGAAGCAGGAGCTTCAAATGATTCGTTCGCCAAGCAGGAGCTTGGGAACGAGAGCAAAAGGGACTATTCTCGAGCAAAGAAGGCTGCTAGAACCGAAGGGATATTACGAAGGAAGGGTTGTGGTCCATAAAATGAACCTGCTCCGTAGCAGCATTATGGTTTGCTATCACCAAAGTATGCTCTGGCAATAATTGGATTCCCGTCTTCACGGGAATGAGCATGGCTATATTTTGTCTAAGATTATACTAGCTGTAATAAATGAATTATGATCGAGGAAAACGATCCTGCTCCATAGGAGCAATATGTTTATCGAAAAGAGGAGAGAGGAAAAGCGAAATTTTCGCCCGGATGAAAGGCGGGGCTATTTGCTTTCCGAAAATTGGGCTACTAAAGTGCCAAGGGAGCAGTCTTTGAAGGAAATCCATTTGGAATCCAACACCGCACAAGCGCGACGCTTGCGCTAGGGGGATGATCGAACGGGATTGCAGATCTGCGAAGGGATTGAGAACAGACTTCACAAAAGCGGTTCAGCGAACCGCTTAGCACTTCAAAGTTCAATATTCCTTGTTCGATGTTGGATGTTCACTCCCTTTCCCCGTATCTTTGGGATTCACAACCAAGGTTGGGGGTGCTTGCATAGCGGGCTGAGATTACACCCTGATACCTGAACCGGATAATACCGGCGTAGGGAAACCTGTTTACCGCACAGTAACGCAAGTTAACCTCCTCCATTCATTCTAAGTTTCAAATGGAGGAACACATGTTCAATTCTAAATTCCGAAGGTCGTTCTTTACGGCTTTCTTGTTAGCGATACCGCTTCTCTTAACTCCTGAAGTCTCCCTTCAGGCCCAAACCATCACCGGAACCGTCCTTGACGCTCAATCCAAAGAGCCACTGGCCGGAGCTGCCATAAAACAGCAGGGCACATCCCGCGGGGTGGTCACCGAAGATGACGGTACCTTTGAGATACAACTCTCAGAAAATGGGAGAGAAGCCTTACTCATTACATTTCTGGGCTATAAAGATCAGCGGGTAGAAGTATCTGCTCAAAGAAAGGATCTGGAGATCTTCATGTATCCGGAGACCTACATCGGTGACGATGTTTTTGTAAGTGCTACCCGGGCCGATGAATCCTCGCCCATTACCTACACCAACATAGAGCAGGAAGAGATCGAAAAGCGAAATCTGGGGCAGGATGTGCCGTACCTGCTGCAAAGCACGCCCTCGGTCACTACCACTTCTGATGCCGGCGCTGGCATCGGCTACACGGGCATTCGCATTCGTGGTGTGGACCCGGCGCGTATCAACGTGACCATCAATGGGATCCCGGTGAATGATGCCGAATCGCATGCCGTATTCTGGGTGAATTTACCGGACCTGTCCTCATCAACCCAAAACATACAGATACAGCGCGGTGTGGGGACCTCCACCAACGGAGCAGCTGCTTTTGGTGCTACCGTGAATTTGCAGACGAGCTCTTCACGGGTAGATCCTTTTGGGGAAGTGAATACGGGCTTTGGCTCCTTCAACACCCAAAAATATAATGTGAAATTAGGCTCCGGCCTGATGGAAAATGGCTGGCAGTTTGAAGGCCGCCTGTCTAAAATTGACTCGGATGGATTCATCGACCGCGCCAGTTCGGATCTGGATTCTTATTTCCTGTCTGCTTCACGTCATGGTGAACGAAGCCTGTTTCGGGCCGATGTGTTTTCAGGCCGAGAGCGAACGTATCAGGCATGGTATGGTATCGAGGAAAGTGTGCTTGAAAACGACCGTACCTTCAATGAGGCCGGAACCGAAAAAGACGGCGAGCCGTACGAAGATCAGGTGGATAACTATCAGCAGAATTACTATCAGCTGCATTATTCCTATAACCTGACCGATAACTGGAATGCCAATATCTCGGCGTTCTACACCAAGGGCTTTGGCTATTATGAAGAATATAAAGCCGGTGAACCGCTCTCCGATTATGACATTGAGCCGTTGCTGTCTTCCACTCCCACGGAGACAGACCTGGTACGTCGCCGCTGGCTGGATAATGATTTTTATGGCACCATCTTTTCCACCAAATACACCCACTCCGATACCTGGAACGTGACGTTTGGCGGTGGCTATAATTATTATGACGGTGCTCATTTTGGAGAAGTTATCTGGGCCAGATATGCTGGCAACAGCGAGATCGAAGATCGCTATTATGATAACGATGGCATCAAAAAGGATGGTAATTTCTACGGAAAGCTGCAGTATAATTTCACCGAGAATCTAAGTTCCTATCTGGATCTTCAGGTTCGTGGTGTGGAGTATACGTTTCTGGGGAATGGCTTTGTACGCAGTGCGGGAAGTAACGTGCGCGACAGCCTCGTTGCCCTTCAGCAAACCGATAACCTGACCTTCTTCAATCCTAAGTTTGGCTTCGTATATCAGCTGCCGGAAGATCAGCGTCTGTACGCTTCCTTTGCCGTTGCAGGAAAGGAGCCCACGCGTGATGAGTATGTGGATTCAAGTCCCGATAGCCGTCCCGATCCGGAGAAACTGTATAACGTGGAGCTCGGCTACCGTGGCGATTACTCCAGGTCTTATCTCGGGGTGAATGTATATGGCATGTATTATCGCGATCAGCTGGTGCCTACCGGACAGATCAATGATGTTGGGGAGGTCGTTCGGGAAAATGTACCGGAAAGTTACCGGGCCGGACTTGAGCTGCAGGGCGGTTATAGCCTTTCCAACAACCTGAGTCTTTCGGCGAATGCCACCTTCAGCCAGAATAAGATCACGGAATACACCCAATACACCGACCTGTACGATGCCAATTTTGCTTATGCTGGTCAGCAGGAAACGGTATATGAAGATACCGACATTGCTTTCTCTCCTTCATTCATTGGGAATGGGGTGATCGGATACCAAAAAGGTGGTTTGTATGCGGAGCTGATCTCCAAATATGTATCCCGCCAGTATCTGGATAACACCCAGACCGAAAGTCGTTCTATCGATCCATATTTTGTAAATGATGTGCGACTGAGCTATGAGCTTTCAGAGGTCCCGTTGTTAGAGGGAATCACTGCCACGCTTCAGGTGAATAACATCTTCAATCATGAGTATGAAACCAACGGCTATACCTATGGGTGGATTCAGGCCGGCGATCCGGTTCACTACAATTATTACTACCCTCAGGCCGGAACGAACTTCCTGTTTCAGCTAACGTGGAAGTTTTAGAAACACACTCAAAATTCTGATCTCAGCAGATATCAAGGCGCATCCAAAAGGGTGCGCCTTTTTTGTTTGGGTGATGTTTGGTGCTCCGGGAAGTGAACTCCTATAAAACCTCCGGGCAGAACATGGATGAAATGGATAGGGAGCTTGGAGACGAAAGCCATTCGAGTCCTGCTCCGTAGGAGCAATATGTTTGTCAAAAAAAGAAGAAAGAGAAAAGAAGAATTTTCGCCCGGATGCTTGGTGGGGAAAACGGTTTATCGAAAATTGGCCAATAGATCCGCCATGGTCACATGCTTGCCCAAACTCCGACTGCTAATATCACCTGTAAAAGAAAGGGGGGCGGAGTTTTTTGTTGGGGTTGTTGCTGTCACCAGACTGCGATTCCGCTTTGCTTCATCTTGTCTGGGTTACCAACATAATGCTCCTCTGGAGCAGCTGTAAATACCAATTGAAAGATGGAATAAAATATATCGAAATAAAAAATAGTAAGTGAATGATCCCGAAAAATAACCCTGCTCCGTAGGAGAAATATGTTTTGTTATCATCAAAGTATACTCTGGTAATAATTGGATTGCCGTCTTCACGGGAATGACCATGGCTATATTTTGTCTAAGATCATGTTTCCTGTAAAAAATGAACCATGAGCGAGGAAAACGGTCATTTTGATAAGCCTGTTAGTCCTAAATCTACTTAAGTGAGGTCAGAAACATTTTTTCGCAGCCGGGAGTTTTTGTTTCTTTTGTCGGCACAAAAGAAAGAGGAAAGCATGGATTACAAGGAACATATTGCCAAGGAAATCATAGTTTGAAGCAGGAACCTGCCTTTGCCGGCAGGCAGGCTTCAGGGATTGCATTCCGAAGGTGGACCTTCGGAAAGAGGCCTAAAGAGAACTGGATAAGTTCAAACTTGAAAGTTGGATGTTCCTTGTTCGATGTTCAACCTATAAACTACGCCGCGAATCCATTCCCCACATCAGCTTATTGCGGAGCGTCTCAAAATAATCCTGACCAGGCAGGTGGATCAGGTCAAAGGTAAGATCAGACTTCAGGATCTCCACTTCAAAAGGGAACTCCTTTATTTCATGAACCTGACCGTCATAAGAAAAAAGCACTTCGCTTTGCTGCTTTTCTATAACGACACGCAGCGGATGATTTGAATTCAGCACTAAAGGTCGTGTGGTAAGCGTATGCGGATTGATGGGGGTCACCAGAAAGACTTCAGTGCCCGGCGCAACTATAGGTCCGCCCGAGGCCAGGCTGTAGGCGGTAGAGCCGGTGGGGGACGCCACGATAAGTCCGTCAGCCCAATACGTATTGATGAGGCTTCCGTCATATTCTGCGGTCACATTCACCATAGAAATGGAGTCTTTCCGGGTAAAAAGAAATTCATTCAAGGCATGAAAAGACTCGCCGGTTTGAGTCGTTGCTTTCAGGAAAGATCGCTTATCAAGGGTGAAATCATTCTTAAGCAGACATTCCAGGGCCCGTTCAAGATCCTCGATCTGCGTGTTAGCCATAAAGCCCAGTCGCCCGCTGTTGATCCCCAAAATGGGTTTATTCAGGTCTTTTGAGATTCGCGCAGTGTATAGAATAGTGCCATCGCCGCCCATAACCAACACATAATCAGAGGCTTCGATGGATTCTTCATCGGAATCTGTTTTTTGAATGACATCCGAATCACTTACTCCCGTCTCGTCACAAATTTGAGACTGAATGTACAGCGTGATGCTCTTCCGTTCAGCCCACTGAATGGTCTTTGCAAGCACTTCGCGTACTTCATATTTAGAGGGGTTTGCAACAACGCTCAATTTCATTGGCCGGCCTCAACAAGTTGCAACGATGTTAGATTTAACTCCCATGGAAAATGCTGAATATTCAGTCCTTCAACAGAAGCATGAGAGAGTACAAAAACCGGCGCACGCCAGCGAATGACAGGAGTGGTATTCACAAATGGTAGTGTTGTGAAGGTGGTGTAGGTAGCCGGTGCAAGGGAGGGCGTTACCGTAAAGGTGAAGCCATAGCCAGCTGCAGCATTAGCGAGATTATTGAAAAGAACCCACTCATTATGATGCTGTATTCTGCTTGAAACTAAAGATCTGTTTTCCTGATTCCCGGCAGCCGAATTCGATTCAAGAGGAAGAAACTCAACATCTCCCCAGCGAGGCTGGCCGATCAGCTCTGTTGCAGAAAGGGAATCGAGCAGGTTGTTTACTTGCGCTTCCTGTCGGGCTGACTCATTATAATATACGGCATGAACCGCCTCAACTTCGCTATTCTGAAGCTTATAGATCGGGATGAATTGCGGGAGTAAAGTGCCGCTGCTGTCGGTGATGGTTTGTATGGTTGGGAAACTGACTTCGATAAGGACATCCAGATCCTTTCGGGCAAAACGCTGGTATAATTCGCGTTCATCTAATCCTGAAACAATATCAAGCCGGTTCAGGCGGGGCGTCACTCCACGATAGTTCTTGTTGGTGGTGAATAAGTGGGTGTTGTCGTTTTTCTGTATGAACTTAAACCGTCCGGTCCCGGCTGCCTGCTGGATGGGGCCAACTTTAGCGGGAATGCTTTCACGTGGGTAGATAGAAGCGTAAGGATGTGCAAGTCGCTCCAGAAAATCGTCAGAGCTTTCATTCAGGATGAAGATAACGGTTGAGTCATTTCGGACTTTAAGCCCCTCAATACTCCCGATCACGCGCTTAGCAGGATCTTTGATCAGTGTTTGTTCCTTATGGAAGGCATTGAAACCCCGGATATCGGAAAAAAGCTGTGCTGCCCAATCCGGTACTTCGTTCATTGCCATTCGTTCAAATGCAAAGCGTACATCCTGAGCCGTAAATCGACGTCCTGTGCCACTGCCAAAAACGGGCGAATCGTGAAAATAGATATCGGTGCGAAGCTGAAGCGTGAATTGTGTGGAATCATTATTCACATCCCACCGGTGGGCAAGTTCCGGAGAAGGATTGCCAAGCTGATTGGTACCTACTAGTTGTTCATACACCAGATTATGTACCCGGTGTTCACTGTTTGACTCTGCAAAAAGCGGGTCAAGAGAGTGGATTTTGGAGATCTCACCGAGTTTCAGATGAACGAAATCATCGGCAGCGGCATCTGTTTCAGTTTCCACCCTTGATGTATCAATACTCAATAACTCAGCAGGATCGGAAGAGACGGTGGTGGTTTCGAGGGAGGGTCCACAGGAAACCACAAACGTCAGTAGCACAATAAAAATGGAGATTCTTTTCATAAGATCAGTTTATTTACCAGTTTTTGAGTGACCTAACCATCCAACAAATGCAGGAATCAATCCGTTTAGGTTCAATTTTTGGTTCCCTTCAGTCCTTTAATTCCTTTTAACGCCTTTTCGCTAAGCAGATTGGTGTCATAGCTGCGAACCCGGCCGTTTTTGGCTTGATGTTGTTTCAGCCCAATATCCAATAATTCTTCCAGTAAAGCATCAAATCTCAGATCTGATTTTTCCCACAGATAAAAAGAGAAGGAGCCTGGAATGGTATTAATTTCATTGAAATAGACTTCCTCCGTATTGGCATTCACCAGGAAGTCGAGCCGGGCAAGCCCTGAAGCATCTAATGCTGAGAATGTTTTGGTAGCCAGCCTCTGTATCTTTTTGGTGAGTTCACTGGAGATGTCGGCAGGGATGATGCGGTCGGCCGAGGCCATCCCTTTATCACCCTCACCACCGCTTTGGTATTTGTCTTCAAAGGAAAGTGTTTCGGATTGTCCAAGTGGTTTCTCACATACGCTGGGGCGGCAATCATCCGGCGTTCCCATCACCGAGCAGTTGATCTCCATCAGTGGGTTCACCGCTTCCTCGATGAGGAGGTGGGCGTCGTAGCGGAAAGCCGTTTCTACCGCATCTATGAGCTCCTCCCGGTTGTTGGCGATCGCCACGCCAATGCTGCTTCCCAAACTCACCGGTTTAACGATCAGTGGATAGTCATATCCTTCAGCTACCGTAATGATATCTTCCTGCTCGGCGGTCCAGTCGTTTTCGTAGAAATTAACGGCTTTGGTCACGGGAATACCGTTGGCAGCGGCCACCAGCTTGGCCTTCACTTTATCCATTCCCAGCGAAGAACCCAGTACACCGCTTCCTGTGTAAGGAATATTCATCATCTCGCATACGCCTTGAAAAGATCCATTTTCGCCTTCACTTCCATGAAAGGCGCACAATACGGCATACACGGGATAAGATTTAGGCTTGGAGAAAAAACCACCACCGTCTTGTTCCCTGAGGAAGGTCTTTCCAGTTTCATCCTTCACGAAAGCACAGGAAACAGATTCCTTTTGCAGGGTATCGAGTTCTTTGAAGTTAGAAAGGTCGAGCAGCTTCTCACCGGTAAGCCAGCGACCCGACTTGGTCACATAAAGTGGAATGCAGTTATAGGAAGATTCTTGAAGTGCTGAAATAGCCTGAATGGCAGTCAGTACGGAAACTTCATGTTCGGGCGAAACGCCACCAAAGGCCACAATAAGGTTTTTCTGAGACATAGATCGTTTTTGGGTTTCAACGAAAATAGGATTGTTTGGGGATAATTGTTAATAGTTTGCAAGGTTTTAGTCGCAAGGTTCAAGGGGTTAGTTTCCGAAAAAAAACTTGCACCTTGAAACTAACCCCTTGAACCTAAAACCTAACACCTTGCACCTAAAACCTAACACCTTGCACCTAATACCTTTTTGAACTTGTTCCGCATTCTGATATTTTCAATATTTGCCGGGCTATCCAATAGCACAATTTAAACCCCTAAAACTATATTCTATGGCGAAAGTTATCACATCTGTCAATGAACTGGATTTTGGCTTTGGCGACCTGAGATCTATGCCGGTACCCGAAAAGGTGCTGCTGGTTAAACCGACGTTCTTTTCGGTGGAATACGTGATCAACCCGCATATGGAAGGTCATGTTGGCAATGTGGATAAGCTTCAGGCTCAGAACGAATGGGAGCACCTGCGTTCAGCTTACGAAGAATTAGGTTTGTATGTGCACGTGGAAGAAGGGCAGCGCGGCTATCCGGATATGGTTTTTTGTGCAAATCAGAGTTTACCTAATATCACCGAAGAGGGCGAAAAGCAGGTAGTGATGAGCGTGATGTACGCCGATGAGCGAAAGGGGGAAGTTCCTTTTATACAGAAAGTATATGAGGAAAGCAGCTACGACATCGTTCACCTCGACAGCAGCCGGTTCAATAGCTTTGAAGGCATGGGCGACGCGATCTGGCATCATCAAAAACGATTACTTTGGGGCGGATATGGTTTCAGGACGTCTAAAGATGTGTATGAAATTATCTCCGATACGTTCGATACGCCAGTGATCGCTCTTGAACTTACAAAACCCAAATTCTATCATCTTGACACCTGTTTTTGTGTGCTGGATGAAAATTCTGTGCTTATCTATCCTGCTGCTTTTACTGATGAGGGTTTAGAACTGATCCGGTCTATATTCACAAATGTGATCGAGGCGACCAAGTATGAGGCGGAAAAGTTTTTTGCCTGTAATGCTACCTGTCCCGATGGTAAGAATGTGTTCATACAGCAGGGTTGCGTGGATGTAAATCATAAGCTGAAAGATGCCGGTTTTAAAGTGCACGAATTCAGCACCTACGAATTCCTGAAAAGCGGCGGCTCCGTATTCTGCATGAAGATGTTGTTGTGGTAGTGTAGTAATGTATTTTTAAATGTTAAGTGTTAAATGGGTATGTTCATTTAACACTTAGCATTTAGCATTTAAAATTTCTCTTCAATGAAAATTATAAAGGTCTTCTCTGCCGGAATTATCCTTCTTGCCTTAATCATCTCCCTCAACACCAAATTTGGAGCTGTTCCGCCGCTGGGGAAGTTTTTTGATCCTGATGCCGGTTTCTGGGCGAATGCTGTGACTTCAGAATCAGAATCCCTATCCCTTGAATTGCCGGAATTACAGGATGAAGTCACCGTCTATTTTGATGAACGCAATGTGCCGCATATTTTCGCCCAAAATGAGCACGATCTCTTTATGGCGCAGGGATACATCGTAGCGCGCGATCGACTTTTTCAGATGGAGATGCAAACCTATGATGCTGGCGGTCGGTTGGCTGAAATAGCAGGACCACAGGCATTATCCAGAGACCTGAATACCCGTCGTTTGGGGATGGCATACGGTGCGGAAAAAGCAATGGAGTCGATTTCTGAAGATTCCGTGATATCAGGAATTTTAAAGGCCTATTCGAAGGGCGTAAATAGCTATATCAGCGAACTCTCGGTGGGTGATTATCCCGTGGAATACAAGATCCTGGACATCACCCCGGAACCATGGGAGCCGATCAAGACTGCTTATTTATTAAAGAATATGACGCGTATGCTGGCTGGGCGCCATAACGATGTACGTACCAGCAATACCATGCAATATTTCGGAGAAGATTTTGTGGAGAAGTATTTCACCCGAAAACCGGAATTGAATGATCCCATCATTCCGCCTTCACGAGAATGGGATTTTGAAGCGGATATTCCCGAAGGTCCGGATTCCCTTTTTGTTCCAGCTGTTTCTGAGGTGATCGACCCGTTTCCACATCAGGAGGGAATTGGGAGTAACAATTGGGTGGTCAGTGGCGAGAAGACGGCATCGGGATATCCGATTCTGGCTAACGACCCGCACCTTGGCCTCTCGCTTCCATCTATCTGGTACGAGACACAGCTGCATGCTCCGGGAATTAATGTGTACGGGGTAGGACTTCAAGGGTCGCCCGCGATCATCATTGGCTTTAATGAGCAAACGGCCTGGGGAACTACCAACGTAGGTTCGGATGTGATGGATTGGTACGAGATCAAATTCCGCGATGAAACCAAACAGGAATACTGGCACGATAGCACCTGGAAGCCAACCACGCAGCGGGTAGAAGAGATCAAAGTCCGGGGCGAAGAAACAGTGCTGGATACGGTGATATACACGCATCACGGTCCTGTTTTTGATGTTGAACCAGCAACAGGAGAAGGCGAGCCGGTATATCATGCGCTGAGGTGGGTTGCTCACGAATATTCCAATGATCTGCTCACGTTTTATGGATTCAATAAAATGCAGGATTACGAAGATTATGAAGAAGCCGTCAGTCATTATGTGGCGCCGGCTCAGAATTTTGTGTTTGCCGATACCACCGGTGATATTGCACTTTGGATCTCCGGCAAACTTCCCAAGAAATGGAAATTTCAGGGGCGAACCGTAAGTGATGGAACCGATCCGGTGTACGACTGGCAAGGCTGGATTCCCACTGAACAAAATCCCCATATCGTAAATCCTGAACGGGGGTTTGTGAGCTCGGCCAATCAGGAGTCTGCTGCACCCGATTATCCCTATTACCTGGATGATGATTTTGCCCCCTACGAACGGGGCCGGCGCATCAACGACTTGCTTGAGAGGATGGACAACATCACCCCAATGGACATGCAGCGGATGCAGATGGATAACTTCGCATACAATGCCTCTACGATCATTCCCGAAATGATAGACTGGACCAATACGGAAGAGTTATCGACCAAAGAATTGGAAGTGCTTGAAATGATGCGCGATTGGGATTTCATGATGGAGGCTGAACTTATAGAGCCTACGGTGTATCTGAATTGGAGAAACCGGTTTTACAGAGCCATTTTTAATGATGAGTATAACGCCACAGAGGCAGGTCTTCGCTATCCTGACCGGGATATTTTTGTGGAGATCATTAAGGAAGAACCGAAGATGGCATTCGTGGATGACATCAATACAGCCGAAGTTGAAACGGTGCAGGAAATAGTTACAAAGACCTACAAAGAAACCATCGCCAACCTGGTAGATTTTTACGGCGAGGATCTCGATAGCTGGAAATGGGGCTACGATATTGACAATGACCTGAATCACCTCGCCAATATTCCGGGTTTTGGGATGCAGGATCTATTTACGGGCGGAGCAGCTGAGGCCATCAATGCTGTTCGGGGAACGCATGGCCCTTCCTGGAGAATGGTGGTAGAACTGGGACCTCAGGTGAAAGGCTGGGGCGTGTATCCCGGCGGACAGTCAGGAAATCCGGGCTCTTCCTCTTATGATGATATGGTTGAGGAGTGGCGAACCGGTCAGCTGTTTGAGTTGAATTTTATGCGGAGTGAACCCACAAATTATTTGTATAAGATCGAAATGAAAGGGGAAGAATGAATCCATCCAGAGAATTTCAGCGAAAGAAGAAAGTCAGAAATCTTGTTCGTATCAGCCTTTTATTGATCATTGCCCCGGTGTTGTATCTCGGCTTATGGATCTCCATCTCAATGGATGACTCGCTGACCTATTTTGAGCAGGTACAGCAGTTGATGAGCTATTTTCCGGAGTCGATCCGTGATCCATTTGGAACCACAATTACCTTTTTGGGGATGAGCTTCATCAGTGCGGTCTTTGCCTTTTATGCCTTCCTGAAATCTGACTCGAAGAAACAGCAGTCTTTCAGTTTGGCTCTTTCCGCCATCGCTGCCATCCTCACCATGTGGTTTGGGTTTACATTGTTGTAGTTGGTGGCTTATTAAAGTTATGGAATTGAACATTGATGATGCAGATGAGCCATTCCCGTGCAGACGGTAACCCAATTATTGCCATACAATCAGCTGTTTTTATGAAAAGGTCTTAGATCGCCATAAACGAGTATGAAGCAGGAGCTTGGGAACGAGAGCAATTGGAATCCTGCTCCGTAGGAGCAATATGTTTATCGAAAAGGGAAGTGAAACAAAGAAAAATTTTCGCCCGGATGCTTGGTGGGGAATTACGCTTTCCGAAAATTGGGCCATGATCTTCGAATGTTCGATCGGCGATTGCAGACTTGCAAAGGGGAAATTGGAAATGCTTGAGTAATTCCCTGCCTCATTCGCTCCGACGCAGTGCGTCAGGAGCGAGTCAGTGAAGAAAGAAGTTCACCCTTCAACGTCGGATGTTCCATGTTCGATGTTCGTTCCTTCCCGTTTCATCCCCAAAAACTTGTCGATAGCTAAAAGAGCGGGGGACGAAATGAAGATGATCACAAGTGTAGCAGCGTGAGAAATCGTGGCATAAGCAAGTCCGGTTGCTTCCGGTACACCGTAAAAAATGAAAAGCGCTTTGGTTATAAAAAGATGATAGGAGCCAATTCCACCGGGTGTGGGAATGGAGATGCCAACGGCGCTTACAACGGTAAGCACAACGGCTTCAGTGACCCCGAGATCAAATTCGGTATGCATGTCAAACATCCAGAAACCGGCGTAGGTCATGAATATATAAAGCACCCAGATCAGTCCGGAGTGAAAAATGAAAAGCGGCCAGTTCTTGAGCTCCCGAATTGCTAAGATCCCATCCACAAAAGTTTTGATGATCTTTTGAATTCTGGTGACGATCTCAAAGATCTTTCCTTCCGTCTTTTCACTAGCCAGTTTAAAGATCCAGTACAAGAGTGCCAGTCCTGCAATCCCTGTCAGCCCAAACTTTCCAAGTGTAATCAACAGGTCGATCTGGGTGCCAGGATTGGTTATATCGATCCCAAATAAACGCGAAAGTACTTGTGGGTCAGCTATGAGGAATACGACCACAAACGCCATCAGCATTAACATCCCGATCAGATCTACCAGGCGCTCGAGTACGATGGTCCCGATGATCTTGGAATTGCTTTCCCCCACCTGCTGAGCCACATAGACGGGGCGGGCGACTTCTCCGACTCTCGGCAACGGAATATTCACCAGGTAGCCAAACATAACACCGGTGTACAAGGTTATTTTTGAAGGTGTTCTTTCTTTGTTGGTGAAAAGCATCTCCCAACGTAAAGCACGTATAAAATGTGCAAAAAGGGTAGCTGCTGTAAATGGAATGATCCACCACCAGCTCATGCCTTCCATAGATGCTTTGATCTCAGAAAGTTCCACTCCACGAAATGCGATCCAAAGAAAGATGATTCCCAATAATACACTTCCGGCGATCTTTAATACTTTCTTTCCGTTCATGTATTAACTGTTATTGGTTAATGAAAGAGTAGCTGTTTCTTTATCGACGAGTAACAAATAACCAATAATCATACTAATATCGCATGTCCACAATTTCGGCATCTTTAGGATACTCGAGTTCAAATAAACCGTCCTGGGGTTCTAAGAAGCGGCCGTTGTTGAACGTAGTTACAATTTCGTTGTCTGAGATATCCCATGTTCGTATCTCAAGGGGACGAAGCCGGGCGTCCAGCAAGATCTCAACTTCCACAAATACAGCAAAGTCATCATTGGAGGTGAGCGTGATGAGCGTCTGATTATTACCCAGTTTTTCTTCGGACACAGAATAGGTGGTATCGATACCGCTGAGCATTCGGGATGGGGCAAAGTCATCGTCTTCAGGATCGT
This sequence comes from Balneola sp., assembly GCA_002696035.1. Lineage (GTDB taxonomy): Bacteria > Bacteroidota > Rhodothermia > Balneolales > Balneolaceae > Gracilimonas. The sequence continues at coordinate 64,108 of NZQV01000002.1, read as the reverse complement.
AGGTATCTATGATAACCCGGTTTCGATTGGCATCATATACGCGGGAAGTCTCGCCGTCCACAACAATGGTCTGCCCCTGACTTTGTAGCTTATAACGCACCTGATCGATCCATATCTTGCCTGAACTGCTGGTAGATTCTTCGGTATAGGAATCGGTGTAAATGTGATCAAAATCAGCTACAAAAACTTCACCAGATTCAAAGCGTTGCTTGAGTTGATCAAAAGTTGAAGATTGAGCTAGGAGGTTCGTTGAGAGTAATAGAAATCCTAATACAAGGAAAACTCCCCTGATAAACACCTTAGAACCGGAGGTTCCGCCATTCATTCCGAACGAGACGCTCGGAACGAGGGCTCTGGTGCGCTGAGAGCTGAAGTCTGAATGCTGAAAGCTCTTATCCCTCATACTCATCCAGATTGTCCAGAAGTTCCTGTAATTCATCTTCGTCATCGATAAGCACATCCCGTGCCGTACTGCCTTGATATGGTCCAACAATGCCTGCATTAAATAATTGATCTATAATTCGTCCGGCGCGATTGTAGCCGATCTTCAGTTTACGCTGCAACAATGAAACCGATCCCTGCTGATGCAATATCACCAGCTTGGCAGCGGCCTCAAAGTATTCGTCTATGTCATCTAACGGGTCAGGAATGTCTGTGGTATCTTCTTTTATGATGGGCAGGTGGAACGGTTGTTTGTAGCCGGCCTGCTTGCCAATGAACTCATTTATACGTTCCACTTCTTCCGTAGAAACAAAAGCATTTTGAATTCGGGTCAGCCCGGTTCCGTTATTGAACAACATATCACCCATTCCTATGAGCTGATCGGCACCGCCTTGATCGAGAATAGTTCGGGAATCCACTTTAGACGCTACCTGATAGGCGATTCGTGCAGGGAAGTTTGCTTTGATAGTACCGGTAATTACGTTCACAGAAGGTCGCTGTGTAGCTACAACCAAATGGATCCCGATGGCACGAGCCAGCTGAGCAAGCCGGGCAATAGGTTCCTCAATTTGTTTTCCGGCCGTCATCATCAGATCTGCAAGCTCATCAATTATGACTACGATGTAAGGAAGATGTCGGTGTCCCAGATCCTCATCCAGCTCGCCGGTCTTATATTTCTCGTTGTACGATTTGATGTCGCGAACCATGGCCATTTTGAGCAGATCGTAGCGATCATCCATTTCCTTACACAGGCTTTCCAGGGTCTCCTGCGCTTTGGATGTATCGGTTATGATCGGCTCATCCGAGTCGGGAAGCATAGCCAGAAAGTGATTCTGAATATTACGATAGAGAGAAAGCTCGATCTTCTTTGGATCGATCATCACAAATTTCAGATTATCGGGATGGCACTTATAAAGCAAGCAGGTAATGATTGTATTGATACCGACCGACTTACCGGAACCCGTTGCACCGGCAATAAGCAAGTGAGGCATCTTGGTTAGATCGATCATGAAAACCTCATTTTCGATCGTTTTACCAAATGCGATGGGCAGCACAAAATTGGTTTCTACAAATTTCTTGGTGTTTATAACCTGCTTGATGAAAACCGTCTCGCGTGTACTATTTGGTACTTCAATACCAACCGCAGACTTTCCGGGAATCGGCGAAAGCATCCGTAAGCCTTTCGAGGCCGTAGCCATTTTCAGGTCATTAGAATAGCTCTCGATCTTGGAGATCTTCACATCCGGAGCGGGTTCCAGTTCATACAGCGTAACCGTAGGTCCCACGATGGCGTTAATGCCCACGATCTCGATCTTATGCCGCTTCAGCTTGTCGAGGATGATGCGTTTGTTCTCTTTGATCTCCTCCAGGTCCACTTCATTGCCTTCATTGGGCGGAGGATCCAGCAGGTCAACTTTCGGGAACTTATACTTTATGACCGGTTTGTCTTCTTTCGCCTGCTCCCGGTTTTTCTTCTCCAGGTCTTTAGCGTCAGCTTCTTCTTCGCCTTTACCTACAAATACGGAAACTTCTATGTCGTCTTCCTCATCATCGATCTCTTCTTCTTTTTCTAAAGAAGCACGTTGACGGGTATCGAGGGAATCATTCTTACTTTTCTCAATTTCCCGTTTTTTCTGATCTTCTTCTTCCGATTTCTCAACAATCTCATCAATGGAAGGAGCCGGTTTTACAGGTTCTTTCTCGTCCTTCGGTTCGGCAATTTTCTGTTTTGCTAATTCTTTTTCTTCCTCTTCTTCCTTCTGAGCCTGTTTCTTTTCTTTCTTGGCCTCTTCTTTTTCAGCACGCTTTTGGGCGAGTCGTTCTTCGCGTTCCCGGGCTTTTTCTTCCTTACGCAACTGTCGGGCAGCGCGACGTTCTTCCAGCTTTTCCTGCAAACTTTCGATCCACAATTTCACATTGTCGATGGTTTTCTGAAGGTCCCGGTCCACCAGCATCAACATGGTTACGAGCATCAATACAGACAAAATAATGATGGATCCGATATTGGTGATATTGTACATCACCTGTGCAATGGCTACTCCGGCTGCTCCGCTCCAGATCGAATCATCGGGGAATCCGGTATTGGAATTCAGCCAGCCAATAAAAGTGGATAGCAGCACCATCCCCCAAACAGATAACACCGAAAGCCAGCCGAGTTCTTTGAAATCACGACGGCGAAAGGTGTGCCATCCGTGATAGCCGACGATCATAGCTAAGATAATACTCGTGTATCCAAATAAACTGTGAACCAGGTAGTGGGAGATATATGCCCCAACCGGACCCAGCCAGTTTTTCACCAGACGGGAATTGGCATCGGGGTTGAACAGATCCAGAAAGGAAATGCTGCGGGCATACCGGTAATCTTCCGGATTGTAAGAAAGGATGCTGAGCCCCAAAAGAACTGCGATCGACATCACAATAATGCCGATGATCTCTTTTTTACGGTTAGCGTCTAAACCGGATGTAGATGTATTTAAGTTGTTTTTAGCCATTCAGATTTGTCAGAATTCCGTCCCGCATTCCGGGGAGCACATCAAATTCGTTTACTTTACAACAGAATGTAATATCGTCATTAGAAACCACTTCAGCCAATCGCTTTGCATGGTCGCTGCGGCTGATGGCAGCCTCTAAATCATCCCCATATTTTTCGAAAAGACCAAATGCTACTTTTGCGCCGTCTTTGGCGTTATCGGGAAGAGTGCCACCGGTAAGGTTATGGATCAGCGATCCTGCAAATAAGGTGTCTTCGATGGCCAGTCGTCCCTGCCAGCCTGAGCAAATGAGCACCACTTCGTCGTCGTGTTCATTCATTGCATTCAAAATGGACTGCTGATTCAGGAAGGTCCCCACATATACTTCATTCGCCAGCGAAGCCTTTTTAATGGCTTTGGTTCCGTTGGTAGTGTTAAAGATCAATGTTTTCCCTTCCACAACTTCGGGATCATATTCCGCCGGGGAATTGCCCAGGTGATAGCCTTCGATCTTGGTCCCGTTTTTCTCGCCACACAGCAGGTAATCCTTTTGATCCATAGTAGTGGCGATCTTCATGGCGTCGCTCATATCGGCTACCGGAATCACTTTTTTGGCTCCGTTATGGATAGCGGTGGCAATAGAGGAAGAGGCACGAAGTACGTCAATAATAACCGCGCTTTTGCCGCGCAGCTCTTCTTCCTGAAAGCTCTGTAAGGAAAAGAAAACGTCTATATATTTAATTTCTGGCATATTCTTTAGATCTCTCTTAGTACGTTATTTTTTTATGAAAGGAGGACGGGTAACCGTAGCCTTCGCCTGCTTTTTGCGAATGGCGATCTGTATCTCGGTTCCTTCATCTTTATAATTTGTATCTACATAACCCATCCCTATACCTTTACCCAAAGTGATGGACATTGTTCCGCTGGTAACAACCCCAATTTCTTCTCCCGCATCGTTTTGGATGATGTAATCCTTGCGGGGAATGTTGCGTTCACCTTCCACCACAAAGCCCACAAGCTGTCTTTTTAAACCGGCTTCTTTTATCTGTTGAAGGGCTTCCTTGCCGATGAAATCCCCTTTGTCGAATTTGGTGATCCAGCCAAGGCGGGCCTCCAGCGGATGCGTGTCTTTGGTGATGTCGTTGCCATACAGCGCAAAACCCATTTCCAATCGGAGCGTATCGCGAGCTCCCAGTCCACAAGGTTCAATACCAAACTCCTCGCCGGCGTCCATGATGGCATTCCAAACTTTTTCAGGATCCACATGATTTTTATCAAAATACAGCTCAAATCCTTTTTCGCCGGTGTATCCCGTGGCAGAAAAAACTACGTTATCCATACCGGCCAGATTTCCCATCTTGAAAGAATAAAAGCCAATATCACTCAGATCCAGATCAGTAAGCTTTTGCAGGGTTTCCACAGATTTGGGTCCTTGTACGGCCAATAAGCAGGTATCATCCGATTGATCTTTCACCTCAGCATCAAACGAATTGTTATCGAGGATCCAGTTCAGGTCCTTTTCAATATTGGAGGCGTTTACCACGGCAATGTATCCGGCGTCATCAAAAAGTTTATAAATGATCAGGTCATCCACGATCCCGCCGTCATCGTAGCACATGCAGGTGTACTGCGCTTTGCCTTCGGTCAATTTAGAAACATCGTTCACGGTCACCATCTGCAGGAGGTCGAGCGCTTCGGGACCGCTGATGTAGAATTCACCCATATGAGAAACATCAAAAATTCCCACGGCCTCGCGAACGGCAGCATGTTCAGCTTTAATTCCATCATATTGAACCGGCATTTGGAATCCGGCAAAGTCTACCAGCTTGGCGCCGGCATTTTCGTGAATGGCGTAAAAAGGCGTTTTCTTTGACATGTACGAAGTTATAAGGTCTGAGTTTACGTCAATTCGGTTCACCGATGATCCCCGAGATCCTGTATATCGATCAGGCGAAAGGTAAGGGTTTGTTCACCAAAAATCGGCACAACATAGGTATTTATTGGGAATGTTTGTGTGGGGTTAAACAAATTGCAAATCAAAGGAAAAGAATAGCGATTAACCGAATGACGGATTCGAATTAGATTACGTCTCGTTTACAAATTCTTGTTTCTCGCAGAGGCTCGCTGATGAATACGCTGAGTTTGTCCTCGTTCCGAACGGCTCGTTCGGAATGCCTGTCCGGACCACTGGTCCAAAGATGTTGATATAGGCTGATTGAGTAGTCGCGAAAGAACATTCCCTTTTCCAAAAACCCTTGTTTCTCGCAGAAGCTCGCTGATGAAAACGCTGAGTTTCGCAGATTGAAATTAATGAGGTACTGAACCCTCAGCGCAACTCTGCGCCAAACTCTGCGGAAATCTGCGAGGAAAAATGAGGTTCCAACGCAGAGCGTGTAGAACCAGACGTAAGGAATATCTTAAGCCCGATAAATTAATTTCAAAACTTTTGTAACAAATCGTGTGTGTGTGTGACTCTTGTCTAAAAATTATTGACAAATAGAGTTCTAACACATGAAATATTTACTACTATTATGTTATGCCGGGGTGTTGCTTTTGACGGGCTGTGCAGATTCTGGGGTTAATGAAAAGATTCCATCTAAAGAAGCAGTATTTCTTCTTGAGGGGGAAACTCTTGTTCCTAATGGATCGAGAGGGACTTTCTTCAACGAGGAGCAAAAACTGAAGAGCGTGAATTTTCAGGACATTAGTGAAGAGCAAAAGAAAGCTCTGAAAGAGACGTTGCTAAATTATAGTAAGAACAAGAAATCTCCTTATGTAGGATTTATCAGTTATAAAAAGAATAAAAAGTTTAAGTATAAATATTTCCGGTTGAATCCAGATAAAGAGGACATCAAAGCTTCTTCAAGGAAAAAGGTATTTAAGTACGTTATTTTTGTGGATCCAGAAAGCAAAGAACCATATAGGATAGTAGCGGCAATTATACCAGATACCAAGAGCCAAAAACAAGCGATTTTGGATTGGGCTAGTAAATTTGGATTTAAACCTGAAAACAAAAAAACGAAAACCACTTCTCCTTCCAAGCAGAAAACAACCATGCATTGTTATTGGCAGGAAGTGAAAGAGTGGGATTCGGAATTAAATAATGAGCATCTTTATACCATTTGGGTATGTGAAGAACAGCAATTAGATCCGGGTGGTGATGACGGAGGAGGAACTGGTGGCTGTGATTACCCCGGTGGTGGTTGTGATGAGGATCCAGACCCAAATGATCCTCCTGGAGGAGGTTCTGGTAATGATAGCGATCCTGACCCTGAAAGCTGTCCTGTAGGGCAGGTTGAAGATACAAATGGAGATTGTATAGATGGGGAAGTACCTTGCGTGGGAAATCCTGTCAAGAATCCAAGGATTGCTGAGCAGACAAATAGTGGTATTAATGGAGGGAGAAAAGGATATACTCGGAGCCAGGGAAGTCAGTTTCACAGTGGCTTAGACATAAACAACGACATAGGAAAGCCATGGTTTGCCCCGTTTAGTGGTAATATTGAGGCCTATGGTTATGATGAAGATTTAGGTCACCATGTAACCATACGCTTTCAGAAAAATGGCGTTTATTACACAATGCAGTTTGGCCATTTGCAAGAAGATAGCTGGCCACCTAATGGCTCTTCGATAGAAGCTGGAGATGTAATTGGAATTCAAGGTTTAAGTGGTAATTTAAGAAATGCAATTCGTACAGGAGCCACTGATGATATACATTCTCACATAATAATTAGAAAGCGAACAGGTTCTGGTTGGGATACAGGGCTTGATTATGGAAATCCTTTAAATCCTGAAACATTTTATTCAACAAAATTTGATTCTAATGGCAACCCTATTTCTGGAACTGATTGCTAAAATTTTTAAACTTATAACCATGAAAAAATTGAAAACCATATTAATATTTTTGATTGCTAATGTTGCTTTTATTTCAGCAAATATATTTGCACAGGGACAAGTTGGTGATCCTAATACAATAAATAATCCAATTCAAACCCAACCAAATGGAAGGAATTTGATTTCATGCAGTGCCTACGACTCGATTACATACAAAGGTCATACAGTTAATCAGATAAATGCTACAGATGGCAACAATAGCAGTGTTCAATCATTGTGGGGTTCAAATACATCAGTAACTAACAATGAGACTTCTCGGGAAAGGCTATTTGCGTTTGGTAGTAATATCGTGGCCTTTGATACGGAGTTTGAACGGGTAACGAATATTGAAATCACAAATAGTTACTGGCCGGTAAAGATTTTAGGAAAAGAAATTAGGGTGGGAGATTCTTTTGAAGAACTAAAGCAAAAGTTTGGAAGCAATCTTAAAATAATCTACAAGCCAGCAATAGATCCAAACTATGTAGTAACGTTTAATTGCTCTAATAATGACTATGATGGAATACTTATCGATTTCAACTTAGCAACACATCAAATTGCGAAGATTATTTATTTTAAAAATCCTTAGTGGGATGGGATATTTTTCCCTCGTTCCGAACAATACGTTCGGAATGCCTGCCGGATCGGTGGTCCAAAGATGTTGATATATGCTGATTGAGTAGTCATGAGAGAACATTCCCTTTTCCCAAAACTCTGCATAACTCTGCGAGGAAAATGTATGCTTATGATCGCAGATTTTTACAGCACCAAAATGAGGTTCCAACGCAGAGCGAGTGGAACCAGTTGTATTGCACCATCATCTGAATAATCACAAAACCCACGACTATCCGCTCAATCCGTGTCATCCGCGTTCCTTTGCAGATGTCGGATGATTTACCACTTGGTTCATGGAATTAATTCTCCATAAGAATTCTTATCTTTAGCACCGAAATTAAAAGTATGACCGTTCATCAACATTAGGTTCAAAATAATTCATGTCTATTAATAAAGAACAGGTTAAGTCAGCACTCAGCCAGGTTTTACACCCCTCCGAACAACGCGATCTCATTTCCCTCAATATGGTGCAGGATGTGATCGTTCAGGATAAATATGTGTCGTTTACGCTCGAGTTTCCTGAGAAGAACGAGGCGCTGGAAGATCAGCTTCGTGAAAAGTGCGAAGAAGCCATTCAAAAATTCATCGACAAGGAAGCCATTGTGGATATTCAGATGGCCGTGAATCTCTCCAAGAAGAAAGAAATTGAGGATTCGAAACCGGGACAGCAACAGGCTCAACAGCAGGAGATCCTGCCCGGCGTGAAGAATATCATTGCCGTGGCATCGGGCAAAGGCGGTGTTGGGAAATCTACTGTCGCGGTGAATATTGCAGCATCATTAGCTAAAAAAGGTCACAAAGTTGGGTTGATGGATACCGATATCTACGGACCAAGTATCCCTACCATGTTCAATATTCACGACCGCCCGAATATTACCACCAAAAAGAAACTGGTTCCTCATGAGAAATACGGCATCAAGCTGGTTTCTATGGGGTTTTTGGTAGATGTGGATCAGGCCATGGTGTGGCGCGGACCGATGGCCACAAGCGCCGTCAAGCAGTTCATGACAGATGTGGAATGGGGCGAGCTGGATTATCTGATTTTGGACCTTCCTCCGGGAACGGGCGACATTCAGCTTACCATTGTGCAAACCGTGCCATTGACCGGAGCCGTAATTGTATCAACCCCGCAAACCGTGGCGCTGGACGATGCCCGTAAAGGGGTAGCCATGTTTGGTAAAGTGAATGTGCCTGTCTTGGGAATGGTGGAAAATATGGCCTACTTCACTCCGCCGGACATGCCAGACAAAAAATATTACATCTTTGGTAAAGGCGGCGCTGCGCTGCTGGCACAGGAAATGAATGTTCCGGTGCTGGCTGAAGTACCCCTTCAGCAGACCTTACGTGAGGGCGGAGATTCCGGAAAACCGATCGTGCTGGAAGACAGTTCATCACCTGCGGCAACCGCCCTGATGGAAGCCACCGGAAATATGGAGCAACAGCTCGCCATCCGGAATAAAGAACAATCTCCGACCCAGAAAGTAGATATTAAATTCCGGCCATAATTGGTTGTTAATTATAAAAGATGTTGAATTAACGTAGGGACACAAAATCTTGTGTCCCTACGTTTTATATATTTAGAAATGGACATCATTTACCTCCTCGACCTCATCGGTACGTTTGTGTTCGCCATTAGCGGTATTCGGCTGGCGGCCCGGACCGATATGGATGTGTTTGGAGCCGCAGTCGTGGGCTTTGTGACAGCCATCGGTGGAGGAACCGTGCGCGATCTGTTGCTCAACAGTCACCCCATTACCTGGATGGCCGATATGACCTATCCCATGGTGATCTTAGCTGCCGTACCGTTTACCTTTCTGATGGGTAAGAAGCTCAAAAACTTCAGCAAAACACTCTTCATCTTTGATACTATTGGAATTGCTATGTTCACCATCATTGGAATGGAAAAGGCACTTTCATTTGGATTGAATCCCTTCCTGGCTGGTATGATGGGGATGATCTCAGCCGTGGTAGGCGGAATTACGCGTGATGTTCTCTGTCGCGAGATCCCGCTGATTTTCCGGAAAGAGATCTATGCCACAGCTTGTCTTTTGGGAGCCGTTGTGTTTTACATGGGCCTGGAACTCAATCTCCCCGAAAACCTGAATTACTTTATTACAACAGCTGTAATTATCACCATAAGGACAGTTTCCATCCGGTATAATCTATCGCTGCCCAAAATGAAGGGCTAAGTCCTTTGAAAGACTTGGCTAATTGATGCTTCGGCCTATTAATGTTATACTAGTTCAGTTTATTAGGCATTCAAAATCAATAAGATAGATTTACAGGCAAATGCATCCCATAGATTTATCGATATTTGTCATATACATTATCGGTTTATTGGCCTTTGGATATTATTTCTACCGCAAAAATAAAGGCGGTGATGACTATTACGTGGGCGGTCGAAATATGAACAGCCTGCATATCGGACTTTCAGTGGTGGCCACGGATGTAGGTGGCGGCTTTTCCATAGGCTTGGGAGGCTTGGGATTTACGATGGGCATTTCAGGATCATGGATGCTCTTCACTGGTTTTATCGGGGCATGGTCGGCCGCTGTTTTCCTGATCCCAAAAGTGAAGCAAAATCCTGTTTTTAAGAAAGCATTCACTTTTCCCCAGGTTTTTGAGCACTATTATTCTGCAAAGGTAGCGTTGGTAGCGGCCGTAATTTCAGCGGTGGGATATGCAGGTTTTACTAGTTCACAGATCTTGGCCGGAGCCAAACTTGCCAATGGCACTTTTGCCAACCTGAGTCTTGATTCAGCAGTATTGATAATGGGTATTGTGGCGGTGGTCTATACGGTAATGGGAGGCTTAAAAGCTGTTATTTACACCGATACCATTCAATGGACCATCCTGATGCTCGGCTTGGTATTTGTAGGATTGCCGATTTCCTATTATGCCATTGGCGGATTGGAAGCCCTTCAGGCAACGGTCTCTCCCGAAATGTTATCGCTGACCAATATCTCATGGCAAGATCTGGTGTATTGGCTGGTTACTATTTTTCCGATCTGGTATGTTGGGATGACTTTGTATCAGCGCATTTATGCGTGCCGTGATGAGAAAACAGCCAAACGAGCGTGGTATCTGGCCGGATTATTTGAGTGGCCGGTGATGGCGTTCATGGGCGTATTTCTGGGGCTTTTCGCCCGGGTAGCCGCTGATCAGGGCATGTTTGATTACCTGGGAGCTGCCAACCTCAGCGAAATCGATCCCGAAACCGGCTTGCCGATGTTACTACGAACGGTGCTTCCGGTTGGATTTATGGGGATAATGCTGGCGGCCTATTTCTCTGCTATTCTCTCCACGGCCGACAGCTGCCTGATGGCTTCATCCGGAAATGTAGTCACCGATATCATTGGCAAGATCCGTGAAATGGATCACCAAAGTTCATCTTTTCTGAAAACTTCCCAAATTGTAACGCTTATTATTGGCTCACTGGCCATCTTGCTGGCTTACTCCATGGAGAATGTGCTGGAGCTGATGTTGTACTCTTATGCCTTTATGGTATCCGGTTTGTTTGTTCCGGTGATCGGAGCTTTATATTGGAAACGAAGCACACCTGCTGCTGCCATGACCGCTATGCTTGTAGGAGGTTGTGCCACGCTGATTCTCCAGCTTTTTGTGGGAACTGAACAGCTTCCGTACAGTTTAGATCCCAATGTATTTGGGATTTCAGCCTCAGCCCTGTCTTTTGTTGCAGTGGGATATTGGACTTCAGACTGATTATTGGAATTGGGTATTTGGCGTTTGAAACTTATTCCCTCACCATCTCCTCAAAATGCTCTTCAATTCGCTCCGGTGTTTGGGTGAATTTACTGACGATCCACGTGGCAAAAAGTCCGAGTGAGAATCCCGGGATAAGCTCATACATGCTGTCTTTCAGTACGGGCACGAAATACCAGATGATGGTCACAAAGGTTCCGGTCAGCAGCCCGGCAATGACTCCGGCTTTGGTAGTCTTTTTCCAGTACAGCGCCATGATGGAAGTTGGCCCGATGGAAGCGCCCAAACCTGCCCAGGCAAAAAGCACCAGCCAAAAGACGATGTTTTCGGCAACCAGGCCAAATATCAACGAGAGGATTACTAAAAACACGACCACTATGCGACTGTAGAGCACAAGCTTCTTTTGTGAAAGCTCATCGTCTTTTTTGATGAGCTTATCGTAAACGTCACGAACCAAGCTGGAAGCAGCTACCAATAGTTGAGAATCAGCGGTAGACATGATGGCGGCAAAAATGGAGGCGATCACCACGCCAAACAAAATAGGATGAAGTTGGTTTTGAGCCAGCAGCGGATAAAGATTTTCGGTGTCGGAGCCAGGCAGCATAGAAACTTCAGGGAAATAAGCACGCCCCACCAATCCTATCAGAATGGCACCGCCGGCCATTAACACATTCCAGATAGTCCCGACAATTGCGGCATATTTCAGCTGCTTCGCATCATCTATAGACATATATCGGGAGAGAATATGTGGATTACCGGGGGAGCCCAATCCAATGCCCACAAAGCCAATAAAGGCTCCAAATCCGAGAGCAAACGGATCAATAAAACCAATTTCATGCAGGGCCAGTTGTTCGGCCATGGCGCCCCATCCACCCAGATTCCAGATAGCTATGATGGGCAAGAAAACCAGGGCGATGATCATGAAAAAAGCCTGGATGGTATCGGTGAGGCTGACAGCCATAAAGCCACCTAAAACGGTGTAGAGAAGAATGATGACAGCGGATAATACGACACCGGAAGTCTGTGTGATGCCAAAGCTGGAGGCGAAAGCTTTTCCGCCGGCCACAAACTGTGAGGATACATAACCAACCATAAAGATCAGAAAGATGATAACAAGAATAGCGCGAAGGGTGCCGGATCTATCATCAAAACGTTCGGCAAAGAAATCAGGGACGGTGATGCAGTCGTAGCGTTCGGTGAATTTCCGGAGCCGCTTGGCATAGTACATGAACAGGAACCATTCCACCACAATATAGCCGACCGCCGCCCATAGAGCAGAAGCTCCTTGTGCATAGGCCATGCCAGTCACGCCAAGTAACAACCAGGCACTTCGACCTGAAACCACCGCTGAAAGCGCAACTACCAGGCGATTCATTTTTCTTCCACCGATAAAAAATTCAGAAATGCCTTCGGAGGAAAAGCGGGTAGAATAAATGCCGATCCCGAAAAGGATCACAAGGTACCCGATGAATGCGGCTAATACATAACCGCTGCTATCAATTGAGATGGTGTTGAGTTCGTTCATTGAGTTAGGTAAAATTGATGTTGGTTAGCTCTTTTGTACATTTCTCTGGCAGATACTATTTATTTTAAATCATAAAGAATTGATACCTAATGTTAAACAAGAAAATGTTACGCATAGTAATATGCTTGATCGCATTATTTGGGTGTTCTTCAATCGGTAAATCACAATGTGCTACTGATAATGAAGTCATTCAAACATTCATCACATATCCTGTATTTGATGACGTATTTAATCCGGAAATTCCGGGAAGAATTCCTTTATATATTTTGAAAAACAAGTATATCAATAAGGGTCTACAGCTAACGAGAGACGATCATGTTGTCAAGGTAGTTGATGATACGACTGGTTTAGAAAAGAACTATTTCGAAATTGTGCGATTGGATATGAGATCAGATACAGCACAGATAGCGTTTTACTATGAGCTAAAGCATTTAGAAGTGCAGGGCATAGTGTTGAATGATGAGGGGAAGTGTAAAGTTGAAGTCAACGATTATATTTTTATAGATTAAAAGAATAAGGCATTTTCGTAATTATGAGGTATTTCCCAATCATAATCTTGATACTGTTTCAGACAGCTACCGCACAAACTAGTGACGGAACCGAAGTTATTCAGGCCGTATTGGATGCTGATCAGATTGAGAACTATTTACACCTGGACTTACCAGAAAGAACTCCACTTTATCTACTCAAGAATAAGTTTGTGGATGAAACTGTAGACTTATCAGTAAAGGGGCAAAAGGTGCTTTTAATTGAAGAGGAGAGCGATTCAGTTAAAAACTATATCCAGTTCTTAGATCTCGATATTGGGGAGGATAAAGCGGAATTCGAGCTTTACTATAAAATGGAAAATATGCTTATCAAGGGAAGGCTAAAAAGACTGGATGGTCAGTGGCAGGTAGATGCCATAGAAGATATCATAGAATTTTAGACAGGGTGATTTCTTCGTGATAAAATCCCAGAAATCTAAATCATATATGAATCTATAAAAAAGAACTGGTTCCGTACGCTCTGCGTCGGAACCAATTCTGAAGTAGACTTTTAGATCAAGGGAAAATACCCATCTGTTCGTACATGATGCCGATCTTGTTGATGGCACTGATGTAGGCAGCGGTCCTCAGGTCGTCCAGGTCGTGTTGATTCCGGATGTCCACAATTTCCTGATAAGCTGTGATCATGGTTTCTTCAAGGCCGGAATCTACCAAATCATATTCGCTGGCGCCCCGGGCAAGATCAGCCAGTTCGTTTTCAGTGAATTTCCGATCTGAGATATTCTCGATGACTGCAAGTATTTTTTTGAAGCTGGTTTCATCAAAGCGTTTGCCCATGCGGCCAAAACGTACGTGCTGAATGTTCTTCAACCACTCAAAATAAGAAACTACTACACCACCGGCGTTCAGGTAAGAGTCGGGCAGAACGAGCGCTCCACGTTGTTTTAGGATCTCGTGTCCGTCGGCAGTAGTAGGACCGTTAGCTGCCTCGGCAATTATTTTGGCTTTCACTTTGTGTGCATTTTCGCCAGTAAGCTGACTTTCAAGCGCAGCGGGAATCAGGATATCGCATTCAAGGAAGAAAGCATCATCCCGGTTCTTAAGCTCAGTGGTGTTTCCAAAGCCAATGATGGTGCCGGTTTCCTTTCGGTATTCCATCAGCTTCTCAAGGTCGATGCCATCTTCATCATGAATAGAGCCTTCAATTTCAGCGACACCTACAAGTTTAGCACCGGCTTCGGTCATGTATTTTGAGGCATGATATCCTACGTTACCAAGCCCCTGAACAACAAAGGTTTTACCTTCTACGCCGGTTTCTAGGTCAATTTTTTTCATATCCTCTTTTACATCGCAGGCCTCGCGAATACCAAAGTACACGCCACGGCCGGTAGCTTCAGTCCGGCCACGAATTCCACCTTGCTGAATGGGTTTTCCTGTTACACAACCTTCGGCGTTCAGGTCATCTTCCATCTGTCGGTAGGTATCCAGGATCCATCCCATTTCGCGGGCACCGGTTCCATAATCGGGAGCAGGAACATCTACGCCCGGACCGATAAATCCTTTTTTGATAAGCTCATACGTATAGCGACGTGTAATCCGCTCCAGTTCAGATTCGGAATAATCGCGCGTGCTGATCTTAACACCACCTTTGGCGCCTCCAAAAGGGACGTCCACGATGGCACATTTGTAAGACATCAATGCGGCAAGGGCCATGGTTTCGTCCTCATCTACTTTATGGCTGTACCTGATTCCGCCTTTGGTGGGCAGTTTATGATGACTATGCTCTACGCGCCAGCCCTCCACTACTTCGATGGATCCATCATCGCGACGGACCGGAAAAGTGACATGATAAACGGTGTTACAGATCTTGATCTGTGCTAAAATTCCCTTATCAAAACGGGTGTATTTAGCTGCTTTATCAAAGTTTTTGTTAACCTGCTCATAAAATTTATACTCGGACATATTCCGATCTCCTTTACTGGTTTTGAAGTGCTTTGATGGTCGTAATTATCTTAGAGATAAACAAGGGAAGAAATGTCAGCCCGCCCGGGGAATGGAGACATGAAGGTGGTCGGCTGTTCCGGCATGTCGCAGGGTATAGAATCCCATTACTTCCAGTGAATACTGTAAGATGAAATTCCGAAACCCGGAATGTCCCATGGTCCTGAGGTCAACAGCGTGTACGTAGCCGGTTTCCGGTTGAGGAAAGTGGAGTGACCGCTGATTGACCGGCAAGCCCATAGCGGTATAATCTTCCGGCGCCCGGCTGATGTCTGTGATCACAAGATCGCCATCTGCCAAAGTTGTAGTGGCCACTGCTACCCGAAGGATGGGATGCATGGAACGGTACACATTTCGGATCTCATCACTTTTGGCATTCACCGACGAGAGATACATCACCCCATACATACAGAAAGTAAACACCAGGAATCCAGTTCCGGCCAGGCTAAATTTCAGCAACAATTTCTTATTTGGGAAGCTTCTAAAAAAGATAAGGATGTAGAAAACCAGCAAAAGCACCGTAACCAGAATTCCTCCGGATAGTGACAGCCATGCATTCCAGTTCCAGCTAACATTCAGGAAAAGAGAAGTGCGGATCAGCAGGAAGAAAGGAAGCAGTATCAGTCCAAAGATTACAAATAAAGCCGCCGATACCCGCAGCCCGAATCTTTTTTTCTTTTGGGGTGATGGAGCAGAGGTTCTGGATGAAGCCGGATCCAGGTTTAGCAGCCAGTCAATATCTTTTTGTGTGATCTTATCCATGCCTTATTGAACGGACATGAGCCTGATGAGTTACGCTGTTCGGTACGACTTCCTCAATAAAAATGGAAAACTTTGCAGCAATACGATCAGCACGATCACGATAGGAATGATCTCGTAGGAGTTTTGCTGAATGGCTTTACCCAGGCTCAACAGGTGATACATAAATAAGAGTCCCGAGGTGAAGAGCGTGAAGCCATAAGTCCATGCGGTTCGGGTCCACATAGAGAAGGCGCTGATCAAAGCGGTAAAAGATGCGATCACTGAAGCAGTGATGCTTAAAAAGGGAAGTTCGTTTTGTTGAAATTCGAAAAGGCTGCCGGCAAAGGTGTTGCTTTGCAGGAATCCAAAAAGCCGTATAAGTTGGAAAATGCCGATCAGCAGGAAAAATAGCTGCAGGAAAATATGAATTCTGCGGTCTTTAACATTCATTCTAAATAAAATTAGGGGTTGGGAGATCTCTCTGTATTTAACTTAATCCCAAACCCTGAAATTTGTTCCGCAGATAGTAAAATTTATATGGTTTTTGTATTGGTAAAGATCGGTTCTTCCTGGCGAAATACGTTTACGGTAAACAAAACACCAATGGCTCCCACGGCAGCATAAAAAGCAGCGCCGGCCAATCCCAAAAATTGAACGATAAGGGTTCCGGCAATAGCTCCCAGCACTCCAAAGCCAAGGCTTGGCCACATAGTTACACCCCGATCTTTGGTCACGAGCCTGCTTAACCAGCCAATTATCAATCCAATGGTGATGTATCCAAGAAATGTCATAAGTGTCATGCTAGAATGGGTTTGTTAATATGTATTAAATCAATGCGTAATAAGCGAAATGCGTTCCGTGGCGACTCACAATTATCCGAAAATTAACATAGATTCCGGCCTGTAATCCTTCAACCCAAAAACATCATTATGAAAAATATATTCGGACTTTCTCTGCTTGCGATGCTGCTAACCGTTGGGTGTGGCCCAAGTGAAAAAGAGATCTTTGATAAGGCCATGGATATCCACGAACGTGTGATCACGCTTGATACCCATGTTGATATTAACGTGAACAACTTCACTGAAGAAAAAAACTATACGCAACGACTTGATACACAGGTAGACCTGATCAAAATGGAAGAAGGCGGACTGGATGTAGCCTGGCTGGTTGTTTATACCGGGCAGGATACGCTATCGGAAGAGGGGTATGCCGCGGCTTATGAAAATGCGGATGCTAAATTCAAAGCTATTCATCGTTTGGTGGAAGAGCTCGCCCCAAATGAAATGGAGCTGGCTACTACTTCAGCCGAGGTGCGCAGGATTGTGGCAGAAGGTAAAAAAGTGGCTATGATCGGGGTTGAGAACGCGTATCCGGTTGGAGAAGATCTTTCCAGAATTGAAGAATTCTATAATCGTGGAGCACGATACATGTCGCTCTCACATAACGGACACAGTCAATTTGTGGATTCCAACACCGGAGAGCGTGATAATGAATGGATGCATGATGGAGTAAGTGAGTTAGGCAAGAAGGCGATTGCGGAAATGAATCGTGTGGGAATTATGATCGACCTTTCACACCCTTCAAAAAAAGCCAATATGGAAACGATGGAATTGACCAAAGCTCCGGTAATTGCCTCACATTCATCGGCCCGGGCAGTGTATGATCACAGCCGAAACCTGAGCGATGAAGAACTTTTGAAACTCAAGGAAACCGGAGGTGTCGTTCAGGCGGTAGCTTTCCGTGGTTATGTGGATGGCGAAAAGCATGCGGCCTGGCAGGAAGCTTCGCGCACAATTTTGGAAGAAGAAGCTGAAAAAATTGGGTTTGAACTCGTTGGCTGGAGTGATATCCGGGAAATGAGTGACGAAGAACGCGAAGAATATATGGAAATGTATCGCACCGCTCAGGACAATGCCGAGCCAAGAATTGAGAATGAAGTGAACATACAAAATCCGCCGGTTGATGTGTCAGATTTTGTAGATCATATTGATTATATGGTAGGTCTTATAGGTATTGAGCACGTTGGAATCAGTTCCGATTTTGATGGTGGGGGCGGCGTTTATAACTGGATGGATGCCTCCGAAACCTTTAATGTGACGCATGAGCTGGTGAAACGCGGCTATTCCGAGGAAGAGATCGCCATGCTGTGGAGTGGAAACCTGCTTCGCGTGCTGGATGAAGTTCAGGCCGTTGCTGACAAACTTTAAATGATCTGTTACGACGCAGAGTGGTCGTAAAAAGTTAGATTTATATCTAATAAGAACTCGTGCCGATGCTTTGCGTCGGCACGTTTTTTTATGTTTAAGAATTGGAAGCTGCATAAAACAAATTAAAGCCAAATTATCTTATTGCTAAGAAAAATTAGAATAGGATTAAAAGCTTTAAGCCCACTCTTAATCTTTTTAACTTAACAGCTCAACAAATAAGATTAACTCAAACTCAAGAAAGAGTGATTGCAGAAGCAGACGTCGCAACAGATGTCAAGATTTTAAAAGCCGATTTAAATAATCCTAAACATGCCTCAGATATAGTCAAGATTGTAGATTTATTTGCGAGAGATCCAATGGGGCAGGATCAGGCGCTGGACGAGGAAGTCCGCGTTGATATGATCGCAGAAATGAAGAAAGTGCCTACCACCATGACCTACATCGCCTATGCCGATGAAAAGGCGTTGGGTATTGTAACCTGTTTTGTAGGTTTTTCAACCTTCACGGCAAGCAAAGTATTCAAGATCCACGATGTAGCGGTTCACCCCGATGCACGCGGAATGGGAATTGGAACCATGATGCTGGAAACTATCGAGGAAGAAGCCCGGGAAATGGGCTGCTCCAAGATCACCCTGGAAGTTCGGGAAGATAATCCGGCGCGCAATCTGTATGAAAAACAAGATTTCGAATACGGTGATCCCAAGTGGTATTTCATGACCAAAGACCTGGCGTGAAGTAACGAATAGCGAATATTGAACATTCAACACTGAATGTTGAAGTGAAAGCCTCTTCTTAACGGAAGGGGCTTTTTTTGTGGGGTGAATTTTTTTTCTCGTTCCCAAGCTCCATCTTCCAGTTACAAAAAATATTAATAGGGATATGCTCTGAGATTGATATACAACAAAGTGTTTTAAGGAGACGGTGAAGTTTACGGGTCTGTACTACTGGTTTTCTATTCGCGTCTCCGGCTCCGGTGGAATGGGCGGTAAAGGTGGCTGTGCTTCACCAATCGCATTGTAATAGCGACTTTGAATTTCACCAAGCATCTTATGGTATTCCTTAGCTATGAAATAGGCGCGCTTTAACTTCTCTAAGTTAGCTTCAATTGGCTCTATCTCCCAATAATCGTCCCATTTTTGTTGCCAATTTTTGTGAGCCATATCCATTAAAGGTTTCAGGTCCTGAACGTCATCACTATTCATAGACATCTTTTTATCCGACTCAGGCGAGGCTAGTGTATCAACAATAGTTTGAAGTTTCCCATCAATAATAAAGGGGCCATTTAATTCAATATCATCATTGTTCCTGGATTTGAATTTGAAACTGAAGTCAGCATTGGAAATGTTTGAATAATCGAATTGAACTTGATGATTTCCTGCCGGTAAATCTTTATTCACAATGGTATATGTATTGTCATTATTGGATAGCTGGAATAAAACCGGTGAATCTGCCCTAAGAATTAATTTTATTAATGCTACACGGTCATCTTCAGGATGCGCTTCAATTCTTAGGTTAGAAGGAATAAGACCATTATGAGGCTCATAAAAATCAGATATTTTGGTACTGTCTTTAGTGGAGTCTTCTGCATAATTATTGTTTTGGGATGAGTACTGAATCTTAAAGGCCTCATGCCTTCGCAGGGTACTCTGAACATCCGTTATAACTCCAAACTCAGCATCAGGGCTGACTTTCATTCTGACCAATTCTGGACTTTCAGGCATTTCTGACAAAAGACGTTCCAATTCACCTAAAGTCATACTATTCTCATTTACAATCAGGGCATTATCATCCAGAATTTCTATGCTAAGTTCACTGGATGTGTCAACATCAGGAGAAGTCTCATTAGATGCCGGTTCACATCCCAGCATCAGTGATAATCCAGCAAATAGTGGTGCCAGCATTACAAGTTTGAGGAGAAACTTCACTTTTGTTCTGGATTGAGTCATCATTTGTAGCCTGCGTTTTGTTAGGGAAAAATTTAAGCTGCTCGCTAAGCTATACCTGGTTTTTTCCTCCATCGTTTTCAAAAGCATTCTTTGATAATGCTGGATTCCGGTACCTTTAGATATTACCTCTTGATCCGCAAGGTATTCATGATTTTGTGCTATAAGATGCTTGTAGAGATATAGAAGTGGATTGAACCAAAAGATTATTTTTAAACACTCCACAAAAAGTATATCCAGCGAATGCATTTGTTTGATGTGGGCAACTTCATGAGCCAGGATCTCTTCAGGTATTTCACCTCGCTCAAACTTCTTTTTGTTGACAAAAACTGTATTTAGAAAAGAGTGAGGTATAACCTGTCCGTTTAGGAGCACAATCTTGATGCCATTTTCAATGTACCCAGACTCTCGATTGGTCTTCGACTGAAGTTCATGAAGGGCTCGTACCAATCGTAAAAATAAAAGAATTGATACCGTTATATAGATAAGAAATGTAATCTGGAAGGGCATTTCACTTGAACTTTCGGAAGGCCTATTTAGCTCATTTGAAAGCTGAAAATCCGGATTTAGGTTAATGCTTTTCACCTGTTGAGTATTTGCCAAAGGAATGTACTCACCCGAAGAGAAGAGATCGTGCCACTGCGTTTCAATCGGAGCTATACCAACAGGTAGTAATGGAATTGTTAATGAGAAAACGAGACTCCAGAGTAAAAATATCCTGTTAAAAGTAAATCGCTTTTCCTTCTCCAGCAGAAATCTATATACCAGTAGTAATAAAGCCAAACTAATTGAAGAGTAGAATAGATAAGTGATCATTGGTTCTTCCTCTCAATTTCTTTTTCAACAATAGCTTTTAATTCTTTCAGCTCCTCCTCAGTAAGCTTGGTTTCCTTGGTAAAAAAAGAAGCAAATTGTGAAGCCGAGTTATCAAAAAACTTCCTGATCAATCCATTTACATGCTTCGAGAAGTAATCTGATTTCTTCACCAACGGGTAATATTGTCGGGACCGCCCCATTTGTTCGTAATCGACAAAGCCCTTTTCAGTCATGCGTTTTAGCAAAGTAGCTACGGTAGTTGGGGCAGGTTTGGGTTCAGGATATTCATCCAGCAGGTCTTTCATGAAAGCTTTTTCCAGCTTCCATACGTACTGCATCAGTTCTTCTTCAGTTTGAGATAATTGCATGAGCTTCTACAAGTATAGAATTGTTTCTACAAATGTAGAATAAAAAATCAAATTTGCAAAATTTTCTTATAATCTCGCTACACAAACTCAACTCGATGACTTCTGGTCCAATGAAAAAACTGTTCCTTTCCCTTTCAGCACTATTTCTGTTGATCTCCTGCACCCCCGAAAAAGCCGGTCCCCCATTTGAAGTTCCGCTTCAGCTCACCGAAAACACCGGGCAATTTCCGCCTTTGCTTGCTATCTCGATGGGAGGGGGATTCGTGTTTGAAACGAAATTTCCCGGAGAACCGAAAGAAACACCAGCAGCTCTGGTAAATGGAGAAGTGATACATGGAATAATTGATATCTATCAATATGTGAGTCAGGGTCATGCAGCTGGTTTTATTGATTCGTCCATCTTTAGGGGAAATAGTGCGATGATAGATTCCGTTGCCATTACCGATGAGTGGGTGGACGTTATTTTTACCGTGGCCGTTGGAGAAGATGAGGAGGGAAAGCCGGTGGTTTTTGTAGAGGGGAGGAACGGCGAGTTTTTACCGGAGCCATTCTATTTTGAGGGTACAACCGTAGAGTTTCAGGATAACCTGTTTCAGGTGATGGAGGCGGTAGTTCCTGCCGGATTTGAATATTACAATGGAACTGAAGTGGTTTGGTTTGAAGGGCAGGCGAGTCTTATGTATTTATCGGATTCGCCACCTGACGAAAGCCTGCAGCTGTTTTTTGAAAAGATCCCCATGGGTACGTGGACAGTCAACGATCAAACTTTTGATGTGGCTCTCTCCAAAGAAAGTGCCCCTCCATACCGCAAAGAGCTATACACCTATTTTTATATTGATATGGATGGAGATGGCGCCTTTGATGTAATGCCGGATGGAATGGAGGCTTATCCTGTAAACGAGCCGTTCAATATAGCCGGAGAAAGCTGGGCAATCACCGATATTGCCATAGACGGCAGTTCTGTTACCATCGATGTTTCGGAAGAAAAAGTAGATCCTAAAGTGGCATTGCGTCCCGGAACGGAAGCTCCCAAATTCACCGCTGAAACGTTGAGTGGTGACGAGTTAAGTCTGGCCGATCTGCAGGGGAAATATGTTATGATCGACTTTTGGGGGACGTGGTGTGGTCCGTGTATAGATGCATTGCCTGTCATCAAAGAAGCATATGAGAAGTATGGCGGAGAAAATTTTGAGATCGTTGGGATCGCGAATGAACTCAACTTAGAACGCTTCGAGAATTTTGTAGATCGGGAAAACCTGAAGTGGCCGCAAATTCCGGAGATTTATGAAAAGGACAGCGAAATCCAGGAATTGTATTCTGTAAATTCTTATCCGACTTATTATTTGGTGAATCCGGAAGGCGAAATTGTGGAATATGGAATGGCACTGTCTGCTGATAATTTGATGGAAACTTTGGCGAGGTATTTGGAGTAAGGAAGCTGTCAGCTAAAGATCATTCCGTCTCTTCCATCATTAATGAGGCTTCATCAGCTAAAGCTAATACCACTTTCGTGTACATCGTACTTGGGTTATATCGAAAAACGGCTTTTTCGACGGTGCCGGTGATCTCTTTAAAATGTGCTAAATAGTTGGCCACCGATTTGATGTTATTCGGCATGTGATACAGGTCGTCCCCAACCCACCATCTGTTCAGGGAATAGGGAATAAACTGGGCGTACGACATTGCCCCGGCATAACTGGATTCCAGGGAAAGTACATCCATTTCATTCTTTTTGGTGAAGATCAGAAGCTCCTCCAGCTGGGCTTTCGCAAATGCACTGCGATGACCTTCCGCATACATGGAAACATAGGCGTTGAACGGATTGTAGCTTCCGCGATACCGGCCAAATTCGGATTCGATCCCAATGATACCGGCGATCACATGTTTGGGAATGCCGTATTCTTTTTCTGCTGTTTCCAGTTCTGTCTTATATTCACGCATAAAATCCCGGATCTTATCCCGCTTGCGATCAAATTTGATCAGGTTTTGATAATCTTCAAAACTCTCGATCTTGATCTCTGCTGCACGGGTGAACTTCTCTGTAATACCTTCCACCAGTTTAAACCGAGGATCTTCGATAAGCTTATTGAATGCGTAACCTTTGTCCTCAAAATACTCAGCCAATTCTTTGATGTTCCGCTCCATTTTAACAGGATCGGGATTAGTGACAGAAGCCAGTATTGGCATTGAAATAAAAAGTACTAACAGGGTAATGATCGTCTTCTTCATAATCTATAGCGGATTTTTTTCGCCTCTCTAAAGTAGTATAACAAAACTGAATGGATTTGCGAACAGCATTTTTGGCGTTGTGTATTCAAAAAGTATATTTAATGAAACGCATTTTAAAAAAGTTGACGAGAGAAGATCTGATCAAAGAACTGAAAGAGCTACCCGTATATGAAAAATTATCGATCACAGAAATGTTATGGGATAGTTTAAAGGAGTCATTCCCCTGAGTAAAAGCCAATTAAATATCATTCGAGAAAGAGAGGAGAAGTATAAAGCTAGGGAGACTAAGCTATATTCCCGGGGAGAGGTTAAAGCTGAAAAGTCGAAATAAATGCAACTTAAATTTCCTTTTAATCTGTTTTATATCATTTCGGGTAATCTGGTGGTAGTTACCGTATTCCTACATCAGCGAAGAGATCCTAAGCATTGGAAAAGGTAGAAGCAGGAATAGCAAATACTCCCACCTTCAATATTCCTTGTTCAATATTCGATGTTCAAAAGAAAAACCCTTACCTTTTAGGGCTTTTAAAAGTTCGCTATGCTTGGTTGAGCCAAGATGGCGCCAAATTTCAAAACTATTATCAAAAGTACCATGGCAAAAGAATTTGATGTATGTGTAATCGGGTCAGGCCCCGGCGGATATGTAGCCGCCATTCGCGCTTCTCAGCTTGGCTTTAAAACCGCAATTGTAGAAAAGAGACATCTCGGCGGTGTTTGTTTGAATATCGGATGTATCCCCACAAAAGCATTGTTGCGTTCAGCAGAGGTGTATGAGTCGATCGAGCATGCTTCTGATTATGGGATTAATGTGAAGGATTACTCAGCTGATTTTGGCGGCATGGTGAAACGAAGCCGTGGCGTTGCCAATAAAATGAGTAAGGGCGTTCAGTTCCTGATGAAAGCGAATAAGATCGAAGTGTTCATGGGAACGGGTGTTTTTAAATCTAAATCTGAGCTGGCTGTCAATGATGACAAAGGCAAAGAGCAGGAAAGTATCAAGGCCAAGCATTTTATAGTGGCTACCGGTGCTCGTCCGCGCGAGCTGCCAAGCCTGGAGATCGATGGAGAAATGATCATCGATTCAGAAAAAGCGATGCAGCTGGAAAAACAGCCTAAGAAAATGGTGATCGTGGGAGCTGGTGCTATTGGCGTTGAGTTTGCCTATTTCTATCACACCATCGGAACCGAAGTGACTTTGGTTGAGCTTCAGAAGAATTTAGTACCAGTAGAAGATGCTGACGTTGGAAAAGAACTTGGCAAGATCTACAAGAAAAAAGGTATCAACGTGATGACCGAAAGCACGGTCGAGAACGTGAAGAAGAAAGGCAAAGGTGTTGAAGTCACCGTAAAAACCAAGAAAGGCGAAGAGAAGATCGAAGCCGACGTGGTACTTTCTGCCGTTGGTGTGACCGGAAATATTGAAGGTCTTGGTCTCGACAAAGCCGGCGTCAAAACCGAGAAAGGTTCTATTGTAGTTGACAAGAAAACATACAAAACCAATGTGGACGGTATTTATGCCATCGGTGATATCATCGGAGCTCCATGGCTGGCCCACAAAGCTTCTCATGAAGCGACTGTTCTTGCTGAGCAACTGGCCGGACAAAATCCACACCCGATCAACTACAACAACATCCCGGGCTGTACCTATTGCGAGCCTCAGGTTGCTTCTGTAGGATTAACCGAGCAAGCCGCTAAAGATGAAGGCTATGATGTGAAAGTTGGTAAGTTCCCACTTTCTGCATCCGGAAAAGCCACGGCGCTTGGGCACGAAGAAGGCTTCGTTAAGGTTGTATTTGATGCCAAATACGGTGAGTGGCTCGGTTGCCATATGATCGGATTCGGAGTGACTGAAATGATCGCCGAAGCCGTTGTGGCCCGTGATCTCGAAACCACCGGACATGAAATTATCAGCGCGGTTCACCCACATCCAACCCTCTCAGAGGCCGTGATGGAAGCTGTAGCTGAAGCGTATAACGAAGGTGTTCACTTGGGAACTCCCGTTAAGAAGTAGAACATCGAACAAGGAACATCCAACATTCAATGTTGAACGGAAATGGCTCCTTCGGGAGCCATTTTTGTCTCAAGTTTAAACGTAATTTTGTAGTTAATTAGGTAAGTCCTCCCTTGAGGGAGGTGCCGGACTGAACGAATGTGAAGTCTGGCGGAGGGTGTAAGCCAGGGGCAGGGAAGTTGAATTTTAACTCGATATTCCTTGGCACCAACACCCCGCGAAATTCAAAAAAGGAACAGCTTTTTTGAATTGATCTCCCCTTCCCGTATTCACGGGAAGAGACTTTTGCTATAGCAATATTGGTACCAATAGAAATAATAATGCCGCAAAAAAACATCGAACTGTACGACCTGGGCCATGCCGCATATCAGCCGATATGGGACTTGCAGAAGTCTGTACAGCAGCGGATTATTGATGAAAAGCGAGCTGAGCAAAAAGGAGAAATCAAGGGGAAACGTCTGGATGATATACTGTTTTTTGTAGAACATCCGCATGTCTATACTCTGGGAAAAAGTGGCAGTGAAGAGCATATGCTGCGTTCTATGATGGAGCTTCAGCAGTTAAAAGCTGAGTTCATAAAAATAGACCGAGGTGGGGATATCACTTATCATGGACCGGGACAAATCGTAGGCTACCCTATTTTAGACCTTGATCGCCATTTTACGGATGTTCACAAATATCTTCGATTTCTGGAAGAAGTGATGATCCGGGTTTGTGCTGATTTTGGATTTGAAGCCCATCGCATTGAAGGCGCCACCGGTGTATGGGTGAACAACGAAAAGATCTGCGCCATGGGCATTCGATGTTCCCGATGGGTGACCATGCACGGTTTTGCGCTCAATGTAAATACCGACCTCAGGTATTTTAACAACATTGTTCCCTGTGGAATTGATGACAAGGCGGTAACCAGTTTACAAAAACTTGCCGGCAAAGAAATTGATGCCGAGGAAGTTAAAGAACGGATTGTTTTTCACTTTGAAGATGTTTTTAAAGTCTCCATCTCAAGCAAAGGTTCCTTGCAAGAAGTGGAGCAGATTATTTCGTAAGTTTGATAGTTATTCGAATACATAAATTGTTGCCATTTTGAATTGCGCAAGCGTCCGCTTGTGCAAAAATATTGTTGTTCCAAGCGGACGCTTGAAACAGTATATATTTGGACTGAAATAAGCGTTGAAAAGCTTAAAAAATCATTAAAGAAGCACCATGATCAAAGAACTTCAGGTAGTAGACAAACCATCAGAAAAAAACCGCCGGCCCGACTGGCTGAGGGTAAAACTTCCATCAGGGGAGAAGTTTAAGGAGGTTTCAAAAACGATTCGAGACAATAACCTGAATACAGTGTGTTCGGAAGCCCGCTGCCCAAATATGGGCGAATGTTGGGGAGCTGGAACCGCCACCTTTATGATTCTGGGTGATGTTTGTACCCGCTCCTGTGCTTTTTGTGCGATCAAAACCGGACGGCCTCCTGCAGATCTCGATTGGGATGAGCCGGCGAGAGTGGCCGATGCAGCCGCAAAAATGAAACTCAAGCACGTGGTGCTTACCTCTGTAAACCGAGATGAGCGTAAAGATGGCGGTGCTCCAATTTTTGCCGAATGTCATCGTGCTCTTCGCGAAGCTATTCCCGGTGTAACCATCGAATCTCTTATCCCTGATTTTCGCGGAGAATGGGATGCTGCTCTGCAGATCGTTTTTGATACCCCGCCGGATGTTCTCAGCCACAACCTGGAAACCGTTCCGAGTAAATACCGAAGGGTTCGCCCACAGGCCAGGTATGAGCGGTCACTTGAGTTACTTCAGCGAACCAAAAATGCCGAAATCCGAACCAAAACCGGAATCATGGTTGGGTTAGGTGAAGAACGAGAAGAAGTGATCGAGCTGATGCAGGACTGTGTAGAACATGGTGTAGACGTGCTTACTATAGGACAATACATGCAGCCAACCAAGATGCACCATCCCGTTTTAGATTGGGTTCACCCCGACCAGTTTGCCGAGTACAAAGAAATTGGCGAAAAGCTGGGTATCGAGCATGTAGAAAGTGGTCCATTGGTGCGATCTTCTTATCACGCTGAGCGTCATGTTTAGTGTATTTGGTTAAAGGTTATTGGCAGAATTCCCAAAAACCATTAACTACTAACTAATGCCCCAATCTCTTAACTTCCGAAAAACAGAAGGCACATGATTGCATTATTCACAGTATTGGCTATTAGTTTCGTGTTGGGGTCTATACCGGCCTCGCTCTGGGTGGGGCAAATATTCTATAAAATGGATATCCGGAATTTTGGGAGCGGGAACCTCGGAACTACCAATGCCTTTCGGAACTTAGGCTGGAAAGCCGGAGTGAGTGTCTTAGTGATCGATTTCATGAAGGGATTCGCGGCTTCTTACTGGGTTGCCATGTATGCTTTTGAAATAGGAGCCGGTCCCATAGCACCGCCGGGCTGGGAAGCTGATGCTTTTCTGAAGATAACCTGTGGGTTATTTGCTGTGGTTGGGCACATGTTTCCGATTTTTGCCAAGTTCAAAGGTGGTAAGGGAGCCGCAACTGCATGCGGAATGTTATATGGAATCGAACCGATCTCTATTGGTATCTCATCTGTTGTTTTCATCCTGATCGTTTATGCTACCAGATATGTATCTCTCGCTTCAATTACCGCCAGCTTTATTTACCCAATTAGTTTATTGGTGATGCGTTATGGATTCGGATATTATGTGGATGGAAGCATCATCATTTTTGCCATCCTGATTGCAAGTGGGATCATCTACAAGCATAAGTCTAATATCCAGAGATTGATCAATGGGACGGAGAGCCGCATTAGTTTTTCCAAGAACAAAGACAAGTGCGAGGAATCCCCTGAAAAAATGACCGAGGCTGAAGTATGAGCAATAGAAATGTAACTGTAATCGGAGCCGGAAGTTTTGGAACTGCCCTGGCAATGGTACTTGATCAGGCCGGCAATAACGTACAGCTCTGGGCACGGGAAGAGAATATTGCAGAACACATCAACTCAAAGCACCGCAATCCTTCGTACTTAAATGATATTGACCTGCCGGAATCTATCATAGCATATAATGATCTTGAGCAGTGCATGAAATCTCAGGATATGGTGGTTTTCGCTACTCCTTCACATACACTTCGGGATGTAGCCGGTAACTTAAAACCCTGCCTCGACGGACACGAGATCCTGGTGACGGTAGCCAAGGGAATTGAGAATGATTCTTTTAAAACCATGTCTCAGGTGCTTATTGATGTAATGCAGGGCACTACCCTGGAGGACAATATAGGGGTGCTGTATGGCCCAAGTCACGCTGAAGAAGTGGGTGCCCTGAAGCCTACGACCGTGGTCTCATCTGCGTACTCAACACGCACAGCAAAGATCATTCAGGATACCTTTCTCACCCCCATGTTTCGTGTATATCTGAATAATGATGTAATAGGAGTTGAGATTGGAGGTTCGGTCAAAAACATTATGGCCATTGCAGCCGGTATTGTGGATGGAGCTGAGCTCGGTGATAACGCTAAAGCTGCACTCATCACCCGTGGACTTCACGAAATGAAACGCATGGGGACTTTAATGGGTGCTCATTCTGATACCTTTTCCGGACTCACTGGGATGGGCGATCTGATCGTGACCTGCACAAGTTCACATAGCCGGAACCGTTCGGTCGGATTTCGCATTGGTAAAGGGGAGAAGCTGAATGAAATCATTGAAAGTATGAATATGGTGGCCGAAGGCGTAAAAACAACGAAGTCGGTATTTGACTGGGCCACAAAAAATAATGTAGAAATGCCCATCACCAAAGCGGTTCATCAAGTTTTGTTCGACAATGTGGACCCGGGAGATGCGTTATACGAACTGATGACGCGCGACCCCAAGAACGAAATTGTCATGTAATTGTGTTTCGTGTTACCTGTTACAGGTTGCATACTGTTTGAACCCGTAATCCGTAACGCGCAACTTGAAATCCTATCAGCAATGGAAGATGAGTTTGAATTCTATATGCAGTATTCAGATACCGTAAAAGTATCTGAACTTACCCGAACAGATCTGAAAAACCTGATCCAAACCGGAGAGAGCCGTTTTCTTGAATTTAAACACAGTGTAGCTTCTCCCGAAAAAATTGCCCGCGAAATGGCAGCTTTTGCCAATACAAAAGGGGGTACTCTGCTGATCGGGGTGGAAGACAACGGTGAGATCATTGGAGTTGAAAGTTATCAAGAAGAAGAATTTTGGCTGAATCAGGCTGCAAGAGAAGAGTGCATCCCGGAGATAAAAGTGACCATGGAATTGGTGAATACCGGCGAACGGGATGTGCTTATGGTGAAAGTACCCGAAGCAAAAGAGAAACCCATCTATGTAAAAGGGAAGAAATACCGCCAGGTGTATGTGCGGGTTGATGACGAAAGCGTGGTGGCAAGTGATGAATACATTGAAGTGCTTAAGCAAAATTACTCAGATGAAGGGGTGACCTTTGAGTATGGAGAAAATGAACAACAACTTTTTCGTTTTTTGAATGAATACGGCGACATCACGGTTGAAAGATTCTCGCTGCTGATAGGCGTCACCACCTATCGGGCAGCTAAA
The DNA here is from genome assembly GCA_002696035.1 of Balneola sp. GTDB lineage: Bacteria > Bacteroidota > Rhodothermia > Balneolales > Balneolaceae > Gracilimonas. Next base: position 34,070 of record NZQV01000002.1, on the reverse strand, counting down.
ATTCTGGTGAATTTGGTAAGTGCAGGCGTACTTGATCTGTTTGAGAAAGAAGGCGTGACGCATTACACATTTTCCAAAAAAACTTCGTAATTTTGACTCGTTCTAAATAAAAGAGTGCGATAGACCATGAGTGTTCAAGAAGAAAATTTAGATGATGTTATTTCCTCACTGATCGATGATGTTGATGAGGAAGAAGGATCTGCGGATCCACAACCGATCACTGAAAGTGACTATCAAAAAACTGAGCTGACCGGCGAGCCTGTTATTCTTACCCAACGGGCAGCAAGGCAGGTAGAAAAGATCAAGAGTGACGAAGGACTGGATGATAACTTATATCTGCGCGTGGCTGTAGATGGCGGTGGATGCTCTGGCCTCAGCTACAAACTTGGGCTCGACCATCGTACCGACGAAGACAGCGTATATGAAAGCCACGGCGTTGAGATCATTGTAGCGCCAAAGCATCTTATGTACCTTGAGGGAATGCAGATCGACTATCCCGATGGACTGGATGCCCGGGGTTTCACTTTCGACAACCCCAATGCTGTTGAGAATTGTGGATGCGGGACTTCCTTTGCTATTTGATCACTTGATACAATAAGATCCCCGTCTTCACGGGGATGACAAGGTATTGTGATTAAGAAAAGCATCTTTGAAAAATAAGCTCATAGTCTAATACAGGTGATTCCCCCGCAGGCCTGAATCTAATTCTATGTATAGAAATGGTTGGCGAATTCCCTATAGATCAGTACGGAATAACAAGATCATCAGTCAAGACGGAGAAATGCTTTTTGTCAAGAGAGGCTACCGGGACTTTTAGATAGTTGGCAGTTGCGGCTATAAGTGCATCCGGAATTTCTATTCCATGACTCTTTAAATATTTTCGTCTTAGTAAACCGGCATTTTTTGCGATTACTTCTGTTACATCAACCAATTCAACAAAAGTCAGAAACTCTCTTAACTCTCTCATTTCATTTTTACTTTTAACTCCTGCAAATAATTCAGAAACTACAACTACAGAAGTAGTGATAGGTTTATGAGCTTTTATGAAGCTATTTGCCTCGTCACGGCCTTTCAAAAAGTCAATAATGATATTCGTATCAACTATCATCTAATCCTAATCTTTTCATACGTTTTCCCCAACCTTCTCTCATTTCACGCACATCAGGAATATCCTTTTTTTCCTTCCATATGCCGGCAAAATCCATGATGGATTTTTTCTTGGGTTTCGCTTTTTCCTTAGTCAAATATTCATCGATGGCTTCGCGGATAATGTTGCTTTGGGTCGTACCCCGTTCATCGGAAAGCTTTTCTATGGCTTTTTTCTCTTCTTCGGTAAGATAAATTTGTGTTCGTTTCATAACTCTCTCCAAATATGATGTATACAATATACATCGTTTGTTGGTGCTGCTCAAATTAAGCAGGAGCGTGGAGGTCTTAGAAAAATCGTGAAAATGAGATACTAATTACTTTCAGGGGAGGAGGTCATACCTAACTGCTCTTTAACTCTCTTAACACTTTCAGCGGCCTTCATTTTCCAGTCATCGTTAACATATCTTCTGACCATTAACACCGAGCAGGGGGCACGATCTGCTATGATATCGGGGATGGTTCCAAATAATACATTTCGGATACCCCATTCGTGGGAAGCTCCAATGATCAGTAAGTCATCCTGATGTTCCTCAAGTTCCTCAAGAATGCCACCGGTTACATCGGTAGATTCTTTAACTGTAATTTCTATTCGGTCAAAGTCTCCGGCTAAAGGTTTAATGCGCTGAAGAAGTTCTTCTTCCTCCTCTTTAACATTTATTCCAGGCTTAACTAATCGGAGAACTCGCAATTTAGCTCCCACAGTTTGTGCAATACGAAGTCCAATTTCCATCCCTAATCGGGCATGCAATCCGCCTCCCCAGGGAACTACAACAGAGTTGATCTCACCCAGTTCACGATCCTTCAATACGGAAAGGTCTGCTTTTAAATTCTTAATGATCTTTTGCACGGGGGTGTTATAGATCCGGCCTAAACTGAATCCGCCTTGCCAACCCATAACCAGCATATCTGCCTGCCGATCTTCCGTTTCAGAGATCAACCCTTTAAAAATATCATGAGATGCAGCCATTGCAGACTCAAAAGTTGTGGTTGCCAAGACTGAATCCTTACCTTTTTTATCCAGCGTCTCGGCTTGTGATCTTTGACTGATCTGTTCTATACTTTTACGAACAGACTGTTTTTCTTCCAGCATCTTATTGACGGTAGAGATCGGGGTTTGAAAGGGTACTTTCATCATATTGATCCCGGTTACTTTACCACCTTCGTCTTTACCGGTGGCTATAAGCTGTGAAATTTTAAGCAGGGCTTTTTCGTGAGCAGGATTTGCCAGTGCGGTAAGAATATTCCGTCCTTCTTTAACATTCAAGGCACGGATGGCAGGAGCCCATTCTTCAAATTCAGATTCATGGAGTTCAACCGGCGCGGTGAACATTCCGAAACCTAATTCCTTCCAGTTTTGCTTGAGTTCAGGCAGCGCATGTTCAATTTCAACGCGGGAACGCCCCCATGCCAGATACCATAAAAGGCTTCCAATAATAAGTACCACAACGGCGATCTGCGCAAAAGTACCGGAGTACACTATGATGGAAAGGCAACCAACCGCAGCAAGAATTTGTAGCCATGGTGTGCCAGGAGTTCGATAGGTTGGTTTGTACCAGTCGGGGTGAGACACACGCAATACTACACAACCAATGTTCAGTGCGGCATAACTGTAGAGCTGTAGCACACTCGCAATTTTGGCGAGATCTTCCAGGCTTTCAAGCAGTAAAAATGATAATGCAAGTACCCCGGTAAGAATAATGGCACGATAGGGAGTTAGTAATTTCTGGTGAATGTCGGCCAGCCAATTTGGAACCATTCGATCCCTCGCCATTGCAAGATTGATCCTGGATGAAGCCATGATGCTTGCATTTGCGGAAGAAAGCGTTGCCAATAATCCAGCTATAATAACGGCTACTGCGCCAGGACTTCCCAGAATGGTACGTGCAGCTGTTGTCAACGGATCTCGTACATCAGCAATGGTTGACTGTTCAAACATTCCGCCTATTACCAACACAATAATTACATACAGAACAGTGACCAGTGCCACGGATCCAATCAGGGCCCGGGGTAAATTCTTGGATGGGTTTTTGATCTCTTCAGCAACGGCCGCGATCTTTACAAAACCAAGAAATGAGACAAAAACCAAAGCTGTGGTTGCTGAGATGGAGTCGAACCCAAAAGGCATAAAGGGATCGTAGTTGGCAGTATCAATATGAAAAACTCCCATCACGCTAAACGTACCAAGGATAACAAAAAGGATGAGAACCACTATTACCTGAGTTCGGCCGGATTCTTTAGCTCCAACAACATTCAGAATCGTTAAAAGTACGCCTCCTATTACAGCGCCCCAAAAAGCAGAAATGGGAAGGAATTGAGAGAGGTACTCACCCAGCCCAAAAAGATAAAAAGCGATGGCAAAAGTAAGGCTCAGCCAAATCCCAACTCCTGATATGGCTCCCATTGCAGGTCCTAAAGAACGGGAAACGAAAAAATAATCTCCGCCAGAAGTTGGCATCCCTGTAGCTAGCTCGGCAGCACTTGAAGCGGTGATCATACAAACCACGCCAGCCATTAAATAGGCGAAAATAGCGGCTGGGCCCGACATTTCGAGAGCTACCCCCGCAAGTAGAAAGATTCCGGCACCGATCATTGTTCCGGCGCCAATGGTTAAGGCGTCCCAAAAGCCCAGTTCACGTTTTAAATCTGCCATAAAATATTTTGGATTATTTAAGCTATGGGAATCTAATATCTAAACAAGAGAACTAAAATTGTATAGGCAAATTTTTGAGAATTTTCTTCCCCGAACCTCTATGCTGTGTTTCAAAATATCATCCAAACCTTAACTTCCTGGGATAGATAGAGGTGCAGATAATCGTGGAATGCCGAGAACTTGAAGTCTGGGGCATTTGCTGAAGCCAGGTTCCCGAAGATGGCCTTAATTCATCTTAGCCTGAGCATCGGTGATGATCTTCTCCAGTTCATCTTTCGAAATCTTTTCCCTGCGATTGCAGTAATGGCATACCACTTCTTGTCCCTCGCCTTCCATGTCTTTCAGGTCATCGAGAGTCAGCATAGAAAGTGCATTTTTGAACCGTTTGCGCGTGCAGCGGCAGAAAAAATCTACCGGCTGGCGATTTAGTTCTTTCACCTTTAATGGGGAGACAGCCTTCTTCATGATCTCATCGATATACTGCCCATCCGAGAGCAACTCATCGATGGCAGGGAAGGAGGATAGGCGTTCCTGAAGTAGATCAATCTGTCCGTCGGGCGCATCCGGCAGGCGCTGTATGAGTAAACCGCCAGCTTCGGTTACATTTCCGTCTTCATCAATACCTACATCCACCAATAAGGCAGATGGAATTTGTTCAGATTGGGCAAGATAATGAGCTACATCACTTGTTACATCACCATTTACGATCTGAATAGTGCTGCTTCGTGGTTCAGCTTCATTATAAAGTACTTTTGAAAATGTGAGAACCCCCAGGCCAATACCATCACCCAGTTGGGTCTCAGGCTCTGTGTAGTCGAGTTCGGCGGCAGGATTTTTAACATAGCCGCGGATCTCTCCAACCTGATTGGCTTCGGCTACTAAAAATCCGATGGGGCCGTTACCATCCATTCGTAATTGAATACGTTCCTCTCCCTTCAATTCAGAGGCGAGTAACATGGTAGCGGTTAAGGCTTTACCCAAAATTACCGTATTCAGTAGTGATAGGCTGTGCTTTGAGCGGGCGGTTTTAACAACTTCAGTGGTTTTAACGACAGAGATCTTGAAATTTCCGTCGGTTGTCATTCCCTTGATCAGGCGGTCTTTAAAATTATATTCTTCGATGTCCATAGGAGGGTAAAAATCTCTTTTTTGAATTTATTTCACCCCAAAGATACGCAGAAAAATGCTTTTTATTGAGCCTGGAAATGTTTGAAAATTGCACCTCCATGAGCTGCGTTATGAAGAATACGTTGGTTTGAGCACCTGTTCTATCTTCAGTTTTTTCCCGGTCATTTCTTTGAATAGCTCCGACTTTCGCTCGGCTCCCCAAATTTCGAGGTAGGGCTCGCCTTCGGTCCATATGCTTATTTTGATGTAAACTTCTTCCGAAACAACCTCCAGGTCCTTCACATTCTGGTAGTGGCTGCGATCCAGTCCATCAGCCACGCGCAAAATCCCGGACAGCTTCTTGATCCGCTTTCGTATAGCGGGCGACATTTTCCAGTACTCCCCGTGTCGCTTTTTGGGAGTTGACCGCCGGTGGTAGCGAGCCACATTGGCGATGATCTCGATCTCATTCTCTTTAAACCCCTTCAGGTCAGAGTGACGAATGATATAAAGCGCGTGTTTGTGATGCTTGGAATGAGAGATATAATACCCGATATCATGCAGATAAGCAGCATATTCCAGCAGCTCCCGGTCGTTTGGGGTGAGCCCGAGTTCGTCCTCCAGCGCATCAAAAATGGTGAGGGCCATGTTGGCCACATGACGGGAGTGATTTTCGTGCCAGTCGGTTTTACGGAGCAGCTCAAACACACTTCGTCGGCGCGGATCTGCAAAAACACCGGTCCAGGGCAGCCCGATCATTTCTTTCTTCAGATACCTGATCACGATCCCTTCCCGCAAAGCCTGAGAGGAAATACGCACTTTCTTGATCCCAAACTTCCGGATCAGGAAATCAAGCAATACCACACCGGTGTTGATAAAGCCCACACGCTTCGTTTCCAGGCCGGATACTTTCTTCCGCTCCTTCCGGCTTAACTTGATGAAATCATTATAAAACTCCTTGAACTCCTCCGCCGAAAATTCCATCTCGTTTAGCGTAACATCACTCGTTTTCTTCTTGCGAGCGGCGATCATCTCCGCAATGTTTTCCATAGTGCCAGACGAGCCAATGATCGTATCGGTGCGATGCTGAGCAAAAGCCTGTGCCACATCCCGAAGCTGTTCTTCATAATGATTTTCCAGCGTCTCAATATCTTCTGGGGTGATGGGATCGGAAGGCTTGAAAACTTCCGTCATTCGCGAAACTCCGATCTTTTTGCTGGCCAGGTAAAAGAACTCCTTATCGTTACCGATTATAAACTCTACACTTCCTCCCCCCACATCGGCCATCAGAGCCGGCTCGGAAGTCAATTTCACTCCATGTCGAACCGCGAGTCCGATGAGTTCTGCTTCCACCCGACCGGGAATAGCCAGCATTTTGATTCCGGCCTCATCAATGCTCCTCTGAATGAACTCCCCGCCATTTTCAGCCTCACGAATAGCACTGGTGGCATAGGCCAGAATCTCCTCACACTCGTAACTGTCGGCCAGCCGCTTGATGTGTTTTAGAGCAGAAAGTCCCCGTTTGAAGGCACCATCCGAAAGACGTTTTCCCATTCCGCCCTTGGCGAGTTCCACCATTTCCTTGAGCTTATCGAGCGTGCGGAAGCTGCCATCCGAATAGATATCCACAATAATGGCGTGAAAAGAGTTGGTGCCAATGTCGATAGCAGCAATTCGTTTGATAGGGGCGACTTGGTTGGAACTGTTGCTGCTGATGATCAAAGTGGGAATTGGGTTTATTAAAATATGATGGAAGCATAACCAAAAGTACGGAGTTTTTCAGTAACAGATATGTATTCCTCGTTGAGTAGCTCCGCTGCTCAACGCTCTCCCGAGGCTCCGCCTCAAAAAATCTGTAAGGAATCCTTTTGAAGTGGCTCTAACTAACTAAAAAAGTTATGGGCAAAACAAGATATAAATTTAAAGAGGAGCACTATCCCTATTTTGTAACGTGTAGCATAGTAAAAGGGATCTCATTATTTGCGTATCAGGATATAAGCGAGATTATAATTGAATCCATTAAACATCTTCAAAACAAAGAAAAGGTGAAACTCTATGCATACGTGATCATGCATAATCACCTCCATATGATCATTGAAGGAAAAGAGCTGGCTAAGAAAATGGGGAGGTTCAAATCATTTACGGCAAGATGCATTATTGATCACTTGAAATCTCAAGACCGGAGATATTTTCTGTCTGAATTAAAGGCCTGGAAACATTCGAAGCATAAGGACAGTGAGTATCAGATGTGGCAGGCCGGCGTACATCCCAAGCAGATCTCGAATGTGAAAATGATGAATCAGAAAATTTAATATGTACATTTCAATCCGGTTAAAGCAGGCTTCGTAGAATTTGCTGAACATTGGAAGTATTCTTCGGCGCGGAATTATGCAGGCGAGGGGAATGTGGTACTTCCTGTGACGTTATTTTCGGGGTGATGGGTTTGGAGGCGGAGCCTCCGGGTTGCGTTGAGCAGCGGGGCTACTCAACGAGGCGCGGTTCTGAAACCTACTACTAAAATTGTAGTTTTAGTAAATATTTTTATCTTGTTGAAGATCAACTAGATATAGCTTTCTATGTATAGAATTAACAAGCATGCGTTTTTTGGGACGATGGTTCTGGCCCTCTTTGTGGGGTGCACCTCAGGAAAAACTGACAAAGCCGATCAAACAAGGATTCAGGTAACAGAACTCAACACCTATAAGGATTATGTAGACAGTGATAAAGTGTTGTTGGGCATGCCGGTCCGGCTAAAGTACGATGGCAACGACCAACATCTGTTCATTCAGGACCTGCCGAAATGGGGAATTACGGAAGTTGATGACAGCAGTACCGTGGTCCATCAATATGGTCAGCGCGGACGTGGTCCCGGAGAGATCCAAATGCTGAATGATTTCTTTTTCAATGACAACCATCTCTTTATTATAGATGGCGGACAGTATTTTGTTCATAAATACAGTCGGGAGGACGGCAAGCATATTTCATCTTTAGACTATGCAGAGTTAAGAACCAAGAGGAAAACCGTTCCTGATGGCCCGCCTCCTCCACCAATGCCGCTCAATGATAACAACAATCAGCCATTTGTAACCTTGAATGAGACCGTGCTTATTCCCTCTCATTTTGGAGAAGCGTATTTGTATAAGGCTGTAAACTGGCAGGGCGAAAAGATCGCGGATATTGCTGCGATACCGGAAAGTTGTACGATCAGTGAAGATGAGGACGCGGCGAGGTCAGCCCTCAAAAACAAAGAAGTTCCTGCCAAAGATCAGTGTCTTGCTTTTCCTGTGAATGATCGTGCCAATCCGGATGAGATCTATATCATCTACAGTGCCATCCCAAAGATTGAGAAATACGATTTAAGCGGAGAGAAATTATGGGAGCGAGAAATTCCAGATACCCCGGAAGTTGATACGCTGGCCATCGACCTTGCCACTGTTGCAAAAGAACATCCGGACCGGAGACTAAGTGCCATGAACGTGCGAAAATATGTAGCCGGAAGAAGTAATGAAGACGGGGAGCTGCTCCTAATGACCTACACTAACCTGGTAACAAGATTTGCCCCGCGCCGACCTCTGTGGATCCATAAATTTGATGCAGAAGGAGAATTGGTAGAACGAATGAAGTTGGGCTCTGGAGAAGATCTAAATCCTTATGTAGGAATGGATTTTGAGAGGGAGCGGATTTTGGTAAGTCCACATATGGGAGCTGAGGTGCGGGAGTATGAATATTGATTAGATGTGGAAGCAAAGATGATTGTGGGGCATGATGTAGCATATGAATCACTATCTTCGTAAACAGGTTAAGCCTCCTGATGCCCGGAGCAATCGAGACTTCGGGCCTGTATCGTGAAATTAGTATGAATGTCTGATTATCCAGTCTGCCTTTCTTTTAGTAAGTTCTTTTGATCCTCCGACTAAATCATCAAGTATTGAAAAATTTCTTTCTCTTCCTTCTAATTGTATGTTCTTTTTCCACCATTATTCAGGCACAAGACCACAGTTTGCTAGTTTTTTCTAAGACCGAAGGATTTCGGCACGCTTCCATTGAAGCCGGAGTAAATGCTATCCAACAGCTCGGCTCAGATCATGGTTTTACGGTGGAGACTACCGAAGATGCTACTGATTTTACTTTCGAGAACCTGAGCCAATATGATGTTATCATTTTTCTGAGTACCACCGGTGACGTCCTTAATACAGATCAGCAAGCTGCTTTTGAACAGTACATTCAAAGTGGTGGAGGTTATGTCGGGATTCACGCCGCTTCCGATACCGAGTACAACTGGACTTGGTATGGAGAACTGGTTGGCGCTTACTTTGATAGTCACCCACCCGGAACACCCACAGCAACCATTGAAGTAGCTGACACTCTTCATCCTTCAACAAATCATTTGCCGGATCGATGGACGAGAACGGATGAATGGTACAACTTTCGAAGCAATCCGCGCGGAGATGTACATGTGTTGATGACGCTGGATGAAGACACTTATGGGGGAGGAAATATGGGATATGATCATCCGATCGCCTGGATGCATGAGTTTGACGGAGGTCGTTCGTGGTATACCGGGGGTGGACATACTTCAGCAAGTTTTTCGGAACCCGAATTCCTGGATCATATTTTGGGAGGAATACAATGGGCAGCCGGAAAAATAAATGGAAACTATGAAGCTACCATAGATGACAAATACCTGGTTACGGTGTTAGACGATAACCCAAAAGACCCTATGGAGCTGGCTGTTCTGCCCAATCGGGACGTGCTTTATATTGAGCGGGGAGGTGTGGTCAAATACCGAAATAATGAATCAGGAATCATTGAAACAGCTGCTGAACTTGATGTTGAAAGCGGCCGTGAAGATGGACTATTGGGAATTGTGCTGGACCCGGATTTTGAGAGCAATTCCTGGCTTTATCTATTTTATTCTCCGGCATCTCCCTCCGAACAAAGAGTGTCGCGCTTCGACTATACAGACGGAGAGATTGACCTTTCTTCCGAAGAAATTTTACTAACCATACCTGTTCAGCGCGATGAATGCTGCCACTCCGGAGGCGACCTCGAATTTGATGGTAATGGGAACCTGTTTATCACTACCGGTGATAACACGAATCCATTTCAGTCGGATGGGTTTGCTCCTATTGACGAACGCGATGGCCGCGAGGCCTATGATGCCCAGCGCACCTCTGGCAATACCAATGATCTCCGCGGTAAGATCCTCAGAATTCACCCTGAAGAAGACGGAAGTTATACGATACCAAACGGAAACCTTTTTGATGATCAGGAGAAGGGAAAACCTGAAATTTATGTAATGGGAACCCGAAATCCATTCCGTATGGCCGTGAATAAAGTGAGCAATGAACTTATTTGGGGAGATGTGGGGCCTGATGCCCGCGTCAATAACCCAAACCGGGGACCCAGAGGTTACGACGAATTCAACCGTACCTCAACTGCAGGAAACTTTGGATGGCCCTTTTGCATCGGAGATAACTTTGCATATGAAGAGTGGAACTTTGAAAACAGCACTTCCGAGGGCTCCTTTGACTGCGCCAACCCGGTGAATGACTCTCCCAATAACACCGGCTTGCAGAATCTCCCTCCTGCTAAACCTGCGTGGCTGTATTATCCTTATGGACCTTTTGATGAGCAGCCGGAATTTGGGACCAGTAGTAATCGTACAGCTATTGGCGGTGATTTTTTCCACTTTGATTCAACCAATACCGAAAGCGGTGGCTTTCCTGAATACTTCAACGGAGTTCTGTTTATCGCAGAGTGGACACGTAACTGGATCAAAGAAGTTCGGTTTGATCGAGAAGGTAACTTGCTGCAGATCAATGATTTTTTGGAGAGTCTGGTTCTTAATCGTCCCATTGACCTGCATTTTGGCCCTGATGGTGCTTTGTATGTCATCGAGTGGGGAACTGGGTTTAGTGGTGGTAACCCGGATGCTCGCGTACTCAGAATTGAATATGTGGAAAACCTTGGAAACCGACCTCCGCAAGCCGTGGCTATTGCTTCAGTCACAAATGGAGCTATACCCCTTGAAGTGGAGTTTTCTGCGGAACGATCCAGCGATCCTGATAATGATGAACTTTCTTTTTCATGGGATTTCAATGAGGATGGAACGGAAGACGCTACAACCGAGACGGCAAACTTTACATACACAGAGTCCGGCGCATACTCTGCAACGCTTACTGTTACAGATCCTGATGGGGAAAGCAGTACAGCTCAGGTAGAAATTACAGCAGGAAACTCCAGGCCAGAAGTCAATATCGATTACCCGTTGAATGGGGGATTTTACGAAGCAGGTGATACAATAGAATACAGGGTATCTGTGAAGGATGAAGAGGAGGGGACTATTGGAGAGGGTATCGACTGCAGAGATGTCTTGGCGGAACCGACCATAGGCCATGACGATCATGCTCACGGACTTGGAAATATTGCAGGTTGTGAAGGTGAGTTTATTGCGGAGTCTCATGGTGAAGGCCCTGATAATGTATTTTATGTTTTCAATGCGGAATACACCGATAGTGGGGGCGCAATCAATGCTCCTCTGACTGGCAAGGCATCGAGTGTGTTGCAAGGGAAGATTAAAGAGGCCGAACATGCTTTTGACCGGATCGATGTACAAGCCGAACCCACTGGCGATTTCTTAGGTGGAGGAGAAAATATCGGATTTATTAATCATTTGTCAGCGCTGGGATATGGTCCCATAAATTTTAAAAATATTCAATATATCACCCTCCGGTATGCTTCACAGTCTACACCGGCCAGCGTAGAGGTTCGTCTAGATGATGTAAACGGCACCGAGATCGCACAGGTAAATACCAAAGCTACCGGCGACTGGCAGGGATATGATTACTTTATATCTGATCTGGCAAATCCTGGCGGAACGCATGATGTATATCTGGTTTTTAAAAATGAGGGACAGTCGAGTATCGGGAACCTGAACTGGATCGAGTTTCATGGGCAAGGTATTGCTAAGATTGATCCCGATTCAGCCCAAGGACTTGCTGCCACTTACTATCCCAACGAAGATTTCACAGGGACTCCAGTGGTGCGAAAAGAACCAATGATCGCCTGGAATTGGAAATTGGATACACCCCATGAAGATATCCCGTCAAACAACTTCAGTGTCCGCTGGGAGGGTGAGTTAGTGTCACCTTCTTCCGGCAATTATACTCTTTCGTTGGAAAGTGAAAATGGTACGGCTAAGGTATGGATGGGTGAGGAACTGCTCATATCCGAATCAAATACATCCAACACCATTCAACTTACTGAAGGCGAGGCCAGGAAGATCAAAGTGGAGTATGCACATGAAAGGGGGGAAGCTTCTATTTATTTGCGATGGTCTGGAGATAACCCTTTGAACGTGATCCATCAGAATTACCTGCGGGCTGACCTGGAAGCCTTGACAGTATCTAATGAACTTGAAGGCGCCATTGATATTCCCAGGGAGCTTAGCCTTTCTCAGAATTACCCGAATCCGTTCAATCCGTCTACTTTAATTGAATTCAGCTTGCCGTCTTCGGGAGCAGTTCAGCTGGAGGTCTTCAATCTGTTAGGACAATCGGTGCATGTATTGGTTGATGAAACGATGAGGCAAGGGGTACATGTGGCCCGTTTTGATGCTTCAGATCTTTCAAGCGGTGTATATTTCTATCAGTTGAAATTTGATGGTACCGTACTATCAAAACGCATGGTGTTGATGAAGTAGAAATAGGAGGAAGAGATTTTGAAGACAGAACCTCCGGTTTCCATTGAACCGCGGAGCAACTCAACGAGCTCTAAAGTGCTTGACCTTTCTCATTCATAAACAAGCCAAGGTCTTTAGACCTGCAAGTGAACAAATATTCCACAAAAATTTCCCCTTGCCCAAACCTCTTGGAATAGCTACCATTGGCTAACTTTTGGCACCTAAATCATTAGTTGTCACTCTGAGCGCCCTTTAAGTAATAGTTGACCAGGTGGTGATCGCGAAGAGTCTCAATGTTTAGCTAATTTGTGATGTATCAAAATTTGTCCCGAGCATTCGGGATCGCGTTTAACAACAAACTTGAGTATGACGTTAAAGGCGCTCAGGATGACAACATAGAAGCCATATTTAACTTCAAAATCTTACGATGAGATCATTAACCTTTCTTCTGATTATTTCCGGCTTGATGCTCGGAGCATGCCAACCCAAAGAAACTATTCCGGAACCTTCCTCTGAGGATGTGGACGCCGTACTCAATGACTGGCACGCGGCCGCAGCGGAAGGTGATTTCGAACGCTACTTCAATCACTTTGAGAATGATTCTTCCATTTTTATGGGAACCGATGCTACCGAGCGCTGGACGATCGCAGAATTCAAGCCGTGGTCCAAACCCTACTTTGAAGATGACGGCGTAGCATGGACCTTCACCCCGACCTTCCGAAAAGTATATTTTTCTGACAATGGTAAAATTGCCTGGTTTGATGAAGAGCTGGATACGCCTAACTTAGGGCCGAGTCGTGGCAGCGGCGTACTGGTGAAGCAAGCTGGTGCGTGGAAGATCGCTCACTATAACCTCGCGATTCCCATACCCAATTCCATCGTCGATGATGTGGTCAACCAAATTGAAACCGAACTGAATAATCCATCCGAATAATGAAGAGATCATTTCTACTTACGTTTTTAGCAACTTTTTTGATCACAGCCACGAGCTGGGCGCAACTTCAATCCCCGGCCGAATTTCTGGGCTATGAACTGGGTGATCAGTGGACACCGCACTACAAAGTGCTCAATTATTTTCAGCATGTAGCGGAAGAATCTCCCAAGGTGACGCTTTCGGAATATGGAAAAACCAATGAAGGTCGTGAGTTGGTGTATGCGGTGGTTTCATCCGAAGAAAATCAGAAGAATATCGAGGAGATCCGGGTGAATAATCTGCGTCTGGCAGGACTCGAATCCGGTTCACCCACCGAAAACCAAAAGGCGATTGTTTGGCTGAGCTACAATGTGCATGGCAATGAGACATCTTCCAGTGAGGCGGCGATGAACACCGTGTATAAACTGCTGACAGAGAAATCTAATTGGTTGGAAAGCACCGTTGTGGTGATGGATCCGATGGTGAATCCCGATGGACGAGATCGTTATGTAAACTGGTACCGAAGTGTAGTTGGGGAGGAGGTGAATGTGAATCTGGAATCGCGCGAACACAGTGAACCGTGGCCGGGCGGACGTACCAATCATTATTATTTTGATCTGAACCGGGATTGGGCGTGGCAAACACAGGTGGAAAGTCAGCAGCGCATTCGCGTGTATAACGAATGGATGCCACATGTGCATGTTGATTTCCATGAGCAAGGCATCAACTCGCCGTACTATTTTGCTCCGGCCGCCGAACCGTTTCACATGGCCATCACCGACTGGCAACGTGATTTTCAGACGATGATCGGGAAAAACCATACGGAGTATTTTGATGAGGAAAACTGGCTGTATTTCACCCGCGAGATCTTTGATCTGTTCTACCCGAGTTATGGTGACACCTGGCCAACCTTCAACGGTGCCATCGGGATGACCTACGAGCAGGCGGGGCACAGTACATCCGGTTTGGGTGTGATTACCGCTGAAGGCGATACGCTGACTTTGCACGACCGACTCACACATCACTCCACCACAGGACTTTCAACCGTTGAGATCACCGCTCAAAATTCACAAAAAGTGATCGATGAATTTTCGAAGTACTTCGACAACACGATCCAGAATGGTGCAGGTGAATACAAGACATTTGTTGTGAAGAAAAGCAGCAATCCGGATAAAGTGTCCAGGCTGCTGCGGTATTTGGTGAATCAGAATATTGAATTTGGTCAGGCTTCCGGATCAACCCGCGCAAACGGATATGATTACAGCACCAGCGAAACCGGACGGGTGAATGTGGAAGAAGGAGATTATGTGATCAGTACCTATCAGCCCAAAGGAACGTTGGTTCGGGTTTTGTTTGAGCCGAAACCGGAGTTAGCGGATTCGCTGACTTACGATATCACCGCTTGGGAAATGCATTATGCGTACGGTGTGGACGGTTATGCGATCAATGGGCAGGTGGATACTCGTCCGCTTGAAATGGAAGTAGAAAGTGAACTGACTCCTTCTGTTGAAAAACCGTATGCGTATCTGGCTAAATGGAACTCACTGGAAGATCTTCGCTACCTGGCGCGCTTGCTGGATGAAGGCGTCGCGGTACGATATGCCGAGAAGGCCTTCACCTTAAATGGGGAAGAATATGCACCGGGCACATTGATCATCACCCGAAATGGTAATGAAAAACTTGGCGAGAAATTCGATCAGATCGTTAAAGATGAAGCCGGTTTGCTGAACCGAATTGTGACTCCGGTTGAAACAGGATTTGTAGATTCAGGTAAAGATTTTGGTTCGTCATCGGTGCGATATCTGACTGCTCCAAAAGTAGCCCTGCTATCCGGAGAAGGAACAAGTTCGAACATGGTTGGACATATCTGGAATTACTTCGATCAGCAGATCAATTATCCGCTGAATCTCATCAATGTAGATGATGTGGGCTCGGTAGATTGGAATTCTTACGATGTGCTTATACTGCCTTCAATGTACGGAAGTGCGGTAAGTGACAATGAATTAGATGCCATCAAAGAATGGGTTCGTGGAGGTGGGAAGTTGATTGCGGTTGAAGGAGCCAATGGCATACTGGCTGGAAAAGACGGCTTTGCGTTGAAGCGGAAATCAGATGAAGAAGAGACTTCGGAGGAAGATCCAGAATCTAAATTAAAGACCTATGGAAATGCATCTCGCGAGCGTATCTCGAGTTTTAACCCGGGAAGTATTTTTGAAGTTACGCTGGATAATACGCATCCGCTCGCTTTTGGTTATGGGGATGTGTACATGTCTCTAAAAACCGGATCTGCCTCCTACGAATATTTGGAAAACGGCTGGAACGTGGGAGCTGCCAAACCAGGCGCACACCGAAGTGGGTTTGCTGGTCACGAAGCCAAAAAAGACCTGGAGCACAGCTTAGTGTTTGGCGTTCAAAATATGGGTCGCGGCAGCGTTGTATACATGGTCGACAATCCATTCTTCCGTGGTTTCTGGCACAACGGGAAATTGCTGATCGGGAATGCGGTTTTCTTGGTACGATAGAAATAGTGTTGCAGTGCGACGGTGTTTTGGGTTTGAATAATTTCAAAGCACCGTATAATAGTACAACAGCATGCTATAAATCTATCTAGACAACGCACCTACTTAACTTTTCAATTTTACCAATGAATGTGTTTAAGTTCTTCGGCCTTAGAAAAAAGAGCGTTAAAAAGATGATGGAATGAAGCGTTAAGAAAGAAATCATACCGCTGATGAGTTAAGAAAATGCTTATGACCGTGAAGGAGCATTGATTTCTTTTAGTGGAATGGAATCAGCTTTAGCTCTTTTTTCGCAGCCGGGAGTTTTTGTTTCTTTTGTCGGCACAAAAGAAAGGTAGAAGCTGAAGCTACTCGGACTACATTGTGTAAATAGATCTCCACAAAGAGCGCAAAATGTAGTGTTACGGTGTTATGACTTTGAAAAACCAAAACACCATCGCACCATAACACTATAAAGATATTGTTATCTTCGAGCCACTCACTCAATAAAATCGAAGATCATGAAGCGTAAAGAAACGCAATCTATTCGTACCCAAACCGACCGAACGAAATTTGGTGAACACGCAACGCCCATCTATATGACCTCCAGTTATGTGTTCGATAATGCCGAGCATATGCGAGCGATGTTTGCCGGGGAAGAGGAGGGCAATGTGTACAGCCGCTATTCCAATCCCACCGTGGATGAATTCGTTGAGAAAATGGCTATGCTGGAAGGAGCCGAAGCTGGCTGGGCTACGGCTTCTGGAATGGCTGCCGTATTTTCAACTTTTGCGGCTTTGCTGGATGCCGGCGATGAAGTACTGGCTTCCCGGTCGGTATTCGGCTCAACCCACAAATTATTTACGCAGATCTTTCCGAAGTGGAATATTAAAACCAATTATGTATCTGCTACAAACCTGGAGGAATGGGAAGCAGCCATCTCCCCACAAACAAAGATCTTGTACCTGGAAACGCCTTCGAATCCGGCGCTTGATATCATCGACCTTGAAAAAGCAGCCGAGATCGCAAAAAAACATAACCTTATCTATGTGGTGGATAATTGCTTTACTACACCAATCATCCAGAATCCGATCAAGTTTGGGGCAGACCTGGTGATCCATTCAGCTACCAAATATCTCGACGGACAAGGACGTGGTTTGGGCGGAGCCATTGTGGGAAGGCAGGAGCTTATCGATGAGATCGAGTCGTTTGCTCGTCATTCGGGACCCTGTCTATCGCCCTTCAATGCGTGGATGTTGTCGAAGAGTTTGGAAACGCTGCAAATTCGTATGGAGCGACATTCCCAAAGTGCATTCGATATCGCCCAAAGGCTTCAAGATCATGAGCAGGTGGAATGGGTGAAATATCCGTTTTTGGAAAATCATCCCGCTTACGCAACGGCTCAAAAACAAATGGCGATGGGTGGGGGAATCGTAACGTTCGGAATTAAAGGCGGACTGAAAGCCGGGCAAAATTTCCTGGATTCGTTAAAGATGCTTTCCCTTACTGCTAATCTTGGAGATTCCCGAACGATCGCGACGCATCCGGCTTCAACAACCCATTCAAAACTCTCGGAAGAGGAGCGCCAAAAGGTAGGTATTTCCCAGGGACTCATTCGCCTTTCCATCGGACTCGAACACGTTGAAGATATCTGGGAAGATGTAGAACAATCACTATAATTATAAAGAATGGTTGGTTTTCTACTTATTGGCAGACTTATATAAGTTGAAGGATATTTGCGGTGATTTAACCATCGGCCTTAGAAAAAAGAGCGCTAAAAAGATGATGGAATGAAGCGTTAAGAAAGAAATCATTCCGCTGAGTAGCTAAGAAAATGTTTATGATCGTGAAAGAGGATTGATCTCTTTTAGCGCAATGGAGTGAGCTTTAGCTTTTTTTTCGCAGCCGCCCCGACTGCTCGGGGTTGTTTCTTTTGTCGGTACAAAAGAAAGAGAACAAGGAAGGTGGGGAGAAGTCACAAGCGGACGCTTGCGACAGAGTGAGTTTATAGTGTATTGGTCGAGGGTGTTATAATATTACGGTGTTAAAGGTAGGTAACCTTAACACCGTAACACTTCGCACGGTAACACTAATCCGCTAGTTCAGCCTCACTTGCAATAAATCCAAAAGCCGCCCAATTCCCGGAATTATACACTTGCTGCCAGATCTTTTGTGCCCGTTCATTTCTTCCGTTGATGTGGTGCCAGAAACCAAGTCCATAGCCTAAAGTCGCATTATCCAGTTCGGAATTTTCCTGGGAAAGCAGTTCTTCGGGAGTGAAAACTCCTTTGAAAACCATCAGCAATTCGTGGTAACTGGTATTTTCAATGAGGTCCATATCAGGGGAAATGGTTTCAAGTAGATTTCCAGCATCCACATCTCTGCCTAACTTTCGTAGCGTCATGTATTTCCAGTAGGTGAAAGCCACGGCCATGTCATTGTTATCGGCAACCTGAAGTCCGGTTTGGTACGCGAGATTGGCTTGCTCATATTCTCCTTTCAGATAATGTGCCAATCCGAGATGGTACCACGTGTTGGTTTGCAGCGAACTTAAAGGCTGATTTTGGTCATTTGGCAATCCGTCTTGTTCTGTGATATCTTCTTGACCTTCAAATAATCGAGCTGCCTTTTGGAAATCGTCAATAGCCTGATCAAAAGCCCGAAGTGTGATATATCGATGTCCCCGGTGGCGATACAATCTCGGTTCATTCGGAAACTGCTCGATGGCATCGGTAAACAACTGCACCGCTTGCCGGTATTGTCCTTCATACGCCACTTGACGTGCTTCCCAGATCAAGTGGTCAACCACGCGGTCCTCATCCAACGCTTCCGCACTCAGGGAGTCGATGCGAATCTGGAGTCGCTCCGGCAAAGTCTGCGGAGCTGTTTTCAGCGTATCTCCCACCAAAGAAATGGTTTGAGCGGATATTGGGAGAGATTCAAATTTCGGCTGTGTAGTTTGAGGCTGACAGCTACAAATCAGTATTGGAAATAAAGCAATAAAAATAAAGCGAGTTTTCATATCAATTCAGTTAATTCGGATAGACATCATTATTGGGAATATATTGTTTTTGGAATTCTTTCTTGCATGATGGTTTAGGCTTGAAAGATTGTTAATCGGTCTTAGTAAAAAGAGCGTTAAGAAGATGATGGAATGAAGCGTTAAGAAAATGTTTATGACTGTGAAGGAGTATTGATTTCTTTTAGCGCAATGGAATCAGCTTTAGCTTTTTTTTCGCAGCCGCCCCGACTGCTCGGGGTTGTTTCTTTTGTCGGTACAAAATAAAGGTCTCGTGGAATGCATGGAAAGTTGGAAGCCGGAGCTTCCCGGACTGCGTTGCGAAGATGGACCTTCGCAACGAGATCAACCTTTGGCGAAATAGGATTCGATGTAACCCCGGCGGGGTTCACTATGGGTTATATCATCCGCTCCAACGCAGAGCGTCAGGAGCGAGTCGGTTGCTGCAAGTTCTACCTTGAATGTTCCTTGTTGGATGTTCGATGTTCTACAACACATCTTCCACTTCATCCAATTTCACCCCAACCAATCTCGAAACGCCGGTATCCGGCATAGTCACGCCGTACATCATCTCGGCTTTACTCATGGTTTTTTTGTTGTGGGTGATAATGATGAACTGCGTGTTTTCTGAAAAGTTCTTGATCATCTTGGCAAAGCGCTCGATGTTGGCATCATCCAGGGGAGCGTCAACCTCATCAAGCACACAGAACGGAGATGGTTTCACCAAATAAATGGCAAATAGAAGGGCAATTGCCGTGAGTGTTTTCTCGCCACCGGAAAGCTGTGAAATGCCCGACGGACGTTTACCGCGCGGCTGCGCTTTGATCTCAATCCGGGCTTCCAATGGATCTTCCACATCTTGCTCTATCAGGAGATCACAATAATCATCTTCCTCAAACAAGGTTTTGAATACCTGCTGGAAATTCGTTCGTATCCGCTCAAAAGTGGTGTTAAATCGTTCGGTAGCCGTTTCGTTGATCTCATCGATGGTTTCCAGAAGCTGCTCTTCGGCTTCTTCAAGGTCCATGATCTGCTCTTCGTAGAAATCGAGGCGTTCTTTCTCTTCTTTGTATTCTTCAATGGCCAGCGGATTCACTTCCCCGATGCTGTTCAATTTCTGCTTCAGCCAGCTGATTCGTTCTTTGGCTTCTTCCGGCGTTTTATCTTCGGGAAGTTCGCCGGTCACCTGTTTCATCAGGATGCCGTAAGTTTCCCAAATGTGATCGGACAGCGCCTGCGACTGCATCTCCATTTTCTCGCGTGCCATATCCAAGTGATGGACCAACTCCATATTCACCTCTTTCTTGCGGCGGACTTCCTTCAGCTCTTTCTCAATTTCGTTGATCTTGCCGCGCTGTTTGGCGGCAGCTTCTTCTGCCTTTTCAAGGTTTTCATCGGCTTCTTTCTTGGCCTCACTTTTTACGGTGATGGTCTCCTGAAGCTCTTTGGTCTTCGTAGTCAGCTCTTCAATTCGCTCCTTACTTTCTTCGATGAGCTGGGTTCGGTTTTCGATCCGCTTTTTCACATTCTGGATGCCCGTCTCCGCGCGTTGTACATCACGCTCCAGGTTATCCACTTTGTTCTTGAGGTCCTGATGTTTGAGCTGTGTATCGTTGTAGCGGCTTTGAGCGATAGAGCGTTCGTCTTCCAGGGTTTCCAGAAGGTCTTTTTTCTCCTGCTGCTGCTCATCCAGCCCAAGCATCTTTTGCTGTAATTCCTTCTGTTTGGGTTGAATGGAATTGAGTTCTTCCTGAGCCGTTCCTTCGCTGCTTTTCAGGTGATCTTTTCGATTCACCAGCTCACCAATATTCTTCTGATACACCGATACTTTGGAACTCAAGCTCTGCTGTTGTTGCTCCAACCGGCGAACTTCCTGCTCTTTCTCCTTCAGCATCTGAGACAGCTTTCCAATATCGAGCTTCTCATATTTTTCCACGATCTGCTGCAGGTAATCTTCCAGCTTTCCGATCTCTTTGGAAACTTTCGCTTCTTCCTTTTCCAGCTTCTCGATCTTGTCCTTCAGTCCAACCCGAATGCCAGCATTCTTGCTCTTACTTCCACTTTGGAAGAATTTGTTATCGGTAACAACTTCTCCATCAAAAGTCACTCCAACCGCGTCATCCTGACCTTTAGTGCCTTTGTAGGCTTCTTCAACCGAATCAAAAACAAGTACATTTCCGAGCAGCAGTTGCTTCAGGGCCGAATACTCTCGCTTTGATTTCACCTCATCAAACAGGCTTCCATCTTTTACCGGATAGGTAGCTGCTAATTGATCCAACGGGATGAAAGTGGCCCGGCCTTTATCATTTTCTTTGAGAATTTTGGCGGCTCGCTGTGCATCATCCAGCGTTTTGACGACTACGAAATTCAGCATATCACCCAACACCGATTCCAGCGCCACGGCATGTTTCTGATCGGTATCAAAGATCTCCGACACCGTAGTCATGTCTTTGAAATCGAAACGATGATTTTCGATCAGGAACTTCACGCTTCCGGGAAATGCCTCGTTGGAAGCAGCGAGATCATTCATCAGACGGATCTCAGATTCCAGCGACTCCTTTTTACTTTGAAGGGTGCGGAGCTCGTCTTTGATCTCGTTCTGCTTGTCGGCAAACTGCTCTCGTTTTTGGCGGGATGTTTCCAGCTCCTCTTCCAGCTCATCCCGTTCTACTACCAGCTTGTCGAGCTTCTTCTCGATGAGTCCCTGCTCACCGTTCATGTTCTCGATCTCGTCGTTCAGGTCGGTGATCTCATCATCAATACGTTCGAGATCGCCTTCCGTATTTTCCAGCCGACTCTCGATCTTGATCCGCTTGGTCTGCAGCTGGTTTAATTCATTATTGGCCGCACTCAGCTCTACTTCAATTTCATACAGATCGCTGCGTTCGCGATTATACTGCTGCTGGATCTGTCCGTATTTCTTCTTGGAATCTTCCAGCGCTTTACGCGATTTCTCCATCTCATCGTCATAGCTTTCCAGCTTATTCCGGCTCGACTCCAACAACTCGGTCAGTTCTTCCAGATCTTCCTGACCACTTTCAATGTCCTTTGAGTACTCGGTGATCACCTTTTTCTCATTCTCGATCTTTTCCCGGGTGATCCGCAGGTTGGTATCTGCCTCCCGAATGGCATTATGCAGCTGACTTACCCGGCGTTGTGCTTCCGCCTGCTGTCGTTCTTTTTCGATGAGTGCCGCACGGGCTTTTTCGTCGGCTTCCTCTAATTCCTCTGAGCCTTTGGTGATCTCTTTCTTCTCTTTATCCGCATTTTGAATGCGTTCTTTCAGCGGCTCCAGCTCATCCTTGATCTTGTTGAAATCGTGCAGGGTGAGAGCTTTATCAAGGAGTTCGAGTTCATCTTTGTAGATCTTTGCCTTCTCTGCTTTTTCGGCCTGAATTTCCAGAGATCGGGCTTTCTTGCGAAGCTCAACTAACAAGTCATCAACCCGCTGAAGATCTTTACGTGTACTTTCCAGCTTCCGGATCGTTTTCTTGCGCTGATCTTTGTACTTGGTTACTCCGGCGGCTTCCTCAAACAAACGGCGGCGATCGTTGTTCTTATCATTCAGGATCTCTTCCACCATTTTCAGCTCGATCACCGAATAGGCATCAGACCCCATCCCGGTATCCATGAATAATTCCATGATATCCTTGAGCCGACAAGTAGTCCCGTTGATCAGGTATTCACTATCCCCGGAACGATACAGCCGGCGCGTGATGGTCACTTCACTATATTCGATAGGAAGGATTCCCTTGTCATTTACAAAGGTGAGAGAGACTTCTGCCATCCCAAGGGCTTTCTTTTGAGCCGTTCCATTAAAGATGACATTCGCCATTGCCGAAGAACGAAGCAGGGAAGGCCGTTGCTCACCCAAAACCCAGCGCAGCGCATCCACAATATTGGATTTACCACATCCATTCGGTCCTACGATAGACGTAATGCCGCTGTCAAACTTCACCTTGGTCTTATGGGCAAAGCTTTTAAACCCCTGTAATTCAAGTTCGCTTATATACATTTAATGGGGTTGCTTGGTGCGGGTTTTGTGTTGCGGGTTAATTGGTTTTCCAGCTCGTTTCAATATACTTGATGAAACTATTAATTTTGCGTCCTAATATATCGTATCTGTTCAATAAATCGGTAAGAGGATTTTCTTTAAAATGAATGTCGCTGATCATGTTGAGTTGTGAAACTGTTTCGTCGCAGGAAGAATGGGCAAAAATAAGAAATCGAATAAATTCATCCTTATAGCGTCTTCTTCCAAATCCTTCAGCAACGGTATCTTTTATTCTTTTAGAAGAACGCCTAATCTGACTTCCCTGCTCATATTGTTCATATTTAGGGAGTGTCATTGTGAGTTCATGAACCTCAAGCGCCAGTTCATAAGCCATTTTATATATATCTAAGTCCGTATAACTTTTCATGAATATATGTTGATAAAAGGCAATAAGAGATGAACTGACAAGAACAACCCGCAACTGGAATCAAGAAACCCGAAACACCTACACAGTCATTATTTCTTTTTCTTTCTTCTCGAGGAGTTCGTCCACTTTGGCCGTGTATTTATCCGTCAATTGCTGAATGTTTTCCTCGGCTTCGAACTTGGAGTCTTCGGAGAGGGATTCACTTTCTACTGTTTTCTTGATGGAGTCATTCGCATCCCGGCGGGTATTTCGGATACTGATCTTAGCTTTCTCAGCAATATCCTTAGAATGTTTTACAAGTTCTTTACGACGTTCTTCAGTTAAGACCGGAAGCGGAAGTAAAATACGTTCGCCGTCATTATTTGGGTTGAGACCAAGCCCGGCCGACATGATCGCTTTCTCGATATCTTCCATCGCTGAACGATCATATGGCTGCACTACTAACAATCGCGGTTCCGGTGCACTCACATTAGCCAGCTGCTGAAGAGGGGTTTGAGATCCATAATATTCAACTTTAATCCCTTCCAGGAGAGCAGGATTGGCCTTTCCTGCACGGACATGAGAAAGCTCCTTTTTCAGGAAAGCAGTCGCTTCATGCATATTCATTTCCGTTTCATCAATAATTTCTTGTAATTCTTCTGATATCATAATGCCAAGACTTTGTTGTTAACTGCTGGTTGACTAAATCACGAAGTTAATAAAATCAGAAGTGAGGACAAACCCCGGAGAACATCGAATATTGAACAAGGAAAATCTGTATGAAAGTGTAAGGAATTGGCTTGAGGGCGCTCTTACCTACTAAACCATCCTGAAATAGTTAAACCTGACGGGTTTCAAAAATCCATCAGGTTTGTAGTAAGGGGTGTTATTCGAAAAAAGATCTAACCCTTAAAGCAATGTCGAAAAATCAAATTTTACTTCAATCAGGAAACACATATCACATCTGGACGCATGCCAATGGTGATGAGAATCTCTTTCGCAGCGAAGAGAACTACAATTATTTCCTAAAGAAATACCTCCATCATATTCACCCCGTGGTTGGCACTTTTGCCTATTGCTTAATGCCGAATCATCTGCATTTAATGGTTCGGGTGAAAGGGGAGGGAGAGGTGTTGGAATTTATTCGAAACAGGAAAAAAGACCCAACCCTCCAAGGGTTCAAAACCCTTGGAGGGTTTCCTTCGGTAATTAGCAGGCAATTTTCTCATCTTTTAAATGGATACACTCAGGCCTTCAATAAAAAATACGATCGGAAAGGCAGTCTATTCATTCCAAATTTCAAACGAAAACTCATCAACTCCCAAAAATACTTCACCCACTTAATAGCTTACATTCACAACAACCCAATTCATCATGGGTTTACCAGAAATTTGAATGATTGGCCATTTAGTAGCTGGCATGCTTATGTGTTAGATAAACTAACGAACATTGGAAAAGCTGAAGCGATGAAATGGTTTGGTGATATAAAAGACTTTGAAGAGGTGCACGAGGAGTTAAACTATAAAAAGAGCCTCGCATTGTTTGAATAACAAGGCTTTTAAAGTGCCTGAAAAGTTTTGTAATAAGTAGCTAGATCTACAAATTCCCATACTTCTTCCAAAGCTCATCAATAAGCTCCCGGGCATTTTCTTCATTTACATTAAATTGTTGGGCTAATTTTTTTGCATCCGGTTTTAATCCCGCGTTCAGATCTGGCAGAATCTCCGCCAGCATATTATTCAGGTTGTCCACTTCTCCAGACTCTTTGGTGTCCATCTTCTTAAAAAGATCTTCATAGGGATTCAGGTTGATGTCCTTTCTCAGGATTTCCTGAACCGTGTTCATCATCGCCGTGTTCACTCTGAAATCAGGGTTATAGGGGAGATTGTAGCCACAGTCGTTCAAGGCATCCACCAAAGCATCATACCCACGGTCGGTGGTCGCCGATAAAAACAAGAGCTGTTCACTTTCATCATAATAAGCCACGCTGAAATGCGGAAATTCACTCCGATCCTTTAGTGAAAGGCGATAGACATCGTGAGCATATTCAATGGTAAAAGCATCTTTGAGAACGGAACTTTCAAAACTATCATCCAGAAATTCCCCGGTATTCTGCACAAATTGATCGTCTCCTTGAAAAACCAGGGGCAATTCCGATTTCAGTAATAAAAGCATATAGGGAACCGGATCTTTGCTAACCAATTCCATCAGCTTACTGGGATTCTCAATCCATTGATCTGGATTTAGTTGCGAGGCATAAAACAGGATATCTTCCGGCTCAAAACTTTGGAAGGGGTTAATGACGCCATAGCTTTCGTAGCAAGAGCCATTGTAGCTAAGCAAGTTAAACCATAGCAGGGGATCACGATCTTGTAATATTTCTGAGGTAGACGGCGAGTAAAGAAGGAGATTTTCTCCGGTGAAAACATCCTCTATCTCAAAAAAATCAGGCGCAGGATTATCAATAATTTCACTAAACGAAAATCGCCACGGGTTCGCCTGATTTCTTCGCAGAAAAGCCATCTCTTCCTCATCCAGGTGAGCTAATGCGCGATGATTGATAAACCGGTTGATCAGCCCGTCTTCCATAAAAATACGATGCGCGATATATTGCCCCTTCATGGTATTGATCCACGACTCGGGAGCATCCTTTGTGAAATGGCGGTAACGCGCAAAAGCCTTGTTCATCTCACGATACAGCTTAAAACGGTCGGCGGCATAATACAGCAGAAACTCATCAATTAGTCGCTTAGTGAGTTGCTGATTCTGTAAACAAATTTGTTTGATTTCTTGATAAGAGGTAGTCACGGAAGATGGCGTTTGATGAAAATGTGATCAGTCAATATGGAGAAAAGAAAGATATCGTGATTAAGCCTCAGTCACTAACTCGAAATGAGATTTTGGAAGCCAGATGATTTTTCCCCGATCATCTTTAATACGGATGTTCAGTTGTTCTTTTTGTTCGTCTAACACTTCATACATTTGACCGGGCGGTGATCTAGTTAGCGTGACCGGAATTACCCGAGCAAATGACGACAAGGACTTTCTTTATTTTATAAAAAGATTTGTTCGTTGGGTTGAAGTTTCGCCCCAAGCTTTTTTCAGAAAATATTCTGTCTAAGGTTCATTTGTCGGACGACCATCTTGCAAGAGTTTTGGGGTGTAATTTAAAAGAGCGTAAAAAAGCGCTTTTCCAAAAATTAAAGGAACGATACTTATTTTGAACTAATTGGAATTATCCTGAACTTTAGAGCCGTTTATAAATCTTCAAAAAAATGCTTTTAGAGCACTTAAATAATACAATTTTATGGCGAAGGTAGAAGTAGTGATGCCCCAGATGGGCGAATCGGTAATGGAAGGCACAGTTATTGAGTGGAGTAAGAGTGTGGGAGACACTGTAGAAGTGGATGAAACCCTGCTCGAAGTAGCCACCGATAAAGTGGATACGGAAGTGCCATCTCCCGAAGCCGGCGTTCTCGTAGAAATTTTAGCTGAAGAAGGGGACGTGATCGAAGTCGGTAAACCGATCGCCATAATTGAGACCGATGCCGATGCTGCCGGTGATGTTTCTTCCGGTGGATCTGATGAGGCTGAAACTGAAGAGCCTGCTGAAGAAGAATCGCAAGAACAAGATCAGGAATCGGAAGCACAGGAAGAATCTGCTCCTGCTGCTTCAGGTGGTGGAGACGAAGGCGAGCGCATTGAGGTGCAAATGCCTCAGATGGGTGAGTCGGTTGTGGAGGCTACTGTAATTGGATGGAATAAACAGGTGGGCGATAAGGTAGAGGAAGATGAAACCCTGCTCGAGATCTCCACCGATAAAGTAGACAGCGAAGTTCCTTCTCCGGCATCAGGGACACTGGTTGAGATCCTCGCAGAAGAAAATGACACTATTGAAGTAGGACAGACCATTGCTGTTATAGCAACGGGTGAGGGAGCAACGGCATCCGCAGGAAGTTCATCTCCGGCTCCGAAAAAAGAGGAGAAGAAAGAGTCAACTTCATCGCAAGCAAGTCAGCAGGCTGAAACTTCAGCCTCCAATGGAACTTCAGAAGGAGAAGATCCTCAGCGCGTAGGCAGTGACGGAAGATTTTATTCTCCACTTGTTCGCTCTATTGCTAAGGAAGAGGGAATTTCTCAGCAAGAATTGGAAAGCATCGAGGGATCCGGGCAAAGCGGACGTGTTTCCAAACAAGATATTTTATCCTATGTAGAAGATAAGAAAGCCGGTAAGGTTTCATCTCCGGCTCAGAAAAAACAAGCAGCCTCTTCTGGTGGCGGTCTTAGTAAGCCATCGTCAGGGAAGTCTTCTGATGGATCCATTTCTGCAGGTCAGCTGGATGTTAAACACAGTCCTTCTGGTGATGTGGAAGTGATCAAGATGGATCGCATGCGCAAGATGATTGCTGAGCACATGGTTAAATCCAAGCAGACATCAGCACACGTTACTACTTTTGCGGAAGTGGATGTAACGAACATGGTGAAATGGAGAAATGCTCATAAGCAGGCTTTCCAGGAGAAAACGGGAACCAAGCTTACCTTCACACCGCTGTTTGTGGAAGCCATCATCAATGCTATGCTGGAGTATCCGCTGATCAACAGTTCTGTTGTTGGGGATGAGATCCACCTGAAGAAAGATATCAATTTCGGTTTGGCGGTAGCCCTTGGTGAAGGCGGCGAAGGCGGACTAATTGTGCCGGTTATCAAGAAGGCTCAGGAGAAAAACCTGGTAGGCCTTGCAAACTCAGTGAACGAAGTTGCAAACAAAGCCCGCAGCAAGAAACTAAGTCCTGACGATCTGGTTGGCGGAACTATCACCCTCACTAATTACGGAAGTGTAGGAAACCTGATGGGAACACCGATCATAAATCAGCCACAGGTTGCGATCATTGGAACGGGAGTGATCGAAAAACGCCCGGTTGTCCGAGAAGTAGATGGACAAGATGTGATAGCCATTCGTCATATGATGTATCTCTCCATGAGTTATGATCATAGAATTATTGACGGTGCACACGGCGGGGCTTTCCTGAATCGCATCAAGCAGATCCTGGAAGAGTTCGACACAGATCGTTCTATCTAAAAGAACGAGTTTATAAAAAACTTAAAGGCGCTCTCTTCAGGGCGCCTTTTTTTTGTAAAAGTGAGATGTAGCGCGTCTCTCCAGAGTCGCGTGAAGTGGTTTGCGATCAGAATTACTTATTGACGCCGAGAATCTTGAGAGTATATTTCACCCCATTCCGTAAAATTGTACCTTTTCTTCAAAGTAAGGAGCAAATACCCTGGCCAGGTTTTGGTGATCCGGAGATTGTAATTCAGGGTCAGCCTCCAATATTGATTTCGCTTTTTCTTTGGCTTGAGCCAGCAGGAACTGGTCTTCCACTATATCTGCAAACTTGAAATCGGGCAACCCGCTTTGTTTGGTTCCTAGGAAATCTCCGGGGCCGCGTAATTTCAGATCAGCCTCAGCAATTCGAAATCCATCGTTGGTCTCTTCCATGGTTTTAAGTCGGAAAGCACCGGATTTACTCACTTTCACATCCGGCATCAGGATGCAGTAACTCTGCCGTTCACCTCGGCCAATGCGCCCGCGGAGTTGATGAAGCTGAGAAAGTCCGAATCGCTCAGCATGCTCAATAACCATGATGGATGCATTGGCCACATCTACTCCCACCTCTATCACGGTAGTGGAAACGAGAATATGAATGTCATGATCGATGAATTTTCTCATGACTGTTTCCTTTTCCTCGGTTTTCATTCTACCGTGAAGCAAACCTATCTTAAATTCAGGAAACCGTTGTTTAAGCTTTTCAAAGCCGGCCGTGGCATCTTTTAGATCCAGCGCCTCCGATTCTTCCACCAGCGGATATACTACATATATCTGTCCGCCGTCTTCCACTTCCTGCCGGACAAAATTCATTACATCTTCTCGTTTTTTCTGCGAGCGAATAGCAGTTCTGATAAGCTTTCTACCCGCAGGCAGGTCTTTGATAACGGAAACATCCAGGTCGGCATAAACCGTCATTGCCAATGAGCGGGGGATAGGAGTCGCACTCATTACCAACATATGCGGATGACTCCCCTTATTCAGTAGGTCCGCTCTTTGCTTCACCCCAAACCGATGTTGCTCATCAATAACCGCAAGTCCAAGATTGTGAAACCGAACTTGTTCCTGAATGATGGCATGCGTTCCCACAACGATCTGTGCATTGCCACCCTCCACATCGGTAAGAATATCAGTCCGCAGGGCTTTTTTTTGTGAACCGATGAGCAAACGGACATTCACATTCAGTTCTTTAAGATGTTCAGAAAGTGTTCGGTAGTGCTGTTCAGCCAGAATTTCAGTCGGGGCAAGGAAGGCAGCCTGGAATCCGTTGTCCAAAGCCATCAGCATAGCGCCAATGGCTACGATGGTTTTGCCAGCGCCCACATCGCCCTGCACTAGTCGATTCATCTGTTTTCCGGAGCGCACATCTTGTTTGACTTCAGCCAAGGCAGATTTCTGCCCACCGGTAAGCTCAAAAGGCAAAAGCTCATTGAAATAGCGAGATGTATAATTCCCGATCTCTTTAAACACATGCCCGTTTGCTCGTTCTTTTACGGTGAAGTTGATCTTCTCCATACTAAGCTCAAATAAAAACAACTCCTCATATTTGAAACGGTTCAAAGCATTTTTATGCTGATTGTGAGACTCAGGAAAGTGGATCATCCGGTAGGCTTGCATGCGCTCTGGGAATTTCATTTCAGAAAGAAGTTTGCCGGGCAGAAATTCATTGATCTGCTCCGAAGACAAGATCTCTTTCATCCAGCTGCTGATCATGCTGCTGTTGATGCGTGCCTTACTTAATGCTTTACTGCCGGGATAAATGGGGACGATCCTTGAAAAATCATCCAGGTCTCCTGCTGATGATATTTTATCGACTTCAGGATGTGCAATACTGATATTCTTGCCATACCGTTTGGCCTGACCAAAGAAAGCAACCGTTTCCCCCTTCTTGAAAAACTTGCTAAAATAACCTGCCCCGCGAAACCATACCCCTTTAACGGTGCCGGTGCCATCATTCAGAGTGACCTCCAGTCTTTTCTTGTTTCCATACCCCACCATATTAACCGAAACCACTTCTCCGGCAACCGTAACTTCTTCTCCTGAGCCGGGAAGGACCTTCATTTTTTGAGTATTACTACGATCAAGATATCTGCGGGGGAAAAAATTTAGCAGATCTTCTGCAGAATGAACACCTTCTGACTGCAGGGCCTCTAGTCTTTTGGTACTTAAATTGGCTAAATCGGTTAAATTCAAGTGATATAAAGTTATATATCAGTCTATCTAAAAAAGACCAATATTTTGTGAATATTTTGATGAAATGACCCTGTTTGAGGGGGTATTCAGAAATTAAGGAAATAATTCGGATAAATATTTTGCATTCGTATAGCAACCTTCCCTATATTTGAAAGCTCTCGATTTGATGGCAATAACCAAACATATGAACAGTGCCAACTATACAACAACTCATACGAAAAGGTAGAAAAAGCAAAGTAAGTAAAACAACTGCTCCTGCGTTGCAGAATTGTCCGCAGAAGCGTGGTGTTTGTACTCGCGTTTATACAACTACGCCTAAAAAGCCGAATTCGGCATTGCGTAAAGTAGCTCGTGTACGTTTGACCAACGGAATTGAAGTTTCGGCTTACATTCCCGGTGAAGGTCACAACCTGCAGGAGCATAGTATTGTATTGATCCGTGGTGGTCGTGTAAAAGATTTACCAGGTGTTCGATATCATATTATACGTGGAACATTAGATACTGCGGGCGTTGAGGGTAGAACCCAGAGCCGTAGTCTGTATGGCACCAAGAAGCCGAAAGGGTAACACTAAGAAATTAAGATTAATCGAGCATGCGTAGAAAAACAGCAGAAAAACGAGATGTGCAAGCGGATCCAATTTTTGAGGATAAGCTGGTGACTCGTTTCGTCAACAACCTGATGCGAGATGGGAAGAAAAATGTTGCTCGCAAAATTGTATATCAGGCGTTTGAACTTATTGAAGAAAAAACAGGCGAAACCGGAATCGATGTATTCCGCAACGCCCTGCAGAACTCAACTCCGGTAGTGGAAGTTAAAAGTCGCCGCGTAGGTGGTGCTACTTACCAGGTGCCAATTGAGGTTCGTCAGGAAAGAGGGACTGCATTAGGAATGCGGTGGCTGATTAAAGCTGCCCGTGGCCGTAATGATAAGTCCATGTCAATTCGTCTTTCCAGAGAATTGATGGATGCCTCCAATAACGAAGGTGGCGCGGTTCGCAAGAAAGATGAGACGCACAGAATGGCTGACGCTAATAAAGCTTTTGCCCATTTTAGATTTTAAAGAATATCATTTGAACAAGTATTATGTCTGAAGCAACAAAAACAGATCCAGAAATTTTAGAGAAGATCCGGCGCACGCGGAACATTGGTATCATGGCTCACATTGATGCCGGTAAAACAACCGTGACTGAGCGTATCCTTTTTTACACCGGTCGTAGTCACCGTATGGGTGAAGTTCATGATGGCGCTGCTACTATGGATTGGATGGAGCAGGAGCAGGAAAGAGGGATTACTATTCAATCTGCTGCTACTCATTGTATCTGGAAAGATCACCGAATTAACATTATTGATACTCCTGGTCACGTTGACTTTACTGTAGAGGTAGAGCGTTCATTGCGTGTATTGGATGGTGCAGTTTTTGTACTTGATTCAGTAGGAGCTGTGCAGCCACAGTCTGAAACCGTTTGGCGTCAGGCTAACAAGTACGAAGTTCCATGTATGGCCTTCGTAAATAAAATGGATAAAGTTGGGGCTGACTTCTACAATGTAGTTAATGCTTTAGATGAGAAATTAAATGCCAACCCAATTCCAATTCAAATTCCTATCGGCGCTGAAGCTGAGTTTCAGGGAGTAGTAGACCTTATTAAAATGGAGGCTATTATTTGGGATGATGAGTCGTTGGGTGCTAAGTACGATGTAGTAGATATTCCAGAAGATCTGAAAGATAAAGCTGCTGAATATCGTCAGATAATGGTTGAAGCTCTTGCTGATGTTGATGATTCTCTGATGGAGAAATATCTGATGGAAGAGGAGATTTCAGAGGAAGCAATTATCTCGGCCTTGCGTACAGCAACTATTTCGAAGGCTATTACTCCAGTAATGCTGGGTACCGCGCTCAAAAATAAGGGAGTTCAGGTATTACTTGATAGAGTACTCGACTTTATGCCTAATCCACTTGACATTCCTCCTGTAAAAGGAATTGATCCGGAAACCGAGGAAGAAGTCAAAAAAGCACCTGATGTAAACGCGCCATTTTCTGCGCTTGCATTTAAGATCATGACGGATCCTTATGTAGGGAAGTTGACGTTCGTTCGGGTTTATTCTGGGCGTTTGGAAAAAGGCTCATATATATTGAATGCTTCTACTGGAAACAGAGAGCGAGTTGGCCGACTTCTTGAAATGCATGCCAACGACAAAAAAGATTTAGATTACATACAGGCTGGAGATATTGCAGCTATTATTGGAATTAAAGAAGTACATACGGGGGACACGCTTTGTGCGGAAGATCACCCGGTAATTCTTGAGCAAATCACATTTCCAGAGCCTGTAATTAAGTTAGCTGTTGAGCCGAAGACCAAAGCGGATGGCGAAAAGCTTTCTACTGGGCTTCAAAAACTTGCTGAAGAAGATCCAACATTCCAGGTTAGAACTGATCATGAAACAGGTCAGACAACGATTGCCGGAATGGGTGAGCTTCACCTTGAAATTATTGTTGATCGTCTGAAGCGTGAATTTAAAGTTGAAGCCAACGTTGGTGCTCCTCAAGTTTCTTACCGAGAAACAATCTCTAAGAAAATTGATCACCGGGAGATTTACAAGAAGCAAACTGGTGGTCGTGGTAAATTTGCCGACATCTCTTTCGAAATGGGACCAATTGAAGAGTTCGAAGATTATGAAGGCAACGAAGATCGTATCACAAGAGAGGATGGATTTATCTTCATCAATGAAGTTGTAGGTGGAAATATTCCTCGTGAATTTATTCCATCTGTAATGAAAGGATTCCAACAAGCATTAAGTGGTGGTATTCAAGCCAATTATGCTGTAGAAAATATTGGATTCCGCTTGTATGATGGTTCCTATCACGATGTTGATTCTGATCAATTGAGTTTTGAGCTTTGCGCTAAACTTGGCTTTAGAAATGGAGCGCGTAAAGCTTCACCTAAAATCCTTGAGCCGGTAATGAAAGTTGAGATTATCACCCCTGAAGAATATATGGGTGATGTAATTGGTGACTTGAATAGCCGTCGCGGAATCATGCAAAGCATGGATACCAACAAGGAAGGTTCAGTAGTGAAAGCTCATGTACCTCTTTCAGAAATGTTCGGATATTCAACCGATCTTCGATCTTTAACACAGGGTCGTGCAGTATACTCAATGGAGTTCCACGATTATATTGAAGTGCCTGAAACACTGGCTAAAGAGATCATTGAAGATCAATCATAAAGAAATTAAACACTAAGTAAGAAAAACGAAGTATCATGGCAAAAGAGACCTTTGAACGGAATAAGCCACACGTGAACGTGGGCACGATTGGACACGTAGATCACGGTAAGACTACCCTGACGGCAGCTATT
>NZQV01000001.1 GCA_002696035.1 Balneola sp. | reverse complement strand
CTTGGTCATTTTAAAATGCAATTAAATGCATCAAAGAATTGAACAAGCTCTCGCTCGCACAAACAATCTGATCTATACTTCATTATGTCTAAGAACAAAACTTTCAGCGAAAAAAAAGGCTGACTAAACATCTGTTTGGTCAGCGATTTTCGTTTCCTTGAAAGGATTACAAAGATAGGGGCTGAACCCTATTCACCGCAAGTATTTTTTGAAATTAATTTCACAATTTTTGCTAAAACTTCTGTGCTGTTAACATTCGCATTATAAGCGCCCTGAGAGGTCTTTACCAATGTGCCTAAGAAACCTTTCATCCAATTAAAAGACAGAAGTATCAAAAAGTGACAATAAAATCCGGACTGATTCTGATTTCTGAATGAGTGCAATGAGCGAGTAGCAAAATTTTGACTTCAAAAATCAGATGAGAAGCCAAAATCTCACTCTCATTTTTCGCTCACTATTCCAGTCTATTCTCTTTTTATCTTTTATACATTCTTGCCATACGAGATCGTCTTTCTAGTTGAGGAAGATAGAACCACAAAAGAGCATCACTTAAAAAAACATAGCCGGAGTGTGATCAAGCAGAACAGAAAAAAAGATATCCAATGAGTTTTCCTGCCTCGTCATACTATTTCGAATAAAAGAAATTTATCGGGTCGCCTCAGGTATTTCATTCATATAATCTATTTCCGGAAGGATCTTCATCGTAATGCTTTAAAAACCTCACCCCTAAATAAAAGAGCGGTGTATCAAAAAGGGCAAAAAAGAATTTAAAGAGATAAGAATTGATAATAAGGATAACGAGCGTAGCCACAGAGTTCACATTATCACCAAGATTTCCGGCAAGATATAGTATCGTTAAAATTGCAGTGGAGTCTACGAGCTGACTAAACATTGTGGATGCATTATTTCTCAACCACAGATGGTTTCCTCCAGTTAAATTCTTCCAAAAATGAAAAAGCCTTACATCTACGGTTTGAGCTGTCAGATATGCGATCATACTCGCGATTGTATTTCCTACCATAAACTCATACACGCCTTCAAAAAGTGGTAGTCCTCCGCTGACCCCACCGGTATTCGGTAGCCAGTGCCCTACAGTCATAACCAGCAGCATAAAAAAGTTCAAAAAGAACCCGACCCAAACCACAAGCTGTGCTTTTTTTCTTCCAAATAATTCTGAAATAAGATCTGTAGCAAGAAAAGTAACGGGATAGGCAAGTACTCCCACCGGAACACTCATCGTATAGATATTACCATCTCTGACAATTGCGGGAGTAATGGCCTGCAACCAACCGGGCATATCAAAAGCAAATAACGTCACAAACTTAGTAGTACCTATCACATTTCCCAGGACCAGGGCAGTGATAAATACTCCGGCCAGGCTAAGAAACAAGGTATCCCGCTGAGTCAGCGTTGGTTTATTTTCAGACATACAAGCTTATTAATTTAAAGTCGCTCAAAAGTAAACATTCAAAACTATTTTCCAATTTCTATCGTAGCAACGAACTGAAAGCTTTCCGCATTCGTTTTACTAATGAATTAATTGAAGACCATGGACACACAAACATTGAATACCAAGATCGAGCTCACAGAAACGGCGATAGACCTATATATAGAGGATAAGTTTTCGATCCCGAATTTAACCAAAGAAACAGGCAAAACAGCCTCCGAAATCTACACTCTTTTCCCAAATAAGAATTCGATTCTGAAATTCTACTACCCCTCTTTGGTGATCCGTTACCGGGCTATGATCAGCGAGATCGAGGACTTCGAATCCTATTCTATTAGTGAGAAACTTTCCAACTTTGCCTTCACTCTGTTTGATATGATGAGCGAGCGCCGGGAGTTTGTAGAAGATACCTTTGAGAAATATGAATGGAATTGTTCATCCAAAAGTGATTTTCAGCAAGAGATCAAAGACCTGTTCAAAGAGTTCTTCACTACAGACGGCAACATTGCAACAAGTGCGGGATTCTTCATCGGTGATTTGTTTTATGCTTCGTTGAAAACTCAATTTCTGTTCCTGATCAAGTTTTGGTTGGAAGATGAAAGCGAAGAGCAGGAACGTACCTTTGCCCTTACCGATAAGATCACCGGATTTATTGAAGAGCTCGTCTATTCCAAGATCGCAGATAAAGGATTTGACCTGGCTAAATATTCCCTGAGTGCATTTGGCTTCAGCAAGCAAGTGGAAGATTTCAACGACTGGGTTTCAAGTTGGTTTGAGGATGAACCGGAAGAAGAGGTCGAAATTGATATTGAGGACGAAGAAGAGACCGACGACGATAAAACCACTGATTAATTTTAAATGTTAAATGATTGAGTCATCTAACATTTAAAATTCATAATTCAACATTCCAAATGAGTAAAGACTTTCCTTCATCAAAATTTGAGCGCGGCAGCCGGATCGCTAAAACCGGCATTAAAGTAGGGACCAATTACGCCAAGCGATATCTCCGCAAAAAATCCGGAAAAGACAATGGAGATTCCGACGGCGACTTTCATTCCGAGAATGCCAAAGAGGTTTTCAAAGAATTCACAAAACTCCGGGGAACAGCCTTAAAAATTGCCCAGGGAATGAGTATGGATCAGGGTTTTCTGCCCGAAGAATTTGCGGAAGTGATGACTCAGGCGCAGTATTCCGTTCCTCCTATTAATAAAGCGCTGGTTCGGTCTATTATAAAAAGAGAGTTGGGCGATTATCCGGAGCAGCTTTTTGCGAGTCTTGAGTCGGAAGCTTTTGCAGCAGCTTCGATCGGTCAGGTTCACAAAGCAGAATTAAAAGATGGTCGAAAAGTGGCGATCAAAATTCAGTATCCCAACGTAAGGGAGACCATTGATTCGGATCTGGGACTGGCAAAGATCTTAGTAAAGCGTATCGTGAAGAAGGGTGCAGATATCGATCCTTATTTTGATGAAGTAAAAGAAACACTGCTCGACGAGACCGACTATATAAAGGAAGGAAAACAGATCGACCTGTTTCGGGAACGGTTTGGAGGAATGAATATCGAGATCCCTGAGTGGGTTGAGGAATTCTCTACCGAGAAAGTGCTTTGCATGACGTATCTGGAAGGACGGCATTTGGGCGAATTCCTGAAAGAAGATCCCGATCAGGAAACGCGTGACCATTTTGGACAGCTTCTTTGGGATTTCTTCCATCAACAAATTCAGGAAATGGATTATGTACATGCCGATACTCATCCCGGAAATTTCTTATTCACTTATGATGGCAAACTGGGTGTCATCGATTTTGGGTGCGTGAAGAAATTTCCCCGCGAGTTCTTTATGAATTACCTGCGATTGCTCCCTACCCATTTAAAGGATGATAAAGAAGCTATTCGCGAGCTGTACGAAAAATTAAACGTCATCAATCCCAATTCTGACATCCCCGAAAATGAAGAACGCTATTTCAAATTTGCCCGTAACTACGGTATGACCTTCGCCGAACCTTACAAATACGAGGTATTCGATTTTGGGGATGAAGAATACCGAAACACCATCAAATATTTCACCAAAGATGCACCCATTGGAAATGAACCGCGTGGATCGCAGCACTTCTTATATACTACACGTGTCCACCTGGGTCTCTATAATTTATTAATGAAAATGGGAGCGCACATCAACACCGCTAAAAGCAAAAAGATCTTGAGCGGAATGCTGGATGTGAATTTTGGAGAGTTGGTGGAAGCTTAGGAATGGAACGCAGATGAGGCAAATTTTGCGGGTGGACGTTGATTTGCTAAACCATTTTTCTAGCAGAGTTTGCCTCAAAAGCCCTCTCATTATTTCCAAAAATCCCCGAATGGGGATTAACATGAATAACCGCGGGTAGAGTGAACACAAGTTCACGCAACCCGTGGATATGAACTATAGAAATGGAGGAACCCTGAAGGGGTTCAACAAAATGTTAGAGCAAGTATCGCTCATCAAATTCAATTTCATGCTCGTTTAACAAAGCAATATATTCCTCTCTGAATGTTACCTCTTTGTGATGCTCTTCTTGATTTTTGACATACTCAACAAGTTTATCTTTTGCTTTTATACTGTAACTAAAAGCGCCGTATCCATCTTGCCAGCCTCTAAATTCTGGGAATAATCCTTCCTTTTTGATGAACTTATTGCTTGATGTCTTAAGATCTTTGATCAGTAATGAAACCGGAACGGTTGGATGTATATGCGTAATAATATGTAGATGATCTTCCACTCCATTGATACGATATAGATGACACTCTTTATTTTTAAGAATACCCCACAAGTATTTGTAAAGTTGTTTCCGATTGGGCTTTATTAAAACAGGGTCTCGATTCTTTGTACTGAAAACGATTTGATATAAAAATTGTGTATAGGTGCTCATAGTAGTGTCCCGAAGTTTTTATGAGAATATGGACTATTCATGCATTTAGTTCAACCCTTTCAGGGTTGCGTACTTTATTGCATCATATTCTCCGGGTTCCGCAAGCTCCACCCGGAGTTATTCGTGTTTCATCCTTTTAGGATGATGGATTTTGTCCTCATTACACGTCCAAAGTTCAAATCATAATATCTCGTAAGAGGGGTAGCTTGCCCGTCCGTTACTATTCCAAAAAATGCACTATATCAAACAGGGGCGGACAAGCTATCCGCCCTGCGTTTTTGGAAACAACATCCGAATGGAAAACAGACGACAAGAACGAAAGGGGTCGTTGATCAGTAACTCAACTTTTATCCTCGTTGTACTGCTCCTCTGTGCAATACCCTATTGAGACTCCGCCGCTTACTTTTAGTTCTCGCCACTGAAACAAATTCACTATAGAATATAACGGGAAACAGAGCTTCCACCAGACGATCAGCAGCAGAGCAGGCGGAATGAGGGACGGTATGGGCGCCGAGTCCTATGGTAATTTATAAGTCGCTTTACCATCGACTCTGGAGAGTCGATGTACGATTTCTCAAAAAAATTTGTAAGGAATTCCGTTTTCATTGCTCTTACCTTAGAAAAAGAAGATGAATTATTCAGAAACCACTACCGATACTATGCCGGACATCCAACAAGCGGAACACGTACTTCATGAAGTTTTCGGGTTCGAGGAATTCCGGTCGCTCCAAAAAGACATCATACAAAACGTACTGCAAAAAAAGGATACCCTCGCCATCATGCCTACAGGCGGGGGGAAGTCACTTTGCTATCAAATACCGGCCCTCCTCTTTGATGGATTGACGATCGTGGTCTCACCACTTATCTCGCTTATGAAAGATCAGGTAGACCAGCTTACCGCTTATGGTGTTTCGGCTTCCTATCTGAACAGCTCGCTCTCGCCACAAAATTACGAAGCAACACTTGATCTGATCCGCAGAAATAAGCTGGATCTTCTGTACCTGGCGCCAGAAACATTATTAAAGGGTAGCATACTGAACTTGCTCTCCGGATTGAATGTGGACTGCGTAGCTATTGATGAGGCGCATTGTATCTCAGAATGGGGCCATGATTTCCGTCCCGAGTACCGGCAGCTTTCAGAAGTCACAAATAAATTTGAGAATGCCGTTTCTTTGGGGTTGACAGCCACCGCTACCCCACGCGTTCAGACAGACATTGCAAAGTCGCTGGGACTTGCAGATGCCAATACCTTTGTAGCAAGTTTCAACCGAAAGAATTTGTACCTGGATGTAGTCACCAAAAGCAGCCCACTGCAACAGACCATTAATTTTTTACGGAGGCACGAGGGAGACTCTGGCATCATATATTGCTTTTCACGGAAGCAAGTGGATCAGCTTACGCAGGATCTTAATGCAAATGGCTTCAATGCTCTGCCATATCACGCGGGACTTGGAGAAGGCGAGCGAGTAAAGAATCAGGATGCTTTTATTCGGGATGAAGTGGACATCATTGTGGCAACGATCGCGTTTGGGATGGGCATCGATAAGCCGGATGTGCGGTTTGTGGTGCACCACGATATGCCGAAGAATATTGAATCTTATTATCAGCAAATTGGCCGTGCCGGCCGGGATGGACTACAATCTGATTGTCTGTTTCTTTTCAGTTATGGGGACGCAAGCAAGATCCGCTATTTCATCGATCAGAAAACGGGAGATGAACAGCGGGTAGCTGAAGAGCATTTACAGAAGCTGATGGATTATGTGGAGGCACATCAGTGTCGGAGAATCAAACTTCTGGGATATTTTGGGGAACATTATAATGAGCAAAATTGTGGCATGTGCGATTTTTGCACCGGCGATACACCCGAACGGGAAAACATCACCGTACCGGTTCAAAAATTTCTATCAACGATGGCCCGCACTGAGCAGCGATTTGGCTATAATCATATCCTGAATATCCTGCTCGGTTCTCGCCGGAAAGAAGTCCTGAAATTCAATCACGATAAGCTCTCGACCTACGGAATCGGTAAAGAATTCAGCCGCCCGGAATGGAAGCAGGTGTACCGCGAGCTGATGAAGCAGGATATCATCGTCCGGGAGTTTGAGCACAAAAGTTTGAAGCTCACCCCAAAAGCTATCAAGATATTAAAGGGAGATAAGAAAGTACTTGGCGTGATCGATGAGCCGGTTCAAAAAACGAGAACCAAGTCCTCAAAATCCGATATCGAATCATTGGATTTCAACCGGGATCTATTTGCGCTGCTCAGAGAAAAGCGAATGAACCTGGCACGCAAACAGGGCATCCCGCCATTCATTATTTTTGGAGATACCACGTTGATAGAGATGGCATACTATTATCCGCAATCAAAAGACAGTTTGCTTAAAATTCATGGTGTGGGACGTGCAAAAGCCAAGAAATACGGAGAGAAGTTTCTTGAGGTGATCAATAGTTTCTGCAAAAAGAATAACCTGGAGGAAAGATCTAAATCCGGTACAAATCAAAAAACCAGAGCGGTAAAGAAAACGCTGAGCAAAGACAGCCGTCCTTTTGAAGTCGGGCAGATGTTTCAGAAAGGAAAAACGGTGTCAGAAATAGCTTCGGAGATAGGAGTTAAAGAAGGAACCGTGGTTGGGTATCTCAGCAAGTTTGTAAAAGCGGGGCATTCTGTTCCTTCTGATAATATTCTGGAGGCTTCGGGTTTAAGTGACGAAGAAATGAGTAAAGTCCACAAAGCCTTTGATGAGCATGGACACGAGTTGCTCCGTCCTGTTTTTGATGCTCTTAAAGAGGAGGTCTCGTACGATGAATTACGTGTTATCCAGTTGTATATGAGGGTGAAGGGATAGTGTGCTTTGAAGCATAATTAAAATGGAACACGGATGACACAGATCTTACTGATTTCGAACAATATGATGCTCCTACGGAGCATTTTTTATCTGTCCAAATTGCTCTGTACTTAAGTCACATTGATAACTGTTTATTTGGCTTTTTCCGCTTACGCCACAGCTTG
Organism: Balneola sp.; assembly: GCA_002696035.1. Classification (GTDB taxonomy): domain Bacteria; phylum Bacteroidota; class Rhodothermia; order Balneolales; family Balneolaceae; genus Gracilimonas. Next base: position 15,129 of record NZQV01000001.1, on the reverse strand, counting down.
TTCGTTACAGGGTTGAGCTAGCTTTCTGAATTTGCTGGTTTTCTTTTCTGCCATAAGATTTCAAAAACAACCATTCCTGCAGACCACATCAGAGAAATAAGGATAGTTTCAACCCAATCAATTCCGGTATCTGAGAAGAAAAACATTCCGCCAGCATAAATTGGAATAAATAATATGGTACCAGCAATGAATCGAGCAATTTTTTCTTTTCGTGTCATCTCCCTCCGGTTTAATTTGCTTAAACAAAAAAAGCACGAGTGCTTTACTCGTGCTTTTAAAATACGATTCAAATCTGTTTTACCTAATCGATACGATTCAAATAACGGAAAAAATCGCTGTCGGTAGAAAGGATGATATTGGTTTCCTTATCCAGTGTTTTTGTGTAGGCATCCATCGAACGTATGAACGAATAGAGCTCACGAGATTGCGTGTTTCTGTTGTATGCGGCGTTGTAAATAGCGGCAGCACGTGCATCAGCCTCACCACGGATGATCTCAGCTTCACGGAATGCTTCCGACTGAATTCGGGCCAGATCCCTTTCTTTTTCACCGTTAATACGGGATGCCTCACCCTGTCCTTCTGAACGGAATTCATCTGCAATTCGGTTTCTCTCCGATATCATACGGTCATAAACCGTACGACGTACATCTTCCACATAATTCACGCGTTTGATACGGAAATCCAGAATTTTAATTCCCAGATCAGATGCTCTTTGATTTGCCAATTCCTGAATATCTTCCTGAATTTGTTGCCGGCCGGTTTTGATATCTACCAGCGAATCTTCCACCACTTCCAGCATCAAAGCACCGGTAGTATCTGGATCGCGGTTACTTGACCTGACGATCTCCAAAAGATCGTGAGAGGCAATAGCATTTCGGGTCTCCCCATCCAGAATGTCATCCAATCGAGACTGAGCTCCTCGCTCTGTTCCCAATCTTTGATAGAATTGTAGCGGATCGGTGATCTGCCAGCGGGCATAAGAATCCACAAAAATGAATTTCTTATCCTTGGTTGGAATTTGATTTCGATCGCCATCCCACTCTAAATATCTTTTTTCAAAGTAGTTGGCCTTTTGCATAAATGGGATCTTGAACTTTAATCCCGGTTCCGTCACAGCATCACCAACCGGGTCACCGAATTGCGTGATAATAACCTGTTCGGTTTCATGTACGATATAAAATCCATCCAGTGCCGTTAAAAATATTACGACTCCAACAACAGCGGCGATAATTCCTTTAGTCTGATTCATCTTAGTTGCCTCCGTTATTGTTTTGGGTTGAATTGCTTGTTTGTCGCGGACCGTCTAACTGCATTTGCAGCAACGGAAGAACATTACTTCCGCTTTCATCCGTAATAATTTTCTTACCCATTTTTGGGAGCACTTCTTCCATGGTTTCTAAGAATATTCGTTGCTTGGTCACTTGAGGAGCTTTTATATACTCCGAATACAGATCATTGAATCGGGAGACTTCACCTTCCGAATTATTGATACGCTGGGAGGCATACCCCTCAGCACGCTGGATGGTTTCCTGAGCTTCTCCTCGCGCCCTTGGAATTACCCGGTTGTAATCTGCTTTCGCCTGATTGATCAACGTTTCTCTTTCCTGCTGAGCTTCATTAACTGCATTAAAAGACGGTTTTACTGGATTTGGGGGATTGATATCCTGCAGAACTACCTGCTCGATCGTTATACCCAGCTCATATTCTGAGACCAGAGTCTGTACAAGGTTCTGCACTTCAATAGCTACTTCAGCACGTCCAACTGTCAACACCTCGTTTACTGTACGGTCGCCCACAATTTGACGCATCGCTGCCTCCGAAATATCAGAAAGTGTTGATTCTGCATTCCGAACTTTAAAGAGGTAGCTGTAAGGGTCGTTAATTCTGTACTGAACCACCCATTCTACATCCGCCAGGTTCAAGTCACCGGTCAGCATCAGCGATTCATCTTCATAACCTGCTTTCTGATACCTGGATTGAACGCCAGAGCTTACCGTGCGATACCCGAATTCCTGTTTTAATTGTCGTTCAACCGGTACTAACTCTACCTGATCGATCAGCGGGATCTTATAGTTCAACCCCGGTTCTACAGTTTCTACAAATTTACCCAGCCGCACTACAACTCCAACTTCTTCCGGATCTACGGTAAAAAAGGTGGAGAATCCGAGTAGAAGTACAACCAAACCACCAATAATCAGGCGAATATTTTTGGAAAACTTCTCGAATTGAGGCGGCACGTTAAAATCAAAATCTTGTCCTTGTGCCATATTTAATTAATCTATTTACGTTGTTTTTTTATACTAAACTTTCAAGCATATGATAGTGGTATCATCAGCCAATTGATAGTTGCTAAATTTCTGAACGGTCCGTTTAATTTCCTGCGAAATGGCCTGTGCCGATAGTGTTTCAGTGTCAATTGATTCTACAAGCCTCGGCACTTCATCGAAACCAAATCTTTCTCCTTTTTCATTCACCGCCTCGGGAAGTCCATCGGAATACAGTAAGAAAAAGTCTCCTTTTTTCATGGAAATGATCTCCCGCTGGTATTTTACTTCTTTAGCCATTCCAAGAGGGTAAGAAGGCTTTGGCGTATGAATGTATTCCGCAATTCCATTCCGCTTTAAAATAGGGCGACAGTGCCCCGCGTTTGCGATGGCCATTTGTTGGGTTTTCATATCGTAACGTGCCAACACACAAGTTATAAACGTTCTTTTATCTGTGCGATGAAAGATAGGTTCTGAAATATCTGAAAGCACTTCATCCGGACAGTCATGCTTCATTCTGGAAAGCAATAAACCACTGGTAAATACGGCCGGCATAGCTGCTTGCATAGCTTTTCCGGAAACATCCACTACCGCCATGGTCAGGGCTGATGGATTTCCGGCTTCATCTTCCGTTAGCAGATAATCAAAATAATCGCCACCCACTTCAAAAGAAGGCATAAAAAACCCATATACATCGATCCCTTCGGCTTTTGGGGGCTGAAGGGGCATCAGCTTGAACTGACTTTCCCGGGCTATTTCGATCTCTTTCTCAACGCGTAGGTGTTGTGCTATCCGTTCCTCGTATTCCGGAATATACTCAGCCACTTCAGAAACTGATATCCCATATCGATATGATATAAAGCCATAGATCAGCGGAACAAACATCAATCCAAACTGAACCCAGCCGACATATGCCACCTCCACCGACGACGATTGCCAGTACGGTTGAACCATATAAAATACGGTGAATGTCCACCATGCAGTACATACTGTGAGAAGCCCGAATTCCTTCATAGCATAGATAAGAATAATGGCCAGACCAATGTAGATCGCCAGGTCGTCAAACACCGTTCCACTAGTTCCGATCAATCTGCCCAAAACGGTGATGAATATCCCAGACAACAAGATGGCCAGCAACCCGGCAATCAGATCTTTTTTCACCCAGTGCTTTATTATTGAGTAGACAAAACCGACTTGCGCAATTACTACGAGCCATGTGGTTGTCCATGCACTCATATTTATGGTGAGTAGTCGTTGAGTGATCGCCGGTTCTGCGAATCCAAATTGACTATCAGCCTGAACCAGGAATATGCCCAGGAAATAGACCAGCGACGCCATGATCCCGATCAATATGCCGCCAAAAGCAACTCCGTGAACCAACCCGCTGCCGGTTTCACTCACAAAAAAATTGCGCTGCCAAATGGCATCCACTACATCCAGCTGTTTCTGTTGTTGTGAGCGCGCCAGTGCTTCCCAGCTGATATATGCTAATGAAGCATAAAGCCCGACCATCAGCACAAAAAGTAAATTATTGATGGTAACTGAAAACAAGCCGGCATTGCTTAAAAATGGATTGAAGGAATTCATATAGAAAATGGCCCGCCAGCCGTACATCCCCAAAGCGATCACTACAAAAATGAACAAGGCTCTTCGCCATTCTACTTTTCCTTTAAAAATATTGCGGATCCCGATTGAAAAAATAAAGATGGCCAGCACAAATAAACTGCCAAATAATAGATAAGAAAAAGACAGATCCTGCATTTCAGCTTCAGCCAGGGCTGTACTCCTTTCAAGCGGTTCATATTCTCCCAATGCAGCAAAGGAGTGAATACTAAAACCAAACTCGGTTCGAAATACCCCGCCGGAGTTGGTTTCGCGTACCACCGGTTTTAAAGTCAGCCGAATTTCTTTGGGAGTTGCTGTTGCATCAGCTTTCCGGTTCCAGATCAGTTCCAGGTCTGAAAAATTTTCCGCTTCAGTGACGGAGGGGATCATGGCTTCACTATCTCCGGATTCGGTGTTGACCCCACCACGCAACGACCGGTTCATAAATGTATAACTGTCAAGATCGTACCCCAACAGACTATCGACCAGGTGATGAGCAATGGAAAGCAGGGAATCTCCCTGTAAAAAAGTAGGATTGGGATGACTCGAATGCCCCTTCATCCTAATGATTCGTCCTTCATTAGAAAGATGCAGCATTAAACGGCCACTGGCATCGAAATACTGACCTGAGCTAGTCAGCATTTGATTGCTTTTGCCCGGCAGCCCTAATACAACCTGCCAGCTTTGAATATGGAAATCATTCTTATTTAGATCAGCTATGGTAGATGATTCAGGCATCGTATCAAGCAATGTTTTAGCATACGATTGATGCTGCTTAAACATCGTTAGCATAGCCAGACTGTCTGTTGTAAAACCCAATTCCGGGGCCAGTTCGGAAATGTAGTTTTCAGTATTCGCTTTACTTTTTTGAATAGGCCCTGAAGCATAAAAATCGATATGAGGCCGCAAAACGAAGTAACAGATAATGCCCCCGATTCCGCAAAGAAGTAGTATGTAGGATCTTGTGTTCAGCAATACGTTTAGTTTCCGATTAATTTATGCAACAAGAAAGGTATATGCCCTTAAATTTTTAGCCGACGCTAATGATCAGCAGAATAAACCTACGACTTTTTTTAAGCTTTGTTACTTAATTTTCTCGCTCAAACTGCACGGAAAAAACAACACCTTTGCCCTGCTCTTCCTTTTCTATCGAAAATGATCCGTGCAATTGCTTGGTCAGTGTTTTAATAAGTGAAATAGCCAGAGAGTTTTTCTCTTCAAAATCCCCCACATCAATACCTTTATTCTTATCGGATACCTTTATGCTGACTTGCTCATTCTGTTCAGATATTTCAACATGAATATTTCCCTCCTCTTTACCAGAAAGCCCATGTTCATAGGCATTCAGGATCAATTCATTCACCAACAAGGAACATGGAATAGCCTGATTTACACTTATTTGCAGGGGCACAACATCTGAACTCACCTTTATATTTTCGCTGTCATTCAAATGCAGACTCCGTATAGCCTGCAGCAGATCATTGATGTATTTATCGTAAGGGATGTAGGCCAGAGACTCACTTTCGTAGAGCATTTCGTGGACCAGTGCGATCGACTGAATCCGCATTTGGCTGTCGGTCAATGCCTTTTGAACCTCCTGACTCTCCGAACTATAGCTTTGTAGCTGAATAAGACCTGAGATCACAGCAAGATTATTCTTCACCCGATGATGAATTTCAGCCAGCATTACTTCTTTTTCTCTGAGTGAGGTCCTTATCTCTTCTTCAGCTTTTTTGCGCTCCGAGATGTCACTTGCAACCGAAACCGTTCCCACATAATTATCCTGAATATCAAAGAGTTTGGCTTCCGAAAACAGAACCGGAATATGATCTCCATTTTTATGGGTCAGTGAGAATTCAAACGTATTTCCGGAGTTTTGATGTTCTTCATACGTCTTTTTCATCTCTTTTAAATTGTAGAAATTTGCCACAGAAATTCCTGCCATCTCATCGGCTTCATATCCCATCAGTTTGGCTGCAGCAGAATTAGCCCGAACCAGATCACCATCCTTATCTGCCACAAATAATGCTTCCTGTATAGATTCTATGATATTATCCAGATACGCTTTTGAAACGGTAGATCGCTGAAGACCGGCTGCCATCGTATTAAATGCTTTCGCCAGCTCCCCTATTTCATCTTCGGATGAAACCGAAATGCGTTCATCCAAATGTCCTTCACCTAGTTTTTTGGCACTCCTGCTAACTTTAGAAATGGGATTGGCAATGGACCGGTAAATATATATTGCGAGCACTATCGAAAATAACACAGACAATATTGTGGCTATATAGTTGATGACACCGGCACGCTCCAGCGAGCGATCCAGCCGTTCACTCTGTTGATCTTGAAAAGCCAAAACCGAAGTTCGCAGTTCTGAAATTTCGGGAATGATGTTGTTTCGGAAATAAGGCTCTATGGAGTTGATGAACATCTGATTTGCCTGGTTGATGTCTTCCCCTCCCAAACTGAGCCACTCTCTAGAAATGGCTTTGTACACTTCGTAGCTTTTTAACAGATCTTCAAGATCGTTTGGAAGCTGGTCACCCGACTTCAAATAAAGACGAAGGCTTTCAACCGACTTCTCAAATTTTTCCAGCTCCAGTTCAAATTGAGTAACAAGTTCTACAGCGGCAGGGAACTCCTGTACGGTGTCATAACTCCCCTCTGCTGCAAGAGATTCACGAACACCATTCAAAAATATCAGGCTCTGGAACAAGCTACGCTCCATTTCGCTGGTATTAGTTACGGCAACAGAAGCTTCGTTCACGTATCGAAACTGCTCCTGCCGTATTTCACTGGTAAATTGATCTGATACAATTCCAATGAATGCCAGCAAAGTGCTTACGCATACAAAACTTATTATGATCTTGGTTCCGAGTCGCAATTCGTTGTTTGAGTAAGTTTAAAGAGTGTTCCAAGGTATATATTCAATACCGCAATCTCTATGAACTCAAAATTAAAACATCCTCATGTAACAAATCAGCCTTGACTCAAAATTTGAGCAGATCTTCGATATTTTTTGCAATTTTTTGCGTAGTTGGCAATACCGATTCCATCAACCCAACATTATAAGGAACAGGTATATCAGGCATGGTAATTCGATCAACAGGAGCATCCAGATATTGGAAGGCCTCGCGCACAAGCACCGCTGCTATTTCGGCCCCAAAGCCTGCTGTCTGGTTATCTTCATGAACGATGAGACATCGGTTTGTTCGCTGAATAGATTCCAAAACTGCTTGCTTATCCCATGGCATCAGTGTTCTCAGATCTATCACATCAGCTGACACACCGGTTTGCTCAACGGCCTCTTCACTGCGTTCGCACATAGCGCCCCATGTTACAATGGTAAGCTCATCACCTTCTCTCAATTTTTTTGCTTTCCCAAAAGGAACAACAAATTCATCTCCGGGATATGGTTTACGGGCATATTTGGCATCCAGTAAGTTCCGGTGTTCAAAGAAAACCGTCGGGTTATTGCTTCTCATAGCAGAACGAAGCAGCCCTACCGCATCTTCGGCATTGCTGGGCATAGCAACCTGCCAGCCAATGGCATGAGTGAAAAATACTTCGTTACTCATACTGTGCCACGGATCTCCACATTTAGCAAAACCTCCGGGCATCCGCACCACGATGGGTGCTGCAAACCTGTTAGCCGTTCTCCATCGGGTGGTTCCACAATTGTTAAGCTGTTCGGTGGCTGGATCGGCGTATTTTCTGAACTGGATCTCAGCTACAGGCATCAATCCCTGGTAAGCAAGCCCCACAGCACGACCTATAATTCCCTCTTCCGAAAGACTGGTATCAAACACACGCTCTTCCCCAAACTCGGATTGAAGGTCCATCGTTGCGGCGTGCACACCGCCTTTAATTCCTACATCTTCGCCAAAAACCATTACTTTAGAATTGGTTTCCAACTCATATCTCAACGTTCTGCGAATGGCTTCTACAATATTGATACGCTGTTTTTCAGGTTTAGGGTCTTCAGAGCTTTTCGGAAATTCGTGTCCCCCGACTGCAAGTCCGCCAATAGTCTGAATATCGCCCTCTTCCGCAAACGCATATTTTTTGGTTTGAGCCGGATCCGGTTCTGGTCGGTTTAGCGCCGCTTCAGCAGCTTCTTCGATCTTCTGTTTCGCTTTTTTCTCCCAGTTCTTCCAGGTTTTCTCTGTGATCTGATCCGGAACCATGAATTCCTTCAGCTTTTTCAGGGGATCTCTTTCCTGTTCTTTTTTGAGAAAATCATCATCCTTATACGCCTGATTGTCCTGATAAGAATGACCGTTCAAACGTGGAACGGTTAACCGAATCATAGCCGGCCCTTTGCGATCACGCACATAACCCACTGATTCTTCCAGCAGAGATGCGGCTTCTTCCGGATCGGTTCCATCTCCGTCGTAGATCTTCAAATTATTGAACGACTGAAGGTTGTTGCTGATCTTACCTCCCGGAGTCTGGTATTCACTTGTTACTGAAATGCCGTAGCCGTTGTCTTCTATGTAGAACAGCACCGGCAGATTTTGTGTGGTCGCTATTGTTAAAGCTGACCAAAATCCATTGGTTGCCACAGAGCCATCACCCCCTAAAATTACAGAGATAGCCCGGTCATATTCTTTTTCTTCCAGTACATTTTTACGGTATTCAATACCCTGTGCCCAGCCAATGGCCGGTGTGTATTGGGAACCTACATCGCCCGCCATAGGCAGTACTTTTGGTGAATCGGCATCGGGCTTGTTACAAACCACACCGATATCACGCCCATCGCTGTAGCCACCCGACTTCCCCATTGGCGCGGCCATAGCATCTTCTTCGGAAAGCCCCAGCGTAAGCAAAAGCGGACGAGAACGATAATATGCACTTGCGGAATCGTGTTTGTTGGTAAGCAGGCTGCCCAACAGAATTTGCCCTAGTTCATGTCCCCGGGCTGAAAACTGATAGAGCACGTCTTTATTGGGAACCAGCTCATTTTCCTCTTTATCATCCATTGCCCGCGAGGTGAACATAAGATGTGCTACTTTTTTCCAATCCACTTTGGGAGATTTACTTTTTTTAGATGCCGATTTTTTCTTGGCCATGGTAACTTTTAGTAGATAGTTGCTTTAAAAATTTACTGGATCATCTCAAGACCCAGATTTTAATAAAGTAGGGAAAAAGCAGTGATCAGTCGGTATACAAACACGGAAGACTGCTTACTTTCCTTTATGAATTTCTAAAAATGATTGTTCGAAATGGTCCATTTCATCAGATAGTCCTACAGTTATACGTATGCAGTTTGGGAGTCCGAATGCATTGATACGCCGCAGGATCACCCCTTTTTCCATCATTTTCTGAGTAAAATCGATGGCTTCCTCTTCAGTGGGAAGAACCATCATCACAGAGTTGGAAATCGATTTCACGTATTCCACATTGTTTTCATCAAAAAATGCGTATAGCCGGTCTTTACTTTGCTCCACCACTTCCACACTTTTTTGTAAAAATTCCGCATCCTGATAGGCTGCAAGTGCCGCTGCCTGTCCCAGCGTGGTTGGCTCAAAGGTGAGCTTGGTCTTCATCATGTTCTTGATCAATTCTTCATGTGCAATGGCATATCCAACCCGAAAGCCTGCCAATCCATAGGCCTTAGAAAAAGTTCTGAGCACAATGATATTGTCATAATCATAATCCAGAGCGTGAGGATAGTCTATAATATCCTTCGTGTATTCAAAGTAAGCCTCATCCATCACCACCAACACATCCTCGGGAACTTGCTCCATGAACCACTCAAATTCATTTTTATTGACGTAGGTGCCTGTAGGATTATTCGGATTTGCGATATAGACCATCTTCGTATTCTCATCGATGGCATTGGCAATAGCTTTCAGGTCGTATTTATACTCTTTGGTTACCGGAATCTTTTTAAGATGAACACCTCTAACCCCGATCTGTACAAAAAAGCCGACAAATGTTGCTTTCGCAGTTATTGCATTTTCTTTATTCAGGAAAAAAGTTTTACAGAGAATTGAAATAATGCTTTCAGAACCAGATGCCAGCAGAACATTTTCTGGTTTTACACTATTTCGTTCAGCGATCGCTGCCCTGAGTTTGCGAGCTATGGGATCAGGATAATCCTGAATTTGACGAAATGCTTTATCGATCGCCTCCTTTACTTTAGGGCTGCATCCCAGTCTGTTTTCATTAGAGGCAAGTTTGGCGATCTTTTTGGGTTTATAAAGATCTGCAACTTCAGCTATGGTTTTACCGGCTACGTAAGGCTTGAGGGTTTCAATATTCTTGGGAATTAAGGGTTTACCGGTTTTTGAATTCATTAAGCCTTACTATCTTATTTGGGTTTCTTGATGAGACCAAATTTACCACTAAAAAAGCGCTTTTTCCAAGCTGAAGGAAACTTAAACGAACTATTTACATTTGCATTTGTTTGCAGAATTGAGTTAGAACTTCAACACTATATTATTATGAGTAAAACAATTTTAGTTACTGGTGCCAGCCGCGGAATTGGATTTCAAACAGCCCTTAAATTGGCGGAAAATGGCCATACCGTAATTGCCACCGCACGATCAGAAAAAAAATTGAACGCTCTATCAGAACAGGCTGAAAGCGGAAGTATAATTCCTGTACCGGCCGATCTCACCATTTTATCTGATATTGGCCGGTTAGCTGAAGCGGCCGAAGCTGAAAATGGACTCGATGGCTTGATAAATAATGCCGGACTGGTGCACCGGGAAGCATTTATGGAGACAGACATCGAGGACTTCCAAAAACTTATGGACGTAAATGTATATGGAATTGTGCGATTGATTCAGGCTTTAAAACCCCAGCTTAAGAAAGGAAGTCACATTGTAAACATGTCGAGTATGTCCGGATATCTGGGAAGCCTGAAATTTCCCGGATTATCTGCTTATGGCGCAGCAAAGGCCGCCGTCATCGGGCTTTCGGAAGTGCTCAGTGCTGAATTTTCTGAGGATGAGATCTCCGTCAACTGTCTTGCTATCGGAGCCGTTCAAACGGAAATGCTTGAAGAGGCCTTCCCCGGTTTTGAGGCTCCCGTTTCCCCCCAACAAATGGGTGATTATCTGGCAAATTTTGTACTTACCGGCCATCAGTTTTATAATGGAAAAGTTTTACCGGTAGCTTTGAACGATCCATCTTAGCATATGATGGTTTTGAGGAGCATTATTTACTAACTTCGACAAAATTCATAACCAAACTATGAGACCATAATGCGTACACTTTCAGCAATTCTGCTAAGTTTGATTGTTATTTTTTCGGGCACGCAATCTTCTGAAGCCCAAACCATTGAATTACTGGCAGGCAACACGTTGAACGGAGCCGTGAATGGAACACTTTTGGGAGGAGCCACCATGGCTTTACAGAATGATTCTGATTTCCGGCCTTTACAAGTTGGCTTAGGTCTTGGAACTTTGTATGGTCTGGGGATGGGAGCCTATGACATCACATCGGGGAACGGCAATCAGGTATTAGTTTCCGGTTTATTTAATAATGGGAACAATACGAGTATCATCGTTCTTTTGGATACTTTTTATGGCGCAGCAGCAGGTGCGGTCATTGGAACTTCCATAATGCTAATTGCAGACAGACCGATCGTTGAAGGCTTACAATATGGAGCATCAGCTGGTGCCTGGGCTGGTTTTGGAGTGGGTTTGATTGATGCCTTTGGTTTTGCTGAACGAAACACTCCTGCCACTTCTGCTATGTACAGTCCTTCAAATGCAGCAGATGGTTTAGTGGGAATTCAGCTCAACAATAAGACTAGTATTGGTTTGATCTCTCCCTCAATAGTGCACACATTCCGATCAAGTGGCACTTCTCTCTCTAGTGAAATTTCTCCCAGCGTAGAGGTATTGAATTTATCTTTCAATTTCTAAGAATCCACCAGGCAGATCTTCCACCACCCGATGGTTTAGGGGAATCAGTTCATATCTAAAATATTTTTTTTACTCAATGTTTTATAAAAAACTGTAGATAAGCGTGCATTTAACTTTATTTATCTCAATCAAATAGCGTTAACTGATATAAAAAAAGGAAGATCTATTAATCTTCCTTTTCAGCTAATTTTTTAATTATGGCTTTTACCGTCTCCATATGTCCTGATAGTGAGTGATGCAATCCATCAGGTAGGTAATTCCAGGCTTGGGGCTCACTTTCTCCCATACGTCGCGCTGTTGAATCAATTATTGCTCCCTGCTTTCCAGAGACTAACTCCTGTACCTGTACGAGATCTTTTTTCTCAATGGTAAAATCATACAGTGGATTTTCATTAAGCATCTCCGTTATGACGGGAGCCGGAGTAACCCAAATTACCGGGTTCGAAACTCTTTCATCTAAGACAGACTGAATCGTTTCAATATTTTCCCATGTTTCGGAAAGGGGCAACAAGGTTCTATTTGGTGCAATGTTCAATCGCTGTGCATCAAATGTCCCTAATGCTACTATCACCCAATCGGGCTCATGGATGATCACATCTCTGTCAATTCTCCTAAGTGCCTCTGCCGTAGTATTATAGGCTACTCCGGCATTTATAAAGTTGAAATTAGCATCTTCAGTTGAAATCTCTAATACATGCTTAAGAATAGTAAACCATCCCTGTGCATCTTCTGTAATGGAATCCCCAAATGCTACTATCGTTTCTTCGCCATCCATAGGAATACTATCCAGGCAGTCCACGATCTCATCTTCTTTTAAAAGCTGAAGGGCTGCTTCCCGTGCATTCTGATCTAAATTCTCTCGATAGGATGTCAGTTCATCTTCAGTTATTCCAAAAAGGGCAGCTTCGGCATTCTTATTTTTCTTGCCCGGAAATAAAGGGACTCTCTTTTCTACATGAAAAAAAGGAATCATAAACTGTTCCAGAATACCTTTTTCTTCTTCGTTTGCTTTCTTTGCCATGTTATCTATGCTCTTTAATAATTAAGTCTTTCAATTTTGGCGTTCCACTTCCTGCCCTTTCTTTAATGTGATTCCACCCATCTAAGTTCATCAATTCCGGTTCAGCAGGATCTACTATATATCTTGGGATGTGGGGCGGGGCGTAATCGACCAACCCGGCCGCAGGATATACAACAAGTGATGTACCAATCACTACTAAAATATCTGCTTCAGAAACCAGGACAGTTGCAGGTTCTATCATTGGAACCATTTCTCCAAACCAAACCACATCAGGTCTGAGCTGAGCTCCATCTTCTGCAACATCACCCATTTTAATTGGATCAGCACCTATATCTGTCACGAGATCTTCATTCTTGGAACTTCGGGCTTTTCGAAGCTCACCATGCAAGTGCAGCACGTTCGAAGATCCACCTCTTTCGTGAAGATCATCCACATTTTGTGTAATAATCTGTACATCGAAAAAGTCTTCCAGATCAGCTAAAGCTTTATGGGCGGGGTTGGGCTTTGCTTCAGCGGCTTGTTTTCTTCTGGCATTATAGAATTCAAGAATGTTCTCAGGGTCTTTCCTCCAACCCTCTATGGAAGCAACTTCAGTGATGTCATATTTCTCCCATACTCCACCTGAATCCCGGAATGTAGCAAGCCCACTTTCTGCACTAACCCCGGCTCCGGTTATGACTACAATTTTTTTTCTTGTAATGTCAGGCATTCACCGTTACGAATTTTAACCAGGAGCTATCCATCTTATAATCCTCTACAACTTCGGCATTGCCACCATTCTTGTAGGTTTCCACAATAGCACTGGCTTCTTCTTTTAATGTTTGAACTGCGTTCTCAACCAAATTGCTATTAAACCCCTGATCTCCAAGAGTAAGTGTAAACTCCATAGATATGATCCGGCCTATTACTTTACCCAGGTCAACCAACTTACGTTGAGGCATCTTTGCATCCACCTCAAAGTTTAAAATATCGCTAAAGTATTCTGAAGAACGTTCTGTAAGATGGAATTCACTTAAGAAATCCTGCAGGTTCGTCTTCTTTAATTTTCTCATCATCTTTAAAACAGATTCTGTGATCTGTTGGTAAAGAATATCATTGGAACCTTCAAAAATCTGAAATGGACGGCTATCAATTACTGAACGGCCGGCAATGCTATCCATACGGTAACCCATAGCGCCTTTTAGTTGCAATAAAGACTGAGAAGCACGTTGCATATAATCCGTTAATAGTGACTTAATAGCATTTGCTTCCAGATCCATGCGCGACGTATTCTTAGTAAGCGGAACGTTTGTGCTTGTAAAGTTACACATGGCGGAACATACTGTAAAATATGCCTGAATCTCAGAGACACGATGTCGTACCTGATCGTAGTTGATCAAACTTGTCCCCCCTACAATTCGAGATTTACAATGATCAACCGCTTCATCAAGCATTCTTTTTAAAAAACCCATTCCCATACCTGGGAACTGAAGCCGGCTTCGGTGTAAAAGATCCAACATCATGGTAACACCAGTTGTTTTAGGCTGAAGTTTGTGGTCTTCATCAACCTCAATGCTGATATTGTTTTTACCGTAAGGCAGCATGTATAAGCCAAGATTGTTATAGTACTCTTCTACCTCAATCCCTCCATTTCTTGTATCATGGATAAAGAATGAAATATCTCTTCCCAAATCTCCTTTCTCATTCATTCCCCGGGCGGTAATCAACCAATAATCAGCCATGCCTGTAAGTCCCCCCCAATGCTTTGTTCCTTCGATCTTATAGGTTTTGTCACCGATCTTTTTATAGGAAGTTTGCATCCTTAAGGCATCAGACCCGTAATCAGGTTCAGTTATCATCAGCCCACCAAGTTTGTTTTTATTTAAAAACCGGGAAAAGATTTCTTCTTTAACATCATTGTTGGCATAGTTAGCAACAGGTTGTAAAAATAAGGCCCCGTTTATTCCCATCATTAAAGATAAAGGTAAAGATTCGTATGAGCTTGCTTCGAGCATACTCAAAGCTTCTGCAGTATTCCCTCCAAAACCACCGTATTCGGAAGGAATAAAAGCAGCAAGAGGGGAAAGCGTTAGGATCTCATCCAAGGTAGAATCTTCTATACCTCGAATCAGAGTATTGTCTTTTGCGTCCTGATGCTTAGTAAAAATATGGTGAAGCTTTTGCTTGTACTCTTTTAAAAAGTTTTGAAAATCCACTGAATAAGTCTTTGAATTAATGTTCTCCTAAAGAAAAATATATCTATTAATATAAATATTCTATAAACATAAAACTGAGTAGAATTGGCATAAAAAAAGGCCCTCCCTGTGGTACAGGGGGGCCTGAATAAAAAGGAAGAAGGCGACGACCTACTCTACCGCTTGTG
>NZQV01000027.1 GCA_002696035.1 Balneola sp. | reverse complement strand
CTTGGTCATTTTAAAATGCAATTAAATGCATCAAAGAATTGAACAAGCTCTCGCTCGCACAAACAATCTGATCTATACTTCATTATGTCTAAGAACAAATTTGCTTCGAGTAAAAAATCGCTTTCGAAACAGAAACCAAAGATAAGGGTTTTTTATTTAGATGCCAACCCTAATTCAACTTTTTTGGCATTTATTTTTGAGCTGTGTGAATTTATAGCAATACAGCTCTATCAAAGGCATTGCAGAACTGCAATGCCTTCTTTAAAAAATGTGTTTACTTCTTCTCTTCGTCTGATTCTTCACTATCAGACTTCCCTTCTTCTGACACAGCCTCTTGCGCTGATGCATCTTCTACATCATCAGCTTTATTATCGCTATCATCTTTTGCTGCTTCCTTCTCTTCAACTTTAGGAGAACTTGTAGGAGTATTTGCCTTACCAGCTCTTCTTGTCTTTTTAGTCTTCGTTGAAGATGATCCTTCAGGTTTAATATCGTTGTAGTCAACCAATTCTATCACAGCTAACTCAGCTCCATCACCTTTTCTGAACCCGGCTTTAATAACACGGGTATATCCACCTGGACGATCTTTGCATTGAGGTCCAATTTCAGTAAATAGTTCGGTTACTGCATCTTTATTCTGTAAAGATGAGAAAACCTGTCTTCTGTTGTGATGTGTATCTTCTTTAGCTCTGGTAATCAGTGGCTCTACGAACATTCTCAGCTCTTTAGCCTTAGCAACCGTAGTTACAATTCTATGCTCTCTGATCAAAGCCATTGCAAGTGACTGCATGGTTGATTTACGGTGAGCTGATGACCTGCTTAATTTTCTTCCTTTAATTCCGTGACGCATAGTTTATTCCTTTCTACTTAATCCAAAAATTTTGATACGTCCATTCCAAATTCAAGATTCTTCTCTTCGATCACTTCAACTAACTCACTAAGTGATTTTTTACCAAAGTTTCTGAATTTGAGAAGATCTTGCTCATCTCTGGAAACCAACTCACCAATCGTATTGATGTTGGCTGATTTGAGACAGTTGTAAGCACGTACACTCAAGTTCAGATCTTCGATGCTGGTTCTTAACAGATTTGCAATCCGTTGCTTCTCTGCATCAACTTCTTCTTCTTCTTGAGTAAATGGTTCTTCAATTTCTTCTGTAATGAATTTCTCAATGTGTTCTTTAAGAATCTTACCAGCAATGGTAAGGGCTTCTTTTGCATTTACAGAACCATCGGTTTCAATATCCATTACCAATTTTTCGTAATCAGTTCTTTGACCAACACGAACATTCTCTACATTATACTTCACTGATTTAATTGGTGTGAAGATCGCATCAATCGGGATCAGATTTACATCATCTTCTTCAATTGACATTTCCTCTGCAGGAACATATCCGCGACCACGACCAATCTTTAACTCTATCTCCAGTTCTGCGTCATCAGCAAGGTTAGCAATTACGAGCTCAGGGTTAAGGACATCATATTCTGCAGTAGCATCATCAATGTCTTTAGCAGTCAATTCTCCTTGTCCACTTTTAGAGATGTGGATGACTCCAGAGCTCTGCTCTATTTGCTTGAAACGAACTTCTTTGAAATTAAGGATCAGTTCATAAACATCTTCCTTAACTCCCTTGATGCTCGAATACTCATGATCTACACCATTAATCTTAACTGCTGTAATAGCAATACCAGGCAATGATGAAAGCAGTACTCTGCGGAATGAGTTTCCAATAGTTACGCCGAAACCTCGCTCAAGTGGTTGAAGAACAAACGTACCAAAGTTGTCTTGATCTTCAACTACGTTCAGGGGCTCAGGCATTTGTATGCTGTAATTGCTCATAATAGATCTTAGTCTTTTTATAATTACTTAGAATAAAGCTCAACAATAAGCTGAACATTTATATTCTCAGGGATTTCTTCCATAGTAGGTACATACAACATTTTCCCTGATCTTGATTTCGGATCTGTTTCAACCCATTTGTATTTATTTCTCGAGGATCCATCCAACGAGGTCTCAACAACCTCAAGATTTCGTGACTTAGGGCGAATCGTTACAACATCGCCAGGGCTCACTTCAAACGACGGAATGTTAACAACATTACCGTTAACTACAATATGTTTGTGAGTAACTAACTGACGAGCCTGACGCCTTGTTCTGGCAAACCCCATCCGAAATACCGTATTGTCTAATCTTGCTTCCAGTGCCTGGAGTAAATTCTCACCAGCAACACCATCTTTAGCAGATGCAGCCTTAAAAAGGTTACGGAATTGCTTTTCCAGCAAACCGTAGGTGTATTTAGCCTTTTGTTTTTCTTCAAGCTGAATAGCGTATTCTGATTTACGGTTAAAACGTGAACGTCCGTGTTCACCTGGTCCGTAAGGTTTACGCTCTAATGCTTTACTCGGTCCAAAGATAGGTTCTTTGAATCGTCTGGCTTTCTTTTGTTTTGGTCCTCTATATCTTGCCATTATATAATCGTATTACAATTAAACTCTTCTTCTTTTTGGTGGCCGGCATCCATTGTGAGGAAGCGGTGTACGGTCTTTGATGGAAGTAACATCCAGTCCGGAACTTGCCATGCCGCGCACAGCAGCTTCACGTCCGGAACCGGGGCCCTTCACAAACACTTCAACTTTACGCAAGCCCATATCATGAGCTGTTTTAGCTGCGGTTTCAGCACTAAGCTGAGCAGCATATGGCGTATTTTTTCTGGAACCTTTGAAACCTTCTTTTCCGGCAGATGACCAGGAAAGTACATTCCCATCAGCGTCGGTTATGGTTACGATCACATTATTGAAAGTAGCCTTTACAAAAGCCATTCCATTAGGATCGCTTAGTTGCTTTTTTCTTTTACGCTTTGCAGCTACAGATGCTTTTGGTTGTTTTTTAGCCATGGGTTATCTCTATTACAAATTCTACTTAACGGCTTTCTTCTTGCCTGCTACCGTTTTCTTTCTACCTTTACGGGTACGGGCGTTGGTTTGCGTGCGCTGCCCACGTACCGGAAGTCCTTTTCTATGTCGAACTCCCCGGTAACTACCAATCTCAATAAGTCGGCGAATGTCTCCATTCACTTCGCTTCTGAGCGCACCCTCAACTTTATATTCTTCATCAATGAGTGTACGTAAAGCACTTACTTCTTCGTCAGTCCAATCCTGGACTTTTTTGTCGTGATCAATTTCTGCACGATCAAGGATCTCAGCAGCCTTTGAACTGCCGATTCCATAAATGTAAGTAAGGCTAATTATACCTCTTTTCTGTTTCGGTAAATCAATTCCAGCAATACGTGCCATATAAGTATTCGGTTATTCTATTATCCCTGACGCTGCTTATGGCGTGGGTTCTTTTTGTTGATTACGTAAAGACGTCCCTTTCGGCGTACAATTTTGTCGTCTGAACTTCTTTTCTTAACTGATGATCTTGTTTTCATGACAACCTCTTTATTTATATCTGTAAGTTATTCTTCCTTTGGTTAAATCGTAGGGCGACATTTCTACTGCCACTCTATCACCTGGGAGAATTTTGATGTAATACATACGCATTTTGCCTGACACATGAGCAAGAATCTCATGGCCGTTGTCCAATTCAACGCGGAATTGAGCATTTGGCAATGCTTCTATTATTTCTCCATCTTGTTTTATCGGCTCTTGTTTAGCCATAATACAATATGTTATTTTCTTTTTTTTCTGAGAGCTCAGCAATATAATCAAAAGTACTGAGAATTTCAGCCTTTCCTTCTCGAACTACAATATCGTGTTCAAAATGTGCTGCTAAACTTCCATCGGCTGTTTTTACAGTCCAACCGTCGTTCAATGTTTTCGTTTTCCAGGATCCCATGGTAATCATAGGTTCTACAGCGAGCGTCATTCCTTTTCGAAGCCGCTCACCTTTTCCTTTTCGTCCAAAGTTGGGTACGGATGGATCCTCATGCATTGATTTACCAATTCCATGTCCAACTAGTTCTTTAACCACTCCATAGCCTTCATTTTCACAGTGTGTTTGGATGGCATGTGCCATATCTCCAATTCTGTTGCCATGAATGGCTTGCTCAATCCCTTTATAGAGAGATTCGAGTGTAGTTTTCAATAATTTCAAAGATTTTTCGTCACATTCACCAACTGCAAATGTGAAAGCGTGGTCTCCAAAGTATCCATCCTTTTCTACACCACAATCAACAGATACAATATCACCTTCATTCAATTCTCTTTTTCCCGGTATCCCGTGTACCACTTCATCATTCACTGAAATACAAAGTGTAGCAGGAAATTGATTGCCTTTGGGGCCGTATCCCTTAAATGCAGGGCGACCGCCTTCTTTGGCTATATACTCTTCAGCAATCCTGTCAAGTGTTCCCGTTTGAACGCCAGGCTCAATATGTTTTCCAACTTCAGCCAGCGTTCTGGAGACGATCAATGCACTTTCGCGCATCTTCTCTATTTCGGATTCACTCTTAAGGTAGATCATTAATTAAGCCCTGCGGCGTCCTTTGATTCTACCGGTTTTCATAAATCCATCGTAATGACGCATCATCAAGTGGCTTTCAATTTGCTGGAGGGTATCTAAGGCCACACCAACAATAATTAATAAACTGGTTCCTCCGTAAAAGAGGGCAAATCCGGGAGTAATTCCAAATAATCCTACGGCTATAGCCGGCAGAATCGCTACAAATGATAGAAAGATCGATCCCGGTAGTGTAATTTTCGTTAAAATATTATCAATAAATTCTACGGTCTGTTTACCTGGTCTCACGCCTGGGATAAATCCACCTTGCCGTTTCATTGTGTCGGCCATTTCTTTTGGATTGATCGCAATCGCGGTGTAGAAAAAGGTAAAGAACATACATACAAAGAAGAAAACGATAGAGTAAGTCAACCCTGTGAAATCTACCGACCATTGTGTTAAGAACTGAACGGTTTGATTATCAGGGAAAAATGACCCGATCGTGCTCGGTATAAACATTATAGACTGAGCGAAGATGATCGGCATTACACCTGCGGCATTTACTCGCAGCGGAAGATACTGTGTAGTTCCTCCATAAACCTTTCTGCCTACAACTCGTTTGGCATACTGAACGGGAATTTTACGTGTTCCCTGCGTTAGCATTACTACAGCAGCAATTACAAGTATCAAGGCTGCAACCTCAATAATTACCAAAATCATATTGGCACTGGTAGTAACTTCATTATAAAAACTAGCGGGTAGTGCAGCGATGATACCGATCATAATGATCAGAGAAATTCCATTTCCAATACCTCGTTCACTAATTCTTTCACCAAGCCACATTACAAATGTAGTACCGGCTGTTAACACGACCATTGCTGTAATAACAAATGCAAAATCGTTCACAACAATAGCTTGTGGAGCCGTTGCCATCAGGTTTATGGAAAAACCAATAGCCTGAACTGCGGTAATACCCACTGTTCCATATCGAGTGAGGCGGGTAATCTTACGACGCCCTTCTTCTCCTTCGCGCTGAAGCTTCTGAAAGTAAGGGACTACAGCACCCATCAACTGAATGATAATTGCAGCTGTAATATAGGGCATGATTCCCAGTGCAAATACACCGGCTCGTGAAAAAGCCCCTCCTACAAATAAATCAAAAAGACCAAGCAAACTACTAGCGGCATTTCCGCTGCTTCCAATAAGCTGGTTAGCATCAACACCGGGCAGGGTAATATAACTACCTACTCGGTATACCATTAAGATTCCAACCGTATAAAGAATACGATTCTTAAGATCTTCGATTTTAAATATGTTGCGGAAGTTTTCTATCAGACCCATGCGCCGTCTATACTTATGCGATTAGTTTTACACCAAAGATACTGAACCACCAGCACTTTCTACTTTCTCAGTAGCTGATTTGCTTGCGGCATGTACTTCAATTTCAATTTTTGCTTCAACATCTCCTCTTGCAAGCAGTTTTACTTTGTCGTCGCTTTTAGCTAGACCTGCTTTAATAAGAGTATCGAGAGTAATGGTTTTATCTAATTTTCCAGCCTCAATAAATTCAGAAATAGTGTGAAGATTGATCACACGGTATTCTTTTCGATTGATGTTGGTAAACCCAAATTTTGGGAGTCTGCGTTGTAGTGGCATCTGTCCACCTTCAAACCAAGCACGTTCCTTAAATCCTGAACGGGACTTTTGTCCGTTATGTCCACGACCAGATTGCTCACCTCGGCCAGAACCCTGTCCACGTCCAACACGTTTTCGGTTCTTTCTATTTGGGATCGGCGCTTTTAAATTGCTTAAGTCCATCTTCAAATCCTTTAAATATTATCCTTCAAATACTTTATTAAGAGAAATATCTCTACGCTGTGCAACTTCAACAGGGTCGGTCAATTCTTTCAAAGCAGTAAAAGCTGCTTTCACCATGTTGTGAGGGTTAGAAGACCCCTGGGATTTAGAAAGAATATTGTGTACACCTGCCACATCAAGTAGAGATTTAACCGCTCCACCTGCAATTACACCGGTACCTTCTGCTGCAGGGCGTAATAGTACTTTACCTGCGCCAGCTTTACCAACAATAGGATGGTAAATACTTTTTGTCTTAGTTAAAGGTACACGTATAAGGTTTTTCTTTGCGTTATCAAATCCTTTTTGAATAGCGTCAGAAACCTCATTTGCTTTTCCAAGTCCATGACCACAAACACCTTCTCCGTCACCAACTACAACAATTGCGTTAAAGCTAAAACGACGTCCACCCTTTACTACTTTTGATACACGATTAACGTGAACCAATTTTTCTTCAAGATTCAGGTTTGCGGCCGGTACAGATTGTTTTCTTCTTATTTTAGGCATTGTTTATCCCAATTCAATTAAAAGTCTAATCCACCATCGCGGGCGCCATCGGCGGCGGCCTTCACGATGCCGTGGTATCTGTAACCGCTACGGTCAAATACCACTTTATTGATTCCTTTATCAGCTGCAGCTTTTGCAATTTCAGATCCGGCTTCTTTAGCATTTTCAACGCCGGATTTTGCTTTTGATGCTGCAAGCGTAACGCCTGCCAGATCATCAATCAATTGCATGTAAGTATATTTGCTGCTTTTGTAAATACTAAGTCTTGGACGGTCAGCCGTACCTTTTACGGTAGAACGGATGCGACGTCTGATCTTATTTCTTCGCTCGGTTGTCTTCTGTTGTTTCTTATTCATTGCTTAACCTTTATTTAGCGGCTGATTTACCTGCTTTGCGACGTACATATTCGCCAACATATCGGATACCTTTACCTTTGTAAGGCTCCGGCTTTCTGAAAGAGCGAATTTTCGCAGCAACCTGACCTACCATTTCTTTATCCACGCCACTTATGATAAGTGTAGGATTTTTGGAAGTTTTGGTATCTACTTCCATGGTAATTCCTTCTGGTGGTACAAAAAAGATAGGATGTGAGTAGCCAAGATTCAGCTCAAGCACATCTCCATTCATCGCTGCACGGTAACCAACACCAATGATTTCCAATTTCTTTGTATAGCCTTCCGTAACTCCAACAACAGCATTGTTGATCAGTGCCCGAAATAATCCGTGCAATGCACGGTTTTGTTTTTCTTCGGTAGCACGTTTAATAATGAGTTCATCCTCATTCTTTTCAATCGTGATATCGGGGTGAATACGGAGTGTGTTAGTTCCTTTATCTCCTTTAAAAGTTGCAATATTATCAGCATTTATACTGAATTCAACTTTATCAGAAATAGGTACCGGTAAGTTTCCAATTCGAGACATAATTCTAAAACTGTTTATTAATAAATGGTGCAAAGAATTTCGCCACCAACATTTAGCTTGCGAGCTTCTTTATCGGTCATTACACCTTTTGATGTTGAAAGAATCACAATACCCAATCCATTCTGAGCGCGAGGCACTTCATCGCCACCTTTATACACTCTAAGTCCGGGTTTAGATACTCGTTCTAACTTTCGGATCACAGGATGACCATAAGAGTCATACTTCAAAAACAGTCGGATCATTCCTTGTTTTCCGTCTTCAATGTCGATGTATTTTGAGATATATCCTTTATCAGCCAAAATTTTAGTCATGGCTCGCTTCAGTTTAGAAGCGGGAATATCTAGTCTGCGATGCCCGGCTCTTTGGGCATTTCTAATACGTGTTATATAATCTGCAATAGGATCAATCATCGATTCCTTATTTAAATTTTACCAGCTTGCTTTTCGTACACCGGGAATTTTACCCGCAAGGGCAAGCTCTCGGAATTTGATACGGGAAATACCGTATTTACCTACATAACCCCGGCTGCGACCGGTAATACTACAGCGGTTACGAACCCGGGTAGGACTCGCATCGCGAGGTAATTTTTGCAGGCCTTCGTAGTCGCCAGCTTCTTTAAGCTTACGACGCTTTTCGGCGTACTTTGCTACAGTTTCTTTTCTTTTTTTGTTGCGTGCTATCCAAGCTTTCTTAGCCATAATATCAGTTAGTTTCTAGTTTTGAATGGCATTCCAAAGTGCTTAAGCAGTGCATAAGCTTCTTCATCAGTCTCGGCAGAGGTCACAAAAGTCACATCCATACCGTGAACTTTGCTAACCTTATCCGTGTCAATCTCCGGAAAGATAGTATGTTCTTTAATACCCATGGTATAGTTTCCACGACCATCAAAACTTTTGTCCGGAACTCCCTGGAAGTCACGTGTTCTTGGCAGGGCCAAGTTGATCAGGCGATCCAAAAATTCGTACATAATACGTTGGCGTAAAGTTACTTTACAGCCAATTGGCATTCCTTCGCGTAACTTAAAGTTAGAAATAGACTTTTTAGCCTTTGTAGTAACCGGCTGTTGGCCAGTTATTGCGGCAACATTGTCTACAACCGTATCTAACAATTTCTTATCGGTTATAGCATCACCTACGCCTACATTAATTACAATTTTATTGAGCTTGGGTATGGCCATAGGGTTAGCATACTCAAACTCTTCGCGAAGTGTATCGCGAATTTCTTCTTTGTACTGTGTATATAATCTTGCTTCAGCCATTGCTCTTTATCTGCGTTATTTGTCCAGCATTTCGCCACTTGTTTTGGCATAACGAACCCAACGGCCTTTGCCGTCTTCTTCAATTCGTTTACGTCCAATACGAGTTGGTTCGTCTGTAGTAGGGTCAATCACCATAACATTAGAGATATGGACTGATCCTTCCTTTTTCAGACGCCCCCCTTGTGGGTTATCCTGGGTTGGCTTTTCATGATGGGTTTTCATATTGATTCCCTCAACGAGCACACGCTCTTTTTTTGGGAATACCATCAATACACGGCCTCTTTTACCTTTATCGTTACCGGCGATTACCAAAACTTCATCGCCCTTCTTAACGTGTAATTTCTTTTGTTTGTTGAACCTGCGTGGCATACTCTAATCCTTTTTTAAAGTACTTCCGGTGCAAGCGACACGATTCTAATGAAGCTTTTTTCACGAAGCTCTCTGGCAACTGGGCCAAAAATACGTGTACCTACCGGTTCTTGATCTTTGTTAATTATAACCGCAGCATTTTCATCAAAACGGATGTAACTGCCATCCTTTCTACGGAATTCTTTTTTTGTACGTACAATAACGGCTTTCACGACTTCGCCTTTTTTGACGGTGCCACCGGGTATTGCAGTTTTTACAGATGCGGATATCAGGTCGCCAACTCGTGCATATCGTCTCTTGGAATCTCCAAGTACTTTAATACACATCACCTTTCTGGCGCCGCTGTTATCTGCTACATTTAATGTCGTATTCGTTTGAATCATCGCTAATTCCTAATGCTCTATTCGTTACTTAGCTTTTTCGACGATATCAACCAATCGCCATGATTTACGCTTTGAAAGTGGTCGGGTTGACATGATATGAACAGTGTCACCTACGTTGGCTTCGTTGTTTTCATCATGAGCCATATACTTAGTAGTCTTGGTAATGTATTTTCCATAAATGGAATGCTTTACCTTACGATCAACGGCAACTGTGATACTTTTATCCATGCTGTTGCTTACAACACGACCAGTTCGTTCTCTTCTTTGGGCTCTTTCTACTTGTGCCATAATTAATTCCTTATTGCTTATTCAGCACTACTTTTTTCATTAATAATTGTCTCTAAACGAGCAACCTCTCTTCGGTGGTTTTTCAATCTGGCAGGGTTTTCTAATTGCCCTGTTACAGATTTAGAAAACCGAAGATTTTGTAGTACATCCTGCTCATCTTTTAACCGAGCATTCAATTCAGTAAGTGTCAAATCTCTTAATTCGTGTGCTTTCATCTTATCCTCCCTGGTAGTCTCTACGGACTATAAATTTAGTTTTAATGGGAAGTTTATGAGCAGCTCTTCTTAATGCTTCTTTAGCACGCTCTTCATTAACACCGGCTATCTCAAATAAAATACGCCCGGGTTTTACAACAGCTACCCAGTGATCCAAAGCACCTTTACCTTTACCCATTCGGGTTTCAGCTGGTTTACTTGTCATTGGACGGTCCGGAAAAATACGAATGAACGTCTGTCCGTCTCGTTGCAGTGAACGTGCAATTGCGATACGACATGCCTCAATTTGCCGTGATGTAATGAACTTTGGCTCAAGTGCTTTCAGTCCAAAATCACCAAAGTTAATAATGTGGCCGCGCTGAGAATTTCCTTTCAGCTTGTCGCGATGAACACGGCGTCTCTGAACTCGTTTTGGTTCTAACATCGTTTCTTATTAACTATTTTAGTTTGATCGATTTCTATTTCTGCTACGACGACGACTTCTTCTGCCTTTATCGTCCCGGCCTCTACCACCTTTTCCTCTGGAGTCTGAATCTCTGCCAGACTGAGTACCAGGTGTCAGGTCAACATCACCAATAATTTCACCTTTAAAGATCCAAACTGTTACTCCGATGGAACCATAAATAGTGTTTGATGTTGACAGTGCGTAATCAATGTCAGCGCGAAGTGTGTGAAGTGGAATCTGACCTTCTTTGTACTGCTCGGTACGAGCCATTTCAGCTCCACCTAATCGGCCTGCACAACGAACTTTAATTCCCTTGGCGCCCATTCTCATAGCTGATGAAATAGCCGTTTTCATTGCTCGTCGGAATGAAACACGTGCTTGTAACTGTTGCGCAATATTTTGAGCAACTAAGCTTGCATCAAGCTCTGGGCGTTTAATTTCACTTACGTTGATCTGTACTTCTTTACTGGTGATCTTCTTAAGCTCTTCTCTAAGCAATTCGATCTGCTCACCACCTTTACCGATAATAACACCGGGGCGGCTTGTTCTGAGCGTAAGTAGAATTCGCTTAGGGGTACGTTCAATTATTACATTTGAAAGTCCGCCATTGCGAAGTCTTGTATGCAAATACTCGCGAAGTTTTTCATCTTCAATGATGAGAGAAGGCTGATTTTCTTCAGAAAACCAGTTGGATTCCCATCCGCGAATAATGCCTAATCTAAAACCAGTTGGATTTGTTTTCTGTCCCAAGGTATTGTTCGTTTAATTTACACTTTCTTGATTACGCTTGGCCACTTTTACTGTGATGTGGCTAGATCGCTTATTGATGCGGTGTGCACGTCCCATAGGAGCCGGCTGAATTCTTTTCAGCGTAACACCTTCATCAACATAAATTTCTTTAATGTATATGTCTTCGTTATCAAAACGCTCTTCCTGAAACTTATCTCTCAGGTTTGCAGCTGCTGATTTTACCACTTTTATCACATCATCAGATGCAGCTTGCTTCAAAAACTCGAGAGTTTTAAGGGCTTCTTCTACCGATTTACCACGTACTACATCAACTACAAGGCGAACCTTGCGAGGTGATTTTCTTAAATGCTTTTGTATAGCACGTGCTTCTAATGCTGGAGTGTCCATCTCTTATGTCCGTTAAATTATTTAGCTGCTTTCTTCAATGGGTGGCCACGAAATGTTCTTGTAGGTGCAAATTCACCTAACTTATGGCCTACCATGTTTTCAGTTATAAATACAGGGATGAATTGTTTACCGTTGTGTACTGCAAGGGTTAGCCCCATAAAATCAGGAGTAACCATGGAACTACGTGACCAGGTTTTGATCACTTTTTTACTTCCACTTTCTTGAGCTGCATCAATTTTGCGCTGCAACTTGTAGTAAACAAAAGGCCCTTTTTTCAGTGAGCGTGGCATACGTTACTATTTATTTTTTCTTAGTTTTTCTTCTTCTTACGATGTACTTAGAAGACAACTTGTTACGGTTTCTCGTCTTCTTACCTTTGGCTGATTGTCCCCAAGGTGAACGTGGATGTCCACCTGAAGCCTTTCCTTCACCACCACCCATTGGGTGATCAACCGGGTTCATGGCCACACCACGTGTTTGTGGTCTGCGACCTTTCCAACGGCTACGACCGGCTTTACCAACCGTCGTATTCATGTGGTCAGGATTACTAGTAGAACCAACTGTTGCATAGCAGGAGCCAAGGATCAAGCGAACTTCACCAGATGGAAGTTTTATACTTACATATTTTCCTTGTTTACCTAATAACTGAGCACTGGTTCCAGCACTTCGGCAAAGAGTTCCACCTTGACCTGGATTCAATTCAATGTTATGAATAAAGGTACCTGGAGGCATCTTGATCATAGGGAGTGCATTTCCTAAATCAGGTGTTGCATTTTCACCAGACACGATGGTATCACCAACCCGAAGTTTATTCGGGGCCAGGATGTATCGTCGGTCACCATCAGCATATGCTATAAGTGCAATACGTGCAGATCTGTTTGGATCGTACTCGATAGTTTGCACTACAGCAGGTACTTCAAGCTTGTTGCGCTTAAAGTCGATGATACGGTATCGACGCTTGTGTCCACCTCCTCTGTGACGAGAAGTGATTCTTCCGTTTCTATTTCTACCAGCCGTGGTTTTTTTACCGGCCAATAAACTTTTCAATGGTTTATCGGTGGTAATGTCATCAAACACAGGTGCGATTCTGTGTCTGGTACCCGGCGTCATTGGTTTTAATTTCTTAGTAGGCATTATTCTCTAATTCTTAAATTTCAGCAAAGAAATCTATTTCGCCTTCTTTGATCGTTACAATGGCTTTTTTCCAAACTTTAGTGCGTCCGCCCTGATACCCACTTCGGGTGTAGCGTCCTTTTGGTTTGGATGGCATAATAGCTGTGTTCACTTTAGCCACTTTTATACCAGGATAAATAGACTCAACGGCTTTCTTTATCTCAGGTTTAGTTGCGTTCTTAGCAACTTCAAAGGTATACTTATTTTCTTCTTGAAGACGGCTAAGCTTTTCAGTTATAACTGGTTTAATAATTACGCTCATGCTGCTGCCTCTTCTTTTTTAGATNCGATACTATTCTCGAGCCCTTTAACACCGCTTTCCAATATCACAAGTACATCTGCATTCATGATCTGATAAGTAGTTGGCTTGTACGATTCAAGAACGTGTACTCCACGAATGTTACGAGCTGATTTATAAACATTTGTCTCAGTCTCAGCAGTCAGGATCAAAGCCTTTTTGCCATCTGCTTTCAATGCTTCAAGCATGTCAGCTATTTTCGAAGTTTTTGGCTCTTCATATGAAAAGTCCTCAACAACAATGATACCATCATTTGCAGCTTTCAATGAAAGCGCAGATTTACGGGCCAGTTGTTTTGTTTTCTTATTCATCTTGAAGCCATAGTCTCGTGGCTTGGGACCAAATACAGTTCCACCTTTACGAAGCAGTGGAGATTTAATATCACCACGACGGGCATTACCTGTACCTTTCTGNCGNTACATCTTTTTGGTACTACCAGTTACTTCACTACGCTCTTTAGTTTTAGCGGTTCCTTGACGCTTATTGGCCAAATGACGCCGAACGTCTTCGTACAGTACAACTTCGTTTGGCTCTATAGCAAAAATGCTATCACTTAGCTCAGCTGTCTTACTGCTTTTACTTCCGTCTATTTTATATATATCTACTTTCATGATTATTTGAGAACAGACGTTTTATTATGAATTTCTACGTATCCGCCTTTTGAGCCAGGAACAGCCCCAGTTACCAACATCAGGTTGGAATCTTCAAGGATCTTTGCCACGTTCAGGTTTTTGATCTTCACCCGTTCGTTTCCGGATTGTCCGGCCATTCGCATTCCTTTAAAAACTTTAGAAGGATCAGAGGCATTACCGATAGCTCCGGGAGCTCTCATTCGGTTATGCTGACCGTGTGTGGCATCTCCAACACCGGAAAAATTATGGCGTTTTACAACACCAGTAAATCCGTGTCCTTTAGAGATCCCTACAACATCAACAGTGTCGCCAACGGCAAACACATCGTTGATATTTAGTTCATCTCCAACATCCATTCCTTCAGGAAGAAAATCTCTGAATTCAACAACCTGGAATTTTGGATCTACACCAGCTTTTTTGAAATGACCATTTACGGCTTTACTTACATTCTTTTCTTTTCGATCAAAAGCAGCAAGCTGAACAGCGTTATAGCCATCCGTTTCTTCTGTTTTAATCTGGGTAATGGAACAAGGTTCAATTTCAATAACAGTAACCGGAACATTCCGACCATTGTTATCAAACACGCTTGTCATACCAACTTTTTTTCCAATCAAACCACTCATCGTGTTCGGGTCCTTTTATACTTTAATTTCTACGTCAACACCGGAAGGTAATTCCAGCTTCATTAACGCATCTACGGTTTGTGAACCTGTTGAGAGGATATCGATCAAACGCTTGTGTGAGCGATATTCAAACTGCTCGCGAGATTTCTTGTCCACAAATACAGACTTGTTAACCGTTATGATACTCTTACGAGTGGGCAGTGGTATCGGTCCCGATACAACTGCGCCTGTTGATTTCACCGTCTGGATAATCTTTTCTGCAGATTTATCAATCAGGTTGTGATCGTAAGATTTTAATTTGATTCTGATTTTCTGTTGTGTTGCCACGATCAGATCCTTAGTCTAAGATTTTAGTTACAACTCCGGCACCCACTGTGCGGCCACCTTCACGGATGGCAAATCGAAGTCCTTCTTCCATCGCTACCGGCTGAATGAGCGAAACATCCAGTTTCACATTGTCACCAGGCATAACCATCTCAACGCCGTCCGGAAGCTCACATGCTCCGGTCACATCGGTGGTTCGGAAGTAAAACTGTGGGCGGTAGCCTTTGAAGAATGGCGTGTGTCGCCCTCCCTCATCTTTACTCAGTACGTATACCTCACACTCAAACTGCTTATGCGGGGTAATGGAGCCGGGCTTACATAACACCATCCCGCGCTCGATCTGCTCTTTGTTAATTCCGCGAAGCAGAATACCGGCATTATCCCCAGCCTGCCCTTCGTCGAGCATACGGCGGAACATCTCAATACCGGTTACAACTGATTTCATCGGGTCTTCCACGATCCCCACGATCTCAATCTCATCGTTTACTTTCACCACACCACGCTCGATACGTCCGGTGGCTACGGTTCCACGACCGGTGATAGAGAAGATATCTTCCACAGGCATCAGGAACGGCTTGTCTACATCACGCTCCGGTGTTGGAATCGTCTCATCTACCGCTTTCATCAGCTCTACAATACTTTCTTCGTGCTCGGCTTCTCCGTTAAGGGCGCCAAGGGCGGATCCCTGGATCACAGGAATGTCATCGCCGTCAAACTCGTAGGAGGAGAGCAGCTCGCGCACTTCCAGCTCTACCAGCTCAATAAGTTCTTCGTCGTCTACCAGGTCGGTCTTATTCATGAATACCACAATCTGTGGTACACCAACCTGACGGGCAAGCAGAATGTGCTCGCGGGTCTGTGGCATCGGACCATCAGTGGCAGCCACTACCAAAATAGCACCGTCCATCTGGGCAGCACCGGTAACCATGTTCTTCACATAATCGGCGTGACCCGGGCAGTCTACGTGGGCATAGTGACGCTCATTGGTCTCATACTCTACATGCGCCGTTGCAATGGTAATACCACGCTCGCGCTCTTCCGGAGCATTGTCAATGTCTGCAAATTGCTTGGCTACACCACCATAAGTTTTCGCCATTACAGTCGTAATAGCTGCCGTCAGGGTAGTCTTACCGTGATCTACGTGTCCAATCGTGCCCACGTTCACGTGTGGCTTATTCCGTTCAAAGGTCTCTTTTGCCATGATTAAGCTGCTTTAATTAGTATTGTTAAAATTGTTTCAAAATTTGGACCTGAGCCGATAGTCGGAATTGAACCGACGACCCCTTCCTTACCATGGAAGTGCTCTACCCCTGAGCTATATCGGCGTGATTGAGCGAGCGACCGGAATCGAACCGGCAACATTCACCTTGGAAGGGTGACGCTCTACCAATTGAGCTACTCTCGCTTACGCGTGG
>NZQV01000026.1 GCA_002696035.1 Balneola sp. | reverse complement strand
ATTATGCACCATCTCCAAAAACTCATCCAGGGGCAGCACATGTACATTGATACGCTCATTGCCATCCAGCTCTTGCTCCTGAACTTTGTGGCAGTTTTTAAGGGAGATAACTCCATACGCTCCAATTCGGTTAGAAAGTAAAACACCTCACTTCAAGAACAACATATGTGTAGCAAATAGATAATCAGAAAAAGGAAACAGATAAATAGTGATGCCTGAGTTATTCTAAATTAATCGAGCATTATGATTTAGATTTTAAATGGATGAAGAGCCTACTATTAAAAATTATTAATAATCAACTTAAGCTGTAACAAGCTAGCGTTTAATTCCTCTTAGTAGAAAGAGAAGCCCTTTTTTTGTTTTTCTACACCAGTCTACAAACATATTTTTTTGGGTGCAAAATTATCGAGGCGAAGAGGATGAGACAAATAGACAAGTATATTCAACGTTTAATAGATGAATACAAGAAACAACTCTCCAAGCCTAATCCTAAATGGCCTCCTGATGTCCAAAAAGCACTAATCGGTATTCACGATCATTTATTTGATCAAAAGTTAACCGTTCAATGGCTACTGAAGAATTGTTACATCTCTAATAAAAACTTTTCGGGTAAATTCAAATATTATGTCGGATTTGGAGTAAAACAGTATATACTGACACACCGACTTCAACTATCAAAAAAATTGCTGCTCAAATGTGAAAACCACCGACTGTCCATTAGTGAGGTGGGGTTTGAGGTCGGTTTTTCAAACTATGCCTCTTTTAACCGAGCATTCAATAAAGCATTTGGCTCCCCGCCTGGAAAATGGTTAAAGGGAAGTGGTAACGAAGCAGCATCTGAATCAGAATAACAATACTTCTCTCATTCAGAGTACCAACAACAAGATTTTTCTTATTGTTTATTAATCAATTAGATATCTCATAATACACGATAGAACCTGCCGTCGCTACCGTCAAGATTATATGTTTGCTTTTACTATAAAACCATGCTTTTCGTAAATAACAAAATCAATATAACTCTGGAATAAAAATTAAGTAGAAAAATCAAGGAAAAATGCAAGGTATTTTGAAATGAAATTAACCTTACAAATCAATTTAATAGTGATGTAAATGAATACTGAAAAACGCCTTTAAAGCAAATTCCTAAAGGTATAAAAAGAAAGGGTGCCGAGGTCTTGGGTATGAAAAAGTACAGAACTTCCTCTTATACTATCTACGTAAAGCTTGATGATAAAAACAACAATTACTTGTTGGTTCATGGCTATAATGGGGCAATAGACCAAGCATCGGCTTCTGTAGTCAATTTTCTACAAACTAGCCGGGTTATTTATAAAAATGAGACCCTACCTTTTTCAAACGCCACATTCGACTTACTAGTTAAAAGAGGTTATATAACCGATAAGTCGCCTTTGGAGGAGAAAAAGGTAGTTCGAGAAATGGCGAATATTATTCACCGAGCCGAAGCCACCCGAAAAGCTTTTCTGTTTCTGGTTGCATATGATTGTAATTTTCGATGTCCTTATTGTTTTGAAAATGCCATTTCTCAAAATGGAAAAGGCTGGTCAAAAAAAGTATTTACGAAGAAAGCTGTCGACCAAGCATATGAAGCAATGTTGGAATTGGAACCCAACCGGATGGAACATGCTAATCGAATTACCTTATATGGTGGTGAACCACTTCTTGCTTCCAACAAAGATATAGTTGAGTACATTGTACAGCTGGGTTCCAAAAAGGGATACTATTTCAAAGCCATAACCAACGGTTACGATTTAGGTCATTTTAAAGATCTCATTAACCCAAGCTATATCAACAATTTGCAAATTACGGTAGATGGAGATCGTGAAACCCATGACAGCCGGCGAACCCATTTTGAGACCGGCCGATCGTACGACAAAATAGTGGAAAACATTGCTTGGGCTTTGGAGGCAGATATTGCTATTACAGTCCGAATTAATACTGATCTTCATAATTTTGACAAATTAAAAAAAGTAAGAGAACACTTTCAGAAACTTGGTTTTTTTAATTACAGCAAATTCCGGGTCTACTCAGCACTTATTCATGGTGAAAGTGAAATGAACTGTAACGCGGTGATGGCGCGCCAAGAAGAGCCGAGTGCTACGGGAAAGTTATCTGTGCAAAATGAGGAAGAAGCCAGAATTACTTTTGATCCTACCGAGCAATACATCAACTTTGAGGCAGAACAAGCCACCTTTGAAGGAACTAATGGTGAAAGCAACGAGATTGTGTTCCATCATGATAAAGAAGAAATCCACCGGCAGAAAGATTTCATACACACTATTTCAAGAAGTAAATATATAAGCAAACACTTCGATATGATTGCCCATGACCCGGATATGGAAGTGATTTCGTGTCAGGATTTCGGTATCCGCCAAAAAATACAGAAAGCTTTAGAGAACCGCGGGCTGGTGGAATTCAAGGCTACCTTTTGTTCAGCCCAAACTGGAATGATGATTTTTGATCCTTATGGTGACTTATATACCTGCTGGGAACTGGTTGGTATGGACCAACATATTGTAGGTAATTATCGGGATGGACTAGAATTATACAAAGAGAAGTTGCAACACTGGTATGGCCGAAATATCAGCACATCACCGGCATGCAGTCGTTGCAAATATGCTTTCTTCTGTGGGGGAGGGTGTCAAGCCCATGCACTAAGAGAAGGCAGAGGATATAATTCTTCCTATTGTGACGGATATCCTGGAACCTTCCAAAAAATTACAAGCGATGTCTATAAATCATTCATGGATAAGACTGCTGTTACCTGACATTTATTGTAATCTTAAACTAAAACCTAAAAAATCATAACGTATGAACAAACTAAAAAAAACAGATCAAGTTGAATTGATGCCTCTGAATGAAGATATCTTTGATGAGTTTTCTATCCAGGAGCTTGAGCAACGGTTGGAAACCAAACCGTGGATTTGCGGCGCAAATTGCAGTGATTTTGATGTAGAGATACCAGAGCAAATTGAGTTGTAACAGTCTACATCAACAATACTTTTAATGAGCCTTTGGATTATGCATGAGCGATTTCAGCTTATTCAAAGGCTCTTAATCTTTAATTAATAACAGTACTATTCACATTGATAACAATACTTTCCGCATCCAATGTTCATTATGAATGTAATAGCTGTTCTCTTAAAATGAATGAGCTAAATTATTTACATGGTAGAGTTAATAGATATACAACGATTACACATTCAACCGCTGTCCTCATCTAGTAAGCGACAGATGTATATCATTACCTGTGACGACAGACACTTTGAGGTAAGCCAACCGGTGGCTGAATTGGTTAAGATGCTTAAGGCCAAAAAATCCATTGAGGAAATCTCGCAAAAATTGTCGCAAAAAAAGGGGGAAAAATTCTCGCCTTCGAAAATTGAAGAGTTGATTGACACTTACATCAATCCAATTTTAGAAGCGAACGGGAAGAAGGTGAATTCTTATATCTGGCTTAAAAAAGACTTTATATCAGATAAAACACTTCGTCCCCTTACAAACTTGCTAAGCCATTTGTTTAAACCTGAGGTTGTTGCAGTGGTAACAGCTTGTATTTTAATTGGACAGGGCTATCTATTTATTTATGCAACTGATGCTTGGACTGTAGGTGGAAATACCTTCAGTTTCACCTCTTTCTTATTTGCAGGAGTACTCTTTTTTCTTTCTATCATTTTTCACGAGTTAGGACACGCCTCAGCATGCCGGTATTATGGAATAACACACGGACATATTGGAGTGGGGTTGTATTTACACTTTCCAGTTTTTTATGCGGATGTTTCAAATATTTGGAAACTGAAAAGAGGGCAAAGAGTAGTAGTTGATCTGGCCGGTATTTATTTCCAACTGGTGTTTCTGCTACCGGTCATACTAGCATGGAGCATTACAGGGGATGCCAAACTCAAATATGTAGTATTTGCCATTAATTTGTCCTTTTTATTTGATCTAAATCCCTTTTTCCGGTTTGATGGATACTGGGTAGTCACCGATCTGCTAGGTATCGCCAACCTGCGTCAGCGAACAAATGAAGCAATCAGCTATATTATGAAAAAACTACGCGGGCAGGCAATAACCAAAACTCCGTACCTGTTCAAAATAAACAACAGGGAAAAATATGTATTCATCGGCTATGTGATACTATCGAACCTTTTTTTCGGATACTATATCCTGTATCGCATGCCAGTTTTTCTTTACAATTTCGGAAAAACCGTTCCAGATGACCTACAGTTACTTTTTAGCAGTTATAAAACTGGAACTCCATTCAACTTTGATCTGCTTGGCTCCGTGTTAGTGCAGTTAGCCTTTATCCTGTTGTCCTTCTACATTCTCATTAAGATAAGTGTCAGAATTCGTCGCTATACCACTGACAAAATATTATGATCTTCTTACAACTGTTATTACTCGTACAATCTATTCTTCTGCCACTCGATCCCCTTAAAGGTCATGTATTTGATGAGGTTACAGGCCAGCCTCTTGGATATGTTAATATTGGTATCAAGGGGACCACAATAGGAACTGTTTCGGATGAAACGGGCTATTTTGCACTGTCGCTTCGGAATCAACCTGCCGATGCACAGGTCCGGTTTTCCATCATAGGATATAAACCAAAAGTGATGGCCGTAAAAGAGTTCTCAGAAGGGCATAACCGAATTACTTTAACCCCGGAAAGATTGGAACTAGACGACATATATATTTCTAAATCGCGGCTCAGAAAAAAAGAAAAGGGGAATAAGACCACTTCTAAAAGAATAGTAACTGGATGGAATAAATATATTCTAGGTGGCGAGCGGGGTATTCGCATCAAAGCAGCCAGCAAGCCAACTTATGTGCAAAGCTTGCATTTTCATATAGCTAATAATGGGTTTGAAGAGGTGTTGGTGAGAGTTCATTTCAGAAGTTTCAGGGAAGACCGGCCATTTGACCATGTTTTTAACAAAGATATCTTAGTACCTGTTAAAGTGAAATCAGGTTGGATAGATGTAGATCTTGAAGAGTATAAGCTGGTGTTTGAGGAGGATGTAGCCGTGACCTTACAACCGGTAACCAGGAAAGGGGAGTGCGAAGATGAAGGGAATTGTTTCCTTATTTCATTGGATATACTGAAACCCTTCACCACCGACTGGCTGATATATAAAATGTCAAGTGAAGCAGACTGGGAGATTAAAAAAAGCTATAGTCCTGGAATTTATCTCACCGTTTATGAATGAACTATGGAAGAGATTGTCGACACATATAAAAACTGCTATTCTGAGTACATTGAATCACTTCATATTAACCATTTGATAAAGGAACATTTGCTGGATGAGCAGATTTTTTCCGGGGATTATGAATTCTACCTTTTTTATCCGCGATTGTTCTCAGAGGCTTTTGATCTTCCGGATAACGAACCGTTGAAACGTCTGAGCATTGCCGGTTTTTTGTATTTCTTATCTCTGATAAATCTTGATGGTGGGTACGATGCCGAAGATAAAAAACTTGGTCTTGGCAATATGGCGCTGGTCAATATTTGCCAAGAAGAGACGGTCAAACTTCTGTGTGGACTGTTTAAACCCGGCACTGAANTTTGGGAATACTGGAATATGAGAAAGATGAAATATTTTGAAGCCTTCAGCTTAGAAGGTTCAGGTAATATCAACAAGGAAACTGATTATTTTGACCTCGCTGATTTTAAAAGTGAACTTGGCAAAGTTGCAATAGATGCTCTTCACTTATTATCAGATAAAAAAAATGCTGGAAGCTACAAAAACCTATTATTAGCCCACCGTAATTTTTCTATTGCAAACCAACTTATTGATGATATACAAGATATAACAATAGATAGGGACCAAAAGCAGTTTAACTGGGTACTGAGACACTTATTTGATTTATTGGCAGACAATGGAGTTGACACAAAAAACTTGAACCATGAACAGTTAAAAAAACACCTCTATTCTTCTAATCTAGCAATTCATTATTATAAAAAAGCTAATACCTTTTTTGCAAAAGCTTTAAGACACGCTGAAAAAGCACAAGCAGTTCTCTGGAAGGAACATCTAAAAAAGCTTTACACCAAAAATGCTCACCGTATTGACACAATTAGAGGGTATAATCTTGTTTTACGAACCAAGGCAAACATACGGAAAGAAGCAAACTCTTTAATATCGGAAATACCTATTAAAATCCCGAAAATAACATTAGGCAAATACAATCTTTCTCCCTCGATAGCCTATCTTTTGAATGAATGTGAAAGTGGATATACCGATCTGAAACATATTATGTACCTTAGTAACTTGGAAGGGTTTGCTAATAACAATGAAATTCATATTGGGGATTCTTTTCAAAGAGCAATATTAGCGGATTTATTTTATGATATCCATACAAGATATCCTGTCAACCTTAGTAAAATAATTGACAAAGAAATCAACTATCTCGTAAAGCAAAGAAATTATGATGCCATTGGCGGTTGGAGCTACTTTCCATCCGTTCCCGAGATTGCTGCTGACATTGATGATCTAGGTCAGATTGCTCAATTACTGATAAAAAGCCGCAGGTTTGATTTTTTAGAAAAGTATGGAATGAAGCCTATCAACTTTGCGATTGAACATTGTTTAGTGAAAGGAGGCGGGCTCAAAACCTGGATAATACCTAGAGATAAGAGGAATGAATATCAGGAGCGACAGCACTATTTTAACCAAACTAAATGGGGGGAAGGTCCAGATGTAGAAGTAGTAGCCAACTTTTTATATGCTCTATACCTTATAGATCCTTTCAAATACAAGAAAACCATCAATCAGCAAACTGACTATCTGATAAATGCACAAGCTCCTGAAGGTTACTGGAAAAGCCGCTGGTACTATGGAAATTATTATGGAACGTACATCTGTGCCCGAATGCTCAACTCAACGAATAATAGTGTAAATGAAAAACCTATCCAGAATGCCTTTAACTATATCTTAAAGACTCAAAATACTGATGGAGGCTGGGGAATGAATGGTTTAGATTCAGATGCTTTAAATACATCGTTTGCACTACAAAGTTTAAAGTTGATCAAACCTGAAAAAGCAAAATTGCAAATCTCGAAAGCAAAAGCATTCATCCTTTCATGTCGCCAAAAGGATTATAGCTGGGAGCCAGTTAACTTTATACGGCCACGATTTAACGACCCCTACCGTAGTCGCACTTTAACTACAGCTTGTGTACTTAAAAGCCTCATAGATTAATCCTTAATCTTATAGCCAAGG
Organism: Balneola sp.; assembly: GCA_002696035.1. GTDB lineage: Bacteria > Bacteroidota > Rhodothermia > Balneolales > Balneolaceae > Gracilimonas. The sequence goes on along the minus strand of NZQV01000026.1, from coordinate 510,589 downwards.
CATGGATCTTTTCAGTCTTGAGCGAAGCGGTGACTGAAAAGTAATAGCAAAACAAGTCTTCAGACTTGAGTGAAATTCACAAAACCATACTATCGACTCTGGAGAGTCGATTTACGTTCGCCACAGTAAAAATTTTGCAACGGCCGCCACAACAAGCGAATGATGAACCGCCCCATTATGCACCATCTCCAAAAACTCATCCAGGGGCAGCACATGTACATTGATACGCTCATTGCCATCCAGCTCTTGCTCCTGAACTTTGTGGCAGTTTTTCACCACATGCAGATGGGTGAAATTCGTCAAAAAAGCAGGATTTGAGCTCACTTTCCCCAGGTAATGCCAGTCATCTCCGGTGAATCCTGTCTCCTCCAGCAGTTCGCGCCTGGCGGTTTGATCGTGGGTTTCTCCGGGATCAACCATGCCCCCGGGAAGCTCCAGCGTGGGTTTCTCGATCCCATAACGATACTGCTCCACCAGCACTACCTCGTTCTCTGGCGTAAGCGGAATCACATTCATCCATTCGGGAGCATCAATAATGGAGAATTCGGCTTCTTTATCTTCCGACTTCAACTTCATATTCCGGCTTAAAAGTTTGAAGATATTCGTCGTATATTTAAGCTCTTCATTCGTGGTGATCCACGGTTCAATCGAAAATTCAAATTCACGGTTACTCATAGATGTCAGAAACGCTCAAATTAGTTAAAGATCAGTTTTCTTCGGAAGCAGAACTTAAAAAAGCTATCGATAAAGCGTTGGACCTGATGGAGGAAATTTATGCTTCCGGAAAGTATCCAAAAATGATCGTTGAGCGCACGTGGAGTAAACATAATCCCGTGATCGATGGCGAACTTGCGCAACCGGCTGCTTACCGCTGGTACCTGAAACGTGAAATTGAGCGGCTGGTGGAAAATGATGCTACGGTGTTCATAAAGCCTTCCCGTGATGTACTGCCGCTACACGATCCCCTTTTATTCGATAACCTGGATGAAAACGACTGGAACATCACCCAAAAAAAATTATTCCTGTTCCGCGCCGAACGTATCGATATTTCCCTGGATCGCCTGCAGCATTATACCGGCACCAAGCCCGAGGATTTTCAGCGATACATCCTGTTCACCAACTACGACATGCACGTGGAAGTTTTCCTCGAAATGTTCCCCGATTGTGAGAAACCGGTGCGCGAAGGTGCTCAGATGCCGGCCTATCATCACAAAATGGAAAACAATTCCGGTCTTACTTTGGTCAATATTGGTGTGGGACCTTCTAACGCCAAAACCATAACCGACCATGTGGGCGTACTTCGCCCCGATGCCATGGTAATGGTGGGTCACTGCGGCGGACTTCGAAACCACCAGAATATCGGGGATTTTGTACTGGCCAACGGCTACTATCGTGCCGACCAGGTGTTAGACGATCTCTTCCCTATCGGCATTCCCGTTTCTCCTAATTACATCCTGAATCGCTATATGCAGGAAGTGCTTGATCAGAATGATATGAATCACAGGATCGGAACTGTGTACACCACAGCAAATCGAAACTGGGAATTTTCAAAAGCCCGGACGGTCGAGGAAATTCACATGAGCCGAAGCGTGGCCGTTGATATGGAATCATCCACCGTAGCTACTAATGGCTTCCGATATCGTATTCCGCATGCCACACTGCTTTGTGTAAGTGATAAACCGCTGCACGGGAAACCCAAACTTTCCGGAGCTGCGCAATCGTTCTACCAGAACTCAAAAGAAATGCACCTTAAAATGGTGATCGATGCCCTTCAAATGGTGAAGGATAATTATCCAGAAGGACTGCCAAATTCCAGCATCCGTGCCTTTAACGAACCACTTATGGGCGGAACGGAGTAGAACACCGAACAAGGAACATCCAACTTTGATGTGAAAGAACTTGGTTATTCCGTGTGGGATGTTCCTTGTTGGAAATTCTCTCTCAAAGTCATTCCCGCGGAGGCGGGAATCTAAATCTTGCCATTGAGCACTTGGTTAGACTTTGGTTACCAATCAGATCTCAGGCATTCGCCGTGAGATGACTTGTCCCTTACTTAACTCATTGAGATATTTTCAGTCTTAAGCGAAGCGGTGACTGAAAAGTGATAGCATAACAAGTCTTCAGACTTGAGTAAAACAAACAATAGCCACTCTCGACTCTGGAGAGTCGATTTACTTTTGCCTGCCTATTCATCTCTTCCACCTGGTTCCGTTGCTCAGCAGCTGAGGCTCAGCCTCATTCTTGCTGCCTTGCCTTTTCGTATTTGATTTAACTGTCAGTAAAACAACTTCTTAAACCCACCTTTATTTCTTTATTCGGCAACTATTTATTGTTTATCAATAAATATATGTTGCTTTTCGGCATTCTATTCATTTTCTTATGAGGGAAGTCAAATTCACTTTAAAACCATGGAACTCAGAAAAGATTGGTCGTTTGCTTATTTTTTGTACTATTTGTGCCAGATTGGATTTTGGTTATTCCTTTTCAATGCCTGCCTCATGTTAGTCAACACCTCAATTAGTTTTTTTCAGGAAGATGATACTTTCTTTATTCATGATGTTTCAATAATCATGGACATTAACAATCTTGAAACTGCAACTGAAGTAAAGGATCCCTTAAATGTTAACATTTACAGTACCGCACGAGCATCGGCTGGGATATCAGGTTCTTTTGAAGAAAACGCTGCGGTCTTCTTTTATTATTATGGTTTAGAATTATATAAATACCTTATTCTCCTCATTTCACTTTATCTGCTATCAAAATTCTTGCGGCTGGTTGCAGAGGGAGACCCATTTAATTCAAAGAATCCTAAATATCTTTACATAATTGGGTGGACATTATTTCTCTCTTCGGCTTTAAACATCCTAATAATGTACATGCCGTTCCCTCTTTTGGAAAGCTTACAAATTCAACACGGTTTCGAAATCACCGGAATTAGTCCCTTTAGAGATTACATGTTAGAAGGTATTTTCATCATCGTACTAGGCTATGTATTTAAGGAAGGTACCCGCATCTACGAAGAACAAAAACTGACGGTGTAACATGAGATCTCTCAAAGACGGAAACTCGGTTTATTATTCGTATGTCATTATCAACTTCTTCTGGTATGCCTTGTGTGTGCTTTCGGTTCTTTTAATTGCTGATACCTTTAGAATTCACGGCCTTGGAAACCTCTTGGGCGCCCTTGACATCAGCATTCCTATTGATGCCGACCAACTCACACTTCAAACCGCCATTGATTCCTCCATGATCTCGATCGATTCCGCAACGGCCTCCCTGAAGGCTGAGTATATCATGAATAACCACCGCACTTTATACGCAGGATTGATCGCCTCATTTATAATTGGATTGGCTCTATTCCTATTCGGGTTTTATCAGCTGCGAATGATCCTGAAGTCGGCCTGGAATGACAAGGTCTTTACCCAAAAGAACATCAAACGTCTTAAGATCATTGCCGGACTGATCATCGTTTTCAAACCCTTTGAATGGCTTATATACCAGCTTTTTGTGGTCCCCATTGATGAAATGCTGGTTGCCAACGAGATCTCGGTAAGCCTCAATTTTGAACCGGGAAGTTTCGTGTACGGCCTTTTACTTTTTGCCCTGGCCGCTGTCTTCGAAAAAGGCCACGATATGTATCAGGAATTAAAACTGACGGTGTAACTATGGATCTGCAAAAGGACTTTATCCCCAAAGAACGTTTTCAGAAAATGATGGTGTTCATCCTGTGCCTGTTTCCAATTATTTTCATTTGGATAGGAGTAGGTGAGCTGAATGAATTTAACGCTACATTTCAGGCTGATGACATTGAAGCCGGCGAAGTGGCTACGTATTCCTTAGATCCGCTGCACCTCACAAAGATCAATCTTGATGGTACCGTTTACACCTATGTTTCTGTAACCGATCTATCCTACCGACCTGCAAATGCCCGGGCCTCCGATATACTTTCGTCAGCCCTGGATTATACAAAAACGCTGGGGCTGCTCAGTCATCCTTCGTTTATGGTAAAAGCTTCTCATCTCGATTTTTGGAAAACACAATTCCATCTTCAGATCGCTTTGCAATTTCTGGGCTGGCTTTTATTCATAGGTTTTTTGATCGGCATCTCTGTCACCAACTTTAAACAACAGCAAAAGCTTTTCACAAGAGAGGTTTATCGGTGGGTGTTGGGATTATACTTTTTGATCTTTGCAGGTTTTATCGCATATCCGATCTTGTATGGACGTATAATCCACTTTCTAAACGCTGAATATAATTTAGGTGAACCGCTCACGAGTGGCATTGCTCCGGAACCGCTAATAGGGCTCGGCATTCTCTTTTTTGTGATCGTATTTCTCCAAAGAGCTATTCCCATGCAGAACGAACAAGACCTGACGGTGTAACCATGGCTATTATTGTTAATCTTGATGTGATGCTTGCCAAGCGCAAGATGAGCCTCACCGAGCTTTCGGAAGAGGTCGGGATCACCATGTCCAACTTATCTATCCTGAAAACGGGCAAAGCCAAAGCTATTCGCTTCTCTACTCTGGAAGCCATTTGCGAAGCTCTCGACTGCCAGCCAGGGGATATTCTGGAGTATTCGGAGGATGGTTAATGGTTATTCGTTAATGGGAAATCGGCTTTTTTTACCAACAACGAGTAACCGTTACACCATTAACGAAAAAAATTCTGTAAGGAATTTCTTTTTCATCGCTCTAACTAAGAAAGCAAAACAAACCTTAGTTATCATGAGCCATAAAGAATCATTCTCTGTAGAAAACTTCCACAAGCGCACCGTCAAGGAGATGCTCCCCGACGAGCAGCCTCGCGAGAAACTGATGAATTACGGAGCCGACTCCCTCTCCGATTCCGAACTCCTCGCCATCCTGATCCGTACCGGCACCAAAAAAATGAATGTGATCGATACCGCCAAAGCACTGCTCGATCAGTTTGGCGGATTGCACAATCTGGTCCGTAAAGACTGGCAATCGCTAAAGGTGATACCAGGTATCGCCAAGGTGAAGGCCATCACGCTGGAGGCCGCATTTGAGCTCGCCAGGCGATTACAGGTAGCAGCACTGGGCGAAGAAATTCAGATCACAAGTCCGGAAGATGTAAACGCTTATTTCGCACCCAAACTCCGTCACCTAACCAAAGAAACCTTTATCGTCGGTTTCCTCGATAACACCAAAAAGCTGACCGGCTTTTCCAAGATCAGCAGCGGAGGAAAAACGGCAACTATCGTTGATTCTGCAGAAGTGATGCGCCAGGCCGTATTAAACGAAGCTAATTCCATCATCCTCATCCACAACCATCCATCGGGACATAACAAAGCCTCCACCGCCGACATCCAGCTTACCAAACGCATCGCCGAGTGTGGAAAATTATTCGGCATCCCTGTAGATGACCACGTAATCATAGCCGGTTATAATTTTGTGAGCTTGAGAAGTGAAGGGTTGTTTTGAATAGCCAATAACCAATCATGAATATTCAATATCCAAGGGGCATCACTTGGTTATTCCGTGATGGATATTGGGTGTTGGATATTTTATAAATGTTTAAAAAAGGAAAAATGAAGAATCAAAAATATGATCTCCAAAACCGTCTCATAAAATTCGCCATTCTGATCATGGAAGTCGTAGAAATGCTTCCCAAAAACTATACCGGAAGACACTTTAAGAATCAGTTGGTACGATCCGGAACCGCACCGGCTTTTCATTACGGAGAAGCACAAGCAGCAGAATCAAGAAAAGATTTTGTTCACAAAATGAAGATCGGATTAAAAGAACTTCGAGAATCGTTCATTGCTTTGACCATTATCAAAGAAAAGCCTTTACTAGAAGATCAAAAAGCAGATCTGGCGCTTAGGGAATGCGATGAATTGATATCTATTTTCTTTACCAGTATTGATACAGCGAAGCGAAATATGAGAAAGGGAAATATCCAATAACCAACACGGAATATTCAATATCCAGGTTTTCTACTTGGTTATTCCGTGATGGGTATTGGGTGTTGGATATTCCTACAGCTGCTGTTCGTCTGCTTTCTTGCGGTCCCGCAGTTTCTTCAGGGCATATCCACCGCCGGCAGCGGCAAGCAGACTAAGTCCGCCATCAATAGGCGCCTGATCCGGAGTAGCCGGCAAGCCCGGTGGCTGAGCCATGAGAACGGTTGTAAGTAACAGTGCAAAAGCAATAGCGAGAGAAATGTATATCAGTGTTTTCATCATATTCTGAATTAAGAATTTAAAATTCAAAATTAAAAATGGGCTCTTGTTCTAAACGTGATCTACTTGCCCATTTTTAATCTTTCATTTTTCATTTTGAATTTATTTGATAAGTGTCATTTGACGGGTGATAACCTCGTTGCCGGCCTGCAGGCGGTAGTAGTAGATCCCACTGGCCATGTTGGCGGCATTCCAGCTCACGCGGTAGCTTCCCGCTGACTTGTTCCCGCTGACCAGCGTCTCCACCTGCTGTCCCATTACATTGTAAATACTCAGTTGCACATCCCCTGCCTTCGCTACGCTGTATTGGATACTGGTGGTCGGGTTGAACGGATTTGGATAATTTTGCTCGAGGGTGAAGGCTTGTGGATTGTTAACGGGCTCGTTACTTACAGAAGTTTTTGAGCGTACCGTTATTCCGTACTGATTGCTATTTGTTGACTTAGCAAGCATTGGAACTTCCTTCAATCTTTGTAAAGGAGGCACATTTTGTGCTTTTTCTGATTTAGCGTCAATTTCTATTTCATAGCTAAAGTTTTCGTTGATCACCTCTGAAGCGCCGGTCTCGTAATCATGAAAAAGCAGTTCGTGTGATTCAGGGATCTGAAAATCTGTTGCAGAAAGCGTATACGTTCCAGCCGCAGAAGCGTCGATAGCAAGTGGTAGCTCAAAACTACTTTCTGTGAATGGCAGGTGCGCTATATCAAAAAGAGTGTTTTCTTTTTGCAGAGCCAATTTTGCGAAATTTGCACTCAGTGCTTCAAACTCTAAAGCATCACCAGCAACTTGTTCTTGAGTAGAACCATTCTCGCTAAGCTGTAGCCACATAGAATTTGAAAGGTCATTTCCATTCAACGCTAAGCGGACAAATGTTTTTTGTTCATTCTGTGCTTTGCCCTTAAAATCGCCGCCTGTTACTTTTGAATCTGCATCAAATGTAATGGCAGGAGCAGGAGCTGGATCATTATTTTGAACAAAGAATCCTTGAAAAGGAGAAATTAACCCATCCGTAAGATCTCCAAGGCCTGTTTGTTGAGGATATGTCAACCATTGAGAAGTCCCAGGATCCCAAACATAGGCTACATTCGTTAAATCCGTTTTCTCAACATTATCAAAATCGATCGTGGATGCGAAAGGATTTCCTACCAAGGTGAATCCATCTACATTAGTATTTAGATCAGGCGATGTATCTACAGAATTCTCATTGCCGGTGACACTTAGGGTTTTAGGCCATACTATGCCGTCAGGATCTGAGTAATTATCATCTTCATATACATATACCAAGAATCCGTTTCCTGCATTTATGGTACCACTTAGATCCGTAACACCACTCCAATTTGTATTGGCGTCATCCGTGGAGGTTTTATCCCAAGTAAATACGTTAGAATCGCCCTCATTTGTATCTCCGCCATTAGCTTCAGAATCAGATTGTCCCTGTGTCCAAATTGGATCTAAAAATGAATCGTAGGTTATACTACTAAATGGAACTGAAAGCAATCTATATCCAGCTGATCCTGTTAGCTCTCTTTGGAAAGTAAAGGTTCCCGTAATTGTACCGGAGTTTGTAAATGAAGCGCCTGAATTAACTGTCAGACCATTATTTGTAACTAAAGTGCCTTGATCAATTTGAAGACTATTGGCGATCTCCATGTTTGCATTTAATCTAATCTCATCACTAGGGTTCCCTTTATTTATAATTACATAGGGAATCTCTATAAGTGCACTTCCTCCAGTATTTACTACTTCCTGATTTCCTGTTCCGACAAAGAATACGGCTCGGTTATTCGCTGTAAAGGTACCCGCATTTGACCAATTACCCTTAAGATAAAGGTCCCCGCCAGATGATGTAGAAAGTGCTAATGAACCATTTTCTTCGATAGTTAAGCTTTCATTGATATAGCGTCCAGCTCCACTACTCCCAAAATTTACGTCACTATTTACTATTCTAACATTTTCAGGAGCATCCGCTTCAACTGTTGGCCATTCATTGTTGACTCCATATTCTCCTCCAGTTTCGTAAACAAGAGTTGAGCCTGTATCATAGGTCGGTGGATTGGTATTAACACTAGCTCCAGAGAACAATCTAAAACTGCCCGTTAAGGTTGAATTACTTCCAAAATTTACACCACCACTGGATAAATCAACATCATTAAAAGATATTGTCCCAGTTATCATCCCAGAACCTGCAAAGTTTACCTTACCATCCGAAGATGCAAAAACCCCATCATTAGTTATGGATCCGCCATCAGCTATCGTTAGCGTGTATGCACTACTTCCATCACTAGCAGTAAAAGTTGCGCCAGAAGAAATTGCAAAATCAGATACAGTAGCATCTTGATTTAGATTCACATCATGCTCAATTCTTACCGCATTACCACTAGCAGGAACGCTTCCAGATGCCCAAGTATTTGTTGCTGACCAATCTCCAGATTGGGTAGTAGTTACATAGTCAGAAACCGCATAAGAATAGTTATTTCCACTATTGTTATTTAGGTTAATTGTAACCAAGTCATAATCCGAAGATGGATTATCCAGAGTAGTTGAGAACACATAGTAATAAATTGTAGTAGCGCTGGATTTTGCCGGTATAGTTGCAGTTCCAGTAGTACTGCTAAAAGTAACTTCCGAAAGGGAAGAAGATGAAAAAGTAGCATCCTCCGAATATCTTACATAAATGTTTTCTTCAGCAGAAGGTTCTGAACTTGTGGTTACCGTTACTGTTACTGCTTCATTTAAATCTACATTACCTGAAGTAGGACTTTGCGTAATATTATCAACAGTGACCGGCTCAGAAGAAGTTTCCATGAAGATAACATTTGTATTGGCATATCCATTATCATCAAATACAACTGTATACCAATTACTATTAGTTAAACTAATTGTGTTGTTGGCACTTCCTCCATCAGTTGTATACGTTACATTAAAAAAAGCATCAGTTGACGTAAAAGCTGTTTCAGCCCATTGATTTCCCCAATCGTTACCAAAACTAGTACTTGCAAATTTGAAGTTTTGACTACCTGTAGTGCCTGTAAATTGAAATGTAGTTATCCATCTTTCATTACCGGATTCTATGTTGGTTAAATCGAAATCACCACCCATTCCATTTGAATTGCTAAATCCATTCCAATCTCCTGGCATTCTCAAACCATCAGAATTATTTATCTGCCCCAAAACCGTCATCGAGCCTAACAACAAGACGCTGAGTGTACCCGTTAATAATCGTATCGTTTTTTTCATTGTTTTGTCCTTCCGTTAAATATTTATTCCAGCTAACTAAGATGTGCTTGTCATTGTAAATTCAACTCATAAATGAAAGCGCTTACATTTTAGGGAAATAAATTTATTTTTTCAACAGAATTCCGAAAGCAGATCACTAATGGCTTGCTCATTTTTGCGGAGAATTTACCCCTGTTTTACCTACTGCTAAATTCTTTACTCTCAATTAAATATCTGTCCAGGTGAGCAGGATTTTTCCCTTCTGTATATCTCACCGGCATATTTATTTAATGATTTTTAATAGAATGCCTGTGTACGAATTGAGCAAATTTTGTGCGCCTTCTAGCGGAATGAGCGGGGCTTTTGGACTAATATTCGGAACCTGCTACGTTTATCTCTGCCTGATCCCTTCCCGATATGAGAAAGTTCTCTAATGCCAACATCCCAATCGTTTGTAAGTGTGTTGAATATTCAATAGCCAACACGGAATAACCAATATCCAGGTTTTCACTTGGACATTCCGTGATGGATATTGGGTGTTGGATATTGAATAACACTTTCTTCATATCCAAAGCTAAAAGCTGCAGCCTAACCGATGACAGCTTCTACTTTATCAGCGTCATTTTTTTGATCTGCAGGAAGGAGCCGGATTCCATACGCATCAGGTAGATACCGCTGGCGAGGCTGCCTGCATCGAAAGTGACACGATATCGGCCTGCGTTTTTGCGTTCGTTTACCAGCGTCTGAATATGCCGGCCGGTAATATCATAGATCCGGATCCGTACTTCACCCGCTTGCTTCACATCATACTGAATGTTGGTAGTGGGATTAAATGGATTCGGATAGTTCTGATGCAGGGCAAATTCATCCGGCACAAATTCATCTTCGATAGAAGTCAGTGCTTCTGTTGTGAAGCTCATTACTTCTGACCAAGTCCCGTTTCCAATTCGGTTCACCCCGCGAACACGCCAGTAATAGGTGGTTGCTTCCTCGAGGATATTTGTTTCCAGCGTCAGGCTTTCTACCCCACTGGTATCAATAACCGGACTTTCGAAATCATCGGCTGTGGAAACCTGAAGATCATAGCTTTCAGTGAAATTGGTTTCATTCCATCCAAAACGTAGGGGCAGCCGGGACTCATCTTCGTTTTCAGGACTAACAAGTTCCGGTGCGCCCGGAAGAGGGATGGTTGTTTTGAAATAGGAAACAGCGCTCCATTCCCCTTCCCCCGCTTCGTTCACCGCGCGGACTTTCCAGTAATGGTCGGTATCGTAAGGCAGTCCGCTTATAGTGAGGGTGGTATCCGAAATATTACTGCTGTCGATAGAAATACTGAAGTCTTTTTGTTCAGAGAGCTTAAACTGGTAGATATCCGCATTCTCAACAGGATACCAGCTAAAAGATATGGTTCGTTCAGCATTGGTCACACTATCGGCGGGCTGATGGGTCAGTACTGCTCCCGGCGTTTCCGTTTGTGTACTGAAGGAATATGACACAGACCAATCGGTAGAGCCGTTGGTATCGTGCCCGCGAACTCTCCAATAATAGGTGCTGTTTATTTCCAGGCTGGAAATACTCAACTCATTGGCCTCTACATTCGATGTATCCATATGGAAGCTATCGAACTCATCAGAGGCTGAAACCTGCACCTCATAATGATCTGATCCTGCCGTGGAGGCCCATTCCAAATTCGTTTCGCTTTCAATTCCGGAGAATGCATCCGCCGGAGAAAGTAACTCAGGACCAGCTGCTCCGTTAATCCCAATATCAACGAACCGGACTTCACTCCACGCAGAAATCCCGCCGCTGTTTTCGGCTCGTACTCTCCAGAAATATCCCGTTCCTGAGGAGAGGTCGCTTAATGAAAGCTCTGTTCCTGATAACGTGGTATCGGATGTAAACGTGAAGCTTGCATCTTCAGAATACTGGAGCTCATATCGGGTTGCGCGATCAGCGGCCTGCCAATCAAACTGAACCGGAAGAGACACATCCACTACTGAATCTGCCGGAGAAACCAAGCTAACCAGCGCCGGTCCCAGTGGCAAAGTAGCGAAAGCACTGACTTCCGACCATTGCCCCGTAGTTCCCTCTGTGTTGATAGCGCGTACACGCCAGAAATAGTCTGTTCCATTTTCCAGCTCAGACAGGCTTATGGTGGTCGGTTCAAATCCGGTTGTATCAACGATCAATTCGTTTGTAAAGCTGCCATTCAAGGCCACTTGCACGTCGTAGGTGCTGGCGTTGGCCGGAGCTTCCCACACCAGGTCAGGATTCAAACCTACATTCACTGCACCGCTGTCAGGACTAACCAACTGTGGAAATGCAGGCGGACTGGCCTTCACCGTAAATGAAAACGCGGCCGACCAGTCACTCTTAAAGTCATTAACTTCAGACCGGACTCGCCAAAAGTAATTGTTTCCATAATTCAGTCCGCCCGGCACAAATGAGGTATCTGTGATAGCGGCGGTATCGGTCACCAGTTGTGTAAATGCATCATCGGTGGCAATTTGAAGATCGTAGTGCTGGGCGCTTTGGATTTCGATCCAGCTTAGAAATGGATTTACCGGAGTGGAAGTAACCTCATCTTCAGGAGAGGCCAATTGCGGAACCGGTGCTGCCGTTGAAAACTCCAGGGTATCAGACCAGGCACTATTTCCGGCATTGTTCGAAGACCGAACCCGCCAGTAATAAGTAGCGGCTTCATCAAGCTTATCGACTTGAAGAACGGTATATGTTGTTTGGGTGATATCAGATTTATCTAAAGCGAGAACAGCCGGGGTATCAAAATCATCGGCCACCTCAGAAACTTGCAGCTGATAGGCGGTAGCTGCTGCATCGGCCTGCCATTCGAAAGTCGGCAAAGTTGAAACACCGGTAGCTAAATTTTGTGGGGAATTAAGCGCCACCGCTGAGGGCGGATCACCTATAGTTGTAAAGGAATATACATCAGACCACGCCCCATTTCCTGTAGAGTTCACCCCGCGAACACGCCAGTAATAGGTGGTTTCTTTTTCCAGGATATTGGCTTGGTCTACGCTATAAGTATTTACTGCCAAATTGTTTTCATTCACCACTTGCTGCTTTCCATCCGCAAAACTCTGGTCGGTGGAAACCACGAATTCATACGTATCTGCATTCTGGTTTTCCTCCCATTCAAAGTCAGGGGTTCGAGACGTTCCTTCAGCCGCATCAGCAGGGCTTGTCAGTGCGACCTTTGCCGGAACGTCCTGAATGGTCGTAAAGGAAGCCGGAGCAGACCAGCCACTCGCGGTGGTGTCATATTCTGAACGCACTCTCCAATAATAAGTGGTTTCATGATTCAGAGCGCCGGATGCCACATCATATGTTGTAGAAGCGGAAGGCAGATCTTGTTCGTCAACCACTGTTGTTCCAAAGGCAGAACTTTCGGAGATCTGAAGATTGTATTCACTGATATTTGCGTCGGTTGTTGACCAGCTGAGCTGGGGTTGAAGTGCCACATCCGAAGCATTATCTGCCGGAGCCGATAACTCGGGGACATCCAAAATTACGAGCTTTCCAAGGGTTTGATTGGTATCAGCCCAAAATCCATCGATCACACCATAGGCGTAATCCTGAGTTTTATATTGGTAACGGTAGGCGTAATAGTAGGTCCCCGGAGACAGGCCAGAACCGATGCCCAACTCATATTCATCATTATTTCCTGCAGTGGTTGATGTGGTATTGAAGCTTGCTGAACTCCAGCTTGCTTCCACCCAATTTGCAGGATCTTCTTCGGTATCATTCACCCCAAGCCATGCGGAAATATCAGCGCTTTCATTTTCATTTATGGTAACGCCAGGCACAAAAAGCTGGCCGTAAACCGTCAGATTTTCTCCTTCATTCATTACATGCGAGGCCGGAAACTGAACATTCCCAAAGGTAACTCCCGATTCGGTTCTGAAATTAAAGGTATTGGACCAGGTTGAAGCCGTATCCCCCCTGAAACGCCAGTAATAGCGAGTGTAAACATCGAGTGGAGAACTTACGGTATAGCTGTTTTCGGATGTCCCTGCGCTATCAGCTACATCTATGACGGGACTCGAAAAATCACTGTCGTTATCCAGCTGAAAATCATGGCCAACTAAATTATCGACTTCATACCAGCTGATCTGCGGAGTCCTGGAGACATTATCTGCACTATTGAGAGGCGTTATATCTGCTTCATAAAAATAGGTGTAATTCTCGCCACCGTTGTTTTCAAAACTAATGGTGGCCAGATCGGCTTTCCCATTCCAGCTTGAGGCATCGATGGTTGTGGATAGAACATAAAATTCTACTGCGGCATTTTTGGGCTGCCCGGGAATTTGAGCTGTTCCGGAAGTTCCACCCGCGAAGTCCGTGATCTCTATCGCTGCAGTTGTCGCAAAACTATCTGTGGAATACCGCAGATAAATTTTCTCCTCGGGCGACTTGGCTTTATCCAATTCCACATTTATGGTCACAGGTTGGTTCTCCGTAACTACAGAAGCTGGAACCCCACTTACCGACGTAATGCTAACCGGGGATGCGCTGGTTTTGAAAACGGCTGCTTCTAAATCATTATATCCATCATAATTTAAAATGTTATCGTCTAAAATAAATGTGTAGTGAAAACCATCTTCCACGGTGATTGAATTATCCGTTCCACCTTGGTAAACCATAGATGATATTCCATCTATATTTATCGGGTTGGCGTTTGCCCATTTATTTGCATACAAATTATCATCCGGACCACTAGTGAAAAGCCATTGATAAGTACCCGCTGTTGCATCTCCGCCAGATGAAGCAATGTGCAAGGTGGAAATATATTGACCCTGCCCAAATGACCGCTTATCCATTCTAAAATTTCCCATTACAGCAGGGTCATTAGAATTTGTCCACCCATTCCATTGACCGGGCATGTTTACTCCTTCAGGTTCATAAATTTCCTGCCCCATCACCTGCCCCGGCATGAGTATCACTCCCAACAAAAGAAAAAATATAGATTTCATGTACTTCATTTTTAGACTCCGCATAGTTTTATTTGATCAGCGTCAATTTTTTAACCTGCACAAAATTGCCCGCTTTAATTCGGTAGAGATATAAACCACTTGATAAATTCCCAGCATCAAATGGCACGCTGTGGTAGCCGGCCGATTGGCGTTTATCTACGAGGGTAGCCACTTTTTGTCCCGTGATGTTGAACACCTCCAACCGCACCTCACTGGCGCGTGGCAGCGCATACATAATGGTAGTGGTTGGATTGAAGGGATTTGGATAATTTTGAAGAAGCGCAAATTCCACCGGCTTCCCGGATTCCTCAATACTGGTAATGAATTCTGTTTCAATTTCCTGAACTTCGCTCCACTCGCCTGCACCGCCTCGGTTCACCCCCTGAACCCGCCAGTAATAGGCAGACTCTTTTTGAAGCCGGACATTCTCGATCTTTTGAGCTGTAACGTCAACGGTATCTACGGTCAGGCTATCGAAATTCGCATCCGTACTTAGCTGGATCCGGTAGGTTGAAGCCCGCTCTGCCCGTGACCACACAAACCGATTTTCCAGCGGGTGGATCATATCATTACTCAGAGGCTGAACAATTGTAACATCCCCAGGAGCCTCAATGATGGTCCTGAATAATTTTGCTTTACTCCAAACACTTTCTCCTCCATCATTACTCGCACGAACCCTCCAGTAGTAGGTTTTATTGAATTTCAAGTTGGTGATAGTAAGGGCTGTATCTGCCATTCCAACCGTATCAAATTTTTGGGTGAACCGATCGCTTTCGCCCAGCTGGAACTGATAGGTTGCGTCGTCTCCGGCAGATCTCCATTTAAATACAAGGCTGTTCGGAGTATTGGTCAGGCTATCGGCAGGTGCCAACAGCACCGGACGGTTTGGGACTTCCTGTATAGTTTGAAAGGTATTAACTTCAGACCAATCGCCGTTACTACTCGGGTTCAATGCCCGAACTCGCCAGAAATACTGAGTGCCCCTTGCAAGAGTATCCTGCACTGAAAATGAGGTCCCAGTAACACCCGCACTATCAAAAACGGCAGACTCAAAATCGAGTGATTCTGATATCTGAAGCTGGTAAGAAATTGCGAGATCTGCGGCGGTCCATTTAACTGTAAAGGCATCCGGAATTTGGGCTGCTTCATCTGCCGGTGAAAGCAAATCAGGAACCGATGGCTTATCAAAAACCGTGGAGAATTTACCAACGGCCGACCACCCACTTTCGAAATCCGGGCTAACTGACCTCACCCGCCAAAAATAGGTTGAATTTTTTTCCAGAAAATCCGGAGTGAAGGTGGTATCGGTGAGCCCGCTTATTTCCGCCTTCGTTTTAAAATCCGAATCTTTGGAAACCTGTACTGTGTAGGATTCTGCATTTGCTGCCAGCTGCCAGACAAGCGTGGTGTCGGTTGGGATATTCACCTGTTCACGTTTCGGATAGTGCAGTTCAGGCGTACCAATAGCGCTGGTGGTGAAGGACCACGATTCTGACCATTCTCCGGTTCCCGCAACGTTAGAAGCACGGACACGCCAAAAATAACCTTGTGCTGCTTTGAGCCCTACTATTTGAATTTGACCTTCTTCAATATCGGAAGAGGCAAAAACGATATCCTCATATTGCTCATCTACTGCTACTTGAACGCGATATGAAGTCGCGTCTTCATCTGCCTGCCATGTCAGTTCAGGACTTGTTGAAATACCTGTTGCTGAAGAATCCGGGCTTTTTTGCAGTACCTTGCCGGGAACCAGGGGAATCGTTGTAAAGCTGAATGAGTCGGACCATTCGCTTTTTCCAAACTCATTCACCGCACGAACTCTCCAGGAATATGACGTATTATTTTCTAGTGGAGCATTAAGGTATTCCGAATCTCCTACTTCTTCAGCCAGTTCTATCTCCCCCTCTGCCGACCGGAACTCAAAGTCGTAGCTTTCAGCCGAACTCACCGGCTCCCACAGGAAGTCTATATCTACCGCTACACTTTCAGCATTATTCTGAGGAGATAAAAGAGATGGACGGCTCGGAATCGGGGTTATCAACTCTCCGGATACTGAGAAAGTTTTATTAGGAAGACTTACGGATTCAATGGTAAAAGTGTCATTATAACTTCCAATGCTGGTTGGGTTGAAAGAAACGGTGAGTATCAGATCCTCGCCTGCATCAACAGTTGCACTTGTAGGTGAAACCGAAAACGTTGAGCTAAAACTAATGATGTCGGTTATGACCAGTGATGCACTTCCGGAATTCGTGATCGTAAATGTTTTTTCATAAGGGGTTGTACCCTCTCCCTGAACTTCCTGAAAGTTCAAAGCACCCGAAGAAAGTGAAATCTTAGGTAGGCGCTCATTTAGAAGACCCGGTGCAGCCTGCCCCATTTTCTGTGTAGAATACAGGCGGAATTCTCCCGGCTCCAGGTTCAATGATGGTGGGCTGCTCTCACTTATCTGCAAAGAATCTCCAGAAAAATACTCGTACCACCATTTGCCCGATCCAGAGTTATGCACATAGGGCTGAACCGTTGAACTTACAACATCAAAATTCCCCAGGAGTTGCACATCATTTGCAGACCGCAGTAAGATACGTTTTTGTTTCCCGCCCACATCCAGGGCAAAATCATTGGTACTGAAAGCTGGTTGGGATGTTTTTAGCTTTATGAGCTCGCTCATCGTTCGATATAGCCGATAACGGTCGGGATCATCTCTATAATCCCAGCGAATAGGTTTGTCACCGGTTCTGCAATCCGGGTTTACAGTGCCATCTGTACAATAATTTATAGAGTAGTCATACCCTAACTCTCCGAATTGCCATATCATTTTAGGGCCCGGAATTGTAAACAAGAACGCATGGGCCAGTTTCATCCGGTTTAATGCAGTTTTCTCATTCTTTGTGCTATATCCACCTACCGAATTTCCATAATTTTCAAGTTCAACCATAATTCGCTCTTCGTCGTGACTTTCCATATAGCCCACCAGGTGAGGATCATTCCAGTCACGGGTCTGATATGAGGTTCTGTCCAAGTTCCCATCAAAACCCAGCGTAGCTTCTTTAAACTCATTATGCATGATCCCCCAAAGCATGAACCCATTATCGGCCAGTACTTTTTCTTCATCATTATTACCCAGGTGTTCCAGTATCAGGTATGCATCAGGGTCGTATTCCCGGACCTTATCTTTCATTCTTGTGAGCAGATTCACACGCGACTGATCGTACTGATTCCACGCGCCAACATCACCGCTAAAATTTTGGGTAAACCCCTTACTCAGATCATATCGATAGCCGTCAATATGATATTCTTCGAGCCAGTATTTATTGACCCGATCAATAAACCGCTGGGTATAGATACTTTCGTGATCAAAATCGTAGCCCACATTAAAAGGATGCCGCGCGGTGGTATTGAACCAAATATTCTGTGATGTAGGGGCGCCATAATTGCCTTCATTGTACAACCTAACCATAGGAGACTGACCAAAGGAATGATTATAAACGGCATCTAAAATCACTGCTATACCTCGATTGTGTGCTTCATTCACCAATCTTTTGAGATCTTTAGAAGGTCCGTAATATCTATCGGGTGCAAAATAAAATGCCGGGTTATAGCCCCAACTTTGATTTCCTTCAAACTCGTTTACCGGCAACAACTCGATGGCATTCACTCCAAGCCGTTCCAGATAGTCGAGAGAATCAATGACGGTGGCAAAGTCATGATTTTCGCTAAAGTCTCGAACCAATAATTCATAGATCACCAGATCTTCTTTATCAGGGCGCGTCCAGTCGTCATCGGTCCAGTTGAATTCCGGTTTATTGGTTTGAAGAACCGACACGTACTCTGTGGTTTTTCCATTAGGGTACGGCTTCAACCCGGGATAGGCCTCCGCATCTTCATTGATCCAGGCATCATCAGGGTGAAGTACTTTTTCTGAGTATGGGTCGGCAATGCGAATACTTTCATCCACTAAATATTGAAAGGCATATTCTTTACCAGGCTCCAATCCATCGATCTCGATCCACCAATATATTTCCTGATTCCCCCGTACATCCCGCTTCATCTGGTATTCGGGACGAACCTGCCAATCATTAAATTCACCAATTACATACACCCTGTTTTTATAGGGAGCCAACAAAGACAACGTGACTTTAGTAGGGTCAGCCGAATTATAATGAATACCTTCTGTGACACCTCCAGGCCTTGGCATATCCTGAACTTCATCAGGAACCAGATAATAAGTATACGCCGTATCCCGAATTCCAGAAGTATTAGACGAAACCGCCATTAGTTCTGCAAGGCCTGTTGAAGAAGCTGTAGCCGTATAACTAAGAGAGGTCTCATTACTAGAAGCGACTTCCGTTCCATCTTCAAATAACTGAATACTTGCGAGGCTTGATCCAATTGCAGCTCCAGCAACTTCAATACCCAACGATTCATTTAAATTTAAAACGGTTGTCTCTTTCATTGGGTTCTGAAAGCGAACATGAACTCCAGGCTTATATAGATCGATAAAAAGATCAGTGCCATTTTCTCCCTTTCCCTCCAGCTCCCCATTGGAACTTCTGAAAACCATTGCAAGTTTCAGAATTTCTTCGCCTTCCGGTACCCCATAATATTCCCTGATGTCAGAAATTGTCAGTTGATATAGATCCGTATCAATACGTGTAAGTTTGGCTTTGGGAATATTTTGCTCCCATTCCGCGATTACATATTTCCAGTCTGTCAGATCTCCTTCTGTACTTTCATCGGTAATGACTCCCGTGTGAACATAGACTTCTTCGGTAAACCCTTCCAAGCCTGCGTTTCCTTCAGTAGCGTCGAAATAAATGGTCAACGCCTGCCCTTCTGTTGGGAAGACAGGATCAGAGGAAACCTGAGCCCATGCAGTATTATTGAAACCCATTAATGCTACGGATAACAACAGTACCCACCTAAACAAATTTAGCTTATACCCACACCTTTTATGCAGAACACTTTCACTTATATGCTTCATTAAATTATATCCACTAACATTTCTCATAAATCTAAAAAAATATCCTCGAATAATGTAAGCGCTTACAATAAATGAATCAAGTCTCTGTTATTTGCGGAATATTATTTCCCTTCCGGTAGATGACCACGTGATCATAGCCGGATATAATTTTGTGAGCTTGAGAAGTGAAGGGCTTTTCTAATCAACATTTAGCATTCAACATTACCCATTGGATATTGCATCTCTTTTCTCCCTACCTTTATATCAGTCAAAAATTCACCAAGCCTTTATTCATGATCTACGAATTCCTTAAGCAAACTCCCCAATTTGATGAAACTAACTTTGTGGCCCCTAGTGCTGACATTATTGGTGATGTAACGCTGGGCTCCGAAAGCAGCGTATGGTTCAACGTAACCATTCGCGGAGATGTGAATTACATTCAGATCGGGGAACAAAGTAACGTGCAGGATAACGTTTGTATTCACGTGATGAATCAAACCGGCCCGACTGTTATAGGCAATGAAGTAACCATCGGTCACGGAGCAGTTGTGCACGGATGTACCATCAAAGACCGGGTGCTGATCGGCATCAATGCTACCATTCTTGATGAAGTTGTGATCGAGCCGGACGTGATCGTTGCGGCAGGCACACTGGTTCCTCCCGGCAAAACCCTGGAAAGCGGCTATATGTACATGGGCTCCCCCGCTAAAAAAGCCCGCAAACTAACCGATGAAGAATTGGCTTCTATCCCAAAATATGCAGCCAATTACGTCAAATACTCCCGCGCCTACCAACAAAAAGACACCTACGACCAAAACCCTTTCTACACGAAGTAATTTTAAATGTTGAATGCTAAATGTTAAATGGTTCAGTCCATTCAACATTTAGCATTTATAATTAAGCATTTCTATGAGCGGTCTTTATCTCCACATTCCTTTTTGTAAACAGGCCTGCTCGTATTGCGACTTCTATTTCGTGACCCGACAGGAGTATAAACAGGACTTTGTGGATAAGCTGATCCGTGAAATTCATTCCAAAGAAAACACACGATTTACTACAGAACCCATCCAAACCATCTACTTTGGTGGAGGCACGCCCTCTCTGCTCACTCCTTCACAAGTTGAGTCTATTTTAGATGCGATCCATGATGTATTTACGGTAGATACGGTAGAGATCACCCTGGAAATGAATCCCGATGACGTGACCAAAGATCTCTTGTCTGGCTTGAAATCCGCCGGAGTCAATCGCGCCAGCATGGGCGTACAAACCTTCAACCCAGAGCTTCTTAATTTCATGCATCGTGCGCATACTTCAGATGAAGCCCTGCGATGCCTGGAGTTGCTAAAGGCATCCGATTTTGACGTGTTCACGGTAGATCTTATTTATGGAAATCCGGGGCAGTCTCTGGAATCACTGGAGCAAGATATCAATACCATCCTGGAGTTTGATCCGCCCCATATTTCCGCCTACTCTCTGACTGTAGAACCACAAACACGACTTGGGAAGCAAGTAGAATTAGGTCGCATCGCGCCGCCACAAGATGATACAGTAGCCCGTCATTTTGATCTGGTGGTAGAAAAGCTGGGAAATGCGGGGATACAGCAATACGAGGTTAGCAATTATGCAAAACCGGGGAAAGAAGCTATTCACAATTCCAATTATTGGGAGCATGTAAATTACCTGGGGCTGGGTCCGGGCGCGCATTCGTTCTGGTGGGATGAAGATGAAAGATCTGCCCACCGGTGGAGTAATGAATCAAACTTGAAGAAATTTCTTTCCGGCAACTGGAACAACCCTTTTGAGGAAGAACACCTCGACATGGATGCTTTAGCCGAAGAACGACTAATGCTTGGACTGCGCACCCGCGCCGGAATTTCCCAGAAAGACCTTAAATCGCGTTACCAATTCACCTTCAACCCAAAGCAAGAACAGTATCTGCAAAACCTGGAGAAGCAGGGAAAAGCAATACTCAGCGAACGGATTCAGCTTACTACCGCCGGACTCAAGATCGCCGATGCCATTTTGCTAGATCTGGTTACCATGTAATCCCGTTTTACTCCTTAGCCGCTTTTTCCCACTGACGAGAATATCGGGCGTATTCAAAAGCCTTGCCTTCTAATCCTGCATTATGATAGGCTTCGGAAACCATCATAGCCGCTTCAAAAAGGTTTTTATAATCGCTTTTGGTGAGGTTTCCGGCCGAACCCTGAAGCTGCGGAACAGATAGCGTCGTATTTTCTTCTAAAGAATCGGGATGATGTTCAGCACTAAAATTCTGCTGAAATATCAGGGGCCAGAAATGCGGATTTCCGTATACCTTATTGGAGATCACCCAGTACCATTCGTTGGGTTTTACCGTGTACGATTCCATTGCCATGCTATTCTTGGCAGCGGTTACTTCTGAGGAAGACTGTTCTTGCATTTCGGCATTGGCCGTACTCTGCACCTCATCCTTCTCAGTTTCTTCTTCAGAAGTCACATTTTGCACAGGCTGCTCATTTTGAACCGGAGGCTGGGTTTGCCGGGAAGCAATATCCTCTTCTCCCGAGTTCATAAAGAACCATGCAGAAGCTATCGCAACTACAGCGAGCACAAGCACCGCCACCATCATGATCACCATGTTGCTGTTTCCGCTTTTTCTTTTTTGCGGCAATCCGGGCGTAAAAGATCTTTTGGGTTCCTCAGCTTTGTGTTCGGCCACCACAGGTTCTGCCTTTTTTGGTTGATCCTCTTCCTCCACCAATTCCGATTCAAGATGGGCATATTTGGCATTCACGGTTTCGCGGAGAGCTTTGTATGGGCTGAATGTCACCCGTTTGTGAGCCGGAATAGTGATCGGCTCTCCGGTTTGGGGATTCTGTCCCTGTCGCGCGGCAACTTCCTTCACCTTAAAACTTCCGAAATTGGTGATGGATGCTTTTCCCGTTTCCTCCAGCTCTTGTTTTATTTGCGCAATAAGTGCTTTGGAAAAGGCTTCACTTTTGTTTTTGCTGAACCCGGTTTTGCGGGAAAGTGCTTCAATTATTTCGCCGTAGGTTACTTTTTCACTCATCGCCTTCTCCGTTAATTTCTTCCTTCAGGGTGCTGCTTTGGTTGAAATGCACCACTTTTTTGGGCGGGATCTTCATCATCTGCTCGTAATGCGGATTGTATGATTTGTGCTCGGGACGAACTTCCGCATGAAAACTCCCAAAACCCGGCAGCGTAAACCCCTTATTCTTAGACAGCAATGTGGTGAGTCCGCTTACAAAACTATCATAGAGTTCTTCCGTTTCGTTTTGCGTAAGGTCGAGCTCTTCCGATAACTGTTTTAATACCTCCGATTTTGTCATAATTGCTTGTATGGTGTAATTTTAGCTGATTAGTTAGAATAAATGCTAAAACAGGGAAATAAGCAATTTTTGAGCGTTTTCCTGTTTTAGCGATCCTGTTTCACGACTGCCCAAGGATGCGTATAATCCCACAAACAAACCCACTTTTTATGCTGAGATCATTCATCCCTGTTGAGCCGGATTCTCATTTCTCAATTCAGAATTTACCGTATGGTGCTTATAGATCCGAATCAGGTGATATTCACCTCTGCTCTGCCATTGGAGATCACATAATCGATCTTTTTGTTTTGGATGAGGAGGGTTTTTTCGATGGGCCGAACCTGCGAGACCAGTTCGCCTTTCAGGATTCTACCCTGAACTTCTTTTTGAGCCTGGGTAAACCGGCATGGACGGAAGCCCGTCAGCGATTGCAGCTATTGCTATCTGAAGACAATCCTGAATTGCGCGATGATGAGCTGCTGCGCGAACAGGTTTTCAAAAAACGTGATGAAGCAGAGATGATGCTGCCCGTACAAATTGGAGATTACACTGATTTCTATTCCTCCGAAAACCATGCCCAAAATGTAGGCAGCATGTTCCGCGATCCTGAAAATGCCCTGAAGCCGAATTGGAAACACCTGCCGGTCGGCTATCACGGAAGAGCAAGTTCTATTGTGGTCAGCGGGACCGACATCCATCGCCCCAAAGGACAAGTTTTACCAAACGGCGCTGATAATCCGGTGTTTCAAGCTTCCGAGCGGCTCGACTTTGAACTCGAAATGGGCTTCATCACCGGTCCGGGAAATAAACTTGGAGAGCGTATTTCTGTGGATGAAGCGGAGTCGCATATTTTCGGATTGGTGCTTTTGAACGACTGGAGTGCCCGCGATATCCAGAAATGGGAATACCAGCCACTGGGGCCTTTTTTGGCCAAGAACTGGGCTACCACCATTTCTCCATGGATCGTATCACTGGAAGCACTGGAACCATTTCGAACGCCGGCTCCGGAACAATCCCCAAAACCATTGGAGTATCTGTCTCAACTAAATCCCACCACTTTCGATATACAGCTTGAAGCATATATTCAGTCTTCAAAGATGGAGCACCCATTCAAAATTTCTGAAACTAACTACAAAGATCTGTACTGGACCATATCTCAGCAGCTCGCTCATCACACCGTAAATGGATGTAACGTTCAGCCAGGAGACCTTTATGGCTCCGGCACCATTAGCGGCAAAGAAGAAGACAGTTATGGAAGTCTGCTTGAGTTGGCATGGAATGGCACCAAGCCCATTGAACTGCCTTCAGGAGAAAAGCGAACATTTCTGGAAGACGGTGACAAAATTTCGCTCACCGGTTTTGCACAGGGAGATGGATATCGGGTAGGCTTCGGGGAAGTGAAAGGAAGAATTCTACCGGCTGTTTAACCCATGTACCAAATTCCAAAACTACCTATTAAAGAAATCACAAATAAGATGTAAGCCTGCTTTACCGGCTTGTCGGGCAGATAGTTGTACAGGGGATTCTCGGTGAAAAAGTCCTCAAGCTGCTCGCGGCGTGTGCGTTCGACTTCATCAAGTTCTTCTTCTTTTCGCACCAGCACTTCCGCATCTCCCTGAACTTCCTGCAGACTTTCGTTCAAAAAACCGGCAATGGTATATTCATCTACTTTCCCCAGTTTGCTGGCGATCAGGTAGGCCGGCGTGCCCACCATAAAGATCGCAATGCTCACAATGGATTTATCCACAACGGTGAGGTCAACGAACGTGCCGAGCGCCATACTTATAAGTCCTGCCAACCCCATTATGCACAAAAGTGCGCTTAACACCAGTCGCAGCTTCCAGTTTTGTATTCCTTCCATCAAAATTTGAGAACTTTTCATTGCCATATCCATAACCGTTTCCTTTTTTGGAAATATGTGTATCCCTAAGTTAGTTTTCAACAGCTGTTTTCTGCCATTCCTGCAATAACAATTCCATAAGCGACCTGGCCGCTGAGCGCGAAACCTTTTCCAGCGTTTCTCTATCAATTCCATCATCTACTTCATAGGTAACCGCATCGATCCCAAATTTATGATAGAACCAATTTTTTGCGATGGGCGAAGAAGTATCAAATTCCTCTATGCTGAACGTTACATCCGGATTAGATGCCTGCACCATTTCCGTCCATTTTTGGGTGATATTGTCCGGCGCTGTTTTCACTTCTTCATCGATCGGGTAGAAAATGTTTTCATTGGTTGAATGGAAATCGATGCCATAAAACAGTTCGCGGCTTTCATTTTCTTTAAGTGGAAGCAGCGCATCCCGGACGGCTCTGGTCTCGGGCTGATTGAAATTCTCCCAGTCACGATTCAGATCAATGCCGCCTGCATTATGCCGCCAGTGCCCCATATCGGCTCCATCCGGATTCAGCAAAGGAAAAGCTTTAATCACAAAGGTTTGCCGGAAACGCGCTGCCAGCTCCGAATCGGAAGCAAGCTCCTCCAGAAAGTACAGGGAAGCCAGATATCCTGTCACTTCTGGCGGATGTTGCCGCCCAACAATGGCCAGCACCGGTGCTTTTTGTTCCGGTGATGTTTCGGTGATCTCCAGCTCCCAGATGGTGCGACCAAGTTTAGATCTCCCGGCTTTCCGAATTTCCGTAAAACTTTTTTCTAATACATCGCGTTGTTTCAGTTCATTGGTTAACAAAGAGGAAGTATGTAACGGCTGGGCACTTATTATTACAGGATCCGGGGCAAGAAGTATTTCAAAAGTAGCAGTCGCTGCTGCTGAGTCGTATTCCACCGGCAACTCCATTTGCTGTTGCCAGCTGCTATCCGGCTCAACCCAACTAAGTAACTTTGGAACGTACCGGTGACGGGCATCCATATAGTTCATTCTGATTTCAGCCATCCGGACCGTATCGCTCCAGATCTTGAACGCATACCAGGGGCTGTTGTTGATGGGAGCATTTTCCGGCTCAATGAATACTTCAAACAAACTGTCATTTACGGCATAAAAGTCATTCACCCGTGCGCCCTCAAATTCATTACTGATCCACACTTTGGGATCGCCGGCACCAATAATTCTTTTGGGCTGAATAGTGATCTCCTTGTCGGTGGTATTGGTTACATTGGGAGGGTCGTACGAGAAACCGGTAAATTCTTCCGTACTTTTACAAGACATCATCAAAAAGAGGCTAACAAAAAGGAACCCTGCATATTTTATCATAAAAAGTGACTGCTTAAACTTATGTTTCTTTGAAACAACACATTCGCTTATACTTAGCTACAACAAATATATATCAACGGCTTGATTACTTCTACCTTAAAACTTTTAATCTCACTTATTTTCTTTTTGGGCTTGATGCTTTGTTTCAGCTCTTCTGTGCACGCGCAGGATGAGGAGGACGGGGTAATGCCACGGGTATGGAAGGTAAGCATTGAAGGTAATGAGACTTTTGAAGGAATCGTCATCAAGAATCAGATTTCCAATGAACCGCCTTCAGCCCTCAAAAAAATGATCTTCTGGAAAATTGTTGGGATGCGGCTCAACGAAAATGAGGTTCGGCGGGATGTCATCCGGATTGAGCGTTTTTATCAGCGCCGGGGATTTGATGATGTACGGGTGAGCTACCGGATCGAAACCTTAAATAAGGATTGGCGCAAGGAAGTGATCTTTGAGATCATCGAGAATTCTCCCCTTCGCATTCAAAATGTTGAATTTACCATTTCTTCAAACAAAGCCGACAGCTCTTTTATCCGTGATAATGAGTCGATCTCCAACCTTCGGCAAAACCTGCCATATAAAGTAGGACAGCGATATGAGATCGTAAATAAAGCTGAAATTGAAGGGCGCATTGAAGGCCTTTTTAAAAATCAGGGATATCCGTACGCAGAAAGCACCATTGAAGCCACTATTGACAGTGCCTCCAAAACAGCAAGTGTCACCTTCCAAAACGATCCCGGCCCACGGGCCCGTTTTGATTCCATTTTAGTGGATGGAGCCGAAAATTTCCATGAGCGATATGTAGTCCGCGAAACAGGTATTCAGCAAGGGGAGATCTTCAGTGAACGGAAAATACGTGATGCCCAGCGTGAAATATTCAGCCATCACATGCTGCGGTTCGCCCTAATCTCCCTTCCCGACCAACCCCAGGATTCGACCCTGAATGTACTGATCCGGGTGCGGGAAATGCCTCAGCGTTCCGTACAGCTGCAAGGCGGAATTGGCAACCTGACCCGCCTCGATGACGGACTTTCAGATTTCTACAAACTATTCCGCGGGCAGGCTTCGTGGACGCACCGCAATGTACGGGGGCGAGGGGAACGGTTTAACATCACCGGGACGGTATCAGCGATCGAACAGCGTCTTGCTCTCAATTATTTGTTTCCCTATCTCTTTAATACTCGCAGTTCATTAAACCTTTCTCCTTTCTGGGAACACAACCTGGAACCTTCCTATGAAATTTATCGGGGCGGTATTACCACCAGCTTTTTATATCAGTACAGTTCTGATTTTACCGGATCTGTTTCTTACGAATTCTCAGAGAACAACGAGAGCACTCAAAACAGTCAGGTTACTTTACCCGACTCTCTTGTCATGTATAATGTTTCCTCTTTTAACCTGAGTGCCTATTACACCAAAAATTTCCGGCGTGGTAAAAGAGGATGGTCCATTCAGCCCTTCTGGGATCTATCGGGTTTATTTGGTGAATCTACCTTCAGTTTCCAAAAAGCCGGGCTTGATACCCGAAAGTTCAGTCAGCTCACGGATAACATTGTATTGGCCAAGCGGCTTAATTTTTCAGGCATTTACTATTCAAAGCAGGATTCACTTCCGTCTGATATTCGCATCTATAACGGAGGAACGAACTCTGTACGGGGCTGGAACCGGCAGGAATTGGGACCCAAACGCCCCGTTTTCAACGACGATGGAGAATTTGCCCGCTACGTGCCAGTCGGGGGACATGCTACCGTCAGTTTTAATACCGAGGTGCGTTTTAACCTTGACGATCTTATCAAACGATTTGGGATGGCTGTATTTTTAGATGGCGGACAAGTCTGGCGAAACTTCACGGATATCGGATCGACTCCGGTACAGTTTGGTGTGGGCGGAGGCTTTCGGTATCAGTCCCCAATTGGGCCTATCCGCGTTGACCTGGCGTATAAAGTAAATCCCACCGATGAAGATCTTCGTATCTATCAGGGGCAGGAACATGGCAGCGCCTGGAATCGCTGGGGACTTCATTTTAGTATAGGGCAGGCATTTTAATTATGAGTGAAGACAAACCACATATCACTGTTCGGTTGCTGAAAGTTCTGGGATGGATGTCGCTTTCCCTCATCCTGTTGGCCGGCATATTCCGGTTATCTCTCAAAACGGCAATGGTACATAATCTGGTCAAAGATCAGGCTGTATCGATCGGGAATGAATATCTTAATGGTGAACTAAGTATTGGAGGTATTGACGGAGATCTCTGGAAGGACTTCAGCATCCATGACATGGAAATTAGCTCTGAAGGAGACTCGCTCATTTACCTGGAGAAATTGCACCTGCAGTACAATATCTGGGACCTGCTGAATCAAACCTTTACAGCCTCCGAGCTTAAACTTTCCGGATTATATGCCAATATCAGGGAAGATGATAATGGGGAATTCAACATTCTGAACCTTGTAAAAACGGATTCTTCAGCCGTCGAAGATACCACATCCACCTCCTTTGGGATCGATCTTCAGCATATCACACTGCAAAACAGTGACCTTGACTTGTGGGCGCCCTCCTTCCTGCCCGATAGTTCCCTGAAAGTAAATCAGCTCAATGCCACGGCCGGCTTTCAGCTTTTTGATGAAATATCAGCTTCTCTGGATGCTCTCTCTTTTCGCCTGAAAGAAGGCAGGCTTCCGCAACCGATCTCTTTTGAAATGGCAGCTTCTTATCAGGATAAGGTCGTGACCTTAGATCAGCTATTGCTCGATACCGGCCGGTCTTTATTTACGGCAAACGGGCGCAGCAACTTTTCCGACTCAACCCTCACAGCCCAGTTAAATTCACAGCCGTTTGCCCTTAGCGATCTTGGGCCTTATCTGGAGACCTATATTCCGGATGATCAGCTGCAACTTTCCCTAACTGCCAGCGGTCAGCTCGACTCCCTGAACCTCGAACTTAATGGAGAGGGAACCGGATTCGATGATCTACTTATGGTATCAAACCTGACTGTTGGAGAGACGCCTTCACTCAATAAGTTTGGGCTTTCGGTGAAGAATATTGACCTGGCCCACTTCACCAACGATTCCGTTCAGGCTCGTATCGGAGAATTACAGGGAACCGTGGAGGGAACAGTGACTCAGGATATTGAGCAAATGAATGTTACCTGGGGTTTTACCGCTTATGAAATGAACTTCGCCGATTATGCCCTCGAGATCTTATTTGGCAGCGGCAGCATTAAGGACGGCATCGCTCAGGCAACCATTGAGGCTAAAGATGGAAAAGATCATATAGCTACTTACACCGATGTGGATGCTCTGTTTTCTGAAACTCCCAGCTGGGAATTCAGGACCCGGATTGAACGGGTTGACCTGGGATGGTGGATCCGGGATCCGAATATAAGTGGCCTCTTTAGTCTTACTGCCAATGTAAAAGGAAAAGGGTTTGGACCGTCCGAAGAACCCTGGACATTTAGCATCAAAAAGCCCGTCAGACCCGAACTGAACCTTCCGGAAAATTTTGACCGAAGCTCTGTAAATGCAGAGATCTTTAGAAAATATACTACCTATAAGAGAGACACCGTCATCATCAACGGGCAGAAATTTGCAAACTTAGATGTGGAAGGAACCATTACCAAAGATGCGGTTGAAGCCGACGGATTTCTGCAACTCATCGAAAATAAGATCGAGTTTAGCACCAATATCTCCGATTATTTGGAGGACCGGCCTGACTATACATTCTCCCTTGGCACAAAAAGATTCAACGCCCTGGAAATTGCAGGAGTCGAAGATTTCCCAACATCCATCAACCTTAATATTACCGGAGAAGGCTCCTCTTTTGTTCCTGAAAACATCCGTCTTAGCTCCACCCTTAACATAGATTCCAGTTTTGTGAATGGTGCTGCTTTTGAATCTCTGAATATGATCGCAGAGTTTCAGGACAACATTCTTACCATCCCTCAGGGAGAGTTAGAAAGTGAAGTGATCGCAGGCTCTTTTACCGTCCGCAGGAATATCATGGACGTCACCGACCCTCAGAACGATATTACGCTCGACATGGAGATCAAGAATACGCAGCCACTGGCACAGCTTGCCGGGGTTAATGTATTGAGCGCAAGCGGTAATATTTCCGGAAATATCACAACCGAAAGTGAGGACCAACTTCAGTTTAATGGAAATGTGGATCTCAATGACGTTCGGTACGACACCCTCTTCACCGCCCAAAATATCTCCGGTGAAACAGCCATTATGATCAGCGAAAATTATGGGTTTGAAACCGCCCTGAGCATCCGCGAGCCGGTTATAAATGGGCTGAGCCTGGAGGATATAAACCTCCAAACAAAAGGGGTGTCTTCACCCGACTCAGTCTATGGCTCATTTAAGTTTGACATCAACAGTGTGGATGCCGGGCAGATCTCGCAAACCGGCAGCTACCATGTAATGATGGACTCCTGGACAACCAGCGTAATATGGAGTGCTTTCCAGTTTGAAACACCGGCACGGATCCTTTCCCTTCAACAACCATTTCGGTTACACTATGCCGATGCCACCCTTCAAACCGATACGCTTAAACTTCAGTCTGATGGCGGCACTTTCCTGAATCTCGCTATTCCCTACGCCGATTCTATCTCGCAAGATATCTGGGCCGAAGGACAGGACTTTGACTTTGGGGTGATACAAGAGATCATATTTGATGAACGCTTTGTGGATGGAGTACTGTCGGGAGCACTTGAGGTACACAACAATCCTGATTCTTTGCGAGGATCGGGAACTCTGAATTTCAGCCGACTGGCCTATCAAGGCACAAGTTTAGATCAGCTGAGAATGAATTTTGATGTAGAGAAAGAAAGGCTGAATGCAGATCTGAGCGTAACCATGAACGGCGAGGAAAAAATGTATGGGATGCTTGACCTTCCCTTCATAGCTGCCGACCCAGCCACACTCAGTGACGACTTTTTCCAGGAACAGGTACGCGGAGAACTGGTTATCAATCCCGTAGCTTTATCAGAATTCGAGAATCTGCTCACCAGATTTGATATAACCGGAACGGAAGGAATTCTATCCTTCCGGGGAAATCTGTCAGGGACCGCTGCAGAACCAAACATGGATGGTGTTTTCGAACTTAGACAACCAACACTCTCCGGAGTGAAGATCGACTCAGCCTTTGCTGAATTTCAATACCATCACCAGCAAGAAAAGATAACTGCGGCGGCAACCATAAACGCGCAGGGCCAACAGGCTGCATCCATTAATGCCGAGAGCCCCGTTTATATTGATTTTCAGACCTTTGAGTTTAACCCGCCCAATCCAACCGACACCCTCATAGTCCATGTAGTTACCGATCAGTTCAACATTTCCGTCTTCAATGATTTCCTTAATAAAGAATACATGCGAAATCTCCGCGGTATTTTAAATGCAGAATTACACGCCGAAGGTCCTTTCAATGAACTTGAACCATCGGGATTTGTGAGCTTGCATAGTGGCCATCTGCGAGTTCCTGTTGCCGGCATTTCCCTTACATCCATCAATTCAGAGCTTGAGTTTACCGATTCCGGCCTTAACCTGAACAGTTTTAGCATGAAAAGCGGAGGCGCATTTACCGCAAATGGCCGTATTGAACTAAATGGACTATCTCCTGCCGGGATGAATATCAACGCCAATGCCACACGGTTCAAAGCTGCTAACACCGACAATTACAACCTTACGGTAGACCTAAACAGCACCATCTCAGGAAACCCTCTGCGACCGGAAGTCTCGGGACGACTGGCGGTTAAGAACGGGTTTATCTTCCTGCAGGATTTTGGAGAAAAATCGGTGGAAGATGTGACCCTAGATGATGAAGATGTTTCTTCATTCAGTCCTTACGACTCCCTCTCCATTGACATGCAATTTGAGATCGAGCGAAACTTCCTGGTGCGCAATCGTCGCTATCTTGATATGGAAGTTGCCCTGACCGGAGAGCTGGATGCCCAGAAATCCATAGAGCAGGAATTACAGCTTTTTGGAACCCTGAATGCCGAGCGGGGATATGCCCGTCCACTTGGTAAACAGTTCAACCTTGATGAAGGAAGTTTCACATTTAGCGGACCTATTTCAGAACCTGAGATCTTTATACGCACCAGCTTCATTCCACAAACAGCCCAAAAACAAACCGGAAATCCTATCACGCTGTTTTATATCATAGAAGGAAATGCTGAAGACCCAACCTTTCGATTTGAAAGTGAACCATACATGGAGCAACAGGATATCATCTGCTACACCTTATTCAATAAACCGTGTTATGCGCTGGAATCGTGGCAACAGGTGGTTAGTGGCGGAGGCTCTTCCCCCACCGATTTGCTGATAGATGTGCTGCTGGATGAGGTTGAAACCCTGGCCACCCAACAGCTGGGCATCGATGTAGTTCAGATCGATAACTCTAGCTCAGATGGAAAAACGTCTATCAAAACCGGCTGGTATTTAAACAGGAGAACGTTCTTTGCCGTCATTAACGAAATAAGCGGAACCACCCCCGAAACTTTGTTCATCCTGGAATACTTACTCAATAAGAATCTGGACCTAATCATCACCCAGGGCGATGACAACCGACAGGGAATTGACCTTCGCTGGCAGTACGATTATTAATTTGTGTTTCGGTTTTTAGTGCGATGGTGTTATTGTGAGACTCGACCTATAACACCGTAACACCAAAACACCATCGCACTATACAATACTAAAAATCACACGTCTCTCCCCGGCAGCATTCCTCGGCATTTATTCCGCAAGCCGTGCATTGTCCATGGCCGTGCACCCATACCAACTCCGCGATTTGCCCACAAAATTGGCAACGCCGCTGTTGTTTTTGGGATGAACCGGGTCCAGATGAGGATTCTGCCTTCACTTTAGAATCAGTTTTCTTCGGTAAGTTCTGCATAAGCTACTTCAATGTTTGCGCTGAGCGGGAGTCGCCATCCCGGGGCTTTAAACTCTTCAAAACCATTCAGGGTTTCAACAGCTTTTAGTTCATCTAAAGATTTTCCTTCCGAAATTCCTTTCTGGGTATACTCAGTCAGAGCAGTCAGGAAATCCCGCATCACTCCCAAATCGTCTTTAGTTCCGGTGATTCCATATTCCGAGTTTCCATGACCAAAAATATAGATGGCATTCCCCGGATATTCATCCATCACCGTTTCCAGCGTGATGATCCAATTTGAGATAGAAGCTCCCGATCCACGATCAATAAAAGGATGCGCTCTATTAAAAACCAGCTCGCCCATGTGAATGACATTGGCTTTCTCGAAATAAACTACGGTATCGCCAGCCGTGTGTGCAGGACCATAATGTGTCAACCGGACGGTTTCGTCTCCTACTTCAGTGCTCCACGAATCGGTATAGGTTGTATCAGGATAAACTTGTGCATTCAATGCTTCCTGACCATTTCTTTCAGCTGCCGCTTGTTGAAGGTCCGGCACGTTTTGGTGAGCTACTATTTTCTGTACTCTATTTTCAAATGCGGAATTCCCGGCCGTATGATCACCGTGGTGATGGGTATTGATCAGGATATCGAAAGATGCATTGCCCATATCTTCCAGTCCGGAAATACAGTTTTGGGCTGACTCCGGAAACTGAGCATCCACAACCATAATGCCATCGCCATTTAGCAGCCATCCTATAGTACCGCCTGATCCGACAAAAGTCCCCACATTACGGCGAAGAGTGGTAAAGGGACTATCCTGCCCGATTGCAAAAAGTTTATGAAAAGGCAGCGTAGCCGAGGCTCCCATTAATGCAGATTTCATCAAAAATTCCCGGCGGTCCATAGGCTTATGATTTTATTAAAATGAATTTTACGCTGGAATTAACGAAAAAAAGACGAGCATTCATTCCCGGGGGAACATCCAACAAGGAACATCGAATATGGAAGGCAGAAGTTTTTCGTGCCGACGCAGAGCATCAGGCACGAGGACGAGTTGTTTTCTATTCTATTCAGAACTAAGACTGACCTGCTCCACCAACCTCGCTCCTGACGCTCTGTGTCGGAGCGGACTTAGCCCGGGTTATGGAGATGGGCCAAGGCCTCAGTTTTATAAACCAATTAAAACGTATCCAACACCCTCCATCACCCCGCCAGATGCCTTTTTTAATTCCCGATCCTCCCCGACAAGCGGAAAGATGGATTCAGAGGAAAATTGGAATTTGATACTTGGCACT
Organism: Balneola sp.; assembly: GCA_002696035.1. GTDB lineage: Bacteria > Bacteroidota > Rhodothermia > Balneolales > Balneolaceae > Gracilimonas. The sequence continues at coordinate 476,529 of NZQV01000026.1, read as the reverse complement.
TGGAATTTACCCCTCAGCTCATTCCTCGATAACGGCCGGGTTTGTGGTTGATCGCCAGAATGATATTCAGCGCTACGGCGGCCAGCACAGAAAACAGTAATGCTTTCCAATCTACGATAAAGAATGCGGCCGAGATGATCAGCGTATCTGCTACCATCTGGAATTTCCCGGCACTGATCTGAAAATATTCCTGAACGTAGATCGACAGAATATTCAATCCACCCAGACTTGCCTTATGACGGAACAGCATCAGCAATCCACTTCCGATCAAAAATCCTCCAAAAATAGCGGCAAACCACGGATTGATCTCTCCGAATTCAAAGATCTGCGGGATGTATTCGGTCAGGAAAGAAACACCTGAAACCGCTAGGAAGGTCTTGATGGTGAAATCCCAACCCAGCTTTTTTATGGCAAGGATATAGAAGGGAATGTTGATCACAAAGAACACCGGGCCAAAGGTGAAATCGGTGGTGTATTGTGTCAGAAAAGCCGCGCCGGCCGTTCCGCCGATCAGGAAATTCATGTGGGAGAAAATAGCGATCCCAAATGCAGCAAGCAGCGAGCCGATGATTATTCCCTGTACGTCATCGAGTATGCTATGCTTTTGTGAATCCTGTTTGGGTGAATTGCTTTGTTCTTCTGCTTGGTTCTCGGTTGAAGGAGTCTTGTTCTCTTGGTTCATTTAGGTAGTTTCTTCATCCCTGATCAAAAGCAAAACTGCTGCGTGAGGGACGATGATATATTTCTCGTTTTCGAATTCAATTTCGTAGGCTTGTTTTTTCAGGAAGATCGCCAAATCACCTTCCTCCGCCTGCATACCGATGTATTTGGTATCGGTGCTGCCCTTCCAGGTTTCCTCGATATCGGTATTTGGAATGGGATATCCGGGGCCCGTTTTTACAATATAGCCACTTTGAATTTCCTCTTTTTCCTTCACCGAAGCCGGAAGCACCAGTCCGCTGCGCGTATGCGTTTCCATGTCTCTTGGTTTGATGAGCACGCGGTCGCCCACCACCACAAATTTTTCAATAGAATTAAGGTATCCTTGAATCATTATATCTTAATTTTTGAGTACTCTGAAAGATACGGAATTTGAAACTTCTAAAAACCGTTTGTGTACATTCAAAGACATTTACATTTGATCAGGATATCATGGAAAACAAACTTTGTATCATCACCGGAGCCAATTCCGGAATTGGATTTGAAACCACGAAAGCCCTCGCTCAAAAAGGGGCGTATGTGGTGATGGTCTGCCGGAATGAGGAAAAAGCCGAGGCTGCTAAAGAACAGATCATTAAGGAAACCGGTCACTCAGGACTTGAGATCGTACTCTGTGATTTTGCCATTCAGGCTGAGATCGTGGAAGCCTCTAAAAGGATCAAGCAAAAATTCGATAAGATCGATGTGCTGATCAATAATCACGGCTTTTTAGCTTCGGAGAGAAATGAGACCGTAGATGGTCTGGAAGAAACTTTTGCCGTGAATCACATCGGCTATTTCCTCTTCACCAACCTGTTACTTGATCATATTAAAGCTGCCGAGAATGCACGCATCATAAACGTTGCATCGGAAGCCCATCGCGCCGGCGAGTTTGATCCGGATAATCTTCAGCTTCAGGAAGGATTCAAACCGTTCAAAGCATATGGCAATTCGAAGTTATTCAACATCCTGTTCACCAAGGAATTAGCACATCGCCTTGTGGATACTGATGTTACCGTCAATTGCCTTCACCCCGGAGTGGTGGCCTCAAATTTTGGGCAAAGTGGAAGCTGGTTGATGAGTTTTCTTTACACCATCGGGAAGCCTTTCATGCGGTCAAACAAAAAAGGAGCAGAGACTCAGATCTACCTCGCTACATCGGATGAAGTTGAAAATACCAGCGGAGCTTATTTCAAAGACAAGAAAAAAACGAACCCAAGCCGAATTGCCCGGGATGCGGATGCTGCGAAAAAGTTATGGGAGATCAGCGAGGATCTATGTGGCTTTTGATCCCATCATATATATGACCCAGCCCTTTCCGCCCCCTGTGAACTTTACCTAATATAGAACAACCTCGTAGCGTCCGACAGGTCCTACGAGCGTTGTGGCCAGAACGCTGCGAGGACCAATGGACGCTCGCAGGTTCTCCATCTAAGAAGATGTCATCCTGAGTCACTAATTTTGCCAAAAAGCAGACAACACCCTTGAGCAGGTGACATATTGGCTAGTCGACTTTCTTTTTAACCCGAAATCTATGAAGTCAGATTGGAGTCGAAATTTCATCAAGCCCTCCGTTTTATCCCTTACTTTTGTCTTGATACAAAAGTAACAAAAGATCAAGGCGGGCGAAAAAAGAGCTAAAGCTGACTCCATTTCACTAAAAGAAATCTATGCTCCTTCACGGCGGTGCTTACTTCTTAGCTTTTCAGCGGTATGATTTCTTTCTTAACGCTTCATTTCGTCACCTTCTTAACGCTCTTTTTTCTAAGGCCTAAGAGATGAGCACTGGTGAGTTTTTTAAAATTCAAATCTAACAGCCTTAGAATCCAATCTGTCATTGGTAGTGCCTCTTGGTATCAAGTAAGGAGCATTCCATCACTTAAAATTCAGCTTTGTGATCACAATACCGACTATCATCACTACCCCAGAAATAATGATCGGAGTATAATCTCCGGTGCTTACTGCTACATCGGCACCAAATGCTTCGAATGATTCTGAATCCTGAAAATATTTATATCCATAATATATAACTCCCAGTAATCCCCCTGCTGTAAGTATTCCACCAATTGTCTCTTTCATAGTATTTAAAATTTGTTCTTGGTTACTTAATAAGAGTCATATTACACGATTTTGTTTCAATAAAATATCTGAATGGAACTTATTTCCAAAAAAAAGGCCCGATCTAAGATCGAGCCTTGTTACAAAGATATCGGGTTTTAGCTCTTAATAAGAAGCATAAACGCTGGTAGATCCGTCTTCCCTTACCAATAATACATCGTAATTATCCGGAGTACGACCGGGTGTTTCCATTCCGGGGGAACCGATTGGCATTCCAGGAACGGCAAGTCCGATAACGCCTTCAGGCCGCTCCGACAATAAACGCTCTACTTCCTGTCGGGGCACATGCCCTTCCACCACATATCCATCTACAATTGCGGTATGGCAAGAGGCGAGTTCCTGAGAAATTCCATTGTCTCGTTTCACCTGCATTAAAACTGGAACGGGGACTTCTTCAACGGTGAAATCACCTTCTTTCATGTGGTCTCCCCAATACGTACAGCATTGGCAGCCCTGATTTTTATACATCACGACTTCTTTTTTATCAGAAAGCAAATTGGAAGATGAATTTCCGGGCCAGAATAAAAATGCAGCTACTCCGGCCGTCACTAACAGGCCGATGATCAAAATTTTGTTGTTACTCATCCTTTAAAAATATTTTTTGAGATTTGATAAGTGGTTAAGATAACTTTCTTGATGAACATTTGTTTTATCAATGAAGTGAAATTTTGTTAGGAAGGATTTGATTCTGACTTCACCTGCGAAAGCTTGAACCCTAAATGGAAAGATTTAACTAAAGATTGGTTTTTTTGAATAACCTCAATAGTTGTCATCCAGAGCGCTCAGTGGGTTGTACTCGGTATGGTACGGTGAACGCGATGGATCTCAAGGGTTGAATTACATCCCAATTATGACGTTGAGATCCATCGTGTTCAATTGCTTATTCTTTTTCTTTTTACAGGGCACTCGGGATGACAACTTTTTGAAGCCAATAATCAAGTTCGGGATCTCTGGGTCTAAAAAAATTCAATCCAATTCTGTCTTTCCAAGTCTTTTTGAATTGAAGACTACATTAATAGAACTGAACGCCATTGCAGCCTCGGCAAGTAAAGGATGCAGCAAGCCAATTACTGCCAGCGGGATCATGATCAGATTATAAAAGAAAGCCCAAAACAGGTTTTGTTTGATCTTGGTGAAGGTGGCATTGCTTAGCTTGATGGCTCGCAATACACCCGGCAGATCCCCTTTCACCAGTACAATATCACCCGATTCGATCGCCACATCCGTTCCGGTTCCGATGGCGATTCCAACATCTGCCAACGTCAGTGCCGGAGCATCATTGATGCCATCGCCCACCATCGCCACTACAAATCCCTGATCCTGCAATTTCCTGATCTCATTCGATTTTTGATCGGGCAATACTTCAGCAATAACTTCATCGATGCCGACTTTTTCGGCAATGGCCCGGCCCGTTTTCTCGTTATCTCCGGTGAGCATGATGGTTTTCAATCCCAGTTTCTTGAACCCGGAAATGGCTTCCCGGCTGTCTGATTTCACTTCATCTGCGATACCCAAGATCCCGATCAATTTACCGGCCTGACTTACATACACTGCCGTTTTTGCCTGTTCCTCCAATTGTTGTTTTCGGGTTGATTGATCTGTCGTGATCTCGGCTCCTAATTCTTCCATCAAAGAACCCGTCCCTACGCCAACGGCTCCATCGCCCACGATCGCTTTCACTCCTTTTCCGGTGATAGACTCAAATCCGGTAGATTTTTCCAGCTCGATGTTCTGGTCATTCGCTGCATTCACCACGGCTCGCGCCAGCGGATGCTCTGAATTATTTTCCACTGAAGCCGCCATTTTCAGCACATCGGTTTCACTCCATTCTCCAAACGTGATCACATCCGTCACTTCAGGTTTTCCCTTGGTGATGGTGCCGGTTTTATCCAGCACGATCGCATCCACATCTTTCATGCGTTGAATGGCTTCTCCTTTTCGGATGAGAATTCCATTTTCAGCACCCAGTCCGGAACCGACCATCAGTGCCGTAGGCGTAGCCAGTCCAAGCGCACACGGACAGGCAATCACCAACACGGCGATCATCGCATAAAAAGCCAGCGATACGGAAGTCATTTCAGGGTTTACCCACGGAATGAAATTCGATGCCCACTCCACCAACCCGCCAAAAAATTCCGGAAATATCAGCCAGGAGATCAGCGTCAATGCAGATAATAAAAGTACAATCGGCACAAACACTTTGGTCACCTGATCCGCAAAATCCTGAATGGGAATTTTCGATCCCTGCGCCTCTTCCACCATTTTGATGACCTGATTCAGGAAGGTTTCGTTGCCAATTTTGGTCGCCTTCACTTTTAAAACGCCGTTGGTATTCAGAGTAGCTCCGATCACTTCATCGCCTACGGATTTTTCCACCGGCATGGATTCTCCAGTAGCAATGGATTCATCCACGCTGCTTTCGCCTTCGATCACTTCGCCATCAGTGGGAATTTTTTCTCCGGGTCGAACCAGCATGATATCCCCGATCTGCAATTCACTCACCGGAATTTTGATTTCTTCATCATCCCGCAAAACTGAAGCCTCCTTCGCTCCAAGCGTTAACAATTTTCGGATGGCCTGTGACGCACTTCCCTTTGCCTTCGTTTCGATGTAGCGGCCGGTGAGGTGAAAAGCCATGATCATTCCCCCGATCATCGCAAAGCTGTGGAATTCCGGTCCGTAGCCCAGATGGTGGAGCAGCACCACAAATCCGGTTGATAGTGAAGCCAGCGCCCCCATCGCGATCAACACATCCATATTAGGACTGAGGTTCTTCGTTGATTTCCAGGCACTTTTAAGTGTTTCCCAGCCCGGTACAAAAATGGCAAATCCGGACAGCAGGATCATCCCTGCTTCCATTCCTATATGACCTAAAAACATGTGATCAGCGACCCACATGGGAAGCATCCACAGTAACATAGCAATGGTTGGGATCCACGACCAGATCATATTGCGCCGAGCCGTTTCCAGCTTTTTCTGCTCGCGTTCTTCCACCTGATCGGCTTTGGACTTGGAATCGGATTCATCCCGAACCAAGGTATATCCACCTCTGGAGATCACCTCAGCAAACTGATCCATCGAGATCTCGCCTTCATATTCCACAATGGCTGACTCCGTAGCCAAATTCACCTGCGCAGACTTGACTCCTTCCATCGATTCCAGCTGTTTATCGACCGCATTGGCACAACCGGCACAATGCATGCCATCTATTTGTAGTGTGGCTTTTTTCATGTGATTTGTTTGTGGTGAATTTGACACAAAAGTTAGTATGAGGTCTTGCTGAGGGTACTCCCGAAGCATCTTCACTAATTTTTGCTACTTCTTAATTTTGAAGATCCTTCGGTTCCTCAGGATGACCTAATAGTTATTTTTATTCCGACTGAACACCTGTCATCTGGTAGCCGGCTTCTTCCACGGCTTTTTTGAAATCGGATTCGTTTACTTCTGACTCGTCGTAGTCAACTTCGGCGATGCCTTTTTCCAGGTTGGCAATTGCGGTTTTTACTCCGGGAAGAGCAGCTAAGGTGTTTTCCACGGTATTCACGCATCCGCTGCATCCCATTCCGTCGATATTTAAAACTGTTGATTTCATTTTCTGACCATTTAATTTTTTTGGTTGTTAAAAGGTATCGAATCTGTCGCTTTGCTAAATGCTGAATCATGATGATGGTTTACACAATTTTGTTCGGAGATGGTTTTTCGCTCCAAAGCAAAGCACAGGAGCGAGAATTTAACATAGGTCGGGCAGCTTGCCCGACAGTTGCCACACCCTCACGGACTTTCCTGGATAAAGCATGGACGGACAAGCTGTCCGTCCTACGTTTTTTTGAGACACTAAGATCGTATGGCAGCAACCTCGCAGCGTCCGACAGGTCCTGCGAGCGTTGCGGGAATAAGCTTGGGATGTTCAAAACCGAACGCTGCGAGGTCTTGGGGACGCTCGCAGGTTCTACATTTGGAGATGATGCATTTTCGCCCCAAAATAAAAGAACGAATCTGTCAGGAAATTCCCTTTTGAATGCGATGATTTCACTCCCTATCATTCCAAAAAAATAATTCAATTCCTACTATGCCATTTACCAACGACGAAATCGCATCTACACTTCGAGAAGTTTCCAAACTAATGCAGCTTGCCGGAGAAAATCGTTTTAAAGTGATCGCTTTTGATAAGGCCGCTCAAACCATCGAGGGACTGCAGGAAGACATCAACGAGTACATCCAAAATAAAAACCTGACGGATATAAAAGGCGTTGGAAAGTCGATCGCCGAAGATATTTATGCACTTGAAAAAACCGGCCAAATGCCCGTTTTGGAAGATTTCAAGGAAAAGGTTCCTGAAGGATTAGTGGAATGGCTGAACATCTCCGGATTAGGACCCAAGAATGCCTATAAAATTCATAAAGAATTGGGCATCAGTACCATTGAGGAATTAAAGGAAAAGATCGACGATGGTTCTGTGGCTTCGCTTTCCGGATTGGGACAGAAATCCGCGGAGAAGATCAAAAAGTCTATCGAATGGATGGAGAAGTTCGACGAGCGCTGCCGACTGGATGAAGCCGAAGCTATTGCCATCCCGATCTTCGAAAGCCTGAAAAACCTGGACGGTGTTCAGCAAATTGAGATCGCCGGCTCCTTCCGTCGCGGACTCGAAACCATTGGCGATATCGACATCCTGATCGCAGCGGAGGAAGATCGTATTTCGGAGCTTTTTGATGTATTTACTTCTCACGAAAGGGTTACAGAAATTTTGGGTCGTGGCGATACCAAGAGCTCGGTTAGAACCAAAGAAGGTCGGCAGGTGGATCTGCGGATCGTGAAGCCCCAAGAGTTTTCAGCCGCATTGATGTACTTCACCGGAAGCAAAGAGCATAATGTGGTGCTTCGCCAGCGTGCCCGCGACCGGGGAATGAGCCTGAATGAATACGGACTCTTCAAGCTGACTGATGATGGCGATACCGATTTTGATGCACCGGTCGAGTTTTCAAGTGAAAACGATATCTACCAAAAGCTGGATCTGCATTTTGTGCCGCCGGAGTTGCGGGAAGATCGGGGTGAATTTGAGATCTACGAAGAGCAGGAAGATTTTGAGCTGGTTACGGATGAGGATATACGTGGAGTCATTCACGCCCACAGTACCTGGAGCGATGGGAAGTATTCGATCAGGGAAATGGCCGAAGCGTGCATAGAGCGAGGCTATGAATATCTTGGACTTACGGATCATTCCAAAACCGCAGCCTACGCCGGCGGACTTTCGGTGGATGAGATCAAGCAGCAGTGGGAAGAAATTGATGAGCTGAACAAGGAGTTTAAGGAAACCGGAAAAGATTTTGTGATCTTCAAAGGCATTGAATCCGATATTCTGGCCGATGGTTCGTTAGATTACGAGGATAATGTTCTGGAAGGTTTCGATTTTGTGATCGCAAGCGTGCACCAATCACTGAATATGCCTCGCGAAGAAATGATGGAGCGGATGCGCAATGCCATCAAAAACCCATATACACGAATTTTAGGTCACCCCACCGGACGGCTCTTGCTGAAACGAAATGGCAGCGATCTGGATCTGAACGAGCTGGTGGCTTTAGCCGCCGAGTACAATACGGCGATCGAGATCAACGCCAACCCGCACCGGCTGGATATCGACTGGCGATTCGGAAACAAAGCGCTTGAAGTGGGAATGATGACCTCCATCAACCCGGATGCGCATACCACCGAAGGCATCGATGACATTCCCTATGGCGTACGCATTGCCCGGAAAGGAAAGTATGGCAAAGACCGGGTGCTGAATACAAAAAGCGCGGAAGAGGTAAGGAAGTTCTTTGAGGCGAGGTAGCAGACCTCAGACCTGACAGGTTTTAGGAACCTGTCAGGTCTGTTTTATTTGAGCAATTTCATCCCCTTTAGCTTGGATGCTTTTTTATCAAAAGTGTAAGTGGGAGATTTCCCTTGATGTGCATTCACTTCACAAATTAAACAGTCTACAAAATCCGCACTTGAGTTCTCAAATAATCTAAGAGCATTCGTTACAATCGAGTCATTTTCAAATTCAATTTCGGTACTTTGTAACATGCTCAATGTTAAAGCAGCGATTCTTTTATTATCAACTTTATAGAACTTTTTAAGAACCCAAACCCATTCAATCAAAACAACAAAGTTGATAAATACTGGATCAGCGCTTGTTGCAGAGGCAAATATATTCTTCACTTGCTGGTACTGCTCCTCATCATCTCTGACATGAAAACGCACCAATACATTTGTATCAACTGCGCTCATGACGCTCCTTTATCGCTTCTCCAATAGCTTTATTCATATCTTCAATTGACGCTCTTTTCTGTCCCGGCCGATATAAAATGCCGGCGGTATCCATAATGGAGTACGTCTTGGTTGATACTTCAAGCTTGCCCTGTTCATTAAGCTCAAAATTGATCTTATCCCCGGGTTTCAAACCCAATTTATCCCTGATCTTTTTGGGGATGGTTACCTGTCCTTTGGAAGTGATGGTTGCTGTCGCCATAATTCTTACTTTTCTTACGATATGTAAGGAATTTGTTCAATCTGATAACCAACCGCAACTTCCATTATTATGCAAGCTTTCCAAAAAACGCTACCTTTGAAGCTGATCTTTCAATCTTAAAATTGCACGTCCGTGATCATAAAACAGTCTGAATTTTCTGAGCGCAAAGTGGTAAAACTGGTAAAGGGAACTGTGGTTCCCCGGCCCATTGCCTGGATCTCTTCCATGGGGAAAAACGGGATTGCGAATCTGGCTCCTTACAGTTATTTCAATGTGATCTCGCACGATCCCATCATGTTCATTATCTCCATTGGTTTGGGGCATAAGATTGGCAAAGACGACAAAGACACGCTTTCAAACATCAAAGAAACCGGGGACTTTGTGATCAATATGGTTTCGGCTTCGCTGGCAGAACAGATGCAGATCTCCAGCACCATTTTCCCCAAGGATGTAAGTGAATTCGATGAAGCAAAATTGACCCCTGTTAAAAGTGAATTAGTTGAAGCGCCACGGGTTGAAGAAGCGCTCATCAGCATGGAATGTAAGTTAGATCGGGTAATGCAGATCGGCGATTTCAACCAGGTGATCGGGGAACTGGTATGCTATCACATCAGGGATGAAGTGTACATGGAAGGCGAAAAAGTCAATTATCAAAAATACGATCCCATTGGACGTATGGCTGCCAATTATACGCATGTGCGGGATCTGTTTTTTCCAGGGGATGAAATCTAAAACTATCTATACCTACAGACCTGTCAGGTTTTCGAAACCTTACAGATCTTTTTCCTCATCAATATTCTATTCTTTCCTCAACATTCCCAAGGCTGTCGTACTTGGTCCACGTGCCAACTTGTTTTCTGTTTGCGTAGCGTCCTTTCACTTTTAACTGTCCGTTGGGGTACCATTCTTTTACCGTGCCATGCAAACCTACATTCTGCGTAAAAGGATAAAAAGCTCGTTTTTGTCCATTGGCGTAATAATGGATGCTTGCGGTATCAGTGTATTTGCTGTAGTGTTCCAAATTCCCCTCTGTATCAAAATAACTGCGCATGGTATCGCTAATGATCTCTTTGATCGCATTTTGCCCGGGATAGTAATAATAGATTTCATCAGCATTTGCCTCTATCCCAATTTTTCCTGCGCTTGTCCACACGGAAAGGGTGCTATCCCTTAGATCAGCATCCATCCCCAGCGTTCGGTTTGGATGCCAATACCGAAGCCTGAACATCTTCCCGTTCTCAAATTCACCCTGCAAATTCAGATTGTAGCGATCTCTGTGAAAGGTGCGGATATAGCCATCATAGGGTTCATCAGTAATTTTATGAACCAGCGTAAGCGAAGTATCCACCACCTCATAAAACCGATGGCCGTTTCGTTGCCTGGCCTGTATAAATTGATCGGGATGGACCTTCACCCCATCCGTTGTCCGGAATTCCAGTTCATCGTATCCTTTCAAAAAATAATGTTGCTGCCGGGCTGACTGTTCCTCACTGCATGCACTCATCAGTACAGAAATCAGAAATAATCCTGCCGTCAGAAACCTAATTTCATTCTTCATTATACTGAACGCTGTTTCCCAATAAGTATCCATATGGTTTCAATTCTTCGATCTGATCGAATACCACTTTCAGGATACCAATCAAAGGAACGAACAAGATCATTCCGGAAATACCCCATAATTCTCCCCCAATGATCAACGCAACCATTGCCACAAAAGGATTGATGGATACTTTGGAGCCCACAATACGCGGAGTGATGAAATTGCCTTCCAGAAACTGAACGGTTCCAAAAACAGCTATCACAAATACAGGAGTGAGCAGTGAATCAGTTAAAAGCAAGGCATATACAAGTGGAGGTAGCGCTCCAATAATAATCCCGATATAAGGAATGATAGCAAGTAAAGCGGCAAATACGCCAAAGAAGACGGCGTGTTCCAGTCCTACTATAAACAATCCTGTGGTATTCAGAACAGCTAAAATTCCTATGACCGTCAGCATACCAACCAGGTAATTCTGCGTCACATTCTGCACGCGATCGAGCAAGCTGTCTATGTTTGAGCCGACACCTTGTTTCACATCAACCAGCTTTCGGAAAAAAGTGCGATACATTTCGCGGTAGTACAGCATAAAGAAAATGAAGATGGGCATGAGCGTCATCACCGTAAACATATTGGTAGTGGCACTTACAATGGAGCTTACATAATTACCGCTTTGGTCGATCAGATTATTGATGCCTTGCTGCAGATATTCGCTTTGCTCTTCCTGAGAGATTCCCACCGTTTCTTCAAGGAAGGTAATGGCCTGATCCGTTGTGGTTTTCAGCTTTTCAGTGACTTCGGGAACCCGTTCAGAGAATTGAATGAACTGTGCTGATATCAGGGATAAAACACCCGCAAATACTACAAAAACCAACAACAGGGTTAGCAATATGCTACCGGCCCTGCCCAGTTTCCATCGCTCAAAAACTTCTACAAGGGGATTCAGCAACATGGCAAAGAAAGCAGAGAAAGCCAGTGGCATCAGGATGAATTTGCCATAACTGGCGACCATAAAAAGCAGGCTTAACCCAATTAAGATCAGGGTAGCTTTCAGCCAAAAGGGATATTTCTGCGGAGATTTAATTCGATGATGTGCCATAATCTGCTATATTATTTATCAGAAGATACTTTCATAATTAGCAATGATAATTAATACCGCTTAAAGATGTACTCATAATTCTGTATGAGCATCTTTTATTCCACAGCTAAACATTCACCAATTCGGGGCCGGCATGAGTAAAGCCAAAAGGCTGAATAAATACACCACATTTTCACTCGTCTTTATCTTGCTGGTGATCTGCTTATTTGGACTGCAGGTATCCGGTGTTTTTGAGCCTGTCGAGAAAACATTACTGGATCAAAAATTCCGCACTTTTGAAAGAGAGGTGCCACAGGACCGCGTTTCCCTCGCCATGATAGACCAAAGGAGCCTGGATGCCTTTGCTCAAAATCATAATATTTACTGGCCCTGGCCGCGTGAAGTCTACGGTGTTGTGCATAATTACCTGATGGCCAAACAAGTTCGAATGGTGGTGTATGATGTCCTTTTTGACCAACCTGATTTTGACCGAAATGGAATACGCGGAGAGCTCAGCGACCGTTATCTGGAACAGATGTTCGGTACCTACCAAAACTCGGTGCTTTCAGCCCAAACCGTGGACAGCGACAGCGGCTATACTTCATCGAATCTAGATAAATTCACCTACCCCACTGAATCCGATTCTGATCAAGAACTATACTCCGTCCATAACCTCCCGATCCCGCGCTTTCTTCAAACAGCCAGAAGTGTAGGCTCCGTTGCCATTCCTACTAAACAAGAATCTATAATTCGCTCGGTCCCCCTTTTCTTTGATCTTTCTGAAGGAAGTGCTCTGCCTGCCCTGGGGATGGCTGCATGGCTGAGCTACATGAATTTTGGGGATACTGTCATCCGAAAAAATGAAAACTACTTGTCTGTCGATTCTTTGCAGATCCCCCTGCAGGACGATGGCAAATACCTGATCAACTGGTACAAGAAAGGAGGCGTTGAGCAAGGATCCTTCCAGCATTATTCCTTCTACGGGCTGTTTAAAGCCGGGATGGAATTTCGTCAGACCGGAAACCCCAAAGCCGATTCTTTGATCGAGCTAAAGGATAAGATCGTATTTATAGGAGCTAATGCAGCCGGTTTGTCTGATATAAAATCAACCCCGATGAGTCCGATCGAACCCTTTCCCGGAGTTGAGATCCATGCCACGGTAACCAATAATTTACTGGAATCTGATTTCATCACCACCGTTTCTGACTCCACTAAAAATATTGTTCTGCTGTTTATTGCACTTCTCCTGTTGGGGGTGATTCTCTTAGCACCCTCAAAGATCAATATTCCTATTTCTATAAGTATCTTGATTGCCATTATTCTCACGGGATTGATGCTCTTTGGGAGTGCCCGGATCTGGTTCCCCACAGCAGAATTATTTTTGTCGGCCCTGTTCATTACCATTGTGGGATACACTACCAAATATGTAACCGAGGATGCCCAGAAACGAGCCATCCGCTCAGCCTTTGACCTGTATCTTCAGAAAGAACTGGTAGAACAGATCATTGAGGAACCCGAGTTGCTCAAATTGGGGGGCGACAAGAAAGAACTCACTGTACTATTCAGCGACCTGGCAGGCTTTACCACCCTCTCCGAGAAAACTCCGCCTGAAGATCTTGTCAAGTTCCTGAATGAATATTTGAGTGAAATGACCGACATCGTGTTCAAAAATAAAGGCACTCTTGACAAATATATCGGTGATGCCATCATGGCCTTTTGGGGAGCGCCGGTGCCGGAAGAAGATCACGCTTACTACGCCTGCAAATGTGTACTTGAAATGGAAGAGAAACTGAAAGAGCTTCAACAAAAATGGAGGTCCGAGGGATTGCCCGCCCCTCATGTCCGCTACGGACTGAATACCGGTGATATGGTCGTCGGCAACATGGGCTCCAAAGAACGATTCAGCTATACGGTTCTGGGAGATCATGTGAACCTGGGAGCCCGGCTCGAACCAGCCAATAAGGATTTCGGGACCCGTATCCTGATCTCGGAATTCACCTACCAAAAAGTCAAAGAACGCTTCCTGACCCGCGAAGTGGCCCTTATGAAAGCAAAGGGAAAAACAGAACCGATCCGCATATATGAGCTCATTGCAGAAGCAGACAGCGAGACGGCACGGCAAGAAAGACCCTTCACAGAACTTTTCCATAGCGCGTTAAATCATTATTATGAAAGGGAATGGGAACTTGCAGAAGCAAAATTTCGGGACGCACTGGAGCTAAGAGAAGCTGACATGCTTTGCCAGATCTACCTGAAGAACATCGAGGTATTCAAGAAAAACCCACCCGGCGAAAACTGGGAAGGCAGTTATCAACAAATAAGTAAATGATGAAGAACACGATTATCATATTTTTCGGGGTGCTGTTGTTTAGCACAGCTATTGTAAATACCTCTGTGATGGCGCAGGAGATCAAGTACACCAATCAAACCGCCGATATGCGGGAGGGCCCGGCAGCCTATCACGATCTTTTGCTCAGGTTGTACATCAATAATCGGGTTGAACTTGATTCTACTCAGGGATACTGGGACCGAATCTGGTTTGAAGAAACGCGAGGCTGGGTTCCCGGCTATACTCTTTCGGATGATAAAACCAACTCAGATAAACTTCAGTCCGACTCGCTCCAAAGCCGTATGGACCTTATGTTTTCTCAAATGGATGGAGAGGGTGATACCGAAGAAGAACAGTTGACGGCTTCCCCCGCCCAGGTTTCGGCCGCCGTGAAAGGTTTTGCTGAAAAATGGCGGGAATCCAAGGACATGGACATCACTGTTGATCTTGAACGCTTTATGATAGATGCGCCATCTACCACTGAATTTCGAAATTTTATTGGGGTACGAGAGCGCGATATGACACGGCAGCAAAAACGCCGGCTTTTATATCCTGAAGCTATTTTTGTGCCTTACACCGATCCCGCCATCGACCAAATAGGATATGCTGTTGCTACGGCCGTTGCTCAGGATGGCTTGGTTTCAAACTACCCGGTACAGCGATATCTGACGCTACTCTCAGCCCTTATCGTTGAAAACAGCCACAAGCCTGAACTTAATTTCGATGTATTCATTCTGGATACCAACGAAGTGCAGGGATATTCGCTGCCAGGAAACTTTGTATTCATTTCAAAAGGAGCCCTGAAGCAAATGCGATCTGAAGCAGAGCTGGTTCACTTTTTGGCGCACGAAGTAGCACACCTGGTGTTTAGCCATGGAATGCTGGAGTACGAAGAACGGGAAGAGAAAATACGCTCTGAAAGCATGTTCGATGAACTAGACCGTAAGCTGGCGGACGAAGATCGCTATACGGAAGAAGAGCAGGGAATTCGGGACAATCTGAATGAAATGGCCGATCAGCTGTACGATTACATCAACAGTGACCGGCTGGAGGAATACGAGGTGAAAGCCGATCACTGGGGCATTATTTACACTTACCTCTCCGGCTATAACCCCAATGAAGCCGTGAAGTATCTCAACCGAATTCAGATCTCGGAAACAGAAGCCCGCATGGAATGGAATGGACTTTCCCTGGAAAACCGGATCAAAGCCATCAACGAGCAAATAAATGAAATGAACCTGAATAGTGGAAACGTGAATACCGACCTCTTCAACCGTTTGATCGACAACCTTTAGAACTGACAGTTCGGGATAAGAATCAAAGGAACAAGCAGGGATTTCTATTTCTAGAGAGGGGTCATACCCTTGCAGAAAGTCCCCGGAAATTTACTTCACCAGCATCATTTTTTTGGTGATGCTCATTCCATCAATCTGGAGGCGATAGAGATAGGTTCCGGAAGAAAGCTCCGCACCATCAAAGGGAATGGAATAGGTGCCAAGCCGAAAAGTACCATTTGCCAGTGTCTTGACACGGCGCCCCATTACATCATAAACCTCCAGCTTCACCTGTGCCGTGCGGGGGAGCTCAAAATCAATGTTGGTAGAGGGATTAAATGGATTCGGGTAGTTTTGATACACCTTTATTTCTTCAGGAAGATTAGCGAATTTTGGATCCCGAATTGGTATAGAATTCCCGGATTTACCCACTCTCATGTTCAATTCTTTTGACCTCACACTATTGCTGAAGTTACCCACAACGACCCCGACTTTTTCAACATCTTCCCAATAAAAACTTGAAGGGACATACACCTGACTCTTTTGCTTTCCTGTGGAAATAACCTCTTCCATTCCGCCATCCTTCAGGTAAAACAACAATCCGATTCCCACCTGTGAACTGTCAAAATCTACCGCCACGTCGATGCTTCCTTCATCAAAAGAAGAGGGCGTGATCTCAAAATAACGAGCGGCCAACGGTTCAATGTCATTGATGGCTATAGTATCGAGAGGAACGCTGGAAAATTCATCTTCCATATTGGCGTAAGGGTAATCCCGCTTTTCCTCAAAACCATAGTTACTATCCCCTGCCCTGCTGCCAGAGGCAAAATGCCACAGATGATTTCGAATAAAGGACTCCTCAAAAGTGTCCCCATATTCCGGAAGCAGTTCAACCAGGGCTTCATCCAAAGACAGACTATTCTGCTCTTCTATCATCTGCCACGCATCGCTCCAGATCTTATTTCCAAAATATTCAGAATAAAAGATCATCCAGCTTACATGCCAGTAGGCACCGGGAGTGCCTCTATGTGGGCGGTAGAAAATAGATTCGAAATACGGATCTGGAGAATCCAATCCATTTTTGATGTAATGGTAATAATCGTTCACATCATCATACACCACTTCCTCCATCAGCGTGGCGTCCATTTCAGACCAGTTAAAAGCCCCGGAAGGAGAACGCCACCGGTTTTGTGAAAACTGAATAGCATGTTTGAACTCATGGGCAACAGTAGCAAAAAGAGCTCCTTTCTGATCTCCCTCGGGATGGGTGTTGGGAGGAAATCCCTCAAAGTCATTTTCGATATAGATCACCGTTTCCGGCTCCCCGGCGCTGCGCGAAACCGTTTCCGTATATCCATAGGATCCTCCGGTATTTTCTATGTAGAATTTATACTTCGCTCCCTCCGGGATGGGATCCTTAAAACCAATGCGTAAGACTTCGTGCCTGTACGATGAATCTGCAGCTTCAGCCAGCCACTCCACATAATCAGGAACGCCATTTTCATTTTTATCAACCACAGAAACGGAATCAGAACCTGAAGTAGAATAAAAGATCTCAAACTTACCTCCGGGAGAAGTGTAGCTTTGCTCATCCTGCCTGCCTGTCCTCGCCTCCGCTAAAGCGCCTTTTAAAGCCCTCACTTTTTCTTTTGTAGATGGAGACAGTTCGCCCTCATGCTGCCTGTAAAACATAAAAGCCGGAGTAGCACATTTATGAATCTGCTTTGGATCCGCCGGCTCATACAGCAATTCAAATTGTTTTAAAACGGCTTCATCAACCCCAATTTCTCCTTTGGTGTAGGCCATCTGAACCTCTGTAAGCGAGGGAGGAGGAAGTTGCTGCTGGGCAGTGGCAGGATGCCACAAACTTACCCCAAGGGACAAAAAGAGCACGTATATAAATTGCCTGCAGGGGTTATTCATTATTGGGATTTTCCTTAACTTTAGAGTTCGCGAATAATTGAACGTACTAACGCAACAGTTCTTATAATTTAAGAGAAAAAATGTACCAAGTAATACTTTATTATAACTTCGAGCACATCGAAGAACCTGAGAGATTTTGCAAAGCCCATAAGAACTTCTGTAAAGAGATCGGGCTAAAAGGACGTATTTATATTTCGGAAGAAGGCCTGAACGGAACGGCCGCCGGAACCGATCAACAGATCGAAGAATACAAAAATTACGTATGGTCGCTGCCCGGCTTCGACGACACTGCCTTCAAACAGGAAGAATGTGATTATATCCCCTTTCCACGCCTTACCGTCAAAGTTCGAGATGAAATTGTATCACTCCACAAAGATGACGTTGATCCCGAAAATGGCGGGAATTACCTGGAACCGGAAGAATGGCGCCGGGTAATCGAAGAAGAAGATCACGTGATGATAGACGTTCGAAATAACTACGAATCCAAGATCGGCCATTTTAAAGGAGCTATTAAACCGGATGTCGAGAATTTCTATGATTTCCCGCAATGGCTGAATGAGGCAAACATCCCCAAAGACAAAAAGGTGCTGATGTACTGCACTGGCGGAATTCGTTGCGAGAAGTTTTCCGTACTGATGAAAGAGAACGGATGGGATGATGTAAACCAACTGCACGGCGGAATTTTACGCTACGGAAAAGAAGAAGGCGGAAAGCATTTCAAAGGTAAATGTTTTGTATTCGATGACCGTCTGGTGGTGCCTGTAAACCCACAAGACCTGGCCCCTGTTGCTCAATGTGAAATTACCGGGAAGCCGGCTGACACGTACATCAACTGTGCGAATATGGAATGCAATAAGCTGTTTGTTTGCAGTGAAGAAGGTGCCCGACAAATGGAAGGCTGCTGCAGCAAGGAATGCATGGAAAGTGAATACAAGCGTCCTTTCGATCCTGAAAATGCCTTCAAGCCCTTCCGCAAGTGGTACAATTATTTTGGTGAGGATTTTAAAGAACGTCCCGTTGAGGCTTCGTAAATCAAATAATGGAGTAACGCTTCGAGGCCTTTTGAGGCGCTCGCAGGCTCTGCTTTTTGATCGTTAGTTTCCTATGAATTCATCCCGCCCCGTTCGCATAGTAAAGCCTTATCCGATCACCTATAGGTTCAGGGTGAAATCTGAGTTTGAAGGCACCTCGTTGCTGGATCTTATGGCCGAACGGTTTCCCTTTCATGGAGCAAATGTGTGGGAAACCAAGATCAAAAACGGTCATGTGGGAGTGAATGGGAAAGAAGCCTCATCAGAATACATTCTCTCCAGAAAAGACGAAGTATTCCATCATAACCCCAAAGTGAAAGAGCCCTCCGTTCCGGATGAAGTTCAGATCCTGCATCAAACAGAAGAGTACCTCATCGTCTACAAACCCGCCCCGTTGCCGATGCATCCCGGCGGGCGGTATAACAAGAATTCCCTCACGGCAATCCTGGAAGAAATGGGCTTTTCGGATCTGAGGATCATCCACCGGCTGGATGCTGTGACAACCGGGCTCGTACTTTTGGCCCGAAATAAGGATTTTTGCAAGCAGGCCATGATGTGTTTCAGTGAGTCTAAAGTGAAGAAAACCTACTTCGCATTGGTCTCCGGAAACCCCACAGAGGATTCCATTATTATAGATGCGCCCATCCGTCGGAAAACCGGATTTGTGTTTGAAAGTGAATTAGGATTGACACACGCCAAAAAAGCTATTACCCGCTTTGAAGTCATTCAGCATCAAGAAAACTCAGCCGTCGTCAAATGCTCTCCTAAAACAGGACGAACCCATCAAATTCGATTGCATCTGGAGCAATGGGGCTACCCCATTATCGACGACCCCATTTATGGAAAAAATGGAGACAAAAGCAGCCGGATCGTTCAAAATACAGCCATTAGTCTCATCAATGCCGGACTGGAAATTGAAGAGCTTGGGGTGAAATGGGCGTTGGAAATTCCTAAAGAGTGGCTTTCAAACATCCAGTAAGAATCAATCATTTTTTGCTCGCAGAGTCACGCGGATGAAGCGCGAAGTTGCGCAGATGGACGGAACCTTACCTTCGCTCCTCAGCCCTTAAAAAACGCCTCGGCAATTCGGGCAAACTGCTTGGGCTTATCCAGGAAAGCGTAATGACCGGCATCTTCGATGATAACCAGCGCGGCATTTTTAATTCCCTTTTCGATTCTCTGTCCTTGGTAAACGGGCGTGGCATCGTCATTTCTTCCCCAGATTAGCAGCGTTTCATGAGGAATGTGGGGCAAGCTAGATTCTAGATATTCCGATACCGATCTCACAAAAGTCTCACGCATCACCCCGCTCAATTTTGAGTAATCGGAAGAACCCAGGCTTTTCCAGAGAGAAGTGGATCTCAGCCAACCGAGTGCTTTTTGCCGGAGTGCACCGGGTAAGATCATAAACGGGGCTTTCAGGGTCTTGGCGGTATATTTTTTGAGATAGAATGTTGCCGATCGCTTTGGTTTCATTCCCGCCCCTCCGGTAATGAGTACTTTATCGATGTGTTTTTTTCCAAATTCCCGGGCACAGAGTTTCAGGATAATTCGTCCTCCATAAGAATGTACCAGCACATCTACTTTGTCCTCATCCAGCGATCCGATAAAAGCCTGAACGGCATCAGCATAGTCATCAATATTCCAGGGGCGGACGGGCTCGGGGGAATCCCCAAAACCGGGAAGATCGAGCACGTAGTTGGTTCTGAGATGAGCAAGGTTTTGGGCCACCGGCATCATCACACGCTTGCTGCTGCCCCAGCCGTGAAGGATCACCAGTGGCTTGCCCTCTCCTACTTTCTGGTAGATGAGGGATTGGTCGTTGTATGTAAATGTGAGGTTTTCTGTCATGATCTGAATTTTGCCAAAAATCTCACATCCTGAACTACTATACAACCTTGTCTGTGATTTTTGTTTGGGGGATGTACTGTGACTCGGGCGAATATGGCTGTTTTGCCAATGGCTATACTTAGATCCCCGTCTTCACGGGGATGACGGGGTGGTGGGGATTGAAGTGGCAATTACTAAAACCTGTCCATAACCTATCCAAAGGTCATTCCCGCACAGGCGGGAATCTGATTTTATCGCTGGCCAATACTTTGTTCTCTATCCCTTTTCTTAATCAGGTCATGCTGATCCCGGGGATTTGGGAGAAGCATTTTCAAGGGATGAAGCCGCCTCCTGCATTTGCAGGTCCTTCGGGGGTACCCTCAGGATGACTTGTTTTTCCTGTTTTTGTCTTTTCGTGGCCCAAAAAATTAGGCGTTGAGTTTTTCCTTTCCCGCAAACATATTAGACGTATGAATTTCGACGGGTTAAAACGTAAAGTATTTTTCTGGGTAGATCGGCTGCAGATCTCGAAGACCGAGCGGGTTGGGATCGCTATTTTACTGGGACTTGTTGCCATTCTTTTATCAGCAAGTTTATTTCTCCAGAAGTCACTGAATTACGATCAGGAAGAATACGATCAGATCGTTGCAGAATTTGAAAGACGAAGCGCCCTCATCCAAAAGGAAGAAAAAGAACTCGCTGAAAAATATTCTCCCACTCCTGCAGTTAGTAACTCCGCAGGTGAAATGGAAGTCCCGAAAGAGACAGCTTCTGAAACTGAGGCTGAAGAAGTTGAACCCGTTTCCGACATCATCAATATTAACACAGCTAGTCTGCAGCAACTACAAAAGCTGGATGGAATTGGCCCGGCCTATGCGCAGCGCATTCTCGACTACAGGGAGGCGAATGATGGCTTTGATTCCATCGATGAACTCGTTAATGTTAAGGGCATCGGAGAAAAGCGCCTGGAGAATATCAGGCCGTATATCAAGCTTGAAGATTGATTATTTGTAACGGCGTCAAGTACCACATTTATTAAATTTCAAATGATCTGAACAATGAGATCCTTCGCGTAAGATATTTCTCCTTTTGAAAATTAAGGGGCGCTCAGGATGACAACTTTTGGACCTGTGTATTAGTTAGATTAATTGACAAACTTTTAAAAGACCATTATTTCATGCCAAAAATACTTTGGGCAGATGACGAGATCGATCACCTGCAATCACATATTATTTTTTTAGAGAAAAAAGGATTTGAGATCACCCCGGTTGCAAATGGAGATGATGCCGTAAGCATGATCGCCTCCGAACCTTTTGATATTGTATATCTTGATGAGCAAATGCCAGGCATGGGTGGTATCGAAACGCTGGAGAAGATCAAATCTATGCAGCCCTCCCTTCCCGTGGTCATGATCACCAAAAGTGAGGAAGAGTCCATTATGGAAGATGCCATTGGCGGAAAGATCTCCGATTACCTGATCAAGCCAGTGAACCCCAATCAAATTCTGCTTACCACCAAGCGATTGCTGGAGCGCAGCCGTATTCAGTCTGAAAAGTCGGCTCAAACTTATCTGAAGCAATTCAACGAACTTTCATCTCGCATTCATCCCGGAACACACTGGAAAGAATGGATCGATATTTACAAAGAACTCACCAACTGGCAGATCGACCTGGGGGATAGTGATGAAGGATTGGTGCAGGTTTTTGACGATCAGTTTCAGCAGGCCAATAAGGAATTTGGGCGTTTTCTGGATAAGGAATATCTGAACTGGATGAAATCGGATGAGGCCCGCCCGATGCTTTCTCCGGACGTCTTTCAGCAATACGTTGATCCTCATTTAGAGAAGGGCGAGCATGTCATGTTTTTCATCATCGACTGCATGCGGTACGATCAGTGGCTGATCTTTGAGCCGTTCCTTTCCAACTATTTTTCCATCGATACGGATTTCTATTATTCCATTTTACCAACCGCTACGCCTTATTCCCGAAATGCCATTTTCTCGGGATTGTATCCGGCCGATATTGAGCGGATGTATCCGGAATTGTGGCAACAGGGACAGGATGAATCTTCCCTAAACCGGCATGAAGAAGAACTGCTGAAGCGACAGCTTGAACGCCACGGAATCGACATCAATTTCAAATATGAGAAGATCCTGAATGCAGAAGTTGGCAAGAGAATTGCGGACAAGATCGGGAGTTATGCCCAATCGAAGTTAGGTGCTTTTGTGTTTAATTTTGTGGATACGCTGGTTCACTCCCGCTCCGATTCCGCTGTTATCAAAGAGCTGGCACCCGATATTTCTGCCTTTCGCTCTGTAACGGAAGCCTGGTTTCAGCATTCATCGCTGCTGCAAATGTTCAAGGGCCTCGCCAAAGAAGATGTAACCCTTGTTATCACTACCGATCACGGTTCCGTGCGTTCCCTCCGCGACACCAAAGTTTATGGTGATAAAGACACCGCCACTAATCTCCGCTACAAATACGGGCGAAATCTGAAAGCGGATGAACCGGAAACGGTTTTGTTTATGGATGATCCCGAGGAATACCGGCTTCCCAAAGTAGGTTCTATCAATAATTATATGATCGCCCGGGAGGATTACTATTTTGTGTACCCAACCAATTATCACAAATACCAAAACCGTTACCGTGATACGTTCCAGCATGGCGGAGCTTCTATGGAAGAGATGATCTTGCCGATCGCTACGCTGCGTCCTAAGTAGGGTAGAACATCGAACAAGGGACATTGAACATCCAGCGTTGAAGTTTTTTTGGAGTGGTGATGAGCCACGAGTCCTCCTTGACCTCGCTCCTGCGCTCTGCACTGGAGCGGGTACATGGCTTTGATGTTCTTTTGGGCGTGTTTCAGCGTCTTTGCCGCTGGCTTTCCTCTCCCCCGTTTGTGAACAAGTTCACTGCACATTCCCTCTCCAAAGACACGCGTTCAAAACCGGTTTTTGGTTTACCTCTCGTTACAAAGCTGTTACTTCAAGTCATGCTGAGGGTACTCCTGAAGTTTCTTCACAAGTATTTACTGCTTCGTGCTTTTGTATATCCTTCTTCCGAAAGATCGGGATCGCTGCATCGGGGCTATTCATGTGATCACTCTCCCATCGGGGTTTGTTCTGCTTTATGCATCGCATCAGATTCGTCCGACCACTGAAAGGATTGGCAGGTGTACACTAAAGCTATTTCTCCATCGTTTGAATTTTTGATCTAGTTCGGAGTGGTCCGACGATTGTTTTAGGCTTAGTACATCATACATACCAGTCATTGGTTCTTCATTCATCGGACGACTCTTTGCAGGATTCTATAGTCTGTCCCTTAAACAGTCGTCGGATGATGAGGTGGTTAAAGAAACTGGACTTCCCCGTCTTTGTCCTCGTTCCGATTATCTGTTTTCACTACTACTTTTTTACGTAAATCAAGCTTATTTCCCGTTTAGTATTTTTTTGTTCATTTTGGCTTGACCCAAAACGAACCAAAAAGTCAAGGCTGTGAAAAAAGAGCTAAAGCTGACTCCATTCCACTAAAAGAAATCAATGCTCCTTCATAGGGCTTGCCGGAAAGCGATCAGTCATGCGGTTTGATTTCTTTCTTAACGCTACATTTCCTCACCTTCTTAACGCTCTTTTTTCTAAGGCCGGGGTGGGAGCATTAAGCCAGGAATCAGGATTACGGTTTAGTAATGTGTATTTTTCTAACCTAAATTCTCTATATCCGAGTCATGCTGAACCGCCAGCCGGCGGTGAAGCATCTTCACAAGAGGATGCCGCTTGGGGCCGAAAGATGGATTCTGGCCGGTTATTATGAGCGACTCTGGAGAGTCGCTCTACGTTTTCATTATCCCCAGTACACTTCGCTAATCTAAAATCGTTGATCTGCGAGCGAGCGAATTCCGATGGATAATTTGTTTAACCTATCGAAATTTTCGTATGGATGAATTTTCACTTAAAAGCGTGGTATCTTTGGTATTAATTGTCAAAAAACTGTTTTCAAAAAACCGTGTCCAAAGAGAAATCTATGATTAGTAGCTCCGTAGAAGAAACCATTCGGGCGGGATATGAGTTTGGTAAACAGCTGCAACCGGGCGATGTGGTTTGCCTGGATGGAGACCTGGGCGCCGGTAAAACGCATTTTGTGAAGGGCGTGGCTTCATACTTTGGGATCAAACCTGAAAAAGTCAGTTCGCCTACGTATACTTTGATCCATGAATATTCCGGCGATATTCCGGTCTATCATTTTGACTGTTACCGCCTGAATCATGAAGAAGAGGCACTGGAGATCGGAGCTGAAGAATACTTTTATGGCGACGGCGTTTGCCTGATCGAGTGGCCGGGAAAAATTGGCGCTTTGATTCCTGAAGATGCTATTACCATTGAGATAAAGCACCGGCCAGATTCCGAACGAGAAATTATTATTCATCAGAACAATGAAGAGTGATGGCACTCTCTGAAAAAAGACGACTTCCTTATCGATTAGACCTGCTTCCGGTCATAAAGCCTTACCACCGCCGTGCCAATAATGTGCTGAAGACGGGCGATCTGGTGTATTATGGCCCCAGTCCCGAGTTTTATGGGATCGGCGAAGTAGTGCAAACGGCCGAAAAGGTGTGTATGGTTGATTTCCGCGGGACGGGAGAGCTGGGTATTCATAAAGACGAAATGCTTTCCTCTTATTTAATTCCGATCCATAAGCTGAATTTATCGGGCGTGCTTAAGGAAAGGTAGAGTAAGAAAGGAAATCAGTGTTGAGGGTGCTTTAGAAGTAACTTTGCAAGTCTAATTGCTTCATACCTGTGTAGATCCTTCGGTTCCTCAGGATGACGCGGTAGTTGGTTTTGTGTTCTATGATTGACATTCTCCCATTGGAGTCATGCTGAACCGTCAGCCGGCGGTGAAGCATCTTCACGAGTCTTTGCGGCTTCTTACTTTTGTAGGTCCTTCGGTTCCTCAGGATGACCCTTTAGTTAATTTAGTTCTATTTCCCCCATCAAGATGACTCTTTAGTGGAATCATCTCTTAACGTTTGCCTTGGAGGCCATTCACCAAGCACTATTTTATTTAGAAATTTCCAGTCAGGATTATTCTCTTCAATCAATCTTTCCTTCCATTGGCGTTTCTTTCCCTTAATTCGTTTTTCTGCCTGGATGGCTTCGTACATGGTTGGAAACACATCATACCAAACCAAGCAGTAGCAGTAGTATTTCCCCGCAAAAGTTTCCGGGTTCCCTCTTTTTTGATAGTGTTCTACTATTCTTTTGGGCAGGTTATTGGTTACTCCTGTGTAGAGAACTTTCCGGTTGGGGTTGGTTAGGATGTAGGTAGCGTTGTCCATTTGTGCCCCTTTTATTTTGTTGATGGTTTGGTGGTCTTGCTGAACCGCCAGCCGGCGGTGAAGCATCTTCACGAGTGGATGCCGCTTCGTGCTTTTGTAGGTCCTTCGGGGGTACCCTCAGGATGACTTCTTTAAAAAAACTGTTCTCTTTGAATATTCATTAGACTTTTCAAATTACATCCACCGGGGATTTGATGTAGTTGCCGCCTTTGTTGATTACATGAGTATAGATCATGGTGGTTTTGAGGTTTTTGTGGCCGAGGAGTTCCTGTAAGGTGCGGATGTCGTAGCCGTTCTTCAACAAGTGTGTGGCGAAGGAATGGCGGAATGTATGGGCAGATACTTTTTTATCGATCCGGGCTTTTTTGACTGCTTTTGAGATTTTCCGGTTCAGGGCCTGTGCAGACTGATGGTAACGCTGCTTGTGTCCGGATCGTGGATCTTTTCCTATTTTTTTGGAAGGAAACAGATATTGCCATTTAAATTCTGTTGATGCATTGGGATATTTTTTCGCCAGTGCTTTCGGTAAAAGAACGTTCCCATATCCATTTCTTAGATCTTTTTGGTGAAGCCGTTCTACTTTTTCAATATGATTTTTAAGTTCTTCTTGAAGCTTTTCAGGCAGTAAAGTCACCCGATCCTTGCCTCCTTTCCCATTCCGTACATGGATTTGGTGATAGCTGAAATCCAGGTCCATAATACGAAGGCGAAGCACCTCTGAAACACGCATTCCGGTTCCATACATTAAACTGGTTATTAATTTTTTAACCCCATCCATTTGTGAAAGTATGGCCTTTACTTCTTCCGGGGTAAGCACCACGGGGATATTGCGATTACGTCCGGCATATTTCAGATCATCGAGCACGCCAAGGGGTTTTTGCAGCACCTGTTTATACAAAAAAACCAAAGCACAAAGTGCCTGATTTTGAGTTGAAGCGGCCACATTCTTCTCATTTACCAAATAATTCAAAAAGTTAACCACTTCTTTCTCATCCACTTCCAATGGATGTTTTAGCTTGCAGAACTTTACATACCGTTTAGTCCAGTTAGTGTAGGCCTGCTCGGTTCGGTAGCTATAGTCACGACGACGGATTTCATTTCTGAGAGAAGTAAGTAGTTTACTCATAACGATTAATTAATTTCCGGTTATGAGTTAGAGCGCTGAGAATGCCATTCCTTACAAAAAAAGTTCAATAAACTTTTATTCAGCCGATTTATATGAACGTGTTTATTGAACTTTTTGGGAAATAAATACCGATAACCCATAAATATTAAAGAAATTGGGGAATGAATGATATACATTTACGGGAGATGAAATGTTCATCAATAATATGTTAGGTACACAGTCAAATTCCAAGACACTATGCTAAATGTCATTTTTTTAGTTTTTATTTTGTTCGGTTTTCCTAGCTGGATTTTTGGCCAATCTAATTCCTTACGCTGTGATAAAAGTCTACTAAATAGTGGAGAAAAATTTGAAATTGCTGAACCGGAATCACTGGCTGGTACTTATAATTTTACGATTGTTCCTACTTGGGACCCTGAAGCTGAAAAAGCTTCAGTCGAGCTTCATTTAGTTTGGGAAGATCGTTACGTAGAGTTACAAAAGGATTCGATCTATACACCACTAGTTAATCATCCTCTCATTGGTTATACAAAGGGTGACTTTCAAAATGCGACGAGCGCTAATTTTAATGAAGAAATGGGTCAAACAGATCCATTTGATCCTGGTATTCGATATCATACAGATGAGAAAACTCTCAAATCACCAGGTCGTGGTGTAGATCCATCTTGTCCTAATTGTATAGATCTTAGTACCGATGGCCCTACATTCAACTTTCATATTTTGAGAAATGTTGATGGGATTCTAGTTGGGAAATGGACTGAAAGTTTTGGCATTATGAAAATGAAAAATTCAGAAGGAAAAATGATAGATGAAGCTACAGGTTATTTTTGTGCCGAACCTAAAGATTAGTTGTGTACCTAACCCGCGCATTAACTCGGACACACCTCGCCTATCCTTTGCCGCCCTTGGTATTGAATCTCATCTTTTGTTAGTTGCAAAATAAACAGAATTGCGTGTGCCGGTTATGCGCAATGTCGTTAGCCAACTTAAATCTAAACTTAGTGTTGGTATTCCAAAATTCATTATTACTGGTTACAGGATGAAGATCAAACTTATGCACGTAAAGTGAGGGAGTTGAGATGAAGAGATTATTCTTGGTACTGTTATTCATATCACTATCAATTTCATCGATAGCCCAAGAAAATCATAAAGATGCTTTTTTTTATGAACTGGCAGGAATAGAAGATTCAGCTGGTGTGACACATCTTTACTACAGATTTTATGAATCCAGAAACGGAACATGCACTTTCAGCGACGGCGAAGGAGGATATGATAGCACCGATCTCACACTCTACAATAACCACATCTACCACTTCAATACTAAATTATCTCAAGACTCTCTCTATCTGGAAGATTACTTTAAGGTTCAAGGTCAGTGTGGAACTTCCGAAGTGTCTGTAAAGGGATATTCATTCAGCAACAACAATCCGGGTGAAGTCTATTCAATTCAACTAAAGAACTTTGGACAAGTTGAACCTTCCACCTATCTCTACAACCCTAAAGGTGACCAATTAGATATTTCATTATTAACGGATTTCTACCGCAGAATAGCTTTCGAAAATTCATCTAACTCACTTTTATTTACTTACATTGATTTATTCAGCGCTGAATACGAAGAGATCACTGTAAGAATTGCAGGTCAAGATTCACTTTGGGAAGAGGGGCAACTTCGTCAGGATTATATTGATAGTTCCAATATTCTCCCCTTTCAGCTATTGGACATTAATCCTTACAACAACCAATACGTAGGATTTAAGGACGATTCTCTTACTGTCTCTACCGATAACGGGATGACTTTTAATAATTTCTTTCCTTTTCAAACACCTGGAGGTATTCAAAATGTAAAGAAGCCTTTATTTGACCCTGACTCGACAACGTTCTATTTGAAGAGAAAGGTGACGCATTCAGTAATAAACCTTAGTAATGACTTTCTTTTCAGATTACAATTAGAAAACGAGAACTCAACTATTGACACCCTGAGGATCGATAAAAAACCGTTCTTTATTTCTACGGATGATACAAATACAGGTCACTTATATGTTTCAGATTCAACCGATGTACTCTTTTCTGATAATTACGGAGAGTCATTTTCTACTTTGTTCACTATTGAACATGAGATCACTGGTCTCTATAAAAAACCCGAATCAAATATCCTCTATGTTCTCACGAGGAAAGAACTGCTGGAAGTGGATGTGGAAACCGGCGAATCCACATCACTGAAACAACTCCCGGTCACCAATGAACAGGAACCTCAGGATCTTCCAGCTGAAATAACTCTTCAACAAAACTATCCCAACCCTTTTAATCCGTCTACAAATATAGAGTTTAGTCTTTCTGAAAGTGGATATACTAAACTGGAAGTTTTCAATTCGACCGGTCAGTTGGTTTCTACATTAGTTGATAAAAAAATGACGAGCGGTAAACATACAATTCATTTTGATGCAAGTGGTCTTTCAAGTGGCTTATATCTTTACAGGTTAACAGTGTCTGGTAATCAAGAAACACGAAAGTTCATCTTTATTAAATAAAATAGTTGGCTAACAAAGCGTTTTAAATCGGACGCGGACGGGGTGCGATGGAAACTTGATTGCCAGGAATTAATTTCGCTACTTCAACTAAATTCTAATCCCCGCGCCGTTTAAACGCTGGGTCGTTATACCCACTACAATAATGTATCTCGCTTCCACTTCTCTTCAGTAATAATTACATTCAGTTAAACCAACTCATTTATTATGATTACCGACTTCAAAGAGATAGAAAATTCTGCCTTAAATCTTGACCGGAAGAATAAAGCCCGTCTGGCTGATATATTATTACAAAGTATTCATGGCAAAATTGATCCTGAAATAGAACAGGCATGGATTGATGAAGTTCAAAAGAGAAAGGAATCGCTTAAATCAGGAGACGCCTCTCTTCACTCAGCTACTGAAGTTTTGAAAGAAGCGAGAAAGCGTATTCAAAAGTGACTATTAAATTTCATTCAGAAGCCAGAAAAGAATTCTTTGAAGCAGCTGATTATTACGAGGAACAGGTTGTTGGCTTAGGTGATGTTTTTATTGATGAGGTAGAAAAGGTATTGGATGTAATTGAGCAGCAGCCTGCTTCGGGGACAAAAATTACAAAAACAGAACGAAGATTTTTAGTGTCCCGCTTTCCGTATGGAATCATCTACTCCGTGGAAGACGAGCTTATTACCATATTTGCCATCATGAATTTAAGGCGAAAGCCAGGATACTGGGAATCTCGAACCTAAAACCGTGGGTATAACAAGCCGTTTTAAATCGGCCGCGGACGGGATGCGATGAAAACTTGATTGACAGGAATTAATTTTGCTACTTCAACTAAATTATAATCCCCGCGACGGTTATGCGCCGGGCTGTTATACTCCTTTCTTTATTCGTTCGTTTTAAATATGATTTAGATTAATTACATTGAAGTATGTCTGAAAAAGAACTCATAAAACAACTCAAGAAACTTCCGTCTGAAGCTCAACAAGAAGCGGCGGATTTTGTCGAATTTCTATCTAAAAAGTATCTTCAACAATCAGAAGAAACTGATTCATCTAAGAAAGAGTCTATTTTGGAAAGTTCATTTCGGGGAATGTGGAAAGATCGGGAAGACATGCAGGATAGTACAAAATGGGTTCGGGAACTTAGGAAAAGCCGTTTTTCTGACTGATCAATTTTATGGCTCAACTAGTAATAATTGATACAGATATTTTCATCGACTTTAGCTTGGATAGATCTAACGCGATTCAAACAATGTCTCTTCTTGAAGATCAATTCATACTTAGTGTCAGCGTAATTACAGCCATGGAGTTGTAATCTGGTTGTCGAAGCAAAAAAGAATTAAAAAGAGTGGATGAATTACTTTCAGATGTCCATATAGAATTTGTTACTAAATCTATTTCCCAAAAAGCATTTGAACTGATGAAAAAATTCAGGTCAAGTCATGGAGTAGAAATTAATGATATGCTGATAGCCACTACTT
The DNA here is from genome assembly GCA_002696035.1 of Balneola sp. Taxonomy (GTDB): domain Bacteria; phylum Bacteroidota; class Rhodothermia; order Balneolales; family Balneolaceae; genus Gracilimonas. The sequence goes on along the minus strand of NZQV01000026.1, from coordinate 445,750 downwards.
CTTTAAATCTGGAAGCAAAAATGATCAGTAAAAATCAAAAGCACTATAAATTTTTACCCGGTATTGATCTTCTTGAGTATCCATTGAGCGGAGTATAACAAAGCGTTTTAAACCGGAAGCGGACGAAGAGCAATGGAAACTTGATTGCCAGGAATTAATTTCGCTACTTCAACTAAATTATAATCCCCGCGTCGGTTATGCGCTGGGCCATTAGGGGGTCTCATTAAGCATTTCTCCCGCAATTGGTTTCGAGGTTCTTTTTGTTCAAATTATTGTATCTACTTTAATTCAGTCATTATGGAAGACACGCTGATCAAAGAACTATCACGCCTTATTAAAAACGAAAAGATCTTGATAATGCATATGATTGGTACGAAAGCCAAGATCCGGGATTGGGGAAAGAGTTTGCTCGTTGTGTAGATGATTTAAAAAGTAAAGCTGTTCACATTTGATAAAAAGATACTTCGTGAATTTCCTGATATTGCGATGAGTCCTAAGGAATTTATTTCATAAAAAGCGACCTAAAGAGCTTTGTACGCAGGGTTGTTATACACTAATACATTGGCGAAAACATGGCTAAAAAAGATCTTCTCAACATACTGATGGGCATTTTCTTATCAGTAGCCATTTTGGCTTCAGGATTCTATTTTTTCCTGTTTGCGAACCCTATGCATTTGCATCAATCCAATCTTCTGAAATGGATACCGGTGTTACTTTGCTTCGCGGCCTTATATGCGAGCGGAAAGGTGAATAACGAAACTCCAGCACTATATTTACCCTTCCTGTTTATCCCTTTTGTCATCTTTGATCTCTTCAACTTTTTCTATTTCCCGTTTATTATTGTGCTGATCGTAACCGGTGTCCTTGCCTTGATCATTTCCAGAACTGAAATAAATAAAAATGTCAGACTTGTATCCAGCCTCTCGGTCTTTGGAATCTTCATCTATTATCTATTGGCTCAGCCAATAATTATTGAGCAAGAAGGTTTTGGGCGTAATATGAACGGCGAGCTGATGAATGCTACTGTTTTGTGGAATCCTTTGCCGGATGGACTTCAGAGACTGCCCAACCACACGCTTGTTGATAAAAACAACTACGAGTACAACTTAAATAGCGCAACAGGCTCAACACATTTCATTGCCTTTTGGGCAACATGGTGCGGGCCCTGCATTGAGAAGAAGCCTTTGCTGGATTCATTAAAATACACCTTTCAACACAAAGTGACCTTCATTGATATATCACTTGATGAAGACAGAGACAAATGGCTGGCATTTCTGGACAAACATACTCCGGCAGGCAAGCAACTCATTTCAAATGAAATCAATAAAACCAGAAGAGACCTTAACATTAGTTCTCTTCCCCTCCATTTCGTCGTTAATCCGGATGGAGAGTACCGCTCGTTTGCATCCCTGGAACAAGCCGGCAAAATGCTTGAAAAACAAGTTGAGTAGATCCTTTACGGTCAGACTTTTCCAAGACTTCGTACATCGGAAGAGAACTTACACCCAAAAACTTACTACGTACCGTTAAACTGATTTTGAAAATTCGCCAATTAGGAATATGATTCAGCAGTTGCTAACCTTTGAATTCATTCCTAACTAATCATGGATCATGGCTGACTCTCTTAAACGAAACGACCCTTGCCATTGCGGAAGTGGTAAAAAATATAAAAACTGCTGTCTCGAAAAAGACGAATCCAGATTATCCTCCAAACTTGGCGTCGTTGGATTAGTGTTGGTAGTCATTTTTGGGATCTGGCTGCTGGCCGGAAATTTCTCTTCAGATGATGGAGCTCAAAATTGTCCTGCAGGCACTACATGGTCCGTTTCTCATCAGCATTGTCATTAATAGAACCTTCTTATTGTGATCACTTTTGAGGTATCAGCTGAAACATCCTTAATGCCAGAGGAGATCGTTCAGGGAATGTTCGATCCTGAGAACTGGACCTCATTCAACGGCTCCGGACTTGTACCCGGTATTTCAGGGGTTCAGATCGTTTCAAAAAACGAGACTATTGAAGGCACTCTTTTCAAGGTAAAGAATAGTGATGGCAGTCAGCATGAAGAGATCATCACCGGCTATGAACGAGACCGATCCCTGACCATGAAATTGCACAAATTTGGCTTCCCCTTGAACTGCTTTGCGGATCATTTTCTGGAAATATGGTCTTTTAGCAGAGCTGACCAAACCACCCGGTTTACACGAAAATTTGAATTACATCCCAAAAACTTAGTTGGTTCTGTCATGTTAAAAATGATCGCTCACTTTTTTGAGAATGCCGTGGCAGAACATTCCAAAACCATCACTTCACCGAACCCTGCCAATTGACCTTCTTTACTTTTTAAACAAGAATTATCTCCTTCACTTCTTATCTTCACCGCTGAAATTTAGTGTGATCAATTCAACTCATTCATGGAATATATTATTGACGGCATCATAAACGGCATCATTCAAACAACATTGCTGGAGTGGATCGCTGTAGCCACCGGTTTGGCAAGTGTCTGGTTTTCGATGAAGGAAAACATCTGGGTGTATCCTACCGGCATCATCAGCGTGCTGATCTATGTATACCTTGCCTTTCAGTACAAACTATACGCCGATATGGGCGTGAATTTTTACTATTTCGTGATGAGCGTGTATGGCTGGTACTACTGGATCCATCCCAAAGATGAATCTCAAAAACAAGTGCCGGTCACCGTTAACAACAAAAGGGAAAACTGGATCACTGTAGTGATACTGATCAGCTCTTTTACAATCCTCTACTATGGGCTCGATAACTTCACCGACAGCGACGTGGCCTTTTGGGATGCCACCACTACCTGTTTCGCAATTGCCGGAATGTATCTCATGGCTCGTAAGAAACTCGAAAACTGGGTCGCGTGGATCATCACCGATCTCATTTCAATCCCCCTGTATTTTTACAAGGGATTGGTTCTCACCAGCTTCCAGTTTCTGATCTTCACTATCCTTGCTTTTGCCGGATATATTGCCTGGCGAAATTCCCTGAAAGAACGGGAAGAGGCTGAGAAAAACTGGGCGGTTGTTGGGTGATTTGGTGATCTTGCGTGGGATGAATTTCTAAATTGATAAAGGTATCCAAAGGAATAAGAGCTTAGAATTCTCCCTCAATGAAATCATCCGCCACTATATCACCCAATCACCTCTCTACAAATAAGATGAGGTCGCCTTCTTCAACAAATATGGAAAATTCAGGGGCGCTGGTTTCATTCGAAGTTCCATCGCGACGGCCATTTTCCAGCGTTTCACCGGATAGCGCATATTTCAATCCATTTGTGGTGATGCCATGTACTGCGCCTGATAGCGGAAATAGCGAGACTGTTTTTCCAATTTTAGCTTTGGCAGCATATTGATCTGCGACCATGCGCGCATCGAATACTTCATCTCTGTATATCAACTTTTCGAATTTGGGGTGAAATTGCTTCATCACCGATAGGTTTTTCAGGGAATGATCCATGCGTAGCCCAAAAGCGCCAAGCACGTGGCAGGTTTTGGCTCCTTTTTCCACAGCCAGTCCCAGTGCTTTTTCGAGATCATTGGTTTCCTGACCGGGGTCATGTACAACTTCAAAATCTACATTTTCCGGCTTTTGGAAACTATCCATATCGCCGATAACAAGATCGGGGGTGAGACCTTTTTCGAGAATTCGGTTCCCTCCGCCATCGGCGCCTATCAACAGTTGGGCATTTTCTGACTCTGTGGAAAGAAGCTCTTTGGTGGGCGGGAATCCATTACTGACTATAACTGCGTGCATGTTTGGTTTTTGGGATGATAACTTTTCCTTTAAAATAAATGGATTTGTGGCAATGTTCGCCTATTTTTGATGCTATGGAGATATTTATGTTCAACAAGTTTATTTCAAAAATACTACAACATCAAAAAGTGGCTGTTTTTTCACATGTGCGCCCCGACGGGGATTGCCTTGGCTCTCAGGTGGCATTCAGCCTGTGGCTTCAGAAAAATGGGATCGAAGTCAGCGCTTTCAATGAAGATGAACTACCCGGCAACATGCAGTGGCTTCAGGATTTCTTCCCCATTCAAAAACCATCGGAAGACAAACTTTCAGGCTTTGACGCTTTTGTAATTCTGGATGGAAATGCCCTTCACCGGTTTGGTGAAACAGCTGAGAAGATCACCAACCTTGGCAAGCCGATCTACATGATCGATCATCATCCCCAGCCGGATGATATTTTTGAAGAATCGGTATCGGTGGTTTCGGCTTCATCTACCTGCGAGCTGGTCTATCAGCTCTTTGCCGAGCATGACGCCGATCAAATTGATGAGGCAGCTGCCAAAGCCATGTACCTCGGACTGGTTACCGACACCGGCTCCTTCCAATTCGACAGTGTAAAGCCGGCAACCTTGCATGCTGCGGCTGATCTGCTGGATCGTGGTGGCTTCACTCCAAATGAAATTACCAACCGTATTTACGCTTCACGGCCTTTAAAACAGCTCAAACTGTTGAGCATGGCGCTTGATACCATCGCAACACATGCAAATGGAAAGGTAGCAACCATTGCCATCACCCAAAAGATGTTCGAAGACACCGACACTACTAATGAAGACACCGAAGGTTTTGTGCAATATCCGTTGAGCGTGGAGGGCGTGCAGGCTTGTGTGCTTTTCAGGGAAGATGGAGACCGGATCAAATTGAGTCTGCGTTCTCAAAGTGATGATATTGACGTGAATAAATGGGCTCGAAAGTTCAATGGAGGCGGACATCAGAAAGCGGCCGGAGCCTGGTTTGAGGGAAGTCTGGAACAGGCTCTTGCAGAAGTTCTAAAAGAAGGCGAAGAACAATTATAATTTTCGTTTTCAGTTATTTACTATACTGTACCGAAGTATTGCAGTGAGGAAATATGGAAGAAGAGAAGTACAACTTATTGGTTATTGACGACGACGCCCCGATCCACATTATGATGGGTAAACTACTGGGTGAAGAGTATAACATCCTGAATGCAAAATCTGCCCAGGAAGGCATCGATATTTTAGCTTCAAAACCTGTGCATTTTATCTTGACGGATATTCATATGCCTGGAATGTCTGGGCTTGATTTTCTTGAGGCATTGATGATGGATGCTGAACGAAGAAATATTCCGGTCCTCATCATGACTAGCCTGCCTACCGTTGATAAAGAGCAAAAAGCACTCGGCCTTGGCGCAGCCGATTTTATTGACAAAGTTCTGTTCACCCAAAATAAACAGGAAGTAGCAGAGCGGATCCGGATGAAACTGGTGACGAATGTTCAGATCCCCGAATTACCGGAAGAGCTGGTTCTGGATAAAAAAGAGATCATCAAAAAACTGATGTTTGATGTGTCTTCCGGAGATTTTGTAACCACTACTCAAAAGCTGTGCAAATTCCTGGGGCATCGGCTTAAAACTGACCACTTATCTTTTTGGACCATTAACGGCGATAATGTACAGATGCTATTGGCAAATGGCGTTCAGCCGCCACGCCGCTACGGGCCCAAGGAGCTCAAAAAGGAAGACACCTTTCAGCGTGTGCTGGAGCAAAAACGCCCATACTTAGTGAATAATGTCATCAACTCTCAGAAAGGAATTTTAAGTGAGGTATCCAAACAAGAAAGGCTGACTGCAGAAATTGGAATCCCTTTGTTTGCCCTCACAGAAAAGGAACTCATTAAAAATAAAATGAAGATCCCTCCCAAAACTCCCCTTTTTGGATTCGTAGTTTTAAAACGCACGCGGGTTTTTACCAGTAAAGAATATAAAATGACCTCCCTGCTAATGATGAACATGGGCACCATTCTCTGGCGTTTGTACAAGAATATGTAATTCCGGAAGTGAACAATGCACCGGGGTTTTTAGCGTTAGAGGGAAGCAACCGTTTTATATACATGAAGTTTTTAGTCGCTTAAATCTATTTCTATGGCAAGAATTGTTACTATTTTTCTATTCCTTAGCCTTTTATTGGGAGGGTGTGATACCAAAGAGCCTCAATCATCCCTGCAGCCGGTTTCTCACAGTGTAGCAAAAGAAGGATCTCAGTCCAAAAAAGATCAGCCGGATGGACCTTCTGTCTCTACTGAAGAATCAGCAGCTGCGATTCAAGACGAAGCTGAACAACAAGAACCTCTGGGAACATCCATAGACAACTCCCGCCGAACAGCCATCACCAATGCCGTTAAAAAAGCCGGTCCGGCAGTAGTAAGCATCACCGTTACTGAACTACAGCGAGGCTACAAGCGGGAATTCGACGCCTTCTTTTTCCGCTATTTTGATGTTCCCATTCAGCGAGAAGTGCAAAGTGTGGGGTCGGGGTTCATCATAAGTGAAGATGGCCTTGTGGTAACCAACGAACATGTTGCCAGCAAAAATTCCAAAACCATTATGGTGGCCCTTTCAGACGGTAATCAGTATGAAGCTAAGCTTATTGGCTCCGATGAACTGGCTGACCTTTCGTTGTTGCAAATAGAAAGCGATGACCGTAAAACATTCCCTCATGTAAATTTTGCTGATTCCGATGAAATTATGGTGGGTGAATGGACCATCGCCATGGGAAACCCGTTTGGGCTTTTTGCAGACGGGCAGCCTTCTGTAACTGTTGGCGTGGTTAGCGCCAAAGAGCGTGATTTCCGGCCCGACCCTCAGGATCCACGGGTATATGTGGAAATGATCCAAACGGATGCTGCTATCAACCGCGGTAATTCCGGCGGACCGCTTGTGAACAGCAATGGAGAAGTAATGGGGGTTAATACTTTTATTTTTACCGGCGGCACCAGTAATGGCTTTGTGGGCCTCGGTTTTGCCATTCCCAGTAATCGGGTACAAAAAATTATTGGCCAATTAAAAGAATCAGGCTCAGTCTCGCTGGACTACGATCCCGGCATGAAATTTACCCCCGTTACCCGAAACCTGATCATGAAATACCCCAACATACCCCGTGTACTTGGGCTTTTTGTAACCGAAGTGAATAAAAGTGGCCCTGCCTACGAATGCGGCATTATGCCCGGCGACGTCATCGTTGAAATTGGCGAGGAACGCGTAACCAGCGAAATGCATGCATGGGCCCTGATGCGAGAGTACAAAGAAGGACAAGATATGGAACTCCATTTGATCCGCGATGGCAAAACCTATAAAACCAGTATGACGTTGAGAAAGCGCGTACAAGGCAGGTAGTTAAATTATTATTACATAATGCGGGAAAGAAAGCAGTGAATTTGCGCAGGAAATATTTCTGTAATTACGGCTCTAACGGGCATATAAACCGATTATGTTTAACTGTATAATTTTATTTGCGCAATATTTTTCTCTTTTTGCTCTTTTGAATTAAATGCGGTTTCTTTTTGGCAATCAATCACTCATTTGCCAAATATGTTTAAATATAAGTTACTACTCGGGTTTCTATTTCTTTTCACAATTCAAACAGTCTCAGCTCAAGATCCTCAACTTTCGGATTCAGAACTAACCATGAGGTCAGTAACTGAAACTCCTTTTGCTGCTGTAAAACTCTCCCATAATCCTGTTGACGGAAATTTATACCTCATCACGCAAGATGGGAATGTAGTTCGTGTTGATATTGAAAGCGGCAGCACTACAACCCTACAGACCGTAGACGATCACAGCCTTGAAGACGTACAGGGACTGGATATTTCTGACGAAGGCCATTTTTTTATTGTAGGGAATGTGAAAAATGAGGAAGACGCCACCAATACCTCGTTCCTGAAAAAGGGAATAGCAGATGAGGATGGAAACTGGGAGTGGATCACTATTGCAGAAATGGCCCCTTACCCACTTAGCAATACTGATTTTGATCACATCATGAATGAAGTTGTGCTCAGTCCTGACAATAAATATGCGTACATCAACAGTGGTTCGCGCACCGATCATGGAGAGGTACAATCAGTAGATGGAAAGTATCCCGGCCTCAGAGAAACTGCCTTAACGGCTAAAATTCTTAAAATTCCTACTGATTCTGTCGGCCTGTATCTTGAAGACGACCTTAATTATCTTCAGGAAAATGGCTTTATTCATGCCGAGGGAACCAGAAATAGTTTTGGGTTGAACTTTGACGGAGAAGGCCGCCTCTTTTCAGCCGATAATGCCGGTGAACGAGATGATCCGGGTGAATTCAACTGGCTGCAAGAAGGAAAGCATTATGGATTTCCATGGCGAATAGGAGGCAACGATACGCCTATGCAATTTGACGATTACGATCCTTCCGAAGACATGCTCCTTACCACCGATTCCCGCTCTGAGATCTTTTACAATGATCCCGATTACCCTGCGCCACCACAAGGAATAGAGTTTGTTGAACCGATCCTGAATTACGGCCCCGATGGCGTAAACTACAAAGACGCCAACACCGGAGAAGTTTTTGACGCTTCCGAACAAGACACCGCCATCAGCTCTTTTACAGCACACCGGTCTTCTCTTGGCCTGGTTTTCGACTCAGACAGTGCCCTTATTGGAGATTATACCGGTGATGGATTTGTACTCGCATTTACAGGCGGCAACGACGGCGCGTTTTTACTTCAGCACATGAACGACCCGGGCGAAGATCTACTTCACCTTGAGTTAACAGCATCCGGAGATACCTTTACAATGCAAAGCACCCGTATAGCTCAGGGTTTTTTGAATCCCATTGACTCCGAAATCATTGAGAATAAAATTTATGTAATGGAATTCACAAATTCGTGGCTTAACAATCCCTCCCCGTGGGATGATGCCCGTTCAACTCAGATCTGGGAGATCACATTTCCTCAGAATTCAACAACTACAGAACGGGCGGGAGAAGGAATAGCCCATTCTATTGAATTGAGTCAAAATTATCCAAATCCTTTCAACCCTTCTACATCCATCAGTTTTGAATTACCAACAAGTGGCAAAGTATCACTGAACGTATTTGATATGCTGGGAAGAGAAGTTCAGGAATTAGTAAATGGCTACCAGGCTGCAGGCTCTCATGAAGTACGCTTTAATGCCCAGAACCTGCCCAGTGGCATGTATATTTACCGCCTGAAAACCGGTACCGTTGAACTCACTCGTAAAATGATGCTGATCAAATAGTCACACTTTCCGTTTACGCTTACATTCATAGCTAACCAATTATGAGCAAAATTTGCTTTCATATGAAGTAAATATTGCTCATATATTTTTCATTATTTCGCCGTTTTAAATATATTGGCCTATCATAAATTATTCACTCATATCAATTTTAAAAGCGTACCTTAGCCTATGCTATGCATGGCATTTCAAAGGATCGAGGATCTGTAGGCAGATATTTATTTCAATAGCCTGAAATCTTTTTTATTCATCACCCTTGATCTACATACTATTAGATTGCGCAAATTTATAATTAAAACCACACAAGCATTTCATGGCTTCAGATCTCTTTTCACTTAATAACAAATTAGCCATTGTAACCGGAGGCGGAACGGGGCTTGGGCATGGCATTACCAAAGCATTCATAGAAGCCGGTGCCACCGTAATAATCACTGGTCGAAGAGAAGACGTTTTAAAAGAGGCTGCCGACAAACTTGGCGATAATGTCCATTACATTGTAAATGATGTCACCGAGTTAGACAAACTTCCTTCCTTTGTTCAGGGAATAGAATCGAAATACGGAGCTATTGATATCCTGGTAAATAACGCCGGTATCAATATGAAGAAACCGCTCACCGAAGTTACCGACGAAGAATTCAATCACATCATTCAGACCAACGTAAACGGACTTTTCTCACTCACTCGCGAAGTAGCAAAACACATGCTTACACGCAAGTCCGGATCCATCATTAACATTACTTCCATGGCGGCCATTTATGGCATCACTGATGTAACGGCTTATACCACTTCAAAAACAGGGGTTTTGGGGATGACTCGCTCTCTCGCCGTTGACCTCTCCGGAAAAGGAATACGGGTGAATGCCATCGCACCGGGTTTCATCGACTCGCCCATGCTCCGCAAGGCATTTGATGCAGATAACGACCGACGCGATCGTGTGCTAAAAAGAACTCCTATGAATAAACTGGGGCAACCTGAAGATGTAGCTTATGCGGCCGTATACCTTGCATCCGATGCCGCCAAATTCGTTACCGGCGTAAACCTGCCTGTAGATGGCGGAAACTCAATTGGATTTTAATATGAAACGAACTTCACTAACCTATCTTCTACTGCTCCTATTCTGGCTATCCCCGTTTGCTCTTTTTGCTGAGGACGGTTACCGCGCCTGGCTTAGGTACGAAAAAGTTTCCAATGAACAGTTACTGGAATCTTACCGAAGCCATATTCAGTCCGTTTATATAAAAGGAACCTCTCCAACACTTCAGGCTATTAAAAGTGAGTTAGAAAAAGGACTTGGCGGCTTACTTGCTGCTGATGTTCATTTCAACTCTGCGATTCAGGATGGCTCATTATTAGTGGGAACAGCGGACGAGTTGTCTTCTTTTTTTGGTAATGAATTGGAACCGCTTTTACAGAAGATCAATCAAGAAGGCTATGTGATCAAGTCTCTTCAAGTTGATGGCAAGAATGTAACGGTAGTAACAGGTAAGACAGACATCGGAGTGCTTTATGGCACCTTCGCATTTTTAAGGAATCTGCAAACCCATAAAGATATCAGCAGCCTTGAAGTTGCTGAAGCTCCAAAGATAGAGAACAGAATTCTTAACCATTGGGATAACCTGAATCGTCTTGTAGAACGAGGCTATGCCGGACTTTCTCTCTGGGACTGGGGCACGCTGCCTGATTATCGCGATCCCCGGTATACCGATTATGCCCGCCTGAATTCTTCCATGGGAATCAACGGCACTGTTTTGAATAACGTGAATGCCGACCCTCGAATTCTACAAGATGATTTTATTGAAAAGATCGCAGTACTCGCTGATATTTTCCGTCCATATGGAATTCAAGTATATATCTCGGTGAATTTTCAATCGCCCATGGAAGTCGGGAACCTTGAAACTGCGGACCCACTAGATCCTGACGTTCGAAAATGGTGGGCCGACAAAGCTTCTGAAATTTATGACCGCATTCCTGACTTCGGCGGGTTTTTGGTGAAGGCTGATTCTGAAGGCGAACCCGGTCCTTTTAAGTACAACCGAACCCATGCTGAGGGCGCTAATATGCTGGCCGAAGCCGTTGAACCCCATGGCGGATTATTGATCTGGCGTGCTTTTGTATACAGCCCAGAACAGTACGATCGCTTTCGGGAGGCTTATGATGAATTTGTACCTCAGGACGGTGATTTCAACGACAATGTTTTACTTCAAGTCAAAAACGGCCCGATCGACTTCCAGCCCCGCGAGCCTTTTTCTCCACTTTTTGGAGCTCTTCCAAATACCAACACTATGCTGGAACTTCAGATCACCCAGGAATATTTTGGATTCAATACGCACCTCGCCTATCAGGGACCGCTGTTTACAGAAGCCCTGAACCTTGATACTTATGCCAAGGGGGAAGGCTCAACCGTAGCCAACGTTATTTCCGGTGAAGTTTTTGATTATGAACACACAGGAATTGCTGGCGTTGTAAACCTGGGTACCGACCGAAACTGGACCGGACATCCTTTTGTGCAGTCGAGCTGGTATGCTTTTGGGCGACTGGCCTGGAATCACAGCCTGAGTTCCGAAGAAATTGCTGAAGAATGGCTCAAAATGACCTTCACCAATAACCCTGATTTTGTAGAACCGGTGAAGGAGATCATGCAGGAATCGCGTGAAGCAGGCGTAAATTACCGTTCACCATTGGGCCTAACTCACTTGTATGCGCAAGGACATCATTACGGCCCAGCGCCGTGGACCTCCGACCTCCCCCGCCCCGACTGGACCGCCGTTTACTATCACAAAGCGGACGAAGACGGAATTGGTTTTGACCGCACTGAAACAGGCTCAAATGCCATCGAGCAATACAACGAGCCTCTTGAAACGCAGTTCAGTGATCCTGAAACTACTCCGGAAGATTACCTTCTCTGGTTCCACAATGTATCCTGGGATTACGAAATGGATTCCGGTCGTACGCTATGGAATGAACTGGTTCACAAATATTATAAAGGCGTAGAAACGGTACGCTGGATGCAAGATGAATGGAATTCCATTGAAGGACTTATAGATAAGGAGCGCTTTGAAAAAGTGAAGGCACTGCTTAGTATTCAGGAAAAGGATGCTGTGATCTGGAGAAACTCGTGTGTACTGTATTTCCAGAGTTTATCCGACAAGCCCATTCCTGAACAATATGAAAAACCGGAGCATGATCTCGAGTACTATAAAGAGCTCGAAAAAACTCGGTATATACCGGCTCCGCGATATTATTAATTTTACCTTAATCACTCACAAATATAACCATCAATTATATGCGAACTTTACTTTTTGGAATGCTAACCGCCCTATTACTGTCCGGGTGTGTATCAGAAAAAACAAGCGAGAACCCTACCTTAAAAGAAGTTTTTGAGGATGATTTTTATATCGGGGCAGCACTGAATCCCAGCCAATACAACGAACGAGACGAGGTCGGTTCAGACTTAGTTAAAAAGCACTTCAACTCCATTACCCCTGAAAATATCATGAAGTGGGAAAACCTGCATCCCGAACCCGGTGTCTATAATTTTGAGGAAGCCGACAAGTTTGTAGAGTTTGGAGAAGCTAATGATATGTACATCATTGGTCATACCCTGGTATGGCACAGCCAGACTCCGGACTGGGTATTTGAAGATGAAAATGGAGACCCGCTTTCGAGGGAAGAATTACTTGCCCGTATGAAAGAACATATCGAGACAGTAGTTGGCAGGTATAAAGGTAAAGTTGATGGCTGGGATGTGGTTAATGAAGCCATCAACGACAGGGATGGCAGCATGCGTCAGTCTAAATGGCATCAGATCATTGGAGAAGATTTTGTAGCCAAGGCTTTTGAATATGCACACGAGGTAGATCCCGAAGCTGAATTATATTACAATGATTACTCTCTGAATGATTCCACCAAAAGAGAAGGCGCCTATCGTTTGATGAAATCCGTTCAGGATCAGGGTATTTACTTTACTGGAATTGGGATGCAAGGACATTATTCACTTGATCACCCTACCGATAAAGAGCTTGAAGACAGCATTACGCGTTTTGGCGAATTAGGAGTAGTTGCCATCACCGAATTGGATATGGATGTACTCCCGTCAGCCAATAACTATCAGGGTGCAGATATCAGCGCAATGTCGGATACGGAATCTGATTCTGTACTTAACCCTTACACAGAAGGCCTGCCAGACTCCGTTGTTCAGCAGCAAACCGCGCAATACGCCAACTTTTTCCGCATTTTCCTGAATCACAGCGATAAGATCAATCGTGTTACATTCTGGGGTGTCCGCGACTCCGACTCCTGGAAAAACAACTGGCCTATACCTGGGCGAACCAACTATACCCTCATTATTGATCGAGAAGGTGAGCCTAAACCCGCAGTTGATGCCATCATCGAGCTAAAAAAAGAACAAAGCAGCAATTAAGTTTGCTCAGGTCTTCATCATAAAACAAAGGCCTGGAAATTTCACAGATTGCACTAACCAACCATTTGAATAAACCCTTAATAAGAATTCAATGAAGAAAGAAAGAGCCAAAATTAGCTTATTAGAAAAAGTTGGGTACAGTGCTGGGGATGGCGCTTCCAATCTATTTTTCCAAACCTTTGTTAACTACCTGCTGTTTTTCTATACCGATATATTTGGGATATCTGCAGCGGTAGCCGGTACTATGTTTTTGGTAACGCGAATCTTTGATGCTGTAACAGATCCCATAATGGGATTCATTTCTGATCGCACCATGACCAAGTATGGTAAATTCCGGCCTTACTTGCTTTGGCTCGCCATTCCTTTTGGGGTGATCGGCTTCTTCATGTTCATTACGCCCGACTTTAGTGATACCGGTAAAATTGTATATGCCTACATCACCTATACCATGATGATGGCTGTTTATACGGCCATCAATGTGCCGTATGCTGCGTTAATGGGTGTCATTACTCCAAATTCCATAGAGCGCACCGGAGTTTCTTCCTACCGTTTTGTAGCCGCTTATTTAGGTCTTTTAGTGGTAACCGGGCTAACCGAACAGTTTGTGGAATTCTTTGGAAACGGCAACGAGCAAATTGGTTGGATGTGGACCATGGGACTTTATGGAGTGGTAGCCGCCGGGTTATTCCTTTTCACATTTTTCACCACCAAAGAGCGTGTGCTGCCTACCAAAGAAGAAAAGATCGATCTGTCTACAGACTGGAAGGATCTTTTGGCAAATAAACCCTGGGTACTGATTGCAGGTGCTACTGTATTCCAGCTGATGTATGTGGTAATTAAGGGTGGTTCTTCACCGTACCTGGTCGATTATTATTTAGCAGAACATACTGTTTCATTTTTTGAGGCTATTGGTATTGGCTCGAGTAAATCATCCTTTTTGACAAGTGGCGCTCTCGCTACCCTGGCCGGCGCACTGCTAACCAAGTACATCGCCTCCATCTTCGATAAAAAGAAGACGTACGTTTGGTCGCTGGCATTGAGTGCTGGTTTCTGTCTGCCCTTTTTCTTTCTGGACCAATCTCAGGACGAGTTGATCTATATCAGTAACATCATTTCAGGATTCTTCTTTGGTCCCGTTTCTGTACTTCAGTGGGCTATTTATACCGACACAGCAGACTTTGGCGAATGGAAGTTTGGACGCCGGGCCACGGGTTTAATTATGGCCGCTTCTTTATTTGCTCTTAAGATGGGAGTAGCTATTGGAGGAGCACTCACCGGCTGGATGCTCGCTTATTTTGATTTTCAGCCCAATCAGGTTCAAACAGAAGAATCCCTCTACGGAATTATCTTTTTGGCAGGAATCATCAGTGCCATTGCAGGTATATGCGGGGCATTACTTATGGTTCTTTATCCCCTTGATGGTGAAAAAATGGAACAGATCGAAGTTGAACTGGAAGCTCGCCGAGGCGAACTGGATGAACCTTCCCCAACAGTCTAAACCAGCAATTAATCAAAAACATTATTTAAAGGTTGTTTAATCATGAACATCACAGGAACACTTTTTCCTTACAGAGAAACTGCTATTGTTTTCTCGTTAATAGTTCTGTTCGGGTTTCAGTTTGGCTGCTCCTCTACGCAGACCCAGCAAGATGACACCCCCTCTCTACATGAAGCCTATGAGGATGCTTTCCTTATAGGAACGGCATTGAATCGAGCTCAGATCTTGTCTGCAACTCCTGAAGCCCTTCGCGACACACTACGAACAGACCGCCGCGGCTATTTTATGGAGCAGCAGATCTTTCCTGATCCTAAAGGCCTCAAAGTTGGGTTGAAGCATTTTAATGTGATCACCCCGGAGAATGTGATGAAATGGGAAGAAATTCACCCCGAACCCGGTGTTTACGACTTTGAAGCAGCCGATCGTTTGGTTGAAATTGCCGAGGCAAACGATAAAAAGATCGTAGCTCATACCTTAGTTTGGCACAACCAGACCCCAGACTGGGTTTTTGAAGATGAAGAAGGAAACGAATTAAGTCGTGAAGCTTTACTTGAGCGAATGCGTGATCACATTCACACTATTGTGGGCCGCTATAAAGGTAAGATCATGGGCTATGATGTTGTAAACGAAGCCTTCAATACCGATGGAAGTTTCAGGGAATCTAAGTGGTATAATATTATTGGGGAAGATTTCATCGCCAAGGCGTTTGAGTATGCACACGAAGCCGATCCGGATGCTCAGCTGTATTACAACGATTACCACATGGAAAATCCTGAAAAAAGAGCTGGAATTCACGAGCATCTTGAAAAAATGATCGCTGACGGTGTGCCTATTCACGGTGTTGGATCTCAAAGTCATTTCAGCATCAACAATATGCCTGATTACGAACAGATCGGGAAGTCTATTACTGAATTTTCGGATCTTGGTATCGATGTCATGATCACTGAACTGGATCTGAATGTTCTGCCAGCTTCTGTATATCAGTTTGATAGAAATAACCGACAGGATATTTACAAAGACGGCCTCCCTGAAGAAGTTCAGCAAAAACTGACTGAAGTATATAGCGATCTTTTTGAAATTTATCTTGATCACAGCGACATCCTTACCCGCGTAACATTCTGGGGTGTCTCAGATGATGGAAGCTGGCTGAACTACCTGCCCTTCGAACAAACCAATTATCCGTTGTTGTTCGACCGGAATAAAGATCCCAAGCCGGCATTTGATGCACTTATTGAACTTGCTAACAATCAATAGAACCAACCCTCTTTGTCTTCATGGCCAAAATTAAATCCGCAAAAGTAATTGTGTGCAGTCCCGGTCGTAATTTTGTAACACTTAAAATTATGACTGATGAGGGTGTGTACGGCCTGGGTGATGCCACACTAAATGGTCGCGAGAAAGCCGTGTCTTCTTATTTGGAAGAGCACGTTATTCCGTGCCTCATCGGTCGGGATCCATCTCAAATTGAAGATATCTGGCAATACCTCTATAAAGGAGCCTATTGGCGCAGAGGGCCTGTCACCATGTCCGCCATTGCAGCGGTAGATATGGCATTATGGGACATCAAAGGCAAGATGCTGAATACCCCTGTTTATAATTTGCTGGGAGGAAAATCCCGCGATAAGATCATGGTGTATGCGCATGCTAATGGCAAAGACCTTAGCGATACGGTTGAGGAAGTTGGGCGCCACCTAGAAATGGGTTATAAAGCGGTTCGTGCCCAAAGTGGCATTCCGGGTATAGATAAAACTTACGGCGTTCCCAAAGATAAAGGCCGCTACGAGCCGGCTGAAAAAGGCTTACCTAAAGAAGACCAATGGTCAACTGAAAAGTATCTGAATTATCTTCCAACTTTGTTTAAGACTTTAAGAGATGAATTTGGGGATGAACCACACTTATTGCATGATTGTCATCACCGGCTCACCCCAATAGAAGCCGGGCGATTAGGTAAAGAAGTAGAGCCTTATCACTTGTTTTGGCTGGAAGATTGTACTCCGGCCGAGCTTCAGGAAAGCTTTAAACTGATCCGGCAACACACTACAACGCCTTTAGCCGTTGGCGAAGTCTTCAATTCCATCTGGGATATGCAGGAATTGATATCCAGTCAATTGATCGACTATATCCGGACATCTATTGTGCGGGGAGGGGGCATTTCACATATGAAAAAGATCGCCAACTTCGCAGAGATCTATCATGTGCGAACCGGGTTTCATGGAGCCACAGACCTTTCTCCGGTTACCATGGCATCTGCCCTTCATTTTGATCTTTCTATAAACAATTTTGGCATTCAGGAGCATATGCCTCATCATGAAATCACGGAAGAGGTTTTTTCGAGATCGTATACTTTTGAGGATGGATTCATGTACCCCGGGGATGCACCCGGCCTTGGCGTTGACATTAACGAAGACGAAGCAGCCAAATATCCATATGAACGGGCTTATTTACCCGTAAACAGAAAGGAAGATGGCACCATGTTTAACTGGTAAAGAATTGAATTTGCGCAAACTCACTCACTCAGCAAAAACGTGTAATCAGTGCTAAACCACTGGTCACACGCCGTTTGTCAAATAATAAAAATTAGCCTTATTTTAATTTACTTTACTTTATCACAGAAAAGAGCAAAATTTGCTCATAGACACTAAATTGTTGTATGAAAGTAACACTTAAAGATATTTCGGAAGCCACTAACTTCTCGGTTTCCACCATTTCGAGGGCCATTCGGGGCGAAGGGCGTATATCAGAAAAAAACAGAAGAAAGATATTAGCTGCCGCGCATAAACTGGGATACCCTCTTCCCACCAACGGTCGGAAACTACCCAAGGATCAGCCCCCGAATATTGCGCTCATCACCCAGTTTCATCCCGGAGAATTTTACGCCTCTTTCTTCCATGGCTTTACCCAGGCTGCTACAACAAAAGAAGTAAATGTCAGCCTTTTTAGTGTTACTCACGATATTGACTCTGTCAGCTCCCTGATCGAAAAACTTCGCACTTTAGGTTTTGCTGCTGCTGTGATATTTGTTCCTGAATTAAAAGAAGAGCAATACCTTCATATTTTACATGCCACGCCCAAAGATTTCCCGGTGATCTCTTGCTCCAATATTGACAATTCCGTGCTGGATACCGTCACATTTGACGCCTATCAGGGAGCCGTTTTGGCTGCACGGCATCTGTATGAACAGGGATACCGAAAACTGGGAATTATTGAAGGGCCTCATGAAATGCCGGAAGCTCGGTTTAGAACGAATGGCTTTATGGATTTCATCAAACAAAATAGTGATGCGGATCTGGTCTGGGACTTTAAAGGGGATTATACCCTGGAAGCCGGTAAAGAAGCTTTTGCCGACTTTGAAACTCTTGAGAGTAAACCACAGGCAATATTCACAGCTAACGATGCTATGGCCCTTGGCTTCATGGAAACAGCCCGCGAAGCAGGGTACACCTTCCCCGATGACATTGCATTGGTAGGTTACGATAATTTACC
Source organism: Balneola sp. (assembly GCA_002696035.1). Lineage (GTDB taxonomy): Bacteria > Bacteroidota > Rhodothermia > Balneolales > Balneolaceae > Gracilimonas. The sequence continues at coordinate 427,302 of NZQV01000026.1, read as the reverse complement.
CATGTGTGAGAACCACTATCCTCGCCTTTCTTCGATAAAAACCGATTTTGCCCGTTTAGCAGAGAACACAATAGACACCCTGCTTACAAGAATGAAAAAGCCAACCGAGCATCAGGGAATTGTAAGTATGGTGCCTGTCACCCTTGAAGAACGCCAATCCAGTTTACGTTCTTCTTAGAAAAAACAGCCTATTTTTATATTGAGCAAATTTTACGCAAACCCGTAACTTTTTTGCTCAATTTGGTTTCTTTTTTTTCACTATTTGGATATACTATGCCATCCTAAGTAATGTTCTATTTCGGCTTTATAGATAATAAATTAAGCTTTAAAGTCATCCGTTCATTGCTTTTCTGTGTGCCTCTCCGGTTAGGCAAATTTTAGTGCTATAATGCACAAATTTGCACTTTCATGAGATTAAATAATTCCGTGGCATACCGGTGGCGTCACTAATAGTTTAAATAAATTACAGGAACGGCATGTATTTGGGAATAGACCTTGGAAGCTCGTCCATAAAACTCAGTTTGTTAGATCCCGAGAAAGGTAAAGTTGTAGCATCTGTCACTTATCCCGAAAATGAGATGAGGATCGATGCCCCCCAACCCGGATGGGCCGAACAAAATCCCAATGATTGGTGGAGCAATTTTCAAAAAGCATTCACCCTCTTATCCCAAAAGCCCGAAGTTGACACAAAGAAAATTGAAGGCATAGGCATTTCTTATCAAATGCACGGGCTCGTTTTAGTGGATGAAAATCAAGACGTCCTTCGCCCTTCTATTATTTGGTGTGACAGCCGTGCCGTTAATATCGGGAATGAGGCTTATAAACAATTGGGACCAGAGTATTGCCAGCAGCATATGCTGAACTCTCCCGGTAATTTTACCGCTTCAAAACTCGCCTGGGTTAAAGAAAATGAACCCAAAACTTTTGGCAAGATCCACAAATTCATGCTTCCCGGCGACTTCATTGCCATGAAATTAAGTGGCAAGATCACCACAACAGAAACAGGACTTAGTGAAGGCGTTTTTTGGGATTTCCAGGAAAAACAGGTCAACCAAAAGCTACTCGATTATTATGGCATCTCTCCAGATTTTGTAGCAGACACCGTACCTGCCATAGCAGCTGACATTACCATTCACCCCGATATTGCTGATGCCCTTAGCCTCAATAAGGATGTTAAAATTACATACCGTGCGGGAGATCAACCCAATAATGCTTTTTCACTGAATGTACTTGAGCCCGGCGAGATCGCTGCTACAGCGGGAACTTCCGGTGTGATCTATGCCGTAACTGATAAAAATGTGTTCGATCAGAAATCCCGGATCAATACTTTTTTACACGTCAATAATAATGATGAGCAGTCCCGGAATGGTGTACTCATTATTAATAACGGAACGGGAATTTTGTACAGCTGGCTCAAAAAGATTCTGAATACAGGTAAAGCCAACCTTGATTATGACTTGATGAACGAACTTGCTGATCAGGCTGATCCTGGCGCAAGCGGTGTTCACTTTTTCCCCTTTGGAAATGGAGCTGAACGGGTACTGGAGAATAAGATACTTGGAGCACAATTATTGAACATTGATTTCAATCAACATGCTACTAAACATATTGTACGAGCCGGTCTTGAGGGGATTGTATATGCCCTGAATCTTGGATTCGAAATGTTGGCAGACATGGACGTGCCGGCTAAAGCAATACGAGTAGGACACGCTAACCTGTTCTTAAGCAAGACCTTCCGCAATATTTTCACGAATGTAACCAATACCACACTCGAGTTATACGATACCGACGGAGCAGCAGGTGCAGCCCGAGGAGCAGCTTTAGGAAGCGGATATTATTCATCTGCCGAAGAAGCTTTTGCACATCTTGAGAAAATTGATGTGATAGAACCTGATCCGGAAATGGTAGCTCTATACGAAGACCTATATGGCAAGTGGAAAGCAAACCTTGATGACCTGATGCAGCTTTCCAATAAGACAGTTGCTACCCCGGAAGTCATTTAAAAAATTTAATCTACAACACAACCCTATACCTTATGAAACCACTAATTGGAGATCGCGAGTATTTCAAGAATATTGACAAAATTGAATACGAAGGACCTGAATCAGACAACCCGTTTGCCTTTAAATATTATGATGAGAATAAAAAAGTAGCAGGCAAGACCATGAAGGAACACTTCAGGTTTGCCGTAGCCTACTGGCATACCTTCTGCGATAGCGGACAGGATCCCTTTGGTGCACCAACACATTCTTATCCATGGGGAACTGATAGCGACCCAATTGCTGCGGCAAAAACCAAGATGGATGCAGCCTTTGAGTTTTTCACTAAATTAGGTGTTCCTTTTTACTGTTTTCATGACGTTGATGTTGTTGACCTAGCTGATTCTATTCAGGAAAGCGAGAAACGTCTTCAAACCATCACCGATTACGCCAAACAGAAGCAAGAAGCTTCAGGTGTTAAATTGCTTTGGGGAACTGCCAACCTGTTCGGGCACCCACGCTATATGAATGGCGCTGCAACGAACCCTGACTTTGATGTACTTGCTTATGCCTCTACTCAAGTTAAAGCCGCTATTGATGCAACCATCGAACTTGGTGGACAAAACTATGTTTTCTGGGGCGGACGTGAAGGATACATGAGTCTCCTTAACACACAGATGGGCCGTGAGGTTGATCATCTGGCTCGCTTCCTTGAAGCTGCCCGAGATTATGGCCGCAAAAATGGCTTTGAAGGCACCTTCTTGATTGAGCCTAAGCCAATGGAACCAACCAAACATCAATACGATTTTGATGCCGCTACTTGCATGGCTTTCCTCAAGAAATACGGTCTGGAAAAAGATTTCAAGCTAAACATTGAAGTGAATCACGCTACCCTGGCAAGTCATACGTTCCAGCACGAACTACAGGTAGCTGCCGATAATGATCTTCTCGGAAGCATCGACGCCAACCGTGGTGATTACCAAAACGGCTGGGATACTGACCAGTTTCCTAACAATATCTTTGAAACAGTAGAAGCTCTTCTGGTCATCCTGGAAGCCGGTGGTTTCAAAACCGGAGGAGTTAATTTTGATGCCAAGCGTCGCAGAAACTCTACCGACCTGGATGATATTTTCCACGCACACATTGGTGCCATGGATGTTTTTGCACGAAGCCTGATCGTGGCCGACAAAGTGCTTAACAATTCTGACTACAAGAAACTTCGTACCGAGCGTTATTCTTCGTTTGATAGTGGAGATGGTAAAGCGTTTGAAGAAGGAAAACTAAGTCTAGAAGACCTTCGGGAAATTGCCCTCAAGAATGGCGAGCCCAAAATGCGAAGCGGAAAACAAGAATTGTTTGAGAACATCATCAACAATAATATTTGATGATCATCTTTTAAGAATTCCAGTATCAAAAAAGCCCTCTTTGCGGAGGGCTTTTTTATTTTACCTGAATATTTTGAGATTGTATTCTTTAATTAATTCCGCCATCTATCTATATCTGCAGAAGACAAGCTTCATCTCAACCTTTATAAATAAACCCTGCCGACTATATTTGAATTTGCTGCCGGGATTATTCCTTATCAAGTAGTAGAACAACAACAATTACCAGATAAAAAGAAAGGCCGGCAATAAAAGCGACAGTAAATCCATAAAGCATGGAGACAACTATGGTCAACACCGAGCCCAGAATGGTCATTGCCCCGTTTACCCCATACATCCAGGGGATATATTCATCGAGATGATGGCTTTCCAGAATACGAATAGAGGTAGGAAAAGGCACACCCAGAACAAAGCCAAGGGGCAAGATTAGCAGAAAGGTAATAATAGCCCTTATAACCCTGTCTTGCCCTAAAAGGCTTTCCAGAATAATGGGATATACCGTAACCGCCACTGCTCCACTCACCAAAACTAAAATTGAGAAAAATAACAGCCTCTTATACGCATCCTTTATTTCGTAGAAATTCCCGCTTATGCTACCTAATCCCATCCCAACCAGTATAGAACATAATAATATGGACAGGGAGATTGTGGGAGAGCCAAGATACAGAATCAATTTTTGAAACAGCGCCAATTCCAGAAAGATAAAACCAGCCCCTAAACAGATAAAGAATAGAAGCAGCTTTCTTAGTTTCTTCAGGTTCTGTTTAGTTTCTCTCTTTCTTGCAACCAGATAGGGAACCAAAATGATCAATAAATTGAAAGCGAAAACAATTTTTAGTAAGAACGAGAAATTCTCTGTTATTCCTTTTTCAAGATTATAGAAATATGGGCTATCATCAAAAACAGGAGCGATATTAAAAGCTTGGTTTTCAATGATCGTATTCAATTGCAGGCTTTGGTCTCTTAAATTGGTCAATAATCTGTTACCCTGTGTCTGAGGTAAATTTCCCCAATTAAATGGCACATATGTTATAGCCGGAAGCTGGCTGGGTAAAGTTTGTGCAAAATTTAAATACTGATTTATTTTTTCTCTGGAATAAGGCTTTTTGCTTATCACAAGGGTGGGCGAATACCTTTGTTCAACAGCTATAAAGTGATCTAACACTTGTTGCCTGTCTATCCCTCTTTCTTCAAAAGCTTTTATGGTTGTTGTTATAAGCTTTTGCATTTCCAGGTCATTGTGAACAGTAAAGATCAACTGTCCCTCTGGTGTAAGTATATCCAGATAATCAGAGAGGGCTTCAACTGTAAGCAGATAGTTTTCGCTCAAGGCATAGCTTTCTATGCTTTGTAACTGTTGGGTTGAAGGCAGGGCCATTACTATCAAGTCGTACGATATATTGGTCTCTTTAACGTACTGTCGCCCTTCTTTTACCTGAATGTTAATATTCGGAAACCTTGTATACAGCCCTCCATTGTAATCTGCCTGGTCTTCCACGATCTCAACAAAGTCTCTGTTTATTTCTACTCCGGTTATTGAACCGATTCCAGAGATCAAACCGGTCAGGACTTCCCTTCCTCCCCCCGGGCCAATTACCAGCATTGTATTTTTTTGGCTTGGTTCTAACAAAAGGAAAGGCACAGAATTTGTGAACTGGAGGAGCATGTTGCTTAACACAGGGTCCAGGTTTCCAACACTACCCCCAAATTTATACATTTGGGAACCAGCGGCGCCATCAATAAAAATATGCTTAACTCTATCTTGATTGCTGTGCTCTACCAAATCCGATCGGCCAAACACACTCCATCTGGAATCTACTATTTCAGACCGAATTGTTGGGTCATCATACACATGGTGAAAGTCCTTTTCCTCGAATTCCCCTATCGGAATCTTACCCATAAAATCTATAGGCATAAATATAGCTGTGGATATGGCTACCAATAACCCAATAACAATAGTTGATCCTGCTAATTTTCTTGATCTTGGGATAAGCATCAAAAACCCAACCCCTGCAAGTATTAGAATACTTGCAGCCAAGATACCATTAATTGGGCCTGTACTTGGTAAAATGACCAAGGGCAATAATGAGCCTGCAGCAGCTCCGGTTAAGTCGGCAGCGTAGATCTTAAAGCTATCTGCCGAATAGATCGTGAAAACCTGGGAATAGAATATACCTGCGAAAAAAAATGGCAGGAAGAGGAACACAAAAAACACTAAAGGAGTGGTGATCATTTCTAATTGTGTAACAACCAATACAAATAAAATGCAGCTCAACGCATGGTATAATACAGGAGCGAACAGTTTATGGTTGTCCTTCTCTCTGGAGTGTTTTTTACCTGTGTAATAATCATAAATGGCCCCGGCAGCGAGGCCCATTATTGCTAGAGAGAGGATGATAAATCCGTAACTATTTACAAAAATTACGGAAGATATCCGGGTTGCAAGAATTTCAAAATTAAGAACTGATACTGATATGAAAAATAATACCAGCAGAACCTGATTTAACTTCTTCATTACTATTACTTAGAAGCTGATAATTCTGTTAAAGCTTGTTCATTTATTACAATAGTATGATTATTTCTCAGTTTCTCAGCAACCTCACTACTAAATATGTTGAAATAGTAATTGCGAAACATCCGTCTTAAACGGGGTGGGTGAACTTCGTCCAATGTAAGTGTTTTTTCTTTCTCAACATTGTTTGCCTTTATCACAGCGAATTTGGTTTCACCCTCTTCAGTAAAACTTACGGGACCGGCGGTTTCCCCTTCAGAAAGTTTAAATCCTGCATCCCCTAAATAATTCGGTTCCGGACTTAGATACGATTCGATTTCACCTTTTTTGTTGATGATATATGTTTTCACAGACCATGCATGGAATGCATCTTCAAATGCTTTTCCGCTATTTATTTCAGACATCGCTTCCTGAGCGGCTTCTTCAGTATCAAAAACCTTAACCCTAAGATTCACTTTATCTGGTTGATAGAATAATGAATCTTTGGTAAGCTCATAAAACTTTTGATAGTTCTCTTCATTAGCCTCTGGAATTCTGGAAAAAATAAATTCCTGATCATAGAGTCGTACAAATTCAGCTAATATAACCGGGCTATCGGTACTTAACGACAGGATGTCTTCATCCAAGCCCATTTCCCTGGCATTCTCAACTATTAATTCAGTACGTAATGCTTCATCAATAAACTTTTTAAAATCTCCTGGCTTAGGATTTGCTGATGTCTCTACGAGCAAAATATTATTGAGTAGATACAGATACTTTTGAAGGTCAACAGTACCGTTCTGATATTTCAGAATTTCAAAATTATTTCCCTCAGCAATATGCTCTTCAATGATCTCCTTATACTTAGCCTGCCGATAGAATCCTTCTATCCGGGCCCATTCAACCAGCTTGTTTAAACCATCTGTATTCCATTCGTATTCACTTTCATCCAAAAGGTTTTCTTTGTCCCTGTCATAATCTGAGAAAGCCCTCGGAGAATATACTTCTCTTAATTCCTTTTTTATTTCTGGTTTAATCTCTTCTAAGGGACGTAAATCCACTTCCTCCACATTGTTCACTTTCACTATCAAGATCCGGCTGGAAGATTCCAAAACCTGTACGCTGCCTTCCCTCATTCTAAAGATCACCTGATTTTGAGGTGAAGCAGTTCCCATGTCCCAAGTCATAACGGGCATTCTGCCATCTCGTTGAGCTGTTCGCCGGTCTTCAGAATATTGACTTACAAGACTAGCAAAATCATCGGTGTTCTGAGCTTTTTGCTGTATCTCTGAGGCTTTTTGTTTTAAACTTTCTAAATTTTCGGCATTGTCTTTTCTCAGTACAATTTGTTGATAAGTCACTTCCCTGCCTAAACCCTGGTAGTAATCCTGTATGACCTCTTCATTTATATATTGGCCCAGGTATTTTTCATCAAAATAGAGCACCAAAAGTTCTTCATTTATAACCCTTTGGATATTAGACATCAACTCTTGATCTCTATGAAGGTCGTTTTTTACAAACTCGATCTGCTTGAGCTTTCGAATAATGAGCTCATCAAGAGCTTCATCGTATCCATTATATTCTGAATCAGGAAATCTTTGTTGAAAATAGAGATCCTGGTGATAGTCTGTTAATTTCTGCTTCGAAATTTCATATTGCCCATCGATCAACGCCGCATATTCTGCCTTTTCTTTTTGGCAACTACTGAGTAGAAATAATACAAGGATTAGACCAATATGTGTTCCTATAATTTTCATTTAATTCCTTTCAGATTCAAAAATTAGTCATTAAAAAAAAGCCTTGGTTAAGATAACCAAGGCTTTTGAAATTACATAGAAGGATAGACTTCCTATTTCATCAGAGTCATTGTCTTAGAAACTGAGAAGTTTTCTCCACGGAGAACATACATGTAAACACCACTCGCTAAGTTTCTAGCGTCGAAGGTTACATTGTTAACTCCACCTGCAACCATTTCATTGTTTACAAGTGTAGCAACTTCACGTCCTAACATGTCATACACTTTCAACGAGATCTCTTGTGCTTGTGGAAGCGCAAAGCTGATCTGTGTAGTTGGGTTGAATGGGTTAGGATAGTTTTGCTCCAACTTAATAGAAGTAGGTACACCTGGTGTATTCTCGACTATTGAGGTAGCCAGTGGTCGACCTTCAGTCTTAGCATCTTCAATTTCAGCATATTCAGCATCTCGCTGAGCTAACCATTGAGCTTTCTGAGTTGGGAACCAGTTAACATCACCTACAGGGAAACCATTTAAGCCACCTGTTAGGTAAGCAGAGTTTGAGTAAGACAGGTCAACAGGAATTGGCCAGTCAGAAATAGCGTATGTTTCGCCGGATGCAGGATTTCCTTCTGTTCTCAGGTCTGTCATAACAGCTGCATTATCATCAGGCATTGAACCTACAGTCCATTCTTTAAAGTTACCCAAAGCAGCAGATTCGTCCATTAAACCAAAGTCCTCAGTGAAACCTGGGGCAGCATCTTCCAGCCCAGTTTGCAACCAATCACCTTCGGTTAGATATGGCCAGGTATCATCATCATCAAACATAGCCTGTGTTCTGGTATTCATGGTAATCATAGAATTCATGAGTTCACCATTGGCTGGGCCATTTGCTACTGTATCTAAATAGGTAGCATTAGCTTCTTCCATCAGTGTAACTACATCATCCAGAGCAGGAGACCAGTAAGCTACGTTTCTGTCAACCAGAATTTTTCTCATTCCGGCCCATTCAGAGGCATCAGCACTTTGATACTCTTCTGGCAGGTAGGTTTCTGCAACAGAGTTATTAGTTGCGGACAGTGAATCAACATTTATAATACCTGTAGGCAACAGATCCTGGTCGGTTTCACCAACATCAAGACCTGGGTAGTAAGCCTGTACATTCGTATTCACGAACAGGTTATTCGTAACAGCCATATCAACCTGATAACCCATTGTTGAAATTGGGGCATTGGAGATATTCACAAAAGTATTGTGGTTAAATACTGCTTTGTTTACAGGGAAGCCTCTAAACTTATAGATCATACCAGCACCCATAACGTGAGTGGAGTTTTCTACCCACATCTCTTTTGTAGGATTACTTACGTTATCGTATACACCACCATTTCTTCTACAACCATTACCATTCATGTTAACGAAATAGCTGTTAGAAATTTTAATGCTGTTGTCTGGCCAGTCATTAGATTGTATGAACACCCAGTTGGTGTGCTCCATGTACACATTATCTAAGGTAAGTGTATTACCTGATGCATTAGCATCAAAGTAAGTCCAACCCTGTGCTTCACTTGTTGAGTGAGCTCCACCAATAATGTTTCTTACGGTTATGTCAGTGTTGAAATTAAAGAAACCACCATTCAGGTCAGTATCTCCTACCTGAATTCCAACAATAGTTGCTGGTCTGCTTTCATTTGTACTCATTACATGGGGAGTATGATCTGCCCCTGCAATATCAAGCGACCGGTCACCACTGGATGCTATAGTACGGTTATGAAAGTAATATCCACCTTGGGATAGCTCATAAACGCGAGTTGGGGGTGCGAGTGTATCAATTTCAATAAGATCTGCCAGCGCGTTGGGTGAATTATCCATTGCTGCAAAATCTTTCACCACCAATGTATCACCACGTTGTCCCGTGATGTAATCATCAGTAGTTTGTGCATGGGCAAGCGAAAAGCTCCCAACGATGCATATTAATAGTAGCGTTAACTTTTTCATATATAACTCCTTGTTTTTGGTTTATTTGAAGTACGTGTTGTATTAAAATCCATACCTGACTCCTAATTGGAATCTGCGTGGATAATAAGCTATAGAAGCAAGGTTTCTTTCCACAGGGTTATTAGGATCTCCTCTTTTGAATTTACGATATGTTTTCACAGGAGAGTGAGTAAGGTTAACCCCGTTAAAGAATAAACTCATGCCTTCCACAGGTAATTTTTGGCGGATGGTTAAATCCCAGTTATGAATGTTTCCTGTGAAATTATCGTCTTCTGGTCGGCCGCCAATCCCGGTAAGCACATTACCTTGCATTCTGTAAGAAACCCTGGCTGAAAAACCTTTATAGTCATAACCCAATGCGACATTAACCACATGCTCACCTTGTTGTATCAGACGTGCTGTTCGAACAGTATCCACCTGATAGTTAATCACTCTTGGGAAAGGTCCGCTGCTATCCACCGAATCTTTTACCAAGGCTTGTGGGTAGTCCATTTCTGAAAAGATTCTGGTATAGTTCACATTCAGCACTAAAGAATTAAAAGGCTGTGGCAAGTACCAGAAATGCGTTTGCCAGTCAAACTCCAAACCTCCAACATAGGCAGGATTTGGGTTGTTGAAAGTCGTGTTCACGTTAGAGGTACCGTATAATGGTCGTATATTTTCGTTCTCTTCCAGCCATGCATAGTCTGCAGAATCGGGGAAGAAGGTTCCTTCAGGAAGTTGATTATAGAATCGGTTAATTCCATAGGAAACATCTTCCATTTTCTTACCGAAAGCACCCACGGTAAACAAACCTACTTTGTTACTATGGAAAGAAAAGTACAGGTCCAGGTTTTGAGAGGTTGTTGGCTTTAAGTTTGGATTCCCTGCCTCTCCATAACTTCTTCCATCCAGGTATGTCCGAGGAATTAACTGATTATAATCCGGTCGTGAAATTGATTCTGTATAAGCAAATCGCATATCGAACCAATCGGTAGCTTTATATTGTACCTGAAGGTTAGGGAACCAATGCCCACGATCTCTTTGGGCAGAGTTCAGGGTATCAAGGTTTTTACCCAGGCCATCAACCCAATGCGTTACGTATACAAAGTTAGCATCAAAGTCCATATTGTAGTGCTCATAACGTGCACCGGTTAGAACGGACAGCTTTTCTCCAAAGTTAAAATCTGCCTGGAAGTAACCTGCGGTAACGGTTTCAGTTCCTTCATAGTCATCTCTCCAGGAGTCTATATTATGTAGCCCGGGCGACCACCCTTCTCTTGATAACCTGAAATACTGATCCATTTTCTCTACATCAATTGCAGTACGCATATCGTAACTACCACCCAAGAAATACTGGCCTCTATTATCTAAATAGTCTCTGTCCCACCAATCTATATATTGCAATCTTACATTGGGATCAGCGCCAATGCTTTCCATATACTCTGCGGCACCGTCATTATTGGTAGGCTCACTCAATCGAGCGTAGTATCGTGTGCGATCATTCCACCTATAAGTATGAGCAATTTGACCACCGGTTTTAAATTCACCTGAAATATTATCGGAAAATGTTACCGGGATCGTATAGTTCAAAAATCCGGTATATACCTTTTCATCAAAGTCAGTATCTGTTGTTTCACCCAGCTCTGAAATTGCAGCTACTTCAGGATCATCACTATTTAACTCAATATCAAAAACATCATATGGAGTCAGGAAATATCTGTTTTCAACATTCTGATAACTTGCAGAAAAAGGATGTGTTGATGGATTTGACTGATTGAAATTAGGATTCTTGAAATTAAAATCTGCATTTCCACCCCAGCTCAGATCAGTTCGTCTTTCTGAGACCGATCGGGATAATCCAAAATCCAGTGTGGTTTCCCCCAACTCTTGTTCAACCTGAAGTGCATTGATCAACAGAACATTACTATTAATATCTCGTGTGGTTCTATATCTCCTGACTGTGTTTTGCAATAGCAATCTATCCTGATGGCTTGCATAGTCATTTTCCCGGAAGGCGATCGTGTTCTGAAGAACAAATTTTGTGGTCGGTAGTTTGAAGTCCAATATCAAACTTCCTCCATATTCGTCTGTAATACTTACCTGATCAGAATATGTGAATTCGTCCAGGCTATATACAGCCTCACCATACACTTTATTTGTAGTCTGAAATCTTCCCACCCTGTTAAATGTGGCACTACCTACATCTCCGCCACCATTTACTTTACTGGCATTAACCTGAAAGAATGCACCTAACTTATTGTCAAAAAATCGATTACTTGCACTTCCCCAAAGCTGATAATTAGCAGCAGTATGATCTTGCGTGTTATACCCACCTTGCAACATAAAATCTGAGTGAAAACCTTCATCAGCTTCTTTAAGCCTTAGGTTTACCGTACCACCAATTGCACTCGCATCCATTTCAGGTGTTGAAGCCTTCGTTACATCTATACCGGAAAGCATATTAGAAGAAATAAAACCGAGACTGGTAGAACGGTTATTGGCATCTGTGGATGGAAGGCGAACTCCGTTTACCATAATAACATTCTGTTTCGCCTGAACTCCGCGAATTACCACTTTATCGCCATCCTGCAAAGATATACCCGGCAATCGACTTAGCGCTGTAGCGGCGTCGGCATCCGGTAATTCTCTAATTTTTTCAGCAGATACCACGTTTTTAATGGTACGAGAACTTAACTGTTGGTTAATAGCCTGCCGCTGCCCTTCTGCCTGGGTAGTAACAGTCACTTCCTGACCTTCTACCGTTGAAGGAACCATCTCTACATTAAACTCCAGAGTGTCACCGGCTACAATATCTACCTCTTGCTCTATTCTCTCATAGCCTACATAACTAACTACAAGAATTTGGTTTCCAGCTGGCACTCTTCTAATGACATATTCTCCGTCTATATCCGTTGCCTGACCCAGACTGGTACCCTGTATCATGACATTAACGCCGATCAGCGACTCTCCCGTCACACCGTCGATTACTGTTCCTTCAACCCTGCCATAATCATCTTGGGCAAATAATGTTGAAGTGTGTATTAATAGTGAAGCAAATAACAGTGCTAAAATTTTGATCTTCATCATCCTTTTATTCCGTAAATAAATTGGTTAGTGCACTTTTAACTAAAAGCGCTTACAAGTATTTTGTTCAATATAGAAAATGGAGGGAATTAATAAAAAAATTTTTGAGCAATTTTTTATAATGTTTTGAGCAATTTTTGCTCAGTTTCATTTCTTTCTTCCTTAAAAAAAACTCTCTTTTTATCTCTTTTGACTCAAAAAATACAACTATAAAGACTCAAAACCTTATTAGAAATACCTTCGAGGTGCTTTTCCAAAATCAATAATTCTAAGCATGTTATTAATTAGTGTATTTTTTACATTTATTTTTTATCGTCCATCATTAAAACTAAACTTGCGAAACCTTTTAATCTTATAATCCAAAAAAGAAAAAATTATGGGCACTCTAGCAATCATTGACTGGCTGGTAATAGCCGGATATTTCTGTATAATCGCCGGCCTGGCCTGGTGGGTCATCAAACAGAAAACAGATACCCCCACCGACTACTTTTTGGCGGGCAGGCATTTAGGCTGGATGATCGTAGGTACATCTATTTTTGCCTCGAATATTGGTTCCGAACATTTGGTGGGGCTGGCAGGCTCTGGTGCTACCGATGGCGTTGCCATGGCCCACTATGAATTACACGCTTGGTGTCTACTGGTTTTGGGATGGGTGATGTTGCCTTTTTTCATCCGTTCTAAGGTCTTTACCATGCCGGAATTCTTAGAGAAGCGCTTTTCCCCTTTAGCCCGAACAGTGCTCTCAGGAATCTCTTTACTTGCTTATGTGCTTACTAAAATTGCGGTAGGAATTTTTGCCGGCGGAATCGTTTTTAGTGTATTGATGCCCGAAGTTTCCCTTTGGGGAATGAATAGTTTTTGGATCGGCTCAATACTCGTGATCGTATTTACGGGTATTTATACGGTGCTTGGAGGATTAAGAGCTGTTGCCTACACCGAAGCCTTGCAGACACTGGTTCTGTTATTCGGATCCGTGCTTGTCCTTTATTATGGTTTGCAGGCTATCGGAGGCTGGGACAGTTTATATGCTATTGCCGGGGAAGAAATGTTTGACCTGTGGAAACCCATGGTTCCTGAAGGCATGGAAAGTACCTGGGCTCCTGTGGTAGAAGAAGGTCGCATGGCGTGGTATTTTAATACTAATTATCCCTGGTTCGGGATGCTGTTTGCAGCACCCATTGTAGGACTTTGGTACTGGACTACTGATCAGTACATTGTACAGCGAGCACTTGGTGCTCCCAACGAAACCGAAGGACGTCGCGGAACTATTTTTGCCGCATTTCTGAAATTGCTTCCTGTATTCATCTTTATTATTCCGGGCATCATTGCTTATGCACTGGCAGAATCAGGACAAATGGCTATCCTTCAGCAAGAGCTGATCAACGAAGGAGGCGGAGTGAATACCCAAAATGCACAGGCGGCCTTCCCGCTCCTGGTAGCTCACATTCTCCCCGTTGGAATTAGAGGGATTGTAGTGGCCGGATTGCTGGCTGCACTGATGAGCTCCCTTGCCGGAGTTTTTAATGCCTCTTCTACTTTGTTCACCATGGACTTCTACAAAAAGTTCAAGCCTGAGTCTTCAGAAGAGCACCTCGTTATGATGGGACGTTTAGCTACAGTGATAATGGTTATTATTGGCCTACTCTGGATTCCTGTAATACAAGGTAGCCGCGGTTTATATGATTACCTGCAGGGCGTTCAATCCTATCTGGCCCCTCCTATTTTTGTGGTCTTCTTTTTAGGCGTATTTAACAAACGACTGAATAAGGAAGGTGCGCTTTGGTCGCTATTTGTTGGTTTTGCGCTTGGTGTTTTCCGCCTTGCCATCGACACTCCCGTAGCACTTATTGAAGGTTTTGCTTACGAGCCAGGTACTTTCTTATGGATCATGAACAACATCTTTTTCCAATACTACAGCATGATCATTTTCATCGTTTGTATTATTGTGATGTTTGCCGTGAGTTATATGACACCCCCTCCATCTTACGAGAAAATATCAGGACTCACTTATGGAACTCTAACTGAAGAGGATAAACGAAAATCCCGCGAAAGTTATACCTGGGTTGATACCGCGTTATCAGTCTTACTTGTAGCTGTCATAGGATTTATTTACATCTACTTTTCTTAGAGAAGCTGTTTATTTATTAAGCGTAAATAAAAACCCGGACCATATGTCCGGGTTTTCTTTTTTCAATGATATTGACCGCTTCATTCCGAGCTGAATGTTCTTCGAGTTATTAAATCTTCCACACCTATCTCCTGAAATCCACCTACCAGAAAACAGCATATAATACTGCGACCAAAACCAGAATAACATACGCTCCTATATTAAAAGCAGAACCGGTCTTAAACATCTCCGCCGTGGTATGAATGGCCTTGGGGTCTTCGTCTTGTGGATTCGTAGTAAGGCTTACTCCGGCAATGATCACAATGGTAAGAATGAGGGTGTAATACATCTGATCGAGAAACGGCAGCCCCAACGCCGGAACTTTAAGAAGCAGCGCGATCACAATTGAACTGAGCACTCCATAGATAGCGCCTTTGGTGGTAGTTTTTTTCCAAAATAATCCCATCATAAAGACCGCCAGAATTCCGGGACTCACCAATCCAGTGTATTCTTGTATATACTGAAATACCTGCGGGACATTTTCCAGCTGCGGGGCCAATAACACCGAAATAATAAGTGCTACTGCCGCAGTGATGCGTCCTGTGTTTACTGTTTGTTTGTCGGTGGCATTTTGATTGAAGTACGGGCGGTAAATATCCATCGTAAAAATGGTAGCCACCGAATTTAGCATCGAAGCCAGGGAAGACACAATGGCGGCAGCAAGTGCAGCAACCACCAGCCCCTTAAAACCAGGCGAAAGGAATACGCTGATCAGCCACGGATAAGCATTGTCGTACTCTATACTGCCATCGGGATTGGTGAAAACATCGAAAACGCCGGGAATGTGCGCAGTCCCTTCCGGCTGAAAGTACAATACATACACGATGATACCCGGAATAACAACGATCAATGGAATGATCAGTTTCAGAAAAGCCGCAAAAATAATTCCCTTTTGGGCTTCCTTTAGCGACTTCGCCGCCAGTGTCCGCTGGATGATATACTGATTGAATCCCCAGTAGTATAAGTTGGCTACCCACAAACCTCCGATCAAAACGGCAATGCCGGGAAGATTCTTGAATTCCGGATTATCACGATCCAGGATCATATTAAACTTATCTCCCGCCACATCATATAAATGCGCAAAACCATTCAAAACGCCGCCTTCAGGAGTGATGTTATTCAGGGCCACAAACGTAGTTACAAATCCTCCCAAAATAAGCAACCCCACCTGCAATACATCGGTCCAGGCAACGGCGGAAAGTCCCCCATAAAGAGAATAGGCTGCAGCAATAAGCGCCAGCCCGATCAGGGCATAGATCAACAGGCTTCCATCTCCGGTTCCCATGATTGTATCAAGGGCTTTAGCTCCCAAAAAGATCACCGTTGTCAGGTTCACAAATACAAACAGGGCGATCCAGAAAACTGCTAAAATAGTTTTAAGGGTTGTATTGAACCGATGCTCAATAAATTCCGGAATGGTATACAGTTTCTTTTCTATAAAAATAGGCAGCAGGTATTTGCCGACGATGATCAGCGTTACAGCTGCCATCCACTCATAGGACGCAATGGCGAGTCCTACCGCAAAACCAGAGCCGGACATCCCGATAATTTGTTCGGCAGAGATATTGGCTGCGATCAGAGAGGCTCCAATGGCCCACCAGGGAAGAGATTTACCGGCCAGAAAATAATCTTCGGCATTTTTTTGATGGCCTTCTTTATCCCGCGAAACCCAAAGCCCGATCCCAATAATGAGTAAACAATATCCAACAAATACAGCAATATCTATTCCAGTCATTCTAAACCTTCCTGTCGATTTATTTTATTTTTTATAGTGTGTTTCCGGTAACTCCTTTAAAAGAGAGGCACTGTATTCAGCCGTTACATCCCGCTGTGGATTTGCCAGCATCTCATACCCTACCCGGAATTTTTTGACGGTAGCCGACCGCAACAAAGGCGGATAGAAATGCATATGAAAATGCCATTCGGGATGCTCTTTCCCGTCGGTTGGAGCCGGATGCAGTCCTGCAGAATAGGGAAAAGAGATCTCAAACAAGTTGTCATATTTGATAGTGATCTTTTGAATGATCTCAGCAAATGCCTTCTTCTCATATGTATTCATATCGGTAAGCTTTCCAAAAGGTCGCTTGCTTACGATCATGGTTTCGAACGGCCAAAAAGCCCAGAACGGCACCACTATCGCAAAGTGATCATTCTCTGCAACTACCCTTTCCTTCTGCTCAAGTTCCAGATCCAGATAATCGGATAGCAGTGTTCTCCCATGCTTTTTGTGATACGCTTCAAACTGCTTTAACTCTTTGGCAGGTTCTTCGGGGATGGTTTCCTGAGCCCATATCTGTCCATGCGGATGGGGATTACTGCACCCCATGATCTCTCCCTTATTCTCAAAGATCTGTACGTAATTTATGAAATCATTGGCACCAAGCTCTTCGTATTCCTTCACCCATAGATCTACCACCTGCTCAACCTGAGCAAGCTCCATTTCAGGAAGGGTAAGATCGTGCCGAGGTGAAAAGCAGATCACTTTACAGAGACCGCGCTCCCCTTTTGAAACCAGAAGATCTTCATGACTGATCTCTTCGGGTGATGTATCGGGCAATAGAGCACTGAAATCATTTATAAAGGAAAAGGTAGATTCGTACTCCGGGTTTTGCGCCTCTCCCGCCCGCTCATTTCCAGGACACAGATAACAACCCGGATCGTATTCCGGTTTCTGCTCCTCTTCAATATTCTCCTCCCGTCCCTGCCACGGACGTTTTGTGCGATGCGGTGAAACCTGTATCCATTCGCCGGTTAACAGGTTTAATCTGCGATGAGGATGAGTAGTAAGATCAAGTCCCATTTTCAGTTTATTTCAATTTTGGAGTGAGTGAATCCTGAATAATTTTAGCCCCGGAGGCTATTTGGGTAATATACATTTCTATTTCTATGCCCGTACTATTTCGATATTCTTTTGCTATTTCTTTTTGAAAAGCTTCCACGTGTTCTTCCTGAACAAGACTGATGGTACAGCCGCCAAAACCTCCCCCCATCATACGGGCGCCATATACTCCGCTTTGTTCTTTAGCGATCTCCACCAGCACATCCAGCTCCCTGCAGCTGACTTCATATTCCTTACTCAGTCCTTCATGTGAATCAAACATACATTTCCCGAACGCTTCCAGATCATCTTCAGCCAGGTATTTGCATGCGGCATGAACACGTTCGTTTTCATCGAGCACAAATTTACAGCGCCGGAAGATAAGTTCATTTAGCTCACTCTTATGATCCTCCAATAGTTCTCTGGAAACATCTCTGAGATTCTGGATACCAGCATCATATTTCTTTAATACCTCTACTCCCTGTTCACACTGAGCCCGGCGGACATTGTATTCAGAATCCGCCAGGTTATGGCTCACCTTAGAATTGCACAGCACAACCTTTATGTCATCTCGTTCAAATGGAACTTGCTCAAACTCCAGTGACCTGCAATCCAGCTTGAGCGCAGAACTTTCAACCCCGTGCAAATTTACAAACTGATCCATGATACCGCATTGAACTCCTACATGGTTATGCTCCGTCAGCTGACCAATTCTGGCCATTTCTGATCTGTTTAAATTGAGATCAAATATTTGTGTTAGGCCGATGAGCAATGCCCCTTCCAAAGCAGCGGAAGAAGAAAGGCCCGCACCAATGGGAATATCTCCGCTGAATACGACATCAAATCCACCAAGCGAATAGCCTTTTTCCTTCAACTCACAAATAACACCTTTCAGGTAATTCGCCCATTGCATTTTGCTTTGTTTAGGATGAGCCACCTGCAGCTGTACCGACTCATTCATATCTATGGAGAAAGCACGAACTTTATCCATCCCATTTGGAGATATCCCCAGCACTATTTTCTTATCAATGGCCGCCGGCAGCACAAACCCGTCGTTATAATCGGTATGGTCGCCCATCAGGTTTACCCGTCCGGGAGATGCAACAAGAACAAGTTCTTTTTTGAACCGAGATTTAAATTCATCAATTACAATCTGTGTCAGATCGGCTCCGGTATATTCTTTCATGAAACTTCTGCTCTACATCCCATTATGTATTAACTATTCCTTGCTTTTTCTTAGCATCTATGTTTCTAAAATTGATTTATCAGTCTTGATAAGTATAAAAAAAATAGCCCGCTTTATCTTGTAAAGCGGGCTATCAACTTAATTTTCAATTGCTATAAATCTAAACAAAATCTGCTATTTAATAAGCATCATCTGTTTTACATCGGTAAACGATCCCGCTTCTATTCTGTAGAAATAGACTCCTGATGACAGACTCGCTGCATTAAAAGTTACCGTATGGGATCCTGCATTTTGACGATTATTTACCAATGTTTGAACCAATCGCCCGGTTATATCATACACCCGCAGATTTACATCTGCACTTCTCGGCAGGTTGTAGCTGATCTGTGTAGTTGGGTTGAATGGGTTCGGGTAGTTGTGGTTGAGCTTAAATTGCTCGGGAGTGTTGGTCAACAGCTCTTCTGTAGAAACACCGTATTCCACATTCGCCGTATCCACATAGGCTCGCAGCCATTCTAATGCCGGACGTTCTTCGCCATTATCACGAATGATGTAGGCTTCCTGATCATCTCGCCACAGGCCTGTTCTCCAGCCCCACAGAGTAACACCTTCTACTGAAGGATGCTCCCAGAAGATCGGGAAGATGCGCTGATATCTTGCAAGCTGCACTGAATCTGACTCTGCGTCTGTTCCTTCCGGATCACCGTCTATATCCATTTCAGTTGCTTGAATAGGAAGTCCGGTCTCGCCCAGCATATCCAAAGTTCTCTCAATCTCAGATGGCAGAGAGGGTACAATAGAGAATGCGTGAGACTGTACGCCTATCACATCAATTAGATCACGTTCTTGCAGGTCTTCAATAATGGCAAGATAATTCGTGGTTGCAGCTCTGTTTCCAACAATACCGTAATCGTTGATCATCAATTTGGCATTTGGGAAACGATCCCTAGCCATTTCAAAAGCGGTAATGATCCAATCATGGCCGGTATCTCCGGTTCCGCCCAATGCTTCAATGTAATTAGCATCTCCACTTTGGCCGTCCGGCAGCTGGTGTCCGTTTGATCCTTCGTTAACCACCTCAACGTATTCCATGTCTGGATAACGTTCGGCTACTGCATCCATCCATTCTTCGATCTCTTCGAGCTGCTCTTCAGTGCTCAAGTCATTGATCCAGCTAGGCTGCTGCCCACCCCAGATCAGAATATGGAAACGGAATGGGAAGCCATTGTCCTTGGCAAGATCATAAGCAGCATCTAAACCGGACCAGTTCATTTCATCACGGGTACCTTCTACGCTACCCCATTTACCAG
This sequence comes from Balneola sp., assembly GCA_002696035.1. Classification (GTDB taxonomy): domain Bacteria; phylum Bacteroidota; class Rhodothermia; order Balneolales; family Balneolaceae; genus Gracilimonas. Next base: position 407,173 of record NZQV01000026.1, on the reverse strand, counting down.
CATTCTCAGCTGTTACCTGGTTCCAGTAGCTAGTAAAATCCTGGACCTGAGGAGAACTGTAAATATTACCTAACCATTTGTTCTTACCCTGCGCTATTGGGTCCATATCAGGACCGGTAGGCGCATCTGCTGTTTTCTTAAGTACAAAGTCATCAAGATATATAACCGCACCGTCATTCGTCTCAGCGTTGAATTCGGCACCCAATCTCATACCATTTTCTGCCTGAGTTGCACTTGCCACAAAAGTAAATGCAACACGTTGCCATTCAGTAGTAAGGGTTGTTTGTGGGGAATCCCAGCCTCTTGCACGTGCATATCCACCTGATTCCGGCATGCTGGCATACACTCGGGCAATTCGACCATCCTGATCTGCTTTAACCCAAGCCGAAGCTTCATAAGTTTCGCCTTGAACAACATTTATCGGGTTATTAACGGCTTCATTGTTGTACCATTCTGTAGTTCCTGACCATGACACCGTTACTGCCAGAGCTTTTGCATCTCCGTCTGCTGCATCATCCACCACTTCTGCAGAAGAACCGTCTGACAAAGAAATGGTCCAGGCTTCAGGTTCTGCATCACCAAGCTCGCTATACGTTAAACTACCGTTGTAATTTACCGTATCGCCAACTGCATAAGGAGGCTCAGGGTATGGACTTACTTCAATTTCTTCAACTTTAATATAGTCGATATAGATGCTATCGCCATTGGCGTGTGCGGGGAATCCCATGTGAAGTCCCACATTGGCAGTAAAAGCCGTATCGGTCATTGTTGTATCTAAAGCAACGGTCGTCCATTCGCCTTCCGGGATAGAAACCTCGTAGCGTGGCCCACCATATGCGGATCCAGCATCAAGACTCATGAGGCCTGATGAAGCGCCGGTAGAACTATTATATTGCATACGTGCTGTAATAGCGTACTGTGTTTCTGCTTCGAATGAAATATTTGCACTTCCGGCCTGAATATTCCATGGATTTGCTGATCCATCAATATCCGTCAGCGTCACTTTGAGCAATTTGTTGAGAGCATCGGCAGTATCTTCAACGATCTCAAAATCGGCGAGGGCATCAGCTCCATTGAAGAACCATCCTGTGGTACCGGTTGTTGGTCCTAAATCTGATTCAGAGAAATCTCCGTTTGTATTTACAAAGTCTTCAGGGGTTGAAGGTTCTTCCACTTCCTCTTCTGCAGCTTCCACAGCTACGTCATCTACATATAAAACGACGTTCTCACCATTATTTTCGTGAGCGAAGTGTATAGCATATTGAAGCGTGGTATCATTTTCAAAAGAAACGGGACCGGCTTCAAAAGTTGTCCAATCTGTTGATATTGACTGTCCCCATAATTGAGCGCCGCTGCCACCATCAAATTGTATAGTAGCATCTTCGGAAGCACGTGCTCGAAATGAGAAGGTATATTCCGTTCCAGCGGTTAGATTGGAAGTTTGAAATGCCTGAACAGACCATGCATCAAGTCCTGCAGTATCCGTTAATGTAACCTGCAAAACATTATTGCTTGCATCATCAGGATCTTCTGCAACCTCAATAGTGGCATTCGATTCTCCCTCGAATGTCCAACCGGTTGTTCCATCTTCAAAATCTCCATTGGTATTTACCTGAGCATTTAGCGTAGTACTAACCAACAACAGCATTGCTACTGCGATCAGCGACTGGCCAAAAGCTCTTACACTTTTAAATGGTATCGTTACTTGTTTCATCTGTCAGTCTCCTAAAGAATTGTGATTAAGTTTATAGTTGCAAAATCGTTGCTCAAAAAAATTTCGCCGATCATGATTTATTATTGACGCTTTATTTTGAAAACCCTGTGACAATTTTATAGATGGGTTGTCCATTTTCAATAATTCCATGTCCTCTGGAAAAATATTTCAGGAACCGCTTCCAAAAATCCGCGCAATAATATCAGTGATCTAAAACTATATGAGATAATTTTGCCCAACAACTGCGCAAATAATGTAACTCATTTTTCTGTCTCTTAAAAAAATTTTGCCTGATTTCGTTTGCTGAGCAAAAAATGTGCTCAGTATAAAACAAAAAAAAGGCGGGCCTGCAATAATGCAGACCCGCCTATTAAAAAACTAAAGAATCGTTTTTTAAACTTATTTAATCAGCGTCATGCGTTGACTTTTAACGAAACTACCAGCTTGTAGTCGGTAAATATAAACACCGGATGCCAAGCTGCTTGCATCAAAGCTGACCATCTTACTACCAGCAACCTGTCGCTCGTTAACCAAGGTTTTCACTTTTTGGCCAAGCATATTGAATACTTCCAACGTTACCTGAGTTGCTTCAGGAATAGCGTATGAAATATTGGTTGTTGGGTTGAAAGGGTTTGGATAGTTCTGATCCAATTTGAAAGAAAGTGGCTGATCACCAACTTCATTACTTGTGCCTTCAACTTTCTGAAGAACGATATCATCTATATAAATAACGCCTCCATCATTTACTTCGGCATTCGTTTCCACACCTACTCTCATGCCGTTGGTGGCCTGAGCTTCCGTAGCAGTGAATGTGAAAGCCACACGCTGCCATTCAGTTGTTAATTCAGATACAGGAGTCGAAAATCCTCTGGCTCGCTCATAGCTACCTGAAGCAGGCATGCCCGCATAAAAACGACCAGAACGGCCTTCTTCATCCGCTTTCAGCCAAACTGAAGCTTCGTAAGTTTCGCCTTCAACAACATTAATAGGCTCATTTACAGCTTCGTTTTCGTACCAATTGGTAGTACCAGACCAAGCAACTGTTACTGCCAGTGCTTTTCCGTCTTCATCAGCTGCATCACCAACTACTTCAGCCGAAGAACCTTCAGCAAGCGAAATAGTCCAAGCTACAGGTGCTGTTGCTCCAACATCACTCAGTGTTAAACTACCATTGTAATTCAACGTGTCTCCCACAGCATAAGGAGGCTCAGGTACTGGAAGTGGTGTTGGTGCCGGAGCTGGAGTTAGAATGTCATCCTCAAAGAATCCGCCATAGAACTGGGCCTCTTCATTGAATCTTGATAAAATACCTGACAGCAAGAATTGTTCTCCATCAGCAGGCTCAGCAGTTCCGTCAAAGAAAGCCTCATCACGGTCGATACGATAGGTTATGGTATCTTCTGCTACCTGGAAGTATACATTTGTTCCTGAACCACTCCAGCCATCGAAGTCTTCAACAGGCCAGTCGCTAATCTCGGATAAGTAAGTAGCTGTATCTGTAAGTGCTACATACTGTCCCTGATAATCGCTCTCAACATTGAGAAACTCATCCAATCCAATTTCATAGACAAGAACGTCATTTCCGGTTGAAACCACTTCTGCGGAATCAACATCGATCTGAACCTGTCCTTCATATGATGAAATTGTTCCATAGAGAATATGCTCGTCGCCGGGCTCAACTTCTATGTCACCCTCACCAAAGAAGATCACATTGATACCTCCTGTTTCATCCTGAAGGAACCACTGACCATTATTAAAGCCATAGTTTGGAGTAGAGGCAATTCCGCTGATCACTAAAGAACTGTCTTGGTACGTTCTTGCGTCTGCAATTGCTGTAATTTCAGCCGGCTCATCAGTGTCTGATTCTCCAATTTTTTCAATTCGGATGTAGTCCACATAATAAACGTCGCCATTTTCCAGATTAGAGTCACTTAAATGAAATCCGGGCGCTGCTGTAACAGCAGTATCTGTGGTAAGAGTATCAAACTCAAAGACCGTCCATTCTTCATTATTGACCGATTGTCCGTAGAGATTAATACCTGAAATTCCTGATACGAAGTTTAGAGTAGCAGATGCTGCATCGGTGGAGCTTACATATTTGATCCGTCCGGACATTACATACGTGCCTCCTGCTTCCAGTTCATTATTAATACTAGCCAACTGCACGGTATATACTTCGGCTGCACCGTCAATATCCGTGATGGTTGTTTTATGAAGGACATTAGATGCATCATCGGGATCTTCCACAAATTCAAAATCTGCAAAATCGCCTCCAAGCATCCACCAGTTTTCAATTCCGGTAGTTGCACCGAGAGTTACGTCCTGAAAGTCACTGTTATCATTTACGAAGTTTTTCTCTTCAGTAGGTTCTTCTACTACCTCTTCCACTTTTTCAATCTTTATATAATCGGTGTGGAATACATCTCCATTTTCAAGAGAAGAATTCGAAAGATGAAACCCTACATTTGCTGTAACCTCAGATTCTGTTCTTACTGTATCTAGGGTAAAAACAGTCCACTCATCGTTGTTGATAGATGCACCATATTGGTGAATGCCAACATCCCCTGAAGTAAAGTTAATGGTTGCTGTAGCAGCGTCTGTTGAACTTATATATTTAAGCCGACCCGAGATTACGTAGGTTGCACCGGAGTCTAATACCGTATTTACACTTGCGACCTGAACATCCCAAGCATTTGCCGCACTGTCAATTTCGGTTAGGGTAGTTTGCAATAATATGTTAGAGGCGTCATCCGGATCTTCAATAAATTCGTGATCGGCATAGTCTCCTCCTAAGATCCACCAGTCGGCAGTCGAGGACTCACCAATGGTAGACTCTGAAAAATCCCAGTTTGTATTTACCTGAGCATTTAGCGTGGTACTAACCAACAACAGCATAGCTGCTACTGCGATCAGCGACCGGCCAAAAGCTCTTACACTTTTAAATGGTATCGTTACTTGTTTCATATTTTATACTTCTAATAATTATTGTGGTTGAGTTTATAGTTGCAAAATCGTTGCTCAAAGATTTATGAATTCTTTTAGCTCAACTTCAGCTTATTCCTGAATGGTTCTGTTGTAATTATTCTTAAATCAAAAATTTAACGGGAACCGCTTCCATGTATCTGTGCAATAATTTGCATTTAATGTTCTGAAATGAGGTAATTTTGCTCACTAATTGCGCAAATAATGTAACTTATTTTTCCCAATGATGAAAAATTATCTGTTAATAATAGTTAAATAAACATCATTCAAAATATCCCTTCTTAAAAAGGAACCGCTCTCAGTTTTTTTAATTGGATCTGTATTTTTTGCTCAAAAAAAAGCCTGGTGAGCAATCGCTCACCAGGCTTTTATTAAACGGATTTCGCTTCAGGTAAAACCCTGAATGTAAAACGTCCTATTTAATTAACATCATTTGTTTCACGTCAGTAAATGTTCCTGCTTCCATTCTGTAGAAATATACTCCGGATGACAGGTTAGATGCATTGAAGCTCACCGTGTGTGAACCTGCTGACTGGCGGGTATTTACCAGCGTCTGGATCAACCGACCGGTAATATCATACACGCGCAAGCTAACTTCTGCATTTCTTGGCAGGTTGTAACTTATTTGTGTAGTCGGGTTGAACGGGTTTGGATAGTTGTGGCTGAGCTCAAATTGCTCCGGCGTATTAGTTATCAGTTCTTCATTTGAGACACTGAATTCCACACTTGCCGTATCCACATAAGCACGTAACCACTCCAGGGCCGGACGTTCTTCGCCGCTACTGCGTACCAGAAATGCATCCTGGTCTTGTCGCCATAACCCCGGACGCCATCCCCACATCGTAACACCTTCAACCGCAGGGTGCTCCCAGAACACTGGGAAAATGCGCTGGATGTTACCAAGCTGTTCCGCATCAGAAGTTGCAGTGGTTACAGCATTGGGATCTCCGTCAATGTCCATCTCTGTAGCCTGAATAGGTAATCCGGTTTCAGCCAACAGATCAAGTACTGCTCTGATTTGAGATTGTGATCCAACTGTTGAAAATGCATGGGCCTGAACGCCGATCACATCAATTAGATCACGCTCCACAAGATCATCAATAATGTTCTTGTAATTCCGTGCGTTTGGGGTGCCCCAGGTATTGCTACTCACAATGTTGTAATCATTGATCATCAGCTTGGCATTCGGAAATCGTTCGCGGGCCATTTCAAACGCAGTAATGATCCAGTCGTGGCCGGTATCACCGGTTCCACCTAACGCTTCAATATAGTTGGCGTCGCCACTTTGGCCGTCAGGCAGCTGATGTCCGTTGGAGCCTTCATTTACTACTTCCACGTATTCCATATCCGGATATCGTTCTGCAACGAGGTCCATCCATTCTTCGATCTCTTCAAGCTGCTCTTCGGTGCTCAGATCATTGATCCAACCCGGCTGCTGTCCTCCCCAGATCAGAATGTGAAAACGGTATGGAAACCCATTATCCTTGGCAAGGTTGTAAGCCTCATCTAATGGGCCCCAGTTCATTTCATCTCGCGTGCCTTCCACACTGCCCCATTTACCAGCATTTTCTGCCGTTACCTGATTCCAGTAGCTGGTAAAGTTTTCTATCTGATTTGAACTGTAAATATTACCTAACCATTTAGCCTTGCCCTGAGCTATCGGGTCCTGAGGTTCTACCGGAGGAACAGGGGGTTCTGCAGATCCTGCCTCGCCATTGTTCAGGTTTTCAACCGTATAGTAATAGCTGGAAAGTCCGAACGCGATCTTGTCAATTCTGAAACCATTTTCTCGTGCTCCAACTTCAAAAATACGTGTCAAACTATCTGGATCATTGACCATGAACGTATCAGCAGGTGCACCTTGATATCCATTTTTGGAAAGGTTCACCCATTTCCATGTTCCCTCTCCAACACCACCGGCATTGCGTACCACATCACTGGGCATATTAAAACCAGCTGATGCCAATCCGTTGCTTACCTGCCAGTGCGACGTGCTGTCGGGGTGCTTTTCCCCAAAGCCGACCGGAATAAACCAGCTGTCATCATCAAAAGTTGCGGAGCCTACATATACTCTTGCGAACAAGTCATAACTACCTGTATCAGGGAAAGTTAGTTCGTAGGAGATCGTGCGGTTTTCTCCCGGGCTGTTTGCTGTTCCGCTTGTAGCTTCGGTATCTGAAGTTATGGTCACATAGGTGCTTCCGTCTCCTTCATCGGTTTCGGTAGCCCATTCAGAACCCACATCACCTGATTCAGCTTCTACAATTAAAGGTTCTCCAAGTATTTTGGGATGTGTAACCCGAACACTGTCAAGATATACCGTTTTCCCTACGTTGGCTTCAAAGCTAAAATGCATTGGTGCACGAACGGTGTCGGTGCCTGCAGGTCCGGTAAAGGTAAAGCTATATTCCTGCCATTCGGTTGTTAATGACACATTTGCATTTCCCACCCTTCCGAGTTCGGTGTAGTTATTATTCGGGTTGTGAACGGTGAAATTTGCTGTAGCTCCGGCTTCAGAGGCCTTCGCCCATAAAGTTACGGTGTAGTTTACACCCGGCGTTACCGGAATACCTTCGTTTACAGCGCCCAGACTGTAATCTTCAGGGCCTGTGCTTGTTGCAGAAATTGCCAAGGCTCTGTTGCCATCTTTAGTGACGCTATCCACAATGGCATAAGTGCCGGCAGCTCCATCATCGAGTACAAAGAATTGCCAGCCTTCCACACTTGCAGTGTCTCCGGATACGGTTATATCAGAATTCTCAAAGCTTCCGTTTGTATTTACGACCACCTGCCCCTGTGCAAAAGCATTTTGTGCAAAGGCCGTTATCATCAACAACATTACACTCAGCGTAAAGCCGAGTTTAGTCCTTCTGTATTTTCTTGTAATAGTTTTGTTCATATGATCATCCTTGCTAAAAGTTGGTATTTAATGTTATCAAATAATTGATTTGAATAGTTAGGGTTTAGGGTTTGGTAATATTCTGAATTACAGCAGTTAGATCGTTGTAAACCGGCTGTCTGTTTTACTTCATACTTTAAAAAATGGGATAAGAACGGCTAAGTTGTCGAGAATCAAATAATAACTCCGTTAGAAAGCATCTCACTTTTATTTCTCGCTTAGCTAAGCACAAAATTATTGCCCAAATAAATAAAATGCATTCGCTTAAAAACTGCTGTAATTGATATTTCTGACTCAAATATTGGGGGTGCTTAGTAGCTTTCTATTTTAAGTGTATAAATTACATTTGTTAAAAACAAACATTTTCGGAAGCGCTTCTTATTTTCCATTAACCAATCAATAACAGGATCTTAGGAAATACTTATTCCTGAATATTAAAGAGATCACTCATTTGTAAACCTATAGTTTGTAATTTTAAGTGTAATAATTACATTTATAAAATAATTCAGCTCGGGATCGATCTTTACTATTGGATTTTTCTTGCGTTGCCGACTTCACAGATACATCACGTTTTAACCCAAATACTTTTTTCTCTATTTGAAGTTGCAACCGGCTTTCATAAGCATTCTGGTCTGCAGGCATTACAACTCAACTTAAAGCTCATAATCTCAACTACTCATTTATCCGGGAATACAACATGAAAACAAAATACATCGGAGTCGCTACTATCATTTTTGGGGCCACAGTTGCTTTGTCATTCCTATCAAATCAACAGGTCACAGATAAACCCATTTATCTGAACACCACCTATTCTTTTGAAGAGCGCGCAGCTGATCTCGTTTCACGGATGACACTTGAAGAGAAACAAACCCAGCTTGGGAATACCATGCCGCCAATCCCACGCCTGGGCGTGAATAAATATGATGTTTGGGGTGAGGCTTTACATGGGATTATGGGACGGAATGATAACGCCGGAATGACCGCCACCTCCTTCCCGAATAGTGTAGCTATCGGCTCCACCTGGGATCCCTATCTGGTGCAACGAGAAACAAAAGTAGTTTCAGATGAAGCCCGGGGCTTTAACCACGAACGTATTTTTACGCTCACGTATTGGTCGCCGGTGGTTGAACCGACTCGTGATCCTCGCTGGGGAAGAACGGCTGAATCCTTTTCAGAAGACCCATTCCTGACTTCAGAAATTTCCAGTGGTTTTATTCGCGGGTTGATGGGCGATGATCCGCATTATTACAAAACCGTGCCCACCGCGAAGCACTACATTGCCAACAATACCGAATTCAATCGTCACACCGGAAGCTCAGAGCTGGATGCACGGGACATGCGAGAATATTATCTGAAACCGTATCGTCAGCTCATCACTGAGGATGATCTGCCTTCCATCATGACCGCTTACAATGCGGTAAACGGAACACCGGTTTCTGCAAGTGAATTTCTGATCGACACTCTTGCCCGCAGAACCTACGGAATGGACGGATATGTAACAGGAGATTGCGGTGCCATCGGCGATATGTATAGTGGACATCATTATGCCGAAGATGGCGTGGAAGCCACTGCCATGGGATTAAAAACCGGTGTGGATACCGACTGCGGAGGCGAATATCAGTCAAACGCGATCAAAGCCCTCAAACAGGGACTGATCACCGAAGCGGATATCGACCGGGCGCTGATCAATATGTTTACCATCCGCATGAAACTGGGGGAATTTGATCCTGCTCCCAAAGTGCCTTATTCCGGAATTAAACCGAATGTAATTAACGACCCTTCGCATAATGAGTTAGCAATGGAGATTGCCACCAAAACACCGGTCTTGCTCAAGAATGAAAAGAGCACTACCACGGGTGAAAAGGTGCTCCCCTTCAACCCAAAAAACATCCAAAAAATTGCGGTACTTGGTCCACATGCCGATAAAATTGAGCTGGGCGATTATTCGGGTCCGGTGGAAGACTCTCTGCAAAGCACGCCACTGGACGGAATCAGACAGTTTATTGATGATCATGGATTTGATATCGAGGTGGTTCATGCGGAAGGTGGAAATACCGAAAGCCGAAATGATTTTTTCACGCCTACCGGATTTAGAACGGTAGATACCAATGGTGCGATCACCGAATATGATGCAACCAATTATGTGGATGCCGCCGATGGACTGATCACCGCTTCCCGTTTTGGGCGCACTATGATCCGTGGAATCAAAGACGGTGACTGGGTTGCCTATTCCGGTGTAAATATGACCAATCTCGATTCTCTCATCATCGATTTCAATATTGCTACCAATGGCGGTTCCGTGGAAATTCGGGTTGATGCTCCTACCGGAAATATCATCGCCGGAACCACCGTGGAAACCGATAAGGAAGGCAACTTTTTCGGTCGTTCTGACACCTTTCCTCTGAAAGTGAATACCCTGGGCATAACCGGTCCGCGCGACCTGTATTTTGTGTTCCGCGAGCCTGAAACTCCAGCCACCGATAAAGCCACGCTCGACGTTGCCAAATCTGCGGATGTCGCCATCCTGTTTGTGGGCACCGACCAAAGCACCGGTCGCGAAGAATCCGATCGTTTTTCACTAAAACTGCCAGGAAATCAGGAAGAATTGATCAAAGCAGTAGCTGAAGTCAATCCCAATACCATTGTAGTGATGCAGACGATGGGAATGGTGGAAGTGGAAGGCTTCAAAAACGATCCCAATATCCCCGGAATGATATTTACCGGTTATAACGGTCAGGCTCAAGGCATTGCGATGGCTAAGATCCTTTTTGGGGAAGTAAATCCGGGCGGAAAAACACCGCTTACCTGGTACAAATCAGTGAATGACTTGCCCGATTTCAACGATTACCATCTTCGAAAAGGCCCCGAAAATAATGGCAGGACCTACTGGTATTATGATGGAGATGTTTCTTATGAATTCGGCTATGGACTTTCCTATACCACTTTTGAATACGACAATTTTGAAATAGACCGGGAGACCATCACCCCGAATGGAAGCTTTACGGTTTCTACGGATGTAACCAATACCGGCGAAGTTGACGGTGATGAAATTGTGCAGGTATACGTAAAAACTCCTGACAGCCCGGCTTCTCTCGAGCGCCCCATTAAACGACTGAAAGGTTTTAAACGGGTGACCATTCCGGCCGGACAAACCAAAACCGTGTCTATAGAAATTGACGGTTCCGACCTCTGGTTTTGGGATGCTGAAAATGAGCAGATCACTTTCGATCAGGGAACCTATGTGTTTGAGATCGGACCATCCTCCCGCAGCATTCATGGAGAAGTAGAGGCCGAGATGCACGGCAAGTATAAACCAGTACTGAAAACTGTGGTTGCAGAGGCGGAAAACCTCGTAATGAATCCCGGAAAATCCACCCCAAGTAGCGTGACCGCCAGCCTAAGCAATGATCGCTTTATTAATTTGAGTGAAGCGGATGTTAAATTCAAAAGCAACAATCCACAAGTAGCAACGGTCAATAAATCCGGAAAAGTAAGTACCCATAATCCGGGCGTTGCATCCATCACGGCTTCGGTTAGGTATGGTGGAAATACGATTTCGGACAGCTATGTGATCAAAGTGATGCCGGACCTCACGCCAAAGTCTATTACCGTGAATGGAAGCGAAATCAAGGGATTCAGTGCGGACACAAAAGCGTACAGCTACCTGCTCAAAAAAGGTGCTAAAGTACCGCAAGTACAAGCCACTGCAGTCGATGCGAAAATTGCGGTTGAAGTTGAACAGGCAGGAGGAATTCCCGGAACCGCCGTCATCAACTTTGTGGATCACAACACCAATCAGAAGAACACCTATTACGTGAATTTTGATGTGGAGTCTTCCAGTGATGAATTTAACGGCAAACTTGGTTCTCAATGGAACTGGATTCGCGAGAATGAAAGCAATCACAGTCTGTCCGCAACATCCGGGGCATTAACCATTACCAGTGAGCCCGGCGATGTTTCCGAAAAGAGCAATAACGCAAAAAATATTCTCCTGCAAAGTGCCAATACTGACTGGACGATCGAAACCAAACTGGTGGCATCACGCACCCCGACTCAACCCGAAAATGCGGGAATCATCGCCTATCAGAATGATGCTAATTTTGTGAAACTGATGTTCCGCGCGGTCATCAAAACCACCCGACAGCAGGGCGTGCAGCCCGGCACTATTGATCTACTGGTTGAGGAAAATGATATTGCCACATCTGCTGCTCGTTTTGAACTTTCTGAAGAAGTGATCGGCGATAATGATCTGCTTCTCAAACTCGAGAAGAGAGGCAGTCTGTACACAGCCTATTATTCAACGGATGGTGAAACTTTCGATAAATTAGGCACGGCCGATGTTCTTCTGAAAGATATTCAGGCCGGATTAATCGTGAATGACGGAATCATCACGCAGGGCATGACCAGTACCTTCTGGTTCGATTCATCCACCAACAAACCCGATGCTCCCTTTGATGTTTCTTTTGATTATTTCCGCATTGAGAACAGCGGACTCAAATAGATCTCATTTTCTTCTTGTCCTCGTTCCCAAGCTCCGGCTTCCAATGATATTTGGTTACTCCCGCTGTTTTCCGTTGATAGAAGCTCTCCCTTGTTTTTTTAGGATAGAGGCTTTGGACCAAACGCTGCGAGATTTAGGGGACGCTCGCAGGTTCTGTATCCCAAGTTGAATTCAATAGCAACCTCGCAGCGTCCTCAAGACCTGTGAACGTTGCAAAATGGTCTATATCAGTTCTGAAAAAGTCGTTTGGCCACCATCGACAGATATAACTTACAATTCATCCAGGTGTGGCCGCCGCCGGAGATAAAGGACTCGTATTCAATTCCTTTTTCGTCCAGTATTTCCATATATGGATCGATAGCTCGTTTGGTGAAATCCTGCTCTCCCACTGCAATCCAGAACAAATTCAGGTTTTCGTTGGTAGCTTCCGGATCTTCAAAAGCGCCGGCATTATTTCGGCCGATCTCATTGACCCGCATGCCCGGAGCAAATCCGATCACCCAGCTAAACAGATCCTGATTGTTTAAGCCAAAATACAGGCTGGTTCCGCCTCCACCTGAAAAACCGGCAATGGCCCGGGATTCAGCATCCTTTTTCACCCGGTAATTTCCTTCTACATAAGGCATTAGGTTATTCATGAAATCCTTTTTGAATTCCTGCAGGTTTTCCCACTCTCGCAGACTTCCGGATGATTTACTGATCACCGGATAGGCCCGTCCATAAGGCATGGCAATGATCATCTCTTTGGCTTTTCCTTCCGCGATCAGGTTATCAAGGATGATGTTTGCACGACCTACTTTCGTCCAGGTTTCTTCGGTATCGGTGGTGCCGTGCAGCAAATACAAGATCGGATATTCTTTGTCCGGATTATCTTCATATCCCGGAGGGGTATACATCACCAGCGGACGTTCACCCAGCTCCGGCGAAGTATAAAGATGATAGGAAACCGTGCCATGAGGAACATCCTGAATAGTATGCACAAGCGGTTCATCGCCCGTCACTTCCACGATGCTGGCCTGAAACCCCTCATTCGGAAACTTAAGGCTGTTTTTGGGATCCGCCACACTCACCCCATTCACGATAAAATTGTAGGGATACATATCCGGTTCTATGGGGCCAACGGTTACGGACCAAAGTCCTTCTTCGTTCTTAGTGAGATCAGCCAGTCCGTCCATAAACTGTCCGCTGAGTTTTACTGAGTCGGCATCCGGAGCGTAGTAGCTAAAAGTTGTAGTGTTGTCATCGTGTACTACGGGGGATTCAAATACCGGTCCGCCCCACTGGGCCATAGCCATGTTGGCGGTTAGCAAAGCTATTACCGCCAGGGAAAATATTCTTTTCATATACATTTTACAGAGAGTTTAAGATGTTAAGGACTTTAGTTTATAAAGTGCATGTTGAATTAAACGACCAGTGATCACTCACTTACATTGATAAATCCTGAATTACTAAGCCAGCGGAATAACGGATGCATCCATTCATCTATAGGCTGCCGGAAAATAAAGCCATGTCCCCCTTCCGGATATAAATGAAGCTCGGCCGGCACCTGATGTTTCAGCAATTGCTTATAATAACGCAGGCTGTTTTCAACGACTACCAAATCATCGTCTCCAGCATGAGTAATATATGCCAGAGGTGTGTTTTCCGTAATCTGAAGTTCGTTGGAATATTTGTCTACCATCTCTTTTGACGGGGATTCTCCCAACAACTTTCGTTTTGAATCTGCATGTGTCAGAGAATCTTGCATACTGATCACCGGATATACCAATATTTGGAAATCAGGCCGCAGGCTGGTGGAATTTTCATTCTGAATAACTGACTCCTTAAAATGAGTAGCTGCGGTTGAGGCGAGATGTCCGCCGGCAGAAAATCCCATAATTCCAATTTCATCAGGGGAAATATTCCATTTCTCCGCATTCTCCCGAACCGTTTTGATGGCTTGCTGGGCATCCTGAAGGGGAGCAATGGTTTTATTGGTCTGCAATGTATCATGAGGCAGCCGATATTTTAACACAAAGGCCGTAACGCCATTTCGGGCAAATTCCTTGGCGGTGTTCACGCCTTCCCCGTTATATACCAACACACTGTATCCGCCGCCGGGAACGACGATCACCGCAGCCTTAGATACGTCTTCACCGGAAGGCCGATAAACCTCCAGCGTTGGATTTAATACTTGTCGAACCAGACCATTATGCGGGGATTGATCAGTGCCGGTAACTTTAGCATTTGGTACTCCATCAGGATAAAGGTCTATAACCTCTTGTGCATTCACCGTGCTACAAAATAGTAGTAGTATAAAAAGAGATGTTTTTTTCATATGCTTGACGCCAGCTATTTAATTTCGACTGTTATCTTCTTTAGGTCCTCTGAGGCCGAGCTATTCCCATATAAAACTTCATATTCGCCCGGGGTGATAGCCATTCCTCTCTGCTCCCAATCGTAAAACTCAAAGGAACTTGGAGGCAGCTCGATAACGGCATCTGCACTTTTACCGGGATTTAACTCTACCCGCTTGAATCCTTTCAGCGTTTTGATGGGCCCGTCAACGTCGTTCACTTTTCGGACATACACTTGAACGATCTCAGTTCCGGTCCTATCTCCGGTGTTGGTGACAGGGATAGTGAACCATACCGTTTCATCCGGGGTGATGGAGGTTTTGCTGGCTTCGGCTTCCCCGATATCAAACGTGGTGTAGCTCAACCCAAATCCAAACGGAAACAGGGCTTCTTCGGATTCCAGGTAGCGATAAGTGCGGCCTTCCATGGAATAATCTTCGATATCCGGCAGCTGATCGGAGTGTTTGTAGAAAGTAACCGGAAGCTTTCCGCCGGGATTGTAATCCCCGAACAACACATCGGCCACAGCCTGTCCGCCCGACTCTCCCCCATACCAAGCTTGCAAAATAGCATCCGCAGATTCTGTTTCGGGAGTGAGCGCAATAGCTGAACCGGAATTATTCACATAGATCACCGTCTTGCCGGCTGCCTTCAACGCTTTCAGGAATTCTCGTTGAACCGCCGGGAGTTCGATATTGGTTCGGTCGCCGCCTTTAAATCCGGGATAATTTACCGGCATTTCCTCGCCTTCAAGCAAGGTTGAAAGTCCGCCTACATAAATGACTGTTTCGATGCCCTCGAGATTTTCAATGATCTGATCGTAGGTAACATCCAGCTCTTTCCCGAAGTTGAACTCCAGATTGGCCTGCCAGTTTTCTCGTTGCGCGAAGTGAATTTCGATGTCATAGGTTTCACCGGCTTCAACCGAATAGGTTGCACGGGATGGCAACGTTCTCCAATTTGTATATTGTTGAAGTGATTCCCCATTCACGAACAACTCAAAGAAACCTGTCGCCCCAAAACGGAAAACCAGGTTGCCGTCTTCTTCGGCCGTATATTTACCTTCGTATTTGGCTGAGAAACCATCAAGGGCTACACCGGGCGCAAACTGATGCTGACCTGCTACGGTAAGTTTCATAGGATTCACTACCCGTACCGTATTCGCCGGCTCACCGCTCCAGTCGGGTGTATTCCAGTAGGTGGCTTTAAATCCTTTTTCTCCCTCAAAAGAAAGCCCCTCGAAATAACTTTCGAGCACTTTGTCTTCCACAAGATCAATGGCCTGACTATAATAGATCTGATCTTCGGAAAGCTTGGATTTGATCCCGTCCAGAATAGTGATGGTCCTGACGGGTGTTCCGTTGTAATTTCCCCATAGCATGACTTCATTGTCTGCATTGGAACCAAGTACGGCAACTTTATCAATGTCTTTACTGAGCGGGAGTACATCGTTCTTATTCTGAAGCAGCGTCATGGATTTGCGGGCCATTTCCAGCGCCAGCGCCCGGTGCTCGTCGTTGTTGAGGATGGAAGGCGGAATTTGTGCCCATTTCACCATAGAGTCATCATCAAAATCTCCCAGGTCAAATCGTCCGACCAGAACCCGCTTCAGCGCCTGATCAATATCCTGCTCACGAATCAGCTGTCGGTCAACGGCTTCTGGAAGGGTTTTGTACGTGTAATTGGCCCAGTCGCATTCCAGATCGGTTCCGGCCCTAATGGCTCTTGCAGCGGCATGAACCGGGTCTGTGGAAACATCGTGTGTGGTATAAAAATCGTGAACCGCTCCGCAATCGGCCACTACCAGGTATTCAAAATCCCAGGCTTCCCGTAGTATTTCATCCAGCATGCGCTCACTTCCGCAAAGTGGATTGTCATCCAGGCGGTTGTAGGCACACATGACCTGTCGAACATCCGCATCCTGAACTAACGCTTTGAAAGCAGGCAGATACGTTTCGTACAACTGACGAGGATCAACATCAGTCAGATTGATGGAATGGCGACTCCATTCGGGCCCCGAATGCACCGCATAATGTTTTGCGCCAGCCAGTAGTTTCAGATACTTCTCATCTTCCGGACCTTGTAATCCCTTTACCACATTCACGCCCATTTGGGTCATCAGGTAAGGATCTTCGCCATAGGTTTCCTGTCCACGCCCCCACCTCGGATCCCGGAAAATATTCACGTTGGGCGTCCACACGGAAAGACTTAAAAAGCGCCGGTTTTCCTCGCCCCTCATTCTCGCCTGATTGTATTTGGCCCGCGCTTCATCGGAAGTAGCAGTAAAGATCTCGTACACTAACTCATCATCAAAGGAAGCCGCCATGCCGATGTTTTGAGGAAACACCGTTACGCTATCGTTATTGGCATAGCCGTGCAGCGCTTCACTCCACCAGTTAAATTTCGGGATTCCGAGGCGCGGTATAGCCGGTGACTGATCCTGCAGCAACGATGCTTTTTCTACAAGCGTTAGACGTGAAATCAGATCTTCCGCCCGTTCTTCAGAACTCAATTCGGGATTTTGAAATGGATATTCCTGGGCGGTTGCCTGAAATCCAAACAGTACCAAAGCCAGCAGGCTCAGTGTTTTCTTTAGGGTTTTTGGGGTGATACTCATGTTGCTCGGTTTGTTTTTAATCATTGTATAATTCCAGTTTTGCCGCAAATCCTCCTCGCCGCAGCAGGAAGAAATCCACGGTGCTGCTTTGATCTACTACTAGATAGCGGGTATTGAATGCGGTATCGTGTTCGCCGTCGGAAATAAGGGTGAGTTTGTATTCCTGACCTTCAGGTAAAAAGTCAAAATTCAGGGTGTAATTTATATCCCTGCTGTCGGAATGAATGCCGCCCACATACCAGTTTTCGCCTTTCTTGCGGGCAAGCACTGCCAGTTTTCCAGGATATCCATCTACAAAACACGTCTCATCCCAGGCCACCGGCACATCCTTCAGAAATGAACGCGGAGCATCCGGCAACCGGTAATAGCCTTCGGGGCGATCGGCAAAATGCTGGATGGCCGATTCAAATACCACGCTCAGCGCAAGTTCATGTCCGTATGAAGTGATGTGCGGATTTTGGGAATTGGTGAAGGTCACCGGCGTATAATCCATCGGTCCGACCACATTTCGCGTAAATGGAAGTGTGGTGTTATGCGGCGGAGCCGTCGTCGTAAGTTCGGGCGTATTATTATACCACTCAGCGCCGCGCACAGCTTCTGTACTCATAAAATTGGGATAGGTTCTTGCCCATCCCCGTGGAACAATAGAGCCATGAAAGTTTACCATGATCTCAAAATCTGCGGCATCTTCCAGAATGTCGAGATAATAATTGATCATGTGCTGTTTCTCGCTTTCAAAGAAATCCACTTTCACCCCAACAAATCCCATTTCTTTAATTTTGTTGAATGTTTCTACGCGATTTTCATGCGTCAGCATCCGGTCTTTGGGCGTAGCCGGAACCCAGTTATGATCTCCTCCGGAATTGTACCAAATCCACGGTTTTACGCCCAGTGAATCGATATATGCAGCGGCATCTTCCAGGTCGCCACCATTGCTCATGGCATCCCACTCCCAGTCCAGCAGGGTATAGGGCCAGCCCATTTCTGCGGCCAGATCGGCAAACTTTTTAACGACCTGATAATCCTTTGTGCCATGGTTGTGCGACCAGTAATTCCAGGAGGCAATGCCCGGTTTGATCCAGTCTGTATTTTCAATTTTGGAAGGCTCCGAAACATCCTGCACCAGGGTTGATTCTACGATAGTTTCCAGATCACCAACAATGACGATACGCCAGGGTGATTTCCAGGGAAGTTCGATCTCCGGCTCGGGAATACCGGTTCCGCGTGCATCTCCGGAATCAGGGAAGGCCAGTTTATACACATTGCCATCATTTTCGTTGCGAAGCTTGGTCCCGGCGTAATCACGGCCGAGGTCTCCTTCATGAATCAGATACCAGAAGTCCGTGTCTTTGGTGTTGAACAGCGCCGGAATTCCCCAATCGCGCTGCACCGAGCCATCCAGCATTTCATCATAAATACGTTCATTGGCCGGATTCCAGGGCTGCAGCCAGCGCTTGGTGCTGTCGGGAATGTGGTAGGCGGTCAGCTCATCCATCACTTTGTAGGAACCGGATCGTTCAGGAAATTCATACCGAAAAGCTAAGCCATCGTTGTAGGCTCTTATGTTGAGGTTGATCCTGGCTTTATCAGCGTTCTCAAACTGTGCGACTACTTCATGCGCTGTGTTTTTCCGTTCCTTGCTTTTTCCATGAACCGCCGTGTATTCATCGGTAATGGTTGTCTGCTCACCGGCTTTTAGAAAGGTCAGATCATTGGTGAAATCCTGATTACTGCGGATGAGCCCCAGATCAATGCGGGGAATCAGGACGGTTTCTTCCGCATCCGCTTTACTTACCGACAAATACCAGTTTCCTGTTGTACATTCGCCGTCGCAAAGCAGTTCTACACTAATATTATTATTGGGGGATTGAACCTGAACCTGTTGTGCAAGGACAGCAGTTGGAATCCCAATCCCAGCGGTGATGGTCAATAACGCTATAAAATACTTTACTATAAACTTCATATTCTTTTGGCTAACTATTTTAAAAAGTGACAATCGCTTTACTTCCTTTGTACATGACTGATCTATCATACTCAGTGGCATACTCCATTCCTGTTCCGCTTTCCGAATCCACTAATACAATATTGAAAGTTCGTTCTTCAATCATTCCGGGGAAA
This sequence comes from Balneola sp., assembly GCA_002696035.1. Lineage (GTDB taxonomy): Bacteria > Bacteroidota > Rhodothermia > Balneolales > Balneolaceae > Gracilimonas. The sequence continues at coordinate 388,006 of NZQV01000026.1, read as the reverse complement.
GAACCTTCTCTTTCATCAATCGTCAGTTTCTGTTCGGAATCATCCCAGTTAAAGACGATGGTGGAATATTTCCCTTCCTCATAATTGTAATTATCAAATTCGTCTTCGTAGAGCACGAATTCACCGTCTTCGCCCGTGTAGATCCTGACTTCAAGTTCATCCCATTCCTTTTCTTCAGCATACTGAACATCAGGCCCAATAGGCAGAATAGATCCGGCTTTCAGATAAAGCGGCATAATATCAAGCGGAGTGTCTTTCTCGATGGTTATTCCTCCTGCATGCTTTTCCCCTGTCCAGAAATCATACCATTCGGTGCCGGCCGGCAGATACACTTCTTCCGATTTAATGGTCGAAAGATCCCGCACATTCACCGTATCTGTTCCCTGAACTTCTTCTTTGAAATACATGGGAGAAGTAACCGGAGCTACCAAAATCGACTTCCCGAACATATATTCATCATTGAGATCATGCACGTTTTTATCGTCGGCAAAGTCCATCATCAAGGCACGCATCATGGTGGAGTGATTATTGGTGACCTGCCAGGAAGTGGAATACATATACGGCAGCAGTCGATATCTGAGATTGATGAACTTTTCGATGGCATCGTATTCGGGGTCTCCCGGTTCACCAAACTGGTAAATTTCCCTTGGGGCATTGGTTCCGTGCGAACGCATCATTGGGGTTAGCGCTCCGAATTGTAACCACCTCACATACAATTCACGGTATTCAGGATCATCAAGCGGATTCGGGTAATCCCACAAAAAGAAACCACCGATATCGCTGTTCCAGTAGGGAATTCCGGTGAGGGAGAAATTCAGTCCGGCCGCTATTTGTGCGTGAAGCGCATCCCAGGAAGCAACGATATCACCAGACCATGTTTGGGCGCCATAGCGTTGCTGTCCGGCAAAGGCAGATCTTGTTAAAATGAACACCCGCTTATCAGAAGTAAGCTCACGCTGATGTTTGTACACTCCGCCTACTGTCATCAACGGATAGGCATTTCGGACTTTCCTGAAAGACCCCAGATAGGTCTGATTATCTAAATCTTCCTCTTTCTGATCAAGGTGATCCGGTTCGGTAGAATCCATCCACCAGCCATCTATGCCCACTGAATACAGTCCGTTTTTCAGATATTTCCAGTAGATGTCGCGGGCCTCGGGGTGATAGGCATCATACACCTGCACACCGGAAGGATAATCCATTCTCGGTGGCCATTTTTGGGAACCGGATTGCGGCCAGGTGGAAAAATCCATCAACATGCCTTTCTCGCTCAGTTCCTTGTATTGCTTGGTCTCCGGTCCGAATGATGACCAGATCGAAATAATGATATGAGCGTTTAGATCGTGAATGTCATCCACCATTTTTTCGGGATCGTAAAAATCCACATTCAAAAACTCCATCGCATTCCACAGATAGTTATTGCCCCAATACTGCCAGTCTTGAATGATACCATCGAGGGGAACTCCCAAATCACGATATTGTTGAACCACGCCTACAGTTTGATCCTGCGTTCTATAGCGCTCCCGGCTTTGCCAGTAACCAAAAGTCCATAGCGGAAACATAGGAGCCTGGCCGGTGAGCTCACGCATTTTACCGACCACACCATCTGCATTGCCTCCGTACATGAAATAGTAGTCAACCCCTTCTCCTACTTCTGAAATGAATGAGGTTTCGCTCTGAGTATCTTTGAAAATGGTAGGAGAATAATTATCCCAGAACAGTCCATATCCTTTTATGGAATGCATGTAGGACGTGAAATCTTCGGTGTTGTTTTGAACCATGCTGACTTCCACACCCCGTTGCGACATATTTCCCTGATAGAGTTGACCAAGCCCATATACCGCTTCGTCTTCATCTAGGGTAAAAGATTGCGTTATAGAATAGGTCTGTTCTCCGGCATCGTTGAAATCTTCAAAATGTACGCCCCCGGCTTTTTCTTTGAGTAAAGGAGTACCATCAAGATTAAAAAATGAAACCTGACCCGTTTGCTGATCAACCGTTACTTTGAGATTACCGCTATTAAGTACGACCGAGTTGTTCTCCTCCGATACGGAAAAATCCGTGCTTTCTGCTTCTTTAATTACTGACAAGCTCTGCTTGTTGAATGTTTCTCCTTCAGGATATTTTACCACCCGAACCATTGAGGCGTCAAAGAACTGTATGTTTATGTAGACAGAATTCACCGTTAATTCAATACCGGAATCTGTTTCAGTATAATTTTGAGCTTGTGTTGACAGAGAGAGCAGTACGGTAAGAAGTACACTAAGTGATAGATGTTTCATATGGCTGCCCGTCCAAGAGTTTGGGGTTTTGGGGTTGAAATTATTCCTCACGAGTATTAACTGGAGAACCTACGAGCATCCGCAGGTCCTCGTAGCGTTCGGCTTTTCGGCGAGAATCCCGTAACGCTCGCAGGACCTTTGGACGCTGCGAGGTTACTTCCCTCAGAAGTTGCTCCATTCTATTTTTGCAACTGGTAAACACGTTATTCCGCACTGATGTTGAAGTAATCAAAATCTACATAGCCGCCGGTGGATTCGGTTGCATAATTGAACAGCGCAAACCGATAGCCCATGAAATGCGGGAGAGTGTAGGACATCTGAATTTCTGATCCCAGAGCGTTCCATTCTTCTCCATCCAAACTGTAATAAAACTGCCCCTCGTCTTTGAGCTCTTCAAAATCCAGCGCAGCTTTCAGATACACTACCTCTTGTTCTAAAGGAACTTGTTCTTCCACTACTTCGCCGTCATCCGGATTTCCGCTGACCATAACGACTGACTTTTCGCCCTCTTCCATCTTCACCCCGATGTAGCCGTAATTGAACTGAAGGGCTCCGAGTCCGGCCACGTCTCCGTTTTTCATATTGCTCACATCAATCGCAATTTCACCGGTGGATTTGGGTCCGATTGTTCTTTGGGTCAGCGTATTCTGCGTATACACAAAAGTATCTCCAACCCGGTGATTGGTGATTCGCAGATAACCCGGCCGATCCGACACCGACCAGTATTCATCTACCGGATTATGATTCCACTGCCAAACCAGGGGTAAATCCGGATCGCCTTCTTCCCTTGAAAAATCATCTGAATTTACAATGCCGGGAATTAAACCCTCTTTTTTCGGGAGCGACCAAAGTGTATCGGGCACCACGCCATCCACGCCAATGACCGGCCAGCCATCTTCCCAGGTAACGGGAGCCAGATATGGGATCCGCCCCACCGAACCGTAATCCCGGAATAAAAATGAATACCACTCTCCTTCCGGAGTTTCGATCAAACTGCCCTGTGCTATTCCACGATCTTCGAGTCCTACGCGGCCTTCATACGAACCGAATAAAGAATCGGCCCGGTGAATGATGACGGTTCTCATGCCATCTTGTGGCCAGGAAATATTGAACAGGTAGTACTTCCCTTTTGCTTTGTACATCTGCGAGCCTTCCGCCGGCAGCATGATATTATCGCCCGTGGGCGCGGTCGCATTTTCGATCAGCACTTGCTCGGTTCCTTCCACAACACCGGATAGATCCTGCTTCAATTCTACGATCCGAATTTCACCTGCTCCCCAAACCAGGTAGATCTTATCATCTTCAAAAATGAGGGTATTGTCGTGCAGCGAAGGTGAAAAACTGTGCGCTTCCCACGGTCCGTTTTCGATGTCTTTGGTGGTATAGATGTGTGTTTTCCCACTGGTGGCAGAAAAGGTTGATACATAATACGTGCCTTCATGATAACGCAGGGAGCTGGCCCAGGAACCACGTCCGTAGGTGCTTTCACCATTCTCCATGTTCATGGCATCGTTATCGACCAGCGTATCGTAGGCGTAATTGACCAATTTCCAGTTAGCCAGATCTTTGGATTTCATGATGGGCACGCCGGGACTCATATGCATGGTGGTGCTGCTCATGTAATAGGTATCGCCTACCCGAAGAATTGACCAATCCGGCACATCGGCCCAAATGATGGGATTGGTGGCGCCCATTTCCGGATCCTTTTGTTGTTCACAGGCCTGGACAACGAACAAAAATGCCGCCATATAAATAATCCCAGCCACTTTGTTCCAGTTTTTACTTACGGTTGGTTTGTTAAATAAGATCATGGCTATTTCTTTATTCGGTGTCATTTATGATTTTGTATTCCTGCTAATTGTGTTGTGACTTCAAAAAGAGTCAAACCCTCAATTTCCGTAAAGAGCTACTCCGAAATCTCTGCTTTGCCCATTCTGTTTCATTAGCGAGCGCCCCAGATAGGCGGCTCCTTCGCTATAACTATCATCATCAGAGCTTCGCCAGAATACAGACGCTGTTCCTGCTACTCCCTTCAACTCAATTACGTAGGTATGACCGGCTTTTAATTCCGGCTGACGATCTTCGGGCAGATCCATAGAGAGAAATCCCAACCCTTGCGGTTTGTAATTGATGCGAAGTCCGTCTTCACTACCCAGCAGGTTTTCGCCGGCTGCATAGGTTGAATCCACTTCCTCGGTTCCCAGGTCATACAGAGCCAGTGTTACCGGGTTTTCCTCGATCGTCCCAAATCCGTCGCCGGCATAAAGGGTGATGCGATCAAGGGTAAAATCATCCGTGACTTTAATAGTCTGCCCAAGGCTGGAAACGCCTTCCGCACTGTTAAAGCTATGGGGTTCGGTGAATTCGTTATAGGGTTCAGTATGGGTCGTGATAACGGGAGAACCCGGCCATACTTCCCGACTTTCATCATTCTGGGTGATCTCCAGATCGGTAGGCACATCAACCAGAGGACCTTCAAGATTAAACACCGGTCCCTGATATTCTTCAGGAGGATTTGGCGGCTCACTAACGCCTTTTTTGGTTTTCTCAAGCGGCTTTATGGTGCCATCTTCATTGTAGAAAAGATATTCAGCGGAAACTGCGCGGCGACCGATGTCTCCGGTCAGATCGCCAATATTCAACTGTCCGGTGTGATAGAATAAATACCACTGATCTTTGAATTCTGTGATGGCCGGATGGATGGTATAGCTTCTTTCATTGCGGTCCATGATGATTCCCTGATAGCTCCACGGTCCGGTGATATCAGAAGCGGTGGCATAACAGAGTTTCTCCCACATATTCTGATGAGCAAAACACGCATAACTCAGATAATAGGTCTCTTCCCGTTTATGCAGCCAGGGACCTTCGGTAAAATTCGGTAGATATAATTCCTGAATTTGCCCATCAATTTCCGTCATGTTGTCTTTAAGTTTAGCAAGATACAGATGATTGTTGCCCCAGGAAATCCAGGTAGTTCCGTCATCATCGGTAAAAGCCGTAGGATCGATGTCGTCCCAGTCGTGAGGATCTTCGGGAGTGGGTGTCATGGAATCCACCACCAGTGGACCACCGATAGCGTCTTTAAACGGACCCGTTGGAGAGTCAGAAACCGCCACTCCGATCGCATCCCCTTCTGTGTTTACATCGATGGTGGTGGGATAGAACCAGAACTTCCCATCTTTCTCGATCACTTGCGATGCCCAGGCATTTCCCTGCGACCAATCGAAATCCAGCGCTTGCATGGCGGCTCCGTGCTCGGTCCAGTTTTTCATATCGGTGGATGAATAGACCAGCCACTCGTTGATGTTGAACATCTGATCTCCGGTGGCTTCGTCATGCCCTACATACAGATACATCGTATCGTTGTAGACCATAGTAGCCGGATCGGCAGTAAACCGATCTCTGAAAATGGGATTTTCTCCGGGTTGATGATCCTGCGCCATTGAAATGCCGGGAATACAAAAAAGTAAAAGAGTAAGAAGGGTTTTGGTTCTCATCATCTTGTGATTGATTTATCAATGCTTATTGGTATTTAATTCCTGAATAAAAGCGGGGCAAATTCATACAGACTTCGTCTCCAGCTTTGCCATTCATGAGCGGTTTCAGGTGATACATAAAAGTGCGTATTCATTCCCATTTCACCAAGCTTGTTTGTGTTTGCCCTGGGATCACCAAATCTACCGTTGCCGTCTAATTCTTTACTTCCGTAGCTCACGAACAGCAGATCTATATTTTCTTTGAAGTCAGGATTATTCTCAACGTCCTTCGGACTGATGCTTCCGCCGCTAAACATACCGACGTGAGAGAATACATCAGAGTTTTGCAGGGTTATGACTCGTGTTTGCATGCCGCCCATTGAAAGTCCGGCCATAGCGCGATGATCCTGATCGGCAATAGTTCGGTAGTTGGAATCGATCATCGGGATAATTTCCTGTATCAGGGTATTCATGAATCCGTCTGCCCATCCTCTAGGCGGCCATTCTCTTGGAGCATCATCCTCTTCCGCATCGTCATCATTATTTGCAGGCGGACGGAATGCCCAGTTGCCATCACTCATCACAATAATGAATGGCTCACTTTCCCCGGCGGCGATCAGGTTATCCATGATCAGGTTTGCCTTGCCCTGATTAGACCATCCCGTTTCGTTTTCGCCACCACCATGTTGCAGATACAATACCGGGTAGCTTTGGTCGGTATTGGTTTCATATCCCGGGGGCGTATAAACGAAAGTACGCTTGAAGCTTTCGCTGATCTCAGAATAAAAAACATGTTCACTTACCGTTCCGTGAGGCACATCTTTCAGCGCATAGATCTCCTGGTCGTGCGCCGGAACTTCCACACCGCTTCCCCAGCGGCCTGCACCGTAGAAATATTTACTACCGGGATCAGGAACCGAAGCTCCGTCAATATTCAATTGGTAGTAATGAAATCCTTCATCCTGTGGAGCTGATTCTCCGACCCAGTAGCCTTCTTCATCTTTCTCCAGGTCGTACTTCACAGCCCCGATATCCAGCTGTACATAATTTGCGTCAGGGGCAAAGATCTTCGCTTTCACTTGTCCCTTTTCATTCACCATCGGGTATTCCTTGCCGGCCTGATTTGCGCTCGATGGCTTGTACTCTGTGTTCTGAGCCATGGAAAGTGATGTAGAAACCACTAACAAAATGGTCCATAATGAGATGTGCTTTTTCATAATTCTGATCTTTGATTTTAGAGTTCTAAGTACATGTTACCTATTCAATCACATTTGATGTTTCCAGCTGAACAGAAACATTTTCCAGCCCTTCTGATTCTGCGGTTACCGTAATGGAGCCCGCTTTGCCTTTCACTCCACGTACAATAACCAGTGCCAATCCATTAAACGCTTTCCGCTCATGAGACGGGAATGGAGTGAAATCCATTTGAGCACCATTATCCGTGGCCACGATCTCGCCTGGACCTTCTATCGAAAATTTGATCTCATTCATGGCTGTTGGAACCATGCGTCCTTCGGAATCTTGTACTTTCACAGTGATGAATGACAAGTCTTTGCCATCGGCCGCAATTTCATTTCTATCTGCGTTGGCCTCAAGAGTTGCAGCTTCGCCGGTGGTTTGGACGACATCATCAGCCCACTCTTCACCATCTTTGTAAGCCACTACCCGAAGTTCACCGGGTTCATAGATCACATCATCCCAGCGGAGGCGATATTCAAATTCCCCTTTTTGTTTTCTTCCGAGAGATTCCCCATTCAGAAACAGTTCAGCTTCATCGCCGGAAGTAGCTACGTGAACAGGTGTTACTTCGCCTTCACGTCCTGACCAATTCCAATGCGGGAAGATATGAGCCATCGGAAGCTCAGGTCGCCAGTGCGCCTGATAAATGTAGAAGCGGTCTTTTTTGAATCCGGCCAGATCCACGGTTCCGAAGTATGAACTGCGGGAAGAATAGTATGGAGTCGGCTCACCCAAGTAATCCCAGCCCGACCAGATAAAGCCCCCAGCCACATATGGATGCTGATCCAAAGAGCGCAATACCTTATCTGCGGAAGAGCCGAAATCAGCCGTATATAATTCGTAGGAACTCACATACCCCGTTTCCGGATCGCCGCCTTTGCCGGGACTAATGGGCGAACTTATCGCATCAACCACAGGAAACAAATACGTGCCCCGACTACTTACGGCTGCTGCATTTTCACTGCTCACAATTACTTTATTTGGATAGGTTTCTTTGAAAGATGGATATAGCGGTGGAGTGGTTATCCCCTGACTTCTCAGGTGCGCATATTCTCCTTCATCCCGAATTCCTTCACCTTGATAATTCAAGCTGATCACTTCGATCGGGTCGGGAAATTCCATCGGCGGTTTAGCGAAGTTCATGGAAGCCGTTGTGAGTCGCGTTGGGTCTTCGTCTTTCATTATGTTTTGTAGCTTCAAAGCTAAATCAGCTCCAGCCTGACCAGTGTATTGCTCACCCACTTCATTCCCGGTACTCCACAACATAATGGAGGGATGATTTTTATCGCGACGAACCAATGCCCGCAGATCCTGTTCGTGCCAGTCGGGAAAAATGAGGTGGAAATCGTACGGGGCTTTTCGTCGCTCCCAAACATCAAAACTTTCATCGATCACGAGCAAGCCCATGCGATCGGCCAGTTCCAGTTGTTCTGTGGCTGGCGGATTATGTGCGGTTCGGATGGCATTCACGCCCATTTCCTGCATGACCTCCAGTTGTCGCTCAGCTGCTCTTGTGTTGAAAGCTGCCCCAAGCGCTCCCAGATCATGATGCAAATTCACTCCTTTCAAATGAATGTGTTCTCCGTTTACGATCACCCCACGCTCCGGATCCATTTCGATGGTACGAATACCAAATTCGGTTTCATATCTGTCTACCGGTACGCCGTTCACTTTGACGGTTGTAACAGCTTCATACATATTTGGAGTTTGGGTTGGCGCCGGTCCCCAAAGTTTGGGACCTTCAAGCACCAATGAACCTTCCACTTTTGCACTTCCCTTTGCTGAAACCTGCGTTTCCATCGGATCAAAAACAGCAACCACCCGGTTCATCCGGTTCCCTTCTTCATCAAGTTCAAAGATCTGAGTCTCTGCGACGGCCGTTTGATCACGCTCTGAATCATTATCGATGGTAACTTCTAAATTGATATTCGCCGATTCTTCCGACACTTCGGGCGTGGTCACATAAGTTCCCCACTGCCCAACATGCACCGGATTTGTTTTAGTGAGCCACACATTCCGATACAATCCCCCACCGGGATACCAGCGCGATGACTCCGGCGGATTATCCAAACGAATAGCGATCTGATTTTCCCCACCGTAATTCAAATATGGCGTCAAGTCCAGGCGATAAGACGCGTAGCCAAATGGCCAGCCGCCCACTAAATTCCCATTTACCCAGACCATGGAATACGACATCGCTCCGTCTATATCGAGGAAAATGGATTTGGTGGAATCAGAAGCCGGGATATCCAGATCCTTACGATACCACGCTACTCCCGGACTCGGTAGCCGTCCCATTCCTCCGGTAACTTCGGCATCATCCCCTTCAAAAAATGGTCCTTCGATGGCCCAGTCATGCGGTAAGGTTACATCTTCCCAGGAACTGTCATCAAAATCATGCTGCACAAAAGGAAAGTCACTTCCGGGATTTCCTTCCGGACGCTCATATCGGTCTTCAGGGTTCTTGATGAAATCATTTCCGGTCGGCATGATCCACGGCTTCAGCACCAATGTTTCGGCTTCTACCCGAACGGCATCTTCGGGCTCGGTATCTGCGGCTTGGGCATCGTTGTATTCTTCCAGGGGTGGACGTACATCATAGATCAATGAGTCTGCATCTTCGGCCGACTCATACTTCATAAACTTCCACCCGTCATTGATGGAAATACGTTCGCGAAGTTCCACATCGGGACTGCATGATGATAGCATCATCAGCATTAGAAATCCTGCTACAGGGATCAGGTAACTTTTCAACTTTGATCTGCTTTTTGACAAATTCATAATCTCATTTAAATTTTTAACGCTATTTGGAATGAACGATCACAATTTGCCCTTTTCTTGTTGGAATGTCATATACATACGTTTTGTGTAGTGATGGCTCCTCACCGCCGTTTTCCAAATGAATTAAAGGCTGCTTGATATCCGGTGTGGCGAAAAACGGATTCTCGTTTTCACCTTCCGCCTCAGTTATTCTATCACCTTCTAAAGGCACGTGCGAACGAATTCGAAGATTCCCGCCTAACTCCGACCGGATCTCAGCTCGCGTTAAAACTCCATTTTCCCAGCTCAGATCTACTTCAAAACCACCGCGGGCTTTCAGTCCTTTTACCGAACCGGTTTCCCAGACATCCGGCAGAGCGGGTAATAAATGAACGGCGCCGTCATGACTTTGCATCAGCATTTCTGCCACTCCCGAGGTGTACCCGAAATTTCCATCGATCTGGAAGGGCGGATGGGCATCAAATAAGTTGGGGTACGTTCCGCCGACCTGACTTCCATCGGGCTGAATGGAAGGTGAAAGCTGATCCTGAATGAGTTTGTATGCACGATTTCCATCCAGAAAACGAGCCCATAAATTGATCTTCCAGCCCATGGACCAGCCTGTAGATTCATCCCCGCGAGCGTTCAGTGAAGTTTTTGCTGCAGAGAAAAGCTCTGGTGTGCGATTCGCTGAAATATGATTCGATGGCATCACCCCATACAAATGCGAAACATGTCGGTGGATATCGTCCGGACGATCCCAGTCGTACATCCATTCCTGAAGCTGTCCCCAGCTGCCAATTTGCATCGGCGCAAGTTGTGATCTAAGTTCGGCCAAACTATCGGCGTACATTTCGTCTTTTCCTAATATTTCAGATGCTTTCATCACATTCGAAAACACATCAAAGACCAGCTGATTGTCCATCGTGGTTCCACACGCAATGGTGGTTCCCTCCCGATGGGCATTTTCCGGAGATTTGGACGGACAAATGACCAGCCATCCATGCCCCGGTTCTTCCATCAAAATATCCTTATAAAACAAAGAAGCTCCTTTAAGGATCGGATAGACTTCCTCCAAAAACTCCTGATCACCGGTATATACATAATGATACCACAGATGCTGGGTCAGCCAGGCTCCGCCACTGGGCCATAATCCATAGAACGCTCCATCAACTACACCTGTAATTCTCCAGATATCGGTATTGTGATGAGCCACCCAGCCGCGGGCTCCATAAATTTCACGGGCAGGCTCTTCTCCCGTTTCAGAAATATCTTTGATGAGATCGAATAGCGGTTCATGCATTTCGGAAAGATTGGTGACCTCGGCCGGCCAGTAGTTCATTTCAGCATTGATGTTGATGGTGTATTTACTGTCCCACGCAGGAAACAGATCTTTATTCCAGATGCCCTGAAGATTCGCAGGCTGTGTTCCGGGCTGCGAACTTGAGATCAGCAGATACCGGCCAAACTGAAAGTAGAGGGCGGCCAGTTGCGGGTCATTTCCGCCTTTGAATTCTTCAAGACGAACATCCGTGGTTTTTTGGGTTGATTCGGTGACTCCCAGATCCAGCTGCACGCGGTCGTAGTACTTCCTGTAGGCTTCGATATGTGCTTTTTTGATGGAGTCGTAGTCTTTGTCCCATGCTTCATTTAGGAATGTCGCGGCCACCTGCTCTGCATCGCCGCTGATGTCATCATAATGCTTAAAGTTCGTTCCGATGGAAACATAGATCGTGACCTGATCGGCATTTCGGATCACCAGAGAACTGTCCGTTGAAGTCAGCTCTCCCCCTTCCAATTTCGGTTTGATGAGGGTTGAGAATTGGACTTTCCCGGTCTTGTTTTCCATGTCTGAGGAAGTCCCTGAAAAATGGAGCGTATTTTCGTCGACAGAAAGGTTCTGTTTTTCGTGGGGAGAGTTCATTCCGAGTTCAAAGGACAAAGCGCCGGGTTGATCGGCTGTCATCTCAATGGCAATGACATCATCCTCAAAAGAAGAGATGATCTCGCGGTTATAGCGTACGCCATTTTGTTGATACTCAACGCTTGCAACAGCATTGGCTATGTCCAGATCGCGGTAGTAGTTAACGACCTCGGAAGTATCGAAGAAGGAAATTTCAAGGTTTCCTACCGTTTGGTAGCTCATCCCATAGTTCGCATCCAGGTCGGTATCCCACGGCAAATAGGCACTGGCAAGTTGTTGAGCTTGCGTGTGTTTGCCTTCAAAGATCAGGCGTCTGATCTCGGGAAAGTACTCTTTAATATCCGCCATGATATTGTTACCCGGCTCTCCGGCCCACACGGTTTCTTCATTCAGCTGAATGGTTTCAAGGTGAGGATCGCCATACACCATAGCGCCCAGCCGGCCATTCCCCACGGGCAGGGCTTCTTCCCAGATAACGGCGGGTTCATCATACCAGAGCTTCATGAATTCATCCAAAGAAGTCTGCTGCTGATCTTTCTCCACACAGCCAAAAAGCGCTGATAAACCGAGAATGAATAAAATGGGTCTTATATGCATAATGCGTTACTGATCATTGAGAGTTTTACTTGAACCGTATCCAGTCGATCTCAACCGAACCACCGTCCTTCAGTTCCACAAAAATATCCTGCACACCGGGTTCAAAGGAGCCCAGGATCGTTTCTGTAATACTCCAGGAGCCATTTCCGGGAAGTTCAATTTCTGCGATCACAGGTCCGTCGATGCTGTTTAGTTTCAACAGTACCGTTCCGCCATCACCGGATTTTGCCCGCGCCTGTACCTGTTCCAATTCACGCTCTCCAAAATCTACCGTGTTGTATTGCACCCAGGCATTTTCTTCGGAAAGCACGGTTTTCCATCCTTTGAAGGTATCGCTTGTATCTAGAAATGCGATGGATGCTCCGCTGCTGCTTAGATCAGTGTAGCGGTCGATCTGGATCTCAGAAGTAGCGTCGGTAAGTCCCACGCCCCGGAAGGTTGGCTCTACTTTTTTGATGGATCCGTCTGTATCAAAGAACAGGCTGTCGATACGGATGGATCGGTTCTTATCGAAATCCGGAGAGTAATCGTTGTGGTGATAAAACAGGTACCACTGCCCTTCATAATTTACAATGGAATGATGATTGGTCCAGCAACCGGACTCGTGTTCATCCATGAAAACACCCTTGTATTCAAACGGTCCAAGCGGATTATCACCTGTGGCATATACCAGCGCTTCGGTGTTTTCGATCACTCTTGGATAGGTCAAATAATAGATTCCCTCGCGTTCAAACATAAAAGGGCCTTCGCGTAAACCAGATTGTGGGTGTTCTTCATCAAGACGAATGGTTTCCGATTCAATTTCCAGCATATTGTCGTTTAGCTTCGCTCCAAATATTCCGCCACCCGACCAGTAAAAATAAGCCTGACCATCATCATCGATAAATGCATTTGGGTCGATTCCGTTGACGCCCTCCATCGGTTCGGGTTCAGGAGTAAAGGGGCCATAGGGAGTTTCTGAAGTAGCTACTCCGATCTTCCTTCCCCGAAATCCTGCATTGGTATCCGCGATGGCCGGAAAGTAGAAATAATACGTGCCGTTTCTTTCCATGGCATCCGGAGCCCACATAGCGTTTGCGTTGGAGTCCACCCATTCAACATCCTCCTGATCAACGATCACTCCGTGGTCGGTCCAGTCCACCAAGTTCTCGGAGGAAAATACATGGTAGTCCTTCATGCAAAACCAGTCGGTGCCGCAGTCCACATCATGAGAAGGATACACGTACATCTTTCCTTCAAAAACCCGGGCGGTAGGGTCGGCGGTGAATTGGTCGTTTATGAATGGATTCTGAGCCAATACCTGCATAGCACTCAGGCAGGTCAGCATGGTGATAGTGATGAAAATTTTAGTAGCATTCATAGGTCAGTTGTTTTATTTGAATAGCAATTGAGCAAAGTGAAAAAGATCATGGCGCCATACCGGCCAGGTGTGTCCGCCGGGACTTTCGAAGTATTTGTAGTCGATACCGATCTCATCGAATTTTTCCATCATGACGTGCCCGTTGTTGTAGGCAATGTCTTCTTCACCGCCTTCGGAGATCCAGAAAAGATTTAGTTCTTTGTTGATGCGGTCGCGATTTTCCTCAAAGTATTGGTAATACGGATCGGTGATCTCTTCCTGTCCGCCCGCAAACCAGCCACTGCTGAAAGCGCCCAGATAAGCAAACATATCCGTATTGTAGCCGCCAGCATACAGGGTTTGCAATCCACCCATAGAAAGTCCCGCAAGAGCACGATTTTGGGCATCTGCCTTCACGCGGTAGTTATCTTCCACAAAAGGAATGACCGCATTCTTGAGCTCATTTTCGAATCTCTTGTAGAACTCATCAGAACTGAAGCCTGATCCTCCACCTACATTTCCATCTACCATTACGATGAGCATGGGTTCGGCCTCGTTTTCGGCGATGAGGTTATCCAGGATCAAATCTGTTTTTCCTTGTTGACCCCATCCGCGTTCGTCTTCGCCACCACCATGCAGCAGGTACAGCACGGGATAGTTTTCATCGGTATTGGCATCGTAGGAGGGCGGAGTATACACGAAAAATCGTCGCCAGCTTCGGGTGACTTCTGAGAAGTATTTTTGCTCGCGAATATCGCCATGGGGCACATTTCTCATTTCATAATAATCTCTTCCCGGATATGGAATTTCGATTCCGCTGGCCATTCGCCCCATTCCGTAAAAAGATTCACTGGCAGGGTCTGCAACGGCTACTCCGTCGATTAACAGACTGTAATAGTGAAATCCTCCACTTAATGGTTCTGTTCGTCCGGTCCAAAATCCGTCTTCATCTTTCTGAAGATCAATTCGCCCTCCAAGGTCGATCTGTACTTCTTTGGCCTCGGGTGCTTCAATTTTGAAAGCGACACTATGATCGGGCATCACCTGCGGATATTCGGCTCCGGGGATGTTGGTTTCCGGTGCAAGTCCAAGCGGACTGTATTGACTGAATTTAGATTCATCCACCGGCTTAAATAGTAATTGCGAAAACATATACAGATCGTTTTTCCATACCTCAAAATCATGTCCACCCGGTTCCACATAAAAGATGTGAGGCACTTCATGCTCCATTAAATACTCATGTGTTCGCTTGCTGAAATTCATCAGGCCATCTTCCACTCCACAGGAGATCCAAAGCAAATTAAGTTGCTCCTTGGCTTTTTCCGGATCCGGAAGAAGCTCTGAGGGTGGTTTAGTATTCGGAGCTGATGAGAATCCGCCTACCCAGGCAAATACATCCAGATTTCCCAAACCAAAATTCAGGGATTGTCCGCCCCCCATTGAAAGCCCGGCCAGCGCTCGGTTTTCACGCTCAGTGTACACCGGGTAAGTATTTTCGATGAATGGAATGAGGTCGTCGAGAAGATCCTTCTCAAAGGTAGCGAAAGCTTCCACTTTGTCCGGAGCAAAAATATTCCCAGTAGCGCGATCATCTTCCATAGCCCGACCGTTGGGCATTACCACGATCATCGGTTCCAGTTTGCCTTCCGCATACAGGTTATCCAGAATGATCTGCGGATTGCCGTTATCCAGCCACTCGGTTTCGGTTCCGCCAATACCGTGAAGTAAATATAGAACAGGATACGTTTCGTCTTCGGAATATTCAGGAGGTGTGTAAACAGTGGCTTTACGAGTATTTCCTACCGTTTCAGAATCATATTCAACCGTGGTGATGGCTCCCTGTTCGATGCCCGGCTTTTCTTCATCAAAACCCTCCGGAGCCTGTTGCTGGGCATAAGCAAAATTGCTGCATATAAATACAAAAGAGAGAAAGTATAGTATCCGATTCATGTCGCTATTCCTTTATGTTGATCTTATACAAATTCACGCTGTGCGGTTTAAAGGTGATGGTGTCAGGAATTCCATTGATCTCTTCCTTTTCCACTTCCACCTCGGGCTCCTGACCGATTACATTTTGGGCATTTATATCATCCGGAGCCATGCGCCATAGCGTTCCTGCATTTCCAAATTCTACATCCTTGAATGTAAGATTCAGCGTTTGCTCAGAATCACTTGGGTTGATGACTGCGATGGTCATGGCTGAACGATCCTCAGTGAAGGCGGCAACCACATCCAGCGGAAATGTATCACTTCCTGCATGTACTTCCGGAACTTGTCCACCGGCTGGATATCTCGGCTCGGGCTGAGGCGAGTTTCCTGAAACCGTCACCGGAATGGTTCCAAATTGATTGGCATATAGTTTGAATAATTCTCCGGTTGGCGTTAGGATGGCATCGGTTCGGGTCATGCTCATCAGAGAAGTGGCAAAAGTGAAATTGGCCATATAGTACAGATCAGAATGGCGGATCATTTCGTGAAAACCCCATGCATAGGCCGGCACTACTTTATAGGAAGTTGAAGGCGTTCCTGAATATGCCCATTCTGCTAAAGCAATAGGAACTTTCTTTTCCTGAAGTTCAGGGATAAGCTCCAGGTAATCGTGATAGGCTTCTACCTTGGTCTTCATATGGTTGGCCGGACGTCGCATCCAGTCCGTTAGCGGCTCATTGGGATCGATGGGAACACTTTCTCCTTTCTCGATATCAAAACGTCGCTCGGCATAGGCGTAAAAATGCTCGCTGATGATGTCCATGTTATGCAGGGAATGCTGAAACAAGCCGCCGGTCCAGTCGGCTTCACCCAAATATTCGGTTACGATCTTTCCGGTTCGCTTCAGGGATTCTTCGGAGCAGGTCATGGCATCGGGCATGGCACCGCTTCCAATCAGTTTTATGGAAGGATCTACATCCAGCATCGCCTTGGCAAAGAGATTGTGCTTGATCACAAACTGATCGAGACTCATAGCACCCATCTGCCACGATCCCCAGGCTTCATTTCCCACGCCCCAGAATTTTACGTTATATGGTTCGGGGTGACCGTTTTCAGCTCTCATTTTTCCCATGCGGGTATCAGTGGAGCCGTTTACATATTCTACTTGTTCTTTAGCAGACCAGGCATCACCAAAACCAGCGTTCACGGTGATGTACGGTTCCACATCCAGCAAGCGGGTTAAGGTCAGGAATTCATCGGTGCCCACGTCGTTGGGTTGAACAACTCCCCAGTGCGGATCCATAATAGGTGGACGCATATCAATAGGACCAATGGCATGTCGCCATTCATGACCAGAAACGAAATTCCCACCTGGGAAACGATACACTCCGGAATTCAGTGACTTTAATACAGCAAGCACTTCTTTTCTGAAGCCTTCCACATTGTCACCAGGCATCAACGAAACTGCGCCGGTCCAGAAAGCGCCATCCCCTGTTCCGGTGATTTCAAGTCGAGCGTTGGTTGTATTTGTCCCTGCCGTATAAGACAAGTCGTAGGTTTGATACTCTTTTGTCAGCTCGCCAATTTTAATAGTTTGTTGTTGATCAGCGCTTTCACCCCAAACCAATGTGGCATGAATAGTTACGTCATCTTCTCCAGCTAAAACTATTCGTCCGGTGTATTCTTTTCCTTTTACAAGTGAAAGGCGATCTTGCCAGAAGCCTCTTTTATCTTGTGCTGAAGTAGCAACTTTTGGACTGTGTTCTCCCGTGAAAACATGGCTTGAATCCAATGATATGGCGTTCATCGGACCAATGGCTATCCAGCGGTTTGCGGGAGCGCGGAATCCGCCTTCTTCCTGTTCAGGTTTTTCTTCCAGTATGGGATGATAGAACTTCCGGCTGTCCAGCATTTCTGCCCAGATGCCATCATTTACAATATCCCCAATGTGTTCTACAAACTGCCCGTAGATATATTCTGAAACCGGCTCATGGGTTTCAGAAGCATTGATAGAGGCTTCCACCGTGGTAGAAGGCTGGGCATTTGTCATGGTAATCCCCAAAAGAAGAAGAGGAAGTACCCAAAAAAACGACCGTTTTATTGTTCGATGTTTCATGTGATTTTCCATGTTTGATTATTTGTTCCGAAATTAATTTTCCTTTTATCAAGTGCACATACCTGATCTTAATGGCCGCCACTACCCTTATTTTATCAACATCATTCTTCGTGACTCTACCCTGTTTCCAAACCTCAGCTGGTAGATGTATACACCACTTGGCAGTTCACCTGCATTAAATGCAACCCGATGAGAGCCTGCCGATTGATTCCCGTTCACCAGTGTGGCTACTTCTTTCCCAAGGATATCATATACACGCAATGCCACCGGTCCCGACTCATTTATACTGTACTCGATCTGTGTGGTTGGATTGAATGGGTTTGGATAATTTTGAGACAAGGCGAATGCAGCGGGAAGTTCGTTTTCGGGTTCAGTAGCTGTGGCTGGCCCTTCCTGCGCTTCGAAAGTTACTTTGAAGATGCCGCCCTCGCCCGGGGCTATAGTGAGGCTTCGGTCTTCTCCGTTGAAACTGGTAAAGGCCTCTCCCTCCAGCGTAACATCAGAGATCGTTAACAAACTGTCATAGAATGCGAGTGGATAAAGCGAGATCGTGCGTTCTTCCTCGGTTGGATTGATGCGATAGTACAGGCTCACCGGTTCATCATATAGATATAAATTTCCATAGAGGTAGATGTAGTAAAACATCTCCACGGAGTGATAACTTGTTTTATAGTAGGAGCCCTTATGCTCATTGTTCTCAAAGAAATAGAACTCTCCGTATTCCGTATCCCAAAGGGTTTCCATAATTTTAATCAGATTTCCGTCCGCAAATTCCAGGTACTCAGGCTTCTCGGTGAGATAGTAGTTCATGACTCCGGAAGTAAAACCCTCCTCGTATTCCCACCACTGGGAGATCTTCTCGTCATACTGATCCTGCTTTGCCAGCACATCATTCAAAATCTTCTGAGCAGCCTCAAGATATTCCGGTTTTGGTTCTATCTGATAGATACGGGCCAGACACCAAGCCGATTTAGTAAAGTGGCCTGTAAATGGAAAGTCTCCTACGTTGCCCTGCCAATTGGGACTTGAGTCCCATCCCCAGTTACTGTCAAATGACTCATTGAAACCCAGGTCCATATCATCCATGGAACCAACAAAATGATCAACAATGTTGTCTCCCAGCTGTATCAGCCGCTCTTTATACTTTTCATCTTTGGTCATCAGGTACATATACAGGGCATGCGTGGTGATGCCATCTACGGTAGCACTGAAGGTCTTGCTGCTCTTGTCTGACCAATCCAGATTTGCTTCGCTGTAATATCCATAAGCCCAGGGACGATTATCCCACAGGTTTTGATTCGACTCGTATCCTTTCATCAGCCACTTCCAGTCGAGGGAATCATTTCCTGCTTCAAACATAGCTGAAGGACCGATCAGGGCGTAATGCTGATCCATTGCAAATTTTCTATCTGAGTCTTTGAGCCATCCCCCATGCTCTTCATCCCACGTGTTTTCGTACATCCAATCGAGAGCCTTTCGCCCATAATTTAAATACGTTGTATCCCCGGTAAGCTGAAAGGCCCGGGCCATCCCATACGCATTTTGAGACTGCGTGATCATCTGCTTTTCATCGTCACTCGGCTGCCCATTTCTTTCCACATTTGTAAAGAATCCGCCTTCCTGATGATCAAAAGAATCAAACCAAAACCTTGCGCTGCTATCCGCGAGTTCAATCGCCAGATCAGGATCCTGAAGAAATTTATTTTGAACATTAACCTGAGCTTGGATTGATTGAAAAGTGAACATTCCGAGCAATATCACTATACAAATACGTAACGCATATGAGGTTTTCATTATGTAACGGGTTAGGCTGTTATGTTTGCAGCATGCTGCTGTTTTAGTACTTTAAAATTTGATTACAAATCCTCCACGGCTGTCCACTTCAACTTCAAAGGTTCCGTCCGTAATAGATACCTCGTTCTGCACGGAAGTCAGCCCTTCCTCTCCATCCCTTATTAAGACTCCATCTTTTTTGGGAATGAATGACAGATCCAGGTTTAATACTTTTGATTCCGCTCCTCCATTAACTCCGGCTACATACCAGGTCTCCCCATGCTTTCGGGCGATCACTGCGTATTCTCCGGGATAGCCGTCAATGAATTTGGTCTCATCCCAGGTGGTAGGTAACGCTCGCATAAAATCTAATTCATGCTTGGGGGCATCGGTCAAATTGTTGGGGGTCAGGGCAAACATCTGTACCGGATTTTGGAAAAGCACACCGGTAGCTAATTGAAAGGCGTTGGTGGTCAGTCTTTTTTGACCGTCTTCGTTTCCTTTGTTCAGGTACTTATTCAGTACCACTCCGCCAAACTCCATAGTTGCCACTGAATTGCGGATGAACGGATGAAGGGTGGCATAAAAAGCTTCTTTCTCACGAACATCTTCTACAAACACGAGCATTTCTGAAGCCAGTACAGCTTCATTCCCTACAAAATTAGGATACATACGTTCCCAGCCTCGCGGAAGGGTGGTACCGTGGAAAAAGACCTGCAACCCATGATCATTGGCATCGGAAAGAATATTCTCATACAGACGCATGGTGGTTTGCTTATCCCCACCCATGAAATCTACTTTGATTCCCTTGACTCCATTTTCCTGCAGCCATTTCATTTCCTTTTTGCGGGCAATGGCGGTATGCATTTTATCTTTTGGGGTTTGAAAGGCATCATTCACCGTACCGTTTGAATTGTACCACAAGAACACCCCCACATCTTTGGAGCGGGCGTAACGGATCAGCTCTTCCATTTTTTTATACCCGATGTTGGCATCCCACCAGGCATCGATCAGAATAAACTCAAAATCGAGAGCGGCGGCCAGGTCAATGTAGGTTACCTGGTCTTTGTAGTTCATGCTATTATCCTGCCAGATGATCCAGCTCCAGGTGCCACGACCAAATTCATAATATTGGGAGGGCTCATAAAGTGGCTCAACCACATCCCAGGGAATCGTGGTTTCTACAATGGGTTTAAGTGTTTCCCCAACCGTGATGGTTCGCCAGGGTGTTACGCCCGGTAATCCAATTTGCGCCCCGGTACTTCCAAAGCCATTGTTCTGTTCCTGGCTGGGATATTCAATGCTGTAACCATCGTCAGCAAAGCTGCTTAAATGAGAGGCATTGTATTCGCTGCTTACGCCCGTTTCCGAAAGCAACACCCAACCGTCTTCTCCAATCCGGAAAAGTCCCGGGAAAACATAGCCGTATTCGGCATTGGTGTTTTCGAGTGCTTCATCGGCTACATAACCGCTTTCGTAACTGGGAGCTGTTCGGGCAAATCCGGTCATGGGTGTCATCATCGGAGAAAGAAACGCCTTCGCAGATGATGGAAATATAAAGCCCGTGGCTTCTTCCTCTATCACCGTAGCCATGGTCTCTCCCCAGGCTGGCAATTCGTAGCGGAAAGCGATGTCGTTATTACTCACGTGGAACAGGAGGGATATTTGTTTTTCCTGCTCGTTTTCAAAAGTCACTTTCAGCGTATTTGCCCGGTATTCTACATACGACTGCTTAATTTTTCTTTGCGTGTACTGCTTTTCAACTTCTCCGATTTCTGATTCCAGATAGCGCATATCTGTTCTGAAATCACCTTCATTGGTTAATACACCCAATGGAGAATTCTTAAGCATTGTATGCCCTTTATAACTAGCCGAGTACACAGGAGTGCCGTTATTAACAGCCACTTCTACTTTCAGATTTCCATCAGGACCTGAGATTGCAACCGGATCCTGAGCATAGGCAGCGGCCGGGATCAGCAAACAACAAAGAAAAATTAAGGTGCGCATGTTTTCTACATTTTTGTGTTCAATATTTTGGGTATTCCTCAGGGGTTATTCAGGAGAGTATGCGTACATACCGATGATGGTCCCCACAAAACCACCTGCCTTAGTGGTACTCAGGATTGTTCCATCAGCGCCGGTATACAGACTTTCCCACTCACCTTCATTCACAGCATATGAAAAATCATATTCTGCGCCTTTAGGCTCTATTCTGAGGAAGTATTCGTGATTTTCATTTCCTTCAATTGGGGCAGTGGCTATTATCTCGGTTTGATCTCCCTCTGCCTTTTCCAGAAATACTTCTTTCTGCTCATTCTCATTCATTCTTACACCCAGCATGTAGTAATGCGTTTCTCGCTGGAAAGCCACCAGACCGGCTCTGTCTCCGGCTGTTTCTGGATTATAGATCATTTTGGTTGATGCGGAACCGTGCGCATGCTGCTGTCTTCTTCCAATAAAAGATGGATTCCCAAATCCGCTTACGCGATCATCACGAGCTTCCAGGTTCAGATAACCGTCCTGAGTAATAGCCCACCAATCTTCTCTTGGCGTTCGAAGCATGGTCCAGTAATCAGCTAAATCCTGACTTTCAAAATCATCGGTATAGGTAAAGTTGCCGTTGGTTGGAGGAACCGGTTCTTCACCTAATGGCAGGTCAGGCCGTTTTAGTTTTAAAGGAACCGTTTTATCCTCTTCCAGAATGATGGGCCAGCCATCTTTCCAGGTTACAGGAAGTAAAAAGGTTTCCCGTCCGGTATTGAAGTGAACGCCATCATAAGGACGTACGCCTAAGAATACGGTCCACCACTCACCGTTGGCGGTTTCCACCATATCGGCATGACCGACGTATTCCACGGAAAATTCTCGATTTGGATCAATATGGCGCTGGGTCAGAATTGGGTTGTCTTCATACGGAGTGAAAGGACCTAAGGGATTGTCTCCTTTTAAAACTACCTGGGAGTGATCGGGACCTGTTCCACCTTCAGCCGCGTGTAGCACATACTCACCATCTACTTTCATGATGTGCGGTCCTTCGATCCAGATCGGTTTCTGGGTGATATCCACCCCGCCGTTGATGATCATTCTGGGCTCGCCCACACTTTTGTTGTTGGGTACGTCGTATTCGCGGATCCATACTGCTCGGTGTCCTTCGTATTGTGATCCGCCTTCGGGCGCATCGTTATTAAGCACATAAGCTTTTCCGTCATCATCAAAGAAAATGGATGGGTCAATACCATACACTCTGTCAAGCCATTTCAGCTCCGACCAGTCTCCTGCAGGATCATCGGTGGTTACCATGAAGTTTCCGCCCGCATCCACCAGCGTGCTCAGCACATAGAATGTCCCATCGTGATATTCGATCGTGGGCGCAAAAATTCCTCTCGACATTTGAAGGCTGTCAACCGGCATCTGAGAAGGACGGTCCAGCACATGCCCGATCTGATTCCAGTTCACAAGATCAGTACTATGGAAAATGGGAATACCCGGATAGTTGGCAAACGAAGAATGAACCATATAATAATCATCTTCAACCCGAACAATACTCGGATCCGGATAATAACCTGCATTGATGGGGTTTACATACTCATCTTCCCCAACTTCAAGACCCTCATAGATAGGGTCGTTTCCTTCGTAGGTAAACCAGTCAAATTTTGGGTTTGAGTTGGGTTCTGGCGCATTTGAAGAACATCCAAAACCTACTAAAACTAAAAGTAGCGGCAGGATTAGCCAGGCCTTGGTTTTCTCCGCTAAACTGCGTGATTTAATATGATCCATTGTATTCATTTTTTATTCCGTGTGCGTTTAATGTTATATAAAGGGGTGATTAGTTTTCCACTCCGGGGTTTATTCTGAAGTAATCGAAATCGGCAAAGCCGCCGGTATGTTTTGTAGCGTAATTGAACAAAGCAAATCGGTAGCCCATGAAATGATCCAATGTATACTGCATTTGCAGTGGTTCACCGATCTCATTCCATGTATTTCCATCAATACTGTAGTAGAAGTAGGCCGTATCCGTCAGGTCTTTAAAATCAAAGGCGATCTTCAGGTACACTTCGTCCTGATTGAGAGGCTGAGTATCAACTTCCTCAACAGAATCCGGAGCTCCTTTTACCATGGTTAGATATTTTTTTCCGCCTTCTACTTTAACTCCAACATATCCGTACGTACCCTGTAAAGCTCCCAAACCGGCCCGATCTCCATCTTTCAAATTACTGATATCTACTAAAACAGAACCCGTGCTTTGCGGACCAAATGTTCGCTGCGTTAATGTATTTCGGGTACTTGTAAAACTTGAGTCTATTCTGCCATTGGTGAGCCGCAGATAGCCGGGACGATCCGTTAGTGACCAATAAGCTGGATCGGGTACATGATTCCACTGCCATACCAAAGGAAGTCCTTCGAGTATCTCTGTCTCATCATTGTATTGAGCCGGCGCTAGATCTGAATCGAATTCATCAGAGGCTACAATACCTGATATTCCATCATCCCCTGCTTTGATCGGTAATTTGTCGGGCACTTTTCCATCTACTCCCATCATCGGCCAGCCGTTTTCCCATTCCACCGGAACCAACATGGGAATTCTCCCAACTGAACCGTGGTCTTTGAACAAAAATCCATACCAATCGCCATCGGGAGTCTCGATGATTCCACCCTGCGCTACTCCCTGATCTTCGAGAATTACTTTTCCGGTATAATCGCCCAGCAGTTCATCTGCACGGTAGGCAACTTGCGTACGCATTCCATCACTGGGCCAGGTGATCAACATTACATAATACCGGCCATTTTCTTTGTAAACCTGAGCGCCTTCTGCAGGAACGTAATAATTTTCTGCTCCCATGATCTTTTTCGAATCTGCTATCAGTACCCGATCAACTCCTCCTTCTTTGATAGCGGAAGCATCAGCTGTTAACTCAACGATCTGGATGTCATCAACCCCATAGATCAAAAATGCCCGGCCTTCGTCAAAAAACAATGACGGATCATGGAAAAATCTATCTAACTCAAATGTCTCCCAGCTTCCATTTTCAATATCCCGGGTTTTAAAGATGTAGGTCTTCCGGGTGGTGTAAGAAAAAGTTGCCACATAATAGACGCCATCATGATAACGAAGACTACTGGCCCAGGAACCGCGCCCATATTCATCTGCCCCATTAGAGAGGGTGTGATGATCGGTTTCACCAAGCTTATCGTATGCATAATTAACGATCTCCCAATGCACCAGATCATCTGATTTCATGATTGGCACTCCCGGATTCATGTGCATAGTGGTGCTGCTCATGTAATAGGTGTTACCCACCCGAATAACAGAAGGATCGGGAACATCTGCCCAAATCACCGGGTTCTCGGCTTGCCCTTGTGAAGACTGGCCATACATACTTTCAACCGGAATAACCATCATTATTGCAAGCAAAAAACCTGACAATAAACGGACGTTAAAACTATTTGTATTTAAACTATTTGTATTTGCAGGTATCATCTGTCACTTATTTGAAAAATTGAGCATGTTACAACGATTGACCCTTTTCCGGAATCAAGCAAAAAAGCGCTTCTAAATATAGTTTGCTTTTTTAAGTGTATTATTTACATTTAATAAAAGTGTAATTATTACGCTTATTAAATACAAGCGTAAAATGAGCCGTATTAGCTCTCCGAATATTATTAATTGTAGAACAAAGTCATTATGAAAACAACCGTCACTATTCTCCTGAGTCTTTTCTTAGCCTTTCAGGCATCCCTAAGTGTAGGGCAACCTGATCTCAATACATTTGTGAACCCTGTCATTCCGGGAGATCATCCCGATCCCACTCTCACCAAAGTGGATAATTATTTTTATACATCAGGGTCATCTTTCAACCCAACACCAAAAATTTATCGCTCTACAGACCTGGTACATTGGGAGGTTATTGCCCAGCCGGTAAAGGCTTCCTGGACTACCTACGGTGATACTCCCGGCGGAGGCGCCTGGGGCGGACATACGCTGTATCATCATGGCCAATGGTGGCATTACTTTGGCCGGGGTGGTGGCGCCATGTATTTCGTTACAGCAAATTCTCCAACTGCAGCGTGGAGTGACCCTGTAGAACTTGATCGCTTTGGTGACCTGCCCCCTTATGGGGTCGATAATTCCATATTCATTGATGAGGATTCCGGAAAATGGTATCTGCTTACCAAAGCCGGGCACGAAAATAATCATATAGTAGAACTGGGTGAAGACGGTCAACCCACCGGAGAGTTTCTGGATCTGACCTGGCTCAATCCCAATGCAGAAGACAATCCCTATGGATGGGCAGAAGGCCCCGTTATGTGGAAACATGATGACTATTATTATTACAGTTTTGCCGAACACTTGGTGGGTCAGCAATATGTAATGCGCAGCGATACGTTAACAGATAATCCCGATGACTGGGAAGTAATGCAGGGAAATATGTTCAGGGGAAGCACCGGGACATTCAACCGTCCAAATCATATATCACCCGCCGTTACGCTTGAAGATGGAACAAGCTGGGTAATAGGCCACAGTTATCACCAAAGCGCAAACTGGCAAGCCCAGGGAAGACAGGGGCTTTTAATTGAAGTGGTTTATGAAGACGGCTGGCCCATTATGCAATACCCTCCAACAGGAGCAACGCAGGCTCCGGATCTCGAAAACACCCGAAATATTCCCTGGATGGTAGCCAAATCCGACTTCTTTTCAACACCTCGCCTGAGTCCGCATTGGTCGATATTAGGATATTTACCGGAAGATCAAATTTCACTTTCGGAAAGAAATGGATGGATACAGCTTACTCCATATCAAGGATATACTTCCATTATCCAAAATGATGGTGAGCACCAATATTCCATTGCAACGCACGTAGATTTTGAACCTGAAACCTCCTCTGATCAGGCAGGACTCTGGATCATCAACGGGCCGGAAGGTCTTCAGGTTAAAACGTATAGTTCTGTGAATGACGAAGGAACCGACGTACTGGGTTTTAGTTTCGACGGAACCGTTCATGAAGTTGAAAACACCATAGGTTCGGCTGTTTGGCTTAAGCTGGTGCGCAACAATCACACCGCAGCCGGCTTTTTTAGCGAAGATGGAGAAACCTGGACACAGATCGGCGACGACATTAACATCCTGCCTATAGACCGCCACCAAAACGATTTCAATGATTTTACAGGAAATCAGCAGGGATTATTTGTAGTAGGCAAATCCGCCTTATTCGACTCTTACATCTATAGAGATGCCTATGCTCCGATCATGGCCGGAAGTCCCGCCAACTTCAGTGGCGTTTCCTCTGCAGCCGAATCTTCTTATCTGGCATCGATCAGTCACAACGACTGGGCCATGTATGCAGGTGCTCAATTTGGAAAATCAACCTCATCCAGCTCCAGTATCGATTATGATAAAACCGCCCGACAAATTAATATAACAGCTTCCAGCAACGCACAAGGAGGAATTGTTGATGTTTGGCTCGGTGGAATAAATACTGGTGAACTAATCGCGGCCGTTGAGATCGAGAACACCGAAAGTTCGGCAAATTATCAGACTTTCAGTGCCGTAACTACCGAAGAAATCACCGGAAGTCATGACGTCTATTTCCACTTTAAAGGAGAAGAAAGTGCTTCCGAGCTATTCAGAATTAAGCATTTTTCTTTTTCTGAAGAGATCACTACTTCGAATGAGACAAATGACAGAGAAATACTTCCAGAATCATACAGGCTACAGCAAAATTATCCCAACCCCTTCAACCCAAGTACCATGATCAGCTATCAGCTGCCGGTAAGCAGTGATGTTTCGCTGAAAGTATTTAACATCCTGGGACGCGAAGTGGCCACTTTAGTGAATACCCGTGTAGCTGCGGGTCAGCATCAGGTTCAATTTGATGCCTCATCGCTCTCAAGTGGAATGTACTTTTACACCCTTGAGACCAATGATTTTAGTAAAACCCGAAAAATGCTTTTGATCAAATAAGACTCATGAAAAACATATTAACAACCGGATTAGTAACGCTCCTTTTATGGGGATGTGCTCAAAAAGAAGATTTCAAACCCTATACAATTCAGCCCGAGGCCTCAATCACAAAGGCTGAGCAATTTGACCTAAAGGATATCCGTCTGCTGGATGGACCGTTCAAAACGGCGATGAAGAAAGATGGTGAATATCTGAAGTTCCTGGATACCGACCGACTCCTGGCGCCTTACTGGAAAGAAGCCGGCGTTGACCCGGAAGCCGAAAATTATGGCGGATGGGAAAATACCGGGCTGGATGGGCACACGCTTGGTCATTATCTGTCATCGGTTTCCATGATGTATGCTGCCACGGGTGAGATGGAATACAAAAGCATCGCAAGTTATGTGGTCAGCGAGCTTGCGGCGGCTCAAACCAAAATTGGAACCGGGTATATCTCGGGAGTGCCGGGCGGAAAAGAGATCTTTGCTAATCTCGCAGCCGGTAACATCGATGCCCAGCCCTTTTCCCTGAACGACAGCTGGGTTCCCTGGTACAACATTCACAAACTGTTTGCCGGATTGAGAGATGCTTATTTATATACTGAAAGTGAATCCGCCAAGAATGTACTGGTGAACTTGTCCGAATGGGCTGTGTCCCTTTCTGATCAACTAAGCGATGAGCAATTCAGTGAAATGATCGTCGCAGAATATGGCGGAATGAACGAGGTTATGGCGGATGTATATGCCATCACCGGAGACCAAAAGTTTCTGAAACTGGCCCAGCGTTTCAATGACCCGCGCGTATTCCCGCCACTTGCAGAACGGGAAGACCAGCTGGCCGGACTTCATGCCAACACCCAGATCCCAAAGATCATTGGAGCGGCTCGCGAATATGAATTTACCCAAACCGATTCGCTGCATCAGATCGCTACGTTTTTTTGGGATACGGTAGTGGAAAACCGCACCTTTGCAAATGGCGGAAATAGTGAAAGCGAATTTTTTGGTGAACTTGGCTCTTTAGATGAAAGACTCACCAAAGTCACCTCCGAAAGCTGCAACACATACAACATGCTGCGGCTCACCGAGATCCTTATGCGCTGGAATCCCAACGATCCTAAGTATGCCGACTATTACGAAAATGCCCTATATAATCATATTCTGGCTTCTCAGGATCCGAAGACGGGACAGTTTTGCTATTTCGTTCCGCTGAAATCCGGTCATTTCAAAACCTTCAGCGACCCGGAAGAATCGTTCTGGTGTTGTGTGGGGTCGGGGATGGAAAATCATACCAAGTACGGGAAGAATATTTATATGCACAGCAAAAATGAGTTGTACGTGAATTTGTTTATCGCATCTGAACTGACCTGGAAAGAACAAGGAGTGAAGCTTATTCAGGAAACCAATTTCCCTCAGGCAGAAAACAGCATCCTCACCATCGAAGCAGATCAGCCCACAACATTTACCTTAAACATCCGCAAACCACTTTGGGCCGATGACTCCTTCTATGTGACGGTAAATGAAAAAGCCGTTACTGCTAATGGAAACTATTGGTCGATCGAACGCAGGTGGGAAGATGGGGATCAGGTTGAAATTAGCCTGCCCATGAACCTCCGGCTTGAACGACTGGAAGACAACGAAAATCTGGCAGCTGTAAAATATGGACCGGTGTTACTGGCTGGCAAACTCGGGCGAGAAGGTATGGATGAAGATCCGATACCCTATGCCGGATTTGAAGGTTTTGATGGACGCTGGGATCACCGCAGGTATGAAGACATGCCTACTGTGGAAGCGCCTGCATTTCAAACAAATGGCCGAAGTTTGAACGAATGGCTTAAGCCCACCGGCTCAACTTCACTGAATTTCAAAACACAAAATGCCGGTCAACCTTTTGATGTGGAGTTTGCTCCTTTTTATGAGGTGAATCATGAACGGTATGGCATCTATTGGGATATTAATGAATAAGACATCTCAGTAGACTTTACTTAATTCATCATGAGAAACTTTAAATCTGGCATTTTCAGTATTACCCTTCTTATAGCGGCAATTTTCTCTTTTGGAAGTTCTGCTGATCTTAAGGCACAAAATGCAGTCATACATCTCGATAGTACTGCTCAAATAATCCGAGGCTTCGGGGGCGCAAACATTGTTGGCTGGCGACCCGACCTGAATGAGGAGGATATCCAAAAGGTGTTTGGCACTGAAGAAGGTCAGCTGGGATTATCCATCCTTAGAATTCGCATTCCTCCAAACAAAGATCAGTGGAGTAATAACCTGCCCACCGCTCAGAAAGCTTACCAAATGGGCGTGAAAGTGATCGCCTCGCCCTGGAGTCCGCCCGCAAGCATGAAAACCAATGATGATCTGGTTGGAGGCCGGCTCAAAAAAGACTCTTATGCAGATTATGCTTCTTTTTTAAGACAATTCGAGGATTATATGGAAAACAATGGTGTTCCTCTCTACGCCATTTCCATTCAAAATGAGCCCGATATTGAAGTAAGCTATGAATCGTGCGATTGGAACGCAGAAGAAATGACCTCTTTTCTGCGGGATCATGGAGATTCTTTATCTACTAAAGTGATCGCCCCTGAATCATTCCAGTTCAGAAGAGAGATCTCTGATGCTATACTTTCTGACTCTGCCGCAGCAAGCAATGTTGATATCATTGGAGGTCACATTTATGGTGGCGGGTTGAACCGATACTTTCTCCCGTCAGAAAAAGGCAAGGAAATTTGGATGACCGAATACCTGAAAAATCAGGGTGCAACCGACGAATGGGAACAGCTTGAGGACGAGGTGATTTGGGATGAAACGGTGGAAATGCTAGATACCATTCAGCGCTCTATGATCTATGATTGGAACGCGTATATCTGGTGGTATTTAAAGCGCTATTACTCTTTTCTTGGAGATGGAGAACAAGGCACTGAAGACGGTGTTTTGCTAAAACGAGGATATGCTTTTTCACATTTTTCGCGGTTTGTAAGACCCGGGTTCCATCGTGTTTATTCCCGCCTTTCCTATGCACCCGGCTATGGCAATGTGAGCCTTACCGCTTATACAGATTCTTCTAAAGCCATCATCATTGCTGTAAATGGTGAGAATTCTCCGAAAGAAGTTAACTTTTCCATTGAAGGCGGAGCAATTACATCGCTTATGCAGCACGTTACATCTCCTACCGAAAATATGGTTCAATTAGAAAATGTGGAGATTACCAATAATTCCTTCACGCTGACACTTCCCGCAAAAAGTATCAAGACTTTTATTTCTGAAGATCTAACTGTTTCAAATGAGTCCATTACAGAAACTCCTTTTGCATTTGAACTTCATCAAAATTACCCTAATCCCTTCAATCCAGCTACAACCATAAAATACCAGTTGCCGGTGAGCAGTGAAGTCTCATTGAAAGTGTTTGATATGTTGGGCAGAGAAGTTGCTACATTGGTTAACGAAAGGATTTCAGCAGGAACTCATGAAATTTCTTTTGATGCCTCCGGCCTTTCAAGCGGGTTATATTTTTACCGTTTAGATGCTCATGGGTTTATGGAAACAAGGCAAATGACCTTGATCAAATGATCAATCCCGAACCTATCAACAAATAAATTCCACCTGGAAACATACATTATGTATTTACGATACTACCTTATTCTAATAATTTTTTCGGTGCTTTTGTTATCAGGATGCAGCACTTCATCTGACGGAAACACCAAATGGGTGGGCACCTGGAGTACTGCCCAACAGCTCACTGAACCACGGAATAATCCACCTGAACCTGGCTTGAATGGGAATACGATCCGGCAGATCGTACATGTATCTGTGGGAGGCGAAGAATTGCGCTTTAGGATTTCGAATGAATTTGGAGCTGAGCCTGTAGAGATCACTGAAATTCATGTAGCCAAATCGCTGGAAGGCAGCAGCATCGATTCCGCTACAAATACCGCTCTCACTTTTTCAGGAGAATCTGCCATCACCTTACAACCCGGAGAGGCTGCTCTTTCCGATCCTTTTTCTTTTGACCTTAAGAAGCTATCCAATGTTGCCATCACCATGCATATCGAAAGTATTGGTGAAGAAATCACAGGTCATCCCGGCTCCCGAACCACCTCTTATATCTTAGAGGGAAATCACGTTACTGCCGCAGAATTTTCGGATCCGGTTACCACAGACCACTGGTACCTGATCGATGCCATAGATGTGAAGGCCCCGGAACATTTTACTTCCGTGGTTACGCTTGGGAATTCCATTACGGATGGACGCGGTTCAGGCACCAACAAACAAAATCGCTGGCCGGATGAGCTTTCGCGCCGGCTTCAGGCCAATCAAGAAACGCAGGATGTAGCTGTACTAAATGCAGGAATCGGGGGAAATTGTGTGCTCAGGGATTGCCTGGGACCTGCGGCTGTAGACCGTTTTGAGCGGGATGTTTTGAATCAAACCGGAGTGAAGTGGTTGATCATTTTAGAAGGTATTAATGATATTGGGGGAGTACGGTCAGACGAACAAGCAGATGAATTGGTACTGGATCTCGCAGCTGCTTACGAGCAAATGATCCAAAAAGCGCACGCCCAAGACATCACAGTATACGGAGCTACAATGTTGCCATTTGGGGGCTCTTTTTACGATCGACCGGCCAGCGAACGCGCCCGGAAAGGCATCAACGAATGGATCCGCAATAGTGGTAAGTTTGATGCCGTTATCGACCTAGACAAAGCACTGGAAGACCCTGAAAACCCGGGGCAACTACTACCAGTAGCTGATGACGGTGACGGACTTCACCCCAGCGAACGAGGTCACCAATTGATCGCAGAAGCTATAAATCTGAGTTTATTTGAAGAACCTGCCGAATAGCTGATCTAAGTCTGCGCAAATTATGGGCAAAATATCCTGATATTTGCGCAACTTTACCTTGAAAGTGCCCCGCCCCTATCCTATTATATTTGACTGCTTAAGTTGGCTTAACAATCTCAATCTCAGTCACTATCAAACCGTTCTATCATGTTTAAGAAATTACCTTATATCCTAACCGGCCTGCTGTTCATTTTGGTGGGCACAAGTGTTCAAACCAACGCACAACAATCGGAAGGTTGCTTCGACATCATCTCTGATGGCAACGCCGTGCCGCTATATATCTCACAGGATGATTGGGACGGAGCCCAGCGTGCCATGGGCGATCTGCAAACTGATCTGCGGAATGTCTCTCAAAATACGGTTCATATGCAATCCACCGGAATTCCGCACGGACCTCGGTTTGTGATGGCCGGAACCATCGGCAAAAGCCCTGAGATCGATGCCTTGATCGAATCCGGCAAGCTGGATGTTTCTGAGATTGAAGGAGAATGGGAGGCGTATCAGATCCAGGTCGTAGAAAATCCTTTTGAAGGTATTGAAGAAGCTTTGGTAATTGCAGGGAGCGACAAGCGTGGCACCATTTTTGGAATCTACGAGATCTCGAATCAGATCGGTGTTTCGCCCTGGTACTGGTGGGCAGATGTGCCAATAGAACAAAAAGATAACGTATCGGTTTTAGCTGGTTGTAAATTGGTGGACATGCCCAAAGTGCAATATCGCGGCATCTTTTTGAACGATGAGAATCCTGCTTTGTATGGCTGGGTGCATGAAACCTACGGCGGTTTCAATCACGAGTTTTACGGAGATGTGTTTGAGCTGCTTCTCCGCCAAAAAGCCAACTACATCTGGACCGCCATGTGGGGTAAAGCCTTTTATGATGATGATCCACTGAACGCACAAACCGCAGATAAATATGGCGTGGTTATCGGAACTTCACACCACGAGCCGATGGCCCGCGCACACGTTGAATGGGAGCGATATGGGGAAGGCGACTGGAACTATCAGACCAATGAAGAGACCCTGAAAGAATTCTGGAGAACTGGAATCGAGCGGCTTAAGGATTACGAAGCTTCTATCTCACTAGCCATGCGCGGCGATGGTGATGAAGCCATGAGCGAAGAAACCAATGTGGAGCTTTTACAGCGCATTGTTAAAGATCAGCGGGAAATTATTGATGAGATCTCACCGGAAAACAAAGATCGTCAGGTTCAGCTTTGGGCTCTGTATAAGGAAGTACAGGATTATTATGAGCAGGGCATGCGCGTTCCGGAAGAGGTCATGCTGCTCGCCGCCGACGATAACTGGGGCAACGTTCGACTGATGCCCCGCCCCGGAAGTGAGGCTCAGGAACACGAAGCCGGCTGGGGATTGTATTATCACTTTGATTATGTGGGCGGCCCGCGAAACTATAAGTGGCTCAACACAAATCAAATTTCCAGAACCTGGGAGCAGATGAACCTGGTTTGGGAACACAAAATGGATCGCATGTGGCTGGTGAATGTTGGAGATCTCAAACCTATGGAATTTCCGATCTCTTTCTTCCTGGATCATGCCTGGGATCCTGAGGAAATGACCATAGATAAAATGGAAAGCTATCCCGCCGAATGGGCTTCCTATCAGTTTGGTGAGGAATACGGAGAACAGGTAGGCAATATGCTGAGCGAATACACCAAGTACAATGCCCGGCGCAAGCACGAACTCCTCAGCCCCGAAACCTACAGCCTTTTTAATTTTAACGAGGCGGAAAGAGTGGTGAAGGATTACAATGATCTTGCCAAAAGAGCAGATGCACTTTACGAAAAACTTCCTCAAGAATACAAAGATGCCTTTTACCAGCTCGTTCTTTTTCCCGTGAAAGCAAGCGCTAACCTGAATGAGCTCTACGTGACCACGGCCAAAAATCGCTGGTATGCCGAACAAGGCCGGGCCAAAACCAACGAAATGGCCAAAGGCGTTCAATATTTATTCGACAAAGATTCCCTCCTGACCGAAGAATATCACACTGATCTTGCAGATGGAAAGTGGAATCATTTTATGTCTCAAACGCATATTGGGTATACCTACTGGCAGCAGCCTCCGTATAATAACATTCCAGAAACGGACACTATCGAACTTCCTGATGGCGCCGAAATGGGTGTATCTGTTCAGGGATCTTCTGAATGGTGGCCAAACTCCGGAGCACAGGCTAAACTACCTGCCTTTGATAACCTGAATCAGCAAGATTATTATCTGGAAGTTTTCAACCGGGGAGCAGAGAATTTCAGATATACTGCTGAGCCTAATTCAGCTTGGTTAAAAGTAAAAGGCATGACCGGAGAAGTTGATGATCAGGAACGACTTTGGGTTTATGTGGATTGGGAGCAGGTTCCTGAAGGCACGCATACCGGAACCATCACCATAGAAAGTGAAGATGGTGAAAAAGTGGACGTACAGGCTCGGGCTACACATCATGGCGATCCACAAAACATTTCCGGCTTTGTAGAAGCCAATGGGTTTGTGTCTATAGAGCCGGCCAATTATCACCGAACCGTTGGAGCTGATAATGCGAAATGGGTTGAAGTTCCACGCCTGGGACGAACCGGCTCAAGCATCACGCCCCACCCAGTCACTGCTTCACCAAAAGATCCGGGCTCCGAAAATAGTCCGCGACTGGAATATGATCTTCATTTATTCACTGAAGGTGAAGTGAAGGTAAAAGTGTATCTCGCCCCTACGCTGAATTACTACATGGATCATCCCGGTCTGCGTTATGGAATTTCCATTAATGATGAAGAGCCACAGGTCGTGAATATTCATGATGACTTCAACTGGAATCAGGTAGTGGCTGATTATGCAAACGTGAAAAGTACCACGCATACTATTTCTGAGACGGGACAGCACACCCTCAAGATCTGGATGCAGGATGCGGGCGTGGTCATACAAAAGATCGTGATCGAAACCGGTGACGTTGGAGAGACTTATTTAGGTCCGCCGGAAAGTTACCGAAGTGAATAATATTTCTCGTTTCCCATTTCAAGCCGCTGGACAATTCATTTTGTTCAGCGGTTTTTTTATTTGAATTCACTATAAAACGTAGCCCGGACAGCTTGTCCGGGTAATTAAAGTTTTCATTCATACTCAGCGGTTCGGGCAAGCTGCCCGACCTACGGCTTATTATCTCGAACTCAGGCTTAAAATATTATATCGATTTCGCGTTATATTACATACAAGGATCAAAAAGGAGATGTTATGTATAAAAAAAGAATCTGGTTTTATTCCTTTCTCATTGTAATGACCTTCTCAGGCTGTGACCTTTTCAATCTGAATAATGAAAAGAAAGGTTTGAATCCTCAAGAACTTCAAGATCAACTGGTCGATAAAACCTGGGAACTTCGAACCGTACTGGAAGATGGATATGGAGTCTACGCCCCTGGATTGGATAGTATGTATACGATTCACTTTTCAGATGACGGGCAGTTTTCCGGACATGAAATCTGCAATCACTGCGGAGGTGAGTATCATATAAATGATAACAGCAATCTTGTGATAGAGGGGATGTCTTGCACCGAGATGGCCTGCTATGGATTTCAAGATGTACCCTTTACAAATGTATTAACAGATCAAGAACATCCTGCAACCATTCGAGACGACAAGCTTTTCATTTCCGTGAAAAATGATTCGATGAATCAAACGTATCAATTTTCTGAATATGGAACTATCAAAGACGTGATATTAGCCAAACCAACAAGTAAAAGTGAGTTTGATTTTTCAGCATGGCCCATTGGATATTCTCATCACCTTGAAACTTCCCTTTCCGGTGATTCACTGACTATTGAACTCGGATACAGCGGATGTGGACCGCACGAACTCAATCTTGTTTTTTATGATTACTTTGAAGGTTCCAATCCAACGAATGCACATGCTTTTGTATCTCACCGTGAAGAACTTTGTGACGCTGTTTTTGAATCAACAGAAACCTTCAGTCTACTTCCCTTAAAAAAAGCTTACCAAGACACAGAAAATCCCTCTCAAAGTCTGCAACTTATTATCGGCGATAACGACCACAACAGCCCCAAACCCGATACTCTCTTATACACTTTCTGAAAAATAAAAAAGCCGCCTTGAGATCAACAAAGCGGCCTTTTGATTTATGAGTGGATATAAATAGATAGATTTTTTTCAAGGTTATCATCCTTGATGAAAGGCTTCCGCCCATCATTAACCAAAGCCAAAGTCTAAATTCTCACAAACACTTCCAATAGTTTGCACAATTATACTTCTATAAAGACTTCGACGAATTTCAATTTAGTATTTGAACAGCATCTCTCCAAATTATTTAAAAGCGCTTCTTTAATCTATGTAAATACAGTTAATTCAGTAGTTAACACGTTACTCCAATAGCACTATCTTTCACTTATCCGTCCCCCTTCAATAAACACATTGCCTTCCTTGTGTGCAAAAGTTGCTCAATACTATGGTGTATTTTGCTCATTAACACCCCTAATAGCCTCCAATATAAATTATTCTGAAAAGCTAACTCAAAACGTTCATAAAAGAAGCCCATCAGCCGGAGAATACTGATGGGCTTTTAAGCTAAGAGACTTTCTGCTATTCCCACTTCTCAAACAGAATTCCCCTTGTTCGCCCATTGGATGCTGTAAATCCCTGGATCTCACCCTGTTCATTGCGGATGAATTCCACCTCTGTCAACGGAAACTCTGCACTAAAGCTGTCAGTATTGCCTGCAGTCAAACTAATGTCATTTTCCATTTGATAGTTTTGAATCACCAATCCGCTATCTACAACGGCTACATCGTAAATAGTTTCGATCTCTCCACTGAAATACCGTCCGGTATATTCTTTCATATCTTCAAGAGAAAGCTCGAACTCGATCTTTTTAGCAATGTGGTTCCCGTTCTGATGTAAGGTCAAAGAATCAGCCGACCCATCTTCATTTATGTGAAAGGTGATGCTTGCAGGAACACCTACTAAACTAAAGGTGGAGTCGGATGTAGCCGTTATATCCACTTCCGGCTGACCTGTAGCCTGAGTAAAAAGCCGGTCGCCATTTCTGTCAAACGTCAAAATAAAACCGGGCATGATGCTAAGTTCGTACCGTCCGGTCAGTGGATCAAATTGTTCCGGATCGTAGTCAAATTCTTTTGCTTTGTCTTTAGCCTCAGCGGCTTCTTTCTCTTTTTCAGCAGCTTCTTCCATCATATCACCGAAATAGATGTCAACCACCCGGTTTCCTATATCTCCCCGAAAGTTCGCGAAATTGCTCTGGGTAATAACTGCGGCATTTATTTCAGGAAATACCATCAGGTTTGAACGATGCGCAAGATCCGCCCCTCCATGATGCAGCCTTTTCAACCCTTTATAGTCGTCAATAAAAAGCCCAAGACCGTAACCTGTTTCATCTCCGCTTTTCAATGTAAATGGCGTACTCATCTCCCGGATCATCGCCTCTGTTCCCACGGTTGGGTTTAACAGATTCTCTACCCATTTTCTCAGGTCATCCATGCTGGCGTGAATTCCTCCCGGCCCCATAGCCCCACCAAGATCCGTTACTTCCTCAACCCGACCATCCTCATTATACTGATAGCCAAACGTTCGGTTTTCCACAATTTGATTTGGGCTTGAGCGTACCACGGTATTCCTCATTCCCATCGGCAGGAACACATTTTCTTCCATCCATTCCGGAAACGGCATTTCGGTGATCCGCTCTATCACTTCTGTAGAAAGTACATACCCGCTATTGTTATAGTTGAATTCTGCTCCCGGCACGTTCTGGAGTTCAGGCTGACGCTGAACGATCTCGATCACCTTGTCCTGAGAAACCGGAGTGCTGATATTTCTACCCGTCATGATCAGCAAGTTCACAAACTCCCGATATCCGCTGGTGTGATTTACTACATGTCTCAAAGTTACGGGATGATCAAATTCGGGTAGTTCCGGCAGATATTCACGTATGTCATCATCAAGATCGAGCTTTCCTTCTTCCTGAAGCAACAACAGTCCAAAAGTCAAAAAATGTTTTGAGGTAGATCCGATATTGTGAATGGAATTTTCGTTCATCTCCACGTCATAAGCCAGGTTTGCCATTCCATAACTATTATTTAAAAGCACATTGCCATTCTGCAATACCATGACTGCTGCGCCCGGCACATCTCCTGAATACTCACTCATTAACTGATCCACTTTGCCTTCGGGATCCTGAGCTGACGGTTCCACTTTTAACAACCGAATTACATAATCTCCCTCGGAGTCCTCAAAAGGAGTTACCTCAATGGTATATGTTCCCGCTGCTTTTGATATAAGCTGAAATGTTTCCCCTCCCCGCGCCGGTCCGTCGAATTCGGCCGCTACTTTACCTTCCGGATTTTTGATCGTGACCACCACATCTACCGTTTGCTGATCTACCTTCCCAAATACATACTGCGCTTCACCAAGCTCTAACTGGTAGGTGTGAACCGAACCGGTTGATAGCACCCTGGCTATCTCATCTCCTTCTGCAATAAATTTATGATTGGTTTTTGCGTCTTGTGCCAAAGCAAAGCTGACACTCATTAGTACAATAATTATGGACAAATATATTTTTTTCATGGCTTCATATCTTAGTTGTTGGAACCTATATGTAATTCGACTTCTCCCGGTATATGTTTCGTTATTATCGTGAGATCAATTCGTTAGTACATTTTTCTTACAATGGACTACAGCTTTTATTTAAGCAGACTTTTTTAAAAAAACATAAATGTTTTTATACCTTTCGGTCTCGCACTCACTCATTTATAAACTGACATGACAAATAAAACAGATTCGCTTTCTTACCCCAAAGAAAATATCAAAGTCCTGCTACTTGAAGGCATTCATCCCACCGCTGAAGAAAACTTCAAAAACCATGAATTCATAAATGTAGAAACCTACAGCGAAGCATGGAGTGAAGAGGAACTTCTGGAACGCATTGAGGACGTTCAACTCATCGGAATTCGGTCTAAGACCAACATCACCAAAAAGGTGATCGAGAATGCCCCAAAGTTAAAAGCCGTCGGCTGTTTTTGTATCGGCACCAATCAGGTTGATCTTGAAGCAGCTATGGAAGCGGGCGTCACTGTTTTCAATTCCCCTTATTCCAATACCCGTTCTGTAGCCGAGCTTGTTATTGCTGAATCAATAATGCTGAAACGACGCATTCCGCTTCGCGATAAAAAAGCTCATGAAGGCGTCTGGCTAAAAGACGCGACAGAAAGCTATGAAGTCCGCGGAAAAAAAATTGGCATCATCGGCTATGGTCACATTGGTTCTCAGGTTTCTGTTTTAGCTGAAAATATGGGCTTCAATGTTCTCTACTATGACATTGAACCCAAGCTGCCCATGGGAAATGCCACTCGTATTGACTCACTGGATGACCTGCTTGCACAATCTGATATTATAACACTACACGTGCCTGCAACACCGGGAACAAAAAATATGATGGACGCTGAAACCATCGCCAAAATGAAAAAAGGCAGCGTGCTATTGAATCTATCTCGTGGTTCTGTGGTGGATATTGGTGCCTTAAAAGAAGCGTTGAAATCAGGGCATATATCCGGTGCCGGAATTGATGTATATCCTGAAGAGCCTGAGTCGAAAGGAGAGAAATTCAACACCGACTTACAAAATTTACCCAATGTGATTTTGACCCCGCATATTGGTGGTTCCACCATTGAGGCTCAGTATAATATTGGAATGGATGTGTCCTCCAAACTCATCAACCTGATGGATGATGGCACTACAGTTGGTTCCCACACCGTGCCTCCACTCAATCTTCCCAAACAGAAAGAAGCTCATCGCATTCTTCATATTCACGAAAACAAGCCGGGCGTTCTTTCCGAGATCAACCAGCTGCTTTCAGATATGGATATCAACATCCTGGGGCAGTATCTGAAAACGAACGAGCATATCGGCTATGTGGTACTTGATGTGGATAAACAATACGATGACAAGATCCTGGAAGCGATGAATAACGTGAAGCACACCATTCGTACGCGAATCTTGTATTGATCTATTTATTTGTTCTGCAAACTTACAATGAGCTCGTCCGGCAATCTTGTAGCCACCGGAGAGCTCCTTTATTTATTTGCTCAGCGCAGCTTTCACCAGGCCCTTAAAAATATTACGCTGCCGCGCTACCTGAATAAGGTATTCCGGATGCCATTGCACCCCGATCATAAAGGGATAATCTTTGTGTTCTATCGCCTGGGTGATCTCTGTATTCAACTCGCGTACCGCTACTTCAATGCCCTCGCCGGGTTCATCAATAGCCTGATTGTGCAGCGCATTTACATTGCAGATATCCGTTTGCAAGAGCTCGCACAGCTTGGTTCCGTCTTTAACCACAATTCTTTTCTTCGGGAAGATGGAAGACACCTGAGCCTTCTCTGCATAAAAGCCGCGAATATCCTGATGGAGCGATCCCTTGAAATGCACATTCATAAGCTGCATGCCCCTGCAAATGCCCAAAACCGGAATCCCTTTTTCGATGGCATGGGAAAGCAACTTCAGCTCCAGTTCATCCCGCTCAAGATCGATCGGTGAACGTTTGGTGTGTTGAAAATATCTCGCCAGCCAGTAAATTGGGAAGAATAAAATGGAGAGCAACCATTCAAATATTGTGCGCTTATCACGGGCTAATACGG
Organism: Balneola sp.; assembly: GCA_002696035.1. Taxonomy (GTDB): domain Bacteria; phylum Bacteroidota; class Rhodothermia; order Balneolales; family Balneolaceae; genus Gracilimonas. The sequence goes on along the minus strand of NZQV01000026.1, from coordinate 347,134 downwards.
CCCGTTCCACTCTCTGTTGTCCATATTTCATCGGTTCCACATCGGCACCGCCACCCAATATCAATCCATCCAGCTGGTCGATATCACGAGGAGTTTCTGTATTTATGCGCAATGGTTTTCCACCGGCCAGAATTACAGAAAAAGCCGTGAAGATCCACGCACCTGTTCCACCTTCCTTTGGTCCTGTTATTCCAATAACTGGCTCTCTATCTAACACTCTGAACCCACCTGTCCATTAATTTTATCCATTTCTTTTTGATCCCAAACATAGATTTTTCGTCCATCGTTATAAACGCTCTCGCGTATTGGTTCAATACTTTTTCATCCTCAGCCAACTTCTCCACCAATACCCAGCGATTCCATTCTCCCGCCAGCGACCAACTATTCTCCTCAATTGAACAATTTGGAAGCCTGTAATGAAATGTCGGGCGGGCAGAAGTTAACTCCTCCTCCAATAATTGCGAGGTCAGCTCCTCATCCATAAACATAAAAACCGGCAAAAGGTCCAGCGGTCGATTCCTGGAATTCCCGAACTCAAAATAATCCTCAATCAATGTTTCAAGATCCGGCTGATAATCTTCTCTGAGGATGTGCCGGATATAATCCATTTCATATTCATTTATGTATGGCGTTAGCTTGCGGGAAATATTGATCTCAGCATCCTTTCGTATCCACGCATCCATCATCACATACGCTTTTAAGTGTCTCGTTATACTTTTTGCCGATAATTCCGGGACTTCGGGATTCAGGTGCAACCCAAACGCATAGAAAAACGAACTTCCGGTTCCTTTGGCCTTCCAGCTTCTCAACTTATCCACCAAGTCATTCAGCTTTTCAATTTCTGATAATGGAATGGGCGGGGTGATGATCTCAAAAGGAACTACCGTAGACGCCATTTCGCGCAGTGTCTCTTCCAGCTTGTCCTTATTCTTAAGCTTATCTACATCCAGGCCTACCGACTTCAGGACCTTCTCATATTTCTTATTTAGAAAAAGACTCGCATCCAGTTCCAGTGAAAACTTCCCAAACTCAGTATTCTCCACCACAAACTCATAGCCACTTAATTGCTGCACCTCTCCCCCGTACAGCCCGGAAACCATCTTTGCGGCATCCTGCATTTCCACACCGGTGAACTCGAATTCAAATCCTACCGAGCGTTCGTCACCATCCTGATTTTTTATTATTGAGGGGTCGTTAAATTCCAAAGTCATCTGTTATTTATTTGCTATACCTTAAACAGATGGCAGGTTAGATTCAATCCTTGTTTTTGGAATGAACCGGATCAGAAAAAAAATAGTACCCCGAAAACCCATAAGGACATGTTCGGACGATGACTTTTTGGTTAGCTATATTAATTGTCCGAACTTTTGTTACTATCTAGTTTAGTATTAACTAAATTCCCAATGAAATTTTTTAATGAACCGGTTCAGAACCATGCATATTTACGCATCTAAGCTTGCTTTTATTGGGATCTGCCTATTTCTGAACCTGTTTAATATTCAGTCTGCCCAAGCCCAGGATAAAGATCATCCGGTCCTTGACGCTAACACTCCACTACTCGCGGATATTGACACGACCAATCAGGAGGTCTACGTATTTTTGAAGAAACAGCTTTGGGTTTATTCCCTTGAAACCAAAACATGGAGCCTTCAGGCTGAACTTGATGATTTACCCGAAAGACTTTCAGAATTGGAATTTGGGCTGAATCCATTTACCCATAAACCGACTTTTTGGTCCAGAGGAGTTGGCAGTGTGTATGAAATCGACACTACTTCTAATTCTTTGAACCGGCTCGATCTTTCATTTCCCCACAAAAATCAGTTTTCCCATATTCCCTTCTTCAGGCAGGACAATCTATACGCTTTTGGCGGCTACGGATTTTGGACCTACAAAAATTATATATCATTCTTTAAACCGGAATTGAAGGAATGGCATCTTCATACGCCCGATATCAACTCTCCACTTCCTTCCCCCAGAACCGCCAGGTTTGGTTTCTACAACAAAGCGCAGGATGCATTCTTTATGTACGGAGGCACGTATACCAAAAACAACCGATCCGATGATAAGAATGTTGAACGCGCCATGGCCAGCGACATCTGGAGGTACTCGTTTAACAACGATGAATGGAAAAAGCTTACTTCTTTCACTTTCGCAAACTGGAAACCCTATTCCAGCGCTTCGGTTTCTAAAGTTGGACGCATAAATAGTCACTCAACATCTGCCTACAGTCCACATACCAAGAACTGGTACCTTCCCTTTCATAATCAGAATAATGCCAACATGGTGTTCCATCTGGTTCCTTTCAATATTGAAACCGTAGAGGTATACAAGCCGGTTGAAATTCCTATTCCCACAGAAGAAGGATTCTTTATCTCAAGCTATTTTTATAACCCCCGTACCGCCTCTTTTGTATTCCTCGGTATGGATCACCTAACCAACAATAAAAGCTATCCCCTTCGGATCGAAGTCCTGCCGGAAGACTCCCTGCTTCAGCTCATTCCGGAAAGAAACAGCGCGTCGGGCCGTATCGGCATTGTCGTCTCATTAGGGATGATACTTGTGCTCGGTCTTTTTCTGTTCTACAAACACAGCTATACAGAAGGCGAAGAATCGAAAAGCATCTCAGCGCATACGACCCCTAAGGACTCCTTTTTCCAGAAATTAAATGAGAACGAGTTAAAACTGTTTGAAATATTACAAGATCAGGAAGGCTTCACAGACACACATCAACTCGAAGAACACGCTTGGCCTGACATCAAAAATTACGATTACCGCCGAAAGTTGAGAAATGAATCCATCAACTCGATCAACGAAAAGTTTGAAGCAGAATTTGAAACCGATACGCCTGTTATCTCTCGCAAAAAAGACCCCAAGGACAATCGGCGATATTTATATGGATTGAACCGGGAAGTTTGGGATCAATAGTTTTCGAGATTTAGTCTACTATTTTTCACCCTTTTAAGATTTATGCAATTCCCTTTCTCAAGCACAGTTCCAACTCTATAATAGACGAAATAGTAAAGTATACTTTACTATTTATAAACTATACTGTATTATTCTGCAAACAATAAGCAGACTTTAGTTATGGAAAAAGAACAAGGGTTACTTCCCGGGTATTTCAAATTCATTGGAGGTTTTATCTCGCTTCTCTGCCTGCTATATGCCCTGGCTCATCACTTTATTGAACCGAACTTTTATTTCGAGGGACTCCGAACTCCAAACCTCATCTTTTGTTTTGGGTTGATTCTGATCATATCATCTAAAGAACGCATTGAGGATGAATACGCCAATCAAATCCGACTTTATGCCCACTCCCTGACCTCGATCTTCTTTATCACTTTTATTTTTATTGATGAAATTCAAGGAGAAAAATATTCCTTTCTTTCTGAATTAACGGGGCTACTCCTTATCTATATCCTGATCTTTTACTACAGCTTCAAAAAGGGCATAGGATGGATCAAGAAGCCGGGGTTTAAAGAGTATTTTGTAGGCATTATAATTGGTATCGTCTTGCTAGTTAGTCAAGAAATTCTTTGGACGCCATGATCTCGAATACCCTGAAAGTAGAGCGCGCCCGTATCTCGATCACTCAAAAAGATCTTGCCAAAGAAATTGGTGTCAGCCGGCAAACCATTCATTCTATAGAAACCGGCAAATTTACGCCCTCTGTTGAACTCGCTTTAAAACTTGCTTCCTTTTTCGGCTTATCTGTAGAAGAATTATTCCAGCTCGAAAAAAGCTGATCTCTATTTCATCATATATCTTAAATCCCGCCATAATTTCCGTATTTTTATAACTCATCAACAGAGTTCACAACTTATTACCACATGACCTACCTCTCTACCGAGAATCTTTCTAAAAGCTTTGGCATTAAGCCATTATTTGACGACCTCACCTTTGGCATTTCCCAGGGAGACAAAACCGCACTCATCGCCCCAAATGGTACCGGGAAATCTACCTTACTGAAAATTTTAGCCGGAGAGATGGAACCTGACTCAGGAAAGGTTATGACTCAAAAAGGCATTCAGATCAGCTTTCTTGCACAGGAGCCAGAGCTGGATGACAGCATGACCATCAGCGAGTTTATTGCACACGGGGAATCTGAGAAGATCAAAGTGGTACAACGATATGAGAAGGCGGTTCATGCTCAGGCCGAAGACTTCAACCCACAAACACAGCAAGAGTTTGAGAAAGCATCCACAGCCATGGAAGCCGCTGAAGCCTGGGATGTGGAACAACAAATGGAGCAGATCCTGGGTGCGCTGAATATTCACGACCTGGATCAGTCTATTGCCTCCCTTTCGGGGGGTGAGCGAAAACGCGTGGCTCTGGCGTTTGTGTTGCTGGATGAGCCGGACTTGCTGATCCTGGATGAGCCTACCAACCACCTGGATGTAGAGATGATAGAATGGCTGGAGAAATATTTAGCGGGCAGCAAAATGACACTGCTTATGGTTACTCACGATCGCTATTTTCTGGATCGGGTGTGTAATCATATTTTAGAGCTGGATTACGGGACGCTCTACCATCACAATGGAAATTACGAGTATTACCTTCAGAAAAAAGCCGAGCGCGAAGAGGTTGAAGCGACCGAAATCGCCAAAGCAGGCAAACTGATGAAGAAAGAGCTGGAATGGATGAGGCGCGGACCTAAGGCCCGAACAACGAAGTCAAAGTCGCGCATCAAAGCTTTTTATGATACCAAGGAAAAAGCAAACTCTGCCCGCGAAGAATCCGAGTTGCAACTGGATGTAAATATGAGCCGGATGGGCAGCAAAGTGCTGGAAGTTGAGAATCTCTCAAAATCTTTTGACGATACGGTCATCCTTGACGATTTCAGCTACCAGTTTTTACAGGGCGAGCGTATTGGGATCCTTGGTAAAAATGGCGTCGGTAAAAGTACCTTCCTCAAAATTCTTATGGGTGAGGTAGAACCGGATTCAGGCTCCATCGATACCGGTGAGACCATTGTATTTGGCCACTATCAGCAAAAAGGCATTCAGATCGATGAGAGTAAACGGGTGATCGAAGTGATCAAGGAAGTAGCAGAAGTTATTGAGCTTGCCAATGGTGATAAGATCACGGCATCACAGTTTCTTGAGCATTTCATGTTTCCGGGAAAGATGCAGTACACGCCTGTCGAAAAACTCAGTGGGGGCGAAAAGAGACGCCTCATGCTGATGATGGTCCTCATCAAAAACCCAAACTTCCTGATCCTGGATGAGCCCACCAACGACCTCGATCTCCTCACCTTAAACAAGTTGGAGGATTTTCTGCAAAACTTCGGAGGCTGCCTCATCATCGTATCTCACGATCGCTTTTTTATGGATAAGCTTGTGGACCACTATTTTGTGTTTGAAGGACAGGGCGAGATCAAGGATTTCCACGGAACCTATGATGAATATCGGGAAGAAATTTTAAACCGGATGTCCTCTTCCCCAAAAGAGAAAAAGACCGAGAAGTCATCTCCAAAACCTAAAGAACCAAAGGAAACGCAGAAGCAAGATCAGGATCAGCCCAAAAAACTCAACTACAACGAACGGCGGGAATTCAATAAACTGGAAAAAGAGATCGCTAAGCTGGAAAAAAAGAAATCGGATCTCGAGAAAAAGTTGAATAACAGTGACCTGGAATACGGAGAATTGAATGAGCTTTCCCAGGAATTCGAACAGGTAAAGGAGGAGCTGGAAGAGAAAGAACTGGTTTGGCTTGAAATGGCCGAGCGGGCGTAGAGTTTTAGCTTTCAGCGGTCAGGCTTCAGCTCTAAGCGGCTGACGGCTGAAACATATTTTCTAAAAGGCACTAAATCACAATACAACTTCGTATCATTTTAAAACAACTTAATTCAAAACCACATCATGGACATTCAAAGCAATCGCGGACTCACCATAATAGGAGTCGCAATTTTTCTTGGACTGATCGCATTTGGATTTATCATCGGCAACTCTGCCATCACCTACAAAGAATATGAGCGGACCGTTACCGTGAAAGGCCTGGCTGAAGAAGAACACATGGCCGACATCGTGATCTGGCCCATTCAGTACACCGAGGCAAGCAATCAGCTGGCAGACATTTACGAAAACCTTGAAAACAGCGGAGACAAAGTTCGGACTTTTTTAACAGAACGGGGAATCAGTGAAGATGAGATCTCAGTGTCAACGCCCCTGGTCACTGATAAGTCGGCACAGCGCTGGGGCGGACAAAATGATGCACAGTTCCGCTTCGTGGCCGACCAAACCGTGACGGTGTACTCAAAAGATGTGGACAAAGTGAGAAAAGTAATGAGTCAGCTCGCAGACCTTGGCAAACAGGGACTCACACTTTCCGGGGACGAATACCAGGTTCGACCGGAATATATTTTCGACAGCCTGAATGAGATCAAACCACGGATGATAGAAGCGGCAACGAAAGAAGCACGGGCTGTAGCCGAAAAATTTGCAGAAGATTCAAACAGCGAACTTGGCAAGATCAAAACGGCAAATCAGGGCTTGTTCAGTGTCTCACCTCGGGATAACAACAATCCCCACATCAAAAAAGTACGGGTGGTTTCTACGATCGTATATTATTTGTCGGATTGATGGAATAAGCTGTCAGCTGTCAGACTTCAGCTATCAGTAGATTTAGCACTCTCACCTAAATTACATTTGAGATCATCCGTTAAACCTGTGTCATCTGCGTTCTATTTGCCTTGTTTTCCATTGTGATGTAAAAGCAAATCCCGTTATCTTTGTTAAAAATTCAGCCTAAATAAAGTTCATCATGCCTACCGTAAAATTATTGAAAATTGCACATGGCCGCAGTGGCGACAAAGGAAACGGAAGTAACGTCGGGATCATAGCCCGTCATCCTGATATCTATCCCTTTCTTAAAAAAGAGCTGACTTCAGACCGCGTTAAAAAGCACATGAAGAATGTGTGCAAGGGTGAGGTTGAACGATACGAGCTTCCCAATATCGGGGCTTTGAATTTTATGCTGAATGAAAGCCTTGGCGGCGGCGGCACCGTTTCCCTTAAGTTAGATGCACAGGGAAAGACGCACGCTTCTATGGTTCTTAGAATGGATATTGATGTTCCTGAAGAGCTGTTGAAGCTGGTAGAAAATTAATTCATTTACCATTTCAGAGTCATCCCTTCTACGGCAGGAATCTAAATTTTGCCAGAAACTAACTCTTCTCCTGTACATACATTTGGAGTCCCGACTTCACGGGAATGACGAATTGTTGGCGATAGACGGCTTTACTACTCTCCATAAAAGCGGATAGGTACGTCGACCTGAACCAACCCCCATCGTAACCGCATCGTGCTCATGCTTTCCTGAGGTTCAGTAAATTCGATCGTGAAAGCCTCGACTGGTGTATCCAGATTTTTAACAGGAAATTTGATTCGCTTATAATCTCGCTGGGTGTTATAGTTCTGCGCTCCCCAAAGCCCTAGTTCATGATTCAAAATAATAGTCATTGAATCCGGCTCCGGGACTGTGAATAATGAATACGTACCGGCCGGAATTGCTTGCGCCCCCATTAATACCGATTCCGTAATAGTAATTTCAGTAGCCTCATTTGCGCCGGTTCTCCACACTTCGCCCCAGGGAAGCAGGTCGCCAAAAATAACGCGTCCCCGACGGTACGGCTGCCCATATACGACTTTGATATATGTCCCATTACTTTTTACTGAGGCGATAGCGATCGGACTTTTTCGGTTACCAATTTCATCGGTATGATCTTCTGCGGTTTCCGGCTCAGAATTATTACATCCCCCCAAAGTCAGCGGAACAATGATCATTACAAGAAATACGGTAAATAAGTGTAGTGAACGCCTAATCAAAACTCTCCAAATATAAATTGAGTGTTATTACGGGATGGCTCATATGCGAGGCCAACTCCAAGATCGAATAGTAAGTTAGACACTTTGAACTGAACATGGAAACCGGCTCCAAAGATACTGCGGCTTGATCTCACTAAGTCGTTGGCTTGCATGTCGGTTAGGGTGTGTGTAAAAGTTGTTAAATAGATACTACTCAGGTAAGCCGGTACGGTTAAGAAGCCATTATCAGGATAGAACAATGGAATAGTATACCGAGTGCTGAACCGGGCTAAATTTTGAGATCCGGTTCCATTCAAGGGTTCATAATTAGCGAATACATCGTTACTGAATCCCATGGGCAAGATGGTGTCGTTGGAGTAGATGGGCCTTTCACTTTGCTGTAGAAATCGCAAGTCCATGCGCAGGGATTGATTCCATCTTCGCAATGGTGATACAAACCCAAACACTCCGTAATAAGCTGACCATTGGTTATCCAGTTGCCGTGGCAGCGTGCCGATAGGAGTTGGGATCTCAAATTCGAGTTCGTTCAGGGTTTGCTCGTATAAGCCAAACACAGAGATCCCGGATGATGGCTGCACATCACGGGGTAGCGTCAACACCCCAATATTCAATTGCGAGAACATTCCGGCCCGGTACCTTGTGTTAAAATCGGTGATGGCTTCCGGCTGCAGGTTATAATATTTGAACTGCTCGGCCTTCACTTCCGGCGAAAAACTGATGGAGCTAAGGCGCGTATCTCCCCGAAATCTATACTCAAAAGGCAACGAAAGACTCACCCCACGATCCTGACGCATTAGTGAAAACCGTTCTCCATTTTGATTGGAGGCCACAAAGAACTGAGGATCACTATACACACTCAGTTCTGCGCCGGGGTAAAACATTTTATTCGTGTAGGTGAGATCATACCAAAGCCGATTCTGAATGCCCGTCAGCTCTACCGAATACGCCTGACTCGAAAGTGCATCTATACTCGAAAAGCCAACTCCATACTGATAACTGCCCGATTTTTCCTGAAGTACCGGATACATCATCCGTGGTTTTAGCCACCGCAGGTTTCCTTTGTATGAAGTTATCTCAAACGCACTCAAGCTATCCAGCCTTCCGGCTCCCAAAAGTGAGCGATTCAAGGCCTCTTGCAGATCCTCCCCGGAATACAGAACACCTTCACTCACCGGTTCATTTAAAAAATCAGACCGCTCCAAAATTGCGACCTTTCGCTCGTTGACAACCTGCAAGACATACGCAATTTTTGACCCGTCAGGACTGTATGAAGCCTCCATGGCATTATATGCAGAATTTGTGAGCTGGAGGATCTCCCCGGATTCAACATTATATTCATAGATATTCATGGCTGGCTGAGCATCAACGGTAAACAGGACCCTTTTGCCTGAAGGATGCCACTCCGGATCAAAGACCGATCCATTTTCAAATGCGATATCAGGTACGTTTTTCAGATCAGAGTCTATGGTTTCGAGGGTTGTGAGCCAAAGCGCCTGAACACCTCTCTTCTGCATCACCACCACTAATTGCTCCGGATCACTTGGGTTGAACCGAAGGGCTCTGGGCGTGGCTTCCGTAAATGTCATAAGCACAGAGAACTCTCCGGTTTCTTCATGCACCTCCACGATCTCCGAAACCCCGGCTTCTATTCGAATTCCCAACAGCCGCTCGCCATTGCTTGTCGGGGCATATACCCGTGCTTTTCGCGTTATTCGTTGGCTTCTCTCTTCTTCAAGATCATATTGAAAGACATCCGCTTTATAGATGGAAGGATACAAAGCATCTGCCTTATAGCTACTGAAATAGAGCTTATTACTGCCTTCAATTTCGTAATTAAAATCGGCTACAGAATAGGTTTCGGTGAATAGTCTCGGTTTTTTATCAGCCAGTTCATACCTGTAGAAGCCCAGCCGACCGTTGTAGAAAGAAGCATAGAATAATAACTCTTCATTAGTGATCCATTTGGGAGCCCGCACCTCTTCTCCCTTGAACCGGAAATCCAGAATGGTTGATCTTGTTGTCGTCGTATTTTCACCGATCTTCTCCAGGCGCTCAGCTTCTTTTTGCTCGTGCGCTTTTTCGTAGTCATCATACAACTGCCAGGGCCATTTCCCTGTTTTCTGGCGAAGCGCAAATCCATATCCCAGAAAGAAATTATGGTAGTGATACCGAATGGCTTTTCGGGAGATGTCATCGCCGTACTCATCATGCAACCAGTCGGTAAATTGATAACCGGAAATGTAATGGCGGTTGAGTGGCAGGCTGTAATCAGAAGTCATGAAAGTCTGCCCCATATTCCAGCGGTCAGAACTCCCAAAGTTAGCGTTGAACCGATTGTTAAAATGCGCATAATTTCCACGCCCGCCCAATGGAGCAATGGACTCGGTTTCATGATAAACGGCCAGTCCTTCGTGCATACCAACCGGAGGAAATCCATTCACTGATCGCGCCCAATCAGGAGATAACACACTGATGATATTGGTTAGGCTGAATTTCTTTTCGCTGAAAGGCTGCTGTACGTTGAAGTGTGCCGCATGAATCAGTTCATGAGACAAAACTGTTTCCAGCCAGTCTCCTGTTTTTGGATTCATACTTTTTCCCTTCAGTGCAGAAAGGTCCACTTCTGACCGAAAATTGAAGGAGTTCACAAATCCGTTCGAGAGATCGTTGTAATCACGCAAAATAACAGGAAAGTTCTTAAGCGTACCTCCTGTGAGTTCCGATGCTTTCGCATATTGGTCTTCCAGAATAGCTGCCGACCGGTAGGCCATTGAATCCCTGCCTTCCGGAAAAATGATACGGAAATGCTCCGTTTTGATCTCTTGCCAGTTCAAACCGGCTGGCCGGGTAATGGTTGTGCCATTATAGGTTTGAGCCGAAGCCAAAAGAGGTATCAACAAAAACAGAAAACCAATAAGGATTTGTCTGAACTGCATTATGCGGGAAGAGTGAACGTTGGTAAGTATTTATAGATCGCCCAATAATGAGAAAAAGCGCCACCCATTACAAATAAGTGCCAGATCTCATGAAAGCCAAATGCAGTGGGAATCGGGTCAGGCTTTCTAATGATATAAACCACCGCGCCTAAAGTGTAGAATAGCCCGCCAATGGCGATCCAATACACAAATCCATGAGGAAGCAAACGCCATACCATAGGGAGAATGATCACCGATACCCAGCCCATCACCAGGTAAATAACGGTAGAAAACCACCGCGGTGCGCTCATCCAGAATGTTTTTTTGAGGATTCCTGCCAGTGCAAAAAGCCAGATACCAAGTAGCATCCCCCATTGCCATGCGCCTTCCAGCAAGATGGCACACATAGGTGTATACGTTCCGGCTATCAAGATGTAGATAAGGTAGTGGTCGAACATGCGGAACAGCTCCTCGGTTCTGGTCTGTACATTCAGGGAATGATAGATCGCGCTGGATAGGAACATCAGGATCACGGAAAGTCCGTACACAAAAAATGAAACTTTATAGGTGACAGGATCTTCAGAAGCCGCACTCATCAGGAAAAACAACCATATGGCTGCGATCAAAGCGCCAAGGTAATGCGACCAGGCGTTAAAGGGCTCTCTCGGGGGAAATAGAGTTTGCAATGTGCTTTGTTTAGTGTTTATTAAACTGAAATATAGGGTTTCTGCAGATATTTTATGTGTGAAATAGAGTGAAATTGATATTCATGCGAAAGCAAAGCCCCTTCGGCAGTCCCCTCAGTTTGACTTGATCAATTTCAGTTCGTCATTCAATGTCGAATGTTCAGTGCCCGATGTTCCTATCCCAGAAACCGCCAGTAAAAAAAGAGCAGTGCAAAGGTGGTAAGAAATATCATGCCCAGCCAGCTTAGTACTTTCAGCCATGTTTTGGGCTGTTGCTCATTCGGGGTGAGACCGGAGAAAATGAGCCGGTAGTTAATAAAGGCAAGTGCCGGTGCTGTGAGGAATGAGAGAGAGGTCGCCAGGTCGATGATATAGGTAAACTGACTTCCGGTGATCCAAAGCAGAAGCATGGAAAACACAGCGATACCGATCATGAGTCCCTGATAGGTATTCAATGTGGAATTTCCCTTGCGGCGGCCTTTTACTCTGAATACTTCTTTAATTACCCTCGGATAGGCGTCCGTCACCGTAAGTGTGGTGCTGAACATAGTAGAAAAAGCACAAATTATGATGATCCAGTGCGCCCACTCCCCCAGTGTTTGCGTGTATAGATCGATGAGCTGCTGAGCAAAAGCGGCCCCGGCTGAGGAGAAACTCACCCCTGAACCAAACATCACCAAAGCTCCCAATCCCAAAAAGAACAGCGCCAAAATGGTGGAGCCAATATAGCCGATATTAAAATCGAGCAGGCTCTCTTTTTGTGATGAACGATGGCCGGTTTGCTTCTCCCGCTCCAGCGTCCACAGCGAATGCCAGGCCGCCGCATCTATAGGAATGGGCATCCATCCCATTAAGGCAATGAGGAAGGTAATACCGGCAACATCCCATACCGTTGGAGCTTCCGAAATTGAAGGAGAATGCCCATCAAACAAAGCCACCACAAAAGCTATAATTGTTGAGAGCGTCAGTACCACCATCACTACTTTGATGAGAGAGTCGAGCGCTGAATATTGTCCTTTGATCAAAACGCCTATACAGATCGCCAGAATTATGATACTCCAAACCAGCAGAGGCAGGTCGATGCCGGTAAGCTCTACGGCGAGACTCGCGGTGACAATGGTGACGGCAGCTTGAATCGCAAACATCGTCCCTACGGTGAAAATGATATAGATCCACAATGCCCAGCTGCCCAGTTTTTTGTAGCCAGAAATGAGGCTCTCTCCGGTTGCGGTGGCATAGCGCGGACCGAATTCCAGAAACGGATATTTCATAACACTGGCCAGGATGACGGCCCAAACCAGCGTAAACCCATAGTCAGCACCGGCCCGGGTTGATTGCACCAAGTGCGAAACCCCGATGGCAGCAGCGGCTAAAATAAGGCCCGGCCCAAAGGCATATTTAAAAGTAGATTTGATCTTTTCTGACTCCATATCCCACGATTACATTTTCTTTCGGGTGGATTATAATGAAAAAAAGAAACTTTGACGGACCTCTTTTATCAAGCCTTATAATCACTCCCCGATGATTTCTTAAGTCTTCAGCGTACCCAAAATTTGCACGGTTGATAAACCGCATTCCGAGCGGTGACTTAAGATTTATAGCTGATTGGTCTTTCTAAGATTCAATCCAATCGTCGGACCACTTCTTTGGAAATTCACTTTACGAAACTTCTTCAGTGGTCGGACGAGGGCGTACTGGATTCTCTTTTTTAATTCATATCTGGAGGTTTGGTTCTCGGAGTTTATCCTTAAACCGCCTCCACTTCTTCGACTTCCTGTTTGTCGAGATCATCCACTTCATCAAGTTCATCTAATTTCAGATAATTAGTAAGCTCGCCTCTCAGCTCTTCCATAATGGAATCGGGGTGAGTGATCTTTGTATAAAAGACCGTGAAGTACACTACCTTTACCGACGTGACGACCCTTTCAAATATATTACTGAACACTTTGCCCAAATAGAGCGCAATTATAATAGGAATGGGTGTAATTGCAGTTGGCGTATTACCGATATCAATTTCAGTTTTGGGCATATAGTCGGCCCCAAAATAAGAAAGTGCAGCCGCTACTATGAACAGGACAATGTATACGGGAACCATAATTCTACCTACTACTTTCCCCATAAAATCTATTCCAAAGACCCCAACCAAACTTTCCGGCACATTATCCTTGAGCTTTTTCATTTTCTTGACCCCATCCCCAATATCTAACCGGTCGATGGCTACAGACGGTAACAGGTAATGGTTGATCAAATCCCAAACTTCCTGCATCCCCGAGATGATGAAATTCATGATCATTTTTATAAATCCGCCCCCTACAAATTTTCCCTTGTTCATCAGTGCCATAGCAATATCCAGCCACGCTAATTTTCGGGTTTGGGACTTCACTTGTTTACCGTATTCTTTGGCTCCCTGATAAGACGGGTCATTACCTATAATGGTCTCATAAACAGTCCAGCTTAACCGAACTTCCTGTCTGTTGTGATAGAAATGTTTGTACAGGAACATCCCAAAGGCAAGGAAACCTGCCCACACGCCAAGAGGTAACTCCACCCAGATTCTCATTACAGCGTAAAAGAAAAACGTAACCATTAAGAAGTTTTAGACTGCCATTCGTATCCATGGCTTTATGATGTCTGCATCTTTCCCGATCACACTAAACGTATTTTTAACTAATGCTCCAACCGCTTTAAACCGATCTTTGAATGGTAAATTATCAAACGATTGATTCGCCTTTTGAAATGAGAATGCCATACTAGTACCCCTACTATTGTATTGAATTCATAATTATTTAATCACATAAGTATAACACTCTGTTATCAAAATTCTAAGACCATTATCTGACACTACAAGATCTTATAATTACCGAACCACTCCACCTCCGTTCCGGTTCTCATCGCGATGATATCTTAAGTCTTCAGTGAGCCTACAATTTGTGCGGCTGGAATAGCAGCATTCCGAGCAGTGACTTAAGATTTACAGCTGATTAGTCTTTCCGAGATAGTCCATTCGCCGGACCACTTCTTTTGGGAATTCAATTTTCTCCGGCTTTTACTATTTCAAAGCTTGCTTAACCAACTATTCTTTTCAGTGGTCAGACGAGTTCTGGGTGGATTTTCTTCAGCTTAACAAGCCCATGCACAAATACGAACTTTTTAAAAACATTTTTCATTTTGAACTGCTACCATTCTATCCGATTTTATATCTGCAATTATTATTAACCAACTGATACGTTATGAAAGCATTCTTTACGGCTCTTTTCTCTTTAATTTTTGGGGTGATGGTTCACGCCCAGGTTCTAAATCCCGAACCGGTAACACTTGATTATTTCCTCCCCGATGATGTTACCTATAATGCTGAAATTCCAACCCCAAAAGATGTCCTCGGCGCAGAATTGGGTGAATGGCACGTACGCCACGACCAACTGGTGAATTACATGTATGCTGTGGCAGAAGCCTCTGACCGGGTGACCATCACCGAGTATGCGCGCAGTTACGAAAACCGTCCGCTGCTGATGCTAACCATCACCTCGCCCGATAATCATGCCAACATTGAGGAGATCAAGGAAGAGCATCTTAAGCTCACCGATGCCTCCGTTTCCGGCGATCTGGATTTAAGTGAGATGCCTGCTGTTGTTACGATGAGCTACAGCGTACACGGAAATGAGCCGAGTGGAGCTAACTCTTCGCTTGCCGTTGTCTATTACCTCGCCGCTGCGCAAGGTGCTGAAATTGAAGAAACGCTGAACAACACTATCGTTTTGGTAGACCCGGTAATTAATCCGGATGGGCTGAACCGCTTTGCGCACTGGGCGAACATCCACAAGAGCAAGAATGTGCTGGTTACCGATCCGCAAAGTCGTGAGTTTGATGAAAACTGGCCGGGCGGACGTACCAATCATTATTGGTTTGATCTGAACCGTGACTGGATGCTGATGCAACATCCCGAAAGTCAGGGCCGCGTGGCTAAATTCCACGAATGGGTACCGCAGGTACTTACCGATCATCATGAGATGGGAACCAACTCTACCTTTTTCTTTCAACCCGGAATTCCTTCGCGAACGCATCCCATCACCCCGCAGAGAAACCAAGACCTGACCGGAGCCATTGCAGAATATCACGCTGATGCGCTCGACCAGATCCAATCGCTGTATTACTCTGAAGAAAGCTTTGATGATTTCTATTACGGAAAAGGATCTACCTATCCCGATGTAAACGGCTCGCTAGGCATTCTTTTTGAGCAAGCCAGTTCACGCGGACACGCACAGGAAAGTGTACACGGGATCCTGGAATTTCCCTTCACTATTCGGAATCAGTTTGTGACTTCCCTTTCTACCTTAGAAGCTGTTCAGGGTCTGCGTGAGGAGTTGTTGGGCAACACACGCGCATTCTATCAGGAAGCAGCAAATGCAGCTGAAGACGCTTCCATCAAAGCCTATGTGTTTGGGGAAGAAGCGGATCAGGCCCGTACCAAGCACCTGGCAGAAATGCTGGACCGAAATCAGATCGATGTATACGAACTGGCCCGAGATCACAACAATTTCAAAGCAGGTAAAGCCTTTTTGGTTCCAACCAATCAGCAGCAGTATAAGCTGATCACTGCTTTATTTGAGCGCCGGACCGAGTTCACCGACAGTCTGTTTTATGATGTGTCTGCCTGGACAATGCCTTACGCCTTCAACCTTCCTTTTGAGGAACTGAATGGCCGTGCTTTCAACAATAACCTTTTAGGTGAAGAATTCGATTTTGAGAATTTAACGTTTGAAGGGGAACTGGTGGGCGATCAGGCACAATACGCTTATGCTTTTGAATGGGACGAATATTATGCTCCACGCGCCCTGTATCGACTTCTTGCCAATGGTGTTCGAGCCAAAGTTGCATCCCGACAATTTAAATCCGTGATCGCTGATGGCGCCAAAGATTTCGATTACGGCACCATTCTAATTCCTATGGGTGTGCAGGATCATCCCGAAAAAGTTCACGAACTGATGCAAACAATCACCTCAGAAGATGGTATTACCGTTTATGAACTTCCGACCGGACTTACCCCAACCGGCATGGACCTGGGAAGTAACAACTTCGAAAACCTGCAAGACCCGAAAGTAGCCATCATTGGCGGTTCAGGTACAAGCTCTTATGAAGTTGGAGAAACCTGGCACCTGATGGATCAGCGCTACCATATGCCGCTCACTATTTTGGAATCTGATGAACTGGCAAGAGCTGAGCTGGATCGCTACAATGTGATCGTATCCAGCGGTTATAGCATGTCGGATGCAGCAGCTGAGAATCTCAAGACATGGGTTAGCGAAGGCGGAACGCTCATTGTATATCGCAATGCTTTGCACTGGGCTAAATCACAGGGCTTTGCGAATATCGAATATGCCGGAGCGGATGAGGATGAAACAGAAAATGCCGATATAGAAACGGACGTTCGTCCTTATATAAACCAAGGTCCTGATTCGGGAGCCGAGTACATTGGCGGAACTATCTTCAACGCCAAGCTCGACCTCACACACCCGCTGGGATATGGATTCAATGATGATGACATCACGGTTTTCAGAAACGGAAACCTCTTCATCGAGAAAGGTGAAAACCCGTATTCTACTCCATTGTATTATTCTGAGGAAGATCCGCTGGCAAGTGGCTATATCTCGGATGATAACCTTGAGGAGATCGGCGGAACCGCAGCTATCGTCGTAAGCAGAATGGGTGGCGGAAAAGTGATCGCCATGACCGACAACCCCAACTTCCGTGCCTTTTGGTACGGCACCAACAAGCTGTTTGCAAACGCGGTTTTCTTTGGCCATACCATTAGCGGAAGTACGACGAATTGAATTTCGAATAAGGAATATTGAACATTCAACTCAGAACGTTTTATCAAAGAAGCGTTCTGAGTTTTTTTGTTGAAGCATACGTTGAATTTTTTATTCAGTGGCGTTTAATATTCCGCGTTGCAATTCCCACCTGCTTACATTCTGATCTATGTTTTCAATGAGTACAAAAATTTCGTCTTCAACAACAAAGGTCCTGTAACCGCTAAATAGTTCTAATTCGATATCATATATGTACTCAAGATCCTTTCCGTTGTAGTGCATCAATCCATCATTAGTTGGAAAGATCAAATCATTTTTATGCCGTCCGAGAATATCATACACCTCCGTAGATTCGGGAAAGCTTATCACTTCGGTTAAGCCCGGATAATCCAACCGGTATAAGGTGTTTTCTATTACATAATATATTTTATCATCAACAGAATTCATCCGCAAAGTGCTACTTCTTGGCTCAATAAATTCTTGGATAAAGCCCTTGAAGCCCAGGCTGTAAACTGCCAACGAGTCTGTGGCTCCCCCTTGTTCCGGACCTTCCTTCAACCCGTATAAATAAACGTTATGGTCTTTTCTTACTCTTTGAAACTGAGCTTCGAAGTCTGTGATTAAAACTTCTTGCCATCGCCTGCCATCATAATGAAGCAAAAAACTATAGATCCCGGAAGTGTCTTTATAAACAAAATATCCGGTTGCATACATATCATCGCTGGATGTTCCCCAAATTCCATCTACAGAGGAAAGGTAAAATTCTTCTTTGTCATAACGGAAAGAAGGCTTCCATGAAGTTCCATCAAAATGGTGAATTCGTCCGTCGTTACATCCTACCCATATATCATCTTTAGTAAAGCCAAATATTGATTCGAATGTTCCACAGTGAAAATCTTGATTTTCTTCTACTTCAGTCCATTCTTCTCCATTATAGTACCAAAGATCTGAGCTTGCTGCTACCCATAAACTGTTATGTGCTGTTCCCCAAAAATCATAAATAAAACCAAAAGGGCCGTTTACGTCTTCTGTAACCCAAATATAATTTCTTGAACCAGGTTCGGGTTCTGAATCATCAGATAAAAGACCACACCCTGAGCATAGCAGAAATAGCACTAGAAAAGCGTAACGAAACAATTTCACAATGATAATTTTTACATGATTATTTAAATATTAACCTACACCTTCACAAAAAATTATGGCCCTTAAACAATTAATTGCTGTACATCCTTTACCCTCTTGGTGGCTTGCCCAATAATCTCCTGAAATCAAACTCATCTTCCGGCAAATCCTTCAGGTTGTTGATAAGCATGATTGCACGATCTATCCTCTTTTGGCTGCTTTTCACCTGACTTACATAGTGAATGATATACCGTTGCTGTCTGGGCGTGATGTTTTTGAATCTTCGGACGCCTTCAGCATCCTGTTCAAGTAAAGCTTCCAGTTCCTCCGGCATTTCCATTCCGTATTTGCTGGTATCTTCAGTGAGTATCACTTCCACTTCATCTCCCTTTTCTACCGCATATTCTTTCATCCGTTTTTTATTAACCGTGATATATGCTGCTCCGCCACCCAATGCCACCATTCCTCCATGAAATGCTTTTTCGCCATTGATGGAACACATAAGCCGAGTTCCTATTCCGCCGACCTTTTCTACTATTTCAGCCGGAACCGTGACATGGTGTAGTTTTAGTTTGGGCAGATGATCGATATAGGAATTAAAAGTAATATTCATAGGACCACAATTTGCTTAATTCAACCAACACGGCTACGTACATCGGCTCGCTGAGCCGATCACTTCCTGTAATTCACCGATTTAAAATTACCTTCTTTATCGATCATATTAGTTTCAGCACCGGGTACAATATCGGTATTATGGGCGGACACACATTTCCAGTCCTCCCCAAATTTTTGCACCACAAAGGAAAAGATATTTTGCCGGATGGATGGAACCTCTACGTCGCCTTTTTTAGTCTGTCCCTTCAGTCGCATTCGGGCATGCACTACTGCGATCTCACCCGAAAGGTTCTTTACCTTTACCTCTCTTATGGCCAGGTCCGAGTCTCCGAAGATCTTGTCAAAACCATATGCATGTGCTTCGCGAATATCTTCCCGGTTGTGCCACCACAATCCGACCACATTCACAAACTCGGCATCTTCCGTAAATAGAGAAGCCAGCATTTCTGCGTCGCGTTTCATCCAGGCTTCTTTGAAAAGTTGAGGGATGTCTTCGGGTTGTACCGCTTTTTTAAATTTCATGATCATCTCATCTTTTTCATTGGAAGAACCTGCGAGTGCCCGACAGGTCCTCGAAGCGTTCGGTGTTAGAATCGTGGTCTTCTGCTACGCTCGCAGGACCTATCGGACCCTGCGAGGTTGCTACATTCTAAGTAATTATTTTCAATTAAATTCTTCGGACCACGGCCCACACAAAAATACAGCCGCCGATCAAAAATGCGATTCCGGTTCCAATATTGAAAAAGAAGATCTGTCCCAATCCATACAGAAAAAAGAAAATAGCCAACAGCGACATCGCAATATTGATCAGTGAAGGAATCAGTCCATCCGGAGAAGGAATGCCATCCGAAAATCGTTTCCAGTTGCCCATGGGGTGAACTTTGGCATAAAACTTTTTCAGCGTTTCATCCGATTCCGGTTTGGAGATGAAAGTCGCGATCAACCAGGCGATAGTAGAGAAAGCCGTGGTATAGATCATACTCCAGGCAAATTCATAGCCCATCTGGTTAGAGAAGACCGCTCCGATCATGGCAGCGATCATGGCTGTAATTTCACTCCAGGCATTGATGCGCCACCAGAACCAGCGTAGCATCAACACACCTCCGATACCGGCACTTAACGAGAGAATAAATTCCCAGCCTCCGGAAACCGTATCAAAGAAATAGGATACGCCAACACCCAAAGCAGCCATCAGTAACGTGGCTATTCTTGAGACCAAAACGTAATGCTTTTGCGCTTTTTCCTTCGACTCAAACTCTTCCGGGGTCTTCATGAACCGCTTGTAGAAATCATTCACCACATAAGAGGTTCCCCAGTTCAACTGCGTGGAGATCGTAGATACAAAGGCAGACAGAAAGGCCACCATCAGCAAACCCATCCACCCCACGGGCAGTACTTCCAGCATCATCAATGGATAACCCGTTTCTGGGTCGGAGAGATTTGGGAATACAACTAAAGCTACAAGCCCAACTAAGATCCACGGCCAGGGACGTACGGCATACATCAGAATGTTGAACAGCAAGGTTCCGCCAACCGCATTTCTCTCGTCCTTAGCGGAGAACATACGCTGTGCGATATAGCCTCCACCGCCCGGTTCTGCTCCCGGATACCAGGCCGCCCACCAGTTCATCCCTACCCAAATGAGCGCAGTTGTCACCGCAATTTCCGGATTGGTAAAGGGGTTGAAGCTGAGCACATCAAAACCCACAGAATTGGACAGTTGTGTTTTCAGTTCAGCAAGTCCGCCTACATGATCGACCGCGAAATAGGCAAGTGCAATGGTCCCTATCATCGCCAGAATAAACTGCACAAAATCCGTTACGATCACTCCCCATAACCCGGAAATGGCAATGTATATCGCGATCAAGCCATATAGCACAAGAATAGCGATCCATTGGTCAGCTCCGGTAACTACCGTCAGAATTTTCGCCATTCCAACGGTAACCCACCCCATGATTATACAATTGAATGGAAAAGCAAAATAAAGTGCCCGGAATCCCCGGAGAAAGCTGGCGGGTTTGCCTCCATATCGAAGTTCAATAAATTCGACATCGGTCAGTACATCAGCGCGCTTCCAAAGTTTTGCGTAGATGAATACCGTTACTACTCCTGATATCATCCAGTTCCACCAAAACCAGTTTCCGGCTATTCCCTGCTTGGCCACCAATCCGGTGATGGCGAGAGGCGTATCAGCGGCAAAAGTCGTAGCCACCATCGAAACACCGACCAGCCACCAGGGCAGGTTTTTTCCGCCGGCAAAGAAATCATCGAGTGTTTCCTGCCCACGGGTCTTTGCGATCCATGCTACTACGATCATCAAAACAACATATCCGGCAACTACTAGGTAATCGAGCGTCTCAAAAGGCATATATTCTTAAGCTCCAGTTTTCAGCCATCATTACTCAAACCAAAGATGAACGCTTCAGCTTGGAATTTGATTGGGGGATTTAGTTAATTGCCGAAGTTAATTGAAAGCAAACGGATTAAAAAGATAAATACCTCACTTCCATATCATTTAGGTTGTACCGTGTGGAGCCTACCGGAGTGGAAGGGCGTCTTCTTCAGAGATGATGCCCAGCCCAGTCAGTTCCTCAATCAATACGCCTCTGTTTTTAATTCTGTTGAAGGAAATACGACTTTCTACAATATTCCTTCAGAAAAAACCATAAAAAAATGGGGAGAGCAAACACCCAGGAATTTCAAATTTTGTTTCAAGTTTCCGCGGTATATAACACATGAAAAGCGCATGCATAATGCCAAAGGTGATGTACTGGATTTTGTTCGATTATTTGAGCCCATTCGTGAGAAGGTGGGACCGTTTATGATCCAGTTTCCGGAAACCTTTTCCCCGAATGAATTGCACCGCCTTGAGGAGATCTTTTCCATACTTCCTAAATCATTCAGCTATGCAGTGGAAGTACGTCATCCTGATTTTTTTGATCATGCCAAACACGAAAGGAACCTGATCTCTCTTCTCAAGAGTTTTGATGTAAATCGTATTATTTTTGATACGCGTAAACTTCATTCCGTAAAAGCCACAGAGGCATCTGTAGCGGAGGCCCAAAAAAAGAAACCGAAGGTCCCTGTCCGGTTTGATACTACTTCAGCCCGGCCAATTTTACGTTACGTGGGCACGAATGACATTTTAAATAACGAACCTTATCTCAAAGAATGGGCCATCATTGTTGCGGAGTGGATCGCCGACGGTCTTCATCCTTATGTATTCATTCATGCCCCCGATAAGGCTCAGCAGCCTAAACTATGCCGTCGTTTTCACGAACTTTTGTCTGATCTGATAGACTTGCCCCCACTTCCCCCGGCACCTTTCGATAAACAGAACCAACAATTGGGTTTATTTTAGGTTGAATTCGCTTTTTCCACCGCATCTACGCTGTACTTGGCATAGGGTTTGACCTCGAGCCGCTCTTTTTGAATCGGCTTACCGGTTACATTACAAATACCATAGTTGCCAGATTCAATGCGATCTAAAGCCATCTGTATTTCATCCAGCTTTTCCTGCTCTTTATTGATGAGCGCGTAATATTTTTCTCGGTCTTCTTCGGAGCTGCCAATATTTCCCTGATGATGCGCAGAGGAAGAGTTCGTATCATTTAATTTCTCTTCTATCTCTTCCAGTTTAGCCTTGAACTGCTTGACCTTTCGTCTGCTTTCTTTTTGTTCTTTGTGAAGCAGTTCTTCAAAAAATTCGAGTTCTTCTTCTGACAAAGGTGAACTGTTGATCGGTGTCTCTTGCTTTTCCATGATGTGATTTCCTTTTTTCTGATTCATTTTCTTAACATGAGTCAGTCTATCAGCATTTCATCAGAAGCAGCGCTAATCTATTCTATAGAACCCATCATTGCCGTGTTGAGCACAAATGGCAAGCTTTGCAGTTCATCCATCGCCTCCAGTTCTTTATCTGTTTCAGTTTTGATAACAGCCGAGCGTTCGCTTTGCAAAGCCACTTCAAACTTTAATTCGGGGTGAATATCTTCGAGATCAGCCAAGGCATCTTTTGTCGCCCCATAGGTCAGGCCGACCATCAAAAACTGATAGTTTCCACGATCCTTGAACTGCTCCAGCAATTCTCTCTGCCTTTCAGTTACGGTCGAATCTTTCTTCTTCATCTTCCTTAGGTCCTCATCATCTATTCCTACCGATTCATGCAGGATGAAATCCACCCACTTATGGTCTTCCAGATCTTTTGGGGTGATGCCTTCCGGAAGGTGCGTAACCCTAAGCATAATCGGCTGAAAAGTTGAACTCAAAACCTCATATCCCTTTTTCCCGAGTTCCTGTATCGCAAAATCCGAAGTTGTCGTATCTGTAAAAGTAACCTGAATCTTTCCTTTTTCAATCGAATAGTTGCCTTGCTGCAGCTTATTGAAATCACTTTCATCTATGATTTGTGCCTGAACTGCAAATGGAATGAATAACAGCAAAAATGTTTGAATTATACGTTTCATATTGTTTGCCCGATCTTGGTTTTAGTTGTTTTCACGCCGCCATATCAAGGTGTATTATAAATCGACCTTCATTTATTTTGAAAGCAGTTTCGCTTTCCAGCTTCCAGCTCCTACTGCTAACATACATAAGGCAATAAACACAAACCCGCCTATCAATTCAAAATGTTCCACCAATAATCCCATTACAGGCTGTGAGAGCATCCCGCCCACTGATCCCATTGTAACTACCGATGCCAAAGCCACAGCTCCTTGTCGTCCGGCAGCACTGAATAACATCGGGAAAGTAAGTGCAACTCCGGCCCCCGCAGCTATAAAACCGATCGTAGCCACTGTGATATTTGGTGAAATGAGGGCGATCATCACTCCAATGGCCGCGACTACAGAACCGCCAGAAATAAGTGCTTTTGCTCCAAACCTTGGCTTGAGCCGATCTCCAAAAAAGCGCATAACCAGCATGGAGCCTGCATATGCTGCATATCCAATGGAGGCAATTCCCTCACCGGCCCCCACATAATCAGCAAAGAAGAGGGCTACCCAGTTTGTAATGGAATCTTCAATAGATGCGGCAAGAAAACAGATCACCCCTAACCATAAAACGGCGCCTTGGGGAATCTTGAAGCCTGTTTTTACAGTTTCGGTTTTCTTCTCTCTATCCGGCAAATACTGATAACTGCCTATTAAAAGGATCACCAGAAAAATTGCCATTCCCCAGAAGTGCATATCAGCCGATGGTACCAAACTCGCCATTAACGTCCCAGCAAGAGCACCACTAAATATTCCCACTCCAAAAAACGAATGCACCAGCGACATATACGATCTTCCCGTGCTCATCTCCAATTCTGAAGCCAGTGCATTTATGCTCACATTGTACCCTCCAGCTCCAACTCCTGCAAAGAACAATACTACAGCTAGGACCTCCCAGTTCGGAGCCATTGTCATTGGAATAAGCGTGAGCACAAGGATCATCCCAAACAAAACAGATGACCGTTTAGACCCAAGCTTTTCTATGCATACAGCAACTGCGGGCATGATCAGGACCGTCCCAATTCCTTTTACAAGTAAAACATAGCCAAGTGTTACCGGTGTAAGTGCTGAGAGCTCTCTGATGGCCGGTATCCGCGAAGCCCAGGTCGCAAACGCAGCTCCCAGTATCAGAAATGTGATACTTGTTGCTACTAAATTTTGTTTTTCTGATGTGTTTTTTTGCGGCATTATCTTCCAAAGCTTTAAGAAGGTGCAAAAATACCGGCTTTATTTTTCACATCATAAGAAAAGATGTCAGATAGGTATTGGATTTTATGCGCAAATTATCTTCATTCAATACTTAAAAAAATTGTGCGCATGAGCTCCTTTGATGTCGTCATATTAACAGATTCCAGGTATGTAAATCCTTCTGCTCCGGGAGAATATGTCCGAAATATCTTGCAGGAGGATCAACTTGTTTCTGACGCTCTGAAAAACAAAGGCTTGTCTGTTTCGCGAAAGGATTGGGCAGATCCTGATTTCGACTGGTCTGCCACCAAGTCTATACTTTTTCGTTCTACCTGGGATTACTTTGACCGCTTTACACAGTTTCAAAACTGGCTTGATCTGGTATCCACTCAAACGATCTTGATAAACAGCCATTCCCTGATCAAGTGGAATCTTGATAAGCATTACCTGAATAGCCTGGTCCGAACTGAGATTGAGGTGATCCCAACACGTTATATTCAACCCGGATCCAATTTATCAATATCCCGATTACACGACATTACCGGCTGGACTGAAACGGTCATAAAGCCAACTGTTGGCGGTGCCGGGCGACATACCTACCGTATCGATGCCGATAATATGTCCTTGGTTTCCGATAAGCTTGCCCCATTTATGAAACAGGAAAGTTTTATGCTTCAACCGTTTCAGCATTCCGTGTTGGATCACGGAGAAATCTCCCTTGTTTTCTTTGGGGATATATTTAGTCATGCAGTCTTAAAGAAAGCCCGCCCCGGAGATTTTAGAGTACAGGATGATTTTGGGGGATCCATTCACAAATACACGCCTTCTGATCAGGAAATCTCCTTTGGCCTTAGAGCTGTCCATGCCTGTCCGGAGTTACCCGCCTATTCCCGCGTTGATATCATCAGAAATAATCAAGGAAAGCTGGCGGTCTCTGAATTGGAGCTGATAGAACCTGAGCTATGGTTCCGACTGAATTCTGATTCTTCAGCCTTACTAGCTGAAGAGATCTTTAAGCGACTGGCTTAGTTGAGGAATTCTTTTTTATACGACTCGATCCGTTTTGCATTCACTCCAAGGTCTCCACGGCCTATTCGTGATTTTGACCGGATATCGACCTGACTTCCATTTGCAGTTGTATCCACCCGAATCACCACGTCATCTATAAAGCCGTACCACGCTAACTTCTCGTAGGCCTCAATTCGACCTTCCTCTTTGTTTTCTGCAACCATGGTCCAGCCCATATCTCGTGCGGCTTCCAGGGCCCTGTCATACGCTTCATCATAACCTAGTGAAACCGTTATCGGCTCAATCTCACCATAAAATTCTTGCTGAGCTTCTGCCGTTTCTGCTCCGGAATATTCAACTGGATTAGGAGCATCTTCTCTTAAGGGCGCGATCGCCTCAAATTGTGGAGGATTCTCGGTATCCGTTGTGATATCATGAATGGGTGGGTATCCCTTTTGAACTTCTGAATACCAATATCCAATATTTATTAAAGCGGCAGAGACGATGACCATTGACGTTACCCCCATTATCATTGCAGACTTGGGTTTATCTTGCAGCTTCAGGAATCCACCAATTGCTATAATTCCGCCTATTACAGCTGCTGCTGTTCCATAAGGGATCAAGCTAAAACCAAAACCGAAATGCCACCACCCCCACTGATATCCATAACCAGAAAGAATTACCGCCAACGCGCCCAGTGCTGCAATTCCCGTTCCCCAAATAATCAGATTATTAGCAGTCTTTTTTTTCATACGTCAATGATGTTAGGTGAATGTGATATTAAATATACAGTAATAAAGGCTCTCTTCGTTCCGAAAACAAAAAAGCCCTAACACATGTTGATGCATCAGGGCTCTAAATTCTTAAAAGTAAATCTACTCTTACTTCAAGGCAGATTTGATCCGTCCAAATATTTCTTCGATGCTACCAAGTCCGTCGATTTCCTGAACTTTATTCTGATCAGCATAAAAATCCATCACCGGCTTGGTTTCGTTTCGATATACTTCAAGTCGGGTTTTCACCTTCTCTTTGGTATCATCACTACGACCTTCTCCGCGGGAAAGAATCCGTTTTACCAATTCTTCTTCAGGAACTGACAGGTAGATAAAAGCGTCGAGTGAATCATTGTTTTCTTCAAGGAATGAATCAAAAGCTTCTGCCTGGGCTACCGTTCTTGGAAATCCATCCAGAATGTATCCGTCTTTATATTTCTCTTTTTTAAGCTCATCAGCTACAAGTTCTACCACCGTTTCATCAGGTACCAGCTCTCCGTTATCCAAAATGGATTTCACTTTTACCCCAAGTGGCGTTTCATTTTTGATGGCCGATCGAAAAATATTTCCCGTTGAAAGATGAGGAATATTGAATTCGTCCTGCAATAATTTAGCCTGTGTTCCTTTACCCGCGCCCGGAGGGCCAAACAAAATGATATTCATTTATACCGAATTTAATTGTAGTGATATGTGAACGCACTGAAATGAGCAACCCTGCACGGTTACCGGCAAAGTTGCTATATCAGCAGTATAGGTAGAGAAGAACTTTTTAGTTCTTAACGTCTCTTTCTTTAATACGAGCTGCTTTACCCTGTAGACTACGTAGGTAAAACAATTTGGAACGACGAACTTTACCTTTTCTCTTCACTTCTATTTTTGCAATAAATGGAGAGTTAAGCGGGAACACACGCTCAATACCTACACCGGCAGTAACTTTACGTACTGTAAAAGTTTTATTCGGGCCGCTTCCTCGTTCAGAAAGGACCGTGCCTTCATACTGCTGAATACGTTCTTTTTCTCCCTCACGCACACGGTAGTGTACATTCACCGTATCACCGGCTGTAAAGTGAGGAATATCCTCGTTGATCAGGCTTTGTTCTACAAGTTTTAGCTTATCCATGATTTCTGATTTTAACCCCAACCATCTCGGGGACTGTTATTAATGTTCTTTCTTATATTTTTTGTACAAATCGCTTCGTCGTTCTTTGGTCCTTTTTTCGGACTGCTCTTGCTTCCACTCGGCCACTTTTTTGTGATCGCCGGATAGCAGTACATCAGGAACTTTCCTTCCCTTAAAGTAAGAAGGCCTTGTATAAACAGGCGCTTCCAGCAGTCCATCCTGAAATGAATCATTCAGTGCGCTTCCCGCATCTCCCAGCACTCCGGGGATGAGCCTAACCACCGCATCTGTTATAGCCAGGGCCGGTATCTCACCGCCTGAAAGCACATAATCACCAATGGAAAATTCCCTGGTGATGAGTTCATCTCGTACTCGCTGATCCACTCCTTTATAATGTCCACACAGAATGATAATGTTTTGTTTGAGAGATAATGCATTGGCATCGGCCTGTTCAAACACATCTCCATCCGGGGCTGTAAAAATGAGTTCGTCATAATTCCGCTCGGACTGAAGGTGCTCGATACAGCTAAAAATAGGCTGCGGCGTCAACACCATTCCGGGCTCTCCACCGTATGGATAATCATCTATTTTGTTGTGCTTATCATCGGTGTAATCCCGCAGATCGTGCACATAAATTTCTACCATTTCCTTGTCGATAGCCCGCTTCACAATGCTGTGCTGCAGCGGACTTTCAAGTAGAGCGGGAACGGCCGAAATGATATCAATTCGCATCATTTAAATGCCCTCCAGCTCGTCAAGGTTTTGGCAGTAGATGTTTCCATCGCGGGTTTCACGCACAAAATGATCAATATATGGAATGAGCCGGCTTCCCGAGGTAGTTGCAACCACCAAAATAGGGTGCGCCGGGTTTTCCATCACATCGATCACCAAACCGACAGGATCATCATTATCATCTAATACTTCATGATCGATAAGAGAATCATCGGTTTCAGGCTCAGCTTCTATAAAGAATTCAGCTTTATCTGCTTCCAGAAAAATACCTTTTCCTTTCATGGCTTCAGCCGCTGTGCGATCAGCGATATGGTCAAATTGTACAAAGAACGAAAATTGATTTCTTTTATCCTCAACCCGTAAATCTAAAATACGTGCGGGAATAAAGTCGCCTCGATCGTTACGCAAATACACCAGCTTCAGATCTTCTACCTTGGCAGGGTCATCCACATCAAAGAAAACTTTGAGGACTCCATCAAGGCCGTGAGCTTCTTCAACATGGCCCACCTGTGCAAAGCCGGGTGTACTGGCGTCCCGATTCATAGGCGCCGGATTAAATTATCCTTCTTGTTTGCTTTCCCAGGCACGCTGAACCGTCACGCGGTCTTCATCGTCGGGAACAAATCCTTTGAGGTCGTCCAGATCAGTATCGTTGATATGGTCGATGGCCTCTTTAGCTGTCATATCGGTTGAAACCTGACCGGAAGTATCTTCCTTCTCATCTTCTTTAGAATCGGCTTCTTCTGCAGCAGCTTCATCTTCGGTTTCTTCTTCAACTTCTTCAGTAGCCGGCTCTTCGGCTTCAGCAACATTCTCTTCTACAGCTTCAGCGGCCTCTTTGGCAGTAGGCTCTTCAGGAGCTGCTACGTCTTCTTCCTCAACTACTTCAGGAGCAGCTTCGGCTTCAGCGACAGGCTTTTCAGCATCTACTTTCTGATCGTCTTCAACTTCATCAGCTTCTGCTGCACCAGCCACATCACCAGAAACCGGCTCCGTGTCTTTCACGGCTTCTTCTTCAGCCGCTGCAGTTTCTTCAACAGATTCTTCTGCTGAATCGTCTGATTCTGCTTTTTCTAATGCTTCTTCGATCTTATCTGCATCCGATTTTGGAGAATCGTCTTCTTCAAGTTCCTCAGCAGCTTTCTCAGCTTTTACTTCGGCAGCAGCTTGTTTGGCTTTTTCCTGAAGTTGCTCTTTGTATTCTCTTTCTTCAGCAGCAAGAACTTCTTTATAGTCTGCTTTACGGCTGGTGGCGTCATCTTTCTTAGAGTCGCGGTATTCTTTCCACTCAGCAAGTGCTTTTTCAATTTCTTCTTCGCTCTTGCCCCAGTTCATAAGGTGACGCTTGTACAGCAGGCCTTCACGACGAAGGATCTTGCGTACGGTGTCGGTAGGTTGCGCCCCGGTATCTAACCAGTACAGAATGCGGTCTTCATTTAGCTCAACCACTTTCTTTTCGGTTACGTTATCGTAATACCCTACACGCTCAACGATTCTACCGTCGCGCGCTTCTTGTTTTTCGGCAACTACGATATGCCAGATAGGTCGTTTCTTACGTCCTTTGCGTTGTAATCTGATTCTTAACAATGCTATTCTCCAATATTGGTTTTAGTTATAAGTTCTTATCGGCCGATCGGCAGATTTTTCAGTCCCTGAAGCGCACGTCCGGCTTTACCCATCTTCGACATGGTCTTCATCATTTTTTTCATTTGATCGAACTGTTTCATGAGTTGATTGATCTCACGAACGTTTGTGCCAGAACCTTTTGCTATTCGCCGTCTCCGACTTCCATTTAATAGCTCAGGATTCTGACGCTCCTCCGGCGTCATTGATAAGATTATAGCTTCAATCGGTTTGAATGCATCATCATCGATCTCAGTATCATCCAATGCTTTGCTGGCGCCGGGAATCATATTAACAAGATCACCGAAGTCTCCCATCTTCTTGATCTTTTGAATTTGCTCGAGAAAATCATTCAGGTCGAATTTATCCGACTTAATTTTCTTTTGAAGTTGTTCTGCTTCTTTCTCGTCAAATTCTTTTTGAGCTTTTTCAACAAACGATACCACATCTCCCATACCCAAAATACGCTGGGCCATTCGGTCGGGATAAAACGGAGAGAGAGCATCCAGCTTTTCGCCGGTACTCACAAATTTGATGGGCTTGTTTACAACGGTTTTAATAGATAATGCAGCACCACCGCGGGTGTCACCATCCAGTTTGGTTAAAACTACACCGTCGTAATTAATACGCTCGTTAAATTCTTTGGCTGTGTTTACAGCATCCTGCCCGGTCATAGCGTCGACCACAAACAGGATCTCATGAGGATTGACGGCTTCCTTAATTTCCGCAACCTCATTCATCATATCCTCATCTACATGTAAACGACCCGCAGTATCAATAATAACCGTGTCGAGCGCCAAACTTTTAGCCATGGAAACAGCTTCTTTGGCAACGCGAACGGCATCTTTCTGTTCGATGGAGTACACCGGAACATCAATTTGAGATGCGAGTGTCTTAAGCTGGTCAACAGCGGCAGGGCGATAAACATCGGCGGCAGCAAGAAGAGGGTTCCTTTTATGCTCCTGCTTTAAGTGTCGGGCAAGCTTACCAACAAAGGTAGTTTTACCCGAACCCTGAAGTCCGGCTATAAGAATTACAGTAGGTGGGGTTTGAGCTTGTGCGATATCGACCCGTTCGCCACCGAATGTTTCAACCAGCTTATCGTGCACAATTTTTGTGAACTGTTGGCCGGGATTAACACTGGTGAGTACGTCGGAGCCGAGCACCTGCTCTTTTATGTCGTCTGTGAATTGGCGGGCAACCTCATAATTAACGTCAGCATCCAGCAATGCACGGCGAATTTCGCGGACAGTCTCCGCTATATTCACATCCGTGATGCGAGCTTCTCCCTTCAGGGATTGAAACGCTTTGTCTAATTTTGAGGATAAATCTTCAAACATATTGTTAAATCAATTTTTCTCCGCCAAATACAGAGCCTGTAAAAATACGGGTTCTTTTTCGTGTTATCAACATTAATGTGGATAAATGTTTTTGAATGGAGTAATTAAGTGAAAAGTGATGAAGTAGGTTTCGGTTGACTTCTACAAAAAACCCCCACTCACAGCTCTTTTAAGGGAACGCTTGCGCTAGTACTGGGTGACGTTGAGAGCTTGCAAAGAACCCTTGTCATCGATGGCGATGGCGAAAAAGTAATTGAACGCGGATAGTGCTGATTTTACTGATGGTCGCGAAAGGTTTTATGAAATTAATTACGAAATCGTCCGACCACTAAAAAAAAGGAAACAACCTGCACAAGCTTTACCTAACCATCGGACAGGCAGTATTCACAAACAAGAAGTAGT
The DNA here is from genome assembly GCA_002696035.1 of Balneola sp. Classification (GTDB taxonomy): domain Bacteria; phylum Bacteroidota; class Rhodothermia; order Balneolales; family Balneolaceae; genus Gracilimonas. Next base: position 315,490 of record NZQV01000026.1, on the reverse strand, counting down.
CCAACAAATGCGAAGGTCTAACTCATTCAAAAAGCCAAAAAACAACTCTCGATTATGATAGTGGATGGCACGGAAGAGGCTGATCTTTGGCTTGTCTTTTCTGTGATCATCCGCAAGATCAACGTCATCAGTGCTCTATTCAAATGTTTGAATCTTGCAGTATCACTTTTCTCCATAAAAAAGTGGACAAGCTTTCCGCTCTACGTCATAGTCTTGCCCTTACCCCCCCCCAATCGGACCTGTAAAAAAGATTCTCTAGTTCAAGCGTCATACGCATTTAGAGTCAATCCCGGGAACAAACTTTTATAGACAGAATTATAAAGTAATAACCATGAAATAAAACCAAGGTCATTATGAGGCAACTGTTACTATTGACTAGCTTCCTTTTTATCACAACAGCCTGTGCCAGCACCAAGCCCCCTAACGACAAACTCACCCAGGTTGAATCTACCATTCAGCAAGCTGAGCAAGTTGGAGCTGAGAATTATGCCCCGCTTGAGATCCGTGAAGCCCGGAAAAAGCTTGCCGAAGCGCGGGAATTGTCGGCAAAGGAAAATTATGAAAAAGCCAAACGCACCGCCGACCGCGCTATGGTAGATGCCGAACTGGCCCAGATGAAATCTTTATCTGAAAAGGCCCAAAAGGCCGTGCGACAACTTCGTGAGAGTATCCGGGTTCTTCAGGAAGAAATTCAAAATAACCTGGACAAAACGGAGAATCGGTCATGAAAAATTTTCAAATAAAAGCTTTTTTTATTGCCACGATAATTATTCCACTGATGGCTGGGTGTGGCGGGCCTCCGCAAAATAATCCCCTGCTGATGGAAGCAGAGCGGGCTTACAGTCAGGCCGAATCCGATTCATTGATTGTAATGAAGGCGCCGGTTGCACTAAAAGAAGCGGAAGAAGCCCTGGAACAAAGCCAGCAGATCTGGAAGGAAAAGGGAGAGAAGGACTTGGTTGAACACTACGCATACATTGCCCATCAGAAAACGAAAATTGCCCGAGAAACGGCTCAACTAAATGCTGCACAAGATGAAGTGGAACGAGCTGAATCTGAACGGAAAGAAGTATTGATAGAGGCACGTAAAGCAGAGGCCATTGCAGCTGAACAGCGGGCCGAAAAGGCGTTGACGGAACTTCAAGAGGAACGCGAAGAAGCGGAAAAAGCACGCCAGAAGGCTACAGAGTTAGCCGATCGGCTTTCAGAAATGGAAGCCCGCCAAAGTGATCGTGGCATGGTGCTCACTCTAAGCGATGTTCTTTTCGATTTTGACAGCGCCACTCTTAATTCAGGGGCAAATAAAGTAGTAAATGAAGTATCCGCATTCTTGAAGGAATTCAATGACAGAACAGTTCAAATTGAAGGATTTACAGATAGCATCGGTTCAGCGGCTTACAACAAAGACCTCTCCCAACGCCGGGCCGATGCTCTTAAGCGGGCACTGATCGAGACCGGCATTGCCAGCAACAGGATCACAACTATTGGATATGGAGAGGAATTCCCGGTAGCAACTAATATGAATGAAGCCGGAAGACAGCAAAACCGACGGGTGGAAATTGTGATCTCTAATGAAAATGGAGTTGTTTCGCAGCGTACGGAATAGCTCTTGCACGCGAAGATAGAGAGGGCGGAAGGCTGATCACTTCCGCCTTTTTTTGTTTCAGTATGTTTTTGACTCTTACCTATTTTTAAAGTTCTTTAGCCATCATTAATCTACCGCTTACAAACAGCGCTAAATTCATTCGGGCATGACCATAATTAAAACTAAAGCATACCTAATTGTGCTTCGAAAATATGCGCTTATTGATGTTGGGGTTTTGCTGCTTCTGGTCGCCGTGCCTTTATTTTCAAACTCAAACAACATCCCTGAAACGGTACTTAAAGCCCTTTTTTACAGCGGATTTATAACCCCGGTCATCTCCTACTTCGAATTTAAAAAGAGCCATCAGCTTCCCTTTTTTGATAATTTAAATATTTCACTTTTTCCCCTTTACGCCGGTTTACTTATTCTGAAAGTTATCATATCCCTAAGTCTTCTTCTCTATGTCTAATCTGATCTTAGATAGCATATTCTTCTATTATCCTGGTCTGGAGGTGTTGCGAGGCGCTTATCTTGAAGTGCAGAAAGGAGAAGTGACCTGTTTGATTGGAAGAAATGGATCGGGCAAAAGCACACTCTTCAAAATTGCGGCCGGTCAGCTTCAAGCCGACAGCGGACTTACTATTATCAGTGAAAACCGGATCCACCAGCCTTCAAAGAAAGAGCGATTCAAACATCTCGCTTACTTGCCTCAGAAATCTTTCTTGCCGAGATCTCTCTCTGTAAAAGACCTTATTAGTGAGGAAGCCGTTAAGACAGACGAACTTCTACAACGCATATCAACTTCAAAGATCAAAGAGCTTTCAACCGGTGAACGCCGGTATGTAGAATTCAAATTCATCCTTCAATTAAACAGGGAATTCATTTTACTTGATGAACCTTTCACTGGTTTAGCTCCTGTTATGATCGAAAAGATGGTTCATGAAATTTACTATGCAAAAGATACAGGTACGGGTATTCTGATTTCAGATCACTATATGCGGTACATCGTAGATGTTGGAGATACTTTTTATCTGTTGGAAAACGGCCAGGTCAAAACTATTGATTCTGGGAAGAACAGCATAATTCAGTAAGACTCGAGCTCGTTCAAGTATCTGCTTGGACGAAGACTTAATGCCAGCTCAGGAGTGGTATTTTGGTGTTACGGTGTTATAGTTTGGACAAGAAAACCACAACACCGTAGCACCATCGCACTCTAACACTATAATTCAAACTCACACTCCTTATTTAACGCCTCATCCAGCATTTGCTCGTATTCCTCCGCCTCAATTTCAACACAACCAAATTGGGCAAGATGGTCGGTGTAGAATTGCGTATCCCAAAGTACAAAGCCGTTCTTTTGTAAGATCTCGTGGCAATAATACAGTGCTACTTTATCGGCCCATTTTTCTTTTTTGAACATGCTTTCTCCAAAAAAGGCAGCTTTTAATCTTACTCCATATAGACCGCCGGCCAGTTCACCGTCACGGTAACATTCAACACTACAGGCATTCCCATTTTGGTGCAATACATCGTAGGAATTGATGATGAGATCGTTGATCCAGGTAGAATCCCGATTTGCACAGTTCTTGACGACTTCCCTGAAGTTATGATTTACTCGCACCTCAAATCTTTCCTGGCGGATTATTCTCGCTAAATTATCAGAAGTATGAAATTCACCTATCGGGATGATTCCCCTTCTCCGTGCCGTGTACCAATCTACATCATCGGCATCCTTACTTTCGGCCATCGGGAAAATGCCCTGGGCATAGGCTTCAAGAAGATTATTGGGAGGAATGATTCTCATTTAGTGGGGAATTACTTTAATTAGGCTGTCATCCTGAGCGCTTAGAAATATCAATTGAGTAAAGAGTTTAACGCGAAGGATCTCAAGTTCTATAAAACCTGGTAAATGGTGTTGACCTTGAGACTCTTCGCGATCACCAGAGTCCTCTACTCAATTATTTTGGGTGCTCAGAGTGACAACTTTTTTGGGCGTTAAATTAAAACTCACAATATATCATTACATCCGAGCCAATCGGAGAGCCCGGAGGTGGTGCCGGGGCATCTTCCACTTCAAACTCTTCGGGATTGGTGAGGTATTGAGCGATCAGATGTGCTCCATACTGACTGTCGGCATCTTTTCTTCCCGATAATTTAGTTTGAAGATCCGTCAGCTTTTTATGCCCGATTGCTTTGGTAACAGGGTTGGCATTGTTAGAGGCTGCCAGCTCGATCATATTTTTCAACACTACATGATTTACTACTCTTTGAACCGAGCCCAGATACCCGCTGTTGGCTTTCTTATCCCAGCTTACCTTAATGAGTTCATCCAGCGTTTCTTCCAAACTCAGGTTCCCGGTTCTTGCAGAATATTCCACTAACCGATTGGCTCTGTCAGGATTCAAGATCAGACTAACGGGAAGATCTGCTGCTGTTTCAGCAATACCGAGCGCATCCAAAGCAGGACCTGTATTTCCATTGAATAGTTCGCGGGAATAACCAAGTCCGGCGGGGCGTGGAGGAATAAGTTCCAGCAGATTTTCAGGCAAGGCCAGAGCTTCTGGAGTAATAGTGGCTAACATTGCATCAAGAGCATTCTCCTGGGTAGAACGATCCACGATCTCAGGATAGGCCTGATTGTCACCTTTCACTTTGTAGGTATAATCGAGTCCGCCGATCAACTTCACCGTTGCCTCAACTTGATAACGATGAAAGAGATAGATCGGAACAAGAACATCTTGAAGTTCAGCCAAAGGACGGCCGGTTTTTAAGTTCGCCTCCCCAAAATTCTCGAGCGCTGTCTTTCGGATCTCCATGATAGTTGGAAGTTGCTCTACCGGATCATCCCCAAATTCCCACAAATGTGCATCCGGGTGGGCGCCGCTTTGTGGGCGAGCATCCTGATCAGAAATATATTTCAATCCGGAATCGTAGGCTTCATTCAGAATTTCATTTAAAGCAGTTTCTTCATTGGTTCCTTCCGGAAAATCCTGGTAGCCATAAGCAACCGCCATTTTATCCCACTCCCCGATTCCCACGTCATAAGGATTGGAAAGATCGATCTCGCCATTTACAATTTTTGGCTGGGGATGCGGGTAATCCATCACTGAAGCATCATCCGTAATGCTGGCTGCAAAGTTGTGAGCGACCCCGATGGTATGGCCAATTTCATGTGCGGAAAGCTGACGGATTCGCGCCAGTGCCATTTCCTGCATCAGGGTGTTTTCCTGGGATTCATCGGCATAAGGGGCAAGCAGGCCTTCAGCAATTAAATAATCCTGACGAACGCGGAGTGAACCGAGCGACACATGTCCTTTGATGATCTCGCCGGTTCTTGGATCACGAACGGAAGAGCCATATGACCATCCTCTGGTAGAGCGATGGATCCACTGAATCACATTGTAGCGAACATCCAGCGGATGAGCATCTTCGGGAAGTACTTTCACAATAAAAGCATCCTTATAACCGGCTGCCTCAAAAGCCTGATTCCACCAGCGGGCACCATCCAAAAGCGCACTTCGAACCGGCTCCGGAGTTCCGTTATCCAGATAATAGACGATCGGTTCAACCGGCTCACTGACTTCGGCTCCCGGATCTTTCTTCTCCAATCGGTGACGGGAAATGAATCGCTTGGTCAAAGGTTCATCGATCGGTGTTCCATAATCCTGATAGCTGATCCCAAAATATCCCGCCCGCGGATCGTATTCGCGTTTCTGATATCCATCATCTGGTAACTCCACAAAAGAATGATGCTGGCGTACGGTGATGGCTTCAGGAGTTGGGGTCACAGAGCGAACATAACCGCCGGGATTGTTTCCTGCAAAAGTGAGGGTGGCTTCAAATTCTGTGTTCTTGGGAAAGTTCATGATGGCTTCCTTATATAAAGCGGAGCGGTTTTTGTCTAAACTAAAAGAGCCCTGATTACTTCTTTGCAAAGTGGAAGTTACCCCGTGCGCATCCCGCAGAAGAAAATCCGTAATGTTGATGAGTACTTTACCATCTTCCTCAGCAGCGATCTCAAATCCGGCTAAAATGGATTTGGCAAAAGCTTCCCGGACTGATTTTTTCTCTAATTCATTATCCGTCTCCGCACGGAAGCCGTAGTTTGGCTGAACCATCATCACCTTTAGGCCGCGCCGTTCAAAATACACTATTCGGGTATCACCCAATTGCCCACGATCGAGACCAATATCGTTGGAGCCGATTCCGGCCGCCAGGGAATTCACGTATATAAATTCAGTATCCAGCTTATCTATTTCGAGCCAGAGTTGATCTTTGGCTTCATCATAATAGTAATCGAAAAAGCCTTCGGTTTTGGTGAGTCCTTCTGTTTTTTCGGATATAGTGGTCAGTTGCGCTGTGGCCTGGAAAGACACAAAAGCCATCAGCAGAAAAAATATGGTTCGCTTCATGGTTGGGAATTATGGATTGGTCCCGAATGCTCGGGATGAATTATGAATTGAGCCTGAATATGCTAAAGAAGAAGCGATAAGGAAAGGGATTTAATGAGAACCAGGAGAAGCCTCAAACTTTTTTACATTTTTGCGATCAGCTCTGAAGGGACGATGTACGTTGTAGCGCGTCTCTCCAGAGTCGCTCATACTATTTTTTGATAAGAAATCTTTTGCTGATTATAGGCCTACATTCACCCCAAATAATTTTCTACTTCTTTTGTACGCGGACTACCATCACCAAAGCAATCCAGGTAAATTTCATGGGCTTTTTTAAAACGCTCTTGAGCACCTTGTTCATCACCGATGGCTAATTTCAATTTCCCGTAGTTGTAATAGAGTTCTGCCAAACGGTAATGTCCTTTCGGGAATTCATTTACTAAAATTGATTCTGCCTGTTCATAATAGGTATCAGCTTGTTCGTAATTCCCCATTTCGCGATAAACAGTGGCCAGGTTTAGCAGATCGATCCCCACATCACGACTATCGGCGCCAAATTTATTTTTATTGAATTCCAGGGCTTCATTCAGCAAAGAAATGGCTTCTTCAAATCTTCCGGTTTCCTGATAAACTTTAGCAAGCTGTGTTTCTACATAGGTTAAATATATTTCTACATCGTTTTCTTCTACGATCTTGGTCAGGAGGTTTTCTGCTTCCTCAAGTTTACCTTGATGTAATTTCGCAATCGCCAGGTAGTTCATTGCCTGATGCACATATTGGTTATCTGGCTGCAGATTTTCCCTGTAAATACTCAACACATTTTGAGCAAGCTCCTCTGATCTTTCAAATTTACCGGATAGCATATAATTGTGGGCGAGGTGATACATGGGAAGTGCCACTTGAACGCTTCGGTCTCCACTAAGTTCTCTCTTCAGTTCTATTGATTTCAAAAAATACGCATTCGATCTATCGAAATTACCCAACTCCCGATTGGTCCATGCAATAAACTTGTAGTTTTCTGCCATTGTTAAGGTGGGCCGGTCATATTTTTCGCGGTGCAACCGGTTTGATCTTAGCAACACCTCTTCGGATTTCTCATAATCAGACACATAAAGTAATGCCCGGCCATACCCCGTAAGCATTTTGATGTATTCATCACTATTCTCTAATCCTGCCGCTGTGTAAATACTATCCGCTTTTTCGAAGTAGGAATTTCCCAGCTCATAATCATCCAAAACTGAAGTTACCCGACCCAGTATTCCATACACGGATGCCTCTAATGTCGGAGAGGGCTTCTCCACTGTTTTCAGCATTTCGCGAGCTTTCAGGGCATATTCGTGGGCCTGCTCTTGACTCTTTCGCCAGTCTGTGTGCAGCCACCCTAATTGTACATACGTGCGTATCTCATTCTTAACGGGTTCACTCGTTTCGGGACTTATGGATAGCGCCTGATTATATGTTCTTTCAGCTTCTTCATACGCATCTATGTTTTTTTGAGCCTCGCCGATAGCTAACAGTACCTCTATATAGACATCCGGTTCCTCATGCAGATCCTGATCTATCGCATTTTTGCCATTTTCCAACAATTGCCTCGCCGACAATTCCACTCCTTCAAAATTACTTGAACGGGGATTGGAGGCCCGGAATACATCCACCAAAAACCCTTTGACCGTCTGTGCTTTCCGGGCTTCTCTTTCCGCAATGTTCCGTTCAACAGTAATCCGGTTGAAATGGTAAAAACCAATACCTGCGACTGAAACAATAATTAAGCCTGCGGCTGCTACAGCTCTGCGGTTTCTATGCATGAATTTTTTGAACCGATACCGAACGGTGTCGCTCCGGGCAATCAGTGGTCGGGATTGTTTATGGCGCTTGAGATCATCAAGCAACTGCTGTACTGAATCATAGCGGGCTTCATTTTCGATGCGTAATGCCTTCATCACAATAGCATCCAGATCTCCACTCAGTTTTTGCACTAAGCCGGTGGGCGATACATTCCGGCAACGGGCAATTTCATTTTTTGTCTCCTCAGAGAGAGAACTGAATTTTTGCGATGGTTTAGACGGTGTTTGATGACAGATGATCTTTTCAACTTCGGAAAGAGGTTTGTCCCCCAGATCAAAAGGACGGGTGCCGGCAAGTAATTCATACAACAAGATTCCCAGGGTGTAGCAATCCGTTGCGGTCGTGATCTTGATGTTTTCAAATTGTTCCGGAGCCGCATAGCCGAGTGTCAGTATTCGGGTAGTTGTTTGGGTTTGAATTAAATAGTCATCGCCCTGATCAACCTCCGTTAACTTAGCAATTCCAAAGTCCAGTATTTTTACTGTTCCATCCTTTGTTACAAATATATTGGATGGTTTTAGATCCCGGTGAATGATGGCATTTCTATGAGCATATTCTACCGCTTTACACGTTGACTCAAACAGATCAAGACGGTCTTTAACCGATAGGTTGTGGTTGTTGCAATATTCCAATAGCGGAACACCATTCACATACTCCATAACCAGATAAGGCAGCCCATCACCGGTTACTCCCCCATCCAGCAGATGGGCTATGTTCGGGTGATTAAGACGTGCCAGGATTTTTCGCTCCCGTTTGAAGCGCGCAATATTTGACGGTGTATCCATACCGCTCCGAAGCAGCTTAAGGGCCACTTTTTCGTCGTAAGCCCCATCAACTCGTTCGGTAAGAAATACGGAACCCATTCCTCCATGCCCGATCAATTCCAGAATTTTATATTTGCCTATCGTTTTCCCAATTAACGATGAGCTCGTTTCCTGAATGCCCTGACCGGCTCCTATTGTAAGATCTTTGAGGTATTCCTCCTTATCCTCCAAAAAACCTGTTTTTTGGGATTGATCAATAGACTCCAAAAACTGTGTGACTTCTCTCTTGAGACTAGAATCGTCCTCACATTCTTCTTTGATGTATTTTTCTCGTTCTTCCTTTTTGAGGTCCAGCGCATTATCTACAATTTTGTTGATTTTATTCCATTTCTGCCGTTCCATACGTATCGTAATTTGCTCTTATTTGTACCTCTTTCTAAAACCGGGCGTTTTAAATTCATAACACAAGTTGTTAATAATATAATAAGTGAGCGCTATATCACCAGAATTAAAACTGAATATCTCTGGGATCTGGATTGGGAAGGGAATTGTCCAAAAGTCTCTGCCTAACAAGAAAGCCGTTTTCTTACTACTTCAAATATAGAATCCATAGATCTCTATGAATTCCTCCTATTCTTTTTTAAAGGTCTTTACTTCGTGATGATTTTCCTGCTTATCAATATACTTAATAAGACTTTTCAGTTGAGACAGACCGACGGAAAACGCAAAGTACTCGTCTTGCCATCCAAATTATTATACTCCCTCACCGGCCTGAGGGCCGGAGCTATTAATAGTCATCACATCAAAAACTGTTGATGTATTCTATTTTTTATACTCCTTAAACTCGCCGGCTCTCAATCTCTTGAAATAGTCCTTAGAAGCTTCTCTAACTTTGGGTGAGAGGAGTAAGGCGGAGATCATCGTCGGTACCGCCATCAGGGCAAACATTCCGTCAATCAGATTGATTACAGCGTCCAAAGAAGCTACTGCGCCAAAGATGATGGAGAATACATAAAAGTAGTTGTATAGATGTTGTTTGTCGGCACCGATCAAAAAGCCGAGACACTTTGAGCCGTAATACGAATAGGAAAGCATGGAACTCACGCTAAAGGTGAAAACGGAGATCATCAATAAATAGGTTCCGAACGTGGGTAGTGCTTCGTTAAAGGCATTTAAGGTTAAAGTAACCCCATTGGCTTCAGTGGTTTGCCAAACGCCGGTTACCAGGATGGCAAGGGCGGTCATAGTACAAACGATCAACGTATCTATAGCAGGTTCCATCATAGCAACCAAGCCTTCCCGCACCGGTTCTTTGGTTTTGGATGCCCCGTGCGCCAGCGACTCAGTCCCGATTCCCGCCTCATTCGAAAAAGCAGCTCGCTGAATTCCAATGATGATCAACTGACCAACAGCCCCACCCATCACGGCTTTTCCGGTGAAGGCGTCCGAAACGATCAGGCCTAAATAGTGCGGCACATCGGCAATATGAACCGCTAAAATAAAGAGCACGGATACGAAATAGATCACCACCATGGCCGGCACGAGTTTGGAAGCTACTTTACCGATCTTTGTGATCCCTCCAAAGATCACCAGCGAAACCAATCCAACCAACACAATTCCGGTGATCAGGTTTCCTGAAAAAGCGGCATCGGCTTCAACCCAGCCATTCGGGATGTAGATAAAATCTCTGAGGATCTGTACCAGCTGATTGGTTTGAAAGATCGGCAGCGGACCAAACAACCCGGCTAAAGCAAACAGGTATGCGAGAGGCATCCACTTGCCACTGAGTCCTTCACGAATTACGTACATCGGGCCTCCCTGGATCTTCCCTTCAGAATCTTCTCCACGATACATAATGGATAGCGTACAGGTAAAGTATTTGGTAGCCATTCCCACTATGGCACTCATCCACATCCAAAACAGAGCGCCGGGGCCTCCCATAAAAATCGCAACAGCCACACCGCTGATATTCCCCATTCCTCCCGTCGAGGCCAGGGCCGTGGAAAGTGCTTCAAAGTGATTGATATCGCCGGGGTCATCAGGATTGTCATATTTGCCACGCACCAGGTCAATGGCATGAAAGAAAAATTTGAATGGAGTGAATCCGGATGAGATCAGAAACCAAAGTCCGCCACCAACCAATAAAATAACGAGTGGATATCCCCACATGAAGGAGGAAAATGCTGCTAAAAATTCTTCGAGGAGTGCCAGGGGTTTGTCCGTTTAATTGTGATTAAGCGTAGAAACTAATGAATCGAGAGGTTAATTGTCACACACGCTATTATTTTATTTTCTTTGAACTCGATTATTTATAATGCACTTGTCCAAGTCATAAACTATCTGCTTCATTATGCAATTATCCAAGCTACTATTTGTTGTTCTTGTAATTAGTCTCTCTCTGTTTATTAGCTCCTGCGATAGTGCAGGTAGTAAGTATCCTTTTCAAGCGGATCTTCTTGAATTTTCTATTGATGAATTACCAAATACTGTTTTCTCCATCGATCAAGATTTGGGATTGGTACAGGTTTTGAATCCAGAGTCTTTGCCTAATCAGATTGACACTCTTTTTACAGCCAATTTCGAAATTTCTGATGGCTCAGCCCTTTTTGTGAGAGGTTCTTTAGTAATGCCTGGAGCAGAAAAATTCAATTTCTCTGACGGGCTTTTCTTGACGATTGTTTCTGAAGATTCAGGAAATGAAAACACGTATTTCGTTCATCTTAACCGTGAAATTCATCCAAATTATTTAATCTCCAATGAAATTCGAATACAAGTAAATCCTTATGACATAAATCCTTTAGGTGCGCGGGTATCATTCAGAACCAGAGAGCAAACAAGGGTTTCTTACAAAGTTCTGGGGGATAAACCCATATATCGCACCCACAATGGGAGATCTTCAGAACATCAGGTTGATGTTATCGGACTGTATGCCAATACTGTAAATCAGGTAGTGTTAAACATCACATCTTATGAAACTGATGTAACTGTTCGTGACACAATTTCTATTGCAACTGAACCACTGCCTGACTTCTTACCTGACCCTGAGATTAATGTATTAAATGAAAGTGAGATGGAGCCCGGTATGCATTTCAGTGAATTTAATATTGGAAATGCCGGCAGCTACAACAGCTATCCTTTGATCTTTGATAACAATGGTGATATACGATGGATAGCTGATTTAAGTGAAGCAGGCCGGCTGGCCTGGGCGGTTAAATTTGATGAGACATCGTCCTTTTATTTTACTCATGGAAACACCATATATCATTATAACATGCTTGGCCGCGAAATAAAAAATACTACCTTCGACGATGTCTATATAGCACACCATGAAGTTCTAAAGCTTCCAAATGGTAACTTCATTGTAGCTGTAAGCAAAACCTCTGCGCGTATGATAAAAAATGGGGAAGAGCGTCCAAGCGTAGAAGATTTTATTATTGAAGTAGATCCTTTTGGAAATGTATTGACCGAATGGGATATGGCAGAAATTTTAGATGTAAACCGTACTGATCTAATTGATGGAGGAAATGACTGGTTTCACATGAATGCTATTTGGTATGACCAGGAAGACCATGCGCTAATTATATCCGGCAGAAACCAAGGAATTGTGAAGGTAAATTGGGAAAATGAATTGCAGTGGATTTTGGCGCCGCATAAAGGGTGGGGCAAAGCCGGACGCTTTGAAAAAACAGTAGAGACCTCTCCTTATTTATTAACAGCTGTCAGCATTTCTGGTGAGCCTTTTTCAGAGGATATACAGAATGGAACCCAGGAAAGCTCTGATTTCTCCTGGACCTGGGGACAACACACTCCTATGTATTTACCCGGTGGACACCTTTTTGTGTTTGATAATGGTTTTAACAGAAATTTTGGAAATAGTACCGATTATTCAATGGGAACTGAGTACGCTATCCATGAAAAAACCATGACTGTCAAGAAAATTTGGAGTTATGGCAGATCTCGCGGCGGAGAATTCTTTTCCAACATCATCAGTGATGTAGACCATCTTCCCGAAACCGGTAACCGCTTGGTCATGCCGGGCATTGTGTATGAAGGCGGAGGATCTTATTCAAAGATCACCGAAGTGGACCCGGCGACCAAACAGGTAGTTTTTGAGTCTACCCTGCATTTTAAAAACCAGCTTGTTGATGGCGGCGGCTGGGGAAATGCTGATATTACTTACCGTGGCGGACGCATTAACCTGAATCAAGCTACTGTCTCAGAAAAAAGATAAGATCTGTAGCAGGCGGCTTCACCCCAGATTGGCGCAGTAGTTTTGCTATTTGCGCCCTGTGGTGCTGCCCATGAATGGTCAAGTGAAGTAAAACTTCTTCTACAGAGTTTTCATATTCTTCACCTTTAGAGTTTTTGTATGAAGTGATCTCATCTTTTTGCGAAATCAACTTTTGAAGCTTTGGCTTATTTTGGTCGATCAATAACTCCATTTCAGAAAGGGAAAGGTCCGGCCAGAGATCATTTGGAGGCGGCTTGTTTTCAATTCGGTTCACCCAGATCGCCTGTGCAGTTAAAAGATGTGCAAATAATTTCTCTGCCTCTTTTCTGATGGAGGGCTCGTCCACTTTCTTAAGTGCCAAAAAGATCCTCTCGTTCGCCCACTTATCATAGGCTATTAGTTTCTTCAGATCCATTATCCGATCCCATAGAATTTGGAAATTCCGTTGATCACAAACTGTACACCAATAGCCAGTACTATAAAGCCCATCATCCGGGTGATCACAGACATGCCGGAGCTGCCAATGTATTTCACTAATTTAGGAGCTACTCGTAAGATCAGGTACGCCGACAGTGCCGCCGCAAATACCGCTACCCCATTTACAATGTAATCGGTAAATCCCTGGGCTTCGGATCCAAAACCAATCACCACCGCAATACTTCCCGGTCCCGACAACAAGGGCATGGCCAGCGGACTAAAGGAAACATCCTCTTTCTCCATCGCTGCCTGCTGATCTTTTCTGGTGAGTTTCCTGCCTCCGTTATCGGGGCTCAACATCGAAAAACCGGCTCGTACAATTACCAATCCGCCCGCAATCTGGATACCAGGCAAGCTTATCCCAAAGAAACTCAGTATATAGGTACCGATCAGCAAAAATGTGATCAGCACAAAAAACATGTAGGTACTTGCTTTGCGTGCAGTCCGGGTTTTTTCTTCATCGGTATGTCCCTCCATCATGGATATATAAACGGGCATAGCCGCAAAGGGATTTACCACCGAAAATAAGGATGAAAAACTCGCTGCAAATAATCCCAACGCGCTCATGAAAAGGGTTGAAAACGGTATGACTTCACTAAAAAATTGTTCCATAATGCATTAAAGATACACAGGTTTTAGGGAATTTAAACAGGATGTTTTTGCTTTAAACAAAGCGTAACTTTGGCGCATCATTATTTCCATAACGCATGTTTTCAATACTATTTTTATGAGCTCTGCCGAAACAGCCACAAATCAAATTATTTCTCATATAAAGGATATCCTTGATAAGGATCTTTCACGCGATGAAAAGCTACTCAGCATCTGTAAAACACTTTCCAGTGAAGTGGAAACGTTTGATTGGGTCGGGTTTTATTTCGCGGATCCCGATGGAAAGGATGAGTTGGTACTTGGTCCTTTTGTAGGCGAATCTACTGACCATACTCGCATTCCTTTTGGGCGTGGTATTTGCGGACAGGTTGCGGTTAGCCACGAAACTTTCGTGTCGCAAAATGTGCATGAAGAAGACAATTACATTGCCTGCAGCATGGACGTTCAGTCGGAAATTGTGGTACCCATTATGAAAGACAACCAGTTCGTTGCACAGATCGATATTGATTCTAATACCCGTGGGTCCATCACAAAAGACCAACGGGTACTTTTGGAGCAAATTGCAGAACTCCTGAAGCCAGAATTTTAAGATTCCTTTTTGTGTGAGTCCAGATCTACCTTAACCGGTAGCATGTCAATGGCTGTGGTTACATTGGAGCTAAATGTGTAGCCATTATCAGCCAAAGCCTGCTGTGTTTCTTTCATTGCCAGTGACCTTATTTCTCCCATTCCCGGAGCGGTATTAAAAGTATTTACCCAAAAATATGCCGTCAGCTCTACAAACGACGCGTTGAAACCGGAAATTTGAACATTCGCTTCTGGTTCTTCTAATACATGAGCATTTTTTCTTATGGTAGCCAATACAAGTTCACGAGCTGCCTGTGGGTTATCCCCATAATCGATTCCAATAGTAAAATTGCTTCGACGCAATCCATCTCTGGTGAAATTATGTAGTGGGTTTTTATAGATTGTTGCACTGGGGATATAAACATCGCATCCGTCAGCTGTACGGATATGAACTTCTCTTATCTCAATTCGTTTTACGATACCACGAATTCCAGAACTTTCGATAAGGTCACCAACATCAAACGAGCGGCTAAAGGACAGGAAAAAACCAGCCAACAAGTTTTCTCCGATTTCACGAAACGCAAAACCAAGCACTACCGCAACAACTCCACCGGCCGCTAAAAAGCTGGCAGCCACTTCGGTAAGCCCCAGAATATTCAGGCCCACTATAATTCCAATAATATTGAAGACCCACCGGATGAGCTTGATCACCAGTCGGGTTTGTTTAACGCCTTTATGCTCTCTCGATTCTAAGAGCCGAGCAACCCCCTTGCTACTTACACGACCTATAAAAAAGAATACAATAAGAGCAATAGCAGCGCCGGTTATTTCTGGAATGAGCTCCACTATTCGTTGAAACTGAGCCTGAACCTGTTCATTCATCTACGAAAAATATTTAATGTGCATTGGCTGGTATTATATAAAATAATTCCAACCTATTAAGGATGAAATCAGCTTGGAAGCCCGGCAAAGGTTTGCTCTTTTTCATGGGGGATTTCATCCAGCGCAAATATGGCTATTCCTTTCATATTCACTTTATTCAGGTTTCCATCCTTATATTTTCGGTTTTCCAGAACCAGCACCCCATTTGCACCCAAAAGTTCGGCTTCCTGCTTTAATTTTTCTAAAGGATGCAACTTCCCGGATCCTGAACCCGACTCCTCCATACTTACCATAAGGGTGGCAAGCTCAAAATATTCTCCCTCAATTTCTCCAGTATCTTGATAAACAGCCATTTCCGATCCGTTGTCAGGCAGAATGGTGAATACATCGGACTGTACGAGATCCCGCACATGTGTTACTTCAGAATGATTCGTCGTTTTTACGCATGCTGAAAGCAACATGCCAACTGCAATTACAGTACTTATAAAATAGATTTGTAAACGTTTCATCTCACTACTCCCATTTGTTAAAATGAGAACAGTAATACGCTTCAATTAAAATACTGTTTCAAACAAACCTCTTTCTTCCGACCAAAATGATTTCTATTTCAACAAGATCCAAACAGTCTGCTTCTATTCACCCATTAAGGCAAGATCCGAAACATGCAGGTTGATACTATGATTTACTCTCAACCCAAAAACTCCCTCATTTTCCATTCCCTCTGATGAGATCGAAGCCACTTCCTCTTCATTGATCATAAAAGTAATACGGTCTTCCTGAACCGTTACTGACATTTGATTTTGGACGGATGACCCTTCTGTATCTTCATTAAAAACTTTAATTACATCCGATGACGTCCATTCCTGAATAAGTTCGGTCTCACTACCCATCCTCTTTTTGATGAGAAACTCGCCGGTATTGCGAATCAGGAAGTAGTAATAGGACTGATCTTCTGTTTGCAGATCCTTGCCGCCCCAGAAAAGCCCGAATGCTTCCCGATTTCGGTCGCCCGGGTCAAATAAATGCAGTTCTGTGCTTATGCTGTAATTAGCGCTTGCCGTGTTTGCGGGATGGTAAAAGATTCCGGCAGGACCGGTTGTGATATGCCAGCCCGGAGTCATATTCACAAAATATATATCAGAGGAATCCGGGTTTGATCCAATTATAACCTCCTCTGAAGGCCGGTCTAAACGTACTTCCCATCCTTCGGGGACCTCTAAATTTTCGCCTTGAGGTTTATTTGGGTCGGGACGGTCTTGGGCTGTTACAGAATGCACCCCGGTCATCATTAATACTAAAATTGCAAGTAACTGAGCTATAGTCTTCATTTTATATCCCCTTAATTATTGTTGAACGCTGTTATTATACCATAATTAGCTGAAAGGGTGAAATTAAGCTAAAATCACTTTTTTCATCTTCCCTTCATAATTGATTGGTTAATTAAAGTAGGTTCTGATAGCTGTGTGTAAGAGACGCATCTCAGAACATTCCATTCAACATATCGAGAGGTTATTATGGCCAGAAAAATTCCTCAACTCATAGAACAACAGGTTCAGTTCTGGAGCAGAAAAAAGAATGCTGAAAAAGGGTATCACCCTCCCGCAAAAAAGCTTCCTATTATTACGGTTTCCAGAGAGTTTGGGGCAAAAGGAGCTGCTCTTGCTACAGCTCTCGGTGATGAAATACAGTTCAAGGTTTGGGACAAAGACCTGCTTTCTGTTATAAGCGATGAGATTGGCCGGAGTGAACAGTTCATAAAAGCTTTGGATGAAACCCGCCGAGGCTTACTTGAAGACACCATTTTTGGATTCATGAACCTGCGGGAAACCAACCTCAACTATCTGATCTGTCTGGTAAAAACGGTTCAGGCCTTAGAAAAAAAAGGAAATAATATTGTGGTGGGACGAGGGGCAAATTATATCTGCGAAAATGATTCCTCGTTTCACATTCGGGTGGTATGTCCGCTCAAGAACAGGATTCAGGCATATGCCAAGAAAGAAGGATTGCCTAATGGCGTGGCCGGTGAAATTGTGATGGCCAAAGACGAAGAGCGCAAAAGCTTTGTTCAGTACAATTTTAAACGAAATGTGGACCATCCCGGAGATTATGACCTCATACTGAATTCAAACACCTATTCCATCGAACAAATGGTAGAGATGGTGATCCATGCTTATGAATTAAAGACCGGAGTGAAGCTTCCCCGAAACCATGCCCGCAAAAAGGCTTTGGCCTAAAACTTCCTCATCACAACCAATCCACAATTTCGTCCTTCTGCTCTACCTCCACGTATTTCTCGAAGATCTCCTGGAGGCTGGCGTCTTTTTGTAGCTCTTTCCGGCTCACTGAATCCAGGTACGCTTTGATGTGACCGTTATGCAAGATGGCAATGTCATTGCACAGGTTTTCTACAACTTCCAGAATATGGCTGGTTATGATGATCGTGACACCACGGTTTTTCAGGCGCCGGATCACATTCTTCATGCGCTCGATGGAGATCACATCAACTGCTTCAAAGGGCTCATCCAGCAATAATAGTTTAGGCTTAACCAGTACGGAGGTTACAAAAGCCAGCTTCTTCCGGCTTCCTGCTGACAACTTATTCACCTTGATCTTCGCATAATCCTTGATGTCAAAATAATCCATCAACGAATACGCTTTTTCGATCAATCCCTCTTTTTCCACTTCGTAGATCTCGCACACATACTCAATAAATTCCAGGCTGCTAAACTGTTCAAACAACAGGGGCGGCTGCAATACGGAGGCTATCAGCTTTTTGATCTCCAGCTCATTCTTTGGCTCCAGCATCATTCCATGAATGTTGATCTCCCCTTCTTCAAAACTTAGCAATCCTGTAAGCACACCGATCAACGTACTTTTTCCTGCACCATTCGGGCCTATCAACCCAAATATTGTTCCCGGTGGAATATCGAGATCCAAGTTCCTTAGAACGGGTTCGTCTTCATAGCATTTCACCAGGTTTTTAATTTCTACAGCTCGTTCCATAATCTCATTAATACGCGGTTTTTAAATAAATTCACTAGCACGTCCATATGCCGCCAAAGATAAATTCCCATGATCACGATCACCGTACTCATGATGGTAAGGCGGTACCATTCCAGGCCGCTCAGCGGTACGAACACAAAGTAGCCCATCGTAAAGATCAGGAATGAAATGGCGAAAGTTACTTTTTGTGGTATGATAGGGTGCTTGTAACTGAAAGAGGAGTAGGTGGCCCGCTGATATTGAAAATACGAGCTCCACACAAAAAGCAGCATGAACATCAAAAAGAAAAAGGTGTTGGCTATAAAAATTTCAAGGGGTGAACCAATCTCAGGAATCACAAGCAATTCAAATACCGTGATCAGGTAAAACACTACAAGCGGCAGAATGATCACTCCCAGAAACCGTTCTTTCAGCTGCTTTTCCAAATTCACAGGGAACTGAAGATGCAGCAAAAACTCCCGGTTTTCATACCCATACATATTGGCCATGCCCATTGCCAGGAGCGCCACAGGAATACCCGCCAGAATTGTGGGAATTAAAATTGTCTGGGCGATCTCATACTCTACATTCATCAAAAGTGGAACATACACAATGGGGATGACCGTTAATGTAAGCACCTGCAGGCGATTATAAGGGTGTTTCATCACGTAGAAATAATATTTTCCTGCATTTCGACCCAACACCTTCCGAAGAAAATTCCAAAGCGTGCTACTTTCCTCTTCCACTTTTTTTAAACCCGGATTCAATAATCCTTCTTTGGTTTTGTTGAAATGATCGATGACGGTCAGCCCAACCAATATCATGGAAAAAAGAAAAATAATGCCCGCATTCATCCACCCATAATATTCGGTGACGGTCTGAATGAGCATCCCTCCTGGCAACCAAGACAGAAAGGCATTAACCGTTTCTACCTGAGGGATCAATTCTGCAAAAATGCGGCTTGAGTTGGAAGCAAAAAGTGAAATCAGCTGAAAAAGCACAAAAACCAGGATCAAAAAGCCAAACACCACGGCAATGAATCTTTTTTCAACCACTTGAATAAACCGGTGCTTGATGGAATAAATGAGTGCATAATTAAGTGCCACTGCCGAAATAGCCACCGGAACCTGAAAGGCATAGTCCACTTGTATAAGCAAAAATATAAGCCACGTGAAGTTATAGATGATATTTACGGGATGGCAAAAGCCGATGATGGTCAAATACTTGGCGAGTCGTTTAAGCGGAAACCCAAAGCCCAGCAACTTTCGGTTTTCCTCGATGTTCATCAGCCGCATATTAGTGAAGGAAAAGTGTAGCAGCCAAAAGGCATTCCCAAAAACGAGCAGCACAAACAAGTAAATATCCGGGGTGAGCCAGGGCAGCTCCACCGACATCCACGGGTTGCTGTCCATCATCACAACCACAAGTGCCGTTCCAACTAAGTTCACCAACATGATCCCTAAAAACAGGATATACCCGATCGTCAGCAAAAGCTGAAAGCGATTCAGGTTGGAGATAAAGATCCTCCAGTTCAATGTGAGCAGCCGGTAGAACAAAGGGTCTGATTTATGGTTCTGATTACTGCAGCGCTTTATTATAAAGCAATCTGCCTGTCTTTTCTAATGTGTAGTGATTTGGTGATATAGTGAAGGGTGATATGGTGAAGTTGCTAATTTCAGACTAATAAAAAGAATAATACATTTCAGGTTCTTTAAACTAACTTGGGATTTTTAGTTCCACCCCAAAACTATATCACCAAGTCACCATATCACTATATCACCAAGTCACCAAATCATCCATTCAAATAATCTTTCAAAAACAGGCCGGTGTGGCTTTTGTCGTTTTTCATAAGGTCTTCCGGCGTTCCTTCGCCAATGACCGTTCCTCCTCCAAATCCACCTTCGGGACCAAGATCGATCACCCAATCCGCACATTTTATGATATCCAGGTTGTGCTCAATTATGATGACCGAATGCCCTTTACTCACCAGCTCATTAAAGGAGTCGAGCAATTTTGCCACGTCCTCAAAATGGAGTCCGGTTGTGGGCTCATCAAAGAAATAGAGAGTGTGATCGGTTGAAGTTTTCGATAAAAATTTCGCCAGTTTAACACGCTGAGCCTCTCCACCCGAAAGGGTGGTCGCACTCTGCCCCAACTGCAGATATCCAAGTCCCACATCTTCCAGAGGCTGCAATTTATTCACGATCGAAGTTTCATCCACAAAAAACTCGATGGCTTCAGAGACGGGCATTTCCAGCACATGATGAATATTCTTGCCCCGGTATTTCACATTCAGCACATCCTTGCGATACCGGGTTCCGTTGCACACTTCGCAGGTGAGTTCAATATCGGCCATAAACTGCATTTCAATGCGCTGCACCCCCTCGCCCTGACATTCCTCACACCGACCACCCGGTACATTGAAGGAAAAATGGCCCGGCGTGTAGCCCATGATCTTAGCCTGCTTTGTATTGGCAAAAAGATCACGGACGCCATCAAAAGCTTTGGTATACGTAGCAGGGTTTGAACGAGAAGAACGACCGATGGGACTCTGGTCTACCATTTCCACGGAATGAATACTCCCCATTCCGGACAGATCTGAATGCCGTCCCACTTTATCGTTGTATGATCCGATATGCTTTTGAATGCCGGCGTACAATGTATCATGCACCAAGGTTGATTTTCCAGAACCAGATACGCCCGTCACCACGGTCATCATGCCCAGCGGAAAATCAACGTCAATATTCTTGAGATTATGCTCGGAGGCTCCTTTTAATGAAAGCGACTTGCCGGTGCCTTTTCTTCTTTTTTGGGGAACAGGAATCTCTTTACGCCCACTTAAAAACTTACCGGTCAGTGTATCCGATTTTTCCAGCTCATCAACTGGTCCCTGGAAAACCACTTCGCCACCGTGCGTTCCTGCAAACGGACCAATATCGATCACGTTATCCGCAGCTTTTATCATCTCTGGATCGTGCTCTACCACAATCACTGTATTCCCAATATCACGCAGCGATTCCAGAATTTTAATAAGTCGGTCGTTATCCCTCGGATGCAACCCGATAGTTGGCTCATCCAACACATACAAACTGCCGATGAGTGAACTTCCCAAGGCATTCGCTAAACTAATGCGCTGCGATTCCCCGCCGCTCAGCGTATTTGCCAAACGATCAAGCGTGAGATAATCCAGACCAACCTCATCCAGATATTTCAATCGCTTGCGGATCTCATATAAAATCTGTCCGGCTACATCTTCTTCAAATTCGGTAAGCTCAAGTTCATCAAAAAACTTACGTGCATGGCCTATCGTCAATTCTGAAACTTCGCCAACATGTAGTCCGCCAACTTTTACGTAAAGCGCGTCTTTTCGAATTCGGTATCCTTCACAATCGGGGCACCGGCTATATCCGCGATAGCGGGAATACAACACCCGCATGTGCACTTTATACGACTGATTTTTTATCTCATCAAAAAACTTCCAGATGCCAATATATTCGTCCTTGCCCTTCCATATAATGTCCTTCACTTCTTTTGGAAGCTCAGCATAGGGTGTGTCGATGGAAAATTTCTCCCGCGCACACACTTTGATCAGATCCTTAAGGTGCATGCTGAATTTTTGGGAATCGAAGGGAGCAATAGCTCCGTTTCGGATCGTTTTCTGGTGATCGGGAATAACAAGATCTTCATCAATTCCTGCCACTTTTCCGAAGCCTTCACAGGTATCACACGCCCCAAAGGGGTTATTAAAGGAAAACATCTGCGGCGTGGGCTCATGAAATTCGATGCCGTCCATCTCAAATCGCTCACTGAACTTCAGCTCTTCCCCATCTTTCATTTTGATGGAGCTGCGCCCGTTTCCTTCCTGAAAAGCCGTTTCCAGCGAATCAGCAATTCGGGTGCGGGTAGCCTCGTCATCTTTCAACTTCAAGCGGTCAATTAAAACCCGATGTTTCTTCGCTTTGAATTTCTTGGGGTTGATCTCGTCGGTGTTCAGGTCTACTATGCTCTCATCGTCGATATTCAACAGACGAGTCAACCCCTTTTCCTTCAACACTTTCAGCTCTTCATCCAGCTTCTTTTTTTCGTGTTTGGGAATCGGATGCAGCACATAAAAACGCTCACCCTCTTCCTGCGTCTCAAACAACTTCTTAATGGCCGTTCGGGGTGAATCTTTCTTAACCCGCTCTCCGGAAACGGGCGATATCGTTCTGCCTACCCGTGCAAAAAGCAACCGTACATAATCGTAGATCTCAGTGGTAGTCCCAACCGTAGAGCGCGGGTTGTTAGAGGTCGTTTTCTGCTGAATGGCCATAGCCGGCGAGATCCCTTGCATGAAATCAACATCCGGTTTGTCCATGCGTTCCAAAAACTGCCGGGCATAACTCGAAAGACTTTCCACATAACGGCGCTGACCTTCTGCATAGATGGTATCAAAGGCTAAACTCGATTTCCCGGAACCGGAAACACCGGTCACAACGGTAAGCTTACCGCGGGGTATTTCCACATCGATGTTCTTCAGGTTGTGCGTCCGCGCTCCCTTAATGATGATGGGCCGTTCTTTTTCCTGCTGTTTTGCTTGCTGGGTAGCCGTTTGCGTTTTGGCCATAATTAAATTCAGTCCTGATTTTTTTACGAACCTTGAATATAAGAATTTAGCGCCGGTAAACCGACATTCAGCCACAACAAAAATTTCGGCAGAAGCTATCCCTTGGTCTGTTACTTTTTGAGAAATGCATATTGAGCTTTGGCTACAATCCTCTCACTTCCCTCCCGAAAAATCGGGATCGGGACAGCAAAGCTGAAATCGGTCTCTCTCCAAAGAGAGATAGGTTCTTCCCATGAAATACCATTTTGTATGATTCTTTAAAATCTTACCAAAGCAAAGAACCTCTGTCCCGCCGGAGGGACCGGAAAGTGAACCTGTTCATTTTACAGGGAGGATAGTCAAAACTCTATTCCATAAAAAAGGCGGACAAACTGTCCGCCCTACTTATCCCCAATAAATAATTTGTACTTAAAGATATTCGAGTCGTACGGAACCGCCGCTGGTTTTGGCTTTGATCTTAACCCCACCACCATTCAGCGATCCCCTGACCTCATCCTTTTCCATTTCGCCGCTGAAGTTTTCCAGGCTTCCATACACGCGATTTCCATCCAAATCTAAGTCATAACCCAGTTCGCGGGGAACGGTTATGGTGATACTTCCTCCGCTGGTCCTCAGCTCAATGAGCTCAGATGGGGCAAGTACTTCCGCGTTAATGGATCCGCCACTTGTTCGAGCCTCTACTTTCCCCTCAATTCCAGAAAGACGAATACTTCCGCCCGAGGTTCTTACATCCACATCTCCAACCATCATATCAGCGCGAATAGTGCCGCCGCTTGTTCTTGCGTCCACATCTCCCTGAATGTCTTTCATGCTGATACTTCCACCCGACGTATTTAAAACCATTTCACCCTCAATCCCTTCGGTTGTGATACTCCCGCCACTGGTTTTCAATTCCTGTGTTCCAGTCAGGTTTTTAGCTGTCAAACTTCCGCCTGAGGTTTTCAACCGGGTCCGGGTTTCCTGCGGGGCATAAACGATGAATGAGATGGAGTAGTTATCATTCCAGTTCCATCCCCTCGAATTGTGATCAACAATGGCTTTTACCACATTTCCATTTTGTGTGATCTCGATATCATAATCGCTGAGATCTGCTTCCCCGGGTTCTATATAATTTCCCCTTCGGCGCACATACATCTCTACTGTTACTTCATCCTGATTTGAACCGATCACCTGAATACTGCCTCCGGAAGTTTGCACCTCAAGGCTTACCGCTCCGGATACCGAAAAGTTTTCTGTTCGGTACACATCCTCGCCCGACTGTGCATAACCCAAACCTGCCAGCACTAAAACCAAGCCAGCAGCCAATGCACCGGTTTTACATAAATTCTTCAAATACTTTCTTATTGAACTCATATTTTCTCCATTAGATTTTCACTCACTCCGTTACACGTTTCTTTTTAAAAGTAGTTGCACTTTTTATCTGGTGCGCTATTGTAAACTATTAAGTAAATTTGCGCGCCTTAAAACCAATGGAGTTCCATGAAATTACCTTTCATTTTAGCGAAACGCTTTGTTGCCGGAGAATCTTTCACCGAGTCTATTCCCAAAGCCAAGGAGTTAAACAATAAAAACCTGAAGCTCACGCTCGATCTGCTTGGCGAAAATGTGAAAGATCGACAGACCGCCTCTGATACTGTAGACTCGTACATCCGTCTGCTGGATGGCATCAACGAACACGAATTGGAAAGCAGCATTTCTATCAAATTGACGATGATGGGCCTCGATATAGACGAGGATTTTTGCCGGGAGAATTTATTTCGCCTGCTGGATATAGCCCAAAAGCACGATCAGTTTGTACGTATTGATATGGAAGGATCAGACAACACCCAGATCACGCTCGATATTTTCAAAGAAGCCCATCAGAGGTATGGAAGTCATATCGGCACCGTGATCCAATCTATGTTGCACCGAAGCAAGAACGATATCAACGAGCTGGCTGACATGGGCGCCGATATCCGATTGGTGAAGGGTGCTTATAATGAGCCTTCAAAAATTGCCCATCAGAATATGCCGGCCATTCGCGAAGCTTTCAAAGAACAAGCCAAAGTGTTACTCGAAAAAACAGATTTCCCGCGCTTTGGAACCCATGATGATGAGCTCATCGACTGGCTGAAAACCTACACTACCAAAAACGATATCCCCAAAGATCGGTTTGAATTTCAGATGTTGTACGGTTTACGGGAAGACACCATGGTGCAACTCACTGAAGAAGGCTACCGAACCCGGGTTTACGTTCCTTTTGGGTCAGACTGGCTTCCCTATTTCACCCGCCGACTGGCAGAACGAAAAGAAAACATATGGTTTGTGCTGAGCACGATGTTTAAAAATTAGTTGGTGTTATAGTGCGAGCGTGTTATTGTGTTACGGTGTTAAAGATAACCACTTCTTTAACACCGTAACACCAACGCACTGTAACACATTTTTTATGGACACACTTTTAGATCCTGAATTCCATCGCTACATGATAGGCTCGCTTTTCATTCTCGCTGGAGTTCTTCACTTCCTGAAGCCTCAATTCTTTATGAGGATCATGCCGGGTTATCTGCCTTGGCACAAACCCTTGGTTCTGATCAGCGGATTCTTTGAAATTGCCGGCGGAGTTGGAATAATGATTCCTTCTTTTCAAGCAATCGCTGCCTGGGGGTTGATCTTACTTCTGTTAGCCGTTTTCCCTGCGAACATCGAGATGCTCCGAAAGTACTATCGCAAAGATGGACTCACTCTTTTCACCTGGGGATTGATCGCCAGACTTCCGCTACAATTTGCTTTGATCGGCTGGGTGTATTGGGCCGGGCTTTAGCATGACATAGATATGCTACTTCTTCAAGATGAAGAAAGTATATTTTGAGGTAAGGGTTCAAAATTCACCATATGACATGAAATCACTTCCGATCTTAATTTTTGCCGGGGTATTTATTTTTAGCTGTACGCAAGAACAAAACTCTCCATCCGTAGATCCAGACCGCATCCCAAAACACATCCAAAACATGGATCATGTTTCCATAGTTAACCCCGACAACTTTCCCACCAATACGATATCCATTCAACAGGATAGAGTCTTCTCCTCCACCGAGGATATTTACTTTTGGGGCGTTGGAAGTATGGCGGTTGATGATCAAGGACGCTTATTTATTGAGCCCGCAGGCGAGATGGGGCAATCGGGTATTTTGGTCTTCAATAAAGATGGAAGTTATGAGACCACGCTTGGGCGATATGGACGAGGTCCCGGAGAATTTGAAATGATCCAAGACCTGCAGGTCTGGAATAATCGCCTATATGTGTTGGAGAAATTCGATATACATATTTTCAATCTTGATGACCTTACATTGATAGAAACCTTCGTTATCGACATGAATTCTATTTCAGATCGGTCCATCCTTCGAACAAAACGACCCGGGGAACAGTTGTATGTGCTCAATGAAGATTCCCTGATACTGGAATTTGTAACCCCGCTTCCCTTTAAAGTTCAAACCAAACAAGACTCCCTTTACTATGCTCTTATAAATTCAGAAGGACATATTTCCTCCGAACCCTTTTGGAGGATTAGGGCTTTCACTTTTTTCAATATCACAGAAGGAGGTAATCTTACTATCCCCTTGCCTTTTGCGCTTCCGTTTACACGCTCTTCCCAATTGGCTATTTTTGAAGAAAACAAGCTGTATTCAAACTGGAACGAGGAAGTTCTGATCAAACAGTTTGATGAAACCGGACAGTATCAACGGGCTTTATATATGCCATTCCAAAATATCACGCTTACCCAAGAAGAAGCCTACGATATTGCTCATTATGAAAAACGGATTGAGGCGTTGAAAGAAGAAACTATTCCTGCAAGCTGGCCGGCCGTACACCGTATTCATACCGATGCTGAAAATCGTCTTTGGATCTCAACCATCACCGAAAGCGACTCTCTGTTTACATGGTATGTAGTTGATGATGACTTTGAGCCTGTTGCTACGTTTAATCTAAAAGGGCAAAAAAGACAGCGAGCTGCATGGCACCCAAAAGACCTGATCATCAAGAATGATTACTTGTATCAGATTCAATCCACCGGTGTGCGGGAATCGGGGATGATCATTCGTTACAACATTGACTGGCTGAATTAACTTTCCCGTTCTCCATTCTGATGCGTCAAAATAGATTCCAGAAGACCGATATGAAGTGGTAATTTTATACCAACTTCTCATTAACTTAGTCATCATTCAATCACAGCTCTTGAAAAAGAAACTCAACTATATTCTCCCGGTTCTGTTCGGTTTGGCGTTACTGCCAGTTCCCCTTTTGCGTGATCTTCATTTTGAGTCGGCCATACTGGCGGGAACCATTGGATGTTTTTGGGCAGGCATTCGGTCAGCATCTTCATTCAAGAATGATTTCTTTGAGACCCTGCGAATTCTTGGGCGGATCTATCTCGCAGCCATTCCACTTTTTATTCTTGCTTTGATCTCCGGATGTCTGACTTTGGATGGCGTTGGCTTCTGGATCTTCATTCCCTTTCCAAGTGCTTTTTTCGGAACGGCCATTGGTCGATTGATACGCGAGTTCAAACTTCCAGCTCCAAAGCTCATAACCATCTTAATTCTTCTTTTTTGTGCGTTTGGAATTTGGGTCCTGGAATTTTTCTCCTTTCCACAAGTATATTTCTATAATCACGTATGGGGACTTTGGCCGGGGCCGATCTATGATGAATCGGTTTCACTAACGGGTTCCTTTTTCTACTTCCGCTGGCTCACTTTTCTATGGATTATCTTGCTGTGGATCATTCCCAACTGGAGCCAAAACCTGCAAACCAAGCTGATTACCGCACTTGCACTCGTCTCCCTAATGTTCAGCTACCTGAATTTGGATGAGGCCGGCATTATAAGTCCCACTGAAACCATTCAGGCACAGCTTGTCGGAGATCATCAAACCGAACATTTTGAGCTTTTTTATGATGATGAATTCTATTCGGAAGACGAGATCGAATATTGGTCGGCCCGACACGAATTTCACTTTCAACAGATCACTGAAATTCTGGAGATCGAATGGCCGGAAGGGCGAAAGATCGAATCTTATTTATATGCTCACGCCTGGCAAAAAAAGAAGATCACCGGAGCCAAATTCACCAGCTATGTTCCCATTTGGCTGGAGCAAGATCAGCTTCACATTGCCAAACAGCAACTGGATAGAGTCCTTAAACATGAACTCGTCCACGTGATCTCCAAGCAATTTGGGAATAATCTATTCAACGGCAGCTGGAGCATTGGATTGATAGAAGGTCTGGCAGAAGGAATTGCCAAAGATGCCTCACCTCGATCAACACTCCACCAAATTGTGGCCGCGGAAAAGCCTTTTCCTTCGGCAGAGGAAATGAGATCCAGCCTTTCTTTTTGGGGATTTTATGGGAGTGCCGGGGCCATCAGCTATACCACCGCCGGTTCTTTTGTGGAATATTTACTGAATGAATTCCCGGTTCAACCCTTGAAAAAAATATACGCAGGAGCTGATTTTGAATCGGCCTATCGCACTTCATTTGAGGAATTGATTTCAGGCTGGCATCAGGCATTAGTACAAACGGAACTTGATTCTGTAGACCAGCAGGTTTCGGAATTCATTTTTGCGCAGCGCTCTCTTTTTCAGAAGGAATGTCCGCATTCTATTACACAAGAGCTTCAACTTTGGGATGATTATCGCTTTCATCTTGCAGATCGGGATACGACATCGGCACATCAGGTTTTAGACAAGCTCCATCACATTACCCCAAAAAATGGGTTGGTGAAAGACGAATGGGCACGGACTCAGCTTCATCAGCAAAAGTATGAAGAGGCAACCAATGCCATCACTCCAAACGACACGCTCCTGACTTTGCAAGTGCTCAAAGCCGATGCGCTGTTTTTGAGTCGTGGTTTTGCTTCAGCAGATTCGCTTTTGCAAACCATCGCGCCAGATATTCAACATTCTGATGCCCGCAATTTCAATTACACACTGGAGCTCCGGGAAGATAGCATTCAGTGGAATTACCATGTAGAACGGCGCTTTCAGAATGTTTTTCCCGACAGCCTTTCTCTTGAAAACCTGAATCTCCCCAATAAAATGCTTTCGCTTAATAAAGCCCTTCAGGAGCAAAATTCTGAACGCATTCATCAATACGCTCTGCTTTTAGCCAACCATTCTTTTCACCCCGATTGGTTTGATGTCTATGAAGCAGCCATTCATGAATTAGCCTGGTCAGGGAATATAGATTGCGCAAAAAAATGGCTTACATCGGTGTCCAGCTTAGACCTCCGGAATCGATATCTGGAACGGCTGAATGAGCAAAAAGACTGGATCAACTTCACCCAAAACAACAAAATAGTTGCAGATTAGCCGTTTTATGGACATGTTTGGCAAAATTAATTTTGCAACTTCACTTCCGGCTTGATGGGTACAAAAACATCTACGGTTTTTATTGGGTTTTCTTTTTTTGTGAGCTTGTTCATTTTTTCATCGCCAACAGTTTCTTCCCAGGATTGGCGTTTATCTGCAGGTTATGGAATTCAAAGTGTGGGTTTCAATTATGTCCCCAATCAGTTGTATCAGGGTGAAATTAATGCGGTTTCTAAGGGTATGCTGGAAATTGAGCTGGAGCGGTATCTGTTCTACCGATTTTATGTAGGGGGAAAGCTGGAGTATCTGCTGCATAACGAACAGGAAATGCTGATCGGTGGCCCGGTGAATTTCGGGCAGCTTAATTTGGGTGCTATTGCCGGACTTCAGTGGCCCAAATGGGGCGTTTATGGTGGGGTAAAAGTAGGATCTGTCCACGATTTCAGTATTAAGGCCACCGACAGAAATGGCGAATTCTTTTGGGTTGAACCCGTTGAACCCGCCTCAAAACTCACAACTTCTTTTACCGGGGGAATCAAATATTATCTGTTGAACTTTTTACGGCTTCAGTTTGAAGTGACCCAAACCAATTTTCTGCCCCAGGATATTGTTCCACAAAGCAGCTTCAACGAAAATCCAGCCTTTCGCTCATTTGATATGAATCCCATTTCATTTTCTGTGGGCGTTTCAATCTCCATTCCCTGGAATCGTCCCGCACGCAAGAAAAACCGAGACCGGGACCTCCCGCCCTTGATGCGTTTGTCGGATGTGGATTTTAAGAAACCGATGGATAAGACTTTCGTGACATCACCATATGGCCCCCGCTGGAACAGTGTACATCAGGGCGTAGACCTGGATGCTGGTTTACGGGATAATATTTATGCCGCCGAAAAAGGAATTGTGGTGAAAGCCGGAAAAGGCAGAGGCTACGGAAAAATGGTTCGCATTAAACATGCCGGTGGATTTGAAAGCGTTTATGCTCATATGAGTCGTATAAAAGTAAAGGAAGGAGATCGAATTCGAAAAGGCGATGTAGTCGGCAAAGCCGGAAATACGGGAACATCTACTGGCGTTCATTTACACTTCGAGATCTGGAAAGATGGGAAGCGCGTAAATCCGGAAGCCTATATCCGGTTTAATTGATATCTTTGCCACTCAACATATTTGTCCACGAAACTTTATTCACCCTATGAAACCTGCTGTATTTCTGTTGTGCTCTTTTTTTGCATTGATGTCTGTTCCCGCACTTGCCCAGGAAGCCGACTCCGCTGCTCAGCCTCAGACTTTTGAATACGAATGGGCCGGCGAAAAAATGACCATGCAGCAGTATTTCATCGTATTCCTGAAAAGCGGGCCTGAACGTAGTCAATCAGAAAAAGAAGCCTTGAAGCTGCAACAAGAACATTTGGCTTATTTGGGAAATTTGTATGAAGAAGGCATCATCAACCTAAACGGAGCCAGTGGCGGTGACAGCGATATCCGTGGTTTTTCGGTATACAATGTCGCCACTATTGAAGAAGCCCGAGAATATGCTGAAAACGACCCAATGGTGAAGGCCGGTCGTTTGGTGGTCGAGGTTTATCCCTGGTGGCTGGCAAAAGGCTCCGTGGTGGAGTAATTTTCCTTTCGTCACCTTCTTTACGCCCTTTTTTCTGAGGCCGATTCTTTAACTTCTTAAGTGATCAGTTTTAACTAAATCACCTTGGGCTTGAAGTCACAAATTAGCCCCAAAGATCTTTTCAGTCTTGAGCGATTGCGGAGACTGAAAAGTTGTAGTAATTCAAGTCTTCAGACTTGAATACAAATAGAAAATTAAAGTCACAGTTCACATGTCCGAACCCAATTTCATCCCACATACCGATTACGAAGAACACCCTGTCGAAGAAATGAAAAAGCGGGCTCAAGGTTTTTATGAACTCGTTAAAAAAAGACGAACGGTTCGGGATTTTTCAGACCGACCCGTTCCCCTGGAAATAATTGAGAACTGTCTGATGGCGGCGGGAACCGCTCCAAATGGAGCCAATAAACAACCGTGGCATTTTGTGGTGGTAAGTGATGCTGAAGTGAAACAAAAGATCCGCGTTGAAGCTGAAAAAGAAGAACAGGAATTCTATAACCGCCGCGCCCCCGAAGACTGGCTGGAAGACCTTCAACCCTTTGGCACCGATGAACACAAACCCTTCCTCGAAAAAGCCCCATACCTGATCGGCATCTTTGCCCAAAGCTATAAGATTGATGAAAACGGCGAAAAAGAGAAGCATTATTACGTAAAGGAATCGGTGGGAATTGCCACCGGAATTTTGATCACTGCTTTGCATAATGCGGGACTGGCAACGCTGACCCACACCCCAAGTCCCATGGGTTTTTTGAATGAAATTATGGGGCGGCCTTCTCACGAAAAACCGTTTTTGTTGTTGGTGGTTGGCTATCCTGAAGATGGTGTACAAGTGCCGGATATTTCGAAGAAGTCGCTGGAGGAGATCGCGAGTTTTATTTAGCTCCGTCGATATTAACCTGTTACTACAAGTCTGCTTACTTGTTCATTTTAAGCTTACCTTTATTGTATGAATTCCAAAGAATCTAAATCTACATCTAAGAAATCCTCCCTCAAGAAAGAGCTCATTCAGTGGAGCGTCATTTTTGTGATCGGGGCGGGGTTATATGCCACCGGGTATCACACTGAGGTGATCGGGAAGATGCAGAGCGTGTTGCTTTACACCGGCATTATGCAGCCGGATACCGACGAATCAGTTATGCATGGCGCCCAAGCCGATTACAACATGCCGCTGCTCACTATAGATGGAGATCGCACTTCCCTTTCCGAATTTGAGGGTAAAACCATTTTCATGAATTTATGGGCAACCTGGTGTCCGCCTTGCATTGCCGAGATGCCAAACATCCAGCGTTTGTATGATGATGTTAAAGATGATGAGAACATTGTATTCGTGATGGCCTCACTGGATCAGGATCCCCAAAAAGCATGGGATTTTACAGAGCGAAAAGGATTTACGTTTCCAGTGTATTCGGTGATCGCCAAGCCGCGCGTGTATGATTCTTCCGTTGTCCCCACCACGTATGTCATCTCTCCACAGGGCGACATTGTGATGGAACATCAGGGCATGGCCAAATATGACACGGATAGCTTTAAGGAGTTTCTGAAGACGGTTTCTTCGAATAAAGCTGCTGAATGGAACACGGATGAGGCAGATTCTACGGATATTCGCTGATTTTTTATCTATTTCCTCTTTTTCTTCGCTTATCAAAAAAACGTACCTTGGCGCCGGTTAAACCTCATTCATTTTACGCTTAAAATCTATGGAAAAAGTCATTGCCGGCATTCAGCAAATTGGAATCGGAATTCCTGATGTGTATAAAGCCACCAACTGGTATCGCAAGCATTTTGGGATGGATATTAAAATGTTTGAAGATGCGGCTACCGCTGAGCTGATGCTTCCTTATACCGGCGGTAAACCCCATGACCGAACCGCCATTCTCACTCTGAATATGAAAGGCGGCGGCGGATTTGAGATATGGCAATATACCTCTCGCGAACCGCAACCTGCCGATTTTGATATCAAGATGGGCGACCTCGGCATCAACTGCGGAAAAATAAAATCTATTGATGTACCGCTGACTTTTGAGGAGATGAAAGCAGAAGGACTGGATGTCATCACCCCGTTAGAGAAAAATCCTGCCGGGGAGTATAATTTCTTCGTCAAAGATCTTTATGGAAATATCTGGCAGGTGGTAAAGGGACTGGATTTCTTCAAAACAAAAACGCCTGCTTCTACCGGTGGGGTGGTTGGAGCAGTCATTGGTTCTACGGATATTGAGGCCTCCCGAAAATTGTATTCAGAAGTGCTGGGTTACGATGAGGTTGTTTTTGATGAAACGGGTGCTTTTTCCGGTTTCAAAGGCTTACCGGGTGGCAGTGATGAATATCGCAGGGTGTTACTCCGACATTCCAAACCAAGAAAGGGTGGATTTAGCGCAATGTTTGGTCCCACCGAAATTGAGCTGATCGAAGTAAAAGACCGTGAACCCCGCAAGATCTTCAAAGACCGCTATTGGGGTGATCTCGGTTTCATCCATTTATGTTTTGATGTGCAGGGCATGGATGCTTTAAAAGAAGAGTTGGAATCCAAAGGATTTCCCTTCACCGTAGATTCTGCCAACAGCTTTGACATGGGCGAAGCCGCAGGTCGTTTTACCTATGTAGAAGATCCCGACGGAACACTCATCGAGTTTGTGGAAACGCATAAAGTGCCGATCATCAAAAAAATTGGCTGGTATATCGATATGACCAAGCGCGATCCCCGGAAAAACCTCCCCAACTGGATGATAAGCGCCTTACGCTTCAGCCGGATGAAAGGAGATTTAGAGGAGTGAAATAGTGATTGGGTGCTTTAACTTCTATCGCTAATTGTCTATCGTCTTATTATCGGGTGTCAGGGGTTTGCTTCCCTGTAAAACATCCAGGCTGTCTTTATTGACTTGCTGCAGATAGTAAGCTCCCTGAGCAGTATCAAAGGCAACGCTATATCGCAGATCCTGATCAAAAATATCGATCTGCCCGGAAAGCCTTCCGCCCCTGAAAATGAGCGCGGCCTGTCCTGTTTCTGAATCATCTACATATGCTGAGATCGACTTAATTCCCTTCACCGCTTCAGATACGCGGCGAATAGTCAGGGTGAAGGACATCGAGGTATCTTCTGCTGCCAAATTAATTTCATCTCCCTTCTTCACTGAACCCAGGTCGCTTGGCGAAACTTCAATATAAATATGATCGGCAGTTAACTTTTGCTCGGTGATATCTGAGGCTACTTTCTCGGGTTCATTCTCTTTCTCAGATGAACCGCATGCCACAGCTGTTAAAAAAATGCTGGCAATTATAATGCTATGTACAAAAGTGTTTTTCATGTCCATCTTATTTAATGAGAACCATTTGTTTGGTGACGGTTTGTGATGCAGATCGTAAGCGATACATATACACTCCGCTTGATAGTGCTGATGCATCAAAAGAAACGGAATGCTCTCCGGCCGACATCGTTTGATCTTCCATAACGGTAGCCACTTTTTGCCCCTGCATGTTGAACACATCCAGGCTAACTTCCCGGGCCTCATCTAAACTATAGCTGATGGTCGTCACCGGATTGAACGGGTTTGGATAATTTTGGCTCAGGTTGATGGAGCTGGGTTGATCTTCCTTCTCATTAGAAACCGCCTGGTTGACCGTTAGTGTTACAGGAACTTCGATCAGCTCATTTTCCGGCTGATTGGTTCGCACCGTTAATATAGTTTCATAAACTCCGGCCTCCACTCCTTCTGTGGTGAACTCCAGGTCAATATCGGAAGAACTTCCCGGCTCAATAACTCCAGTCATGTCGGAAAGCTGCAACCACTCATAGGGCACATGTACTTTCTTGATCTCAATGTCATCAACATCCATATACGATCCCGCCAGATTATTTCTGCTCAATACCTGAATAACTCCTGGTGTGTAGCCCTGCATATAGTCAGCTTCGTACACCATCGTGCCGTCTAAATAATAGTCTATAGACTCATTGTTAGCATTGTACACAATTCTCAAATTGTAATATTGATCGACATTGATGGTTTCTCTGCCTCCAAAATTTGTAACCCCGCCATTCTCATCCGCATCAAAATAATAGATCGACCCTCCGGCTATGATCACTCCACTCGTGTATCCGCCTGTTTTTCCATCAAAGAGGTAAAAATCATACACTTCATTTTCTGTATCTGAAACAGAGAAATCTATGTTAACCTCATAGGTACCAAGGGTTCGATATCCAAAAAATGGAGATCCTATAAACACCGTCTCCCCATCGTTGTAGGTGACACGAAGATGCTGATTACCTGAATTACTATTTTCAGATGAAATTTCGAATTCGGAATCAGAAAGTGCCCGCCATTCCTCAATTCCTGAAAACGTATTCACTGAGAAGCCTTCGCTGCTTTCGAATGAGGTGCTGTATATTATTTCCTCATTCATTTTTGTGCGAAACTCTTTCCCCTGCATCAGCCCAGAGTAATTGGCTGGCTGTCGGGTCATTGCAATAGATTCAACCGGCTTGAATGGTCCCGGTTTTTTATCAAAACCAGCTTTGCTCTTACTTACACTATTACCCGGGAAAGAAAAATCAGCGACCCAGGTAAGCGGGCTGTCGCCATTGTTTGAAATGCTGACCGGTACCGTCAGCTGGTCTTCGCGGTTCATTTCAACTTCAACACGGTCGGTGCCGGCTTCAGCTGCAGGAGCATCAACTTCAGTTGGCCTGTAATAGGAAATGGTCCGTTTGATCTGACGCATACTTAAAGCACTGTGTTCCGGAGTAACAGAATCATTGGTCCCTAACGGATTTCCCTGATAGCTGAGATCGGGGCTGGAGAAATAGGGAATTTCCGTTAAACGTGTACCGTTCTGTGTTTCATCGTAGGCCATCACGGTATGAAAACCTTCCGATTCATTCTGAAAACCAACCGAGTACTGAAACAATCCTCCCCCTCCACTGGCTTGGGCTTCCAGCTGGGTTCTGGCGTGATCATTCCCCATGTTGTGGCCAATTTCATGGATAAGCGTATAGTTATCTGCCACCTGCTGTACTCGGTTTAAATTGAAGGCCTGATATGCATTACCGCCACTGCTTCCCAGCCTCCATCCAAGTCCACCGGTGTCGCTAATCCGTGCAAACATAGAAACCACATCGGCTCCATATTGATCTCGCAGATCATGCACTTCCTCCATATGACCGTTGTATGCGGTTCCTTCAAAAATAGGGTCAGCATCATTTTGAGTGAGGCGGTTTAGTCGTTCGTCAGAATCTTCTGCGTCATCGCTGGTTTCATCATATGGAGTTTTATAGGAATGAACCAATCGTAACTCAATATTCGCCTCGCTGTTATCCAGGGCTTGTTGAGAGAGATTCATGGCCTGAGCGATCACTCCGTTAATATCGCCATGATTTGAAGTTGAGGCCCAAGTCTCTGCCGCATTTGTATACAGGATCAACAGATCGATGGTAATTTCGTCATCTAATCCGGTATTTAAAGGAGCTGCAGGTGAAATTGAATATCCCGCCGTTTTAGTACGCTTTTGTGAGCCTTTTTTGGAGTGATTCATTTGTGCAAGGTGTTCATCCCCACCAACTCCACAGGCAAGAACTTCTCCGGCCTGATGTACATTTTTCTTCAACACATTCATCCCTGACTCCGAATCAAAGGCTATCTTTTTTGCTTCGGTATGCGAGCGATGAAATAAACCGTTCAGTTTGCCGCGATGATAGGTCGTAGCTAATACGTTTTCTCCAGTTTCTTTATCTGCTGCAATAATGGAAATATAGCCGGGTATGAATTCGCTCTTTCTTGTAAGTATAAACCCCCGGTTTTCACGCCCCGTATTAAACACAAATTCTGCCCCTTCTTTGAAATCAGGATTTGAGAACAACTCTTCATTTACGGTAAAGTAAAATGTTCCCCCTTCTGTACCTTTCTGCACTTTGGCCGGTTCATTTAAAGTGAATTGTGCTTGTGCATTTGTGATCCCTGAAAGTGCGATAAACAGCACCAGTGTGTAGCATATTTTCTTCATAATGATCTCATAGTTA
Source organism: Balneola sp. (assembly GCA_002696035.1). Lineage (GTDB taxonomy): Bacteria > Bacteroidota > Rhodothermia > Balneolales > Balneolaceae > Gracilimonas. The sequence goes on along the minus strand of NZQV01000026.1, from coordinate 278,584 downwards.
ATCTTTTGTTTTAATATCTGTAATCCCATTCAATAAAACACATTTTAGGCAAAACGATCGGCAAGCCTATTAATTAAGTATCCGCTTTCTTCAAGTGCCTGAGTGGCAAACTTTCCGAAGAAATCGGTAACGCCTTCAAATTCTTTAACAAATCCTTCCCGGTCGTTTTCTTCTACCAGTTTAGCTAGTTTCTGGTGATGATTGAAGAACTTCATCAGCAGTTCCCTGCGCTCCTTGTTTGCAAAAACAATATCGGCGTATAACTCTGCATCCTGAGCAAAAATTCGGCCGGTCATCATCAGTTCGGCCCGGTAGATGGGCGAAGAATAATCGAGCATATCACTGGGATTCAGGTCATACTCTTCCATAAAAGAACCGTGGAGTAAAGCTACAAAGTGTCGCAACCCCTGCACAAGATGCATCACGTGATCGTGTTTTCCGGGATCGGCCTCGATCACCCGCATGCCCCACAGCCTGCACTGTTCTACGAACCACAAGGCATGTTCACCGCCACGGGCATCACAAAAAACCATGAGCTGTTTGGAGAGGTTTTGTACATCTGGTCCGTGCATAGGGTGCAACCCTACCACGGGGCCTTCGTGCGCTTCCAGCATCGCTTCAATTGGAGCCGATTTATTACTGGTGAAATCTGCCAGGATCGTTTCCCGCTTAAGCCGGCCGGTCAGGCGTTCTATCACACTCTCCGTCACTTTGATGGGAACCGTGACGATCACCATATCTAGTTTTGGAGCCCACTCTTCAAGCTCATACCAGTTACTTTTATCAATGGAATAAGTGACATGCCCCGTTTGTTGGGCCATTCGTTTATAAAGGCTTCCCATTCCGCCCTCACCCCCAATGAACAAAATATGCTTAGGCTCGGTAGTTGCGATGGGAAATTTTTCCTGGGATTGGGTTGCACGTGAGGCCGTCATGATCATCCGTAAAAAATCTTCAGCCCAATCCGGATCTATGCCTTTGGACCTGGCCAGCTCTTTAAAAGCTTTTGATTTTTCTTCTTCGCGCTTGGGCACAAAAACCGGAAGCTGGTTCTCAACTTTTCGTTTGATCACATCCCGAACAATTTCACCCCGCTCAGACAATAAGTCGAGGATGTGTGCGTCAATTTCGTCGATGCGCTGCCGGGGCGATTCTAATTCTTTATGTCGGTGGGACATGGAGCTTTGCTAATTATTATTGGTGTATTGGTTAATCGGTTGAAACAACACCATTAACCAATAACTATTTCCATTAACTGCCATCCTAAGGAATGATAATTATATGTTCCTGTTTTGTGATTAGCGAGATTAATGATGCGTTGTTTATTAAACAAATATCGTTTCCTAAGTTACATCACAGTTTGTACCTTTAAAAGCTATTTATGAGCCAATTTAAACTTCACTCTCCTTACGAACCCGCGGGCGATCAGCCCAAAGCTATTGAAGAACTCACTGAAGGACTTCAGGCCGGTGATAAATTTCAGACTCTGCTGGGAATAACCGGTTCGGGAAAAACGCGTACCGTTGCCAACACCATAGAGAATGTGGAGAAGCCTACGCTGGTGATGAGTCACAACAAGACGCTTGCGGCTCAGTTGTATCGCGAGCTTAGTGATTTCTTCCCCGAAAACCGCGTTGAGTTTTTTATTTCCTATTACGATTATTATCAGCCCGAAGCCTACCTCTCTTCTCAGGATAAATACATTGAAAAGGATCTTTCTATTAATGAAGAGATTCAGCGTTTGCGGCTACGGGCCACAAGCTCGCTGCTTTCCGGTCGGCGTGATGTGATCATCGTTTCTTCGGTGAGTTGTATTTACGGTATCGGTTCTCCATCTGAATATGAAAAGCTGATCCTGAATTTGGAGGTTGGCCAAGATATTCCGCGAAACACCATTTTGTACGATCTGGTAGACCTTCACTATAACCGAAATGATCTGGATTTCAAGCGCGGAACTTTTCGTGTTCGGGGTGATGTGATCGATGTATATCCCGCCTATTCTGATGAAGGCTTACGCATTACCCAGTGGGGTGATGAGATCGAATCGCTACAGCTTTTTGATGTGAATGACGGCACCATCAACGAAAGTGTGAATGAATTTCGGGTGTATCCCGCTTCGCATTATGTAACCTCAAAATCGCGGCTGGAGAAATCCATTGAGCAGATCCGTGAAGAACTCGAGTGGCGCAAGAAGGTGCTTATCGACGAAGAAAAGTTTCTTGAAGCCAAACGTATTGAACAGCGAACGCTTTTTGATATTGAGATGATCCAGGAGATCGGCTATTGCTCCGGGATCGAGAATTACTCGCGCTATCTGAGTGCTCGTAAACCGGGGGAGCGGCCGTATTGCCTGCTCGATTATTTCCCGGATGATTATCTTGTTGTTGTAGATGAAAGCCACCAGACTATTCCCCAAATTTCAGCTATGTACGGCGGTGACCGATCCCGAAAAGTGGAACTCGTAGAACATGGATTCCGCCTCCCTTCTGCCATGGATAACCGACCGCTTACTTTTGATGAGTGGGAGCAATTAGTCAATCAGGTGATCTTTGTAAGTGCCACACCCGGAGATTATGAATTGGAAAAGTCAGGGGGTGTATATACTGAACAAATTATCCGCCCAACCGGGTTGATGGAACCGGAGATCGAAATTCGCCCTCTGGAAAATCAGGTGGATGACCTATTGGGCGAGATCCGCGAGAAAATTGAGAAGAACGAGCGCGTTCTGGTCATCACCCTAACCAAGCGTTTGAGTGAAGAGCTGAGTGAATACCTCAAAAATCTCAACATCAATGCGGCATATATGCACAGTGAATTAAATGCCCTTGAAAGAATCGAAGTTTTGTATAAATTCAGGCGCGGTGATTTTGACGTATTGGTGGGTATTAACCTGTTGCGTGAGGGAATCGATATTCCTGAGCTCAGTCTTGTAGCCATTATGGATGCTGATAAAGAAGGGTTTCTCCGTTCTGAGACTTCGCTGTTTCAGATCGTTGGCCGTGCAGCTCGAAATGTGGGCGGAAAAGCTATTTTGTATGCAGATAAAAGAACCAAAAGCATAGAAAAAGTAGTTGAGGAAACCCGCAGACGGCGCAAGATTCAGGAAGAATACAACGAGAAGCACGGTATCACTCCCGAAACCATTAAGAAGGAACTGAAACCGCTTGTTGATCCCGGTCTCATTTCAAGCCAAAGCTTTGACTTTGGACAGAAAGACGAGCAAACCGATGATGAAGCGCTTGAGGTTATCAAAGTGGCGGAGGATGGCATTCAGTATAAAGCGAGTCCGGCCATGAAGGAAGTGACCTTCGAGAGTAAGGATAAGCTGATCGAGCATCTGCGTGAGACGATGTACAGAGCGGCCAAGAATATGGAATTTGAGGAAGCTGCACGCATCCGCGATCAAATTGCACAATTAGAAGACGAACTATAGCTGGTTAATGGATATTCTTTTTTTATTGATATAATGCCTCTGTTAACTATTCAATCATTAAACAAATACACAATTCATGAAAGGCACGATCGAGTTTTTGAAATCATTTGCAACCGATAAAGATGTTGCATCTATTACTCCATCTTCAAAATATTGTATTCGCAAACTCTGCGAACATATCGATTTCGCCACTACGGATGTGATTGTTGAGTATGGCGGCGGCACCGGGGTTTTCACCAATCATTTTCTTAAACAAATGCGGCCAGACGCCAAGCTCTTCGTTTTCGAAACCAATGATAATTTTGCCGACCTGTTAAACAAAATTGACGACAACCGTCTTACCGTTTTTCATGAATCCGTGGAAGACCTCATTGAACTCCTGCCTGATGACACCCTTGGGAATGTGGATCATGTGGTGTCCGGAATTCCGTTCTCTTTCTTTGACTGGGATATGAAGATCGATATTCTTTCTAAAACCAGACAGGTGCTTCGGGATGAAGGCTCTTTTCTGGCTTACCAAACTTCCGGCCACTTAAAGGATCCACTCAACGAGGCTTTTGGAAACTTCACTACCGAATTCTGCTGGAAGAACATCCCGCCCTATTTTATTTATGAAGCGGTTAATCGTGATTGATGATTATCGATTTTTGATGGGTGATTTCTCTTACAGTATTTATGGATTTTTTCAGTCTTGAGCGAACGCGGTGACTGAAAAGCATTAGCAGGTCAAGTCTTCAGACTTGAGGATATTTTGTACTGACAAGACTTTTATCGCTTGGCACAAAACTGCTCTTTTGGCAACGATTGTATTTCCTGATGCTTTCTCTCTACTGATTACTCAATAACTATTTCCCCATCTCCTTTTTCTTTAGGACCCTTATTCTTCCACTGCTTGTAAAATTGAATGAGGTTGGAAACTGCGTAGGTCAGCATAAAGAATGCTATAAAATAGGCCACCGAATCGGGATTCATTATAATTCCTATCGCTATGATGAGAGTAATTATTCCTAATACGCTCAGAGATAGTCCAAAGAGCATCAACAGCCCAAATAAACCCAGGAAACCGGCAAAAGTAAATGGAATCAATTCCGGAAAAATGAAGATCAAAATTCCGGCTACAATAGGTAAAGCCGCTACGCCTCCCGGAAATCGGAATGCTATAAACATCAACCCAAGTGCCAACAAATAACCTCCGGCGATCAGGTAGAGGAAATTGGGGAAGATCAGCGTAAGAATTCCTGTTGCCAAAGTAAGCAGCACATTTACAATTTTCTGCTCTTTGGACTTCCCGCCTATATTAACTTCAATTTGTTTAAACATGTGTGCTATTTTACCAGTTGTTAATATTTTTAAAGTTGTCATCCTGAGCGCATCAAATATCTGCCATGAGAACTTGCCTAACGCGAAGGATCTCAACGTAAAACACAATTCAGTAATTCAACCTTTGCCCCGAGAAGTCGGGGTCGCGTAATCCTAATCACCATTGAAAACGCTCAGGAAGACACTCAAGGACTATTAAAATTCCGCAATCACATTAGTTAAGTGTTACAAATTCCACTTCTTTTGTTTCCGTATCCAAAAATGCGATGCTTGCTTCTTCACCGAATCCATGCGCAGTTCCGGGATTGATGTGCATTGTTTCGTCAATCACGCGGTTTACTTGTTCATGGATATGGCCGCTTACCACAATATCATATCTACCCGAGTGACACAGAGAATCTGTAATTTCAGCGTACGTCCCGTGGTAAAGCGCGATCAACAGTCCACCAGCTTTCACTTTTAAAAAATCGCCCGCTATTTCGGCTCCAATTTCATTGAATTTTGAGATGAGCAGGTATTTGTCGCCATCGTTGTTACCAAAGATGCCTTTCAGGTTCAGGCCTTCAAATTCGGGGATGGTGAAGGGACTGCAATAATCGCCGGCGTGCAGCACCAGATCTACCTTTCGCTTTTTGAATTCAGCTACGGCTTTTTTGATGTTTGGGACGTGATCGTGGGTGTCAGAAATGAGACCAATCAGCATAATGTGATTTCTTTGAGTCAGAAATTCCGTTCACTAAAAGAGTAACATTTAAAAACCTGAACTGCAATTCAGCCGGGAAAATCTGCGCTAAATACCATCTGAATTCGTGCCGAGCTATTCTTCCTCGGGTTTCTTTCCGAGCTTTTTACAAATATTGGCCAGCTGCTCTTTTTCCTCAGTGGTAAGAACAGAGAATTCTTCTTTGATCTTTTCAAGATGCTGAGGGAAGAAATCTTCGATAAAATCCCGTCCTTTTTTGGTGAGTGAAATGATGACAGCACGTCGATCGCTGGGATCGGTTTTCTTTTCTACCAACCCGTTTTTTTGAAGGTTATCGATAACCAGCGTGATATTCCCTCCGCTTTTCAGCAGTTTCTGCCCAAGCTCTCTTTGATTTAGCGGACCAAGATGAAGCAAGGCTTCCAGTGTCCCAAATTGACTGACGGTGAGATTGGCATCGGATAAATGTCGGGCCAACCGGCCGTTTACACTTTCACTTGCGCGGGTGAGCTTGATGAACGCATTCAGCGTTTTCTGAACTTCTTTATTTCCTTTAAAATGTGTTCCCATAATCTCAGTTTTAAGCTACCCGAATAACTTCAAGTACAAGGCTATCGTTCGTTATAATTCGTACGTAATAGTCACCGGCGCATGATCCGACAGATCCCATTTCATCTCAATTTCGGCATTAACGGCCTTTTTTGCTAATTCAGGTGTCGCCAGATGATAATCGATCCTCCAGCCTTTATTTCGCTCCTTACTGGCCGCCCGGTAACTCCACCAGCTGTACAGATCTTCTTTTCCGGGATGAAGGTTTCGGAATACATCTTCATAGCCTCTTTCCAGAAAATCAGTGACCCATTGGCGTTCTTCGGCTAAAAATCCGGAGGTTTTGTGCTGTTTGCTTGGGTTGTGGATATCAATTTCGGTATGACAAATATTGAAATCTCCACAAAAAACCGTCGGCTTTTCATCTTGGGTGAACCGTTCTCCAAATTGAATGAATTTATCCAAAAAATCCATTTTCATGTCTTGGCGAATGTCTCCTGTGGTGCCACTAGGGGCATAGATACTGAAAACTCTGAATTTCTCAAATTCCGTCATTATCACCCGACCTTCTGCATCGATCCAGTCTTCGCCAATACCTTCTTCCACTTTCAGCGGTTCCTGTTTGGAGTAGATTGCCACTCCCGAATATCCCTTTTTTTCCGCCACGTGATAGGCCTCGTGGTATTCCAGCTCTTTGATGGCTTTGGGAATCTGTTTTTCCAACGCCCGCAATTCCTGAATACAGATGATATCAGGATCACTTTCCTCTACCCAGTCGGTAAAGCCTTTTCGGTGAGCTGCACGAATTCCGTTTACATTGTACGAACTAATTTTGATCAACTGCTTATTTCGCTTTTATAATTCCAAAATTTCGTTTTCCAACTTTCAGGGTGTATTCATCGCCAGCTTTAAAGGTGATGGAATAGCCTTTGTTGGTGATTTTTTTGTCATCAATGCTGACACCGCCCTGCTTCATCATGCGCTTGGTTTCTCCATTGCTGGAGGTGAATCCAGTTTCAGAAATAATATCCAACAACCGTAATTCTACGCCGGTTTCAAAAGCAAACTCAGGAGCATCATCAGGAACTTCTTTATTGATAACAGTTTTCTCGAAGTGTTCTTTGGCTGCTTTGGCGGCCGCTTCTCCGTGATACATTCTCACGATGGTGAACGCCAGATCATGCTTGGCGTTTCTCGGATCGTTTTCAATTTTCTCCTTCATTGCGGGAAGATTTTCGGTCTTGATATCCGTTACCAATTCGTAATAGGTGTAGATAAGATCATCGGGAATGGAAAGTGATTTTCCGTACATATCATTTGGCTCCTCGTTGATGCCAATGTAATTATCGTACGATTTGGACATTTTCGCAGTGCCATCGGTTCCCACCAGCAACGGCATCATCAGGCAAACCTGTGGCTCCTGACCATCTTCTTTTTGAAGCTGACGCCCTACCAAAAGGTTGAATTTCTGATCGGTTCCACCCAGCTCCACATCAGATTTCAGATGGACCGAATCCTGTCCCTGCGCCAAAGGATACAAGAATTCATGCAATGAGATCGGCTCATTATTTTCAAACCGCTTAGAAAAATCATCCCGCTCTATCATGCGAGCAACGGTAAGCTTGGACGATAACTTGATGACATCCATGAAATCCATCTCCCCAAGCCAGTCGTAATTATTGGTGAGCGTGAGTTTGCTTTCATCCAGGATACTGTTCGCCTGTTCGATATAGGTCTCAGCGTTTTCTCTAACCTCTTCCATCGTCAATGGCGGACGAGTTTTATTTTGTCCGGTGGGATCCCCGATCATAGCTGTAAATCCTCCGATAATGAGAATTACCTCATGTCCGAGATCCTGAAACTGCCGCATTTTTCGGAGTATCACCGAGTGGCCAAGGTGAAGGTCAGGACGGGTAGGGTCTACGCCCAGCTTAATTTTAAGGGGCTTATTTTCTTTTCTGGATTTCTTGAGCTTTTCAACGAGTTCATCTTCCGGAACTATTTCTGTGGTTCCACGGCGGATGATCTCTAGTTGCTCCTCAACAGGTAAAAATGCCATTTAATTATCTTGGTTAGCTTTTTGTTCTTGTAATTCGTTTAGAAAAGGGATGTTCTCCAATGGATTATATTTCCCAATATTCTTTTTGAGCGTTTCCGTATAGTTTTCTGCTCCGGGATATATAAGTGCTACTCCATTGTAAGCAAAGGGTGCTAAATAGATCACATAAGGATAAAGATATGAATCTTGCCTGGCTTCATCTTTAGGGATATTAAACCCTGCTAAAAGTAAAAGAATTGCACTTACGACCATCCCGCTTTTCAAAGCTCCGAAGGATGCTCCCAATATTCGGTTGACAAAACTTAGTTTGACGGCTTTCAGGAATTCTTTGGTTCCGTATGCAATAAGTGCTACCACTGCGAGAGTTCCTACAAACAAAATAACTCCAGAAAGAAAGGGAACGTAGGATGCACCTTCCTCAAAGATCGGAGCTATGATTCCTGTGAAAGCGTCCAGATAATTGAACGTAAGAAAAATGGCAAGTATGATACCTACAATGTTCAGGACCTCTTTTACAAAACCGTTAACGGCGCCTTTATATAAGAAATACAAAATGGGCGTTGCGATTATAAGATCCAGGATGGGCATCAGAATTATCCCTCAAGCTCTTCTTTCACGACCTTACTTATGAGAGAACCTTCGGCTTTTCCTTTCAACTCTCCCATCAGGGCACCCATTACTTTGCCCATATGTTCCATTCCGGAAGCGCCAAGAGCTTTCACTTTTTCCTTTACCACTTTCCGGACTTCATCTTCTCCCATCATTTCAGGCAGATAGGCTTCAATGATCTTCAGTTCTTTTTTCTCATTCTCAGCAAGGTCGTCCCGATTCCCTTCCTCAAACTGCTCTATGGATTCTTTCCGTTGCTTGGCGGCTTTCATCAACACTTCGATGGCTTGTTCGTCAGAAAGTTCTGCTTCACCACCTTTGCGTTCGCTGATCTCTTTTTCCATCAGCTTGGCTTTGAGAGACCTGAGAACAAGTAATTTATCCTGTTCTTTGGCTTTCATGGCCTCTTTGATATCTGAAATGATCTGTTCTTTAATTGTCATAATGTTTCCTCCTTGGCAGAAAATAATCAAAAAAAAAGGTTACACAATGTTTATTGCGTAACCTTATCTATTCTTCAATGAATTCCGATCAGCTTTTATTTTGCTGAATAAATTCTTTCACATTATCCTGGTCAATCATCACCTCTTTGTAGGCGTATTTCCCCTTATCATTTTTGGTAGAAATAATAACCTTTGCCATTTTTCGGTGAGCTGCCTTCGCTTGTAACGCGTCTTGTCCAAATGCTTGTTGCTTAGCCATAATTCTGGTTATTTAATTTCTTTGTGGATGGTGTGTTTTCGAAGAACCGGATTGTACTTTTTCAGTTCAAGTCGTTCCGTGGTGGTTCTTCTGTTCTTAGTAGTTACGTAGCGAGATGAACCGGGTTTTTCGGTACACTCTAAAATAACCTGAACTCTGTTTCCTTTTGCCATGGTTCTATACCTCTTTTAAAAGAGTTCCTTTTTTCCGCGCTTCTTTCAATACCGCAGAAATTCCCTTCTTGTTGATTGTTCTTACTGTTTTCGCAGAAACTTTAAGCGTTACCCAACGATCTTCTTCAGGTACATAAAAACGACGCTTTTGCAAGTTCAATTGAAAGCGATGCTTTGTCTTGTTGTTAGACTTTGAAGACCGGTAACCGTTTAAAGCTCCTTTTCCTGTAATATCGTCTTTTCGCGACATACTTAAATCCGTTAATTCATAATGAAAATAGACACCAAAGATAGAGCTATAAATATCAAACTTCAACGGTTTTGCTCATGAAAATTCCTTTTATCAACATTTTTTAAACTTATCCACATTTTAAGCCCTTTTTATAGAATCGAATTTTACCCCAGAAACCGCATCTGCAATAATTTAAACAAATACCTATCCTTTTTTTGATTTTGCACGTGTAAGCTCTATTTTCCTGCGTTAATAAACTCATCTAACAAAGCTATCACTCCATAATTATGGCAAAAAAACAAGGTTCTGACTACAAGGCTTCTAACATTCAGGTTTTGGAGGGGCTGGAAGCGGTTAGAAAACGTCCTTCAATGTATATCGGGGACACCGGCCAGCGCGGACTTCATCACCTTATTAATGAGGTTGTAGATAATTCAATTGATGAAGCTCTTGCCGGGTATTGTGACTATATAAATGTAACTATTAATAGCGACGGTTCTATGACCATTTTTGATAATGGTCGAGGAATTCCCGTTGATACCCATGATAAACTTGGGATACCTGCTGTTGAGGTCGTACTGACTAAACTTCACGCCGGTGGTAAATTCGATAAAGATTCTTATAAGGTTTCCGGTGGTTTGCATGGTGTTGGCGTTAGTTGTGTGAATGCTCTTTCAAGTAACTTCCGTGCCGAAATTCACCGAGATGGTGAAATTCATGTTATGGAGTTTTCGAAGGGAGGAACAACTATTCCGCTTTCTGTAAAAGGAAAAACTGATAAAACGGGTACTAAGATCTCCTTCACTCCCGACCCTGAGATCTTCACGCAAACCACAGAGTTTAAGTTCGACATTATTGCAGAGCGTATGCGTGAACTTGCTTTCCTAAACCCTGAGATCACGATCGACCTGGTTGATGAGCGCGAGGACGATGAAGAGCTTAAAAAGGAAGTATATCACTATGAAGGTGGAGTAAAAGATTTTGTGGATTTTCTGGATGAACACAGGGAATCTATGCTGGATACTCCAATTCATATTACCGGCGAAATTGATAATGTCCCTGTTGAAATTGCTATTTCTTACAACAGTTCCTTCTCTGAAAATGTGCATTCCTATGTTAATAATATCAACACCAGGGAAGGTGGTACACACGTTTCAGGTTTCAGAAGAGCTCTTACACGGTCGCTCAAATCTTATGCTGAAAAGAACAAGCTTATAAAATCGAACAGTAAAATTTCTATTTCCGGAGAAGATTTCCGGGAAGGAATGACCGCTGTTTTAAGTGTAAAAGTAGCAGAGCCCCAATTTGAAGGTCAGACCAAAACCAAACTTGGTAACTCTGAAGTTCAAAGTGCTGTTGAGGTTGTAGTTTACGATCAGCTGAATGAATATTTGGAACAAAATCCAAAGGCTGCCAAAAAAGTTATCGAAAAAGTTGTTCTTGCAGCTGAAGCACGTGAGGCAGCCCGAAAAGCTCGTCAGCTTGTACAACGTAAAAGCGTTATGAGCGGTGGCGGACTCCCAGGTAAACTGGCTGATTGCTCCATTAAGGATCCTGAACATAGTGAAATATACCTCGTTGAGGGTGATTCTGCGGGTGGTTCTGCCAAAATGGGTCGTAATCGTAGTTTTCAGGCTATTCTTCCTTTGCGTGGAAAAATACTAAATGTTGAGAAAGCGAAGATCAATCGGATTCTTGAGAATAATGAGATCCAGGCGATGATTACCGCTCTTGGAACAGGCGTTGGGCATGGTGATGAAGATTTTGATTTAGAAAGACTTCGCTATCATAAAATCATCATAATGACGGATGCTGATGTTGATGGTTCCCATATTCGAACTCTGCTTCTAACTTTTTTCTATCGGTATATGCGCCCACTTATTGAATTGGGATATATGTATATAGCTACCCCTCCACTTTATAGAATAACTGTGGGCAAGGATATTGAATATGCCTGGGATGATAGCACCCGAGATAAATTGGTGAAAGAGCTAAAAAAAGGGCGAAGAAAATTCGATGTCTCCAGATATAAAGGTCTTGGTGAAATGAACCCCGAACAACTTTGGGAAACTACCATGGATCCTGAAACTCGCACCCTGCAGCAAGTAACAATTGATAGTGCAGCCGGAGCTGATAAACTTTTCTCAACCCTAATGGGTGGAGAGGTAGAACCTCGCCGGGAGTTCATCGAGCGTAATGCTAAATATGCCAACATCGACATTTAAACTTAATCTCAAAGACTTTAACTGACTCTTATAGCTGACCTATGGCCAGAGAAAAAATTATTCCAATAACTATTGAAGACGAAATGCAATCGTCCTACATCGATTATTCGATGTCAGTGATTGTTTCACGCGCCCTGCCCGATGTTCGGGATGGTTTAAAGCCTGTTCACCGTCGTATTTTGTACGGAATGAATGACTTGGGTATGCTTCATAACAGAAATTATAAAAAAAGTGCCCGTATTGTTGGTGAGGTTTTAGGTAAATATCACCCACATGGTGATAGTGCCGTTTATGATTCCATCGTACGTATGGTTCAGGATTTCTCTCTTCGATATCCGCTAGTAGATGGTCAGGGAAACTTTGGATCCATTGATGGTGACAGCGCGGCGGCCATGCGTTATACAGAAGTCCGTATGGATCGGCTTTCTGAAGAAATGCTGGCTGACATCAACAAAGAAACTGTTGACTACCAGTTCAACTTTGATGATACGCTGGAAGAACCAACAGTTCTGCCAAGCATGTTACCAAATCTTCTCCTGAACGGCGCTTCCGGTATTGCGGTAGGTATGGCAACCAACATGGCTCCGCATAACATTACGGAAACCATTGATGGTGTTAATGCTTACATCGATAATCCTGATATTGAAATCAAGGAATTGATGCAACATATCAAAGCACCTGATTTCCCAACAGCTGGTATCATATATGGGTATGAAGGTGTTAAAGAAGCTTATGAAACCGGACGTGGAAAAATAACGCTTAGAGCACGAGCTAATACTGAAGAACTTCGTGGAAACCGTGAACAAATTGTTATCACAGAAATTCCATATCAGGTTAACAAGAGTACTCTTATTCAGAAAATAGCTCAGCTTGTAAATGATGAGAAGATTACTGATATATCTGAAGTTAGAGATGAATCTGACCGTGAAGGTATTCGCATTGTTATTATTCTGAAGCGATCTGCAAATACTGGTGTTGTACTAAACCAGTTGTATAAATACACCCAAATGCAGACTACTTTTGGGGTTATCAGTCTTGCGCTTGTTAAGGGGCGTCCTAAAGTGATGGATCTAAAAGAACTGATCTATCATTATGTAGAACATCGAGTAGAAATTATTATCCGTCGTACTATGTACGATCTGGATCAGGCTGAAGCTCGTGCTCATATTCTTGAAGGACTCAAAATTGCTTTAGATAATCTTGATGAGGTCATCAAAACCATTCGTGCCTCAGATAGTCCACAAGAAGCGAACATTAAACTTCGAGGCAAGTTCGCCCTTACCGATATTCAGGCAAAAGCAATCCTGGATATGCGTCTACAAAAACTCACCGGATTAGAAAGAGAGAAAATTGACGGTGAGTACAGAGAGATCATTGACAAGATCGCTGAAATTCGAGAAATACTTTCAAATCGTGACGAACAAACTTCTATCATTAAAGAAGAGCTTGCAGATCTGAGAAAGCGATACGGAGATGAACGAAGAACTCAGGTTGTCCATTCTGCTGATGATTTCAGCATTGAAGATATGATCGCCGATGAAGACGTTGTCGTAACTATTTCAAACAAAGGCTTCATTAAGCGAATGCCTGTTTCCGGATATCGTCGCCAACGTAGAGGCGGTAAAGGAATGAAGGGAACCACAACCCGCGATGAGGAATACGTAGAACATTTATTTGTAGCTACCACACATAATTACATTCTCTTCTTTACTGAAAAAGGAATGTGTTATTGGTTGAAGGTCTATGAAATTCCTGAAGGTGGCCGTTTGGCTCGAGGTCGTGCTATCGTCAACTTGATCGACATTGACAAAGATGATTCCATTAAGGCATTCGTTCCTGTTAAAACCCTGGATGATGAGGATTACATCAACGAACACTCTATCATTATGACTACTAAAGGCGGACAGGTTAAGAAAACCACGCTAGAAGCTTACAGTCGTCCTCGCAGAGATGGAATTATTGCCATCAATATTAAAGAAGGCGACAGCTTATTAGCTGCAGAATTAACCGATGGAGAAAGCCAGATCATCCTTGCAAACAAAGGAGGGCGCGCCATTCGATTCCACGAAAATGAAGTTCGTGACATGGGTAGAAATACTTCTGGTGTAAAAGGTATGACACTCGGTAAAAATGACGAGATCGTTGACATGGTTGTCATTAAAAACACCCATGAAGCAACTGTTCTCGCCATGTCAGAAAATGGATACGGAAAACGTTCTCAAGTAGAAGATTATCGAGAACAGTCCCGTGGCGGCAAAGGAGTGATCACACTTAAGGTTACACCCAAAACCGGCAATCTGATCGGGCTTAAAGAAGTAACAGATCAGGATGACCTGATGATCATTACTGAACAAGGAAAAGTCATTCGAATGAATTGTGGAGGAATACGAACTATGGGTAGAAATACACAAGGTGTTCGTATCATGCGCCTCGATTCTGAAGGATCTATAGCCGCTATAACCAGAGTGGTAAATGAAGAAGAAGGAGACGACGAAGGAGATGGAGAGGATTAATTCCTGAACCATCTCTTCATTACTAATTTCCATTAAAAAGGGCTTCAAATTGAAGCCCTTTTTTACTATCTGACAGTTTCATCCTCTTCCCAGTCATCAAATAGACCCACTACTAGCTCTCTTAGACTTCACTAGAATCATTGAGTGATACCAGCCTAATGTTTTACATAAGTCACTTAATATTAAAACCTTATTATTAGTAAGTGACTTTGTTTTTTTTAACCAGGTTTCTGTATAGACTTTCTTTCTCCTTAAATATCTCATAATTAGTATCTAACCATTCTAAAGTAGAATGATCCCCGGTTTCAGCTGCAATATTGTTCGGATGTGTTTTACTTCAGATCATCAACTCTAAGATAATCTAAATTTTTGGCGTCTAACTCTTGTAGGTCGATCCCTTCTTCTTCTGCCATTTCATGGAGCATTTCCATTTTAAAATTCAGGCATCGAGAAGGTAAGTAACAACATTCCCACCACCGATCACAAAAGTTATATATTCCCGGAATCAGATCCGGATGTAGTGCAGCTTTTAAAATTCATCCAATTTTCCATACCCCGATTTATTATTAGTTTAACATCTCTTTTAGAAGTGATCTTCTTTTCTCAATTAAACTTTCAGGCCCCTCAATATTTATCTTATTCCCGAACTGAAGCAACCATTCATTTATATAGTCCAAATTATCAAATTCAAACTCTACCTTAATTTTTTTAGAATCAACCTGCTCTTTCTTAAATATTTTAGCCGGCAAATTCCCCTCAAGACGCTCTATCTCAGATTTTTCGACTAGTAGTATTATTGAATGGGAAACCTCCTCAGATCGGAAAATTAACCCCTCTACGTCTATTTCGGATTTTAGGGCGTATTTTTCTTCTATAATCTGCACATCATCAATACTTTCAAGGATAAAATTCCTGATCTCTCCACGAAGATGTGATTTTCCTATTACGTTCCAATGATCCTGATAAAAAACTAAAATGTAAGGGTCAATTTTTCGGATATCTGTTTTTTCGGATTTTGTAGTGTATTTAAACTGGAGCCTTTTTTGCTGAGCAATTGCGCTACTGATCAAATACCAATTCCCTCCTTTCTTTTTCTTACCCCCAAACTTCATGTAAGGATCTACAATTGTCCTGCCCTCTAACGAGGTCATGAATTCTTTCAATTCGTCTGGGAGCACTTCCTTTATTTTGAGCTCCACTCCTTTTGCATCTTCCACTAAACCTTCATCTACCTGAGACTTCACAAAATTCAAGCCGACCATAATAGTAGCCAACTCTTTTGATGTGAACATTAAAGGTGGAATTTTAAAACCATCAATAAGACCATAACCTGCATACCGATCCCATGTAACCGGCACGTTGATTTCCTCTAATGCATTAAAATCTCTAAATATAGTCCTTCTACTTACCCCGAATCGATCCGCTAACTCTTTAACCGTTTTCTTTTTCCCGGGCTGCTGTAGTAGCAGCATTAATTTTAATCTTCGCTCAGAACTATTCATGTACTATTTTTTCGTTATTTCTACCAGTGCCTTCCCATCATAAAACGAATTCTGAAAGCTTTCAAGTGAGAGTACATTTATTTTCAATGGATCATCAACTCCTTCCAGCTCCTCCTCTATCTCATTATTACCTTTCAAAAGAACAACACCCTTCCATTCTTTGTCATGCAAAAACCTCATCAGATCATTTATCTTGAATGCATGCTTGCTTACAACCAAGGCATCCTTTGTCATTTCAACAGCCTCAATAGAGCCTATTTTAGTGGATACATTTTTCAACCCCATCTTATAGGCGATTTGCTTACAGGCCATTATTTTTTTACTGACAATATCATTCAACAAAATTTCCTTCTCTGGATGAGCAACCCCCAAAGGCACCCCCGGCAATCCACCACCGGAACCAGCATCTATTATTTGTGCCGCGCCCTGAAATAACTGAGAAAAAGAGATCGTGAGAGAATGCTCAACATGGTTTAGTACTGTTTCACGTGAAACACCCCGGCTTACCAAATTCACCTTATCATTCCACCAAAGAAGCTGATCGGCATACTCCTTAAATTTTTCATCATAGTCAGAGAGTAACTTTGTTACGCCTTTTGATTCTAAAAAATCACTTCGAATTATTTGATGTTTCACGTGAAACACCCCTCTAATTTTTAAGATAAACCATGAGAACAGAAAGGTCACTGGCAGAAACACCACTTATACGACTTGCTTGGCCAATGGTCTCGGGGCGAATTTTTGATAGTTTTTGCGTCCCTTCAGTAGATAGGCTTTTAATATTAGTGTACTCAACTTGTTCAGGGATGGTCATGTTTTCCTGTTTTTCCAGCTCTTTAACCATTTCAAACTCTTTCTCAATGTAGCCTGCGTATTTAATTTGTATCTCTACTTGTTCAAGAACTTTAGTATTTGTCGTAATAGCGTCAATCTTTTCAGAGAATTCTGTGTCATACTCCATCATATCATGTAAAGAGATTTCTGGACGAAGTAGTATTTTTTCCGCTTTCATGGGCTGGCTCATTGTAGAGCTATCTTTGCTTTCAAGCATTGGGTCCATTTGTTCAGGACGCACCGTATAATCTTTGATGAATGCGTCAAGATCCGAAACAGCTTCCTTTTTTTTCTTCATTTTCAAGAACCGTTCTTCAGATGCCAAACCAATTTTGTACCCTAACTCAGTAAGACGAAGATCAGCGTTATCCTGGCGAAGTAAAATTCTATGCTCTGCCCGAGAAGTAAACATTCTATATGGCTCTTCAGTACCCTTGTTGATCAGATCATCTATCAAAACTCCTATGTACGCTTCCGATCTTTGCAGTACCAATGGGTCTTTCCCTTGTACTTTAAGGGCAGAATTAATTCCTGCCATTAAACCCTGACAAGCGGCTTCTTCATAACCGGTAGTTCCATTTATTTGCCCCGCAAAGAAAAGTCCATCAACAATTTTTGTTTCCAAAGACCGTCGAATCTGATGCGGCGGAAAATAATCATACTCAATTGCATAGCCCGGACGAATCATGATCACCTCTTCGAATCCAGGAATAGTGCGAAGTGCTTTATATTGAACCTCTTCAGGCAGAGATGTAGAAAAACCATTTAAGTACATTTCGTATGTATTCCACCCTTCAGGCTCAAGAAATAACTGATGTCGATCTTTATCTGCAAAACGATTGATCTTGTCTTCTATACTTGGACAATATCTTGGCCCGATGGATTTTATTCTACCATTAAACATAGGACTGCGATCAAATCCCGTCTTTAAAACATCGTGTACTTCTTCATTGGTATATCCAATCCAACACGATAATTGTTCTTCAAGAGTTGGGAGTTTATCAGTCATAAAAGAAAAGCCAGAAGGATCTTCATCACCCAATTGTTCTTCCAGTTTAGAGTAATCAACTGTACGGCCGTCAATTCTTGGAGGGGTTCCGGTTTTTAGCCTTCCAACCTGAAAGCCCAATTTCTCGAGAGTAGCAGAAATTCCTATAGAAGCACGTTCTCCTGATCGTCCTCCACCAAATTGCGTCTCCCCTATATGGATCAATCCATTTCCAAAAGTTCCAGTAGTAAGAACAACAGCCTTAGATTTAAATTTCTGTCCCGTTTGGGTAATTACCCCTTCAATCGTTTTGCCATCATCAGAATACATCAGATCAACGACATTATCCTGGCGGAGGAAAAGGTTTTCTTTTTCTTCTAGACGCTCTCTCATTTTTTGAGCATATAACATGCGATCACTTTGACACCTGGGGCTCCACATTGCCGGGCCTTTACTCATGTTCAACATTCTAAACTGAACACCTGACTCATCGCTTACCTTACCAGAGATTCCACCCAAAGCATCTATTTCCCTGACCAACTGCCCTTTAGCAACTCCACCCATAGCTGGGTTACAAGACATTTTTGCGATCGCCTCCAGATTCATTGTAATCAAAAGGGTTTTAGCCCCCATCTGGGCTGCCGCACCAGCAGCTTCACTGCCAGCATGACCTCCGCCTACTACAATTACATCATAAAAAGGATTTAATTGGGACATTACTCTCTGTTTTTTATGTATTTATAAATTATATAATTTCAATACCGACCAATAAAGATAAGAAATAGTTGATCTATGAACTATTGAGGCCGGCAGTTGAGCATAGTGTAAACAAAAAAAGCCTCCAACAAAGTTGGAAGCTTTAATGCGATCCGGAAGGGACTCGAACCCTCGACCTCCTGCGTGACAGGCAGGCGTTCTAACCAACTGAACTACCGGACCTTTTTGAGAGCATCAAATATACAGATGATAGTTGGACGATGTCAACCTTTTTCGAAATCTTTTGAAAAAAAATGAGGAGCGCAAAATCAATTGCACTCCTCTTATCGGGATGGTAATAGGAAATCTTTTGTTAGTTTAACTCTTTCTCAATAGCATCAACAATATCTGAGCTCATTGGTTCCACGTTACTGCGATATCTTCTGAGAACATCTCCATCCTTAGAGATAAGGAATTTTTCAAAATTCCATTTGATATCCCCTTCAAAATCCTGATTAGATTGTTCGGTTAGATATTTAAAAAAATCGGATTGATCATCCCCCTTCACAGAAACTTTTGAAAACATTGGAAATTCAACACCATACTCCAGCGTGCAGAATTGTTTTATCTCTTCATTACTTCCAGGCTCCTGCCCTTTAAAATTATTAGCGGGAAATCCGAGTATTACGAATCCTTCATCTTTATATGCTTCATAGAGTTCTTGCAAACCTTCATATTGAGAGGTAAATCCGCATTTAGAAGCTACATTCACAATCAAAATTACTTTACCTTTATAATCTGATAGGGAAACGTCATTTCCATCTATATCTTTCATTTTAAAATCATAGATAGAGTCTTTCATTGTATTCATAGATATTGCCATAATTGAGATAAGTAAAAGAGATAAAATTTTCATTGAAATTTTTTTGTTTTGCTTCGTTAGTTTCTAAACTGTTTCGAATCTTTAAATCATTCCCAATGCTAAAAAGTTATCCCCTAATCTGGAGTTTAGTCCTTTTTGCTCTTCTACCATTTAATGCTAATGCACAAATGTTCTCCGTAGATGATGAAAATGAAAAACAAGGTAATCCTTTTGCACCATATATAAGAGTAGGAATTCAACCAGTTGATTTCGAGTTTACGGGAGATCCTGCCGCCTTTTCTGTTCAAAACCAAACCGACCTTTCTTTTAAAGGTACCGTTGCTCAGGCTGGCTTTGAATCCGGAGGATTTAATTTAGATGTATTGGTAGGCAACAATTTAACTGACATAGATAACAGGAAGTTTTTTGGCTTAGAAATTAAATTCACGAATCCATTCTATTTGATCAGGCAAGAGCGTTTTGGTTTGGGTGTACCCCTTCAAGTCGGTACAAAATTAACCTCTGTACGAAGTGATGATGTTCAATCAGAATTCTCACAAACAAATTTATATGCTGCAGCCGGTATTACGAGCCTTTTATATTTCCCTGAAAAATTTAGCATCACGGGTAGTTTTATGCCTGCTTATGGTTTCAGTACAGCCAGTGGTGGATTTGTAGGTGGAAACGTATTTTCATTAAAAGGGAAAGCACGTATAAATTTCTTCAACGTCATTTTTGGAAGAAATATAAGTTTAGGTTATGATTACATTTATGATTCCTATAACGTAGATGGGGAAGAATTTGATTATGATCTCAACGGACATTCAATAACTTTGGGAGTATCGCTTTGAAACCGGATAAATTCCTGTTAGAAATGGAACAAATTTTAGAGCAGGCAGGCTATACGCTTCGGAAAGAACGGGGCTCCTTCCGTGGGGATGAATGTATTATTGAAGGACAAAAACTGGTAGTGGTAAATAAAAACAAACCTATTGAATCTCAGCTTGGAACAATGGGGCGGGTGCTTGCACAAATTGACCTCACCGGAGTTTATATTAAGCCGGCAGTACGTAAGAAATTAGAAGAACTTTGGGATCAGCTTCAGGTAATGCCTGAAGAAACCAATGAAGATTTTGAGTTAGAATGAAGATCACATTTTTGGGAACCGGAACATCTATGGGCGTACCTGTTGCCGGTGGATTCCAACGAGAAAAAATTACACACGATCCCAGAAATGAAAGAACAAGGTGTTCTGTATGGATTGAGGAAAAAGGAGAATCTATTCTGATTGACGCGGGTCCTGAATTCCGAATTCAAAGCATACAAGCAAAACTGCAAAAAGTTGATCACTTGCTGATAACACATGAACACATGGATCATGTAGCCGGGCTCGATGACCTGCGCGTTTTCTCTTACATCAATGACGCCCCCATTCCCGTGTATACCTATCCCCGATGTATTGAATCCATCAAAAGAAGATTCGACTATATGTTTGGGAAGGATAAGTATCCCGGATCCACTTCCCTTGATCTGAGAGAGGTAACCAAGTCGTTTAATCTAGGTGAAGTTGAAGTAACTCCGCTGCCCATCAAACATGGAAATCTCGACATTATGGGTTTTCGAGTTGGGGATTTTTCCTATTTAACAGATGTGAAACACATTCCTGAAGAAACCAAAGATCTGATCCGCGGATCAAAAGTTGTAGCGATGGGGGCACTTCGGTGGAAACCAGAGCACCCTACCCACCAAACTATTCCCGAGGCTGTAGAAGTGATCAATGAGATGGAGATCCCAAAAGCTTATCTCATCCACATGAATGGATATGTAGATCATGAACCATCCAATCAAAAATTACCAAAACATATTAAACTGGCCTATGACCGGATGGTTTTAGAGATCTGATCAGAGAAATTTCTTAAGCTCCTCTTTCGAATTAAGCTCGCCTACAATGTCCTTCACTTTTTGAGCTTCATCGAGTTTACAAACCAATATGGCATCATCAGTTTCAACAACCGCCAGTCCTTCAACGCCAACTAATGAGATCATTTTACCGCTTTCGCTGAATACTAAATTGTTCTCAGAATCAGCTGTAGTAAGGTGCTCAGTACGGACTACATTACCATCCGGATCTTTTTCACCTAAGTCGTAAGCGGCTGTCCAGCTACCAACATCATTCCAGCCAAATTCACCGGGAACAACAAACACATTATCTGCATCTTCCATGATCCCATAATCAATAGAAACGGATTCACACGCATGGTAAAACTCATTGATAGAATCTGTATGGTTTTCCTCAAACAAATTCTCTCCGGCTGTTTTGACAAGTTTGTACATTTCTGGCAAGAATTGCTCAATTGAAGAAAGCACACTTTTTGCCGACCAGATAAACATTCCACTGTTCCAGTAGTAATCTCCAGATTCTAAAAATTCTTTAGCCGTCTCAAGATCCGGTTTCTCTTTAAAGGCATGAACCGGATGGACCGCCTTATTATTTAGCGTTTCATCTGTGGAATTGTCTCCGTGTATATATCCATATCCTGTTTCAGGACGATCAGGGTGAATGCCTACAGTAACCAGGAAGTTTCCGGATTCTGCTTTCTCAATGGCAGCCGATAAATATTCATTAAATGCTTTGGGCTCCGTTATGTGATGATCGGCAGGTAAAACCACCATCGTTGCATCGGGGTCTTTTTTGTGGAGCATTTCGGCAGCAATAGCTACACAGGGCGCAGTATTTTTGGCAACCGGCTCGCCCACAATATTTTCATCCGGAACTCCTGGAAGTTGTTCTTTGACGAGATCCACATAATTGTCGTTAGTGACTACCAAGATTCGTTCTTGAGGAATCAATGGCTCGATACGCTTTGCGGTGTTTTGGATCATCGTACCCTCTCCAAAAAGCGAAAGGAATTGTTTTGGAAGTTTCTTTGTGCTTCGTGGCCAAAACCGGGTGCCCGATCCCCCGGCCATAATTACTGCATATACCATAATTAAATAATCTGTTAAATTTTTTTGTTAACTGGGGAAAGGTACAACTAATATTATCAAACCTTAACCGGATCTGCCCTTCGTAAACTAATAGTAAAGGTAGATCCTACATTTGGAGCACTTTCAATGGTAAATTTTTCTCCATGAGCTTCCATGATATGTTTCACAATAGCCAGGCCGAGTCCGGTTCCACCCCGTTCTCTTGATCTCGATTTATCTACCCTAAAAAACCGTTCTGTAACGCGTGGTATATCTTTTTCGTCAATTCCCATGCCGGTATCCTTAACCGATAAAAAGATCCGGTCCTTTTGCTTGGGCTTAGTGAACACGGTAACCTCCACTTTTCCATTGGGAAAGTTATACTTAATGCCATTTTCGATCAGATTGATCAACACTTGTTTTAACTGATTCTTATCTGCCTTAACACGTGTGTTTTTATCAAATTCATTGATGATCAGGTCAATATTCTCTTTCTCTGCCTTATAATTAAGGCTTTCGATGATATCGTTGAGCACTTCGTATAAGTATATCTCTTCTATATCCGACTTAAGCTCGCCCGTCTCAAGTTTAGATATTTCCATCAGATCTTTAGTGAGATAAATAAGCCGGTTTACGTTTCGCATGGCTTTCTTCAGGAAATCACGATTGACCTCTTCATCCTCGAGTGCACCGTTCAATAAGGTTTCAATAAACCCCTGAATAGCAAATATCGGTGTTTTTAATTCATGGGAAATATCTCCGATGAATTCCTTCCGGTAATTCTCAATACGGTTCAGACGCTGGATCTCCCTCTCAATGGTCCGGCTCGATTTTATCCCCTGTTTCATCAGGTAGTCGATCTCGTCTTTTCGAGAAAGATCCACATCGGAATAATCAATAAAGCGTTTGCGGGCAGTGTTCTTGAAAAGTCGTTCAATATGGGTAAGCCTTTTATAGGTAGTGAAATAGAGTACCGCATACACTATCAGAAAAATAACAGCTGCCATTGCTGAAGAAAGCTTAACAGCCAGACTGATTTCAAGCCCTAACCAAAACCGAACTACCAAAAAGAGGACTGTTGCCGAAAGCACGGCAACACTAAAACCGGCCCTGATGCCGAACTTAAATAGTCCCTTTTTTTCTGTTTTTGATGAACTCATTCCTTAAATCGGTAGCCTACTCCTTTCACAGTTTCTATGTAATGATCACCCAGCTTTTCACGGATCTTTCGCACATGCACATCCACAGTTCTGTCTACTACATAGATGTTATCACCCCAAACCTTGTTCAGTAATGTTTGACGATCCCGAACCTTTCCTCTTCGGCTTGCAAGATAGTAAAGCAACTCAAACTCTTTTCGGGGAAGCTGAAACTCTTCCTCTCCTCGGAGTACAATATATCGGTCTTTATCTATAACAAGATCATGAACTTCCAACCGGTTTACTTCCTCGGTGGTTTCTTCAAACCGACGCATTACCGCCTTTATTCTGGAAATCAGTTTTGTGGTACTTATGGGCTTTGTGATGTAATCGTCCCCTCCAATATCCAAACCTTCCACTTCCGTCTTTTCATCGCTTCTTGCAGTCAAAAAGATGATGGGAATTGCTTTCAGGTCATCATCGCCACGCATTTTCTGAACCGCTTCAAGGCCGTCCATTTTAGGCATCATGATATCCATTAGAACGAGATCAGGGTTATGCTCTTTGGCAACCTGGATGCCCTCTTCCCCATTTTCAGCTTTCAGTACGTTAAAGCCTTCTTTCTTGAGATTGTATTCGATGAGGTCGAGAAGATCTTTTTCGTCATCAACAACAAGGATAGTTTGCTTAGCCACGATTTTGGGGATTTGTGAAGGTTTATCAGACATACAATGGTACTAATGTACTGTATTAATAGAAAATGAATAGCCGTTAAGAAATTGTTACCGGATCACAGATTTGTAGGATTTTTGGATTTAAGGATTAACTCAATTTTCACTTTGTGAAAATTAAATCTGTGGAATCTGTGCCATCCCACAAATCTGTGATCAGCTGAGCAGATACCCAATACCGGCAGGCTGATGCAGCAGCCAACCGGTTAAGCTATATCTTGGTACATTGGTGGTCAAGACCTCGTGTTCAACAGTATCACTTTTGAATACCAGTAAGCGTTTGGCAATGGGTTCAACGAGGACCTCTTCACCATCTTTATATATAACCAACTCTCCGCCATCTCCCTTTTGCCAATTCTTGTTCAGATAAATAAGAACTGTTATTTGTCGATTGGTTCGTTCATTCAATTGATCCAGGTGCCGATGGTAATAGGAGCCGGCCGGGTATTTTGCAATGTGAAATTCAGAACCAGACAGACTCAGATAACAAAAACGTTTCAGGTTCTGGCTGAGCTCCTCCATCAATCCAAAGAATGCTGACATTTTTGTGTCCCGATTTTCATCAAGCCAATAGATAAAGTCTCCGCGGATCTCAGCTTTTACCTGGAAATCTTGTTGTGCCCCGATGCCTGCTTTTTTCAGCTCATCCGATGCTTCTTTGTGGCGAAAAAAATCCATAATCTGTCCATACAGCTCATCACTGATGAAATCATCAACAATCACAAAATCGTCTTCTGCAAGACAATCCATCCACCCCAGCCATTGGTCATCAGAATAATTCATACGTTAGATAAGCAGTTAATTTCTTTTGGATCAGAACTAAAGATACGCTGAATTCAACGAGGAAAGAATACCTGAAAATTCCTTATTAAAATTTTATGCTGAGCTTCAAATATCATTCCAATGATCTTATACAGATCGTTTTGTTGGAAAGTATGATCAGATTCAGTGTTTACACGATGCACAAAAACGAGTTTTGACTTCGGATAAACCGCCAGCATATGAATTCCTGTTCCGGTATGGAAAAAGGATCTACTTGATCGGTCTTCATTTTTATTTAACACATTCCACAACATGCCATACCCAATATCCATGTAGGCATTTGTAGTGGAATACGATCTGGTACTTGCTTCAATCCATCTTTCCGGGATGATCTGTTTTCCTTCCCAATTTCCCTCGTTTAAATACAAGGTTCCAAATTTTGCCAGATCATGGGCCGACATCCGGAAATGATAAGCCGGATATTTAGACTTACCCGGTTCAAATTGATAAAATCCGTCGGTATCAGGAATTGGTGCATCGGTTTTCTCAATGTTAATGTTCGTATAAACTCCATTATAATGAAGCATGCCAATGGGATCTGCAATCTCCTGATGAAATAATTCGTATATACTCTTCCCTGTTTTCAATTCAAGAATATGCCCCAAAACATTGAAATCCCAGTTGTTGTAATAATAGTGCTCGCCCGGCTTAAAGGCTCCTCTCTCAGGTTTACTTCTCAACATTCCTTCGGACACGGCAGCGGCATCGTGATAAATTCCTGACCGTGATTTAAGCAGATCTGCTATGCGCGCTTGCTTCTCCTGCTCAGTCAATGAAGGTTCTATATCATTGATGCCTAAATCTGCGATGGTCTGGTTGGTATCTATTACACCGCGGTTTACATACCTACCATACAAAGCATTGATCATGGGTTTACGAATAGAATGAATGAGGTGCTTATGATCAATATCTCCCCATTCAAAAAAGATCTGTCCGTCGTAAGCAAGAACCATAGATGAAGTACCGGAAAAATCTAAAAAAGAAGACAGTTCTTGTAGTTTTTCTTCTGAAAATCCGGCTGTTTGTGGGGAAGTGGTTTCCATACGAACTTTATCAGCTTGTTGTTCGCATCCCATCAAAAAGAAGGTCAGCAGTGCAAAAAGAGTATATAATTTCATTAAGGGTATTTATTTCAAATATATTTTATAAGACCACATTCAGTGAAAAAAGTTACGTTCATTTTTAAACTAGTGGAACTTCTTTATTTCCCTTTCTTTTAAACAAGCTAACCACAATATTCCGCCATGAAATTTTTTACCTCACAGCTCAGCTACTTCGTTTCAAACCGGAATACCAAAACCAACATAAAACGCCTCATTCGTTTTGTGTTAATTTTGTTTGCCATGATCATAGCCTATGGCGTGATCTTTCATGAGATCATGGAGTATGAAGGACAGAAACATTCCTGGATCACTGGTTTTTACTGGACTCTCACCACTATGACCACTCTTGGTTTTGGAGATATAACTTTTACGTCAGACATTGGTCGTGTTTTTTCGGTAGTAGTGTTGGTTTCCGGGGTGATCTCACTGCTGATCATGCTTCCCTTCACTTTTATTGAATTTTTCTATGCACCCTGGATGGAAGCCCAACACCGGGCCCGTGCTCCACGCGAACTTCCTGCAGATACTAAAGACCATATTATCATCACCAGTTTTGATGCGGTTACCAGAGCATTGATCCAAAAACTTGACCAATATGGCCATGAATATGTGTTATTGGTTGATGAACTTGAACAAGCCCTTGATCTTTATGATCAGGGATATCGTGTTATGCTTGGGGAACCTGATGATCCCGAAACCTACCGTAAAATGTGTGTTGAACAAGCAGCTCTGGTATTCACGGGAGGTACCGATATGTTTAATTCTAACGTGGCTCATACCATTCGTGAATTTTCAGCCGACGTAAAGATTGTATCGACCGCCAATTCTTACGATTCTATGGATATACTGAAATTAGCAGGAAGCGATCACGTTCTGCATATGGGGAATATCTTAGGACGGGCATTATCTCGAAGAACTTTGGGACAAGACGCACGGGTACATACCGTGGGAAGATTTGGAAAATTGGTAATTGCAGAAGCAACAACATATGCTACGCCTTTAGTGGGCAAAACATTAAAAGAAAGTCGCATTCGTGAAGACCTTGGGATCAATGTAGTTGGAGTTTGGGAACGGGGAAGTTTCCAAAGTGCTCACCCTGAGGTTGAAATTCACAATCATAGTGTATTGGTACTTGCAGGTTCAGTTGAGCAGTTAAGAAAATATGATGAGTTATTTGGAATTTATGGGGTGAGTGATGAGCCGGTTGTTATCATTGGAGCCGGAAGAGTAGGTCGGGCAACAGCACTTCACTTAAAAAGAAGAAATATCAGGTATAAGATCATTGATAAAAATTCGGATCGAATTAAAAATTCAGATGATTTCATTTTGGGTGATGCCGCTGATCTTGAAACCCTCAAAAAAGCAGGAATTGAAGAAGCTCCCAACGTCATTATTACTACCAACCAAGATGATGTTAATATTTATCTCACCATTTACTGCCGTAGTTTAAGACCCAATATCCATATTGTAGCACGGTCAACATTAGAAAGAAATGTACATACCCTGCACCGTGCCGGAGCTGATTTTGTAATGAGTTATGCTTCGATGGGCGCCAATGCCGTTTTTAATATTTTTGAAGAAAATGACATTGTGATGATTGCTCAGGGCTTGAATGTATTTAGTTTAGATACTCCCAAGAAACTCATTGGCAGATCATTGATCGAATCTGACATCCGACATAAAACCGGTTGTAATGTTATTGCTTACCAGGTAGCCGGTGAGCAGATCATCAATCCCGATCCCAGTAAACCCATTCCCGAAAACAGTGAGATCATTTTAATTGGCCAATCAGAAGATGAGCAACGCTTTATTGATTTCTATAAAACAGAAGGATAACACTAGTTTTCTGAACGTATAAGAAATCATTTTAACTTATGTACGACTCTACTTTTCTTATAAAACTGGTGCAGGCCAAAATGCCATTTGGTCAATATAAAGACTGGTATATCACAAGTCTCCCCGTGCACTATCTGGAATGGTTTTCGAGGCAAGGGTGGCCAAATGGGCAATTAGGCCAATATTTAGCCACGATGTTTGAGATCAAAACCAATGGCCTGGATGATATTCTGAAGCCCATTATTCGTGATCACAGGTATTCATCGCGCTATTGATGAAGAGAACTAAACGAGTTTAAAGTAGTTTTTTCTTACGCTGAATCGCTATCAACATGATAAGATCATAGATGGCGTGAGCTGCCATAGCACAGATCAATCCCACCTCTTCAAATAGAACCCCGAGGGTGAAGCTAAGTACGAACATCATCACTCCAAAAAAGATATGTGCAGGAGATCTAAATTTAAAATAGCCGTGAATACTAATAAAAATGATGGATGTAACCGTATTTCCCAACAAGGGTTGAATGGCTCCCCGGAACAATAATTCCTCCCCCGCTCCTGCAAAAAAAGAGAGCTGCCCGTTATCTAACACCGAGAATTCGGCTTCAGAAAGTGCATTGAAAACAGAAAAATCGGAAAGAATGTCAGAAACTGGTGTATAGGTAATAACAACATAAACCACGACAGCCAAAACAATACCGACTCCTACGCCAATCCCCAGCTGCATCCATACCGAAAACGAACTGTTAAAAAGGTCGAATACATCCCCGTCATGCCAATACCGAATGATCAAAAATGAAAAGAACACATAGATATTAGCCGAAACCAGGGAGAGAATGAGTAGTTTTAAGCTAGAAAGACCGGAGGTGATATTTTCTTCCGGTTGTTCGGGATTATTTTCAATCATACCCAAAAGATATCATTAAAAGACCTTTGTATTTAAACGCTTGGTTTGAGCCATGGAATCAGTTTCAATTTCAAAATTTATGATCCCTAAAACCAATTCATCGTTGGTTATAACATCCACTTTCCACTGCCCTTCCATCATGTTGCTTTTGAAAGTATAGCCACGGAAACCGCCATCACGTCCACCGGTAATTTCGAATCCAATTTCATCGATCATTTCCCATTTTCCGGTATGCGGACTATACCATTTCCACCTATGCAACACCGATTCCTTTAGATTTGAGGGCGCAAAAATTGAAGTAAATACAAATACGCTGTCGCCCGCCTGATAATGATGTTCGTACATATTATCTCTCCAAATTTTGTACCATGGATTCTGCTCATAGGTCACATAATATTCATCAGATTCCATATTCCGCTCCACATTATGAGCCACTAATCCGGATTCCATAGCCAGTGGTACGGGGGGAATCAAATTGAGAAAATAGAACGAGTTTATTAGAAGGTAGATACCTACAATCAACCCGGTCATTTTGCCCATGCTTATTTCTTTCTGGGTTGAAGGACTGCCGTTGTAGATATAAACGATAAGCGCTAAAGTAATACTTAAACTGATAGCACCCGAAAGCATAAACAAGAAGGTATTCATACTCTTCAGCAGCACGGGAATGAAAAACGTAAAGAAGGTAAAATTCACAAAAAAGTAAGCGCTGAACTGCAGGTACTTATTGGAGATCCGCTTTTTAAGTAATTCATTGGCAAAGAGCAGGATCACCAAGATGATGAAAAAGATGATGGTCTTGGAAAAGGAAACACTACGGGAAAAATAGATCACGTACGCACTGCACAATCCCCCAAGAAAAAACTGAATGGCCAACGGCAGATAAACCTCGTATTTCTCAAAAAACGTCCCTTCCCATTTATCATCTCCGGAAAGATTGAACAGGTATAAGCACACGGTAAGTGACGTCAGGTATGTGCTTAGAATGATCTGATCATAGAGGCGATCAATTCTGCCAAGCGTCAGTGAATCCCACAAAAAACCGACCATAAAAAAGACCACCGGCAGATACCGCTGGTTCGCCCGCACAAAAGCCTTGAATCGGTTTAGCATAGTTTATCTGGAATAAAAAAATTAGAATCATTTTCCGCCTGAAGATAGGATTGATGGGGCTTATTTAGAAATGGGAATAGAACACGGATTAAGCGGATAGTCTTCTACCTTACCTGGTTCCACACGCTCTGCGTTGGAACCGATGGATATTTTTTTAAATAACTGATGTACTAAGAAATACGCTCCAACGCAGAGCGAGGATAAGATCTTTAATTGTTAGTTTTTTTAAATCCACAATCCATCATTCAAAATTTCAAACTACAGAACCAACCAAAATAACCTCTTCTCCAAACTCTTCAGCTTTTGCTTTCACTGCATCCACTTTGCTTTCTGAAACCACAGCGATCAACCCAACCCCTAAATTGAAAGTGGCTTGCATATCCTCTTCGGGAACATTGCCAATTTCTTGAATCAAATTATAGACCGGCGGGCGTTCCCAGGCATCCCAGTCAATATCGAGTTTCATTCCTTCGGGGAGAATGCGTTTGGTGTTTCCAACAATTCCGCCACCGGTGATATGGGAAAATCCATTTATACCCGGCAGTTCCTTTAATTCAGTGATGAGTGACAAATACGATCTATGCACTTTCAGCAATTCATCCCCAACGGTACTACCAAGTTCTTCTACATAGTTTTCAACCTTGTATTTACTGAAGAGCACTTTCCGAGCCAGGGAATATCCATTGGTGTGTAATCCTGAGCTTTTGAATCCCAATAGCACATCTCCTTTTTGAATATCAGAGCCATTGATCACTTTGTCTTCATCCACAATTCCAACAATGGTTCCGGCCAGGTCAAATTCCCCCGTATCATAAATATCAGGCATTTCGGCTGTTTCCCCCCCAATCAGAGCAACACCGTTTTCCTTACAGGCTTTGGCGAATCCTTTCACCACATCAACCCCAACATGCTGTTCCAGTTTACCGGTTGAAAAATAATCCAGAAAGAACAACGGTTTGGCTCCGCATACAGCAATATCATTCACACAGTGATTTACAAGATCTTGTCCAACGGTTTCATACTTTCCGGCTTTAAAAGCAACGATCAATTTCGTTCCCACACCATCTACAGAACTGATAAAGACCGGTTTTTTATAGGACCCCAGATCAGGTTTAAAGAATCCTCCAAATCCTCCAATGTTATGTAGTACTTCCGGTCCGTGAGTATCTTTCACTACTCCCTTAATGGATTCTACCATTTCTTCCCCGGCCTTGATATCTACACCGGAATCTTTATACGTCATTCGTTTCTTATCTGACATAAATTGCTACGATTTTTCTTCTTGGGTTACGAGTTTAATATGAGCTAAATGATGATTGGAATGCCATGCATAATGGGCTAAGGAATGATCAAGCGTAAAGGTTTGGCCGGATTCTGGGTTGGTATAGGTCCGTTGCCATTGCTGCTCATCTAAGCTTTGATAGATACGAACAATGATCTCATGAATATTCTCCAGCATCTCGAGGGTGAGTTCCAGTGGAATTTCAAACTGGAATCCAACTTCAGCCCAGGCTGTTTCATTGTAGGGACGAATGGTTGGATCATCTTCAGTTAGTGCTGTTTTTATTCGAATGACTGTATTCATGTGGCTGTCTACCAAATGTTCAATCACCTGCCGAACGGTCCAGCCGTCTTCCCGATAAGGACTCAATAGTACATCATCCGAACAGCCTTTAATTTCATTTCGAATACGCTCAGGAAGTAAAGCTATATCATCGATCCATTGCTCTCGTAAATCCAGAGAATGATTCTTGGAATAAGAGGGTTTACCGATGGGAAATTGCTTGTTCATGGATCCTATCAGATCAGAAGTTTTGTAGTGAATAAGATCTAAGTAGATGAATGCACTACATATTTTGTTGATTGCTTACAACACACAAATATAGAAGGAATATCAGAGTGTTTTTTGAACTTTTTCTCACACTTTTCCACACCTAAGAGATAATTAGTATATGATTTAATTGGTTTAATAATAGTAGTAGAGAGTGTGGATAAGTGGATAACTTTTTTATCCCGATTTATAAAGCAGGTGCGTAAAACATGTGGATAGTTTTGTGTATAACTCGCCTTTAAAAATCAGTACTTTAAAAGAGTTTGAAATTAGTAATCCACAAGTTTATATATTTTGAACATAAAAGTGAGCAAACCATCATTCACACCAAAAGTTATTCTTTTGAATTGTTGATAGAGGTATTTAATTGTTGAAACCTGTTGACAATTATGACCGGTTTGAGTTATCCAACTTTTATCAATGAGTAATCCACATAGTAATCCACATATCCACAGTTTATGAAAGCAGTCATTCAGCGCGTGAAATCTTCTTCGGTGATGGTAGATAAGGAAATTACCGGGGCCATTGAACAAGGTCTTTTAGTATTGATCGGAATACACGAGGACGATACCAAAGAGCAAATGGAATGGATCTGTAAGAAGATTGCCAAGCTTCGGATATTTGAAGATGAGGAAGGCAAAATGAATAGATCAGTACAGGATGTTGGAGGTGGGGTTTTACTGGTTTCCCAATTCACCCTATATGCCAATTCCGATAAAGGTACCCGGCCGAGTTTCATCGAAGCAGCTCGTCCCGAAAAAGCCGAACCCATGTATGAAGACATGATAGAGTGGTTCAAAACCAATACGGATCTGAATATCCAAACCGGAGAATTCGGAGCTATGATGAGTGTAAAGCTCGAGAACGATGGACCGGTTACTATAATTTTAGAGAAGTAGAATAATACAATGTTAGTTTAAGGACTTCTTTTTTTGATATAAAATTACCAGTAATAAGTGTCACCCCGAGCGCATTAAGATTGTTATTGGGAAGGGGTAGTATTACGCGATCCCGAATGCTCGGGACAAAGTTTAAAGTAATGGGTTGTATTATTCGTTGAGATCCTTCGCGATCAAGATTTCAGCTTTTAGAGCGCTCAGGATGACAACAGAAGAAGAATTATCTTAGTTTAAAATTTAGCAATGGCAGTTATTTTCATTTTTATTGACGGCGTAGGATTGGGAAAAGATGCTCCCGAAAATCCCTTCAGCGAAAACAGGTATGAGTCTTTCGAGATCCTGACCGATGGTTTATTCAATGATCAGGCAAACCCAGTCTTTCAAAAAGATCTATTATTCAAACCTATCGATGCTAATCTGGGTGTAGAAGGATTGCCCCAAAGCGGAACCGGACAGACCACTCTATTTACCGGACAAAATGCAGCCAAAGAAATTGGCAAACATTTTGGGCCATTTCCTCACTCCGGCATCAAGCCCTTCCTGAAGAATGAAAGCATCTTTCACGCAGTGAAGGAAGCTGGAAAGAATCCGTATTTTATGAATGCTTATCCGCCCATTTTCTTTCAGCATGCTAAAAAACGAAATCGGTGGAGTTGTACCACACTAATGACCAAAAGTGCTGGGGTGAAATTGAACTCTACTGAGGATGTTTTGAATGAAGAAGCGTTAACGGCAGAGATCGTCCAAAATGCCTGGCGTGAAAAATTGGGAATCGATATTCCAAAGATCACTCCAACTGATGCAGCAGAAAGGTTGTTAAGTGTGGCCTCGGATTATGACCTGGTTTTATACGAATATTATCTAACCGACAAAGCCGGCCACAAACAAAAGCAGGAAGATGCCGAGCGCGTTCTCAAACCTTTGGATGAATTCCTGCTGCATATCATCAAAAACAAGAAAAGCAGTGATACTTTGGTCATAACCAGCGACCACGGCAACCTCGAAGATCTTTCCACTAAAACCCACACCCGGAATATGGTACCCTTGTTTGTTCATGGAGAATCGGTTCAGTCCTTTGAAAAGGTGGAAAGTTTGACCGATGTGAAAGATGGGATCCTGAAGAATATGGAACAATGAAGATCAGGATATGAAATTTACTTATTCAGGATCGGTAATAACATCCTTTTCCATTTCAACTACCCAGATTCCACGCAATTCCCCAACAGAATAACCGGTGGCTTTATCTTCGGTATATAATTCTTTGATCTTGGTTAAGGTAGTCTGATCTATTTGTGAGCCTTCACTGCCGTGGCACTGCATACATAATTGGTTGGTGATGATGGGGTAATAGCCGGTCACGCTGCCATTTTTGGCCTGGATTGAAGGTTGTACTTCCTGTCCTTCGCGCAATTGATTTTTTGTCTTTTTGATGTATGCAAGCTCATCTTTGTTTGCCTGATTTTGAGGATTTCTGGGCTGATCCGAAACACGTTTGATGTGCGTTTCCAGTTCCACAGCCATACTATCTGTAAGCGGAAGGGCTTCAATATTACAAAAAGCGAGTGCGTTCACCGGCCCCCCATTTTCAATTGCGTTGATCAAATTAGATGCTAACACTTTTTGTGTTGATGTAGCCAGGTGACTCCCGGTTTTCTGGTAAGATGCGATTTCCTCTTCACTCAGGGTTTCCGAAGTTTTAGAACTGTTATTACGACATCCAAAAATGGCCAGCAAAGTAATAACGGTAACAGCGATGACTATTCGTAAAAAGGGATACATGACAGTAAAATTGATAGTTGATTATTCATTAATATGTTAATTCATTTTGTCAGTTGAAATGATATTGTCATAACAAGAACAATTTGAAGGATATTTAGTATGGCAAAGAAAAAAGTCCATTTAGTATTGGGAAGCGGCGGTGCGCGGGGAATAGCTCACATTGCGGTGATAGAGGAACTGGAAAAAGCCGGATATGAAATTGTTGAAGTGATCGGATGTTCGATGGGTGCAGTGGTTGGTGGAATTTATGCGGCAGGTCATCTCCCGGAATACAAAGAATGGATACTTGGCCTGAACCGGAAAGGAGTTTTTGATCTACTGGATTTCACCTTTGCCAAACAGGGATTTGTAAAAGGAGAAAAACTCTTTGCTAAGCATATTGAAGTGACGGGCAATGAAAACATTGAAGACTTCGACATCCCTTTTACGGCTGTGGCAACCGATATGCGGCATCACAAAGAAGTTCATTTTAAAAAAGGAGATCTCTATAAAGCTTTGCGGGCATCCGTTTCTATTCCGGGATTTTTTGTCCCCGTGGTGGAAGATGGCAAGGTGCTTGTGGATGGCGGTGTGCTGAATCCTCTTCCCATTAATCTGGTAAAGAAAGAAAAAGGTGCAGAGATCGTGGCGGTGAATTTGAATGGTCGGCCGAACTCGAAATACGATAAACCACCGGAACCCGATAAGCTTGAAGAGATGCAAAAGTGGTTCGATAAATTACTTCCTGATTCCATGAAATCAAAGCGAAAGACAAAGGCAAAAGTAGAACTTCCGGCTGAAGAAGAATCCTTTTCACTGATCGAGCTCATGGACAGTACTTTTAGCTTTACCCAGGATCGGTTAACAGAACTTACCATCGAGATGTATAATCCTGATCACCTCATCGAAATTCCGCGAAACGCCTGTGGTGTTTTTGATTTTGACCAGGGAGAGCGGGTTTGTGATATTGGGAAAGAGGCGTTCTCTAAAGCAATGATAACAAAAGATTGAGCTTTGCTGGATCTTATTTGATCAGATTCAGCTTTTTGGTTTCCACGAAACTTTCGGTGGTCAATCTGTAGAAATATATACCTGAGGAAAAACCTTCACCATTGAAAGAAACAGCGTGTGACCCCGGGGGAAAAGTCTTGTTGGATACAATATCCTGAACTTTCTGTCCCATGCTATTGTAAACCGCAATGGTTATGGTTTCGCTTTTAGGGAGGTGAAAAGGGATCTGAGTAGTTGGGTTAAAAGGATTGGGAAAGTTTTGTCCCAGTGAGATTTGATGTGGGAGATTGAGATCCTGGATTTCATTACTTGTGGGGCGTAGATCTGTAAAATGAATGTTATCAATAAAAATTTTAGGATAAGTTGATTCAGGTTGCCTAACCAATATTCCCATTACCAACAGGTTTTCTGAATTAAATTCCTGGCTCAGCTGCCCCGATAAAGTTATCCAGGTATTGGTTTCCAGCTCATCTATAGAAAAAGTAGTTTCTGCCCAGACATGATCTTCACTTTCCCAGTTGTTTCCATGACGGTGATAAATGGCTACTTCAGAAATAGATGATCGTTTATCTTCAGGAATAAACACTTTGAAGTTGATCCAGTTTCCATTTTTTATGCCAGACTTGTTTAGCGGATCCATAAAATCCAAGGAGACAGAATCACTTCCATACGAACCGGTTAGCTCAGCAGAATAAAAGCCCTCGTATTTTGTGGATTTTGCTAAAGAAACAGATCCATGATCTTCGTTTATCGTCCAGCCCTGAAAGGTGCCATCCTCGAAGCCCCAGGAGTTTTGGAGGACATCAACCACAAATGATAGCCGGTTGGTAGTTCCGCACGAATTCTCAAAAGTGACGGTATAAATTCCACTCATGTCAGGTGTGATGTTTTCAAGCGTAACCTCTTTCTCGGTACTTGAAAAATTACCCGGACCCCGCCAAACCCAGCTTCCGGTTTCTTCAGCAGATGGGCTGAGTGTAACTTGTCCGCCTTCTTCAATAGCAGCTTTAGCAACCTGTTGAAAATCTCCATCACCAACCGATAAGCCGGATTGAAGTGAAGATGGGGCACAGGCTGAAAATTCATTTTCTATGATGGTGATGTTTGGTTTTTGCACTGGAAAATCCATATCACCTGCTACATAATAACCAGGATGTGGGGGCTGATTATAACCAGAATTTTGCCAGGCGATGGCGACCCGGTATGTTGGATCGTGCATAAAGGTATATAAGCGGTGAGTGGTAGGGATAGTGGAAGAAAAAACCAGGATTTTGTTATTACTGCCACTCCGTAGCAATACTTCTTCCCTCCAATCCCCAAAAAGATCGGCCTGTAAATTTGGATTTGATTTTGTAGAGTTAATAGATAATCCCTGAAGACTTCTGAAAAGTTGTTCTGCCCGACCGCCATTGATATTCCATTTAGTGATGGAAGTACCATCTAAAAGTTCCCGGCTTAATTCCCCATCCCACCAAATAACATGGTTAATGGAATTTGGAACACTTCCGACCCGGTCACCGGTGGTGTTATATAAACCGAGATCACTGGAGGCCCAAAACTGAAACCCCGGGTAATCTACATCAAGGTGAGCTGCAACGCCCCTTCCTACATCACCACTTTTGTCTTTTCGGAAAACCATGGTGCCATCATCGCCTTTTCTAAGGGAGACGCCGGGCACATCTTCCTCATGCGGCATAAAGATGTAAGGCACCGTCGCGTCTTTATCCATAAAAGTAGCATGCAGCGCGTCGCCATGACCCAAACCGGTGGTATGAAGTCCCAAGCCATCATCATCAATAACAACAGAGCCATACACGACTTCTTGCTTATTATCATTGTCAACATCAATGATGGAGAGTTGGTGATTTCCCTGGCTGGTCCATTCGTTGCCATATTCAGCATCATCAGTATCAAATAACCAACGATGCACCAAATCCCCATTTTCGAGATCCCAGCTTGCAACCGTCATGCGAGAATAATAACCACGGGCAAAGATGGCACTCGGGTTTTCTCCATCAAGATATGCGACTCCAGCCAAAAACCGATCAACCCGGTTACCATAGCTATCGCCCCAATCGCTGACATTTCCCCTGGCTGGGATGTAATCATCGGTATCAATTTCTGCACCAGTGGGTCCTTCAAAAACAGAAAGATATTCTGGACCATCAAGAATGTATCCACTGCTATTTCGGTAAATGGCATCGTGATCGGCATCAGCGGCGGGACCAGAAGAGATGAAATTTCCTGTTCCATCACGAGTTCCCGGGGCCGTTTTTACCATTAACTCCGCTTTTCCATTTCCATTAAAATCATACACCATAAATTGCGTGTAATGAGCGCCTGCTCTGATATTTGGACCCAGGTCAATGCGCCATAACATTTTGCCTTCCAGGGTATATGCATCCAGATATACATTATCAGTAGTTCCGGATTGGGAGTTATCTTTTGAATTTGAAGGATCCCATTTTACGATGATCTCATATTCTCCATTACCGGTTAAATCTCCTGCCGATAAATCATTAGGGCTATAAGTTCCTCCATGT
This sequence comes from Balneola sp., assembly GCA_002696035.1. Lineage (GTDB taxonomy): Bacteria > Bacteroidota > Rhodothermia > Balneolales > Balneolaceae > Gracilimonas. The sequence goes on along the minus strand of NZQV01000026.1, from coordinate 240,525 downwards.
TCACCTCTATTTGGTTTATTCAAGGGAATTTCTAAAAAAGCAGCTTCATGATCTTGGGTTGAAGTTAAAACATGAGCGTTTTCAGAAGCCGATTGCTCTTCCCCATTTATGACAGCACGAACGGTATAATTCTCAAAAGTATCGACAGTGCTGTCCTCATATTGGGTTGCCCCTGTAATAGGTTCCGCATTCAACTTTTGGGTGCCTCGGTAAATATTAAAGCCCGTATCATACGATTCATTTCCAAGCAGTCTCCAGCTTAAATAGTAGCCATCATCCTTTTCAGCTGCTATCAATCCCCGTTTAAGGTTTTCTACTTTTTTTTGTTGCGCCTGTATGGAAGATGAAAAAGTGAAAAAGAGACAGAAAAGTAACCCTGCACAGACAAATCTTTGACTTACTGATATAATTGAGGAAAGATTGAAACGATTACAAAGGATTGTCATAAAGCCCAGGGATTATAAAGAAAAAGTTTTACTTAACCGATTAAGTTGCTCAATGATTATACGCTTATTGAGATCATTTTAAAAATCTGGGTAGGGTCTTTTGTTCTCGTTTATAATCGAAAAGATGTATATAAATGGTAAAGAAAAGGGAATTTAATTTCGCATTCATTCCTTTTAGTAACATATTCGAATTGTCAGCCAACCCAAAAAGAGGATGTTATGAACCGAGCAAAATTTCTGAATCACATCAAAAACTTCAATGACTACTGGGATGTGGTCGTAATTGGTGGCGGGGCAACAGGTCTCGGCGTTGGCGTAGATGCGGCCGCTCGTGGTTACAAAACCTTACTTTTGGAAATGCATGACTTTTCGAAAGGCACCTCAAGTCGCAGTACCAAGCTTGTACACGGTGGCGTCCGATATTTACAGCAGGGCGATGTTTCGTTGGTGATAGAAGCCTTACACGAACGGGGATTGCTCATTCAAAATGCGCCTCATTTGGTAAGTCATCAGTCTTTTATTGTGCCAAGTTATGAATGGTGGAACGGGCCGTTTTATGGGGTGGGAATGAAGGTGTACGATGCACTCGCTGGAAAACTAGGGATCAACAAATCCAAAAACCTGTCCAAAGAAGAGACGCTGGAAAAGATCCCAACATTAGAGCCTGAAGGACTGCGTGGCGGGGTTATTTATTATGATGGCCAATTTGATGACTCCCGGCTTTCTATCAATCTCGCACAAACCATGAACGATGAAGGCGGTTTTCCCCTGAATTATATGAAAGTGATTGGGCTGGAGAAAAACGGAAAGGGTTTTATTGAAGGCGTTAAGGTCCGCGATATGTTGAATGGGGAAGATTTTGAGATCAACGCACGGGTGGTAATTAACGCCACGGGAATTTTCTCAGATGATATCCTGGAAATGGATGAAGAAGGTCATAAAAAGATCATTCAGTATGCACAGGGTATTCATTTGGTGTTAGATAAGGAATTTCTGCCCGGCGATTCTGCCATTATGGTTCCCCACACCGATGATGGCCGTGTATTATTTGCGGTTCCCTGGCACGATAAAGTGATCGTGGGAACAACAGATACACCGGTGGATAAAGCTTCGTTGGAACCGATCGCATTAGAGGAAGAGATCGAATTTGTGTTACGGCATGCGGCTCAATACCTGACGAAAGATCCGGATCGAGATGATGTGAAAAGCGTGTTTGCCGGTATTCGTCCCCTGGTGAAACCACCTGATGCCAAAGACACGTCTGAAATCTCCAGAAGTCATCATATCCAGGTTTCTGAATCTGGTTTGGTAACTATTGCGGGTGGAAAATGGACAACTTACAGAAAAATGGCAGAAGACACGATCGATCAGGCGGCTATGGTTGCCGGACTAGATGTGAAGGAAACGCCGACGAAGGAATTACGCATTCATGGGTGGCTTAAAAATGTAGATCGCAAAGATCACCTTTTTGTGTATGGTTCGGATAAAGTAGCGTTGAATAAATTGATAGAAGATGAGCCTGAGCTGGGAGAAAAACTGCATCCCGACCTTCCCTATTTGAAAGCCGAAGTGGTTTGGGCGGTTCGGAATGAAATGGCACAGACGATAGAAGATGTGCTTTCCCGAAGAACTCGGGCGCTTTTGCTTGATGCCAAAGCTAGCGTCGAAATGGCTCCGGAAGTCGGCCGATTGTTGGCAAGAGAGTTTGGTAAAGATGAAGCCTGGGTGCAACAGGAAGTGAAGGAATACAAACAGGTAGCCAAGAATTATATTCTTAATTGATGGTTTTTCTGATCTGACGTGCCCCATCATTCCCTTGAAGAAGGGAATCTAAATTTTACTACCGCACATTTATATGAACTATCAGAGGGGTTGGCCACGATAAGAACATCAACTTCTTAAAGGTTTAATTTCATCTTGAACCCAAAGCTATCAAGAAGTCGGCGTAGCCTCATTCAAAGAACTTGAATTTCTGTTCCCTGTAAATTCTTTAAAAGAAGAAACCACATCTTCCAATATGAGATAGAGACATGGTACCAACACTAGAATAATAGATGTGGCAAATACGATTCCGAAACCGAGCGAAATAGCCATTGGAATGAGCTGCGTGGCTTGTATAGAAGTTTCGAGGATGATGGGAGTCAGCCCGCCAAAAGTAGTAAGCGTGGTTAAGATAATGGGACGAAAGCGACGCAAGCCGGCCTCATGAATAGCATCATATACCGAGTCGCCTTTCTTACGCTTTTTATTGGCATAGTCGATCATAATAAGCGAATCGTTGAGTACCACTCCGGAGAGTGCGATCACTCCCATCAAACTAACTAGAGATAGATCGTAGCCAAGTAAAATGTGCCCGATCACAGCTCCCACGATGCCGAAAGGAATGGCGCCCATCACAATAAGAGGTTGAGCATAACTTTTAAAAGCCACAGCCAGCAAAGCATAGATCACCAACAATGCCATGAAAAACCCACCCCAAAGTGCTTGGGTTGATTCTCTCATCTCGGCCTGACTTCCCTCAAAACTCCAGGTGATCCCAGCAAACTCTTCACGGAGTTGAGGCAGAATTTCAGCTTCCATAGATTGGATCACCTGATTGATGGCGCTGGCCGGTTCCACATCCATTCCTACAGTTACAACCCGGCGCCCATCCCGGCGATTGATACTGGTAAATGCTTCGCTTGGTTCAATTTCAACCACATCAAGCAAAGGAACTTCAATTCCGCCATCGGTGCGGAGTACAAAATTTTGAAGATTGTAGAGATCCATACGCTCTTCCTTGGGAAGTTTGACACGTACTTCTACTTCATTGGTTCCGCGGAGTTGTCTTTTGGCGAGAGCTCCATAAAAGGCATTTCTGACTTGTTGACCAACATCCTCTGAAGTAAGCCCAAGTTTTCGCCCTTCCGGCAATAGTTTGAAATTGAACTGTTGCTTTCCGCGATTATAATTGTCGTTCACATCTCGGGTATTGGTAAACGATTCCATACGAGTGAAGAATGTAGAACTTGCCCGCTCCAGCACATTGATATCTGAATGGCTCAGGTCTACACTAATATCTTGCTGATAACCGGCCGGCCCTCGTTCTGCCTCAAACGTAATTTGGTCTATGCCCTCAAGGTCGCCGATCTCATCGCGCCAAAGCTGAATAAGTTCCGGTGTTGACATATCCCGCTCTGCCGGTGGCTTCATCACAATTTCAACATCAATGAAATCCTGCCCTCTAACATTGGTTTTGATGCCTTCCGCAACCTCAAACAAGTTGTTTTCTTCAAACATCCGGTAGGTTGAATTCGTGATATCTTCGGCTACTTTAGCCGCTTTCTCGTTGGTGGTGCCTACAGGAAGAGAAACACCGGCTTCGATTTCATCTGCAGGTTCTTCTGGCATTAATACAATTCCCATGTGATCACTATAGCCGTAGCCACCCACAACCAATAATAATGCTACGGCTGTACTAATGGAGATATATCGGTTTTGAAGGCATAGGTCCAGAAACCACCGGTATTGGGTATTTATAAAATGATTGAATTTCCCTGCAAATTTCTGCTGCCACTCTTCGATCTTTTGGGCAGCTTTTCCGGTCTTTTCTCTTTTGGTATGAGCCAGGTGTGCAGGCAACACAAACAAGGCTTCGAAGAGCGAAACTGCTAATACAATAATTACTACAGCAGGCAGAGGCCACCAATATTTTCCTGTAACTCCAGGAATAAATAAAAGCGGAACAAAAGCGATAATATTGGTCATAATACTAAAAGTAACCGGCTTGCTCATATCCCGGGCTCCGGCAATGGCTGCCTCAAGATTGTTCATTCCCTGTTGACGAAATTCGTAGACATTCTCGCCCACCACAATGGCATCATCTACCACAATTCCCAGCACTACGAGGAAACCAAACATGGAGATCATATTGATGCTGAGGTTTGCAAGAGGAAGAAACAAAACGGCTCCTACAAACGAGATAGTCATTCCCATCATTACCCAAAAAGCGAGGCGGAATTCAAGGAAAAGAGCCAATATAGAAAGCACGATAAGTATAGCTATCAAACCATTTTCGGTGAGTAAACTGAGGCGCTCTCTGTAATCTTCGGCGGTGTTGCTGTCTACGCGATATTGGATGCCCGCGGGAAAGGTCTCCTGGGCAGTTTCCATTACATCGAGGACGGTTTCTTCAATATCCAGCGGAGACTGATCACCAATTCTGTAAACCCCAACACTTACGGAAGGCTGACGGTTGAACTGTCCGTGAAAGCCAACTTCCTCAAATCCATCTCGAATCTCAGCAATATCACCAAGAGTAACGACACCGCCTGATTGGGTACGAATGATCTCAATTTCAGCAAACTCATCGGCAAACTGTTTGCGCTCCTGCATGCGTAATAGAATTTCACCGGAACTTGTTTCAACAGCTCCTGCGGGAATGTCTTCACTGGACTCAAAAATCAGTTGTGCAACTTCTCCCAGCGTGAGATCATATTCACGAAGGGTATGGCGAGGAATTTCAACATGAGTTACAAAATCAGGGACATTGCCAATTTCTACCTGGGTGATGGTTTCTGTACTTAACAACTCATCCCGTATTTGCTCAGCCAGCTTACGGAGTGTCCAGATATCAGTATCTCCATATAGCCCGACCTCCATAACCTCGCGCTGGTTCGATCTAAGGCGGACTTCGGGCTCTTCAATATCATCCGGGAAAGTAGTGATCCGATTAACAGCTTGATCTATATCCTGGAATACCTGCATGCGGTCGGAGCCGGCTACTAATTCTATCGCCACATTTCCGGAGCCTTCGTTGGCCTCGGAAGTAATTTCTTTGATGCCCTGAACGCCACGAATAGCTTCTTCAACCGGACGTAAAATGCCTTGCTCAACTTCAGCCGGCGCAGAACCAGGATAGACAACGCTTACATCAACATAATCCAGTTCATATTCAGGATAGACTTCTTTCTGGATGTTGAACATGGTCCAGATTCCACCGCCCAGCAAAATGATCATGATCAAATTTGCTGCAATGGGATTTTGGGCCATATAAGAGATTGGCCCGGAAAAGAAACTGCTTTCTTGCGGATCGGTATTACTCATTATTGCTGCTCCATTTGGGCTTCGGAGTTCATTCTGGCATCCTCAGCCAATCGCAATGGAGCCCCATTACGGACGGTAGCAAGATTTGTAGTTACTACGTGTTCTCCTCCTTCTAAGCCTTCAGTGATGTACGCATAATTTTCATCTTCAAAGCGAATATTGATGTCCCGGATACTTAAAGTGTCGTTTTCCTTTACCCACAATGTTTGGTTTTGCCGGATGTAATCACGGTTTACTCTCACCACATTCTCTAAAGTCTGCGCTTGCATCTCTACCTGCAGGAAGGAACCGATGATCAATTCAGGCTTTCCGGTATTTTTTGTCTGTCGCGCCAGCGGATCAGGAACTTCAACGAGCACGCGGGCCATTCTTGTCTCATTTTCCAAAGAACCCAAACGACTATATAAATAGCCCGAGCGATATTCATCAGGCAGCCATGCCGTACGATTTTGTATTTTTACCGGCGACCCGTTTTCACCTTGCCGGTCATCAAAACTAAGCCACCTCAGTTTGGAAACCGGAACGGTGGTTTCGATCCAGTAGGAGTCCATTCCAACCAGTTGCCCCAGGTCTTGTCCAGGAGAAACCAACGAGCCGAGATTTACATTACGGGCAAGTACGTGTCCTGAAAATGGAGCCCTGACCGTAGTGCGTTCCAGGTTCAATTCCGCTTGTCTTACATTAGATTCTGCCGCTTCAACCTGTGCCCGTACCGACTCAAGCTGAGGCTCTCGTAAAACCAAAGCACGGTTTGCCGGGGAAAGGCTGTCCTCCAATAAGTCATACTCCCGCTGGGCTGCTTGTTGTAATCCTAACTCGCGTTGCAGTTCCGATCTTGCCTGCCGCAGGTCACTTTGGGCCTGTGTTAATGCCGTTTGATAATCTGAGGGATCTATTTGTAATAACCTCTCTCCTTCTTCAACATATCCGCCCGGGGTAAAATTGGGAGAGCGGTCAACTACCTGTCCGCTTACGCGTGGACTAAGCATGATCTCTTGTGAAGGGATCACCGTTCCGGTAGCAGTAATTGTTGGGGTGAAATTACCCTGCTGGGTTTCTGTTACCTGAACCAACATGGGAGTTTCTTTGGTTGCTGTTTCCCGGGAGGCCTCCGGCTCGGTAGAAAATATCAAGAGGATCAAAGCCGCGGCTCCGACCAAAACAGATGCAGAAATAAAAATGGTTTTCTTTAAACCCATAAGAAGTTTTGGATAGATTGGATTGTTTGCTAAAAGCACTTTAATAACCTGATAGCAAAGGAATCCGTTCGATATGAGTTCAAGTTAAGTTCATCCAAATCATTAAAAACGTTAACATTAAAAAACATTTTTAGTACCTTCTCGCAGGGATAAACAATTTACACTTTACGATCTGGATGGACATTAAGAATGTAACTTCACGTGAAGAAATGCGCACGCTTTTGCAAAGGCAATCAGCGTTATTTCAGGGGATTTCCGAACTTGATGAACAGTCACTTTCCGTTCGCTCTTTATTGGAGCAAGCGGCTCACCTTATTTCTGAAAAGTGGATTTATCCTGAAGACATTAAAGCATCTTTTGAATTAAAGGGAAAGAAATTTCAGGCTGAAAAATTCAAAGAAGGTGAATGGAGCATTGATTCAAACGCCGACTTGAATGATGATGGGCTGCTTCGGCTGCAAATTTACAGCGGGGCAAAGCGTACCTTTTCGGAGGAAGAGCAGAAGTTAGCGAACGTGCTGGCACAAAATGTTGGTGCAAAAGTGATCCGGATTCTTGCACGGCTGGATCTGCAGGAAGAGCAAAAACTACTGGATAAAGCTTACAAGCTAGCTCACATAGGCACGTGGGAGTATGATATGATAAACGACGAGCTGCACTGGTCGGATGTAACCAAAGAAGTGCACGGTTTTGATACCGATCATAATCCCGATGTGGAAAGCACCATTCAGCTATTTAAAGAAGGATACCATCGTGATACTTTTGAAAAAGCAGCAACCGATGCTATTGAAAACCAAATCCCGTTTGATGTAGAACTCAAGATCATAAGCGGCAAGGGGGATGAAAGATGGATACGAGCCACGGGAGAGCCGGAATATAATGAGGAAGGCGAATGCATTCGGTTTTATGGAATCAGCCAAAATGTTACAGACCGGCGTAAAGCTGAAGAGGATCTTGAACACAACGAACGGCGGTTTAAGGCGATGGTTCGCTATGGAATGGACATGATCGCCATTTTGGATGAAGATGCTATTTACACTTATGTAAGTCCGGCCTCAAAACATGTATTGGGTATTCGCCCAGATCAGTTTATGGGGAAGAATGCGTTTGATTTTATTCACAAAGAAGATGTGAGCCGCATCAAAAGACAGTTTTCGGATCTTGATTTCAGAAAAACAACGCAACTTAAACCGTATCGTTTTTTAGATGCTGATGAAAACTGGCGATGGCTGGAAACCACGATCACCAATTTGAGTGAAGACCCTGCTGTAAAAGGATATGTAGCCAACACCCGAGATGTTACCGAGCGAATAGCAAAGCAGGAAGAAATTCTGGATGCTCTAAAGCAAAAGGAAACGCTGTTGGCTGAAGTGAATCACCGCATCAAAAATAACCTGTCGGTTTTAACCGGCTTACTGCAACTGCAAGCAGCCAGTGAGGATAATGAAGAAGTACTGAAGCGGCTTTTTGATAGTGTGGCGCGCATAAATACTATGGCTAGTATCCATGAGCAGCTCTATAAATCAAATAGTTATGAAGAGATCGAATTTGCAGATCGCCTTCAGCTCTTGGCTAAGAGTATTCAGAAATCATTCCAGGGTAAAACGGATGTTACCTTAAACTTTCAGTGTGAGCCGGTGAAGATGTCGCTGACGAATGCACTTCCCTGTTCTTTGATCGTGAACGAAGTACTCACCAATATTTACAAACATGCCTTTAAAGGAAGAGAAAAAGGAAACATCACAATTGAGCTTAAAGGGACGGATATTGAAGATTATATGCAGCTGACCATATGTGATGACGGAATTGGTTTGCCGGATAATTTCACTCCCAAAGAAGGTTCATCTTTAGGGGTGAAATTAATTGATATGCTATCGGAGCAGGTAAAAGCAGAATACTATTATGAAAGCGATAGCAATGGAACCCGGTTCAACTTACTCTTTAAAAAAGAGGAATGAAGCCTAACGGCGCCCTCCGCCACGTCTCCCATCGTCATTGTTGCCACCAAAGTTATAGCGGAAATTTAACCGAAAGCTTCGGCTCGACCAGCTGTATTTGCTGTTGGTATAGGAATAAGGTTCAATGATCTCTCGGTCGCTATTACGGGAATTGAATAAGTCCCGAACGTTGAGTGATATGGAAGCTTTGCCGTCCAATAACTCTTTGGATAGCCCGCTTCCTACAAAAGATCGTGCTCCCCGTGTACCCTGTGTGGTTTGCTGTGCTCCGCGGAAAAAGATATACGACTGAAAATTCCATCCCTCCAGAAATTGCCAGCGAATGCGTAACCTGCTGGAATAGGTTTCATCTTCACTATCATAAACCTGACCCAGATATTCACCCTCACGATAGGATTGATAAATATTCAGGCTTCCGGAAAGTGATAATCCTTCAAATAATTCCTGATCGGCGGAAAACTCCACTCCCCAGGCATCTTCAGTGGCCAGGTTGATGGGTGTTCGGGTGGTGATCCCATTCTCGATAATTGAAACATCTTCCACAACCTGGGTACGGTGGCGATAGTACAGGCTGGTCAGAACCGACCCGGTTTCCCAATACCTTAAATAACCCAATTCATAAGAATCACTGAACTCGGGCTCCAGGTTGGGATTTCCTGCACGCCGGTTGCGGTCGTCCTGAACTTCCACGAATGGCAATAACTCTCCTGACCATGGGCGGGAAATTCTGCGGCTGTAACTAACCTGAAATGAATTCAGGTCGTTCAACATGTAGGACATAAACAGACTCGGAAAAAGGTCGGTATAATTTTGAGAACTTTTGTTGCCGGAGTTATCCAGCTCGGTTTCGATAAGCGTATTTTCGGCTCTTAAACCAATTTGATAGGTAAAAGGCTCAAACTCTCCGGAATAAATGGCATACAGGGCATTTACACTTTCCAGGTAAATAAAGTTATCTGCTATACCTGAATTTTCCTGAGCATCTACCCAGCTGCCATTGCGGAGTTCTTCAATACGATAGTCGCTGTCCTGCCAGTCATAGTTAAGTCGAAGGCCAGCTTCAAAACGTCCTCCCTCCCCAATGGGTTGTTCATAATCCACATCAAAGCGAGCTTCGCGATAGACTTCACCGGAAAAAGATCGCTGTTGAAGTTCCTCTCCGGTTCCTTCTACAATGTTTTGATCAAAGTCGGTTTCTCCGTTTTCTTCCCCAAATTCAAAATCCAGGTCGGCAACTAACTGATGATCTCTGTTTCCATTAAATGTATTTTCATACTGAGCCCGGACGTCAAAATCACTCTCGCGTTGTTCTTCATATATATCGCGGGTTGTCCGTTGCAGAATGTCCCAGTTTTCATCTATAGAACGGAAAATTTCATCGTTGGTTGGCTCATAATCGGTGTAACGTGACACACGATCTTCAACTTCGTTCTCAAGGTTAATTCGTGACTCGAGCGTCAATATCTGTTCGCCGGGCAGAAAGACATCGGCCCCGAAATTAATATTCGCTTCACGTTCAATTTCATCCGTCTCAGATCGCTCGTTATATATGTAGGTCGTATCGCGGCTAAAGCTTTGAAAAGTTCGTCCTGTTTCGGGTCTGTTTCCGTACTCTACTTCTGTATTTAAAAACCAGTTTACTTTGTTGCGTTGATAGTTCAAATTTGCTCCCAGTCCGTAATCCTGTGGATAGCCTGCATTTGCTCTTACGCTTCCGTTAAAGCCAAGCTGGGCATCATCAACCAAAATAATATCTATAATTCCGCCGGTTCCATCAGCAGAGTAGCGGGCCGATGGATTGGTGATGATCTTGACTTCTTCGATCATGCTGGCCGGAATACTGCTGAGTGCTTCGGTACCATTTCTGACTAAATTAGATGGCCTGCCATTGATCAGAATTTGTACGCCTTGGTTTCCACGCAGGCTCACATTTCCTTCAAAATCGGTAGTAATAGAAGGGACGTTATCGAGCACATCCAGCGCCGATCCTCCCAGGCTGGTTACATCATCTTCCACATTAAAGCTGCGGCTGTCAAAATTCATTTCCATGTAAGAACGTTGTCCCTGCACTTCCACATCTCCTAAGCTCTCCTGGGTGGGCTGCAAGGAAATGGTACCCAGATCCAGCGATTGATCGTTCTCCAGCGTTATTTCCTGTGAAAACTCCTTGAAAGAAAGAAATGAAACCTTCACTTGGTAAGTGCCCGGCTCTGTTTCTATGCTGAAATTACCATCTACACCTGTGGCTGTTCCGGAAATGATCTCATCCCCACCGGGTTCATATAAAGCCACGGTTGCATTCACTAAGGGATTGGAGTCATTATCGACAACAGTGCCTGCTACCTCAGCATTTTGAGCGCTTACAAACGCGATGCCCCCCAGTTGGAAAGCGGCGATAAAAATAAAGGTAAATAGTTTTTTCATGATGATATGATTCTGCTCTTATCTGGTTGAATAGTCATGTTCACTAATGAAAGTTAGGAGAGAATCATGCCTGAAATTTGAGCGAAAACTGAAGGAATTCTGAAGTTTAGCCCGTTTTTACACTCTTTAATGTAATTTGGATAGAGTGCCAGCCTTTTTCGGTGGTGTAGGAAATTGAGAAGCCTGCCTGATCACAGATCCGGTTTATGATAGACAGCCCAAGTCCAATGGAGTTTGAGTTTTGATCGCCTTTTTTAAACCGTTCAAATAATAATTCAGGATCAAAATCGAGATCCTTTCCGGTATTGGAAATGGAAAGCGTGTCATCAGTTAAGACTATCCGGATGGATCCATTTTCAATGTTATGCCGAATTGCATTTTGATAGAGGTTTGTCCACAGGATATCGGCCAGCACGGGATGGATGTTGATGACCACCCCATCGGCAATATCAGTATCGATATGTAGCTCATGAAGATCGGTGAATTCGCGGAACGAGTCTATGCTCTCTTTTATCATTCCGGACAAATTCACTTCCTGACTGTTTTCAAACTCATGGTTTTCAATTTTGGTTAGCAAGGCGAGCGACTCACTCAGTCGGGAAAGCTTTTTAACGGTACGCTCCAGGTTCTCCACGTATTTAAATTGTTCGGCAGAAAGATCGGTTTCGGCAAGCAGTTCCAGTTTTCCTTTTGCGATAGCCAGTGGTGTTTGCAATTCATGAGAGGCATTTTCAGCAAATTCCTTGAGGTTTTTATAGTCAGAAACGGCTTTCTTGGTCATTTCTTCCACAAAGATATTCAGGTCATTGAATTCACTCACATTGGTGGGCTCGGCCTTCAGGTATTCTTTTTCATTGAGTTTAAAATTCTGAATACGCTTTAAGGTATTTCTGAAAGGTTTGAAAAGCGGACCCGATACAAAATATCCAATTCCCAGTGCGCCGATCACCTGCATTCCCAATATCCAGAGCAAAATGGTTACGACCGCTTCAGTGATATCATCTGATTCGATCATATTCCCATAGGTGGATATGTAATAGGTGGTATCGCCAATATTACGGTATGCAGAAACTTTTACGTTCCGTTCTTCTTGCTCCAGCCGATGATCCCAGATCAGAGTATCGGCAATGCGGATGTCATTTTTGCGGTACTCATTCAGGGGTTTAATAATGAGATTCTCGTCTGAATTGACTTCATTTGCATCGAAGGTTTTGCCCTCTTCCATTAAATAGGTGACGCGGTCAATGCGGTCCAGAAATTCCCATTGCAATTCTTTGTCAATTTCTCCCTTAATGATGTAATAAGACAACACGCCGGCTATGCTGAGCACGATCAGGCTCACAAGCAGATAAATAAGGAGGAATTTGGTGATCAGTTTCATGCGGTTTTCGGCGTTGTATTCAACTTATAGCCAATACTATACACACTTTCGATGTAATTCTGTGCCCCGGCATTCACCAGTTTTTTGCGAAGATTTTTGATGTGTTGATACACAAAATCCAGGTTATCGAGATGATCTACATAATCTCCCCAAAGATGCTCGGCAATGGTCTGCTTGGAAAGCACGTGATTTTTATTGGAGGCAAAATACACCAGCAGCTCGTACTCCTTGGGCGTCAGGTCAACGGGGGTATCATCTGCTGTAACCTCCATAGTTTTGGTGTTGATGGAGATCTCGTTAACGCGAACAATTTCAGTACCCCCAAGATTATTGCGACGATTTACCGCTTTGATCCGTGCCTGAAGTTCCGCAAGCTGAAAGGGCTTGGTGAGATAATCGTCGGCGCCAAGCTCCAGTCCCTGAACTTTATCGTCCAGAGAGTTTTTGGCAGAAATAATGATGGTGCCGGTTTCGGGGTTGACCGACTTCAGTTCCCGTAAAACCTGAAGGCCGTTGCCACCCGGGATCATGATATCAATGAGTACGACATCATAGGTGTAGGACATGATCTTGTCGAAGGCTTCATCATAATTCTGAGCCGTCTCGCAAAGATAGCCCTCCCGTTTAAGGTAAGTCAGGATGTTATCCAGCAGGTCGGCATTATCTTCAACGATAAGTAATTTCATATCGCTACTAAGATAACACCCAAGTTTGAAGCAAAACTGAAGGATATGTAGGTTTAGAGCTGTTTTTACAAACTTAAAAGGTTAAATCAGCTCAATTTTTGGTCGATAGAGTATTTGCCGGCTCCGGTAAAGAGGATCACAACAAACATGAGCAGAAACAGCAGCGATTTTTCTTTTGTGCTGAATGGATCTCCCGCATGGGCAAAAAAGAACGCTACCGCCATATTGATGGAAAGAACAATAGCAGCAAAGCGTGTCCAGAGTCCAAGGGCTACAAATAATCCGCAGATACCTTCCGCAAAAGCAGCAAGGATCATAGAAAGTTCAGGTCCAATTCCAATGGGATCTGCAAATGAAAAATCACCGGAAAAAACCTTCATTAGTTTAGGTAAGCCATGCGTGAAAATGAGCGCACCGGCTCCAAAGCGAAGTAAAAAGAGAGAATAATTAAGGCTTATAAATTTATCGGCATTCGTTGATAATAGTTTTTTGAACATGGCGGAATAGATCGAGGTTAAAAGTCAATATTGAGAACCCTGTTTTAGGCTAGGTCGTTTCATCCCAAGGCTTTCGTGGAAAATATATCTAACCTGAAACTTAAGGGGTTGTGGCATGAATTATTGAACCAATTCAATCAATTGAACCGATAGGAACTTTCTATTGCGCGGTGATGTTATAAGTGCGTATATTTAGTTCAACATTAAACTATTTAACACTAATCAATTAGGTAATACATATTATTATGGCAACTTGGAATATTGACCCGACCCACTCCGAAATTCAATTTAAAGTAAAGCACCTGGTGATCTCCACCGTAACAGGCTATTTCCGTTCTTTTAACGGATCGATAGAAACAAAAGGGGATTCTTTTGAAGGCGCAAAGGTTACTTTTGAAGCAGATATTGACAGCATTGACACCAATCAGACAGATCGTGATACACACCTGAAATCAGATGATTTCTTCAATGCAGAGGAATTCCCGAAAATGAAATTTGAGTCTACCTCTTTCAAAAATACCGGTGGGGATGATTACGAACTGACCGGGAACCTTACCATCCGTGACATCACCAAAGAAGTGACTTTGGATGTAACACACGGCGGAACGGTTGGCGATCCATACGGACAAACCAAAGCTGGTTTTGAGATCAACGGAACCATAAATCGTAAAGAATTTAACCTGAAATGGAATGCAGTAACGGAAGCCGGTAACGTAGTTGTTGGCGACAATGTGAAGCTGCACATGAACGTCCAGGTTGTAGAGCAAGTAGCTGAAGAAGCTTAAACATTGTTTCATATTTGTACCCCGAAAACCAAAAGGCAACTGTTGATAGCGGTTGCCTTTTTTTATGCCGTATATTTTTTAATGAAAGCCTCTTTATAGGAATTTCCGATCGGTAGTTTATGGTCAGCTATCTGTACCAGATTCCCCTCAATAAAATTGATATGCAAAAGCGAGACGAGGTACGAGCGGTGAATTCGGACAAATTGACTTTCCGGCAAACGGTCGCAAAAGTCTTTCAGCGTTTGGTAAAAAGTGATCTTTTCATTTTTGGTGTGAACCGTAAGATAATCACCCTGACTTTCGGCAAATAAGATCTCCCCGTAATGAAGCCGGTATAACTTCCCATCCGCTTTTATGGTGATGTATTCCGTATCAGAATTAGTTTCCGATAGGGTTCGGCCTGCTTTCTCTACCGCTTTTAAGAACCGTTCAAAGGAAAAAGGTTTAAGCAAATAGTCGATTACATTCAGTTCATAGCTTTCCAGGGCATACTCAGAATAGGCGGTTGTCAAAATGACTTTGGGTGGATGATCCAGCGTTTTGAGAAAGTCGATCCCCGACAGCCGTGGCATGTTTATGTCGAGAAATATGAGGTCGATATCGTGTTCTTTTAGTAGTGTTCTCGCCTCCAGTGCATTTTTACACTCCCCAATAAGTTGTACTTCCTCCGTGTCAGAAAGGTAGGTTTTGAGAATATCACGGGCGGCAGGTTCGTCGTCTATGATCAGGCAGCGCATCAATCCAACTCCAGCTTAAGTTCAAGGTGATAGGTGTTTTCGGACTTCCCAATATGCAAATAATGCCGATCGGGATAAGAAAGCTCCAGCCGACGTTTTGCGTTCTCGATTCCGGAACCGGAAGACTTATCCTTTAAAGATGAATCTCCGTAAAAAGAGTTCGAACATTTTAAAATAAGTACTTTCCCTTTTGTTGAGATCTCAATGGAGATAAAGGCATTATCCTCAGTCAGGTCAGCATGTTTAAAACTATTCTCTACAAAGTTGAGCAGCAACAATGGTGAAATTTTATAGGAATTAAAATCTCCTGAAAGTATAAATTTCACCTTAGAAGGCTCATTCAGTCTTTCTTTGTGAAGCTCTGCAAAATTCTTGAGATAGTCGATCTCTTCCTGAAGTAAAACTCTATCCTGATCCATTTTATCCACTACATAGCGTAGCATATCAGAAAGCTTGAGGATCAGTTTAGGAGCTTTCTCCGATCTTTTGAGTGCCTCACTGTAAATGGTATTCAATGAATTGAATAGAAAATGCGGAT
Source organism: Balneola sp. (assembly GCA_002696035.1). Classification (GTDB taxonomy): domain Bacteria; phylum Bacteroidota; class Rhodothermia; order Balneolales; family Balneolaceae; genus Gracilimonas. The sequence continues at coordinate 224,789 of NZQV01000026.1, read as the reverse complement.
TCACCTGCGCCCTCAACGCTTTCAGTTCTGACGCCACTTTCTCGGTCTCTAATTCTGAAACTCGATTCTTAGCCTGAAGACCTTCAAACCAAGACCGGGCGAATTCTAAAGAAGAACTGATAAGAATGAAAAGCAGTCCAAAACCCATGACTTCAAAAGGAGTGTAGTTTCCAACCAGATAATATTGGGGAAAGAACCATTCAGAAAGAATGAGATATGAAAAATTATAGATGGGAAAAATGGTCCCCAAAAGACACAATAATGTCAAACCATAAGCCCAAAACATGGATTTTGCCAAATAATTGGGTACCAGGTGAAAGGCATGAACTGAAACGACAAAAACAAAAGGCAACATGAAAAGTAAGGTGTAGACGACATCGATGGCACGAATTTCATCTGTCCGGCTAAAGAGCTCCAACCCGACATAAAAGGAAATTGCCCAGAACACGAGATATAGAAATAGTTTTTTGATATTGATATCAGGAAGCTTCATTTAATTCACACGCTTTAAAGAAATGGGATCTCGGTAAGCTTCTGTAACAGTTCCGTATTTTTTGATGAATTGCTGCAACTCTTCCGTCGATGCTGTGATCAAAATTCCTTCTTCCAGCGCCTCATGTTTAATGCGCACTTTGTGATCCCGAATTTGGTCTTCGATCCAAGAGTCACGAAATAAATGTATGGAAATACTGTCGGCCCAAAGTTCAACTTTTGAAAAGGTATGAACCGGCAAAAAATGGCTCGACCTAAAATCGAGATCAAAAGCGTCAAGGGGATAAAGATCAAGGTAGAATTCTTGCTTTAACTGAATAAATTTACCAATGAAATACACACTGTCCGGATCTTCTTTTGTTAGATCTTCATAGAGAACGAGGTAGGATGGGTTTGATTTGTGGGAAGAATCAGTTCCTGTGTCAGACATGGTTACACTAAGATCTTGCCCTTGTATATCATTAAAGGTTACATCCTCCCACTCTCCTTCTTTAATGAACGTGAATCGTTCGTCTTCACTTTCCCATGTTCCTTTCACCTGATCAAATTCAATGGCTTCGGTATCGGAAACAAGCGGGTGAACTGATTTTAGAAAACAACCGGAAAGGCCGAATAACAAAACGCTGAATAGTGCGATTTTAGAAAAATTCCGTTTCATGGTAATGCAATTAGTTTTAGTTCACCCCAAAGAAAAGAAGGTACACGAATCGGAAGAAATCTTTTCGATGAATGGGTGAATTTGTTCGGTGAATGGAGAGGCGATGTGATTAAAAACGGTAAATGGGGAAACCCGAACTTTAATCTTGAGAAAAACCGTGGTATAATCTATTGAAACCTAATCAATTATAGCTATGAGAACACTAACTACGATCTTTACTTATTCATTTGTGCTGCTGCTGGTTGCGTGTCAGCCTACAGAACAGTCTAATAATACCAATCCGGAAACCAAAGAATGGTCCATTGCCCTTCATGGTGGAGCCGGAGCCGTTTCAAAGGATATGCCTGAAGAACGACAGCAGGCGTATATGGAATCACTGGAAGAAGCGCTTACTATTGGTGCTGAAATTCTTGAAAATGGTGGTTCAGCTCTTGATGCCATCGAAAAAACGGTGAATTACCTGGAAGACAATGAATTGTACAATGCCGGAAAGGGAGCAGTTTTTACTTCTGAAGGAACGAACGAACTGGATGCCGCTATCATGGATGGTTCTAATCTAAATGCGGGCGCGGTAACCGGAGTCACTACAGTGAAGAATCCAATTTCTCTTGCCCGGAAAGTGATGACAGAATCACGCCATGTGTTTTTTGCGGCCGAGGGGGCAGAAACTTTTGCCGACCAAGTGGATGTAGAACGTGTTGATCCCGAATACTTTTATACTGAAAGCAGATACCGTTCATTGCAAAGAGCGCTGGAGCGGGAAAAACAGGAATCCAGTAACCTCCTTGAAACCCCAGAAGAAAAAGCTTGGAAATATGGAACCGTAGGAGCTGTAGCTAAAGATAAAGATGGTAATCTCGCTGCGGCAACTTCCACCGGCGGCATGACCAACAAGAAATTTGGTCGTGTAGGTGATGTGCCTATCATTGGCTCCGGAACCTATGCCAACGATCAAGTGGCGGTTTCTGCTACGGGTTGGGGTGAGAAAATTATGTTGAGCGTATCTGCACATACGCTTGCTGCTCACTACAAATATGAGGGAAATGACCTGAAAGCCTCTATGAACTATTTGGTGAATGAGGTGCTAAATCCCGGAGATGCCGGCTTCATCGCAGTAGACAAATACGGAGTGTTCTCGATGCGAACCAACACCGGTTCCATGTTCCGCGCCGCCATCGATTCTGAAGGCAACAAAGATGTAGGCATCTGGGAAGATTAAACAAACGCCCTCGTAGGACGGGCAGATTGCCCGTTTATTTGACCAAGAATCAATTACTTAGTCTTTCAACAATGGGCGGACAAGCTGTCCGCCCTACTTTTTTATAGACTTCATTCCTTTTCGTGATTATCCGCAACATCCGTGTTCCATTACGATATCACCTAAGGAGAGTTTTTACTCTAGTCCCAAATGAAATTGGTCTCTCAGCTCCTGGATGTAAATACCAATGTCATTTCGAAGTTCGAATAGCTGAGCGTGAAGTTCTATATATAGCTTTTTGTAGAACAGTCCCTTCTTTTTGAATCCCTGAAGAAGCTCCAGGGAATGATTGGCACAGTGGAGCGCTTTTTTGGAGTATGCAATATTAGCCCCAATGTAATCCTGTTCGAAACCGAAGGAATGTCCGCCGGCAATTTTTGCACCGATCTTCAAAACCTCATCCACAAACTCCTGGAACTCTTTGGTCTGATGTTTTGGGTGAAAAGCTTCCGTCAGTCTTAAGATGTCAACCGCAAGATCTTTGGCATCCAGATAAATGTCCAGACTTTCAAGCTCAGCGTAATCGGAATACACATAATCATCGCTTAAGCTTTTCCATTCGTCACCGGCATCAAAATCGTCAAATTCATCGTCATCAAGGCTGGAAAACTCATCCAGTCCAAACAGGAAATCTTCGTCGTCAAAGTCTTCGTCTTCATCTTCCCAGTCATCCTCATCTTCGGGGAAGTAAGCTTCGTCCATGAGTAATTCTTCTTCCACATACGCCTCAAAAGCATCGTCTTCATTTTGGCTTTCCTGTAAAAGAGTAAGCCAGCGGGGGATATTACCTTTTGGGTCTGAGGCTATAAATTTCCGTAGTTGTTCGCTCTTTCTCTCAACTTCATTCAGATGAGCTTCCCACTTGAATTCATCCCACTGTTCATCGTCGAAACCATCAAAATGCTGAGGCATATAGGCAGGCTATTAGTTGGTGTTTATTATAAAAAAGAAATTGCATCAAATAATGCAAGGCCTTGTGGAAAAGTTACGCTTTTTGTGGATAAATAGCTGTTAGAGTCTCTCTAAAACTTGAACGATAACCTGCGTTAATTTGGGCTCAGCCATAGCTGCTGCGGCCAGAACATCTTCAATATCAACGGGCTCAAGGGCATCAGGAAAACATTCGTCGGTGATCACTGAAATTCCCAATACATCCATACCCATGTGAACGGCTGAGATCACTTCAGGCACGGTACTCATGCCCACAACATCAGCCCCTAAATTTCGCATATAGCGATACTCGGCTTTCGTTTCCAGCATTGGGCCGGTGACTGCCAAATAAACCCCTTGGTGCATTTTAATGGAATGATCCAACGCTACATTTTCAGCTAATTCTAAAAGTCGCTCTGTATACGGTTCGCTCATGTCTGGAAAGCGAGGGCCCAGTTCATCATCATTGGGACCAATCAGTGGATTATCTCCCTGAAAGTTGATGTGGTCATTGATAAGCATGATATCGCCTTTACTGAAATTGGTATTCAGTCCACCGGCGGCATTACTCACCAACAGGCTTTGTGCGCCAACAGCTTTGGCCACACGAACAGGAAACGCGATCTGTTGCATGGTATAGCCTTCGTAATAGTGAAAGCGTCCCTGCATGGCTACAACTTCTTTACCGCCGAGTTTACCGAAGATCAATTTCCCGGCATGACTTTCAACCGTAGAAACCGGAAAGTGGGGAATGTCAGCGTAACTGATGGTATGTACGGCTTCGATCTCATCGGCGAGCTGACCAAGCCCGGTTCCAAGAATCAGTAAATATTCTGGCTGGAAGTTAGTTTCTCCCTTGATGAATTGAACGGCTTCGTCTCTTTTAGTGCGGAATTCTTCAACTGTATCGTAGTTCATAAAGCGTGGAAGGCTGGCAATAGTGTTAAATTTAGACGCTGAAAATACGCTATGTACTAATCTATTTCATCTAAAATATCGTCGAGGCGATCGCTGCCCGGCGGGAAAGCATGGTCTTCTTCCTCTTCACTGAGTTTCCTGGAGTTCTGATCGGAGCCATCCGCTTCGTCATCATTCTCATCCAGCATAAATTTTGCCTTCGAAGAGGATTCGCTGGCGCTTTCAATCGCTTCTTCCAGCTGTTCTTCTTTTGGAAGTTTAAAAACCTCCATTTCATCCTTACTGAACTGCTCTACCGATTTTTTGGCATTATCCAGATAATTGGAGATTCCATTGATGATCTCTTCCCGGCGATCCAGTAATCGTAAAATGCTTTGCCGGATCTGCTGCCGGTTGTGATTGGCATCCTGAATGATAGCATCTGCTTCCATCTCTGCTTTCTCCACCATGCTCTTGGCTTCTTGCCGTGCTCCGGACACTTTTTGCTCCATCGATTCCTTGGCCGTTTGCAAAGTTTCGTGAAGAGCATCTTCCACGCGCTCGTAGTGCTTAACACGGTCAGTCAGCTTCTCGATCTCTTGCTCAAGCTCCTTATTTTTGTTCATAAGATGCTCGAACTCATTGGAAACAAGGGTCAGAAAAGCTTGTACATCGGCGGTATCATATCCCCGGAGACTTTTTTCGAAGGTCTGTTGTTTAATTTCAAGCGGAGTCAGTTTCATAAAGCAGTGTTTTTAGTCGTCCTTAAAGCGTATTTAAAATAGCATTTATTCATTTAACATGTTGCGCAGATTGCTGTCATCATCTTTTTCAGATTTTGATTCTGAACGCACTTCCTCTTCTTCTATTTCAATTTCTCCCATAGTTTTATGTTCCTCAGTTTCATTCAGTCGATATTGTTCTTCTTCCATCTCAGAAATGATGGATTCGAGGTTAGAAATGCGTCGCTCTGTATTCTTTTTAAATTCTCCGAGCGCTTTGAAAAACTGAGGGTCAATATTGCTTCCGCTTTTGCGGTTTATCCATTGTTTGATAAGACTGTACACTCCCCAAAAAAGGAATGAGGCAAAGCCAAGTCCCCCAACAATGGCAATAACCGCGACTAACATTTCTTCGGGCGACATATCAGCTCCTTAAATTATTTTTGATGCTTGATGAATCGGAATCAGAAGGTCTCTCTTCTTCATCGATCTCAATATCACCGAGTCCGTCTGAGTTATGATCAGAACGGGAAGAACGTTCCTCGGTTACAATAGCTTCGAGGTTTTCAACCCGCGATTTCAGGTTATGAACAACTTGTCGAAGTTCATTTAATTCGCGAGCGCCGCCCATGCGCTTTCCTTCCAGCTCCATTTCTTTTTCTTTGTAGGCGTAAAATAAGCCGCCAGCCACCGAAACAATTGCAACTATAGCGTACCAGGGAAGTCCGAATAACATATGAATAGAATTAAATTATGATGTAATTAACAACGAAAAAGAATACGCATCAAGTTAATCATAGTTGCGTTCGCCAAATATTGCACTCCCTATTCGAAGCATAGTAGCTCCTTCCTCAATGGCTACTTCCATGTCGTTGGTCATTCCCATGGAGAGATGCTCAAGCTTCACGCTTTCTCCATTATATTTTTGGTGCGAATCGAACAACTCTTTCAGTAGTTTGAATTCTGAGCGAATATCCTCTGGATCATCCACAAAAGTGGCCATTCCCATCAGTCCGCGAACTTGTACGTGTTTGTAATCTTTGGCTGACTCCAGGATGCCGGCAAGATCTTCAGGTTTGCATCCGCCTTTTTGTTTTTCATCGCTGATGTTGACTTGGATAAGGGCGTTTACAACCCGGTTTTCATTCCCGGCGCGCTTTTCAATTTCTTTCAGGTACTTGGCCTTCTCAACAGAATGTATCCAGTTCACGCGGTCAGCAATGTATTTGATCTTGTTGGTTTGAAGGTTTCCGATGAAATGCCAAACAACATCCGGAGTTTCTATCTCCAGCATTTTATCTTCCAGCTCCTTCATGCGGTTCTCACCAAAATGGAGCTGGCCTGCTGTCATAGCCTCGTAGATATCGTTTACAGGCTTTGTTTTGCTGACGGCAACCAGCGTGATCTCTTCAGGATCTCTGCCTGCTGATTTAGCTGTGGTTTCAATTTTTTGCTGAATGGATTTCAGATTTTGGGCAATATCTTGGTCACTCATGTCAAAAAAAGGGTTCTTTTTAACGGTTTCTATAATTAAGCATAAGATAAGCTTTTATCATTCATCAATAACCCTTATTTTTGGAAGCTCTAAAGACATCTTAATTACTGGTTAATTGTTCATATTGACAAAATTTAGATTCACAATTTCAATCCTTCTCCAATTATCGGGTTTTAAACACCAGGGGGATAGATAGCATGGCGACTCGAATCCGGCAAATATCTACCTTCCTCAACCAGTGGGCACCGCCTCAGGTGAAAATGGATTACGATAACGTCGGATTACTTGTAGGAGACCCAGACGCCAGCACTTCTTCCATCTTAACTTGCCTTGATGTAACCGAGGCCGTGGTAGCTGAAGCCATAGAGAAAGGTTGTGAACTTATCGTTGCTCATCATCCGCTGATCTTTGGTAAGATCGGAAGCATCAATCCCACCGATGAGCAAGGCCGCATTATCTATAAACTCATCAAGAATGATATCGGGCTGTTGGTAGCCCACACGAATTTAGACGCAGCACTTGATGGTGTTTCCTTTGTACTTGCCAATATGCTGGGCCTCGATAACCTGCGGTTTTTAGATAAGAACTACGACATCAGCCGAAAGATACGCTTGATTACCAATCACGATGACAGCGACGCCGTTCTGAAATTATTGAATTACCATTCCGCAGAGGAAGCTCATTATTTTGAAGTGGACAGCCGCGAAGATGGGTTGAAATGCTTTGAAGCTATCATCGATCAGCATAATGTATCTGTACTTAAAAAAGCCCTGGAAAATGAAGGGATGCTGAAGGAAGGAAGTTTCCAGGTTGTAGACCTTGCCTCCACCTCACAAAATTTTGGGATGGGCGTTGTTGGAGAATATCCCGATGAAGGAATTGGTAAGAATGAATTTTTGCACCTTGTATCAAAAGCACTGAACGTACGGGCTATCCGATTTTCCGGTGATGTAGAACGCATCCAGAAAGTAGCCGTTTGTGGCGGTGCCGGTGTGTTTTTGAAGAATAAAGCCATTGCCGCCGGCGCCGATGCTTTTGTAACCGCCGACATTAAGTACCACGATTATTTCACCGAAAAAGATGATTTTCTGCTATTGGACGTAGGACATTATGAAAGTGAATTTCCCGTAGCAGAAGCCCTCAAAAATGAATTGGCATCTGCATTTGAAGACCTTGAAGTATCTGTCACCCGAACCGTAACCAACCCGATGCAAATTTATGTATCGGATCCTGAACCGAAAACTATTCAATCAAGCTGACCCTCACTCCATGAAAGAAGTATTACAAAAATTAGCCAATCTCCAATACATTGACAGTCGCATAGACGAACTGAAGCAACTGAGAGGCGATCTTCCTGAAGAAGTTTTAGATCTGGAAACAGATATTGCTCGTAAAGAAGCAAAACTGAATAATCTGGAAGAGGAAGAGAAAAACCTATCCGTTGAACTGAATAAGCTGAACCTGGATCTTGAAAGTGCAAAAGAGAAGATCGAAAAATATGAAGATCAGCAGCTGAACGTACGCAATAACCGAGAGTATGATGCCCTCACCAAAGAAATTGAGGCGCAAAAACAAGTTATTGAAAATGCGGAATCCCGCATTATTGAAATCGAGAAGCGAAAGGAAGCAATTGCTCCTGAAATTGAAGAAGCAAAGGAGGAGCTTAATGAGGCCAAAGAAGCTTTCGATGAAAAGAGCAGCAGCCTAGATGACGTCGTTAAATCTACACAGGACGAAGAAGATAAGCTGATGAAAAAACGCAAAGAGGTCGAAGAAGAGATCGATGATCGATATATGCGCAGCTATAAACGTCTTCGCGAAGGCTTGAACAACGGAATGGCTGTTGTAGCCATGGACCGCGGTGCCGCTCTTGGAATGGCGCTGCCTCCGCAAACACAAGTTGAAGTCCGCCGCAAGAATAAGATCATCATTGATGAAAACAGCGGACGTATTGTGGTAGATCAGTCGTTTTTCGACAATGCCAAAGAAGAGCTCTCTATCTGATCCTGACTCGCACATTATTTGTAAAAGTAAAAAGGGAAGTCGTAATGACTTCCCTTTTTTTATAGCGTTTAAAATGTAATTGCAAAAGCGTAGGGCGGACAACTTGTCCGCCCTTTGTTGACGAAATTACCTGAAATTCAGGATAAAAATTAAGCTTAGACTGACAAGAAATGATGAGTTGGTCATTCCCGTGAATCTAATAGTTATCTTCAAATCAACAGTCTATTCTAAAAACTAATTTGATTTTAGATCTTGAGATGGTCGGGCAAGCTGCCCGACCACTACGTATTCATTTCTACTGTACTGTGAAGTCTGAGGAAAATACGGTTTCACCCCAGATCAGGTTGAGCTGTCCACCTTCCTCAGTTTCTTCCACTCTAATAGTGAAGGCCTCAGTAATTTCTTCTTTAGTGGAAATTTCCATCGGCACCCGACCAAGGTCACGGCTTTGGTCATAGGACTGTCCATTTTGTCCGGTTTGTTTATTGATGATGAGCGTTCCTCCATCCTGTTTCGGAATAGTAAATAAGGTGTACTCACCGGCAGGAACTTCCAGGTCACCAAACATCAAGTCATTGGATGTATAGAAATGTGTAGCGCGGTTGGCTCCAGTCCTCCATCGCTCGCCCCACGGCACAATGTTTCCAAAAAGGTCACGTCCGCGTTTTTGGGGTGAACCGAAATCGACTCTGAAGTTAGTGTCCCGGAACTGAAACTCAGCGGAAACAGCACCAGAAAGTTCACCAACAGGGTTTCGGGCAAAACGGTTTGCCAGTGCTTGCATATCAAGATCATCAACGCGTTTTACTTTAAGCTTACGGGTAGTTAGGCTGGCGTCAAGATTTTGAATTCCGCCTCCGCTAGTGACATTCACTCCCATCACCCCGCGAAAAGGATGCCGGATGGTCATGGAGTCGCCTTCGATTGCAGCGATCACAAAATTGGAAATACGGTTTCCGGATAAGAAAGGTTGATTTATGCTATCCTGTCCGGCTTCAGCAGCATTTTGGAAAGCGACTTCAAATGGCCAGTGCACCATATCAATAAACGGAAGTGTGCCCGGCTCGTAAGGAGCTGCATAACTGTTCACCTCGCCATTTTCTGCCATAACATCAATTCGCAAGCTATCGCCAATCTTGGTGATGCTGCGTGCAGTGGCCCCTTCGTCTGAAAAACCTACAGACGCTGCGTGGTCTGTTTGAACCATTTGTTCTATCCCTCCAAATTCATCGAATTCCATGATGTAAGTAGAGATCTGGGTTTCAGGGCTTCTCAAGATCACCTGTGTTGTGATGCTTGAATCCGTGATAGTGAATTCCTCCACGGCCAGAGTATCGTTCCCCAATAAGGTTACAAAAGCGGCATTGTTGGTATTATCTGAAGTACTGCAAGCTGCAAAAACTGTTGCAGAAACAAGAAGTAGTACTAATTTTTTCATGGTATTAAATTGATTTGAGTTGAAACAGAATCTATTTCAAAATGAGAAGGACGTCAAATTCACGTTCTTAAAAAATGATAAGAAGGCTATTTTAGCCTATGAGGCAGCTTGTTTAGCTTCGTCCTCAATTTGTTGTAATGTATCTACAAAAACATCTACCGGTTGAGCTCCAGATAGGCCATATTTGTTATTTATGTAAAAGAAAGGCACGCCCTGCACCCCAATGCGATGGGCTTCTTCAATGTCGGCCATAACTTGTTCGGAATATGTGTTCTCTTCTAACACATGTCGGGCTTCATCTTTATCGATACCTACTGTATCTGCAATTTCTACCAGCTGATCTACATCACCAACATGTTTTCCTTCTGTGAAATAGGCCGAAAGCAGGGTCTCTTTCATTTCGTCCTGTTTGTTGTGAGTTTTAGCAAGGTGCAGCAGCTGATGGGCGTTAAAGGAGTTGGTGGGTTTAACGGAATCCATATCGTAATCAAGTCCAGCCTTGGAAGCCATCTCAACCATGTTGTTATTCATTTGTTGCGCCCAGCTGCGATCGCGACCGTATTTTTTGGCGAGTGTGTCGTAGATATCAAGATCAGAGTCAACCGGTGCGTTGGGATCTAATTCAAAGCTTTTCCAATTAATTTCTACATCAATATCAGGCATCTGTTCTAGTGCCTTTTCAAGATGTCGCTTGCCAATGTAGCAAAACGGGCACGCTATGTCTGACCAAATATCTATTTTCATAAATACTGTTTTAATTTTTTGGTTGCTGTCTAATCACCAAAACTTATTTAGCCGCAATAACATTCATGAATTTTACTGCAGTTTAACTTTCCTGAAGTTCAGGTTCGTTTCGAAGTCCCACATAGGACAGAATGCTGCCAATAACCACCGTGCCGATGGCATAGAGTAAAATTGATTCCATGGCGACATTGTTGTCTAACAACCAGCCCAATAAAAAAGGACTTATGGCGGTACTGAAAACCATGACTGAAGCAAACAGGGAGCGCACGGTTCCGATCATGTCTTCGCCATAAATCTCTGCCCAGAGTGCTGATTTAGTTGTGCTGCCAAAACCCATAGTCATTCCGATGAGTGCCATATACACAAAAGCAGACCAAACTCCCGGGTGGAAATAAGCCATCCCCAAGCCAAGTCCCAGCGGAATCAGGTAAAACGGAAAGATGGTTTGAGCACTTAATTTGTCAATAACAGGACCAACGCCCAGTGAGCTGATGATGCGAGCTGAAGCAAAAAAGATAAAGGCGGAAGCAATGATTGCGGCAGTCCATCCTAATTGTTCAGCAATGGAAACCTGATATAAAAATAATCCCGTTGCCCAAAAAGGAGGAATCAGAACAGCTGGCAAGATGAACCAAAAGCGGGGCTCTCCTACTATCTGCATGTAGGCATTTGAAGAAGATTCATCATCGGATTGGGATGTTTTTTTAACGGTATGATTTCTTTCCTCTATCTCAGTTTTCCGGAGTACGTACAGAATGTACGGAATGAAGACAAAGGCGATAACTCCTGCAATTATGCCCCAGGTAACACGCCAGCTTGTGATAGCCAAAACAGCTGCGATAGCAACGGGTAAAAGTCCTTCCCCAATGGGATAACCTAAACTGGAAATACTGAGTGCTTTACCACGCTGTAAATTGAAATAGCGCGCCATGGCAGTTTCCGCAGTGTGGCCACTCAGGCCTTGTCCGGCAAGACGAAGCATTAAAATTCCGGCAAACAAAAAACCGATATGCCAGGAAAAAGCCATGGTTAATGCCGCCACTAATAAACCTGAAGCTACATATAAACTATATCGTCCGATAGGCAAAACATCGATCCATTTTCCGAGATATGGAAGTATGGCTGCACTGGCTAGAGTTGCACCGGAATAAATGGAGCCAAAGGCTGCATTGGAGAGGTTAAAGTCGGTAAGAAAAAAAGGAACAAAAAGTGAGATAAGAAAAGTTTGTCCAAAACTGGAAAAGAAAGTGAATGACAAACCAAAACTTAGCACTTTTCTCTCTTGGAGGACAAATGCAAGGTAACTCAAAAGAATCTGAAATTTGTAAGTGAGTGAATTGTGAGTGCTTTAAGATAAGGTTTATCTGAACCTTTCAACATTAACAAACCATTGTATTTGGCGATCTTTACTATAAGTGGGCTCTATGGAAGGAAGGTCAGTTCAGCCGAATCTTAAAAGTGGTGCCTTCGCCCGGAGTGCTTTCAATATCAATTTCACCCCCCATACTTTCAATTTGATTTTTAGTGATGTATAACCCTATTCCCTTTGCATTCTTATTGCCATGAAAGGTTTTATACATACCAAAAAGCTGATCGCCGTGTTTTTCCAGGTCAATGCCTTTTCCGTTGTCTTCCACCTTCAGGAAAACTTGCTCTCCAGCTTTATGACATTCTACGTGGATCTTGGGTTCTCGGTCGGGGTGGCTATATTTGAGCGCATTGGATAATAAATTCAGCAAAATACTTTCAAGGTAAGCTGGATTATAGGTAAAGCAGAGGTTTTCCGGCATATCCAGGGTGATTGAGGCATTTTTAGCCTTCATCTCGTTGGTGAGAATTTGAATGGTTTTATCCACAAACTCTTTTATGTTAACTTTTCGCTCTACTTTCCGGTCTTTATACTGCTGATCAATGATCTCATTTAGATCTCTGATAGTTTCATTTAACCGGTCTGAAAGAACTCTGAGCTGCTCAATATTTTCCTTCCTTTCCTCATCCGAATCTTCCATCGAAATAAGTTCCAGCAGCATGGAAATACCCCCGGCATGGTTTCTGAGGTTATGTGATACTATATGAGTAAAATTGGTTAACCTCTGGTTTTGATGGCTGATGATATCCAGTGATTCATTGAGCTCAATCTCTCTCTTTTTTTGTTCTGTGATATCCATCACAATAGACAAGGCTGCTTTCTTCTCAGATTCTACAAGCTGAAAAGGGACTTTAATGGTCTGATACCAAGTGGTATTACCATTTGGGCCGGCAATGGAATCTTCCGGAATAAAAACCGATTCATTCTGATCAATTACATGACGGTCGGTCTTTAAAAACGTCTCTGCATTCTTCTTACCCACATCCAGATCAAAATCAGTTTTCCCGATGAGCTCTTCTTTTGCTAAGCCATGGAAATCGGCCTTGGCCTGATTCACCAATATATATTTGCCAGACCAGTCTTTTACAAAAAGCATGTTGGGGTCTGAATCAAAAACGGAAACAAGCTGACTTCGGAGTCGCTCATTTTGCTCCTGGGCTCTTTTTTGAGTTGTGATATCGGTTGAAACCCCAAAGGTGCCAATAATAGTGCCGTCACCGTTGTAAAGCGGGAGCTTGCTGGTTGAAGTCCATGTAGGTTCTGTTTCCTCGTCCAGGTATACTTCCTTTTCTGTTTTATGAATTAACGGATTTCCGGTTTTTATGATCTCCTGCTCATCTTCAAAAGCTTGCTGGGCGTGAGAAAGGTTAAAGAAATCGAAGTCGGTTTTTCCAATAGCTTCAGAGGGATCATCTAACCCAAATTTTCCAGCACAAGCTTTGTTGATGGCAATAAATCGGCTTTCAAGATCTTTGAAAAACACACTATCCGGAAGGTTATCCATCAATTGTTGATAAAACTCCGGATGGTCGGGCATTTGTAAAGAAAGGCCGTTTTTCTGGGAGGCTCCTGTTACTTCACCAATAATAAAATAGGGTTCCTGGGGGGTAGACTTAGAACCAAAAACTTCTCCCGACCAATTTAACGAAAAGCTGTGAGCTGGATTTGTAAGCCGGTGACTGGTGCTAAGGGAAAACAAAGAATTTCCAGAACGGGCGATCGTCCTTTGCAAAGACTCTTTAACACTATCCAGTTCTGTATGAACAAAAAAATCTTTGGCTTTATTGGGTGTAGAAAAATGTTCAGGATATTTCTCCTGAATCCTCACCCAAAATGATGAGCCTAATTCAAATGAGTCGTCCCGGATATTCCACTTCCAATAAGAATGTGTCACCATACCTGAGCTAATTAAGAGAATTATTTTTATTGAGGTCCGCAGGGCTCCACGCCTGTCCTCTAACCTATATAACCTAAAGCAATTTCAATAATTTAAAATAGTAAACATCCGGCATAAAAGCCTTTATGTTTAAACAATAGTTTGTGTCAATCTAAGGGCGGTTTTGCAACATTTTTAACCGAGTGGCTTCAAATTCATCTCCTTGTTTCCAGGATTGAAGATCATCATGATTTATAGCCCTGAATCCGGTAAGAAAGAATAATCGCGTATCCGCTTCTGCTCCGCTCAGATCCCAATATTCATTGATCTCATCATTTACGGTATGATAATTTGCATCAGCAACGCTGTCACGAACGGCAAGGAAACCTTTTCCCTTTCCGATGTACTCTGTTCCGGGATTCGGGAAAATGGCCGGAATTCCAACTTTGGCCATATTGAAATGATCGGAGCGATAGAAATACCCGCGCTCCGGGTAGGGATCTGGTTTTACGGTGCGGCCTTGTTTTTGGGCTTCTTCCTCAAGCAGGTCACTAAGTGAGGTCCGGCCATATCCAACCACTACAACATCCTTGGTCTTTCCATATACATTCATTCCATCCAGGTTAATGTTTGCAGAAATATTTCCGGGATGTACGGTGGGGTTCTCGGCCCAGTACTGCGATCCCAGCAGTCCAACTTCCTCTGCACTCACGACCAGGGCCAGTACACTTCGTTTCAGAACGGGTTGAATGTCTTTGTAGCCGCGCATCATTTCGAGCAAGGCGGCAACACCTGCTGCATTATCAGAGGCCCCGTTGTTGACAGAGTCACCCTCAACAGCACTGGTAATGCCAAGGTGATCGAGGTGAGCGGTTAGTAAGAGGTATTCGTCGTTAAGTTCGGGATCATTCCCTTCAATTTTGGCTATTACGTTTTTGGATTGAATTTCACGATAATCGGCATCCATGCTCACGTTAAGGCGGACACCATTCAGCGGAACCGGTTCAAAGTCACTGCTGTCAGCTCTTTGCATCATTTCGGCGAGGTTGAGGCCCGCTTCGTCAAACAAAGTTCGACTTGCCTGCTGTGTCAGCCAGCCATTGAATTCGGTATTGGTTTGTGAGGCATTGCCGTTTCCTTTCAGGTAAAATCGCTCACGGTTCCACCCATTGGAAACCACGTTCCAGCCATAACCAGCAGTTTCTGGGGTGTGAATTATGATGGCTCCCAGGGCCCCCATTTCTTTTGCCTTCTCATATTTGTAGTCGTAGCGACCATAATAAAGACGGGTTTTGCCGGCAAAAAGGTCAGGATCATATTCCGGGTCGTTATTTTTGATGACAAGGATCTTTCCTTCAACATCTGCACCTTTAAAGTCATCCCAATTCTCCTCCGGCGCCTGGATACCATAGCCTACATATACAAGCTCGGCATTTCGCACATTCACTTCTTCTGCCTGATTCGCCGGCCATGCCATGAATTCATCGAAATATTGAAGAGCAAATGGAGCGCGCCCATTGGTACTCACGGACATTTTTGCATTGGAAGTAGTTTGCCCCAGCAGCGGAAATTCCTGTGTGTAACTTCCGTCATCAGCGGCCGGCTGTATATTCATCCTCTCAAATTCTTTGACCAGGTAATCTACAGTCATTTGTTCGCCCTCAGTTCCTGTTCCGCGACCAAGAAAACTGTCGTCAGAAAGGGTTTCGATGTGCCTCAACAGGGAGTCTTTGTTGATGGTGTTTGCGGCACGGTCGGCCGGGGAGGTTGAACATCCCAACATGAAAACAAAAGCGAAAACAGGGAGAATGGAAAAACGCATATAACTAAACTTTTTTATGATTTGCAGGTGAATCAAAATAGCACTCGTAAGTATAACAAGAAACATGCAGAACGTGTGAAAGATTGTCTCAGAACAAAAACTAATTTATCTGGAAAACCTACTTTTTTGGCATTCAGAATTGCAGAAAAACACTGTGGTTAATTCAATACTTTGAAGTTCATCATTCATAAAGAAAAAGCAGATGCATTCATTTGAAGTGATCAAGGCAACGGGAGAGCGCGAAAAGTTTAAGCTGAGTAAATTGAAACGTTCATTGCGGAATGCAGGAGCCGAGCCTCATGTCCTCAGCATGGTGATCGATCATTTGAAAGAGAATGGTTTTTTTAAAGATGGAACCACTACCAAAAAGATCTACAGCGAAGCATATCGGCTCATAAAAAAGAAATCGAAGCGGGTGGCCAGTCGGTATAAGCTGAAGGAATCATTACTGGAACTGGGTCCCTCCGGCTATCCTTTTGAAGTTCTGATCTCGGAAATGTTCAAAAAACTTGGATATTCAACACAGGTTGGGGAAGTGGTACAAGGCAAATGTGTATCTCATGAAGTTGATGTGATCGCTCAGAATGAAGAGGAGGTGTTCATGATTGAGTGCAAATTTCACAACCGGCAAGATCATCACTCCAATGTTACGATACCGCTTTATGTGCAATCCCGTTTTGCAGATGTGTCGGAGGGATGGAAGCAAAAGAGTGATCTCCGGTCAAAGAAACATGTGGGTTATGTAGTAAACAACACGCGGTTCACTTCTGATGCTATCCAATACGCAAACTGCATGAACCTGAAGTTGCTGAGCTGGAATCATCCCGAGGGTCAGGGATTGAAGGCCATGCTGGAACAAACTCAGATTCACCCCATAACGGGCCTATCAAGCCTTACAAAAAAGGAAAAGCAACGGATTCTGGAAGAAAAGGTTGTTCACTGCCAGCAGCTGTTGGACAATGAAAATTTGTTAGCAGAGCTTCGGTTCAATCATTCAAAAATAGAAAATGTGTTGAAAGAAGCTGAAGAACTTTGTTCGGACCAGCAGAACTTGGTTTGATGAAATGGCTTTGGTATAATCAGAAAACAATTGAATTAATTTTGGTATATGATGAAAGAAAAGATTCTGCCCTACTCCACCGATGAGATAAAAGTAACCTGGGATAAAGAGCGGTGTATACACGCAGCCGAATGTGTGCGTGGCCTGCCGAAAGTTTTTGATCCCGATCGTAAACCGTGGGTGAAACCTGAACTGGCTTCGGTAGAGGAGTTGACAGAAGTGATTGAACGCTGCCCGACCGGCGCACTGCATTATGAGGTGAAGAGCTCTGAGAAGACCGAGCAGCCACCTGCGCAAAATGTGATCACCATAGAAAAAGACGGACCGCTATATATACATGGAGAAGTGGTGATCAAGGACCTGGATGGAGAGGTTGTTCTCAAAGACACCCGTGTGGCGATGTGCCGTTGCGGTAAATCCAAGAATAAACCCCTTTGTGATAATTCCCATATTTCTGCAAATTTCAAAGCGGATACAAGCTATAACGCAGAGCGGTTGCGGACAGATCCGGTTCAGGGAAAAGGCGGAGAATTGTCCGTCACTTTATATAAAAATGCCCCGTTTTTGGTGGAAGGAAATTACGACCTGGTAGGCGCGGATACAGGCCGCGAAACCTGCAGTAAAAAGATGAGTTACTGTCGCTGTGGAGGGTCTTCAACCAAGCCATTTTGTGATGGCTCGCATAAAGAGATCGGGTTTGTTACTGGTTGATGGTTATTTGTTATTAGTGTAATCGTTAATTGGGTATTTATTAACTTTCACAGGTAGCTTATCACATTTTCCAAATAAAGAATAACCATTAACAAATTCACCAAATGTCCAATCCAAAGATCATTATTGCCATCGCAGCAATTCTGCTGGCTATTGCTGTAGCAGCCGGAGCTTTTGGAGCCCATGCCCTCAAGAATATTCTTTCAGCCGAGCGACTGGAAACCTGGCAAACTGCTGTTCAATATCATGCCTGGCATGCCCTGGGTTTGATGTTGATCGCCCTGATCGGCACTCAGTTTGAAATAGCCATTACCTGGCCAGCTTCTCTTATTTTAGCGGGCATTGTGGTTTTTTCCGGGAGTCTGTATACGCTTTGTCTTAGTGGAATTGGTTGGTTCGGCGCTATTACACCCATTGGCGGACTGGCTTTTATAGCCGGATGGGTTGTGTTGGCCGTGCAGTTTTTTAGAGAGGCTTTCTAAATTCCGAAAACCTTCTATATTCAGACAGAATACAAATAATTTTAGCTGATCATGAAGTATGACCTTATGATACTGTCAGTACTTGCGATGATTACCTTGTCATTCATTGGGTGTGACCAACAACATGAGGGATCCTCAGTTGACGTTCAGGCAGTTCCTCCAAATCTTGAGATCACCAACAATACCAATACGGATGTCTTTTTTCAGGCTATTGAAAGCGAAACGGCAGCACGAATTCGTCTCGTGGACCCCTGTAATAATTTTGAGCCTAATCTGTCGGCAAATACTTCTGTTGAATATCCATATGAAGAGATAATGGGTTACGATGAAGATGCAGAGGAAGTCTTTTTCCTATGGACAAACTGCATCGGAGATAATGGAAATGATACCTATCCACTCTATCCTTAGTTAGTTGGAGGCGCTTAAGAAATGAACATCGAAGCTTTCTATAATTTTTGCATGTCTTTGCCCGGAGCATCAGAAGACTTTCCTTTTGATGAGAATACGTTGGTTTTTAAAGTTAGGGGAAAGATGTTCGCGCTGACGAATGTAGATGAATTCAAGAGCATCAATCTAAAATGTGATCCCGTGAGAGCGTTAGAATTACGAGCGGCTTACGAGGAGATCAAGCCGGGATATCATATGAATAAAAAGCACTGGAATACTGTGAGCATGAAGGGGGCTTTACAGGATGATCTCATAAAAGAATTGACCCGGCACTCCTACGAGTTGGTAGTAGCTAAGCTTCCCGAAAAAGCGCGCCAAAGTTTATGAGTTTGAATTGCCCGGCACAAAACGGCGCATCATCTTTTTAAAGAATCCCCAGAAAAATTGAAATTGTCCAAAAATTGCACCGTACGTTAATAGGAAAATATTGTAAAGTGGCATAATGGTGAGCAGCCAAACCAATGTCTTCAGCCAAAATGGATCAGATTCAGCTATACCAAGCAAGCTAAAGACAAGTTTACGAGCAAAAACAGCACTAAAGCCAGTTATAGAAAAAACCAGCAAAATGATGAAAACCTGCCAGTTGCTTTCAATGTCCCACTTCGATTTTAGATGTTGAAAATATTTCATAGAATAAATTTAGGAAGTCCAAAATAGGCTTTTTCTAGCATTTTTGAAGTCAATAAAGGAGAAAGCTGAGAAGATTATATTTTTACAATTTAAATAAAGCTCAGCTTGCAATTTCTTTTACCGGCAGGTAGTTTCTGCCGCAAGGAAGGACACTAGGAGATATAATTGAATACTAGCGATAAGAGTATAGACAAATACTTCATGGAAGCATTTGGCTCTTTTTTTGTGGTGTTGGTATACGCCATAACGGGAGAGCCTTTAGCTGTTGGGCTCACATTAATGGCATTCGTGTATGTTGGTGAGCGCATATCCGGGGCGCATTTCAACCCGGCGGTATCCCTGGCTTTTTTCCTGAAAGGAAGACTTACTTTTGGGCAGTTTTCGGGTTATGCCCTCAGCCAGCTCTTAGGTGGCTTTTTAGCAGCCCTGGCTTACTACTTTTTGGCAGAAATGGCTTTTTATGTTGAACCGCCAGAAACCACTAATGTGTATCAGCAAGCCTTTGCTGAGGCCTTTTTTGCCCTTGTTTTTGTTTTGGTGATGCTTGTCTTTTCCTTCACCAACACCCACCGGAAGAGCAAACTGAGCGGTGTGGTTATCGGGCTTACTTTTGCCGGAATGTTGATGGTGGCTTCCCCGATCTCAGAAGGAGTTTTGAACCCGGCCATCTCTGTAGGTCCGGCTTTGGTTGATCTGTTGCAGAATGGTAATTCATTGGTACATGTTCCGCTCTACACCGTTGCCCCACTGGCTGGCGGGGCAATTGCAGCTCTTCTGTTTAACTGGTTTCATGCTGAATGGGAAGCTTGAAAAAGAAACGGCTGCCCTTCCCTTCTTCACTTTCAACTTTAATATCAGTTTGATGAGCTTTTAAAATGCCCTTCACTACAGAAAGTCCCAATCCTGTCCCCCCTTTATCCCGGGAACGCGCCTTATCGGTTCGGTAAAAGCGGTCAAAAAGGCGGTCGAGGTGCTCACTGCCAATACCGGGCCCGGTATCTTTCACATAGACCTCAACTTCATCATCATCCTTTTTAAAGCCTATTACAACACGTCCTTCCAGCGTGTATTTGATGGCATTTGAAACAAGATTATCCAGCACTTGCTCAATTTTATCGGGATCTGCAGTCACCGGACATGAAGTAATATTTTGTGTTTGCAACTTCAGGCTCTTTTTCTCGGCAATGGGTTGATATACGGCCTTCACTTCGTCTACAAGATCTTTCAGGTCAATGGTTTGCATGTTGATGAAACTGTCATCAAAATCGTAGCGCTGCAGCGTTTTGATGTCTTCGAACAGACGTGCCACCCGCCTGATCTGCTTCTGTGCTGTATTCATATATTGCTCCTTCTTCTCCGGGGGGAGTTGTTCGAGCTGTATCATTTCCATCGCTCCCGATATGGTATGAAGGGGGTTTCGGATCTCGTGCGTAATATCTGCAAAAAACTGACTTTGTTTTTCGTTGAGCCTTTTCAGTTTCTCATTATCTGCGCGAAGAGTTTCGGCCATGTGATTAAGGGAGTCGGCCAGCGTACCGAATTCATCGTTTCTGTTAAGGTCAATTTTGCGATCCAGATTCCCGCGGGCGATGTCATTTGCGGCCTCGTCCAGCTTCATGATAGGCGCGGCCATATATCGGGCAAACAAAAAGCTAACGATGATGACTGCACCAATGGAAAAGATCATTCCAGCATAAATAATATGCCGTATACTGGCTACTGCAGCATAATATTGCCCTTTGTCCTGGCTGATCCGCAGGTAGTTTGCCTTATTTTCGGATTCCCCAAGATCTATATAGGCGACCAGCTTTGGAGAGCTATCGGTGTTTTGGATGATGGGCGTGCTATCACGGCGTTCCAGGCTCTCAAGCATTTCATTGGAAAGTTCATCTTCAACTCCCTCAAAAGCATATTCAGGAAAGGTTAAAAATCGTTTTCCGGTACTGTTATAGGCCGCTATTTCGTATTGTGAGAGCTGTGCTAACTGGGTGATCTTGTCGTCAAAGAGTGCGTTATCGTCAAAGCTGCTGGCTGCAAGCCCCATAGAACGGGCGTCTCGCTCAAATTGCTCGATTCCTTCATCCAGTAAAAAACTGCGAATAGTGAGAATAGAATAAGCGCTTATAGTAATGATCCCGGTGATGAGCAGAATGATGTAGGTCCACGCCAGTTTGGATCGAATTTTCATGCGTGCAGGTATTCTTTATTGAATCCATATCCTACGCCCCGGTAGGTTTTGATGAGCTTGCCTTCATCGCCCATTTTAAGACGCAGGTTTTTTACGTGCACATCTACAGTGCGGTCAAATACATATTTATCCTCATCCGAGATCTTTTCCAGAATCTGCTGACGGCTGTATACCAGTTTAGGGTTTTGAAAGATCATTTCTGCAATGGTGTATTCCGTGTGCGTCAGATCAATGAGCTCATCGTTGATGTACATCTCCTTGGAGTCAAGATCTACATACACTTTTCCATATTGGATCCAGTTACTTTTATCGGGAGAGCGGCGACGAAGTTGTGTTTCTACATGAGCTTTCACCAGGTTCAGGCTTGCGGGTTTTTTGATGTAGTCATCAGCGCCTAATTCCAGCCCTTCGATCTCGTCCTTTTCTTCATCCCTTGCCGTCAAAAATAAAACGGGAATATCATAGATCACCGGATGTTGACGAATGATTCTGCACACTTCCTTCCCGTCATGATGGGGAACCATGATATCTAAAATAGCGAGATGGATATCGTTGGCGTTATCCTCAATATATTCAATTGCCTTTTTCCCGTCTTTAGCCCAAAGGACTTCAAAGTTATTCAATTCTAAAAAATTGGCCAGCATTTCACCGGACTCTTCTTCGTCCTCCATTAAAAGGATGGTGTGTTTATTACTCATCGTATATGATTTGTGTTAAGGTGTTTTCTGTAAATATAGTAAGCAGTTTGCAGTAAGCAGAATGCAGTTTTTACAATGTAAATTTTTCAGGCGACTGAATCATGGAGCCAAGCATTTTACCAACTTCTTCATACTTTTTGTTAAAATAGTGATGTTGTTCTTTATTGATATAGCCACAGTCAAAGGCAAAATCAACCCAAACAAGTGTTTCTGAGCATTCAGCATCCGAATCGGTTAATTTGCTTACAAAATGTTTAGTATATCTTCTTTTCTGAATGCCTCGGCGATGTTTGTTGGGATTGATCTTGATGAACGTCGCACCTGATCGGTTAATGAATACTTTTCTTCACGGGGGAAGTTTTTCGATACCTTAAAAATTTCCATCGCTAACTTATAAGATAATTGATATACTTTTAAATCTTTAAAGCCCTGATACATAATTTCCCGTTTTTTGTGACGGCATTCTGCTTACTGCAAACTGCTTTCTTGTAGATCAAGAAAAGCTGTTCTATAAATCCCTAATGCTTAACTTTGTTCAAAAATAATATTTCGGAATGAATTACCAAGGAAAAACCATTTGGATCACCGGCGCATCTTCAGGAATTGGAGAGGCGTTTGCACGGGCGTTTTATAAGGAAGGTGCAAATATCATTTTATCATCCCGACGAGAAGATGCTTTACAGGAAGTAAAAGATAGTTTAGGTGAAGATACTTCGAACGTAAAAGTACTCACGCTGGACCTTATGGACACAGAATCCTTCCCCCAAAAAACCAAAGAAGCGATCCAAGCTTTTGGTCAAATTGATGTTTTGATGAATAATGGGGGCGTTAGCCAGCGGTCCACGGTGATGGATTCCGAAATGGAAACCTACCGGCGGCTGATGGAGATAAACTACTTTGGGGCTGTTGGTTTAACAAAACAGGTACTTCCCCATATGGTGGAAAGGAAAAGTGGGCACATCATCGTCACGAGTAGCGTAGCCGGGAAAATTGGTACGAAGTTTCGATCCGGATATGCAGCGAGCAAACATGCGGTTCAGGGCTTTTTTAATTCGCTGCGGCAGGAGATGTATGAGCACGATGTAGCAATCACATTACTTTGCCCGGGTTTCATCAAAACCAATATTTCTAAAAATGCGCTGACAGGCGACGGCTCCAAGTTCAATAAAATGGGTGATGCCCACTCCAACGCTATGACGGCCGAGGAGATGGTGGAAAAAGTGCTCCCAAAGATCAAATCGCAGAAAGAGGAGATCTATGTAACCGGCTTAAAGGAAGGCCTGGCGCTTTGGGTGCAGCGGTTTTCCCCAACCTTGCTGAATAAGATCTTGAAGAATCAAAAGGTTACGTAATAACCTTGGTGAATTTTTATTCTGTAACTTGCCTTAAAAACTATTGTGCCCGTTCCCACCCCCTGTTCATTTTGGCTTGATCCAAAACGAACCAAAAGATCAAGAAAACTTTAACTCCTCGTTTCGGTCAGACTATTTACCAATTATAAATTCATGGACCGAAACTCGTCAAACAGAAAATTTTCGCTGTGTTCACCGAGCGTTGAAAACCAATTACCGAATCAGTCAAAAGCAATGAATTTCAACTCAATCCCTCCATACAACGCCCATATAAACGTAGGGCGGACAGCCTGTCCGCCGATGCCTGAAATGAAATATTTGTCTTGAATTAATAACGAACGGGCAAGCTGCCCGTCCTAAGTGGTTATTCGTTTCAGGCCCTCAAACAAAAAAGGCTCCCAAAGGAGCCTTTATAATCGTTCAGAGTTGTACGTTCGATGTTCTCTATTCGATGTTCAAACTACTGTGATCGCCTACATCTACTTTGCCTTTTACGTTGTTGAGATTTGTGAAAGCGCCAATTGTTGAACCGGCGATCTCCGAATCCTGAATCTCAGCATTATCTCGAATGATCGTGTTTTCCACTTTGGAATTCCTGATCGTGGTGTTTTCTTCGATGCAGACTTTGGGCCCAACTGTACTATTTTCAATTTTCACGCCTTCACCAATAAAAACGGGCGGAATGATGGTAGAGCCCGGGTATTTGCTTTCATCCACACCGTTAAATTCTTTTTCGGTGATGATACCGGTCGTTTCCAGCCATGCCGGCAGGGTTCCGCAATCCAGCCATTCATCAACGGTAGCCGTTTTAAAGATCTTACCGTCTTTGATCATCTTGTCGAGCGCAGCGGTGAGGAAGTATTCTCCTCCCGGTCCTTTCATATCGTTATCCAATACCCATTCGATCTGCTTCTTGAAATAATTTCCGTCCTTGAAGTAATACACCCCAATAATGGCAAGGTCCGAAATAAACTCTTTGGGCTTTTCCACAAATCCGGTGATGGTATCACCTTCATGAACGGCAACGCCAAAGCGGGAAGGGTCTTCCACTTTCTTCAGCCAGATCACACTATCGGCATCTCCAAGATCGAAGGGCTCTTCGCTGTCAAAAATAGTATCTGCAAAGGCAATGATCACTTCGCCATCTAAGTGCTCTTTAGCCATAGCAACGGCATGGGCCGTTCCAAGAGCTTCGGCCTGTACTTCAAAAAGGGCCTTGGCGTTATGTCGCTTGCTCATCTCGCGGAGCGGTTCTTTGATGTCTTCACCAAAATCTGGCCCCAGAATATACACGATCTCAGTAATGTCGCGATCGAGCGTACGTTTAAAAGTTTCTACGATGCGTTCAACGATCATGGTTCCGGCTACAGGAAGCAGTGGCTTGGGAACGGTGTGCGAATGTGGGCGAACACGGGTACCCCGTCCGGCCATTGGGATAATTAATTTCATATATTTCTTTTCATTTTTTGAAACATTCAATGTGATTGCGCGGTGAATATAGTAAGGTTCTTAACCGATATCGAATTCCTGAGAATTTCATAACTTAGCCGGAGAGTAAGCGGCTTTAATTTTAAATCAATCTGAACAATTTGAACTGGTATTACACCCTCCTGAATACAGGAGCTATTCTATTTTGTCTCATCCTGATGCGCTACACCTGGTATCGCTCACGTTTTTTCCTTCACAACTACCAACAGGTCGGATATAAGAATAATGAGTTCTGGCAGTGGATGAAATCTCATTGGGACGAGAAGATCATTCCTCCAAACATTGCGCTCATCAATATTTTAGTTTTTCTGTTTTTATGGTTTGATGAGTGGATCCTGGAGCGAATTACCTATACTTCCCTTGCCCTTGTGTTTCTGATACTCAGTTATTTCTGGTTCGGCTCCGTATCCCGGTATAGATCTGAGAAGGTGAAAAAGCCGCTTGTGTTTACCGCCCGGGTTTGGCGATTATCGGTTCCGTATTTTGCATTATCTGCGGTAATTCCGTTCAGTTTTACGTACATGAGCTTTACCGGACTGGTTCCATTTTATGAGCTCCCACTGTCCAATCATTTTAGTGGGTTGCTAAATTTTGATCTGATAATTCTGGTTTTTGGGTGGGCTTTTGGCACCATGATCATCCCGTTTTATATCTTACTTTCCGGCCTGATGACAAAGCCGGTAGAGCGGTACATACAGAACGGATTCAAAAAACAGGCGCGTAAGAAACTTGCTTCCATTCCCGATCTTAAAGTGATCGCCATAACCGGCAGCTACGGAAAAACGAGTACTAAATTTATGATCCGCGACCTGCTGAAAGAGCGATTTAGTGTGTGCTCAACACCCGGCAGCTACAATACCCCGATGGGAATCTGTAAAGTCATCAACAACGACTTGCAGTCGAACCATCAGATCCTGATTCTGGAAATGGGAGCACGATATGAAGGAAATATTCAGGAGCTGTGTGATATCGCCAAACCGGATATTTCGGTGGTAACCAATGTAGGGGTGGCACACCTTGAAACCTTTGGCTCGCAAAATGTAATAGCCCGCGAAAAAGGCACGCTGGTTGATAATTTGGAAGCCGGTGATGTGGCCATCCTGAATGCCGACGATCCGCGCGTCTCAAAAATGGGGGCAGACCGGGATGAAATTTCACGAATCTTGACGGGACTGAATACTGGTGAAATTCAGGGAAACAACATCAGCTATGATACATCGGGAATGTCTTTTGATGTAACAATTGGGGATGAAACCGAGAAATTTCAAACCAAATTACTGGGTGCACACAATGCGCAGAATTTACTGCTGGCGGTTGGGGTGGCGCATCACTTTGGGTTGCGGCTGAAGACGATGGCTCTTGCTGCTTCCAGGATCGAACCGATTGAACATCGATTAGAGCTCAAGCAGAATGGCGATCTGTTTGTGATCGATGATGCCTTTAATTCCAATCCTGTGGGCGCTAAAAATGCAGTGGAAATACTGGCAGAGTTTGAATCCGGGCAGCGGATCATCATCACTCCAGGAATGATAGAGTTGGGCGAGATACAGGAAGAGGAAAACCGAAAGTTTGGAGAGGCCATTGGAAAAGCGAATCTTGATCTCGCTATACTGGTGGGCGAAGAACGCTCGAAGCCCATCTTAGAAGGTATCAAAGAACACGACTCCACGGCTATGAATGTCCGCGTGGTTAATTCGCTTTTCGAAGCCAACGAACTGGTTAAAAAACATGCCCGTGCCGGAGATGTGATCCTCTACGAAAACGATCTCCCTGACGTTTATAATGAATGAATACTATTCAACCCTAGAAAAATGAACGTTAAGAAACAAATCATACCGCTGAGGGAGATGGATGATGTTTAACCCCGTTAAGGAGCATTGATCTGTTTTAGCGTAGTGTAGTCAGCTTTAGTTCTTATTTTGCAGTTGAGAGCTTTTGGTTCTTTTGTCGGCACAAAAGAACATGAATGGTTAAATGACATGGATGTAAGACTAATAAATAAGAATAATATGAAAACAGACAACGCCATCCGCGCCCGAAAAACCCTTAAAGTCCGGGTTGATCCCCAAAATCCATTACCTGCTTCCAAAGGCAAAGACTTCAAAAAAACCATGGAAGAGCTGATGGAGCTTGCTGGTCAGGCTCCCTTCCATTATGAAAGTGCAGAGCCCCAGCGATCTGGGGAGTTGAAAGGGATCGAGCCCTGGCGTTTTCATGCGTTGGACGGGGAAAGTTGCAGAAATTTACTCAAGGCTTTCAATGCAGATAAACCACAAAAGGCTCCGGATGGGATTAAGCAAATGCTTGCCGCTGCAGATGGACTGATCATTACCACCTGGCTGCCTGAGCGCACCCGAAAGCTATCCCGTAAGTTTCACCCCAACCTGAAAAATATGGAGCACATTGCGGCTACAGGTGCTGCTATTCAGAATTTACTGCTGGCAGCGACTTCACGGGGAATCAATGCTTACTGGTCTTCCGGCGGGATCATGCGGAAACCAAAAGTGTTGGAATTCATGGGTATTCCCAGCCATGAGATTTTATTAGGGGCGATCTTCTTTTTTCCCGACGAGATTCCCGAAACGGCTCAAACCAAAACGGGGAAGAATGCCGATAAAAGAGGCGAGGCTGGAGATTATATGGACTGGATTGAGATGTAGAGGTCACATTATTCGTTCCGACGCAGAGCGTCAGGAGCGAGGTATAAAAACACTGTCTTGTTCCAATCGCTCTGCCTTGGAACAAATAAAACCGATCAAGAAATATACCGAGCTACTACCTCTGCTTCATCAAAGCCAGCAGGTCGTCGATCTCGTCTTGGTTTATGAGTACTGATTCCAAGCCCAGCTCTTTTTTCATCCGGAAATTACGATTGGGACCCAGTGTGTAAAACATCCGGAGCTGTTCCAGTTCATTATCGAAATAGTTTTCGGTGAACCGGTCTTTGAATTTGGTACTCATGACACGCTCTTCCAGTTCATCTGCTAACAACCCCGAACTTCCCTTTAAAAACTGGTCTGTCAAGACTCCAATTTGGGTATTCAGGTTAAGCTGAAATTTTTGCGGGGTGATGCGGTTCAAGAGCTGGCTGGGGAGATAGTGCGCACTTTGGATGGGGGTTTCAAAAAGGTATAGCAACTTAAGCATCGCCCCCAGCCCCTTCCTCGTCTTCAGGTGACCTTTAAAACATCCATACACATTCGGATAATCATCAAGCACGCGCATGGAGAGCCGGAACTCTCGTTTGTTACCCCGGCGCGCGGTGGAAATATAGTAGTAGGTTTCAGGCTTTTTGTTGGCGTGATTGAAAGGCGGTCGCAACGAGCGGATCAGTAAGTTTTCCAGCAGGATGGCATCGGTTTCGGAGTTGCAGACCTCGCAGGAAATACGCTCGAGATGAGCGATCATCCGCTGTATTTTTTTGGATTTTGAATAGCGGTATGAAGTGACTCGTTGCTGAAGATCCTTGGCTTTCCCCACATACAAAACCTGATCGTGGCGGTCGTACATAGTATATACGCCCGGGTTATGAGGAGGTAATTCCTCACCCATCGCATTATTTACCCTTTGTTTTTGGGTAAGCGCGGCCGGTTCAAACAGGTCTAAAGTCACGGAGGATGTATTTGATTGCTAACAACGAAAGCTAAAATAGGGTAAAGGAGTTTTGAAAGAAAACGGAAGTGAGATAGTCGGATATAGAAGAGAATTTTTTTGAACGAATGGGAGGTGGCACAATCCTACTCTAGTATGTATTTTTCAATGTTTTAAGATATAGAGTTGAAACAAAACCAAAGGAACAATAATTTGAGAAATCGGTTAACAAAAAAAAGACATGGCCGATAAAATAAGAAAAAGAATCACTTTTATATTTTGAGTATACAAGAGGAAACAGAAAGAAAATGCAGTTTTTGTGGAGCTGTTGAAGGAAAACCCCGCCCATTAGGTCGGTATATAGTAGAATTAACGCCGGTAAATGGTAAATTAGCCTGCCAAAGTTGCAGAGTTCATCATAACGATGACCTTCCTAAACGTGATTTGAAGAAGAGTTTTTGGGAAAAGCTAAAGAAGAAATTTGGTGAAGATTAAACCTGGGTTTGATCCATTGTACTAAAAAACAGGCTTTTACTTAGCTAATTATTCCGATCTGTTTTAAAAGTTTAGAGACATCATAAATACATGCACCCGGTTTCCGGATTTGATCGTTTTGGCGTGTTCAGATAGGAAAAACCTTACCTTGGTCTGTAGCTCATTCCCCGGGATATGTCCTTAGTGAAGGAAGGAGTTTTTTCGATTCACAGAAAATGGCATGTACTTGTATGCCTTTCTGTTGCACAGGCCATTACAAATGGCAAACAGAACGGAGGACAGAATGCTCTTATTTGAGCAGGGTAACTCCACCCGAAATATGTTCGATGATATAGTTGCTGATTCCACCCGGGCCATCATCATTAATATCCCACTTAAAATCGGCCCCGCCAATAAACAGGTGGTCGGCATCCAGCTTTTTGCACTGCTCAATAATTACTTTCCCGGGTTCCCCGACTTCAACCATAGTGGTAAGCGGGCCTTCTTTGCCGGCGATATCTTCAAAAGAGAACTTGGCCATTTCAGTAATAGCCTGGGCTTCGCTGATGGATTCTTCATCTATGGCTACCACCAGGATGTAGACTTCCGGTTCAACCCGAAGATCCCGAAAAAGCTCGGCCGCATATTTTACAGCTTCGCTGGCATATCTGGTTCCGTTGGTGGCAATTACCCATTTTTTCGAATTGGACATGGTATAAGACTTAGAGATATATAAAGAGGTTTAAAAGCGTCGGTCATTAATCATTGTAGACATCAGCATATTAACTTTTTTATCTGAATGTTCTGCAGAAAAAAATTCAATACGTTTAAGTGTTTGGGTTAAATGAGTTTTGCAGGTTGGATTTATATCCTGCTTGGGATGAACTCCGATAACGGATCCTTCTGTGCTGATCACATATTGAAGTAATAATTGTGAAGGCCCATTTTCGCAGACACTTTCAGTATAAGAATCACGAAGATCAAGCAACAAGCTGCGATTGCCCTTCAGTGGATACGCAATAAATTCAGGTGTAATATAAACTTCTTCATCATAACCATGTTTTTTAGACTCCGCCCAGGTTGCACCAAGCTCAACTCCAGGTGGTAAAAATGGAAGAGGCTTTTTTGAAGGCGCACATGAAATGGAAAGAATCAGAAAAATTAAAAGTAAATAAAGGAATCGCATGCTCTTAATATTGAGGTATAATATATTTTCAGTTACGAGAGGCTAATTTTTTGAATTGATATGAAAACAACTTACAACCTGTCGCGGCTAAAAGTAATTGCCATCAGCATTTTAACAGATCGGTCGTTGTGTTCTGCCGGGAAGAACTCAAACTTTTGTATAGCATCCCTAATTTTATCTACACACGTGCTTTCTAATTGTGTAATTGGGTGAATGTTCATCACTTCACCTTCCTCGCTGATGACATAACGAATAGTTGCCTTTCGAGGAGCATTATTACAGCTTTCGGTTCGATAGGTAGAATGTAATGCATTCAGAAGATTTCGGGCACCTTTCAATGGATACGTAGTGTAACTTGGAGTGATGTAAATATCATCTGTATAGCCATGGTCAGCGGATTCTTCCCAGGTTTGTCCCCGTTCAACTCCAGGCGGTAATGGAGGAGCAGCTCTTCGTGTAGGTTCACAGGAGATCAAGAAAAAAGAAACAGTAAGTAGGAGTAAATAAACTCGCATATGGGGATATATGATTTAAGAAATTAGTCCGGCTAAAATATCTTGGTTAACATCTGAAAGCAACGAATAACATTCCTATCTTTGCGGTGCTTTGGAACACATGAAAAACATACCACAACTACATCAAACTGTATTTTCAACCATCCGTGATGCAGCTGAGTCGCTCGGCGTGCCCGCATACGTTGTAGGCGGCTACGTTCGCGACTATTATCTGGGCCGTGTTAAAGAAGGAGAAATGGATCTCGACTTTGTTACAGTAGGCTCCGGAATAGATCTGGCTAAGGAAGTTGCATCGAGGATCGAGGGATCATCGCTGGCGGTTTACAAGCAATTTGGAACCGCTCAGGTGAAGTTTGGCGAGCTGGAACTGGAATTTGTGGGAGCCCGCAAAGAAAGCTATCGCAAAAATTCTCGCAAGCCCCTTGTTGAAGATGGCACGCTGGAGGACGATCAGCTCCGGCGCGATCTTACCATCAATGCACTTTCCTGGTCGCTGAATAAAGAAAATTACGGTGAGCTCATTGATCCGTTTAACGGGATGGAAGATCTCAGAAACGAGAATATTAAAACGCCTATCGATCCGCATCAAACCTTCAGTGATGATCCGCTTCGCATGATGCGCGCCATCCGTTTTGCCTCTCAGCTCAATTTCAGGATCCAAGAAGAAACCTTTGAGGCTATCACGGAAATGTCGGGCCGTATCAATATCATCTCCAAAGAGCGTATTATTGAGGAGCTGAATAAGATCATTATGAGCGATCAACCCTCCCTGGGTTTTACTATGCTTTTTAAAACCGGTTTGTTGAAAGAGTTTTTCCCGGAGATGCACGAACTGCATGGTGTGAAGGAAGTTAACGGTGTTCGGCATAAAGATAATTTCTGGCACACCCTTAAAGTACTGGATAATGTGATAGAACTGGGCGCTGACCTGTGGCTGCGCTGGTCGGCCATTATGCATGATATCGCCAAGCCTCCCACCCAGCGATTTCATAAAAAAGCGGGCTGGACCTTTCACGGACATGATGCTCTCGGCGCAAAATGGACCAAACGAATTTTTCGTCGGCTTGGACTTCCCCTTGATGAACGCATGCGGTATGTGCGTAAGCTGGTGCGGCTACATTTACGACCCATTGCCTTGGTTTCAGATGAGGTTTCGGATTCTGCCATTCGCCGCCTAATTTATGAGGCCGGTGATGACATCGACGACCTGATGAAATTATGCCGTGCTGATGTGACCACAAAAAATGAGTATAAGCAGGAAAAATATCAGCAGAACTTTGATTATGTAGAGCAGCGCATCAAAGAAGTAGAAGAAAAAGACCGCATTCGCAACTGGAAAAATCCACTTTCCGGGGATGAAATCATGCAGGCGCTCAACATCAAGCCAAGCAGAACGGTGGGTGATGTGAAAGATGCGGTAAAAGAAGCGATCCTGAATGGGGATATTCCCAACGATCATGATGCTGCTTTTGAATTTATGATGAAACACAAAGACGATTTTTTAAACAATGGCTGAACTTTGGATCTCCAATTCCCACGCAAAAATTAACCTTGGGCTGAATGTGCTCGAGAAACTTGAAAATGGATATCACAGTATAGAAACGGGTTTTGTTTTCATTGAATGGAGCGATCGTTTTGAAGTGACTCCCGGACGCATGCATCTGGAGATGAGCGATCCAAAAATTCCGGTAGATGAATCGAATCTGATCGTTAAAGCCATACGTTTGTTACAGCAAGAGGCCGGGCTGAAAGATGAGTATAATATCAAAGTGGAAAAAAATATCCCGATTGGAGCAGGATTAGGCGGCGGCAGTAGTAATGCAGCCACTATTCTGCGAATGATGAATAAGATCGCAAATCTGGGTTTGTCACAGGATGACCTGATCAGGCTGGGGCAAAAGCTTGGGGCAGATGTTCCCTTTTTCATAAAAGGCGAAGCTGGTTTTGCGACAGGACTTGGTGATGAGATCGAGCCTCTGGATATTCAACCGGATTCCTGGATCGTAACGGTATACCCAAATATTGAAAGCAGTACGGCGGAAGCCTATCAGTTTTGTGAGCCTAATCCCGAGCCGGATTTCTCGTTGAAGAATGTGCTTGTGGACGAAGATCCCGATGAGTGGGAGTATTTGCTAATGAACGACTTGGAGAAGGTGGTATTTCCGCGCCTCCATCTAGTTGGGAACCTTAAAGATCAATTCTACGAGTTTGGTGCTCAGTACGCCAGTATGAGTGGAAGCGGTTCCAGTGTTTTTGGTGTTTTTGAACAGGATTTTGTTGCAATTAATGCGTATGAGTCGTTTCATAAACTCGGTTTTCCGGCGAACCTGACAAGACCAAATTTCAAGCCGGACCAAGGAATTTATTTAAAAGAAGGGTGATAAAGTGATATAGTGAAGGGTGATATAGTGATGGAGTTGGATTTCACCATTCAAACCTAATTAAACAGTCGAAAAAGTAATATACTATCTTTGAAGATTGAATCGGGAACCTCACCTAATCACTATATCACCATATCACTCTTCACCGTATCACTATATCAATAGAAAAAAGATTTATGAGTAAGAAAAAAAGTACAAATGTGAACACCCGGTCCGGAATGGATAAGGATTCACTTCGCGAAGATATTAAGTTGCACCTCCGCCATACGCTGGCTAAAGATGAATATTCCACTACCAACTGGGATAAATACAAAAGCGTGGCGCTCACCATTATGGATCGGCTAAACGACCGGATGTTGAAAACCCAGCAGCATTATTATAAAACCGATGCCAAACGGGTGTATTACCTCTCAATGGAATACCTGATAGGTCGCCTGATGGATAACATGTTGGTGAACCTTGATGTCCGCGATGTTGTAGCAGAAGCATTGGGTGAAGTTGACCTTTCCTATGAAGACATCCGCGATCAGGAATGGGATGCCGGGCTTGGAAACGGAGGTTTAGGTCGCCTTGCAGCTTGTTTCCTCGATTCGATGGCTACACTGGGAATTCCGGCTATTGGTCACGGGATCCGTTACGACTACGGCATCTTCTACCAAAAAATTCAGGATGGGTACCAGATAGAACGCCCGGATCTATGGTTGAAATATGGAAATCCATGGGATCTGGTTCGCCCTAAAGTTCAATACCCGGTTGAGTTCTACGGAAATCAAGCTACGGTAAGTGGAAGTAATGGCGATACCCGTTATGGCTGGGAAAACACGCATCGCGTTAAAGCGGTTGCTTACGACACACCCATTCCCGGTTACGATAATGGAGTGGTAAATTATCTGCGATTGTGGAAAGCGGAATCATCTTCCGCCATTGACCTGAAAAGTTTTAATCAGGGGCAGTACATTGACGCCGTTCGTGATAATCAGCTTGAGCAGAACATTTCACGTGTACTTTATCCCAATGACAAAGTATTTGTGGGGCAGGAATTGCGACTAAAGCAGGAGTATTTTCTTGTTTCTGCATCTATGCAGGATATCATCCGGCGCTTTAAAAAGCAGACGGATGACTTCACCAAGTTCCCCGAAAAAGTTTCTATTCAGTGCAACGATACGCACCCCAACCTGGCAATTCCGGAGCTGATGCGATATCTGTTGGATGAAGAAGGGATGAGCTGGGATAAAGCCTGGGACATCACGGTAGATTCCATGGCATACACTAATCACACTCTATTACCGGAAGCGCTGGAGAAATGGCCGGTTTCCCTGGTTCGGAATCTGTTGCCAAGACACCTGAATATCATCTACGAAATTAACCGTCGCTTTCTGGATAAAGTGAAAGTGGATCTGGGCGATGACAAGAATCGAATGAATCGCATGAGTATTGTAAGTGAAGGCGAGCACCCGGTTGTTCACATGGCCCACCTTGGAATTGTAGGAGCTAAAAAAGTGAACGGTGTTGCTGCTATGCACTCCCGCTTGCTGAAGCAATCTATGTTCAAAGATTTTGCGGAACTGTATCCCGACAAATTCACCAATAAGACGAATGGAATTACTCCACGTCGCTGGCTAAAGCAATGTAATCCTGAACTATCTGATCTCATTTCTGATAAAATTGGAGATGACTGGGTCACGGATCTGGATGAGCTAAAGAAGATCAACAAGTTTGCGGATGACAAAAAATTCCGCGAGAAATTTGTAGAGATCAAGCTGGAGAACAAGAAACGTCTTGCAGAATATATCAAGGAGCACAACGACGTGGATGTTGATCCGAACTCTATGTTCGACATTCAGATCAAGAGAATTCACGAGTATAAACGTCAGCTGATGGCAGCACTGCACGTGATCACGTTATACAACCGTCTCAAAGAAAATCCTGATCTCGATATTAGCCCACGGACGGTGATATTTGCGGGGAAAGCGGCTCCGGGTTACACAATGGCGAAGCTGCACATCAAACTGATCAACAGTATTGCAGATGTAGTGAATAATGATCCGGAAACCAATAAGAAGCTGAAGTGTGTATTCCTTCAGAACTACAGCGTTACACTGGCCGAAAAACTTATTCCCGCAGCGAATCTCTCCGAGCAAATTTCTACAGCAGGAATGGAAGCATCCGGAACCGGAAACATGAAGTTTGCCCTCAACGGCGCGCTCACGATCGGTACACTTGATGGCGCGAATGTGGAGATCAAAGAAGAAGTTGGTGATGACAATATCTTCATCTTTGGATTGGAAGAAGAGGAGATCGAAAAGCTGCGGCGTGAAGGTTATAACCCGTGGGATTATTACAATGCCAACGAAGAACTGAAGGAAGCGGTCGACCAAATCCGGGATGGATTCTTTAGTAATGGAGATAAATCCCTGTTCGAGCCGATCATCAGTGCGCTGCTACATGAAGGTGATTACTTTATGGTACTGGCAGATTTTGAAGCCTATGTAAACAAGCAGGACGAAGTTTCTAAGGCATTCAAGGATCAGGAAGACTGGAACCGCATGGCGATTCTCAATACCGCCAACATCGGAAAATTCTCCAGTGACCGCACCATTAACGATTACAATGATGAGATCTGGCAAGCACCTAAAGTAAGCTTGAAATAGGCTGAAGATATACTAGTCTATTTTTGAACCTTATGATATTGAGAGGCCAACCATTGGTTGGCCTCTTTCTTGTTATTAACCTTATCACCACTCAATTGCTTAATTAAATTCAATGCTTTCTCACTCATGCTCGATTCATAAGCGTTGAGGTAGTCCTGAAGTATAGGAGAGCGAGGATCTAATACCTGGTCAGCAAGCTCAGGAGAAAAATTGTTGTCGGTTAATATTTTTAGAATGGTGTCATAGTCATGGACGGCAGCACCATTGATCAGATTTCTTACCGAATGTGTTGTATTGCTCCAATCAAAATCAGGGCGGAGCTTAATAGATTCACGAAGAACATACGTGCTGAAGGACTTGAGGTGATTGTCATCATAAAAATACTGCTCAAAAATTAAACCAAGATCGTTATTGGTAGGCATGGACCTCATTAAAATGATTAGTGCCATATATCGATTAGCTAAATTTCCGTCTGATCTCAATGTTTCTCTGGCTAATGGAAGTTCCTTCGACATATCTAATTGATTAATGTGCGATAAGATCCCATCAGTGAATTCCCTTTCCTCCTCCGTAGCATATTTATTGTAGATCAATTTATACTTCATGGAAA
Organism: Balneola sp.; assembly: GCA_002696035.1. Lineage (GTDB taxonomy): Bacteria > Bacteroidota > Rhodothermia > Balneolales > Balneolaceae > Gracilimonas. The sequence goes on along the minus strand of NZQV01000026.1, from coordinate 188,620 downwards.
GCTTCTCACCATCAGTTCTCAGGAATTGTAAATAAAAATTCATTGAAAATTTGTTAGCAGGATCACTAATGTCCTTGCCGTCCGGGAACCAATGTTCTATGATCGCCAATGAGTCTTTGGGAAGGGACTTTTCAACAACCCCATAATCAGGTTTAGACTCAATTAAAGTTATATATCCATAATTAGGGTTAACAAATTTAGAAGAGGAATATTCAAATCCAAGATCCCTTTGCATAACGGCGCTGCATGCGTTTAACACTTTTGCTCCGGTAACGGTGTTGCCTTGTTTTGCCCTCATTGAATCGACAACCTGTTGGGCTGTGTAATTTTTTAAACCTATAAATTCCAGATAATAATCTGGAGAGGCCTCAACGAGATTTGAATTATTTTCTAAATCGGAATCGTTGATTGAAACAGATTTAGGTTGTAGAAGTTTGCAGCCCGAAAATATAAAAGCTGAAATAATGATATAGAAAGCAATAGTTCTCATAACCCGATTATTTATTTTGTACTCATTAGATATAATTATTTTAGAATAACTATTCCAATTTTTTACTACCCAAAAAGGAACATAATTTGAATTGGTTTGGAACCCTCTCCATCAGAACGCATTACAGTATATACCTGGAAATAAAGGCTGACCATTCGGTTGGCCTTTTTTGTTTCTTTGATGATTACCTTAGGTGCGTTATTTTCCGAAGACTAACTCTAATTTCGTGAGACACATGAAACAACTCCCTACAACCCAGCCGACTCAAATTGATTCATTAGCTCCCGATAGTGGAGGCAGTATAATATCTGCGGATTCGGCCATGCAGCTTCCCGACCCATCCGATTATACTCTGGCAGATACTTTCCAGTATATCTGGGACCTGCTTCAGGTTCACCTGTTTTCCATACAGAACACGCCGGTTACATTTCTGAAGCTGATCATCTTTATTTTGCTGTTGGTCGGTTTTTCCTTTCTGGCTTCTTTCGTAAAGCGGGTACTTAACAAGCGAATCTTGCCACGTTTCGTAAATGATGGTGGTTTGAGGTATACGCTTTCACGGATGTCGCAATACATCATTGTTGTGATAGGGATCTTTATTTCATTCCAGTTCCTGGGCATTAATATGACGGGACTCGCGGTGATCTTCGGTTTCCTCTCTGTTGGTATTGGTTTTGGCCTTCAAAACGTAACCTCGAATTTTATTTCAGGTTTGATCGTGCTTTTTGAGCGACCGATTAGTGTTGGGGATCGTGTTTCGGTGAATAATATTGAGGGTGATGTTGAAGAAATAAACATCCGTTCAACCAAAGTGAAGACCTTAGATAATATCTCTATCATTGTACCGAACTCCGAGTTTGTGTCGAAGGATGTGATCAACTTTTCGCATGGGGATCCTACCTACCGCTTGGGGGTAGATGTAGGCGTATCCTATTCCTCCGATCTCGATAAAGTGCTAAAGGCATTGAATGAAGTAGCCGAGGAAAGTGAAGATGTGATGAAGCATCCCTCTCATGATGTGCAGCTCCGTAACTTTGGAGACTCCTCCTGGGACATGAAATTATTTGTATGGATTCGGGATGTAAAACAACGGTATCAGGTACTAAACCGACTCAATCAGGCAATTGTGCGTAAGTTTGCTGAATATGATATCGAGATCCCATTCCCACAGCGAGATCTGCACGTGCGCTCCGGTTTTAATTCTGATAAGGATGAGGATATAAAACACGGATCGGAGGATTCAAAAACTTCTGCTGAAGAGAAAAAAAATCCTAAAGATTAGAGCTCGGGGTTTTTAGAGTCCTTGGACCCTGTTTCACCTTTTGTTTTATTCGTCAGACCATTTCTTGGTTTTTTATGCAGCGTGCTTGATAGTTAGGTCAAGCTTGTTCCAATGGTCAGGCGAAGTCTTAGATCAGACTTGAGAACCTAATCAAAAACAAAGCGGAAGGTGATGGTACCCCATTGGGTTTCCTGGGGGACACCGCTAGGTAGTCGAGAAAAGCGCCAGGTTCGGAGCGTGCTCATAACTTCCCGTTCCAGCTCAGGATTCATTTTTTTGAGGGGTATTACGCGTCCAACAGTTCCATCGGGGCGAACTTCAAAACGAACGGTAATAACAGCCTCTGTATTGGCTGAGTTTTGAGGAAGAGGTTGTACCATGGGCGAGCGGTCAATTTCACCCTCCCACTTCAATTCGTAAGGAGATGTTTTTTCCTCATCATTCCCAATGCCCTGATCCGAATTCATGTCGCCACGGGCCCCGTCTTCATCACCGCTTTCGTCAGCACCTTCAGTTACGGTTTCGTTTTCCTGTGCCACGGGTGGTATTTCAACTTCTTCTTCCTGGGGCTCAGTTTCCTTTTGATTCGGATCTATTTGTTCTGTTTCTGGTGTATTTACGGGGTCTTCCTGTATTTCTTCCTGCTGGTCGGCGAGGTCAACCGGCTTAGTTTCTTCCTCAATTTCTTGCTGAGGGGTAACTTCAGGCTCGGGAGCTTCTTCAACGGGTTCTTCAGGTTGAGTTTCAGAAGGATCAGGGCGTTGAGCTACTTGTTCATTCTGTACTTCCGAAAACTCCGCAAGCTGCCCGGTTTGGTATTCCCCGAATTCTACTTCAATGTAAGAAGGCCGTGTGTTGTTATTCATATCGAGGGTATAAAGCAGCGAAAAGATCAGAATTGCTGCATTGATCCCCAATGAAATATAAAGCGCTTTGCGGTCGGTATCGGTGAAGGAGTATTTTGCCATACGGCTATGAGCCCTGTTCGGTGGCCATTATAATTTTAAGATTCAATGCTTTACTGACGTTCATAACGCGGACGGCATCGTCCACTTTTGCGTCTTTATCGGCACGAAGTACAACGGATGCATCGGGCTTATTATTTCGGGCTTCACGAATGGCAGCTGCCAAAGAACCACGAGCAGTTATGTCTCCATCTACATAGAACTCTCCCTCCTTGGTAACGGCTACTGAAATGAAATTAGGATCAGTGGAGGCGCTGCTTTCGGCGCGGGGAACTTCAACCCGAATACCAAAATTCGTCACAAATGATGAAGTAAGCAGGAAGAAGATCAGAAGCAACAATACAATATCCGTCAGCGATGATTGCGAAAACAGCGATAACGGTACTAAACTTTTATCTCCTTTTCTGAAATCGCGTGCCATAATTAGTTATTCTCTTTTTTTGCGGGAGATTGGAGCAGGTCGAGGAAATCGGCAGAAGCATTTTCCAGCTCAAAGATAGATCGGTTGATCTTGCCCAAGAGGAAGTTATAGAATCCATAGGCGATCAAACCAACAATAAGTCCGGCTGCAGTCGTGATCAGTGCTTCCCAGATACCACCGGCAAGCACGCTGGGGTTTACATTCCCTTGCAGCGATTGAATATCCATAAAAGCTTCGATCATCCCGGTTACCGTTCCTGTAAATCCTAAAAGCGGAGCCACACCGGCGATGGTTGCAAGCCAGTTCATGCGTTTTTCCAGGAAAAAGATCTCCTTCTTTCCGGCGTTGTCGATCGCATCTTCAATGTCGCGCAACGGTCGTCCAAGTCGCTTTATGCCAGATTTAATGATGCGCGATATCGGTTTATCAAACTCATCGCAATAATTCATAGCATTGGAAGCTCCGCCCTTGCCAGACTTCAGCATATTCTCGATTGTGGGCAGGAACTTCTCCGGGTCAACGTGAGAGCGGTTCAAGGCAAGCCATCGTTCAGCAATAACGTAACAGGCAATTGCGAACAGAATAAAAATGGGAATCATGAGGATTCCACCTTCAACTAAAAGGTCAAAGAAAGTAGTAGCTTCCTCCTGCATGGCCATCAGAGAATCCTGAGCCATGGTATCTTGGAATAGAATGAACAATGCGTGCATGTAGATGATAATCTTTATTGAATTTCGGTTATGAAATAGTTTTCTGAATAAGGTGCTTCAAGGTCTTCAGCAGCGATAGCAGCCGAGCGTTGCGTTTCGAACTGTCCTAAACTTACGCGCCAAAGCTGTCCATATTGTTGTGACGGTATGGTAGCCAGTAAAGCACGATAGCCTTCCTGACTCAATTCCCGTTGTTTGGCTTTTGCACCGCTTTCGCTTCTCAGCGAGAATACCACAATGGTATAGCCGTTGTTCGCTGCCTCAACCGGTACGCCGGTCAGGCCGTAAGTATTTTGTCCGGCCGGGGCACTCTCTGTTTGTGATACTTCAGGCTCGGCGGGTTGTTCCTCGGGTTGAGGATCAGGGGTAACTTCCTGGGGTTCTTCTTCAGCTTCTTGTTGTTGCGGAGGAGTTGTCTGTTCCTGTTGGGGCTGAGCCGGCGGTTGTGTTGCAGCCACCTCAGGAGTTATCGGTGTAACGCCAGGGATATTCATCACGCCAAAGTAACCAAGTCCGTAAACGCCACCTGCCATCACTATGATGATCAGCAGCACCCAAAGCATGACGGGAGGAGCTGTTTCCCTGGAATCCTGAGTTTTTGATTTCGATTCTTTTTTGGTCTCTTTGTCTTCAGGTTCCTCCTCCTTTTCAACTTCATCGACAATTGAGCCTTCCGTGCTGATGTTCTTTATAACCGGAACAACTTCATCATCTTCTTTGTCTTCAGTTTCAGAATCTGAGGGTTCGGGAATCTCTTCCTCGTCCTCCTCTTCATCACCTGCTAAAGCTTCAAAAGGATCTACTTCGTCGTCTTCCTCGTTCTCTACCTTCTCCGTTGCATCGGCATCCAGTTCAAAAGACTCATCCAGAGATTCAGACTCTTCCTCTTCTTCTTCTTCAGCGGATTCACCTTCCCCAGAGAGCTGCTGATTCAATGCTGAAATAAGGTCATCCTCATCGTCACTTTCGGATTCACTCTCTTCAAATATAGAACTGAAATCATCGTCTGTTCCGGCGGGTTCTTCTGTGCCAGAATCTGAGTCACCCAACAAACCGGAGAATGTTTTTTCGGCAGTATCATCTTTGTAGGTGTCGATGCCCCATTTATCGGGACCTGGCTTGTATTCTTCCTCTGCGTCTTCCTCAGAGGAATCATCAACCGGTTCCGTCTTGTCCTCTTCCTTGTTTTCGTCTTTAAAGTCTTTTCCTGCAATATCAAAAGGATCTTCCAGGTCATCGTCTTCATCTTCAGACTGCTCTTCGGGTTTGTCGAGCTCAAAAGCGGGACTTATATCTTCTTCCTCTTCTTTGTCCTCATCCTCAATATCACCCAATAGGCCACTAAAAGGATCTTCTTCGGATGCAATTTCCTCCTCCTCTTCGGCAATTTCGTCTGGAGCGGGCGCTGTTGTCTGGTCTTCCTGTTCTTCCGGCTCCTCTGAAGGTCCCTCATCCAATTCCAGAGCCTCCATGCCTGCATACTTATAATTTATTTCGGTGGAAAGGTCATCATTAGGCATAAAGATGATGTTACTTCCAAAGCCACTGAAGACCCCCAGTCCGTCCACTTCATAGGCATCACCTTCCGCAATGGCTTCCTGTATTTCAGCAACCAGTTCTGCAAGCTGTTCCTCAACCTTTTCCGCATCCTGTCCTAAGGTATCGGCCAGCAGTTCTACTAATTTTGAATGATCGATATGCATGTTGTTACCCCTTGTTTTCCGGCGTGAATTCGATGGTGTCTTTGGGAGGCATCATAACGTTGGTGCCGTCGGCTCGTTTTTCCTGTTTTTGGTTTTGGTGAACCGGCTTGAATGTCCCCAATCCCTTAATTTCAACAGAATTTTTCATGATGATCTGATCCCGAAGTACAATTCCCAAAGTCTCGATAAATTCGTCCGTCATAGTCCTTATAATTTTATGGTTATCCCTCCGAATATCTGGAAAGGCCGTTCCTGATATCCATTCCAGATTTCGTAGTCTTGTCCGAGAATATTCAACAATTTGGCATAAACACCAAAGGTATCATTGATCTGATATTCCGCCCCGGCATTTAGCAACAAATAAGCATTTAATTCGGTATTTGTCTCCGGAGACTGACGCTTGCCAATATATTCGGTCCAACCGTTAATTGTAAGTGCCTGAATAGGTTTGTAGGAAACAGCGCCCTTCACTCCAAGTTTTTCCTCATAAGGAATAGTTTGGCCGGAACTTAAATTCGGAGCTCTGAAATACACCCGCCCATCAGCCCAGAATTTCTCGGGAATAAGCTGATAACTGGCCCCGGTGTAAAACTCTAAGATGTTGGCGTTGGCGTAGTTGATGTTGTAGAATCCAGTGTTTGTGGGGCCGCTAATATCTCTGCGCTGGTAGTAAGCATAATCGCGGGTGAAGTTATAACTGGCTCCTGCAAAAATTCGGTTCCCTTCAAAGAGTTGGTAATTTGCCTCTCCTTTTACTCCGGCAACATATGCGTGCCGTAATTCTGTGCCGCCTCCTAAAAACCTATTGTATTGAAGATGCTCTTGTTGTGTTTGCATTTTTGGTTTGGTAAAGGCACTACCGCTGACCGAAAAAGCGTCCGTAAAATTATGTTTGATTTGAACTTCAGGAGTTACATAAAATTTGTTACTGAATGGATCAGAAACGTATTGAAAGCCGACTTCACCCGTTACCCTTGTTGTAAAATTAAGTAGTCGTTCATACTCAAGTGCTGCTCCAGCAGTAATCCAGTTTTGAAGGGGAGCTTGCCCATAATTACCACCCTGAAACTGAGCAGACACATCAAAAGTTTCGTACATACGCTGGCCAGCCCAGAATTTGGAAAAACTGGCAAAATAGGTTTTCTCAGAAACAGTACCACTTCTTAGAAAAGAATTGATCTGCGAATTAGCCAGAGAAAGCTCTGATTCAAAAATTGATCCCCCAAGTGATGCCTCAAAACCGGTGAAAGCATTTTCCATTTTCTTAACGGTTCCTTTGACTGATGCACCTAAATTTTCTTTTTCTGGAGAATTGGGATCGCTATACGGGCTAATGCTAGAATATTTATCAGCGACAACACCTCCTTCCAACTTAAAGCGATAATCTTCATTGGTTTTTTCGTAATAGGAAATGTTCGCATCCAGAAAGCGAAATCCACTTTCCTGATTTTCAAGATGTCCGTTGGAGCCACTGAAATTAACATCAGACGAAAGAAGGCTTTTTTCATTCAGTTCATAAAAACCAAAAGCTTCCAACTCAGGCGATAAAAAGCTCCCAAAGCCACCGCGGACATACAGGTTTTGCCGTGTTGGTGTGGTCAGTAAAGATCGTTGGGGCGGTTCGGGTCGGTCGAGTTCGGTTACCGAAAGATCAGCTACGGCTTCATCCCTGTTTTCAATAAAAGGCATGCGGTTGGCATCGATCTGAAAAACACGAGGTTCGGGATTAAAGCCCAAAATGGATTGTCGTCTCAGTCCGGGAAAGCGAGCACGGAATTCACTGCGTATCTCAATATCCTGTGGGTTGATCTCAGGTAACAGCGACCGGTCGGCTTCACTTTGGGTAGTTTGCGCGGTACCGATGGCCGGAATGCATAGTAGAAGTAAAAGGGAAAAAAGCGGTGTATATCTCATCATTAAACTGCGTTTCCTGAATGTACTAATTTTTGAAGGAAGGATTAAGGGTTAGCTAACGAAAAGATGTACTGAGAAGTATAGGCAGTTGTTCCTGTATTCAGGTTTGGAAAATGGAATAATAATTTGAGGCGGAGCTACGTCACGAATAAAATTACTTGGCACATTTCACCAATTGATTTTAGGGCAATAATTAGATTCCCGTCTGCACGGGAATGACTTAATTACGAACGGTCCAGCATTCTGTTCAAGGCAAGCACCGCATTTTCGGCCACTTCACCGGGGACGGTGATCTGGTTGACAACTTCACCCTGTTCCAGTTTTTCGAGAGACCACAACAGATGCGGAAGGTCAATGCGATTCATGGTTAAACAAGGGCACATGAATGGATTCAGGGAAACAATTTCCTTATCAGGATTTTCTTCAGCCAGCCGGTTTACAAGATTCATTTCCGTTCCGATAGCCCACTTGCTACCCGGCTCAGATTGTTCAATAGTATTAATGATGAAGCTGGTTGAGCCATTCAGGTCGGAAGCCTGCACAACATCGTAGGTGCATTCAGGGTGAACCAAGATCTTCATGTCCGGTTCTTGCTTGCGAAGATTCTCGATGTGTTTTACGTTGAATTTCTCATGCACCGAGCAATGACCTTTCCACAGGATCACTTTCACGTCTTCAAAGTCACCTTTGTACTCAAGCTTACCTTCTAAAGGAGCCCAAACGGCCATGTGCTCGAGGGGAATACCAAGGTCAAAAGCGGTATTTCGTCCCAGGTGTTGATCCGGTAAAAACAGGATGCGCTCTTTTTGTGTGAACGCCCATTCAAGCATTTTTTTAGCGTTGGAAGATGTTACGGTAGCACCGCCATGTTTGCCCACAAATCCTTTGATGGCAGCGGTAGAATTCACATACGTAAGCGGCAAAATAGTATCACCCCAGATCTCCTGCATCACCTCCCATCCGGCTTCAGTCTGGTCAATATCAGCCATATCGGCCATGGAGCAACCGGCCCGCATATCGGGAAGTATCACCTTTTGATCGGGACGGGTAAGCATATCTGCGGTTTCGGCCATAAAGTGAACGCCGCAAAAAGGAATAAATTCAGCATCCGGTTTGGTTTTGCAGATCTGAGCAAGTTTCAGGGAATCGCCACGGGCATCGGCAAACTTAATGACTTCATCCTTTTGGTAATGATGTCCGGGAATGAAAAGCCGCTTACCAAATTTGGCTTTGATCTCCATAACACGCGCTTCCATTTCTTCAACAGAAAGTTCGGAATAGCGTTTAGGGAGGGAAACTTCGGACTCAATGTCTAATATGTCTAATACTTCCATATATGTGGGTTTTGCTGAGGAACAAGCAAACATCAAAAGATGCCGAGTGGTTCCTAAAGCTGAATTTAACCAGTTTATTAAGCAACCATTAAGATAAGAAAAAATTCAATGAATATATGTTGGGGAAAAGAGGCATCGAACGTATTTGTAGTAACGGGATTCTATCCTTTTAACGGCTTTTAAATAAAAAAACTTCCAGAAATTAATGTTGAATACAAGGAGTTGCAGATCTTAAAAAGCTTCGTATTTTAGTCGCTCTCTTAGTTGGCTAAAATATGATTGGTTACACATCGGAAAAAATATTGGGCAAATGTCTTGTGCTATTTCTGTGCATAAGCGGCGGTTCATTCTTCAATAGCTGTAATCTGCAGGCGCAACACAACGACGGAAGCCTTTCTTCAAGCGCATCCACAGAAATTGACCTTATAGATCCCAAAAATTATGCCATCACTCAGTTTAGTATGGTAGATGGGCTGCCGCAAAGTACCATAAATGATATTATCCAAACAGAAGACGGCTATATATGGCTGGCCACATTTGGGGGGCTTGTGCGTTTTGATGGCATTTCCTTCACTACCTACGATCGATCTAATACTGAAGGGATGAGATCTGACCGGGTCCTTCATATGTTTGAAGATAGCAGAGGAGCTTTGTGGCTGGGAACAGAAGATGGCTTTCTGAAATTTAAGAATGGAGAATTTACTTCATTTTTGATTGAAGATGACTCTTTTGTGTATTCCCCATCTACGGTTAAAGAAGACGATTTTGGCACTATATGGCTTATGGCAGCAGGTAAACCTTTCAAAATTGTGGAGGACTCGCTTATAGCTGTTGAAACAGTACAGGATTCTGTCCTGGCAGACAAAGCAGTAGAGAATGCAGAAGGAGTCTGGTTGGCGCATGAATTTGAGATCTTCCGTACTCTCGGGGATACTTTAGTTCAGGTGGCTAACCTGGACTCAACCATAGAGAATAATATTATGGACTTTGTAGAATTGCCGAAAAACTCAGGCGAATATTTTTTTGGAACCACGGGAGAGGGAGTTTTTCATTACAAAGATGATGAACTGAAATTATATTCTACAGAAGATGGGCTTGCATCGAGGTATGCCTGGAATTTTTATGTAGACTCGAAGCAGAATTTGTGGGTGACAAGCTATTTAGGAATCAGTGTTTGGAATGGTGGCGGATTTACGCCAGTACAATTAGCAGAGTCTTCTGAGGGTATTCAGCTGAACCGTGTTTTAGAAGATACTGAAGGCAATTATTGGATCGGGTCGCTGGGAGATGGATTGTTCAAGCTCAGGCCCTCAGATATTACTACCATTGGGCTGGAGAATGGTTTAAAAAACGATAAAATGCTGTCGTTAACTACCCTTAATGATGGCCGGTATTTATTTGCAACCAACTGTGGCGGAGTTTATGAATATGAGCCATCATCAAAAAAAGTAAGTCAACCTTCCATAAGTGCAGAACTGCCAAATCAATGTATATGGTCTGTTTTTCAGGATTCAAAAGATCGGATCTGGTTTGGGTCACGAATATTGTATCGGAGTAATTCTTTATCGGAGACCGGAGTTACAATAGATAAAAACGATGGATTTACCGGCAGAGATATTTTTACCATTTCCGAAGATTCTAAAGGAAATATCTGGATCGGTGCTTTAAACGGACTCTACAAATATGATGGAGAATCCTATTTCCGCTATTCAACAAACAATGGGCTCAGTTATAACGACACGCGTGCCGTTTTTGAAGACCGGGATGGCGTTATATGGGTGGGGACTTCAGGAGGGTTGAATAAGATCGTAAATGGCACTGCGGTACCGGTAGATCTGATTAAAGAACAGGGTATAAATGACAGATCTAACAAACCATATGTACGAGCTATTCATCAGGATGAAGAAGGGGTGATGTGGATCGGGACGTATGGAAATGGAATTTTTCGGATAAAGGATGGGGCTACAACAGCTATCAAAAAAGAGGATGGACTGCATGATAATATTGTATCACACATTGAAGAAGATAAGGATGGTTACTTTTGGATGGGCAGTAACCGGGGAATATTCAGGGTTCATAAAAGTGAGCTGAATGAATTTGCTGAAGGAAAGATTTCCAGGGTTAACGGGTTTGTATATGGAATGAATGATGGTATGCTTTCTTCAGAAACGAATGGTGGATTTGAACCAAATGTGATCAATAACGGAGATGGAAAACTATATTTCCCAACAATAAGCGGGGTTGCAGTGGTGTCTACTGAAAACCCGGGAGAAGAACGCAGACCGCCAAAGGTATACATAGAAAGTGTAAAAAACGGCGATAACGATCTGTCAGACGAAGATGAAATTAGCCTGGAATATAACAACGCATTCCTTCAGATTGATTACACAGCACTTAGTTTTAGAGATCCTGATAAAATCACATTTCGTTATACGCTGGAAGGTCTAAATGACCAGTGGTTTGAAGTGGAACAGAATCGAACGGCATTGTACACCAAGATACCCCCAGGAGAATACACGTTTAAAGTAGCCGCCAGCAATAACAGTGGTCCATGGAGTACAGAGTTTGCAAGCCTGGGAATTTCAGTAGCCCCTCCATTCTGGCAAACTTCCTGGTTTTATGCGTTGGTATTTATTCTTTTTGGGAGTACTGGCCCCGGCATATATTATCTAAGAGTGAATCAACTTAAACGTGAAAACGAACGGAAAAAACGATTTGCCGAACGACTGATAGATTCGCAGGAACAGGAACGACGTCGTATTGCATCGGAGTTACATGATGGACTTGGTCAGCAGATACTGGTAATGAAAAACAGAGCTGAAATGGCTCAACAAAAGGTTACAGAACCGGATGAGGTCACCCATCAGCTACAAGAAATTATGGAAAGCGCAATAATTTCCATCGGCGAAGTCCGCTCAATATCTCACGGACTACGTCCCATTCACTTAGAGAAATTTGGGTTGACAGAAGCGATCGAAAATTTGTGCGATCAGCTTCAGCGAACTTCAAAAATTGAATGGAGTTACCACATTGCCAATATAGATGGATTGATCCCTCAGAGTAAGGAGATCAATTTGTACAGGGTTATACAGGAAGCCACCAACAACATTCAGAAACATTCTTTTGCTGAAGAAGCCTCAGTAATGATGATGAGAGCATCTGCCAATATAAAAGTAACAATTTGGGATGACGGAAAAGGGTTTGATGTAAAGGATGAATCATTAAAACAAGGACTTGGTTTTTCGGGTATGTATGAACGAATTGAAACTTTGGGTGGCTTAATCACCTTTGTCTCAAAACCCGCAGAGGGAACCACCATTAACATTGTAATTCCTATATCGTAAAAATGGACATAGAAACTGTTTTGATAGCTGACGATCATGCTTTAATCCGAAACGGACTGCAACAGGTGATTGAGCAGCAGAACCTATACAACATTATTGAAGCCGATAATGGAAAAGATGCTCTTTCAATTATTCGTGATAAGGAGCCCGATGTAGCCATTCTTGATATCGAAATGCCGGGCATGACCGGTTTTGAAGTGGCGAAAAAAGTTCACAAGGAGGGAATTAATATCAATATCATTTTCCTGACCATGTTTAAAGATGAAACGCTCTTCAACAAGGCGATGGATATTGGAGTGAAGGGGTATGTGCTGAAAGAAAACACCGTATCTGAAATTATGAATTGTCTGAAGGCGGTGATGAATGGTAAATATTATTTAAGCCCGGCAATATCAGATTTCTTAGTCCGCCGGAATACTGACCTTAGTACGGGAGCTACCGATAAAGATGGTTTTAATCAACTAACGCCAACGGAAAAAGAGGTCCTTAAATTAGTATCGGAAATGAAGACCAGTCAGGAAATTGCGAGTGTCTTGAATGTGAGCATAAAGACAATTCAAAATCATCGCAATAACATGTGTAATAAGCTCGACCTTAGTGGCGCTCATGCTCTTCTTAAATATGCCATGGAACACAGCGAACGTATTTGAAGGCTGTTGACTAAATTCATCTAGGTACTGTTACCTACACGATTGAGTAACTCTCCCTATAGAAAAAGTTCTCTTAAAGAGCTAAGATAGGTCCCACAGGGTATAAACCTGCTTTTCAATTAACTTAAACACGTTGTTAAGCTAAATTATGGTTGGCTGGCAAATATAAATATATGGGACTACTATGAAACTAATTCAATTAAACACAACAAGGGTATTCCTTGTTTTAATGCTTGTTACAGGCCTTTCGTTAACGGCTTGTAAGGATAACTCAGTATCTTCTGTTGCAGAAGAGGAAGAGATGAAACTTGCTTCCTATGAGGGTGATGACATAATGTCGAATATGCAGGTTTCAAGTGACATTATTATAGACGATTTTAATTCAGGCGCTGGTACTTTTATTGGTTCCGGTCACAATTCAAAATTTGAATATCACGAGAGTTCAACGATACTCGGAGGGGCACGAGAGATTTATTTACGTGATGCGGCAAGTGGTAGCCTCGGTGGAGCTACATATTCCACGGTAGATACCGATGCAGGTACTCTAAGGTTGTATAAAACCGGTGGAGCTGCTGCGGAGAATGCGGTGATGTATGGAACAGGTATCGGTACTGTTTATAGGTCATTTGCTCCAAGCCCTAATATAGGTGCGGGTTCGGAACTGAATCTTGAACTTACACTGGAAGATTCTATTCTGGTCGAGGTTGCTCAAACCGGTAACAGTGGCGGTGTTTCAATTGTCCTGCGCAGTGGGAACGGCGGTGTATATTCGGGCAACTTAAATGTAGAAGTAGGCTCTAATCTAATAGCGCTGTCAGAATTTCCGAATATGACCGAAACAGCGGCGGCTGATATTGACGGTATCACATTTGGTGGTCTCAACACCTTTTCTGTATTCGCCATTAAAAATGCAACGCCAGAAGTCAAAGTATATGTAAGTGATTCCTCTGTTCAGACATGGGATCCTATTTACCCTTCCACCGCTGATCCGAATTGGAGTTCTAATGTTTGTTATCAAAGTAATGATTTTGGACTAACTGCGAACTGGGTTAATCAACATAATGCCTTTGAAGTAACTAAGGATGATGGAAGCCCGCATGACTGGGATAATTCAACTTTTGATGCAGCATGGATCAACTCGTATAATGATATGGATTCACAAGGTCCAGGTGGGCATAACTGGAGTAAGTACGAAACAGAAGTAACTGGCAATGGTGATTTTGTGGTACAACTTTTGGCTGACAACTGTTCATGGGTGTATCTTGCGGATGGAAATGGTAATAACCCTCAGCTTGTAGGATATCAACCAGCAGTTTCTACTCCGGGAGAGTATAGTGTTACTTTAGATGGTACACATAAGCTTACCTTCGTAATTTTTGATGGTGGCGGACTGGCAGGCGGAAAATTCCGACTGGAAACAACCGAATCATTTGGAGGAACACCTCCTCCCCCAATTGTAACTAATACTGCACCTGTTGCTGATGCCGGTGAATATGAGAATGTTGAGGCTACAGGGACCACAAATAATTTGGTGACCTTAGATGGATCTAATTCATACGACCCAGATGAAGGCGACGAATTATCTTACTCATGGGAAGTTAATGGTGAAATTGTAAATGGTGTAACCACAAATGTCGGTTTGCCTATCGGTGAGCATACAGTCACATTAACAGTCACTGATCAGGATGGGCTTTCAGATACTGATACAGCAACGATAATTATAGAGGATACTACAGCTCCTGATTTGGATGTCAACCAGCAAGTAGAAAATCTGTGGCCGCCAAATCATAAAATGGTATTAGTTGCAAGTATTTCAGCAACGGATGATGTTGACGAAAACCCGACAATAAATGTAGATGTCACTAGCAGTGAATCTTCCAATGGTCGTGGTGATGGAAACACAGATTCTGACTATGACATCGTTACCAATTCTGATGGTTCGGTAGATGTGTATGTCCGATCTGAAAGAAGTGGTAAAGCAAAAGGACGAACGTATTCAATTTCGGTAACTGCTAGTGATACATACAATAACACTACTGATGATCCCAAAGTTTTCGAGGTACAAGTAGCGAAAAGCCAGGGACGGGCAAGATAAACTGATCCCAAAACATAGTGCTAAGTTAAATCATAGAAGAGATAGCCTGGAGACAGGGTATCTCTTTTTTTTAGAATATTGTCTGGTAAATTTCATGTAGGTAATAGTACCCATACGATTGAGCACCTCTACCTATTGAATAAGAAGCTGTTAAGGTTCACCTTTCAGGTGGCTTTTAGAGGCATATCCTCCTTTTATCTAATTAAACTTCAAACAATGAAAATAATGATCGTAGATGATCATACCGACATGCGCCGGATGTTGAAGAACTTAATTTCTTTCTCTGATACCGAGCTCGAATGTGTTGAGTGCAAAAGCGGAGAAGAAGCAATTTCAAGCTATCTAAGTCATAAACCCAACTGGGTACTGATGGATATTGAACTCAAAAGCACGAGTGGATTCGACGTTACAAAAGAAATTTATGCGTTGGATGCGGATGCCAAAGTGATCATCGTAACCAGTTACGATACGCCCACATTCAGAAGGAAAGCAAAGAAATTAAATGTGCATGGCTTCGTCTGCAAAGATAAGCTTTCAGATTTACAACAACTTCTATCAAGTCCATCTAAAAAATAGGTGCCATTATGAAACAGTTGTTACTCATAACTGATTTTAATTAGTGACTTCTGTTTTGTACATCTGACACCTTGTTGTGGGTGATAAAGAAATGACCAAGTAGATAACGTTAATAAAATAATCCTAAAATGTGTCGGTTAAAAAATGGAAGCTGAGAAAAGAACCTGTCACTATTGTAATGCTGAACAAGGAAGTTTAAGGCCTGTGGGCAGGTTTATCGTTGACCTTAAAACTGCTACGGTGGATGGATCTGATAAGCAGGTATGCCAGAGTTGTTATCACAAAATTATACCAAACTTAAAGAATGTAGAAAAGGAAAAGGGACTAGCTACGAGGGTAAAGAAAATGATAAATCGAGTATTTTGCTAGATGTTGCCGGTTCTATTTGTAATAATGATATCAGAAAAGGACTTTTTTGCATAGCGTGAAGCTAATATTGATGGCGAATTTGGATCGCTCTGCGTCGGAGCGGATATAGTTGCTATGTGAAAAGTGTTCTTCAGTATTTTAAAAAATCACTCCTTTAGCTCAAAGGAATCCCCTTCTTCCAGAAGCTTAAAATTAACCCCTCTGTTTTCTGGTTTTTGAAGGGCTTTGGAGAAGTCATTTGCGGGGTCATTCATGCCGTCATCAGCTAAAGGAAAGGTGCCGAAGTGCATGCCAAAACTGATCTCTGCCCCTACATCTTTATGAACTTGAATGGCCTCTTCCGGGTCGACATGCATCGGACTCATAAACCAACGAGGTTTGTAGGCCCCGATCGGGATCAGTCCGACTTTGATCTCATATTTTTTCCCAATTTTTTTGAAAAAGTCTCCATACCCGGAATCTCCGGCGAAATAGATATTACCGGCCGGGGTCTCGATGATATAGCCCGCCCAAAGGGTTTTATCGCGATCAAAGAGGCCACGGGCTGAAAAGTGCTGAGCCTGAACTGCGTGAATGGTGATGTCGCTGTCAATGGGTTGCGATGCCCACCAGTCAAGTGGATAGGTATCATCGATCCCTTCCTGATTTAAAAGAACATCAACACCAAGGGGGACAACAAAACGAGGATCAAATTCGGATTCCAGTTTCTTGAGGGTTTCAAGGTCAAGATGATCATAGTGGTTGTGGCTGATCAGAACTAAATTAATGGGCGGAAGGTCTTCAAACTTCACCCCTGCCGGTCGAAATCGTTTGGGGCCCGCAAAACTAACCGGGCTCACGCGATCACTCCAAACGGGATCAACGAGAATGTTAACGCCGGCAGTTTGTATAAGAAATGTTGAATGATTGACATAGGTCACCACCAGGCCACTTGTTACGGCATCGGCAGGTTTTGGAGCAAAGGTGACTTCACTTTCAGGAATTTTTGTCCACTCTCCCTGATCGCGCTGGAAGTACCATTTCATTACATCAAAAAAGCTCTTTGAGGGTACTTCTTTGGGATTTTCAAAAGTGGATCCATTGAAGTGTTTTGAAGTGGGCCCTTTGTATCCGGGCTTGGAAACGATCCAACCCACCGAAACCACGAAGGCGGCGCCAAGCATTAGCAATACGGTCATCCAAAGCATAATTTTCTTAATGTATTTCATACTAATCAGGTGGTAATTCGGGGTGATCGGCCAATAATGATCTCTCCACGATCAGTCCTTCAAGTGCTTCTCAAAAAATTGAAGAATACGCCGATACTCATCGTACCAGGCGTCTTCATCCCGGAAACTATGTCGTTCAGTTGGGTAGATCATTAATTCGAAATCTTCGTTCCCTGTTTGAATGAGTCGCTCAATGTACTGCACTGCATCCTGAAAGCCTACATTATTATCTATCAATCCATGGAGCAAAAGTACCGGGCGTTGCAGTGAGTCTGCATAGGTAAGAGGATTACTGCGCTTGTAATGTTCTGGATTTTCTTCGGGATCGCCAAGCCGAGGAAGCGTGTACCACGGGTTGGTGTAGAAATAATTTTCCCATTTGGTTACGGAACGAAGGGCTGCTGCGGCGTCAAAATGTTCGGGAGCTGTTCCAACAGCATATAGCGACATAAACCCTCCATAACTTCCTCCATAGATACCCACACGGGAGGTGTCAGCTTTGTCGTAGTTATCAGCCAGAAAACCTAGTCCGTCTACGATGTCCCGAGTTTCATACTTGCCCATCCAGTTGGTTACGTCTTCGCGGAAATCGCGGCCATATCCGGTACTGTGGCGATAATCTACTTCAATCACATAATATCCCAGCGTGGTCAAATACTGATGGAACATATATTCACGCCAATAACTGTTAGACCATCCTTTATACACATTTTGGAGGGAGCCGGCGCCGTGTACAAAAACGACCACCGGGTTCCCGTCAGGATTCCGTTTTTTCGGACGAAGTACCGACATCGATAATTTAGTTTCTCCATCCCGTGCTTTAAAGCGAACGTATTCTTCTTGTTGCCAGTCGTATTCATAGAAAGAATCGGGAACGGTATTGGTCAGGCGGACTTCCCGCTGTGGAATCTTTGTATCTACCATGAATAGGTCAAAAGGCTCATTGAAGAAGGTTTTTTCGTACACAATATATCGGCGGTCGTGGCTCAGGTGAAAATCCTGACGGTAGCCTTCATCCGAGGTTAATTTAATACGCCGGTTATTATCTAAATACAGCTTGTATAATTGCCGCTCGCCGGGGTCCATTTCTGAAGTTGCCATTGCAATCGTGTTACTATCGACCCAGCTGGCCCAGGGAATATCATATTCACCAAAAGTATGTTGCTGGAAATTAGAGCCATCCGGATTAATGGTATAAATATGATTCCACCCATCCTGCTCGCTTTGAAACATCAGCTTATCCCCTGTTGGAGCGAATTCCATATTGGTGTTATAAAGCCAGCCCTCTGTTTGATCTTCAAAGACCCTGGTTGAGGATAGTTTTTGCACATCATATACCAGGATCTCACGGTTCTTCATAGGCGGATCCATGAGATCTAGCGCCAGATATTTTCCATTTCCAGAGATCTCTGTACTGAGATATCCTTTTTTAGTGTAGATGATCTCCACATTGCCTGAGTCTACATCTGCCACGGAAACAATACGGGTTGGGATGCCACGCTGTGTCTCTCCGGGATCAACATATGTTCCGGCATATTCCGGAAAGAAATATTCCTTGTAGTCTGACCGGTCGGTTTGACTTAAGATCAGGCGATTTCCAGCCCAGCCCTCAACACTATACCCCGGTCGTTCTTCTTCACGCTCAGTGATCTGTTTGATGAAGGCTTCTTTCACACCGGAAACCCAGATATCTCCATCTTTGGCGAAGGCAAACCGGGTCCCGCTGGCATTCCATTTCGGGTTGTAATCGTAGTCTTTGGAGGCAACAACGATACGCTCGTTCTCGAAATTGGCATCGGCTAACATTAAATCGCCTTTCTTGGTGAAAAGCACATGTTGCCTGTCCGGAGATAATTCATAATTACGGACAACGTCCCTGGGGGCTTTTTGCTTGTTCTTTCCACTTAGTCCTACCTGAAAAAGATCGGTGTCTGAGGTAGCTGAATCACTCCAGTTGAAATAGACGGTTTTGTCATCAGGAGAGAAATGAGAGAACGAGGGACGGGTTCCGGGAATAAAAGGCTCGTGGAAAATGTCTTTTAAAGTGAGCCGGTCAGGGAATTGCTGAGCAGTCACATCCATCCCAAATATGAAGAGAACGAGTAAGAAAGAGATCAGTTTTTGCATGAAAATACGATCAGTTATTTATTTGAAAAGAGGATAACCAGTTTGAATGAGAAAAGATGCAAAATTAGGTTTCGGCTTTTACGGCAGGCTAAAGGTGGGCTACCTGAAGGCATCTTCAATATGTTTGAACTCGGGGGCTTCGTTATTTTTTTGTACGATCCCAATGATATCAAACCGCATGGGCGAGCCGTCCATCTTGCGTTCATACATCCAGGCTTCAGAGGCTTTGAATACATTTTTAACCTTCTCTTCCGTCACATACTCAATGGGGTGGCCGAATTCGGTGGACGATCGAAATTTCACTTCCACGAACACAATGGCAGTATCGTCATAGGCAACAATATCCACTTCAGCGTGTTCAAAGAAATAGTTCCGTTCAAGAATTCTCCACCCTTTTGATTCAAGATACGCACAGGCCAGGTCTTCTCCCTCGTTGCCAATATCCCGCTTAGTCCTTTTAGTCATTTTTTGATTTTTTACCGGTCAGCGATTCTTTTACTTCTACCAACTTTACCAGTTGCTTAAGGAAGCCCAGGTTCTTTTTGTTGATGTAGGGCAGCAATGCATCCGTAAAGCGCTCGAACATCTCAAGAAATTCCATATAGTTCTCTATACGAACCTTGAATTCCTTGCTTTCCTCATCTTCGAGTCCGCCAGCCTCTAAAGTTGAAATACATTTTTCCAGATTGTTTCGGATGGGTGCGATCTCCCGCTGCTGTCGTTCTCGTATAATAGTAGAAACGATCTTCCACACATCGGTTTCTGCGGTAAAGTAGTCCTTTCGGTCTCCGGGAAACGTCTTTTTATGGATGAGTTCCCAATCCATGAGGCGCCGCAGATTCATATTCGCATTTCCGCGACTGATACTGAGTGTGGCCATGATGGAGTCGGTATCAAGTGGCTCCGATTCCGCATAAAGCAAGGCGTGAATCTGAGACATGGTTTTATTGATGCCCCAGGCCGAGGCCATCTCACCCCAAAGAAGTACAAACTGATCTAGCGCTTCCTGATATGCTTTGCTGTGTTCCATATAAAGTCAATATCCAATATCCGTGTAAGAATGTCCACCAAATAGCGTGGATTTTTAGAACCGATAGAAAGAATTATTCAGCAGTTTTAGTCTCTTTGGAAGTACTTGAAGCCGAAGGTTCCTTTTTTGGTTCTGTGGAGTTGTTGGATGTGTTTTCTGCAGGTGGAGTAGAAGCTGATTTCCGTCCGCCGTTCTTATAGTCGGTCACGTACCAGCCGTCGCCTTTATAAACAACGCCGCCGCCGCCGGAAATAACACGTCTCACTTTTTGCCCGGTATCGGGACAGGTTGTCAGCGGGTCATCATTCATTTTCTGGATGATCTCAAACGTACTTCCGTCTTCGCGTTTGTATTCGTATGTAGGCATAATGGGTAGAATGCTTATTGGTTTAAGGATTTTGATATCACCCTATCAAAATGTGTGCCAAAGCGGTTTTAGTTCCCGTTATTCTGACGAATTGAACTTCCCGCTAATCCAGTTCAGGGGTGCGGAATTCTTCATAGTCGGTAGTGCCTAGGTCGTCGCTCAGTTTTTTTAGCAACCTAAAAGCCGGGTTCCTGAAAACTCCGTCCATTTGGTAGGCACTGAAAACAGCATCCTGAGCTTTCTCAAGTTCTCCGATATTTATATAAGCATTGCCCAGATACCAATAAGCTTTTTCGGATATCATGCGACTGTCTTCAACTCGGTTTAGGGCCTCTTCAAAGGCAAGAATAGCGTTCCCGTAATCGGCTTCATTGTAAAGCACAATTCCCTTGTTCAGATACGCTTTAGAACCATAAGGCTCTTCTCCGTGATTGTTAATGACCCGATCAAACAACTCCAAAGCTCGTTCTTCGTTTCCGGAAATGATGGCTTCAAAGCCGAGGTTTAGCAGAGAGTCAGCTTCTGTGATCTGCATTTCTTTAGCCCGGATCCCATCGGAAGTCTCAACCTGTTCAGGGCCAATGCGTTGTACCACAAACTGATCCATATTGGTAGGCGTCTGAACCCTGAAGATCTGAACCAGTGCTATGATGGCAATAACAGCAGCGGCAGCAGCATGCCACGTCCATTTCGGCAACTTGTGTATTGGTGAAGATGATGTTGCCTGTTTCTGAGATTCTTGTTCTATGATGGCTTTCACGTTGACTTCGATCTCAAGAGCATCCAGGAGTTCTGGGTGTTTAGCAAACTCATTCCAGAGGTTCTGAATTTCTTCCTCAGATAAGTTCCCCTTTATGTAGGCGTCAATTTGTTTACGAATTTCTATTTCTCTCGAGTTCCCCATGGGCGTGTTTTTCAATTTGCTATAAAATCAGAATGTATACATACATTCTGAATCTCTATAGTTAGAGCGATGAAAATGGAATTCCTTACACTTTTTTTTTAAAATTTTTTTTCGAAGCATTTTTGAAGTGCATTTATGACCCGGTGTTTTTTAGTCCAGGCATTGTTGACGGACATTCCGAAATGATCTGCGACTACTGAAGTTTCATAAGCCGGGTTCTGAAACCAATATTCTATAAATTTTCTGTAATCGGTCTTCAGCGTGGCTATGCACTGTTTTAGGATGCTCATTTTCTCTTCATCCACTAACCTGTGCAGCTGATCTGCGGGGCTAGAATGGTGTTCCGGAGGCTCTTCATAATTGTATTCGCGGTCTTTGGAGAGCACCTTGAAATACTCATGTTTTGCAGTAGTAAAGAGGTAGTTTATGAGGGCATCTGGGTGCGATAATTCGTCTCCGCGGATTTTTTCTATCGCAATAAGTAGTGTATTTTGTGCGCAATCCTGGGCATCCTGAAGGTCTGCATTCAACCTAACGGTAAGAAATTTGATAAGAACAGGGGTGATCACATTCACTTGCTTGGTGATAACAGTAGCGTCATCGTCTTGTACTGCATCTACAAATTTTGAATAATCCATGTCCTTGTATTTGCCCATGTTGAAAGAGGCATTAAAATAACATTCGGCAACGAAAAGAAAACAAAGAAATTGAGTTTTTATCAATGTAATTTAAGTGTATGTATCGAGTTCAGCTAAATAATTTTGAAGGTCCGCTCGACCTGCTTCTTTTCTTCATAAAAAGAGACGAGTTAGACATTTACGACATTCCCATCTCCTACATCACAAAGCAGTTTTTGGAATATATACATGTACTTGAAGAGCTGGATCTGGATGTAGCCAGTGAATTTATCCTGATGGCGAGTATGCTGATGTCCATTAAGGCAAGAATGATGCTGCCAAGAGAAGATGCAGACGATGAGGAGCTGGACGAAAGCGATCCCCGATACGAACTCGTGCAAAAGCTGCTGGAATACAAGCGATATAAAGAGGCTTCAGCAAAAATGGCCGACATGGATGATGAAGCGCGCAAAAAATACATGCGGGGTTACCACGAGGCCGATATCGTAGAGCAACAAGCCACAGGGGAAGCTTTGCAGGATGTAACCATGTTTGATCTGATAGGTGCATTCAAGAAAGTTCTGCAGGATATTGAACGCAATAATGTGGTGCATCACGTGGAGAAAGTGAGCACTACCGTTGAGGAGCAGGCAGAATTTGTGCTGAACCGATTGCAGGAACATGGCCGGCAAACGTTTATGGAAGTCTGTTCAACGCTTAAAAATAAAATTTATGTAGTGGTCACTTTTTTAGCCGTGCTGGAGATGATCAAAGAGCAGCAGATCAACTTGTACTTACAAGATGACCCCACCAGTTTTTTTATCGACCTTAAGCCGGTAGATGAGATCATAGGAGCTTAACCCAAATCAAAAATTATATATTCATGATACAAAGAAGTTTACTGTTCATATTGGCTGTCTCTTTATCAGCTTGTAGTGTGTTTAACAAAGGGAACAATCAGCCTCCCCAAAATACCTATACTTTTTCGCAGGAGATAACGGAAGAGGGATTATATCAGGATCTGGCTGTTTTGGCACACGATTCCCTGCAAGGCCGTGAAACCGGAACCATCGGTGAAGAGAAAGCAGCTCGTTTCTTGGCGAAGCGGTACAAAGAAATGGGCCTGAAAGCAGTGGGCGACGATAACAGCTATTTCCAATACTACGATCTCGTTCAGCAATCTGTAGATGAGATCCGGTATGAACTGAGGACCTCAGATTCCGATTCTGTTGTAGACATGAGCATTCACAACAGCAGTGAGGGCGGTAACTTTGTGACGCTGTTTGGAGGAAGTGACCCAATTTCTGGTGAAGTCGTTTTTGCCGGAGCAGGAGTGGTGAATGAGGAAGAAGGGATCAATCAGTTTCCCGAAGATGTGAGTGGAAAATGGTTGCTGGTGATGTACGATCAGGATCATACCAACATGCGGTATCTGCAGTCAGTATTAGGGCCGGAGCAGGCAATTGGTGCCATCATTGTGGTGGGAACCGATACCGAAGATTTTGAGCAGGAAGTTGAAAGCCGGAAAGGCAGTTTCGGTCAGGGCGGCGGTTTGTCTCTGAAATACCGGCAGACTGATAGTGGGGGAGTCTCATCTGCCTTCAACCGAGCCCATCCAGAACTTGCAGCTAAAATGCTTGGGTTAGATTCTCTTAAATCACTGGCAGAAATGCAGGAAAGTCTTATTACCGAGCCCAATGCCTTTGAAGCACGTGAATTGAACTTTGTGCTAAGTCATGATCCCGATGTAAAGGAAGAAATTGTTCGCACACAAAACGTGGTAGCCTTTTTGGAAGGAACCGATCCCCAGCTGAAAAACGAAGTAGTGGTGTTGACCTCTCATTACGATCATGTTGGAATTGGACGTCCGGATTCAACCGGCGACAGAATTTACAACGGAGCCGATGATGATGGAAGTGGCACGGTTGCGGCTCTTAGTGCAGCCGGCGCAATGATGAAAGCTAAAGAAGCTGGATTTGGCACCAAGCGCAGCGTGTTGTTCATGAATGTATCCGGCGAGGAAAAAGGGTTGCTGGGGTCAAGATACTATTCCGATCACCCCATCTTTTCAATAGAAAATACCGTGGCAAACATTAACATGGATATGATCGGCCGGGTTGATGAAGAGCATATCGCCGACAGTAATTACGTGTATATAATCGGGGGTGAAATTATTTCTTCTCAAATGGATAGCCTCACTCAAATGGCAAATCTGATGGGGCCAAATCTTACCCTTAGCGACCGATACAATGACCTTGAAGATCCAAACCAATTCTACCGCCGCAGTGATCACTGGAACTTTGGCCGGCTAGGTGTGCCTTTCGTATTCCTGTTCAACGGAACGCATGAGGATTATCACCGCCCGCAAGATCATATTGAAAAGATCACTTTTGGTCCACTCAAGAAACGAACGCAATTGGTATATAACCTGACCGCATTATTGGCAAACTCTCCGGATCGACCCGTGGTGGATAATCAGGCTTTTATCGAAAAAACGCAGGTACAGGCCAGGTAGAACATCGAACGCCGAGCAAGGGACATCCAACGTTGAACGGTGTTTTTGTGCCAATATCTTTAAAACGCTCCGAGTGCTTTGCGCCGGAGCGTTTTTTATTTCCCGATCAAAATGAAAGGAGCCCAGTGCACAGGGTGGTTGTAGTAGGGATGGTTGATAAGAGAGATCTTGGCATCACGAATAGCCTTGGTCTTGTAATCTATCATGGGGTGTTCGTAGAACCCGAACCAATCCATTGTTTGATTCCACAGTCCGTATTCATCTTCACGGTGTGTCAATAAACTGCGGTAAAAAATGGACATGAATTTCGAGGTGCTTCGGTCAAAAACAGACCAGAGGCTAACCATCACAGAAGAAGCTCCGGCAGAAATAAAAGAACGCTGAAGCCCGATCAATCCTTCTCCTGTTACTAATGGTCCCATTCCGGTATTACAGGCACTCAAGGTTACAAGATCTGCATTCAATTGAAGATTTGAGATCTCGCGGCTGTTCAGGTGACCATCTTCTCCAAACAAAGATTCCACATCTGCTTTTTTAGAGAGCAAGAGTCCACTGCGGGAGGGATTTACTTCATCCACATTTGCGTGAGTTGCAAAGTGGAGGAATTGAAAATTACTAAGGTCATGAGATTTGAGGCTCGCTTCAGTAACTTCTTCATTTTTCAAAATGGTAGAAGACTCAAAATTGGTTGCAATGGAATCAACCTCTAATAAGGTGGAAGGCAGGGATGCAAAAGAGGCCTGTGAAAGGTTTGGGGAAGTAACACTCTGTTCGCTTTCAAAGCCAGAGCCGGCAAGTGCCAGCAGCCCCTTTGTTGTTATGCGGTGAGGGGATTGTATATATGGATAAATTGAAGCTGAAGGCAGATATTTGATCAGGTGGTCTTCAACCAAATAAGTAGTTCCGTTAAAAAGTGCCTCAAATGGCAGAAAGCTCAACGGCCCATCAGGAACAATAACAATATTGGATAAGGAATTGTTGTTTGAACTGAGAACCGAAGAGATCAACGTTTCATATAAAGCCGTACCCTTTTCCTGGATTTCGGTGATCTCCTCCCCTTCAATAATAGATGTTCTGAAAGACCGGACCTCTTCGGTAATAAATGCTTTGGCATCCATGCCTTCAAACGAATGGATGTAGGTCCCCCGGATATTATTTTGGGTGATAACAAGCTGGATAACCCCATTTTCAGTAAAGGTGTATTCCAGAATGGCCGTTTCAGAATTCAGTAGCCGCTGAATTTGAGCAAGTTCGATAGGTTGAGGATACGTGAAATTCTTTAACTGTTTATTAGCGGAGTGAATCTCATTCAAAAAAGACTGATATTCAAACTCAAGGTCGGTCAATTCACGCTTTAAAGCCTGAACTTCTTCCTCCGATTGTGCCTGTTCCATTTGTTGATATACCCGGTCGATCTGTTTTGCTTTTTGCTGCTTTTTGATGAGTGTGGATTCATCCAGAGCAGTGTACACATTCTCTTGCGCTTCAGCGAGTTCATCCATCAAAACCCGGGCTTTTGCAGCTTCTACCAGCTCAAAAGCCTTTTCTGCATCATTTTTCTGGGTGATGTACCAAGAGGCTACCTCATTATAAAAGCCTGCATGCTCACGATAAAAACCAGATCTAAAAGTGAGTCCGGCGACAGTTGTTCTGCCCGAATCAATGAGCGCAAAAGCTTCATCGGCATAGTAGAAGGCGCTGTCTGAATCAGATAAATAATGAGCGCGGGCAAGGTTCATAGCCGGCTCTATCTGGGCTGTGTAATTCTGGTCAGCGTACATGCTATAGACTTTCCGGTATTCGTTGAGGCTTTCTGAAAAATCCCCCTTCGCCTGATGTAATTTACCCAGTAAAGCATGTGACCGGGCCGTGAGGTAAAGGAATTCTTTACTGTCGGATAGCTTTTTTGCCTGATCTATGTAGTTGCGGGTATCAGAAAAATTGTTTCGCGATAGTTCAAGCTCAGCAAGATCCAGGTAAATGGCAGAGCGGGTTTGTGGTGAATTTGTTTCACCCAGCCAGTTGAGCGCTTCACGATAAAAATTTTCGGCATTATCGTAATCATCTTTTTGACGGGCAACCAGCGCCAGCTCTGTTAGGTTATTGGCAATTGAAACGGGGCGTTCGGTTTGATAATTGACCTCCAGTGCCTCATTGAAATAAGACAAGGCGTTATCGAGGTCACCAGAATCATGATAAAGCCGGCCAATATTGATCAGCGTTTGGGTAATGTCGAAGGGGTTCTGCAGCTGCCGGGAAAGTTCCAGTGATCTTTGATAGTAGATGATAGCACTGTCGGTTCTGCCAAGTTCCTTGAAGTTTACAGCCATATTATGGTAGGCAATGTCAAGCATGTGGGGGTTCCCGATCTCTTCCCGAAGCGCTAAACTTTGACGGATATAATTCTGAGCCTGCCGGTGTAATCCCAATTCAGTTAATACCAAAAAAGTGCCGTTCATCACATTAGAAAGGCTTCTTTTATTTCCAAGCGATTCGTAAATATCCATCGCCTTTTTCTGGAAACTAAGAGCGGTGTAGTAATCTCCGGTGTACAAATAGGGATAAGAAATATTGTTATTCATGCGGCCGGTTAGCAGGGAGTCATTTGCAGCATTGGCGAACTCTATGCCTTCGAGGTAATATTTTTTTGATTCTTCATACTGCTCCAGTTCCCGGTAGCTCCAGCCAATGAAATACTGTATGCGGGCAAGAATAGAGTTGGAAACAGCAGATGGGGTTTGTTCATCAAGAAATAAGAAAAGATCCAGCGCCTGCCTGACATTTCCACTGTTTAAAAGAGCATCCCCTTTACTCAGGTTGGCATGTACCCAGTTAACCGAATCGCCTTGTTGAAGGAAAACCTGCCCGGACTCGTCAAATATTTTGATAGCTTGATCATAATTGGCCAGATCATAGTGTTTTTTTGCTACATCGAACAAAGAGTCAGGATTAGTGTTCTGTCCATTCACGTTCCCGAAAAAAGAGGAGCTACCTATGAACAGGACAAGTAAAACTAATCTCATAAAGCTATGGTTGTGGTTGCAATTAAAATCAATATAGCGTTTTTTATTTTGAACCTTAATTCAATCACTTAGATATGAAAGATACGTTAGCTCAAGCCGATATTCTATCACTTCAACACTACAAAAACAATGATGTGGATCCAGACGACGATACCTCCGGAGACGGTGAAGATGACGGAGGTAAAAGTGGCGGCAGCGGAGGAGGTTTGGGATAAATTAAATACCTAAGCCAACTAAAAAGTTACTCGCCAAATAATGCGTTTACAAAATCGGCCCGGTCGAATACCTGCAGGTCTTCGATCTGTTCACCTACGCCAATGTATTTGACCGGAACACTCAATTCATGAGAGACTCCGATCACGATCCCGCCTTTGGCAGTTCCATCTAATTTGGTTAGCGCAAGCCCGGTTATATCCACAGTTGCAGTAAAAGCCCGTGCTTGTTGCAAGGCATTTTGCCCGGTTGATGCATCCAAAACCAGGATCACTTCATGAGGAGCATCTTCCACTACTTTACCCATCACGCGTTTGATTTTCCCAAGCTCTTCCATCAGCGCTTTTTTATTGTGAAGTCGCCCGGCGGTATCAATTAAGGCTACGTCACTTCCGCGGGCTTTTGCGGCTGCAACGGTGTCGTACGCCACGGAAGCCGGGTCGGCATTTTGCCCCTGCTGAATGATGGGCACGTCGGCTCGTTCACTCCAGATCTTAAGCTGATCTACAGCCGCGGCACGGAAGGTATCGGCAGCACCGAGAATTACTTTTTTGCCTGCTTTTTTATAGAGATGTGCGAGCTTTCCAATAGTGGTGGTTTTCCCCACGCCATTCACCCCAACCACTAACACAATGTGCGGCTTTACAGGAAATTCTGCTTCAAACTCAGCCGGTTTGTCGGGGGCATTATCTTCCAGCAGGTTAACGATCTCTTCCCGAAGCATGGCCTGAAGTTCATCCTGGGTCACATATTTGTCTTTGGCTACACGCGACTCAATCCGTTTGATGATCTCGATAGTGGTTGAGACGCCCACATCCGAAGTGATCAGAATTTCTTCCAGGTCATCCAGAATGGCATCATCCACAGAGTCTTTACCGACAAAGGCTTTGCCAATTTTATTGAGAAGGCCATCACGGCTTTTTTCGACGCCTTTATCGAGCTTTTCTTTCTTCTTTAAGCCTAATTTTTCTAGAAATCCCATAAAAGTATTTAGTTGAATTCTGCTCCGCTCATGATCAGGCGGTAGCGGTTAAAGTAATCGATCCAGGAAATGGCCATCAAAGTTACGGAGCTGGCCATTAAAAACATGTGAACATTGGTGGCTTCCGGGAAAAAGAACACGGCGATCCAGTAAAGTGCCAGCACGTTTACCGAAATTTTACCGGTCATAATGGCCATAGCCACCTTGTTGTATTTCTTTTTGATGAAGTAGGATCCGGCCATAATACTGATATCGCGAGCCATGGCAAACAGCAAAAACCAAAGCGGGATCCATCCGATCCAGACGGTATAAATGAAAAGAATGAGTGCGCAGAGCTTGTCGGCCACAGGGTCCATCATCTTCCCCATTTCCGAAATGGTGTTGGTCTTGCGGGCAATGTATCCATCCAGGTAATCAGAGATCACCCCATAAAAGATAAGGACGGCCATGGTGTTAGTGATCTGAAAATCGTTGACATAATGCAGGTACACAACGGGAATGGCTATGAAGATCCTGGAAAAAGAGATCATATTCGACCAGGTAAAAAACCGGCCCGTGACCTTCACCTTTCTCCCATCGATATTTTTTGTGTTTGTAGCCAAACCTTGTTTTTATTTGCGATATTGAGCTTCAAATTTACAGTCATTAAGTCTCTAAAACCACCATGAACGACCATAAATTATTGGTAGAACGTAAGCTTAATTCCAAAGAAGTTTTTAAAGGGAAATTGCTCCATGTTTTTTATGATGAAGCAAAACTTCCCGATGGCTCCGTTTCCTCCCGTGAATGGATCAAACATCCCGGTGCTTGTGCAGTGGTTCCTGTTTTTGGAAACGGGGACCTGATGATGCTCCGCCAGTTTCGATATCCCATGAGTCAGATCTTTTGGGAAGTCCCTGCCGGTAAAATTGATTCCAGAGAACCCGAAGACCAAACCGCCCTGCGCGAATTACAGGAAGAAGCCGGGGTTGCTACCAACGATTTTGCGTACGTGGGACATTTCTACCCCGGCATCGGCTATTCTGATGAAGTGATCCATATTTATGTGGCCTGGAACCTGGAATCTGTTCCTCAACAAGTGGATGAAGATGAATTCGTGACCCGTCACCGAATTCCCTTCTCAGAAGCCGTGGATATGGTGCATACCGGAGAGATCAATGACGGCAAAACGGTGATCTGTTTGTTACGGGCGTGGGAGTGGTGGAAGCAGAATGAGCCTTTTGAGCTGGGGAAATAAGCTTATTCTAAAATACACGGCTCAGCGAGCCGTGCTACGTAGATTGGCTTGCTGAGTCGATTTGTTTGAATTACCCAGATATTGTCAAAATCATGACAGCTTATTCAGAAAGCGTAATTCGAACTAAACTTTGATCTCCATCAACATTTTGAATTCCAAATAATTTATTTTCATGTACATCAAAAAGTTGAAAAATGCTGGGGGAATCTATTGTTTTCAATTCTTGGGTTTCATGATTTAATCTCAAAATAATTCCCGGCTTTGACCCTAAATTTGAAATAGTAAAGAACGAAAATTTATCGTTGGCTGTATAGCTATAAAAGAAAGGCAAAACTTGCCTGTTTTCTATTTCATTTTCTAAACCATCCATTGCGGAAATATTGGGGCCAAAATATTCTTTAAATTCTGATCTCAATTGTTCACTAAACTCAAAAGTGGGAACTTTCTGAGCTGAAATGCTTTGTCGTTTACTATCTGTTAGTTCTAAAATATTGACATCAAGGGAATCTGAATACGTGTAGTAGAGTTTGTCTTCTTTGAAATGCCAATAATTTTTAAAGCCAATCGCATTGTCTTTTACTTCATTACCAGTTTTTATCATTTCATCAGATGTTAATTCAATCACTTTTTCCTTAAGCTGAAGGCTATCATTCAGCTTATAAACGGTTAGAGAATTAAAATTGTCGTCACTGGAAAGAAAAAGCTTAAAAATCCCAAACTTTCCTTTATTACCACAATCATAAAAAGACTGCATGCTGAGCGGAGAATAATTAGGTAGTAGTTTATCTCCCAGGTGCTCTAATCTGTTTTCTTTAAAAGAGTAGGAAGATAATTTCTGGAGTCTTTTATCTAAAGCAAACAGGGTGTTATCGCAACCAAGTGTTAGATCATTTATTCCTATAAACTCTCCGGGTCCCCGACCTAACCCACCTTTCTTGTCAATTAGCTCTCCATTCTCTTTAACATAGTGAAGGGTCCAGTCTGTATGGTTTACAACAATTAAGTTGCCATCTTCATCAACAAGGGATCTTAAAGGGGTGTTAAAAGAAAGGTTTTCATCATCAAAAACTGTGGTTGATTCAATATTTAAAGCTTTTAATCTCTGAAGATAGTTGTAAAAATCATGGTTACTTTCAATTTCTTCATTGGATGAACAACCAAAGATTAGAAATGTCAAAAGGGCGGAAATAAGGATCTTGAAAGTCATGCTATTAAAAAAACCCTTCATCCTTCGCCAAATCAAACATACTCTCATGCAGGTTGTCGTTGTCCAGTTCTCCGCGCATACAGAGTTCTGCCACTTCTATGCCATTCAGCATCAGGATGCAGCCCATATCACTAAGAACCTGGTTGAACTTCATGGGGTCAGCTTTGCTTAATTTTTCTACATCAATCCCATCCGGACTGATCTTCTTGTTCACTAATACATAAAATTGGTCGTCGGCTTCCTCTCCAAATGAGAATTCTTCCAATCCGGTGTCTTTCAATTCAAGCATGTTCGTCTAAAAAATCTCTGGCTTTAATAATTTCGGTTATTTCGTCGGTTTCGCGATCAACGATCCGCACCTGGAACAAACTGATGATGGCTTGTTCGTTCAGCGTGGTGATCACTTGCTCGATGGTATCACACTCCTCGGTTTCACTCACCAGGTCGTTGATGCCCTGCACAATATACCGGTACTTCTTCCCGCTTTTCTTCTTTTTTTGGGTTGAAGCGGATTCGGGCTGGGGTTCATCAAAATACTCGCGAATGGCTTCTTCGGTCACGTACCAGCTCACTCCTAATTTCCGCCCGCGAATGCGTCCTTCGCGCAAGTAGGTTCGGAGCGTCATTTTTGAAATCCCGAGCTGTTCGTGCAGATCATCCACCGAATACAGGGTAAGATCTCCAATAGTCTTAGGCATTACGTATCAAAATTATAGGATGAAAATTCGTTATTAACCTCACTTAAACTAAGAATAAAATCACATTACTTTCTATTAGTTATACAAAAGAAATTAGATTTGGTAGAGGCACCGTACCCGCCGTATATTGAAAACAGTTACTCAAAAAACAAAGCAGCTGACCCGGATAAGGTCGGCCTTTTTTATGCCCATCAGTCACTGTTTTTAGTAGTGCCGTTTCCTACTTTTTGATCATTTCTCTTCTTCAGATTCACCTGCATTTTTATACGCTTGGGTGATCCGCTGATTCATCAGTCTTCGGTAATTTTTGAACTCGTATTCGCTCACGGTAAATTCCGACTGATATTCGCCATCAAAACAGGCTACTTTCAATCGATTTGGCTTTTCAGTTTCACTGATAGTAACCTGAACTTTTCCGAGTCTGTAGGAATCAATTTCTTTCATGAATAGAAG
Organism: Balneola sp.; assembly: GCA_002696035.1. Lineage (GTDB taxonomy): Bacteria > Bacteroidota > Rhodothermia > Balneolales > Balneolaceae > Gracilimonas. The sequence goes on along the minus strand of NZQV01000026.1, from coordinate 156,186 downwards.
TGATAGTGAAGTTTTCAGGAAGTTAAAGATTTCTGATTACAGCTTTTGAACTTTAACCGCTTTTAAATTCGTTCATTCCAACCTGACGCCAACTTTTCGTATTTTGAAGGCTGAACGTAAAACCAAATGTTGATATGCAGAAAAAATTCATCATTATTGCCGTTGTTGGTGCATTTCTTGGAATTTTCCTGTACTACTCTTTAAGTAATGTACAGCCTACTGTGAATGACAATTCCCCGGACTGGATCCCCATTCATGAAGCCCAGCAAATGGCGGCTACATCCGAGAAACTTATTTTTGTGGATGTGTTTGAGATCGGCTGTAAATATTGCCGGGCTATGGATCGTGAAGTTTTTCCGGATTCCACAGTTCGTCAGGTTTTGGATGCCAACTATATTCCCGTCAGGCTTGATGGAAATTCCGAGGAAATGATCACTTTTAGTGGAAAGCAGATAAGTTCAAAAGAATTTGCCCAAAGCAAAGGGGCCTATGTATTTCCCACTTCTCTGATTCTGGATGAAGAAGGAAACGTTATCAAGAAAAAAACCGGTTATATGGGCGTGGACGAATTCAGACAGTTTTTATATCAATAAAACCAATAAATAAAGGACGTAATATGAGAATGAGACCGATAGCAGAACGAATTTGGATGGTGGCGATTGTCGCGCTGGTAGCAGTGGGTTGCAATGCCCAGTCTGGCAACAGTGAGCAGCCTCTTGAAGTAAAAGCGGAACAAGTAGCAGATGGTATTACCATTGGTTGGGGAATTGATTTTCTGCCCAATGGCGACATTTTAGTAACAGAAAAATCAGGTACGTTATACAGAATCAGTGATGGAGAAATTGCAGCCGAAATTACCGAAGGAATTCCTTCTGATCTGGTTGTAAACGGCCAGGGTGGGTTTATGGATGTAACCCTTCATCCCAACTATGAAGAAAACGGCTGGATCTATTTTTCCTACGCTTCTAACGAGGGAGAGGGTGAAGGCAGTAACACCAAGATCATTCGTGCCAAATTGGAGAATGATGAACTTACCTCTGTGGAATCCATCTATAAAGCCACTCCAAATTCTAACCGTGGACAGCATTACGGATCTCGCATTGTATTTGATGACGAAGGATACTTGTTTTTCTCTGTAGGAGATCGCGGAAACCGGGATGTTCTTCCACAGGATATTACCATGGATGGCGGAAAGATCTATCGCCTGAATGATGACGGAAGTGTTCCTGAAGACAATCCATTTGTTGGAAAAGAGGGGCTCGATGCAATGTGGTCTTATGGACATCGTAATCCCCAGGGAATGGCGTTGAATCCTGAATCCGGAGTGGTTTGGGCGCACGAACACGGTCCTCGTGGCGGCGATGAAGTGAATATCATAGCACCGGGAAATAACTATGGCTGGCCGGTTATCAGTTATGGAATCAACTATAATGGAACTGAATTTGCTGAAGACACCGCAATGGCCGGGATGGAGCAGCCTGTAACTTACTGGGATCCGTCCATAGCACCATCGGGAATGGAATTCATAAGCAGCGATAAGTACCCGGGTTGGGAAGGCGACCTATTGGTAGGATCACTCAAGTTCTCCTATATCGCACATCTGGATGTAGAAGGAAATGAGATCGTGAACGAAACCAAACTGGTAGAAGGAACCACACGCATCCGCGCTATTGAGCAAGGTCGCGACGGTTATATCTACCTTACGTCCGAAGGAAACGGCCTCTATCGCCTGGTTCCGGTAGAAAAATAATTTTTTTGTAAGGAATTGAGTTTTCGTCGCTCTTACTACTATGGAGCGACGAGATTCATACCAATTTCCATTTAGCAGATACCCTGCAGTCAGGATCGCATTAACACTGATCGCAGGTATTCTGCTTTTTCATTTTTACAGCTTTTCTGTTTATACGGCCGCAGCATTTTTTGCCTTCACTTTGGTGCTGTTCTTCTTGGTTGAATGGGGAAACAGGTATACCATTTCTCCCCGGTGGTCGAGAGTAAGCACGGTGTTATTTCTGGTTCTTATATTTTGTTTTGGGATGATGAGAGCAGGATTGGAAGAACAGTATTCGAGCTCAAAAACGGAGCATCTCTTATCGATCTCCGATTGGGAAACTGTGGAAGTTCATGGACAAATAGTATCTATTTCACACACTACCGCCGGCAAAGAACGTTGGGATGTGGAGGTTGATTCAACCGTGTTTTCAGGGATCACTTCAACCCAAAAATATAAAGCGAGAGTACTGGCGGACGAGATCTCGGCTGAGGCAAATTTGGGGGACATGGTCTCATTGATAGGAATGGTTATCCCTGTCTCAGAAAAGAGAAACCCCGAAGAATTTGATTACAAAGCATATCTGGATTCTCAGGGCATTTCTGCACAAATAAAAGCGGAGGCATTACATCGGCTCATGCCAAATACTAAAATTGCGGAATGGATCTGGTGGAGAGAACAGGCGTTGAATCTGGTAGATCAAAATTTCACCCAGGAAACCGCGCCTATTGCGAAAGCGCTGCTGATCGGGTTCAAACAGGATCTGGATTCTGAGTCAAAGCAAGCTTTTGCCCGTGCAGGATTATCACACATTATGGCTGTTTCTGGTTTGCATGTGGGATTTATTGTAGCTCCGTTCTGGCTGATAATCCCATACTTCTGGACCAAAAAGCACGGCAAGATCATGGGGTTGATATCACTTTTGATATTGTTGGTCTGTTATGCAGGAATTACCGGTTTTCCTTCTTCGGTTATGCGCGCATCCGTAATGGCTGGATTTTTGACCATCGGTAAGTTGTACAATCGTCTCAATAACTCACTTAATTTTATGGCAGCCGCGGCCATAGTCTTGCTGATCTTCAAGCCCTCCGACCTGTATGATATTGGCTTTCAGCTTTCGTTTTCTGCTGCACTAATAATTCTGTTGATACTTCCGTCCATGCAAACAATGCTGCCTTACTGGCTGCGCACCCGATGGTATGGCAAGCCACTGATGGTGATGATCATATCGGTAGTGGTTCAGTTTGGATTGTATCCACTGCAGGTATTCTATTTTGGAGAGATATCGCTGGTGAGTCCGCTGGCGAATGCCCTATTTGTTCCTCTTCTTGGAATCGTGGTACCGTTATCTTTAGCATCTTTGTTTGTTACGATGGTTTTGCCCGCTGCCGGGTTTGTCCTCAACTACCCATCTCTGTTATTTTTAGACGCGATGCATGCTTTTGTGACAACCGCTGCAACCTGGGAATGGGCATGGACAACATCTGCCCTCAGTTCAAACTTGATCTTTATATTTTGGATATTTCTTGTCGGCGGAATTGCTTCCTGGCATATTTCAGCCCTTCGATGGAAAATGCTGACGGCGGTGTTGGCTTCTCTTGTTTTGATGTTATCGTTGAAGTTCTATAATCAGTTAGAGCCCGCAAAACTTACCATTACCTATTTTGATGTTGGTCAGGGTGATGCGGCTTTATTAAATACTCCGACCGGTAGAAATATTCTGGTGGATGTTGGGATTTGGTCCCTGGGATATAACAGTGGCAGATCTACGATTCTTCCGCATCTAAAAGCTACCGGAGTTGAAAAAATAGATGCCGTTATTTTAAGTCATCCTCACGCCGATCATATTGGCGGGATTGTGGACCTGATAGAAGAGTTTCCCATAGATGTGATCTATAATTCCGGTTATAAATATGATTCAAATCTTTATCAAAACTACCTGGAATTGGCGGTGAAAAAAGAAATTCCTGTAGTACCTTTAACATCAGGAGATACCCTGGCAATAGACCCTGCGTTGTTGATGTTGATCTTAGGTCCGGATGGAAATATCTACAATTCAGACCCCAATGAGCATTCGGTGATAGTAGAGGTCGTTTATGGCGAAACAGAATTCCTGTTTACCGGAGATGCTGGAGATCATCAAGAAAAAAGAGTGCTTTCACAATATGGAGATCTGTTGGATACCGATGTGTTGAAAGTGGGGCACCACGGAAGCCGAACGAGCTCAAGTTTGGGATTCTTACATCAAACCACTCCGGATGTGGCGATCATTTCCTTAGCTGAGCGAAATAGGTTCAGGCACCCACACCGGGAGGCGGTAAACAGGCTCGGGCAAACAAATGCAGAGCTTTTGTTCACGAGTTTGGAAAAAGCAATCATTCTTGAATCTGACGGAGAAAGCATCAAAAGAATTCATTGGTAAAGCTATGATTGGTGTGATGTACGTGATAGCCTGTGATGTTCTTGCTTGGCTTCAACGCATTTATAGAAAGAAGAGATCACAGAACATCACGCACATCTTTAAATCACAGTAGATTGTGTGCCTTTTACTTATAAAACCGGTATTATTCAGGGCTAAATTTTGATGAAAATTATTATCCCGAATATATTTAATGGCAGATCAGGAACGACTAAGCTTCGAAGAGGCTTTAAACAAACTAGAATCCATTGTAGAACAACTTGAAGATCAGGAGATCACTTTAGAAGATTCTGTGAAATTATATGAAGAAGGCGTCAGGATGTCGAAATTTTGTACTGAAATCCTGGAACAAGCCGAACTTCGTATCGAACAAGTAAATGACGAGGCAGCGTCGTAATAACCAATTATATTTATGGAGAGCAATAATCCAACCCCAGGGCCTCTTCTTGGCAAGATCAATTCTCCGGCCGATCTCAAGAATGTGGACCCCGAGCAGCTACAAGAGGTAAGTGATGAACTTCGTCAGTACATCATCGATATGATATCGGTGCATGGCGGGCATTTTGGAGCAAGTCTTGGTGTGGTTGAACTTACAACTGCTCTTCATTATGTGTATGATACGCCCAAAGACCTGGTTGTTTGGGATGTGGGCCATCAGGCATATGGTCATAAAATTCTAACCGGACGGCGAGAGCAATTTCATACCAACCGGCAATATGGGGGGCTTTCGGGCTTTCCAAAACGCAGTGAAAGTGAATATGATACGTTTGGTGTAGGACATTCCAGTACCTCCATTTCTGCAGCTTTGGGAATGGCTGTTGCCCGCGATCTGGATCAATCAGACAAAAAAGTAGTCGCCATAATTGGTGATGGAGCGATGACAGCCGGTTTGGCATTTGAAGCTATGAACAATGCTGGTGCCATGAACAGCGATATCCTCGTGATCCTGAACGACAATAACATGTCGATAGATCCCAATGTTGGGGCGTTAAAAGAGTATTTGGCCGACATTACCACCAGCAAGACCTTCAACAAAATGCGGGATGATATTTATGATATGCTCGGGCATTTTAAGTCAGCCGGTGAAAAGATGCGTAAAGTGGCATCTCGGCTGGAAAATGCAATTACAGCTGCCATCACTCCGGGCTCCTTGTTTCGTGCACTGGGATTTAAATATTACGGCCCCACCGATGGACATGATGTGGATGGCCTTCGTCATATCCTGGAGGATCTGAAGGAAGTTAAAGGTCCTAAGCTACTCCATGTAGTAACAGTGAAGGGCAAAGGTTTTGCTCCGGCAGAAAGAGAACAAACCAAATGGCATGCCTCCAGTAGTCCGTTTGATAAGATCACGGGAAAAGCTATTTCGGCACCATCCAAACCCAACCCCATTCCGAAATATCAGGATGTTTTTGGAGATGCATTGGTTGAACTGGCGGAAAAAGATGAGCGTATTGTAAGCATGACGCCCGCCATGCCGAGTGGATCTAGCCTGTGGCCAATGATGAACAAATTTCCGGAACGTGCTTTTGATGTGGGTATCGCAGAACAGCACGCCGTTACCTTTGCGGCAGGACTGGCCGCTGAAGGAAAGAAAGCATTTTGTGCCATTTATTCTTCCTTCCTTCAGCGAGGATACGATCAACTGGTGCACGATGTAGCCATTCAAAATCTGCCGGTTGTATTTTGTATTGACCGGGCCGGATTAGTTGGTGCAGATGGTCCAACCCATCACGGTGCATACGATACCTCCTTTATGCGTGCCATCCCGAATATGATCATTTCTTCGCCTCTTAATGAGCAAGACCTGCGGGATATGATGTACACAGCGTCAAAATATGATGAGGCAGCATGGGCTATTCGCTATCCCCGGGGAAGAGCTACCGGAATGGAAGTTCGAGAAGAATTTCAATCTATGGAAATTGGGAAAGGTATTCAGCTCAGAGAAGGCGAAGAAGTAGCCGTCTTAAGTTTTGGACCGATCGGTAAATATGCTACTGAAGCAGCTGAAAAGTTAGCAAAAGAAGGCATTGAAATAGGCCATTATGATATGCGGTTTGCCAAACCTCTGGATACCGATCTGATCGATGAAGTTTGTGCAAAGTACGACCATATAATCACATTGGAAGATGGTGCTAAAATGGGGGGATTGGGAAGCGCGGTAGCTGAATACATTTCTGAAAAACCTGATCGGCCAACGCTTAAAATAATGGGCATCCCAGATCGTATAGTAGAACACGGCACTCAGGAAGAACTGTACAAAGAGATCGGTATTGACGGTGCCGGGATCATCGAAACAGTGAAAAAACGAATTCTTACAAAGGTATAATTTTGAATAAAGTATATTTAATTCTATTTCTGTTGAGCTCTTTAATAATTGGTGGATGCCTCGGCCAGGATGAGGTTCCGGTGTATTATAACGTAAATGGAGAAGTGGTTGAGAACGGCGAGCCGGTATTTGCAGCCCAGATCCACTTCCGGAATAATCTTGAACCCGGAGGCTTTCGAAGTGAAGTGATTGGCGATAGCGTGACTATCGGTTTCAATACCACAGTAGATGGAGTGTATGAAGCATCTATATTTAGACTTCAGGCAGATTCAGTGCTTTCTACCTTTTTTGAGGACACATTAAAGGCTGGCCGGCAAAGTATTTTAATTCCTGACTCCTTGCTGAGTAATGGTATTTTTGGATACGAAGTTTCGTCGGAGCTGGAATACCTGGGAGCAAGCCTGTTTTTAGTGAATAAGCCGGATTCCGCACTCATTGGCACGTTACCATTCACAACAACAAATTATGCCGGAGAATTTACACTCGATGTCCGGCAGATGGCTATAGGCCAAGAGTTCAACTTTACAGGTGGGGATAGTTTTGAAATAACGGACAGTCTGGAGATAATTGTGATAAAAGATAGTCGAGTCAGAGCTGTAGAAAGAGTCAAAGTTGAGCCGAATGAAGAAAATTATTTCCAAATTTCACTTGATTAGATCCCTGCCCTGTAATGAAATTTAGCTTATCTGATTTTGATTACCATCTTCCTGAAGAATTAATAGCTCAGTCTCCCGCCCACCCAAGGGACCATGCCCGGCTTTTGGTGTACGATCGTGAAACGAAAACTATAAGGGATGATCATTTCTATAACCTTGGAGATTATCTGCCCTGGGATACCACGCTTGTGGTGAACAATAGCAAAGTAGAAAAGTGCCGGTTGCTGTTTGATGAGGGAAAAAAAGAACTATTTGTGACCTCGGTAAGTAACAATAACACGGTTGAAGCACTAGTTCGTCCTGGCAAGAAATTCAAACAGGGAAAAGAAGTTGAGCTTGCCGAGGGCATTTCAGCCAAAGTAACGAATATTGCGGAAGATGGCCTCAGGACGCTGGTTCTCTCCTGCGATCTGGATGATCCCAAGTTAGAGCCGTTCAAGCATACGCCATTTCCTCCCTATATAGAGCAGGATGAATCGCTGTCGGATGAGTACCAAACCGTATATGCAAAAGACCTCGGCAGTAAAGCTGCTCCCACGGCGGGCCTTCACTTTACCGATGATCTACTGCAGAAACTGATGAATTCCGGAGTAAGCAAAACGGAAGTGACTTTGCACGTAGGGCTTGGAACCTTTGCCCCTGTGAAAACGGAAAAGATCGAAGAGCATACTATGCACAGCGAGTGGTTTCAGCTTTCCCAAAACACGTGTGATGAATTAAATGCCGCCGGGCACGTGACAGCTGTAGGGACTACAAGTATTCGGGTTTTAGAGACGGCCTCAGATGCATCCCGGAAATTCACTCCACAAAGTAGAGAGACCGATATTTTTATCACCCCGGGTTATGAATTCAAAGCCACAGATGCGTTGATCACGAATTTCCACCTTCCCAAAAGCACGCTGCTTATGTTAGTCTCTGCCTTGATAGGGTTTGATGAAATGAAGCGAGTGTACGAACATGCAATAGCTGAAAAATATCGCTTCTACTCTTTTGGTGATGCTATGTTGATCCTCTAAAATCTACTCACGATTTTTGATGTTTCTGAACCCAACTCTTCTTATATTTGATGCCCTTTTGAAATTCGAACAACAAGCAAGTTCAGCATTCAATGTCCTTGTTATATGTTCGATGTTCATCTGCGCCCGTAGCTCAACTGGATAGAGCGTCTGACTTCGGATCAGAAGGTTGGGGGTTCGAATCCTCCCGGGCGTACTATTGAGCCTTGTAAGTCATTGATTTACAAGGCTTTTTTTGTTTTTAAGAGCAGGAATCATTTTAACCTCATTCCCAACCTCCCGGTTGGGAATGCCTGTTCGGACAACTCGGTCCGAGAGTGATCCGGCAAAACCTAATACCTCAATACAAAAAACCTGTGAACAAATACTCACAGGTTTTCTTCATTCTTTAAGCTGACCGTTTTATTTTGCAAACAACCCGTTCCGGCTGAAAGGCGCTACCTCATCTAAATCAAAAAATACCAAGTCAGAATCTCTGCTACTTTTTAGATTCAGCTGTACATCTTTGATGACAATTGAATCTCCTTTTTCAACAGTTTCCCCAGTATTTTTTATGGTAATATTTCCATTGAATATGTACAATAAGCCTGTATTCCCATTTAGGTCTGGAGTTTGTAAAGCATGGTCTTTTTCAAGGTGGACATCATAAAAAAGCACTTCACTTCTAAATTTCATGGGTGCTTCTGAACGTTCAAATCCGGCCAGCAGTCGCCACTGATTACGGCTGAATGTTTCTTCCGGTTCGTAAAATTGGATCTTGGGTTCTAGTCCGTCCGTTTTAGGGCGGATGAAGATCTGCAGCATTTCCACGGTTTCATCACCCTCGCGAACGCCTTCTTCATGATAAATTCCACTCCCGGCATTCATCAGCATAAATTGCTTGTTGTGAATGCCCAGGTCATTTTCATCACTGTCTTTGTGATGCATGGTGCCTTTTCGGAGATAAGAAAGAATCTCTTCGTTTTGATGCATGTGCATTGGTACCAGGGCGCCGGCCTCAAGGGTGGCATGTTCAAGGCGACCAATTTGGGCAAGTCCGTGATCGTTCCAGTCGGGAAGTAACCGTCCGAGCGGCAAAAACCGGGATGTGAACGGGCCACGGCTTACTTTTCTGCGGGTGTCAGCTTTGGAGGTGTGAATCATTGTTGTTTAGTTTAAAATGGAATTTGACAGGAGTTCATTTTTAGAATCTGAGAAACGGTCAGACGGTTTAAAGTCCGTCTGACCGTTTTGACTAAGGCTATTATTCATGATCAGACAAATCCATCAGACGGGCTATCTGTCAGATGGATGTCAGTTGAGTTCTTCTAACAAGCCTTCCAAATCCAACGGCTCGGTGACCATTTTTACGGAACCGTCTGCCGAATATTCCCATTCCTCTCTGGGGCGATCTCGATACAGCTCTACGCCATTTCCATCCGGATCATTCAAATAAATGGCTTCCGAAACGCCGTGATCACTGGCTCCGCTGATGGGATAACCCGCATCGATCAGCCGCTGCAAAATCACCGCTAAATCTTTTCGGGAAGGATATAAAAAAGCTGTGTGATATAGTCCCGGACTACCTTGGGGAGCCGGCGATCCGCCTTTGCTGTGCCAGGTATTCAACCCAATGTGATGGTGATATCCGCCGGCCGATAGAAATGCGGCCTGATCACCGTACATGGTAGTCAGCTCAAATCCCATAAGGTCGCGATAGAATTCGAGGGCCCGGTCCAGGTCCGATACTTTTAAATGAATATGTCCGATCGATGTTTTGGGTGGTGCAGTGTAGTTTTCTTTCATGATCTGTTTTTTTTGAAGGAAGATTATTGGTCGGCGAAGTTTTTGATAAAAGCATCAAGGCCGGTAGGTTTGCGTCCGAGCAGCTTCTCCAGGTCATCAAAAGTGAAATCGAGTGCTCCATTTACGAAAGTGGTGGCTGTCATCACGCTCATGGCAATTTGCTCTTCCGGCAGTCCGATCTCTTCCAGGGTGTTTTGAAATTCTGAAACAGAGACATCGTTATAGGAGATTTCCGTTCCAGAAGCTTCGCTCAGCATATCAGCGATTTCCTCAAGGGTATAAGCCTTGCCGGAAGTAATTTCATAGATGCTGTTGCGGTGTTTTTCGGGGTCAGCCAGTCCGTTCGCTAAGGCTTCTGCCATCTCAGAGCGCAGCGCCAGATTGATAGCGTTGCCATTTGAGGGAAACGCCCATTCTCCGGATTCCAGCGCATTTCCAAGGAATAAAGGCAGAAATTCCATATAGAAAGCATTGCGATACAAGGTGTAAGCAATACCGGATTCCTTTATGTGTTTCTCAGTTTCGGCATGATCCGGTGAAAGCGGACTTAACTCTTTGTCAGCCTGGACAATGCTGGTATAAAAGATCTGGTTTACACCTGTTTTTTTAGCCGCTTCAATCACATTTTTATGCTGTTTGGTTCGTCCTTCCAGCGTGCTGGATGAAATCAAAAGCAGGGTATCAATTCCCTGAAGGGCTTTTTCGATGGAGGCATAATCGGTGTAATCTCCTATTCTGATCTCAACACCCTTTTCCTTTAGCTCGGCTCCTTTTTCCTCGCTTCGGACCAGCCCGGTAATATTGGCATCGGGATTTTTGTCCAGTAAAAAGTCTATGGTTTGAGTTCCTAAGTGTCCATTCGCTCCGGTTATAAGTATCATGGTTTTGCTAAGTTTTTAAATATTGAATGTTAAGCTTGATGAGAGTGATTGTATCCTGATAGTTCGCTGTATTTTTAACAATTTCATACTCTAATACGTGCCGGTTTTCAAAGGTTTTAAAGTTATAGAGACATTAAAATCTGCTGTTTTCAACAGCTCTGAGATACTTTGCAACGCTTCTTGATCATCGCCGGAAATAATAACCCTCGGCTTTGTTTTGTGTTTAAATACCGTCACGTTTTTGGAATGGGGTAACCGGCTTTGTAATCTGTCGTCAGCGTTTGGGCTATCTTCATGAAATTGGCCGGCAATGCGCACGATAATTTTTTGAGTGGCTACATCGTGAATCTTTTCGGCAATCTTTTTTTCGTAGGCTTTAGGAATATCGAGGATAATGATATCGGCTTCCCAGCTACACTCATAAGCACAGTCAATGACCTTTATCTCTGCTTTCGGATGCTCTGCATAGAGGGTCTCTGCTAAAGAGTTTAAATGTTCCGATTTTTCACCAAAAAGGAGCAGGCGATAATTTCCTCCTACAATTCCTTTTGCAATAGCAGAGCCCATCTTTCCATGGTCTCCGATGATGGCAATCGTTTGTTGGGTAATGGGCATAATGACGGTTCTGTTTGCGGTTTTTAAAAGTGAGCACAAACTTAACTCATCATTGCTGTCTTCCCATTGATATGTGATAAGAAATGTTCTTGATATATGTCAAGAACAGGATCTGAGAAGTAACAACTCAACCACCAAAATTACCCCTAACCCGGCTCAGTGTTTCGGGACTCATCCCCAGATAAGAAGCCACCAAATTCAGCGGTACGCGGTTCATGAATTCTGGATTTTGTTCGATCAGACGGGCATATTTTTCTTCGGCAGTCAGTCCCAAAGCATTTTCTACACGCAGCTGCAGAGCTACATATGCGTTCTGTACAATAATGCGATGGTAGCGTTCGTAAGCCGGAATTTCTTCCAAAAGGACATCATGATTTTTTCGATCGAGTACAAGCAGTTCACTGTCTTCCAGCACCTCAATATTTAATCGCGTTGGTTTTCCGGTGAAAAAGCTATGCAGATTGGCCATCCACCAGCCATCGAAAGCAAAGCGAATGACGTGTTTGTTGCCGGATGAATCAACGGTGTAAGAATAGAGAGCTCCCTTCTCAATAAAAGCCAGCTCGCGACATATATCTCCCTCCTGAAGTAAAAACTGCCGCTTGAGCATACGCTTTGGCCGGAAACTATTTTTACAAAGCTCCCACTCATCATTGGTTAATGAGACATGTTCCTCCAAACTTTTTTTTAATCGCTCATACATTTTTATCCTTTTAAGGAATGGGACTGGAAACTACCCCAGTCGTCTTCTCTTCGTTAAATAGGCAAGTAGTGATTTGTCAAAGGCACTTTGGGTATCCATTTGTTCAAAGTCGATCTCGAATTCGCTGCAGGCCATTTGGAATTTCTTGGTGTATTCTTCCACTTTCTGTTGATAGTCTTCACGCACCTGAGCGGGCAGTACTTCTACTTCATCCCCCATCTCCATATCCTCAAATACAAACCGGCGGTCGGGGAAGTCGAGGTCGCGCTCACTCTTCTTTTCAAGGACATTGAAGAGTATTACTTCGTGCTTTCGGTGGCGAAGATGCTTAAGAGCAGAAATGAGTTCATCGTGTTCGCCAGCGTTTTCAAAAAGGTCGGTAATGATGATCACCAGGCTCCGGTGATGAAGTCGTTCGGCCACTTCATGAATGGCGTCTGCAGAGGCCGTTTTACGGCGTTCTTGATCTCCATTGTCTTCGCGAATAAGCTCCCGCTCCAATTCAGTATAGATCTGCCGCAAATGAGAATAGGTAGACTTCGCCGGAATAAAGGCATCGATCTTGGAATTGAAGGGGATCAATCCGCTTGCATCGCGTTGCCGGTGCATCATGTACATAAGGGAGGCAGCAAAGTGTATACTGTATCTTAATTTAGACCATTCGGCAAAATGCTTGTACAACATAGAAGAGCTCGTATCCAGCATCACATAAGAGCGGAGGTTGGTTTCTTCTTCGTACTGTTTCACATAAAAACGTTCCTTCTTGGCATACACTTTCCAGTCGATGTGCTTGAAATCATCCCCGGGATTGTAGGGTCGGTGCTCGGCAAATTCAACGCTAAATCCATGAAAAGGACTTTTGTGTAACCCGGAAATAAACCCTTCAACGATCTTCTTTGCACGAAGCTCGAGGGAGGAGAGTTTGGATAGTATTTCGGGTTCAAGGATCAAAGTAGCGGAATGGTTTTAACAGTAAATTTGAGTACTAATGTATGAATTTAACTAAGCGTTTCGGAATGTATTCTGCAGATCAAAAAAAGTTATTCATAGCGGACGGCATCAGCGGGCTGAACCTGGGCAGCGCGGTGAGCCGGATACCAGCTTGCCAGCACACAAAGCAATAAACTGGCAGAAAGAATAATGACAACATCCATCGGATTTATGAGGACAGGATAGGCTTCAATAATAAAGGCAGAAGAAAGTTTAACCAGTCCAAATTTTGCCTGCGCCCAGCTGAGTAAAAGTCCCAGTACGCCTCCGATTCCACAACCGATCAGACCAATGTATAATCCCTGTTTGCGAAAAATATTTTTGATGCCCTGTTTACTGTAGCCCATCGACATCAGGATCCCAATATCACGTTGCTTTTGGATGACGATCATAGTCAGGGAGCCAATGATGTTGAGAACGGCAACGATCACGATCAAGATAAGGATGACAAAAGAGCCCCATTTTTCCAGATACATTACGTCGTAAAGTGGTTTCTGAAGGTCGTACCAGGTTGAGATCTTGAAATCTGGGCCTAGCTGTGCAGAGAGCTCTTTTTTTACTTTATCCGCAACCTCATTGTCGGTTAGTTTGAGGTCGATGCCGGAGATGGAGTTTCGGGATCGGAACAAGCGCTTGGCCGCTTCAATATCTACAAATACTTTAGGGGTTCCGGCTATCTGTTGCAGAAAGTAGGTGCCTCGTAATTCAAACCGATAGGTTTGGGGGACGGTAATTTGGGTGAGGGCATTCTTCATGCCGGCCGCACTTAGCAGGGTTACTTCATCCTTTAGGTTCAGGCGGGTTCGGTTTCGCAGGTCCTGATGAATAATAATCCCCGGGGTTCGGTCTTTAACGGAAATATCAAATACACCATTGGTAATACTTTGTTCGATCTCAACCAGCTGAAAAAAAAGATCCCGGTTCACTCCTTTAACTTCTACGACTTCGTTTTCAGTATTCTCGAGCGCCATCAATGCTTTGCCTTCTACATAAGGAGAAAGGACGCGCACTTCAGGCAGGGCACGGATTTGGGCAAGCATTTCCTCATTTTGTGCGAATGTTGCGGAGTTCGCTGCTTCAATTCTGACGTCAGGATCGTGGGAAAGCAGGAATCCCTTAATAACATCAAAGAATCCGTTAAATACCGACAAAACCACGATCAGTAGCGCTGTTCCAATGGTTATACCGGTTATACTGATGAAGGTAAGAGTGGAAATTAGAGATATATGTTTGCGCGAAAAAAGGTATCGTCGTGCAATAAATCCAGAGTTATTCATGGCATCAAAATATATAATCAAGCAATTGAAAGCACTTTAAATGAGCACAGAGATTTGTTAAAGTTTTAGTATCTTTGTGGCCCTTACAAATTTAACTTTGGTGATGGGTTCAACACTTTCAAAAGAAATAATTGCTTCCATTTCAGACGGGTCACATGGTGATCCGTTTTCTGTGCTGGGTCTTCACAATGAAGATGTTGGCGGGAAAGAAAAATTAGTCATTCGGGCATTCCGTCCTGAGGCTAAATCAGTTAAAGTCGTGATCGGGAAAAAGTCATACGATCTGGAACCTATTTCTGACGAGGGTCTTTTTGAACGTGTTTTTTCCAGACGAAAGAAAAAGTTTTCATACGAACTTGAGATCACTCCGCATAAAGGAGAGCCGTTCAAGATAGTTGATGCATATCAATTTGACTCGCTGATCAGCGATTTTGACCTGCAGCTTTGGGGAGAGGGAAGCCATCATCAGGCCTATGAATTCATGGGCGCTCATCAACGTACAGTGAATGGTGTAGAAGGGACTCATTTTGTGGTTACAGCGCCATCAGCGTCACGGGTAAGCGTGATCGGTGTTTTTAATAACTGGGATGGACGTGTTAACCGAATGCGGAAATTTCACGATCAGGGAATTTGGGAGATCTTTATTCCCCATGTTACGGAAGGCGATGTATATAAGTATGAGATCAAGTCGCCGGTTCAGGATCCCCCACTGAAAAAAGCCGATCCTTTTGCCTTTTATTCTGAAGTTCGTCCAGATACGGCATCTATTGTTAAAGACCTGGAGAGCTACGAATGGGGCGATGAAGAGTGGTTAAAAAGTCGCCAGGAAAAACAAAGTTATAACCAGCCTATTTCTATTTATGAAATGCATTTGGGGTCATGGAAGCGTAAAGTAGGCGAAGACCCCGGCTTTTTGAATTACCGCGAAACCGCCGACCAATTGGTTCCCTATTTGAAAGATCTGGGATACTCGCATGTTGAACTGATGCCGATCGCTGAACATCCGTATGATCCATCGTGGGGATATCAGATCACCGGATATTACGCGCCCACCAGCCGTTTTGGTACGCCCGAAGATTTTATGTATTTCGTAGATAAATGCCACCAGAATGATATTGGCGTATTGGTAGATTGGGTTCCGGCGCATTTTGCAAAAGATGAACACGGACTCCGGCGTTTTGATGGAACCGGTCTTTTTGAGCACGACGATCCCCGCAAAGGAGAACACACCGATTGGGGAACCTGTATTTTTAACTATGGACGAACCGAAGTCAAAAACTTCCTTATCTCGAATGCCATTTTTTGGTGCGACAAATTTCACATCGATGGCCTCCGCGTAGATGCCGTGGCCTCCATGTTGTACCTCGACTATTCCCGGGAAGAGGGGGAGTGGATCCCCAATAAATACGGTGGGCGTGAAAATATTGAAGCGATCGATTTTTTGAGAGCGTTCAACGATTCTGTGCACCACCACTTTCCCGGTGTGATCACATTTGCGGAGGAGTCCACTTCATGGGGCGGAGTTTCACGTCCAACTGAAACAGGCGGGCTTGGCTTCGATTTCAAATGGAATATGGGCTGGATGAATGACACGCTCACGTACATCGAAAAAGACCCATTATTCAGAAAATACCATCAGGATCAGCTTACCTTTTCGTTGATCTATGCCTTTTCCGAGCATTTTATTTTACCCTTCTCTCACGATGAAGTGGTTCACATGAAAGAGTCGATGCTTTCTAAGATGCCCGGCGATGACTGGCAGAAATTTGCAAATCTGCGCTTATTGTATTTATACATGTACGCTCACCCCGGTAAAAACCTACTGTTTATGGGGTGTGAATTTGGGCAGTGGTCAGAATGGAGTGAAGCACGTTCCCTGGATTGGCACTTACTGGAGTGGGAAAAGCATCAGGGCATGCAACTTTTGGTCAAGGATCTGAACCGGATCAATAAAGACGAAAAGGCCATGCATGAAGTCGATTTTGACTGGCGGGGCTTTGAGTGGATCGACATCAGCGATGCTGACAACAGTGTGATCTCGTTTATACGGCGCGCAAAAGATCCTGAAGATTATGTTGTGGTTATTCTCAACTTCACCCCAACCGTACATTATGGATATAAGGTCGGGGTGCCCCATGCCGGCGAATATGAGGTACTGATCAACAGTGACTCGGAATTTTATGGTGGAAGTAATGCCGGGGATAAAAGTTTACATGCAGAATGGGGCGAATGGCATAACCAGAAAGCAAATATTTCATTAACGATCCCTCCTTTGGCGGGTGTAATTTTAAAACCTAAGAGTTAGACTGTAGATGAGGTTTACACGTTCAAGCGGCTGCTTAGTTCATCCAACATCATTCCCTGGAAAATATGGAATGGGAGATTTTGGATTTGAGGCCCGAACTTTTATAGATTTTTTAGAAAGAACAGATCAAACCATTTGGCAGATCTTGCCACTTACGCCTACCGGCTATGGGAATTCGCCCTACGCGAGCTACTCGGCTTTTGCAGGCAATGTGTATTTGATAAGCCCGGATATCCTTCATAAAAAGGGATTGCTAACAGATAAAGAAATTGCTGAAATTCAGCTTCCATCCGGCGTTAGTGCAGATTATGAAGCGGCTTTTGAGAATAAAGACCGCGTATTCAAACGTGCTTCAGAACGCTTTTATAACAATCTGAAGAAGAAAGAAAAGCAGGCTTTCGAGGCTTTTAAAAAACAAAACGAACACTGGCTGGAAGATTATGTGCTTTTCATGGCGTGCTTGCTTCATTATGATAAGCAGCCCTGGAATACCTGGGACGAAGACCTGACCAAGCGTAAACCCAAGGCGCTAAAGGAATACCGGAAGAAATTCAGCGATGAAATTGACCTGCAATATTGGCTTCAGTTTGAATTTTATAACCAGTGGATGTCTTTAAAGGAATATGCCAACGAACGCGGTATCAGGGTTGTCGGCGATATTCCTATTTTTGTAGATCATAACAGCGCCGATGTATGGGCTAATCCAAAGTATTTTGAGGTGGATGAAGCCGGAAACCGTCAGCTTGTTGCGGGCGTACCTCCTGATTATTTTAGTAAAACAGGACAGCTTTGGGGAAATCCTTTATATAAATGGGATGAACTTGAAAAAGACGATTATGCCTGGTGGGTAGATCGTTTCAAGCACATGTTTGAAATGTGTGATTCCATCCGTGTAGATCATTTTCGCGGGTTTGATGCCTACTGGGAAGTTGAAGCCGGACAGAAAACAGCAGAAGTGGGCCAATGGGTGGAAGGCCCTGGCGAAAAGCTATTCAACACTATTCTTGATAAATGTGGAGAGCTGCCCATCATTGCTGAAGATCTGGGTTTTATGACCGAAGGCGTTCGCAAACTTCGTGATAAATTTAATTTCCCCGGAATGAGAATCATTCAGTTTGCTTTCGACTCAGATTCAACCAACAGTTTTCTTCCGCACAATTATACCCAAAACAGTGTGGTCTATTCCGGAACACACGACAATGATACCACGGTGGGTTGGTACAACACCACCAAAGAAGAAGAGAAACACCGTGCCCGGATTTATACGCGCACAAGTGGAGAGCAGATGAACTGGGAATTTATTCGTTTGGGTATGCTTTCGGTGGCAGATCAGGCTATCTTCCCGCTTCAGGATTACATGAATCTTGACAGTACTCACCGAATGAATATTCCCGGAACCTCGTCAGGAAACTGGCTGTGGCGTTATACATCTGATATGCTGGAAGCTGTAGATGAGGAACAAATTCAACATCTGGTAGAGTTGAGCAATCGCAAAATTAATCGGAATTCGTAATTAAATGCCTGATTTTATATAGAAACCGTGTTTTTGTATATTTCAGGCTTAGATATCTCAAATCACTCATATGGCATTTTCACTAAATCACTTACCCAAACGAACAGAAAAACCCAGAAACGACGGAATTACCCTTATCCTGGATAAAGGATATAGTGTTCGCCAGGCTGAAGACTTTGTAGAGTCGTGCTCCAATTATATGGACATTGTAAAACTTGGTTGGGGAACGTCTTACGTCACTCAAAACCTCACTGAAAAGATTGAAGCCTATCAAAGTGCAGGTATTCCCGTCTATTTTGGAGGTACTTTGTTTGAAGCTTATGTACTTCGCGACCAGTTGGATGCTTATGTAGAGCTTATGAAGAACTACAACATCAGCCATGTAGAAGTTTCAAACGGAACGATCTGGCTTTCTGATGAAAGAAAGCAGGCCATTATACGGGAGCTAAGCCAGGAATTTACGGTTTACTCCGAGGTTGGAAGTAAGAACCCCAATGATATTATCCCTCCATATAAATGGGTTAAAGTAATTGAAGAAGAGTTGAAGGCCGGTGCCCAAAAAGTGATCTGCGAAGCACGTGAAAGTGGAACCGTTGGGGTGTTTCGGCCAAATGGTGAAGTACGATCCGGCTTGATCGAAGAGATCACCGATCAAATCCCAAAAGAAAAACTGATTTTTGAAGCTCCTCAAAAAGAGCAACAGGTTTGGTTTATCCGAAAATTCGGAAGTAATGTAAACCTGGGGAACATTCAGCCGGCAGATGTTATTTCTGTTGAAACCCTGCGCTTAGGCCTGCGTGGAGATACCCTGCTCGATTTTTACTCCCTCGATGATGATCAGGACCTTAATAAGGTTATGAGTGATACCAATAATAGCCTACCAAATAAAGATAAACAGTAATTACTGAGAGTATATATTTATGAAAATTCTTTACGTTGCCGCAGAAATTTCTCCCTTTGCCCGAATGACCTATACGGCCGATTTACTTCGGTTTTTACCGGCATCCTTGCAGGATAAGGGCTTTGAGATTCGAATTCTGCTACCTAAATACGGTACTATAAATGATCGCAGAAATCGTCTTCATGAAGTCATCCGACTTTCAGGAATTGAAGTGGAAGTAGGCGACAAAGTGGAGACCATGAAAATTAAAGTGGCAAGCATCCCGAATGCGAAGCTGCAGGTTTATTTTTTAGATAATGATACGTATTTCAAGAGAAAAGGACTCTTCAGAAAACCCGACTCTGAGGAATTTTATGAGGATAACGATGAGCGCCTTGCCTTCTACAATAAAGGCGTGCTCGAAACAGTTATTAAACTCGGTTGGGAGCCGGATATCATTCACTGCCATGACTGGCCTGCAGGTTTAACTCCACTTTTAGTGAAAACGCTGTATAAGGATGAGAAAATTTTCCAAAACACGAAGATCGTGTATAATCTGCATCACCCCATTAACGAAGGTGATTCAGATTCCTCTCGAGTGTTGGAACTTCTTGGCTTACCGGCTGATACCGATATCGACAATCTTACAGAAGAAGGAAAAGTAGATCTACTGAAACTTGGCCTCAAATACAGCGATCACGTTGTTACAGGTAATTACCTGAAAGACGAATTTGATGATGTATTTGATGAATTAGGTATTGAGCCAACTCAGATTCAGGGATCTCCCGAAGATGTTTCTGATAAGTTCGCCGAATATTACAGAACTATTTCTGACGCAGAATAACAGATAGAGAACTTCTAAATAATTTATTTAATGACCATACCTAATAAGGGACTATTCTCCTTATGCATTTCACTTTTTGCCCTAACTGTACTTTTTGTGGGGTGTGAAGACCCCGGCAGCGTTGGCAGTGAATATGTGAATAAACCGGAGCTTACCTTTGATACCCTAAGTGTTGAACAGGCGGAAGCCTTAAACTATAATGCATATTCAGGCCGGCTCGGTTTTGTGCCTATGGGTCAGTATTCGGATGCTCTTTTTGGGGATCTGACTATTAGAGGCCTTGTTAAGCCAAACCGTACCCCATCTATTCCCGACTCAATAGACGTGGATGATACATTTGATCTCAAACTCAGATTGCAACTGGATAGCCTGGAGGTTTATGGCGATACGCTGTCAGTTTCAAATTTCACTGTGCATGAGATTACATCAACATGGCGTGGAAGTGCACTTACCATAGATGATGAAATATCGGTAGGCGATCAGGTTGGGCAGTTTTCGCTTCAGCCGGGACAGAAGCAGGCTATAGTTGATCTGTCAGATACCTGGATCGATAAGTATAAAGAGTGGTACAACAGAACAGGTGTTGACGCAGACTCTTCCTACAACTATGGATTTGGCGGGTTAGCGCTAGTGGCTGATCAGGGAAATTCAAAAATATCCTTTGCCCGGTCAGATGGCTCTGCTTTTATCCTGATTAACGGTATGGAAAGTGATACCACAGATACTGTTGATGTCTCTTTCCGAGATTATGGCTACGTGCTGGAAAGGGGTGGCGCTTTAAATGCTCCAAACACTTTCCCCATCCACACTACCCTGGAGGGGATGCTGAAAGTTGCTTTACCTGTTGATGCTCTGCGCCAGGAAATTCAAACCAGTAATATCATTCGCGCTGATTTAGTTTTTTATGAAGCCAAGGATGAACTGGAAAGTTCGCTGCCCGAAAATCACCAGAGACTTGGGTTAAACGTACTGAATTTAGACGTGCTTGAACCCATAGATCCGGTTTATGAATACCAATTCGGACAGGTTGATTTTAGCGGGACGTCTGCCCCGGATGAGTCATATTATAAAATTAATATCACCGATTATGTGAATAACGTTTTATATGGCAACGAAGACCGTGAGGAACTCATAGTAGGGGCCGGTTCTGCTTCCGGAGCAATTCGATCCTCGTTATTCTTTGGAATTACAGCTCCAGAGAATGTGCGCCCAAAAATAATTATCACATCATTAGTTGATTGATCGGAATGAAATTCATTAAAGTACTTTTTATAATAACTTTTTGTGTGGTAACCACTGAGGGTGTTTTTGCCCAGGTTCAGGAAACGAGTATGGCTAGCAGCGGATCGTTCTATTCTTTATTTGGAATGGGGTTCCCGACCGATTACAATAATTCCAGGGAATTGGGGATGGGAACCATTGGTGTCTCATTATACAATACGCAGTCAAATTCTCTGCAAAACCCTGCCATATGGGGAACCAATACTTTTACAACAGCCTCATCCGGATTTAATCTTTCACAATTTGAGTCTAGCACAGGTGCGACCGATAATACAAATGCAATGTTTGAGCCGGGTTATTTTCAGGTAACCCTGCCACTTTATCGTGAAAAATTAGGAATCTCTGCATCCATGTACTCAGTAACAAGAACCGATTACAGGTTTTTAACGGTTGACTCTACAGTGAGCTCCGCTACTAACACTATAGGTTATGCGGCAGATATCAGAGGAACTGGCGGTATTAATAAACTGGAGCTGGGACTGGGGTGGAATGCAACACCAAATATTGCATTAGGGTACGCTCCCTCATTCGTATTTTTGACCCAGAATAATTCTCAGGATGTGTTTTTTGATCAGTCAGGATACACCAGAAGTTTGCTTAATGCCAGGGTAACGGGCTCTGCTTTAAGTCATCGCTTTGGCGCTCTTTTAACCTTTAGGAATTTATTAAACACAAGAGACCGGATTACATTTGGAGCAACCGCAACATTGCCGGTAACAATAGAAGCGGAAGAAACAAGAATAGTTACTAAAAGAGTAAGTGGCAGGGATCAACAAGTGGAACTCAGAGATCCTTTAAAAGGCGAGGTAACACTACCTTTAGATGTTAAAGGTGGATTTACCTATTATCCAAGTACCTTAGTTAATTTCTCTGCAGAAGGCTCATTTGCAGAATGGAGCAGTTACGAGTCCGATTTCGATCAATCTGATGCCTCGGCAGTAATGAAAGACAGGCTAAGAGCTGGTTTCGGAGCAGAATATCATCCTTACAGAACCAACTCAACTGCTTTTTTATCTAATTTCAGATACAGTGGCGGTGTAACCTATGATACCGGACATTTAAAAATAGAAGGAGAAAATATTAACACTCTTTGGTTTTCTGCCGGTTTAGGAATAATTTCTCCACGTTCCAATTCTTCTGTAGATTTGAGCGTACGTTATGGCATGAGAGGCACAACAAATCAAAACCTTATCAAAGAACAAATTTGGTCATTTGCATTGACTGTTAATTTATCTGAATTAATGTTTGTTCGAAGAAAACTACAATAACCTACTACATAATAATTGAACTATTGACTTAGTTTAGTAATTAATGGTATAAACAAGATCAAGACCGATGAAGCAATTAATACTTCTTATAGGGATACTTTTTGTCAGCTCTTCCCTAACAAATGCACAAGCGAACTGTAATGAGACTCCTCCTGATGGACTTTCTCCACTGGCTGCTTATTCATTATTTTATTCAAACTATAAAAACGGTGATTACGAGTTTGCCCTGAAATATGGAAAATGGATGATGTGTGCCAAGCCTGAGAAACTTGAAGGTAATCCCCAGTTTAAGCTTGATACGCAATATAACCGTCTGGTAACCATCTACACCGAAGTTGGCCGTTCAAAAGAAAGTGATGAGGCTCGCACTGCTTATATTGATACAGCACTTACGTTAATTAATGAGCAACTGGAGCTATTTGGTAATACACCTGAAGAAAAGTTTGATATTATTTTTAAGCGTGGCCGGTTCTACCAAACCAACTACAACTACATTGAAGATGGCCTTCAGAAAGCATATCAGGATTACGAGAAGCTGTTTGAAATGAATCCTGAAAGAGCCGTTTCTATGGGTGATGGATACTATCTCCGTCAAGCCCTGAACAATCTCGTAAGTAAAGGTGAGAAAGAAAGAGCTCAGGCACTTATCGATAATGCCAAACCTCATGCAGAAGGCGAAGCTTTAAGTTTTATTGAGGAGCAGCAACAGGAGTTACTTGGATCTCCAGAAGAACAGGTCGAATACTTTGCGCCCATTGTAGAAGAGAATCCGGCAGACATTGATGCCTGGAGAGCTCTTGCAGAGGCCTATGACGATCTTGGCGAAAGAGCAAAATTGAAAGAAGCCAGATTGAAGATAAACGAGCTCGACCCATCTTTTGAAAGCGCCATGGCCTTAGCTGAACTTGCACAAAGTAATGCGAATTATGCTGAAGCAGATAGATACTTCAAAGAATCAATTGAAAGAGCTGAAG
This sequence comes from Balneola sp., assembly GCA_002696035.1. Classification (GTDB taxonomy): domain Bacteria; phylum Bacteroidota; class Rhodothermia; order Balneolales; family Balneolaceae; genus Gracilimonas. The sequence continues at coordinate 132,679 of NZQV01000026.1, read as the reverse complement.
AAGAGGCCGTAAAAAGAGATATTTACCTGGATCTGGCTGATGCTAATATCAGCATGGGCCGATTAACTCAGGCTAAGCGGTATGTGCAAAATGCAATCAATATCGATCCAAATCACGGTAATTCATACATTAAGATGGCTACCGTATATGGCGCAGCTGTTACACAATGTACTGAGGACCGTAAGTTGCAGGCGGAAGACAAGGTGGTTTACTGGTTGGTTATTGATTATCTGAACAAAGCTAAGTCAATAGATTCATCTGTCTCAAATACCGTTAACAGTCAGCTTAATCAATACGAAGAAGTAACTCCGAATACAGAGGATAAGTTCTTTACACTTGGCCTTGAAGACGGGCAGTCTATCAAAATTGATAGTTCTTTAATGAGCTGTTATGGCTTTATTAATGAAAGTACCACTGTTCGTTAATTTGGTATCAGGAAAAACATTCGTATCTTTTCTTATCCACATTATTCAATGGTACAGAGCTCTGTTCTCTGTACCACTTTTTTCTCGCCTTCCTCTTAAGTAATAACGACATTTAATTACGCCACTTTTCGAAATCGGGAGAAGGTTTTATTTGAAAACGTATTCACAAACTTATGGCACGCAAAAAAAATAAGCGCAACAATAAAAAGGGAAATAACAACCGTAATAAAGGCGGTAATGTATTTATCCCTAAATTTTACTGGAAAAACAATCAGGGCATAGCCGGGCAATATGCGGGTGTTTTGGAAATTAATGCCAAGGGATGGGGCTTTATCCGGAAACTTGATTACGAATTTACCTATCAGCCCCAGGATCCATTCCTGAAGCCCGATGAAGTTAAAGCACTTGACCTGCGTCCCGGTTTGGTTTTAGAAGGTGAATTTGAAGAAGACAACAAAGGTCACAAGCACGTAGCTTCAGTAGATTATGTGAACGGCAAACCTGTAGAAGCCTGGAAAAAATCGAGCCGGTTCGAGCGTCAGATCCCGATCATGCCTGTTGACTGGATCAAGTTAGGTCATCAACCGGATGATGTGGAAATGCGTGTAATTGATCTGGTTTCTCCAATTGGTAAAGGACAGCGCGCTTTGATCGTAGCTCCACCGCGTACCGGTAAAACAGTGCTACTCAAAAAAATCGCAAAGTCGCTCAATGATAACTACGATGATATCCACGTAAGCGTGCTTTTGGTGGATGAGCGGCCGGAAGAGGTGACCGACTTCATACGTACGACCAATGCAGAGGTTTTCGCATCTTCCAATGACAAGAATACCGACAGTCACATTCGGATTACTGAAATGGCTTTGGGTTATGCCAAACGTAAAGCTGAAATGGGCGAAGATTCTGTTCTTTTGATAGACTCTCTTACTCGTTTAGGTCGGGCTTACAATGCCATTCAAAGTAACAGCGGACGAACGCTTTCAGGTGGGTTGGACATCCGGGCCCTTGAAATACCGAAGAAGATATTTGGTTCAGCTCGAAAAATTGAAGGCGGCGGTTCCCTGACCATCATTGCTACCTGTTTGGTTGAAACCAACTCGCGCATGGATGATCTGATTTTTGAGGAATTCAAAGGTACCGGAAACATGGAGTTGGTTCTAGACAGGGAGTTATCGAACGATCGTATCTATCCTGCTATTAATATTCAGGCATCCGGAACACGAAACGAGGCGAAGTTCATCACTGATTCTCTTGAAGAACGAAACATGGTACGCCGCTATCTGCTCAAAAAATCACCTAAAGAGTCTATGTTAGGGCTTCTGAAAGTACTGAAGAATACCGATAGCAATCAGGAGTTGCTGAACCAAATTGCAGCTCTGGCTTGATCTTATATTGAAGAAAGAAGTTTTATACCTGGATAAAAAGAGATTAGATTACAGGCAGGGAAGTATCGATCTCTTTAGCCCATCGCTTCATACCACCTTGAAGGCTGATAACGTTTTGGAAACCCGCATTTAAGAGAGTACGGCAGGCGTCCTGACTGGTATTCCCTGACCGGCACATCACAATCAGCTCGGTTGATCTATAGTCTTTGATCTCATCCAGACGATCTTCCAACTCATGATAAGGAATGTGGTAGCCATCCAGATTTGAAACTAAATATTCGTGATAATCCCGCACATCCAGCAGAAAAAAAGAATCCCCGTTTTCTTTTCGCTCTTTTAATTCCTGAACAGTGATGAATTCCATAGGTCTTATTCTGAAGTGTAACGATCTAATTTAAACTGTTTGCCAAGATAAAGCTTTTTAGCTTTTTCATCTTCCGCTAAAACATCGGCTGAGCCTTCCATGAGTATCTTCCCTTCGAACATTAAATACGCCCGGTCTGTAATGGCAAGGGTTTCGTGAACATTGTGATCGGTGATCAAGATCCCAATATTTTGATGACGAAGACCGGATACAATTTCCTGAATATCTTCTACTGCAATGGGGTCAACTCCTGCAAAAGGCTCATCCAGTAAAATAAATTTAGGATCGGTTACAAGTGCGCGTGCAATTTCACACCGGCGCCGTTCCCCTCCAGAGAGACTGTATCCTTTATTATTCACCACTTTGTGCAAGCCAAATTCTTCGATAAGCTTTTCAACTTTAAGGTCGATCTCTTTCTTGGGTACGGAAAGAAATTGGAGCACAGATTCAAGGTTTTCACGAACGGTTAAATTCCGAAATACACTGGCTTCCTGCGCCAGATATCCGATGCCCATGCGTGCACGTTTGTACATGGGCTCACGGGTAAGATTCTTGTCGTTCAGGTAGATCTCTCCGGCATTGGGGCGAACAAGGCCCACCATCATAAAAAAGGTGGTAGTCTTACCTGCGCCATTGGGACCAAGCAGCCCTACCACTTCTCCCTGTTTCACGTTAATGGAAACCTCATCCACAACCGTACGCTTGCGATAGCGCTTTACCAAGCCCTCGCTGTGCAGCATAAGTTCTGATTGTGGATCTGTGGTCATAGAAGTGATTTAAGTAACAGAAAGTGAATTGAGAATCGATTCAAATATCGGCTTTCCGTCTTCTGAGCCAAGTAGTTTTTCCATGGCCCGCTCGGGGTGAGGCATCATTCCCAATACATTGCGGCCTTCGTTACAGATGCCTGCTATGTGGTCTATGGAGCCGTTGAAGTTTGCTTCTGCAGTGAGTTCACCCTTTGCATCACAGTAACGGAAGAGAATCTGGTCATTGTCCTGAAGGGATTTTAACCCATCCTCTTCGATAAAATAATTTCCTTCTCCGTGAGAAACAGGTACATCCAGTATTTGTCCTTTTTCAAGTCCGGAAGTAAAAATACTATCGGTAGATTCCGTTCGGATGTACACATTCTTGCAAACGAACTTTAGTTTCTCGTTGTGCATCATGGCACCGGGAATGAGTCCGGCTTCCAGTAAAATTTGAAAACCGTTGCAGATGCCCATAACAGGACCGCCTTTTTCGGCGAATTTCACAACCTCCTGCATTATAGGAGAAAAACGGGCTATAGCTCCGGAGCGGAGGTAATCACCATAAGAAAACCCACCGGGAACGATCAAAAAATCAATACCGGAGAGATCGGTGTCTTTATGCCATAGAAATTTTACGTCAGAGTTCATCACGTGCTTCAGGGCATGGTAGGCATCGTGATCGCAGTTGGATCCGGGAAATACTAGTACGCCAAAAGTGGCCATGGTTTTATCCTTTTATTTCAGTAACAAGTTGAATTTCTTTAAGTACGCCGTCGATGCGAAGGCATTCCTCAAATTCGCCTTCGTGGACTGTTGCTTTGCCTTCGCTATGCACTTTCCAGGTGATGTCTTCTGCTTTTGAAAGACTACAACCGGTGGCCTTCATCAACTGGGAGATGACCTCTTCGAAGGTGTGAATATCGTCGTCAAAGAGAATGAGTCGCCACGGTGTGTTAACCGAATCTTCGACTTTCTCTTCCGTTTTAGTTTCTGTGATCTCTTCGGTTTCCGTCTCCGATAATTCGAGCACATCGATATAATGAGAGAAGGAGATCATGGATTACGACTCAATGGTTATTTCGAAATCTTCCATGACTTCGTTGGCCAGCAATTGGGTACAGGCTGATTCCACAATTTTTTTAGCTTCTGCTGCATCTTTGGCATCTACATCAAGCTCAATGAATTTTCCGATGCGAACCTGTTGCACTTCCTTTAATCCAAGGTTTTGCAAGGCATGATGAGCGGCTTTTCCTTTAGGGTCCAAAATAGAGGGACGGAGCGTTACGTTAACTTTCGCTTTGTACATAAATGGGCTTCGTTTAGGTGAGCAACAAAGTTAAGCTTTCTGTAACTCAGCTGCTAACTTCTCTTTGAGAATACAGGGGTCGGACCTCAGGATTCAGAATTCTTTTCTGAGTTCTGACTTCCTATTTATATCTATCTCTTCAGTTCAATCTATTTAAAATCTCTTCCTTCATCTCCTGAACACTCAACCCATCTACCTCCAGCCAATGCACAAATTCCCATCGCTTGTACCATGTGATCTGTCTTTTGGCATAGCGACGTGTACTCGTCTTGATCTTTTCGATCGCTTTATCCAAGGTCCATTCACCATCCAGATATTTTATGATCTCCTGATATCCCACCGTATTCAACGATTGTAGATCTTTGGGATGATCGCTCAAAATTGATTTTACCTCATCAACCAGTCCAGCTTCCACCATCTTATCCACTCGTTGATTGATGCGGTTGTATAGCTTTTGGCGTGGCCACTTCAACCCAAAAACGAGGGTGTTATCATCGGGTTGAATTTCTCCCTGCTGATGGAAACTACTGAAGGGCTTTCCGGTTTGCATCCATACATCCAGTGCGCGAATGATGCGTTGACGATTCATTCCATCCATCTTTTTGGCGTAATCCGGATCAATCTGTCTTAACAGCTCATACAGTGATTCCAGTCCTTCATGTTCAATTCGCTGTTCAAGTTTCGCGATGTTTGTTTCATCCGCCTCCGGCATTTCATTAAAAGGCTGAATTAAACTTTGGATATGAAGCGTACTCCCTCCCACATAGATCACATGATCTGAATCCTTCAAAATTTCCTTTTCCCATTTCCGGGCTCGCCTCTGTAATTCCATAGCATTGTCATCTTCTTCCAATTCAAGAGTAGAAATATTGTAGTGAGGAACGCGCTCTAATTCTTCTTTGGAGGGCTTGGCTGTTCCAATATCAATATGCTTGTAACACTGCCGGGAATCAGCAGAAATGATAGAAGTTTGTAACTCCTCAGCAAGTTGTATGGAAAGTTCAGTTTTACCGGATGCCGTTGGGCCTAAAATGATGATACGCAAAGATAAATGGTATTAAAGTGTTACGGTGTTATAGTTTTGCAATATACCATAACACCGTAACACCATCACACTAAAACACCGATTTTAAAAATCAAAGCGAAGAGAAATGCGGTGCGTAAAACCGAGATCGCTGGAAGCCCCGGCAAAACTGGCGAAGCCATAATCTAGAACAAAAGAAGATACGTTCAATCCCATTCCCAAAGTCGGTGATACCGAAAACCCGGAAACAGGATCAGTTATGAAATCAGTGACACCGGCTCGGAGTGCAATCACATCTTTATACGAAACCTCTCCTCCTACATGCGGTTCCACACTCATTCTCCCAAGATTGATGTAATACGCCTGGCGGTTTTCAAACAAAAGATCCACATCGGCGGCAGCTGTCACTAAAAAATCATCACTGATGGGAAAAAACTTAGAAGCTCCCAATTTTAAGGAAGGCAATACATATTCATTTTGCCCGGTGGGTAAGGTAGCTCCAAGACTGTCGAATTGGGATTCGTAATCTCCAAAGGCTGATTCATCCACATCCCACATTTTCTGCATGGTGGTAACATCTTTTACCGCGACTCCAAAGTTGGCAAAATCAGATTTGTACTTTGCGCCCACATCCAAACTATAGCCCCAGGCCTGTGCAAAAGGACCCAATTTATGATGAATGATCTTGGCAGAAGCTCCATATGAAAGCTGTTCCGTCCGCTGATTGGCGTAGGAGAAAAAGACGGCCATATCTGCGGCGCTGAAACGGGTAATGTAATCTTCTACATTCCCTTTGGGTTGATCTCGCTCACGATCCCATGCGTTAAGCGTGTTTGCAATATTATCCACGCCCTGCCGGAAAAAACTGATGGCAATGGCTCCTTTATCATCTTTTAAAGGCATGGCGCCCCCGCCATAATCATACCCCACAATGCCGCTGAATCGCTCGGAGTGCATGTACATTATTTGTGGAGACTGCAGCTCAGAAAGACCGGCTACATTCCAGTAAGCTGCGGTTACGTCATTGGTGAGGGCAACATGAGCGCTTCCCATTCCAAGTGCCCGGGCACCACTTCCTGTAGACAAGAAATCATTTCCATATTTTGCCTGTGCAGATTGTGCCAGTGAGAGGACAGGAAGTAGGATAAATATCGCAAGCGCAGTGGAATAGCGGATCATATTAAACAGTGATATATTAAAAATTACTGTAGCGCTAAAACGATAATATCAGAGACTTGTTGGGGGTTAATTTTGCTCTTTCTGCGGTTGCAGAGAGGGTTAGTATTTCTTAGTATAAGAACACTGTAATGAAAGGGCAACTATGGCTTTAAAATCGCCCTTAAACCTCTTTAAATTTTGCGTATATGAAATTTTCTGTATCGAGTAATGAACTGAACAAAGGACTTTCGGCCGTAATTGGAGCCGTTCCTTCCAAGGCAACTTTGCCTATCCTCGAAACCATTCTTTTTGAGAGTGAAGATGGTAAATTGAAGCTGACTGCCACCGACCTCGAGATCTCTATCATTGAATATATAAATGCTGATATTGAAGAAGACGGAGCGGTAGCTATTCCTGCTCGTCGTTTACTCGAAACGCTGCGTCAGCTTCCAAATATACCTGTTTTCTTTGATGTTGATGACCGGATGAATATCAATTTCCGCACAGATAAAGGTACCTACAAGCTGGTTGGAGAAGATGCGGATGAGTTTCCTGAAGTTCCAAGTCTTGATGAAGGAACCACCATCAGTACTACCGGAGAGCTGATGCATAAAGCCATTCATAAAACATTATTTGCCGTTTCCAGTGATGACCTTCGCCCGGCCATGATGGGCGTTTATTTCCAGATCGGGACCGACGAAAGCAAGTTTGTAGCAACAGACGGACACCGGTTAGTGAAATACACCAGCCGCGAGATCAAAGCTGATAACGATGTGAATTTCATTGTGCCTGATAAAGCTCTCAGCCTCATTCAGAAGACAATTGACGGAGAAGATTGTGATCTTACTGTAACGGAAGACCATGCCCGGTTCAAGAGTGGCGGAACCATCGTTATTACCCGCCTGATCAACGAGCAATATCCCAACTACGATTCTGTGATTCCTCGCGATAACGACAAGTTCCTGACGATCAGCAAAGATCAAATGCTTTCAACGGTAAAACGTGTGGCTATTTTCTCAAGCACAACTACGCGCCAAATTCGACTTCAGTTGGGTTCCGACAAGCTCACCATTCGTGCAGAAGATCTGGACATGAGCAGCGAAGCTAAAGAAACCATTGAATGCGAATACCCTGATGAAGAAATGGAGATCGGGTTCAATGCGAAATATTTAGGTGACGTCCTTAGCAATATTGACGATGAAGAAGTGACTTTTGAGTTTTCTTCTCCTAACCGCGCCGGTATCGTAAAGCCATCCCAAGAAAATGAGAACGAAGATATTCTGATGCTGGTGATGCCGGTTATGCTCAACAGCTATGCCTGATGAGTCAAATAATAACACTCACAACTGACTTTGGTACCCAGGATTATTACGTGAGCGCAATGAAAGCGGTCATGTTAGGAATTGCACCGGATGTCCGGTTTGTGGATGTGTCGCATGAAATTCCTCCGCAGGATATCATGGCTGGTGCGTGGGTGATCCGGAATACCGCTTTTCTTTATCCTCCGGGAACCGTGCATTTGGTAGTGGTTGATCCGGGTGTGGGAACATCTCGTAATCCTGTAGCCCTGAAGGTCAAAGACCAATATTTTGTAGGTCCTGATAATGGGATCTTCTCTTTGTTTTTTAATGAATTTGAGTACGAAGCCTGCAAGCTGAACAATCCTGATTATTGGAGAAAAGGGGTCTCAAATACCTTTCATGGCCGTGATATTTTTGCCCCGGTTGCGGCTCACCTTTGTGAAGGGGTTTCTCTAGAGGAAATCGGAGAACCCATTGATGAGCTTGTAACCTATCACTGGGCCGTTCCTCTCGCTGATAAAGATGGGCTGCAGGGCTGGGTGTTGCATATCGACCGTTTTGGAAATCTCATCACCAACCTCACCCAAGACCTCATCAAAGATCATCTCAAAAAGAAGAATGTGAAAATTTACGTAGGCAATACGATGCTGAATAAGATCGTAACTACCTTTGGAGATGTGGAAGATGGCGAACCGGCTGCATTCATTGGCAGTTCAGGGAATCTTGAGATCGGTATCAACAAAGGAAATGCTGCCCGCATGCTTAGTGTTGATAAAGGCGCACAAATCTCCATCGTGCTTCAGAAGTAAATGCATTCTTATTGATGAATGCATGTAACACATCGAAGCGCTAAGCGTATCCCACCAAAAAATGGATCATTATGAAATTAGAATTACGTTCTCCTGTCGATGAGCGAGCCGGAATCCACGTCCCGGATGAAGCTGCCCGTCTATCCAAGCCTTTCAATGGTACGGTTGGCTCTAAAGAAGGCGACGAATATCAGGTTAAGAATAATATTATCGACCTATTGGGGAAAGAGCCCGAATTCACTTCCATCGCACAAAGCACCAACCACTGGAAACTTACGGCCGCTATTTATGAAGACATCTGGCGGAAGCGATCCCTGTCTCTTCTTTCTGGTGAAGAATTTCCCATCGAAAAGGAACACGAATTACTGATCGACTGGACAACTCCCAAGGAAAATGGTTGGTATTTAGATCTTGGATGTTCGACTGCCTTATACGGCCGAGCCCTCAAAGCCGCACAGAAAAAAGCCAATGTCGTTGCACTCGATTTTTCTTTTCAGATGCTTGAAGAAGCCCGGCTTAAAGCTGAAGCCGACGAAACGGATATGTATTTCCTTCGCGCCGATGGACGTGAGATGCCCTTCTTTTCAAAAACCTTTGACGGTATCGTCATGGGCGGGACGTTAAATGAGCTCACCGAAGAAATAAAAGTACTGTACGAGGCCAAGCGAGTGCTAAAAGAAAACGGCGTCTTTTTCATGATGCACCTCATAAAATCTGACGCTTGGTATGGCCGGTTATTGCAAGAATCCGCAGCTATTGGTGGAATAAACTTCTGGACGGTGGATGAAAGCAATAAACTCTTCAGCCAAGCTGGCTTTGAAGTAGAAAAACAGCTGGTGAAGGGGATTGTTTGCTTTACGAAGTTGAGACCGGCGTAGCCGGAATGCTAAATTTTTATTGTTGAATGTTAAATTCTCATCTAGGCTCGTTCAAGCGTCCGCTTGGTCAAACGTGTTTAGACTGAGGAAGATACATTTCCGTGGCCATTTCAAACATCGCACAAGCGGACGCTTGCGCTAGTGCCGCAGACTAATTTAACATTTAGCATTTCCACATTTAAAATTTCCTACATTTGTTCCGGGGCAGTAATACCCAAGATGCCCAATCCATTTCTAAGCACTTGGGCTACCGCTTTGGCCAATTCTGTTCGGGCTTGAACCAGTTCTTTCTCTTCACCTAAAATTCGACAATCGTGGTAGAAGGTAGTGAAGGCTGAAGCCAGTTCATTTAAGAAAGTGATCACATGATGAGGTTCCCGAAGTCGGGCAGCATTGCCGATGGTTTCCGGGAATTTAAGCATGGTTTTGAGCAGGGCGATCTCACTTGGATGTGTAAGTAAACTCAGATCAACATCTTCAGGGAAATCATATTCCTCTTCCACTTTACGCAGAATACTGGAAATACGGGCATGGGCGTACTGTAGGTAAAACACCGGGTTTTTCTCGCCGGCTTCTTTGGCCTGACCAATATCAAATTCCAGGTGCGTGTTGGGTGAACGCATCAGGAAGAAGAATCGGGTGACGTCAGCTCCAACTTCATCCATGAGTTCATCCAGTGTAACGAAGTTGGCTTTTCGGGTACTCATCTTGAAAGGCTTTCCGTCTTTTACGAGCGTCACAAACTGATAGACCACCACATCCACTTTTTCCGGATCGTAGTCTAGTGATTTTATCCCGTTCAGGACATCAGGATAAGTGGCAATATGGTCGGCGCCAAATACATCCACACAGAGATCAAAACCGCGATCTAGTTTGTTGGCATGATAGGCGATATCCGGAAGTCGATAGGTCGGCTCGCCGCTACTTTTTACGAGAACGGTGTCTTTCTCTTTTCCGAATTCAGTGGTTTTGAACCAAACGGCGCCATCTTCGTCATAGACCAATCCTTTGGCGCGAAGCTTTTCGATGGTCTCTTCAATTTTTCCATCCTCATACAGACTACGTTCATTAAAAAACGAATCCATTTTGATCTTCATGCGTTCCAGGGTCCCACTTATATCGGCAAAGATCTCCTCTTCAGCTTTTTCTTTGAAGGGCTTTTCGTCTTCAGCATCAACTAATTCTTCTCCTTTATCATCAGCCAGCGACTGGGCAATGTCTCTAATGTATTCGCCTTCATATCCGCCTTCAGGAAATTCGCTATCTTTACCCAATAATTCGAGATAACGGGCACGAACGCTTTCACCCAAAACGCGCATTTGTCGGCCGGCATCATTGAAATAGTATTCGCGCTCTACATCGGCTCCTGTCCATTCAAAAAGTCGGGCCACCGTATCTCCTAAAACGGCATTCCGGCCATGACCTACGGTTAAGGGGCCGGTAGGATTGGCACTCACAAATTCCACCAATATGCGCTTTCCCTGATGGGAGTCTGATTTGCCAAATTCAGCTCCGGTCTTCAGTATTTCAGACAGCTCATCAAACAAATATTCCTCAGAGTAGCGAAAGTTGATGAACCCCGGACCGGCTATCTCCACTGCAGATACTTTTTTCTCATCGTATTCCAGTCCATCAACAATTTGCTGGGCGATGGCTCGCGGATTGTTTTTTAGCGGTCGTGCCAGTGTCATCGCGATATTGGATGAAGCATCGCCATGTTCCGGCTGTCTGGGGTCTTCAATTTGAATTTCCGGCTCCTCTTCTAAATCAAATTGTTGGAGCGATTTACCGATAATATCAACTAAGTACTGTTTCATGGACATATTGGGTTTTCAAATTCACCCCAAAGATAAGGGAAAAGAAGTTCGAATATTGAATGACAAACAAGGAATTTATTCCGGATGAGAACGTAGGTCGGACAGATGTGTCCGACTGTAGGGAGAGCGGGAACCAAGATGCCAGATACAAAAAAGCCACCAGACCTAGATATCCAGTGGCTTATAAAAAAATGGTAAGAGCATAGCTCTACTGTTCAAGCATCTGGTCTACAATGGATTTAAATTGCTGATACGTGCGGGGGTTTTGCTCCAGTTTCTGTCCGTTGATGAAAAAGGTAGGAGTAGAATTGACGCCTAAATTTAGTCCTTCGCGCTTGTCCTCCATTACAATGCGCTGCATTTCAGCTGAATTCATATCCTCGCGGAATTGCTCCACATCCAGATCCAGGCTTCGGGCATACCCGATAAACATTGCCTCTGCATTTCCCCGGGCCCACTGCTCTTGCCCAGTAAAGATCATATCATGCATCTCCTGATACTTACCCTGCTGGCGGGCTGCCTCTGCGGCACGGGAAGCCAACTGAGCGTATTCGTGCATGTTTAGCGGAAAGTGCTTTGTGGTGAGCGAAAGCTGATCTCCGTATTCCTCTTTCAGCTGCTCTTCAATGGAAACAAAATACTTACAAGCCGGGCACTGATAATCGCTGTATTTAACGATCTGGATTGGAGCCTCTGACGCATCCGATTCTTGCGCCAACAATGGTGCGGTGAATAAAAGTGCAAAAGCCGTGAGTAAAATTAATCCGCGTTTCATAATTAGGATCCTTTCTTCGATTTGTGGTGATTTACCTTTTGAAAATGTCTTTCTAAAATAACATTCATTTTTTGAATTATCTGTGAAATTTGCTCCTCAGAATTTTCTTTACCAAATGATAAACGGATAAACTCCCGCGCTTCTTGCTCACTTTTTCCGATGGCCGTCATCGTTTTATTTGGCTTCTCTGAGCCTACCTGACACGCGCTGCCCGTTGAGATCGCTAATCCTGCCTGATTGCACTCCAGCATTAAAAACTGTCCTTCCATTCCAGGGAATCTCAACCCTAAAATATTGGGCACTTTGTGTTCAGCGTGTTCTAAGATTTCACATTCAAAAGGAAGCTGTTGCAACTCAGTGATCAGTTTTTTTCGGAATGAACCGATCCGCTCCTGTTCTTTAGGTGAATTCTGGGTGACCTGTTTAGCGGCCGTGGCAAAAGCAGCGATGGAAGGAACATCGGAAGTGCCCGGCTTGAATTTATGCTGATTGTCAGAATCAGGGAATACGGGTTTCCAGTTTGCTTTGGGATTCATCCAGACGGCTCCTACTCCTTTGGGGCCATATATTTTGTGCCCGGATATGGAAAGAGCATCTACATTCAGGGAGTTTATGTTCAGAGGAATGCGCCCGAAACTTTGCACACAATCGCTGTGCAGCAGTATGTTTTTGGAATGAAGGAATTTCCCGATCGCCTCCAGATCCTGAATGGTTCCAATTTCTGAATTTACATGCTGAACGGAAGCTAAAGCAGTATCTTCCCGAACCAGGGATCTTAACTCACCGAGGTCAACCTGACCAAACTCATCTACAGAAACAGTTGAAACTTCATAGCCTTCCCGCTCCAGTTTAATGAAAATGTTACGAACCGAGGAATGCTCAATGGGCGTGGTAATAATGTGTTTTCCATCCCGGGCTTTCAGTAAAGAATAGATTGCCAGAAAACTAGATTCTGATGCTCCGGAAGTAAAAAAGACATCCTTTGGGCGGGCATTTAAAGTCACAGCCAGGGTCTTTTTAGAAGCCTCCAAAATTTGTTCCGCCGAGGAACCCTCATCGTGCATGCTGCTTGGATTACCGAAATAATGTCTGGCCACATTTAGGTACACTTCTAAGGCTTTATCACTAATGGGCGTGGTTGCGGCATGGTCGAGATAGATCATCTAAAAGGGCTCATAAAAAAGAGTTAAAAAGGGTATCTTTGAAACAACTGATCATCGATGTTGTAACTCTGGGCGCGTACTAGTTTTGATCGATTTTAGTTGTATTCCGCGAAGAGTCTCAAACGCTGATATATTCCAAGTTTTTTGAGTTTTGAGATCCTTCGTGGAATACAATTTCTTCAAATATTCCAGAATGGATGCTCAGGATGACAACTATCAGTACAGAGAATTATTTCTATATCAAAAATAGACAAATAACACGACCAAGACTAAAAAACATGCAAAAGAACCCGCGAGCGTGCTTCACTCCTCGCAGCGTTTGTTGTTGAAAAGGAAAATGCAAAACCGTAACGCTCGCAGGACCTACCGGATGCTGCAAGGTTACTCCATAATCAGAATAAATACCTTATGAATCAGCTTGAGTTAACCGATATTTTGAAAAACGCCTTTTCCGAAGACATCGGTATGGGCGACCTCACTACCAACTCCGTTTTTCCGGAATCACAACTTGGAAAAGGAATATACACAGCCAAAGCCGATGGTGTGGTTGCCGGGCTTCAGATCATTGAAGTTGGGTATCAGATGATAGATCCTTCGGCGGAGGTGGTTTTTCATAAACAAGATGGAAATCTCGTAAGAAAGGGCGAAAAAATTGCTGAAGTAAAAGCTTCGGTTCGGGCTCTGCTGACCGGCGAGCGTGTGATCTTGAATTTGATCCAGCATCTGGGGGGAATTGCGACGGCTACTCAGGAAGTAATTAAACTGCTTGATGACAACACAATTACCATCACAGATACCCGAAAAACACTGCCCGGACTACGTTCTATCCAGAAATATGCAGTACGCTGCGGAGGCGGAAAAAATCATCGTTTTCGACTGGATGACGGCGTGATGATCAAAGACAATCACATTAAAGCAGCCGGAAGTATCACCAAAGCCTTAGAAAAAGTGCGGGCTGAAATTGGTCACATGGTGAAGATAGAGATCGAGACCGAAAATAAGGCGCAGGTGCAGGAAGCCGTGGAGGCCGGCGCGGATGTTATCATGCTGGATAATCGTTCACCCCAGGAAGTAAAAGAATTGGTGAAACTCATCCCGGATGAAATTATAGTGGAAGTCTCGGGTGGCATCACCCCGCAAAATATTTCAGGATATAAAGGCTGTGGTGTTGATGTAATTTCTCTGGGCTGGCTTACGCATTCGGTAAAAGCGTTGGATATCAGTTTTAATCTGGAATAGATGGGTTGTTAAATCTCTCTTTAAACCCAAATTTTTACCACACATTTTGTACATTGTTTTGACTGAAAAATTGATCTAAGCATGTCAGAAACCTACCGCGCACTTACACGAAAATACCGGCCGACTTCCTTTGAGGATATTGTCTCACAAGAACACGTGAGTAGTACCATTAAAAATGCCATCAAGCAGGGACGATTATCTCATGCGTATATGTTTTGCGGTCCTCGCGGTGTTGGGAAAACCACCATGGCGCGCGTGTTGGCCCGTACCATTAACGAAATTGATATCAGTGTGGATGGTGAATCGCTGAACCAGACGCTGAATATCGTGGAGATGGATGCCGCTTCCAACAACAAGGTGGATGATGTGCATCACCTGCGGGAAAGCGTTCGCATTCCGCCGCAAAATGGCAAGTACAAAGTGTTTATCGTGGATGAGGTTCATATGCTCAGTAAGGCCGCGTTCAATGCGCTGCTGAAGACATTGGAAGAACCGCCGGAACACGCGATCTTTATTTTTGCGACGACGGAACCTCATAAGGTCCTTCCTACTATTCTTTCCCGTGTGCAACGCTTCGATTTCAAGCGGATCTCGGTGGATGAGATCGTGCAGCGACTCCGTAAAATTTCCCTCGACGAAGACATTTCCATTGATGAAGAATCGCTCCATGTAATTGCCAAAAAAGCCGATGGTGCTCTGCGCGATGCTCTTGGACTGATGGATCAGGCCATTGCCTTTTGTGGAGATACCATCACCCATAACGAATTGCTGCAGGCGCTGAATGTAGTTGGTACCGATCGTCTGTTTGAGTTTATGAATTGTGTGAAAGAACACGATGCAGACCGCGGTCTCGATCTTATCAACACCCTGCTGCAGGAAGGATATGATATTCAGGAATTCTTGATCGGGATGACCGAGCATCTTCGGAACTTGTACATTGCCCACGAGACCACAAAGCTGTATTTGGTGGAGGCTTCTGAAGAAACCAAAAAGCGTTATCTGGAAACGGCCAAAGACTTTTCTCGGGATGACCTGATGCGGATGCTGCATATCATCAGTGAAGCGCAGATCAAATTAAAGGATGCTTCACAGCCAAGAATTCAGTTTGAGATCACGTTGTTGAAGCTTATCCATATGGAACGCTCTGAGCAGCTTTCAGAGCTGCTGGCGGGACTTGAGGAGTTAAAAAAAAACTCCGGTAACTTCGTAAACAGCTCTCAGAATGGTTCAGTCCCCAAAAATGAACCGGAGACAGTGGAGTTTGAGAATGAGAGTAAAGAGTCTCAGCCGGAAACTTCAGAATCAGAAACAGTAGAACCAACTTCTCCTGAAAAGCCTCCGGTCAGATCTGAAGCTTCGGAATCAGAGGAAGAAAAAGAAACTGAGCCCGAAGAAGTAGATTTCGACACTGCTGATCAAATGGAAGAAGATGACGATTTTGATATCGGAGCCCCGGCGCTGACAACCAGCCTGGCGAAGAAAGTTGAGTCAGAATCAAAGCAAGAAGAGCAGAAAAGTGTGGCAGTTGCTGAATCTCCTGAAGAAGAAGCCCAGGCGCCTGAAAAGATCACGCTTGAATATATTGAAGAAAACTGGCCGACTTACCTTGAGTCGCTGAAAGGTGATTTCCCGATGTTGTTACACCTGCAGATGGAGCGTGTTAAATTGTTGAAGGTGAAGGGGGGAGAATTATATCTGGAGTGCGACAATCAGTTTGCCAAGAAAATGCTGGATGAGCAATCTATGGATCTTCAGAAGAAGTTAAAGGAATGTGTGGGCAGTATGCTGCGTTTTAACATCTCCGTAGGTGAACTTTCTGAAGAAGATAAACCTATGAGTGTATACGAACGGTTCAAACAAATACAACAAAAGGACCCCATCATTCGTGATATAGTTGAGATATTTGGGGCAGAGTTGGAGTATTAAGCTGTCAGCTAACATTTAATTATCTCTGTGAGGTTTTAATCGATCGCAGGGTTTCAATGAAAAAACAATCAAATTCAAAATTATGAGCAATTTAAATATGGCCGATATGTTCGGCAAAATTCAGGAAATGCAATCTAAAATGCAGGAAGCCCAGGAAGGCTTGAACGACGTGATCGTAGAAGCTGAAGCCGGTGGCGGAATGGTGAAGGTGAAAGCCAACGGCAACAAGCAGATCGTCTCTATCGACATGGATGATGATGTGGTAGATCCTGCCGACAAAGAAATGCTGGAAGACCTGATCGTGGCTGGCGTCAACAAAGCGCTTGAAAAAGCGGAAGAAGCTTCCAAAGAAAAAATGCAGGAAATGTACAAAGGTATGATCCCCGGCGGCGGAATTCCCGGAATGGATATGTCAAAACTCGGACTTTAAATAGGTTTTAGTCACAAGGTTTTAGGTTTTAGAGGGCATTCAACTAACACCTAAAACCTAACACCTCGGAACTCACTACATGCAGATAACCTCAGAATATTTGGAGCGGGCTATTGAGCAGCTCGCCAAGCTTCCCGGTACGGGACGAAAATCGGCTCAGCGTATTGCCATTCATTTGCTCAAGCAAAATGATGATTACGCCAAAAACCTTGCGCAGGCCATCGTTGATCTAAAGGAAAAAGTAACCCGTTGCTCCGTTTGTGGGAACGTCAGTGATTCCGACCCTTGCAAAATTTGTGACAATCCTAAACGCGATCCTTCTGCTATTTGTGTGGTAGAGGAATTCAACGATGTGTATATCATTGAGAAGTCAAATGAATTTCGGGGACGGTATCATGTGCTGGGCGGAGTGATCTCTCCCATGGATAACATCGGTCCGGATAAATTGCGCATTCAGGAATTACTGAAAAGAATCGGAGAAGATGAAGATATTGATGAAGTGATCCTGGCGCTCAACCCCGATGCAGAAGGAGAAGCAACCTCCTATTATATCAACAAACTGCTGAAGAATTATGAAGTGAGTGTGACCCGTATAGCCTACGGAATCCCGATGGGCACCGAGCTCGAATTCATTGACGAGGCTACCTTGAGCCGGGCTTTTGCAAGCCGAAACAGTTTTTGATTTTGTACATTGCGAACTCTGCGAATCCTTAGCGCTCTTTGCGGTTAATAGAACATTGTTTGAGACCGCAAAAGACGCAGAGATATCGCAAGGAACGCAAAGACATATTTGACATGACAGAGAATGAGATTTCTAAGGTAATTTTGGATTCTGCAATTCAAGTTCATCGGGCTTTGGGGCCGGGATTGCTTGAGTCGGCTTATCAAAAAATGTTTGGCTTATGAATTGGAGCAACACGGATTGTACATTGAAGTTGAAAGAGGCCTTCCATTGGTCTACAAAGAAGTAGAAATGGAAGTAGGTTATCGGGTTGATATATTTGTCAATCAGAAAGTAATTATTGAAATTAAATCTGTAGATGCACTTAATGATATTCACTTAGCTCAGGTTTTAACTTATTTAAAATTATCTGAATCAAAACTTGGCTTACTTATAAACTTCAATACAAAATTACTTAAAAACGGTTTTCGCCGAGTAGTAAATAACCTCTAACTTCGCGTTCTTTGCGCAACCTTAGCGCTCTTCGCGGTTAATAAATACAGTATGAAACAACTACTAAGTTTTCTTCTAATTTCACTTTGTGCGATAAGCACTCTTCACGCTCAAACCAGTGATTACTGGCAGCAGGAAGTCGATTACACCATGGAAATTGATGTAGATGCTGAAAATCATCAGTACGCCGGAAATCAAACACTGGTGTATACCAACAATTCTCCGGAGACTTTGGATCGCGTGTATTACCATCTCTATTTCAATGCATTCCAGCCGGGGAGTATGATGGATGTGCGCTCCCGAACTATAGATGACCCTGACCGCCGTGTTATGGATCGGATCTATAATCTGGAAGAGGATGAGATCGGTTATCATAAAGTAAATACCCTCACCCAAGATGGCGAGGCCGTTGAATACAATGTAGACGGAACCGTGTTGGTGGTAGAACTCAATGACCCCATTCAACCCGGAGAATCCTCCACCTTTGAAATGCAATGGGACGCACAAGTGCCGCTTCAAATTCGACGTTCCGGATGGAATAATGCAGAAGGAGTTGAGTTTTCAATGAGTCAGTGGTACCCAAAACTGGCCGAATATGATCATCAGGGATGGCATCCCAATGAGTATGTGGGCCGTGAGTTTCATGCTCCTTTCGGAAATTTTGATGTTAAGATCACCATCGACCAGGATTATGTATTGGGTGGAACTGGAATCCTTCAAAATCCAAATGAGATCGGTTACGGATATGAAGAAGAAGGCGCAGACGTAAAACGCCCTTCCGGCGAAAAAATGACCTGGCACTTCAAGGCTGAAAATGTGATCGATTTTTTCTGGGGAGCCGATCCTGATTTCAAACATGTAACAGCACAAGTTCCCGACGGGCCTAAGCTTCATTTCTTATATCAATACCCAGCAGTTGTAGAGGGAGCTTCAGATGAGCAGAACGAACAGTATGCTAAGAACTGGGAAGAGTTGGTAGATTATACCGTTGGCGCTGTTCAGTATGCAAATGAGAACTTTGGCGAATATCCTTATCCCCAATACACGAATTTACAAGGCGGTGATGGCGGAATGGAATATCCCATGGGAACTTTGATCACCGGTGGCAGAAGTCTCGGTAGTCTTGTTGGGGTGATGGTACACGAACTGTACCACAGCTGGTTCCAAAACGTATTGGCCACCAACGAGAGTCTATACGAATGGATGGACGAAGGTTTTACCAGTTTTGCTTCTGCAGAAACTATGGATCATTTATTTGAGCGCGGGTCTGATTTTCCATATTCAGGTTCTTACCGGAGCTATCGTTTTATTGCAGAAAGTGGTGATGAAGAACCTATGACCACACATGCCGATCATTATAATACAAACCGCGCATACGGCGTGGCAGCGTATTCAAAAGGTGCGGTATTTCTGGGTCAGCTCAGTTATATCATCGGTGAGGAAACCTTCCGCGAAGGAATGAAAACGTATCATCAGGAATGGAAGCTGAAGCACCCAACGGATAAGGATTTTTTACAAGTGATGGAGAGAGAATCCGGAATGATCCTGGATTGGTATTACGAGTATTTCGTGCAAACCACCAAAACCATTGATTATGGAATTGAATCCGTTGTGGGAGATGTGGAAAAAACTGTGGTAAATCTGGAGCGAATTGACCTGATGCCCATGCCGCTAGACGTGGTTGTGGAATACAAAGATGGAACTTCTGAGTTATTCTACATTCCGCTTAGAATGATGCGGGGCGAAAAACCAGCTGAAAGCGATATAAAACGTACAGTATTGGAAGACTGGCCATGGGTTGAGCCGGAATACAATTTCACGATAAACAAACCCGCAGCCGATATCGAAACTATTACAATCGATCCAAGCCAGCGATTAGCCGACATCAATCTGGAAAATAATTCTTTTGATGTGGCTTCTATGTTAAATGAATAAATCCTTATCTTTGATGAAATCATTAGAGGCGTTGCAGTTTTGCAACGCCTTTTTTGTTTGGAGTAATCAAACCTATGAATAGAAAAGTCGACCTCTACTACCCCTGAAATAGCCCAGCACCAGCGCAAGCGTATTGCTTGTGCGGTATTAATAAAAAGCTAATATCCATATTTGGTCCAAGCGGACGCTTGAACTAGTTGTGTTTTATTGAATAGTATCGGTTAAGTAAAAATATCATGCCCAAAAAAGACTACGCTAAACTATCCCTCGAAGCCCACGAAAAATATAAAGGAAAGATTTCCATCGAGCTTAAAATGCCGCTGGAAACCAAGGACGATCTCAGTATCGCATATACGCCCGGTGTTGCCCGTCCCTGTCAGGAAATTGCCGATGACAAAGAGAAAGCCTACACCTACACTACCAAGGGAAATATGGTGGCAATTGTAAGTGACGGTTCGGCAGTTCTTGGATTAGGAAATATTGGTCCCGAAGCGGCCCTACCCGTGATGGAAGGGAAATCAGTGCTCTTCAAAAAGTTCGCTGGAGTGGATGCTTTCCCGATTGTTTTGGATACGCAGGATACCGATGAGATCGTACAAACAGTAAAGAACATTGCGCCAGGTTTTGGCGGAATCAATCTTGAAGACATTTCCGCTCCCCGCTGTTTTGAAATTGAAAGACGGCTGAAGGAAGAGCTGAATGTTCCGGTATTTCATGACGATCAGCACGGTACAGCTATCGTAACTCTCGCTGGATTGTATAATGCCCTGAAATTGACCGGCAAGAAGATGGAAGATATGCAGGTGGTGATCAACGGAGCAGGAGCCGCCGGGGTAGCCATTGTGAAATTGTTGTTTGCAGCCGGGGTGAAGGATGTGATCATGTGCGACAGCCGTGGGATCATCTACAAAGACCGTGGCGACCTCAATTCCACCAAGGATAAAATGGCGGATATCACCAATAAGAAAATGCGTAAAGGCAGCCTTGAAGATGCCGTAAAAGGCATGGATGTGTTCATTGGCGTTTCCGTGCCGAATGTGCTTTCCAAAGATATGGTGAAGTCGATGGATGAGGATCCGTTTATTTTTGCGATGTCGAATCCCGATCCGGAAATTCTGCCCGAAGATGCCAAAGAAGCCGGCGCATCCGTAGTTGCTACCGGGCGATCGGATTACCCCAATCAGATCAACAACGTACTCGCATTTCCAGGACTCTTTCGCGGAGCGCTGGATGCACGCCTCACCAGACTCACAACCAAGATGTTTGTCACCGCCGCTAAAGCCATTGCCGACTCGGTGGAAGATCTATCAGTGGAGAAGATCATACCAAGTCCGTTTGATGAGCGGGTTCCGAAAAGAGTGGCCGAAGCAATAAAAGAAAGCGCTGAATAGCGCACATCTTTTAACAAGCCTGCTTTATCAATTATCCCTAATTTTGAGGTCAAACAGGAGTCACAAAAAACGATAATACGGATGAGGTCATCTTTTTTAATTACATGCCTGGCATGTATTTGCGCGGGATTTTTTCAAACTGTAACGGCTCAGCCTACAGAGCTGATACCAAAACCAACTGCGTTTGAAGCCACGGCAACATTCGTAGAGGAAGCTCCCTATATAGATGGAGATCTGAGTGACGCTGCCTGGGAAAATATTCCGCCGGTAACTCAATTTACACAAGTGTGGCCAAATGATGGAGCCCCGGCTACCGAAGACACCGAAGTTCGCATCGCCTACGACCGTGACAATCTCTACTTCGCTTTTCGTTTTTATGATGATAATCCGGAGTTGATCCGAGCTCGAAATCTGGAGCGCGGCGGACGTAACAGTCGCGATGACCATGCCTATATTGCACTCGATACGTATATGGATGGTCGCAATGCCTATTTATTTGAAGCCAATGCGCTGGGTACTCAAGACGATGCTCTCCTTACTAACGAAAGTTTGGATTACGGCAGTTTTTCCTGGGATGCCGTTTTCATTACTGAAACTAAAATTGATGATGAAGGCTGGACCCTCGAGGTAGCTATTCCTTTCCGGCAGCTTCGTTTTCCTGATGATGAAGAACTGGAGTTTGGCTTGATGCTTTCACGCACTATTGTCAGAAAGAGTGAAAGTGTATTATGGCCTGCCATTGGTCAGGAATATGGGGGTTATTATGGTGCTATATCTGCGGTCTCTCAATATGGTGTTTTGAAGGGAATCAAGAATATCCGTCGGGGAAATAACATTGAACTCAAACCTTACGTGATCTCCGGCGTCCAGGAAATACGGCCCGATCTGCAAACAGAAGCAACCACTACAAGCACCACCTACGATATTGGCGGGGATATGAAATGGGGAATTACCTCCAATCTTACATTAGACATGACCGTAAACACCGATTTCGCGCAGGTTGAATCAGACAACGTACAAGTGAACTTATCACGATTCAGTCTCTTCTTTCCCGAAAAACGCGAATTCTTTTTGGAACGAGCCGGACTGTTTGAGCATGGAAATTCCCGATCTACTCAAACCTTTTTCTCACGACGCATTGGTTTGGCTGATCAGATATTGACAGGAGCCAGAGTTACCGGCCAATCGGGCCGTTTTTCATATGGAGCCATGAATATTGAAACCGGTTCAAAAATGAAGGATCTGTTTGGCGGGCAGTCAGCCAATAATACCGTAGCACGGGTTCAGGCTAACGTGATGCCGCGCGCAACAGTTGGCGCCATCGTGACCAACGTGGAAGAAATAGGTAGTGGATATAATCGTGCGCTTGGGTTTGATGCGAACTATCGGTTTTGGAGTTCGAGTCAGTTCAATGCGTGGTTTACAAATGTTTGGGATGATGCGGAGGCCCTCAATGATAATGCCGGTCATGTAAATCTTCGTCTGGATAATGATACCTATTCTTCCGGATTTTCCTATACGCATGTTGGTCGAAGTTATAACCCGGCTCTCGGTTTTGTTCGTCGCCTGAATATCCGACAATATTCAGGGAATGTGGGATATAATCCCAAGGTTGAGATCTCTGCCCTGCCCAATTTGGCACGTCTGAATTTTGGCAGTGGCTATGATTATATCGAAGGACAAGATGGAATCAAGCAATCATCCCAGTTATCGGGAAGTGCAGGTCTTGAATTCAATAGCACACAAAACGTACGCTTTAACGTGCAGCAGCAGTTTGAGCGACTTTTTGTTCCATTCAATATCCGGCAGAATGCAACCATTCCGTCAGGCGATTACACCTTCAACCGCTTCAGTTTTAATGCAAGCAGCAATGACAGCCGTCGGTTGTACGGCTCTGCGGGGATTACATTCGGCAGTTTTTATAATGGGGATCGCACTGATTTTGGCTTCGACCTTGGATTCCGGTACAACAAACACCTGAGTTTTGATGGCGGTGTAGATCATTCCAGAATAGACCTTCCAGTCGCCAATGGAGAGTTTGGGGCAACCACGGTATCAGGTTCTGTTTTTGGGGCTATCAGCAGAAAGCTCTACGCTAAAGCACTCATCCAGTACGATAACTTTTCCCGCGATATTCAAACCTATCTTCGCATCAACTGGATCCATACGCCGGGCAGTGATCTGTTCTTGGTGTTCAATACCTCCTACCATCTCACTGGAGAGAATGAGCAGCTTTTTGATCCGCGAAGAGATGTGATCATGAATAACCAAGCCGCTATCGTGAAGCTTACCTATTTGATAATGTTGTAAGACATCTTGGCTTAATAGTTGGAACCAGCGGTTCCGGCAGGCATTCCGGACTGGCAGTTCGGAACGAGTCTTTATCAGTGTCATTACGCGGCGAATGCCCGAAATCTAGAAGGCAAATACAGATTGAGCTTTTGAGATAGTGGCACTAATCAGATTCCCGATTGCACGGGAATGACTGTGGTAAAATCAGCTCATCTCAAATTTAAGTTAACTAATGCTTGCTAAATTGTGGAGATTTTGATCTGCTTTGCACATTTCATCCCATCCATAGCGGCGGATACAATTCCGCCAGCGTATCCGGCTCCCTCACCGCAAGGATACAGTCCACTGATCTGTACGTGTTGCAAAGTCTCGTAATTCCGGGGGATCTTAACAGGACTAGATGTTCGTGTTTCAGGGGCGTGAACCACAGCATCGTTGGTCAAATAGCCACGCATGCTTTTCTCGAACTGCAGGAATCCCTCTTTGAGGTTTTTATGAATGAAGTCAGGGAGAACGGAACCTAATTCTACGGAAGTTATACCCGGAGCATACGAAGTGTTAGGAAGATCTTTGGATACATTTCCCTTGATAAAATCGCGCATACGCTGAGCCGGAGCCGTCTGGGTTTTCCCGCCTTCAACCCAGGCTTTTTGCTCAATGGATCGCTGAAACTCCATGGCTGCCAGCGGTCCATATTTCTCGAATGGTTTGAAATCTTTGGGCTTGAGTTCCACCACGATTCCCGAATTAGCCGTGGAGCGGGCCCGTCGTGAAGATGACCATCCGTTGGTGACAATTTCTCCCGGAGCCGTTGCACATGGAGCGATCACTCCACCGGGGCACATACAAAATGAATACACTCCGCGATCGCCCACTTGCTTTACAATGCTGTAGTCAGCCGGTGGCAGGTATTCACCACGGGATACACAACTATATTGGATGGTATCGATCAAAGACTGCGGGTGCTCCACACGAACTCCGATAGCCAGTGGTTTCAGTTCGATCTCGATTCCCTTGCGATGTAACAGCTCAAAGATATCTCGGGCAGAATGTCCTGTGGCCAGGATCACACTCTTCGCATAGAACTTGGTACCGTGCTGAGCCTCCACTCCTTTAATGGAGGATGAATCTATGATAAGGTCAGTGACTCTTGTGTTGAAGTGAATTTCTCCCCCATTATGCAGAATACATTTCCGCATATTTGCGATGATCTTTGGCAACTTGTTGGTTCCAATGTGGGGATGGGAATCTACCAGAATATTCTTTACGGCTCCGAACCCAACCAGCAGCTCAAGTACCTTTTGTACATCTCCCCGCTTTTTGGAGCGGGTATAAAGCTTGCCATCAGAATAGGTCCCGGCTCCTCCTTCACCAAAACAATAATTCGAATCTTCGTTTACAATGTGTTTTACGTTGATACCTTTTAGGTCCTGAATGCGGTCTTTGGCATTTTTTCCCCGCTCAATGATGACGGGCTTCAACCCGTTTTCCAGCAACTCTAACGCTGCAAACAATCCGGCCGGGCCGGCTCCTATAATGATCACTTCTTCAGCATTACTGACATTGGGATAGTCAGGCAGGGTAATTTCATCCGGTTCAAACTCCTCGTTGATGTAGAGTCGAACTTTCAGGTTGTAATAAGCCTGCTTGGCGCGGGCATCAATAGAGCTTCGCAAGATCTCAATATGGCGGAGATCTTCAGAAGCCAATCCTTCTTTGTCGATTAGGTATTCTTCAAGTAAATGAGACTCTCCTGCCACTTCGGGCAGCACACGGATCTGTAGTTCTTTCTGCATACTCCAAAAATACGGAATTGCGTGGTTTTAAATAATACGATCCGAGGGCTTTGTTATAGCTTCCTCTTTCCATTCACAAGATTAGTCGGTTATTTCCACATCTTTGCCATATCCGTACTGCAGTTTATGAGAAACCAGCAGACTAAGGAATGCAAAAGCTGTAAAAAGGAAAAATCCGATCTGCAGGCTGGACCCGTTGGTTGTTAGCATATCTACCTGGGTTACCATTGTCTCGAGATCTTTCAGTTGTTCGGATATGATGCCTGAAAAACCAATGTAGGCCATGAAAATGGCCACTACCATAACATCTGCCATGGTCCATTTGGAGGTTTTAAAAATCAAAAACTTAACAATAGCGTTCTTTTGGAGTTTCTTCGAATAGATAAATAAAATAGAGGATATCAGCTTGGAGAGCGGAAAAACAACACTGAATATCAACACCAGGATACCGACAGCAACTACCTGAATTTTACTATTCAGAATCATTACCAGCACTACCTCAAGTATACTCTTACTCTTGAAATAAAGTATTTGATCTGTAAACGATATTGATTCACCCATCAGATGAAAATCCATCTTCGAAATTCGGGCATCAATATTAATCATGGGCAGCAGGACTCCTATTGTTAGCAGGACGGCACAACTTACGCTTAGAATCAGGAACTCGTTTTTATTAATATTTTTGGAGAAGATGGTAAAAGCCGCCAGCAGAGCTACTATAAAGAAGATCAGAAAAGAGTAAGGTCTTTGTTGCTGAGTCAGGATTTCTATTTTTGCAGCTATAATATCAATGGCAGCTTTTTTTGTATCCTGGCCATGCCTATCAAGAATTATATCATAGGTGGTATAATCAATTTCTGAAAAAGTAGCGTCTGAATATTCATTCAGTTTTTTGATGATGTAATCCTTGATCATCTCTTTGTTTTCAGTATCCTTGAAAAAGCTGACAATAGATTCCGTAAGCATGGGTATATCTTCTTTCATCACCCCAAAAACATCTGTGAACGAAGCCACGCGTCCTTTAAAAAAACCTCCCACTGAGCCCTTGTTTTCTTTATAGAAGCTTTCTTCCAGCTGATCTACTGTCAGCGTAAGAAATTCTGAGATGCGCCTACGAATTTTGGCATCATCCATATCCTCATAATCAAATTCATTTATTCGGTTGCTGACAATGGTTGTGAGAGAGGCTTTCCAGATATCGACACTAAAGATCCCGTACTTGACAAGGGACAGCTCAACCAGGTCCTCGTTCAATACTCTTTTCTTCGTTTCTATTTGATAAACGGTAGAGGTTGAAAATATGAGAAGCATTAGCAGAACGAGGAGAGCTAAACTTTTGAAGGTATTAAAGTTCGTTTTCAATTTGTTCAGGTGTTGTAAGAGGATTAACGGATTCTGCTTAAGTTGATCCAGGAATAAACTGATTCAGGGTTTAAAACAGAGGGTTTATATTCATTGATATACAAAGCCCTAACTAAAATGAATCAGTCAGGGCTTTAAGTGGGGAAACAAATGGGGTATTTTTAAGAAGCAGGTTTTACAACTGTGTTACCTTCGATGGTAACGGCGGCAATACGTGCTAAAAGTCGGCCTTCAATACTTGCGCCGGTACCCAGCGAGATGGATTGATCAGCCATGATGGTTCCCTTAAAAACAGAAGTAGTTCCTAATGTTGCAGAGGTTCCAACTTGCCAGAATATATTGGCTGCTTGTGCGCCACCAGCCAGGATCACTTTTCGGTCTGAGGTCGTATTCAAGGTGGATGCGATCTGTATGATAAAAACAGCATTGGCATTTCCTTTGGCATCAAAAGTCAGGTCGCCGGAAGAAATTTCAAGTGAACCACTTGATTTGTAGAGTCCGGGAGTCAGGGTAAGCCCACCAATGTTTCCTGAAATAAGGACGATATCAGTGGAGGTTCTGCCAGCAGCATTGTTGTAGGCCGTGGTCAGGTCACCTTGAGCGGCAGTCAATGTGGCCGGAGTAGGCGCGGCATAATCTGAAGCATACAGGTTTCCGGTTACCTGTGCTGAGGTTGACTGCGCATCACCAGCGGTATAAACCATTGAAAAGCCGGTTATGAAAGAAGCGGAGGCAGGACTAATTCCAATATGTCCGGTAATGGCAGAAGTGGGAATGTTGGAGATCTCCGAGCCGGCCAGGATCACATAATTTGCGGCAGAATTAAGGTTTACCTTTGCTTGTGAAGTTGTTTGAATAGGGATCACAACATCATCATTTCCACCTGTTGGGTTGCTTTCGTTTGAGCAGGCTGTTACGAGCACTCCTGCCATCAAAACAGCAATAAAAGCGAGCATTAATTTAGAATGTTTAAATGTGTGTAAGGTGGCATTAAAAGATTTTTTCATGATTTTTTGGTTAGAATTTGAACAGGTTATTGTATTGTAATAAGGGTTGTATCAGATTGATTGCCAGAAATGGAATGGGACTTAAAAATGCCCTGATATCGTAGAGAGACCAGGGCTTAAAGGGAGTGTTGATGATCAGTGTTTTATTTGATCAGAAGCATTTTTCGGGTCTGGTTAAAGCCAGCTGAATGAATGCGGTAGATATAAATTCCACTTGAAAGTGCAGAAGCATCAAAACTGACAGTATGTGAACCGGCCGCTTTTTGCTCATTCACCAGTAGGGCCACACTTTGTCCCAGCATGTTGAATACTTCAAGACGTACGTCTGTATTTACCGGAATCTGATAACCGATCACAGTAGAAGGGTTGAATGGATTCGGATAGTTTTGTGAAAGCATGAAGGTTCCCGGTAGTGAATTCTCCGTTCCTTCAATACTTGTGGCCTGCGTATTGGTAGGCTGAGTGATGGTGCTTTGGTCTAAGGTAATGGCACTCTGTGCTAAAGCACGTCCATTAAGGCTCGCTCCAGTGTTAAAGTTGATGGCCGTCATCGAAAGTATGATGCCTTCGAAATGGGCATTCGTGCCAATGGTTACTTCGCCTGATACCTGCCAGAATATATTCTTGGCTTGTGCGCCACCGGCTAAGGTAACATTGATATCTGAGCTCACAGTAAGGTCACCGGCGATCTGGAAGATCCAGATGGAATTCGCATCGCCATTAATTTCAAAACTGGTTGGAGCAATTACGGTGTTTCCCCATTTGTATAAACCAGGGATCAGCGTTTTTCCGCCAAGGTCACCTACATGAAGTTCAACAAAATCCGGTGTAACACGGCCGGCTGCATCAGTAAACGCAAGCTCCATATCACTTACGGCTGTTGTAAGGTTTGATGGGGTAGGGCTTGCCATATCAGAAGCGTACACAGTTCCAGTTACCTGGGGTGAAGTTGCGTAGCCGGTAGCATCCGTAAGGTTGAAGCCTGTAATATAGGTTTCTGCTGCAGGACTAATCCCGACATCACCGGTAATAACCGATGCGGGAACGGTTGAGATAGCAGTCTTTGCCAGCAATACGTAATTACCGGCTGTTCCAAGATTTACAGAATCAGGACTTGTTGGAACGGATTCCCAAGTTGTAAAAATCATTTGGTTCGAAAAGGCACTGGTACCATTCGTATTGGTTGCACTTACCCGCCAGTAATAGGCAGTGTTAAGATCCAAACCTGAGACTAACTGCACAGAATCTATAAGATCTGATTCATTAAAAACCAGGCCGCTGAAATTTTCATCTTCTGATACTTGTAGAGTATAGGAAGTTGCTTCAGCCGAGGCATTCCAGCTCAGGGTCAGGTTTTGTGGTTGGCTCATTGCAGAGTCTGCCGGAGCTGATAATACAGGAACCGCAGGTTGCGCCAGTGCTGTTGAAAAGAGCATTAAGGCCATCACAAAGCTCGTGCCTAAAAGGCGTGTAATTTGAGGTAGTATTTTAGGGATA
This sequence comes from Balneola sp., assembly GCA_002696035.1. Lineage (GTDB taxonomy): Bacteria > Bacteroidota > Rhodothermia > Balneolales > Balneolaceae > Gracilimonas. Next base: position 103,473 of record NZQV01000026.1, on the reverse strand, counting down.
GTAAAAGTGTTCTGTAAGGTTACGTTTTTGGTTTTCATTTTGGTTTGATTAGATAGTTATATAAGCATACTGTGTTTGGTGTAAAAAGTGTTGAAGTGGCGTCAGAAGTAGAATCTTGCACCGAGGGCGCCATCAAGTGCAAAACCTGTAGAAGGAGTGATCTCAAGAGAAGGGGCTAATTCAAAGAATATATCGAAGGGTGTTTCTCTTGGAAGCCAGTTTAAGCCGACTACACCACGTACTGCTAATGAGCCATTATCTGCTCCATAGTCTTTGAAGCGACCGCCAATTCCATAATGGACGGCAAATCGTTCTTCTGAACGTATAGAATCAAATGAATGCCACAGGTAATCCATGTGGAAGTGAACGCGGCTCCCACTGTCTTCAAAGCGTGGGTGATAAGTTGACCAGCCAAGCCCGAATGCGAGAGCATTGTCATTGGAAGTCCATAGTTTGGCGCTTATTCCAGTGGGTTCTCCAAGCATCACGCCAAGACCGAAATTTTTTGTCTGTGCAGTGGCTTGCTGGGCCGATAGTAACAGGGCAAATGCGATAAGTATTAGGTAAAATTGTTTCATTGGTAATCCTTTTTAAATTGTTACTTAAGCTTACCCTTAGTTTGTGCCAGTTGTAATCGCCTGTAGGAATGAAAAGCGGACTAGTCCTTTAGGTATAGAGAAGTAGAGAAGGTTTTTGTTGGTGAAATTTTGGTGAGAGTATTTCAATCAGAAGAAGTGTCCAAAAGGGAAAAGAGGTACAGGTTTTGTTTAATGTTATGAATGTGGAATTTTACTCTTTCGGGAGTTATCGACAGCTTTTCCCCAAGTTCTTCATCACTTAATCCCTCACTTAATAGTTTGAGCAATTGTAATTCAAGTTTGGTGATCCGGACCATATTCTCTTGTGTTATCTTTTCCTTTACAATAGTATTGCTCACAATATGAGATAGTAACAGGTCGGTATGATGTAAAGGGAGTACCATTTCACCGTTGGCTACGGCGGTTATTGTTTTCATGAATTTCTGTGGCGAGTCATCTTTCAGGATAAAGCCGGCAGCTCCGGCGTCCATAAATTCCAGGATCTCATCCATTGATAGGGTGAGGCCCATTACCACGATCTTAGTGCGATGTGCTCCTTTAGCTATCCGTTGCACCACATCTAAACTGGATTGGCTTTGTAAACCTGAATTCAATAGAATTACCTGGGGATTAAACCGTATGATTGCTCGGTCAAGTTTAACGCCCTCTCCGGAAGCAGCATCTACGTGCAGTTTTTTCTGTTTTTTAAGCATTTCCGCCAAGCCCTCCCGAAGCAGAGTATTATCCTCAATGATCAACAGCCTGATGGTATCCATTCTTAACTTCTCTTTAATAAAATTAGCCCATACCCTTTTCATATATGTTACAGAAACAAAAAGGGTATACAGAGCTTAGTAGTTATTTCTTGAAAGGACCATCCTACTAAAGGATGAGAAAGGGACTAGATTTATGTAGGACAGAATTGAGAGATAGGAAGAGTTTCCTCGGACAGATAGTTTTAGCCTGCTTCATCATTTATGGCAGACGATTCTTTATCATGGGCATATTTCGCGATTTGCAGCCGGCTGTGCAGGGTTAGTTTTTCTAGAATATTATGGACATGGCTTTTAATGGTATGGGGAGAAATGTATAACTTTTGTCCTATTTCTTTATTGGTTAGACCTTCGGCAATTAACTCAATAACTTCTTTCTCTCGTTGGGTCATTTGTACTGACTCAATGATTTTTCTCTCCCCTTCAGGTCCGTTCAGAGACTGTTCTATAATTTGGGCAAACAGTGAATCCGTAAGATAGGCAGGTAATACTTTTTCGCCTTTTGCGACTGCACGGATGGTGGTTAAAAAATCATCAACCGTTGCATTCTTTAGAATAAACCCCTTCACGCCACATTCCACAAAGTCTAATACTTCAGAATGCGTTGCAAAAAGCCCCATCAAAACCATCTTTACGTTTTTGTCATTTTTCCTGAATAGTTTTACCACATCCAAACTGTCGTAGCTCTGCAAACCCAGATCGAGTAAAACCACATCAATATCTGAGGTTTGAATTTTGGTAAGCATTTTCTCATCGGTTTGAATAGCCGTGATCACTTCAAAATCAGGTTCTCTTTTCAATACTTCAGTCAGCCCCTCCCGAAGCAGGCGATTATCTTCAATAATAAGCAATCGGATTTTTTTCATAGTAGAATAGTACTGTAATTAAAATTGCCAAATGGATCATAGGAATGGCTTAACCTTCTCAATGACAATTATTTATAACGCCAGGTTTAGTGCCGAATAGTGTCTTCAATATACTACAAATTGAGCAGACCTGTCTTATACACTCCATATTACAGCGATGTTGTCTTCGAGTTTTTAGTTTGTACAAGAAGTCTTTTTTTGAGCTTGGTTTGTACTTTCACCCTCATCATTTTGAACCGGGATTAAGAGGAATCCTGTACCATATGGCAATCAAGCATAATTATGCATTCAAATGAATAGAACCGTGGCAAGATCAAACAGAACAGCTCGCAAGGCCAAACAAGCCATCCTTGTTCCCTCCCTAACGCTCAAGCGCGCCAAGGAAGGAGACGTTTATACGGTTTGGGATATTGCTTTTATCACCAAGCCAAAATGAATAATCGTATCGCTCAAGTTGTACTACTTACCAAGAAAACCCGTCCTAAATCAGTTCTCCCCACGATCCGGCCGTTTCCATCTCACAGGATCTTCCGGGGTTGGGATGATGGGATCTTCGTAATTCTGTAATAATCGCAGGGCTTCTTCCACGGCTGCTTCTAATTGTGGATCATGACCGCCTATGACTTCCTTCGGCGTTTGCATCACTTCGATATCGGGGGCGATGCCTTCGCCTTCCACATCCCATTCGCCATCGAGGTTGTAAAATCCACCGCGGGGAGCTACGAAATAGCCGCCGTCAATGAAGGGAGGCGTATCCCAGGTTCCCACCAGTCCACCCCAGGTTTGGGCACCCACCAGCGGACCAATTTCCATTTTGCGGAATAAGAACGGCAGTAAGTCTCCACCGGAACCGGCGCGTTCGTTGATGACCATCACTTTGGGTCCCCAGATGCCGGCACCGGGAGTCGTAAATGGTTTTCGATCTCCGGCTTTGCTGTTGAAGAATCCATGCAGTTCGCGCGCCATTATATCCACCATGTAATCCGCTGCAGAACCACCGCCGTTATTGCGTTCGTCGATCACCGCACCCAGTTTATCCTGCTGTGCAAAATAGTAGCGATTGAAGTATTCGTATCCGCCCGTTCCGGTGTTGGGAACCCAGACGTAGGCGAGCTGCCCACCCGACATCTCATCCACCATGCGGCGATTGCCTTCCACCCAGTCTCGGGTTCGGAGTCCGTATTCGCTGGAGATCGGAACCACGGTCACCAATTCTGCTCCGTCGGTATCGGGCTCATCATTCACCAGCAATTGCACTTGACGGTCAACGGTTCCTTCAAAGTACTTGTAGAAACTTTCTTCAGGTGAGATCTCGGTTCCGTTCACTGCTAAAATATAATCCCCTTCATTCACATCAATTCCGGGACCGGAAAGCGGGGCCGTGAGATCTGGATTCCAGCTTTCGCCGGTGTAAATTTTGTCGATGCGATAAGCTCCGTTATGCAGGGATATATCTGCACCCAGCAATCCGGCTTGAACGTCCTCGAGGTCTGGGAAATCCCCACCGCCCACATACGAGTGACCCACGGCCACTTCACCGCTCATAATATCCAAAACGTAATTGAGATCGGTGCGGTGTTTGGCGTGATCCACCCAGGGAGCGTACCACTCATATACTTCTTCCCACGGAGCTCCGTGCATGTTATCCACGTATAGGAAATCGCGCATGAACCGCCATCCATCACGAAATATCTGCTGAAATTCTTCCCGTGGGTCTACATTCACTTTGATGCCCGAAATATTGAGGGCACCATCACCGGCATTTTTCTCTCCGGTTTCGGTTCCCACAATGCCCCAGCTTCCGCCACTGCGATACAACAGATTCTTGCGATCCTGGGAAACCACGCCTTCATTGAAATTGCTCATGAACAGGCTTCCCTCTCGTTTGGCAAAATCGTATTTGTGTAAACGCGTTCCTTCATTTTCTACGGATTCGGTGTAGAACACATCACCGCCTGGACCGGACATCAAACCGGTATAATTTCGCTGGGGAATATCAACTGCCAAGGTTCGCTCAGCGATTCCTTCAAGATCGATGACCACATCCAGTTCTTTACTTTCTTCTTCGGATGATTTTTCTTCATCTGAAGTTTCCTCATCGTCACTTTTAGGAAGCAAAGGCGAAGGCTCATCATTGTTTAAAACGATCATGTACAGTGCGCGGGTTACGGGCATGTTGTACGAGCTCATATCCAGCCAACCGGTGTTGAGGCCATAATCGGTGCTGGCCAGGAAATACAGGTACTTGCCGTCTTCACTCCAAACCGGGGTGATGGTATCCGACATCCCATCGGTGATCTGATGCGTTTCCCCACTTTCCACATTATGCACATGAACCGCTTTGAACTGATTCCCGAGCAGTTTCACATAAGCGATCCACTTGCTGTCGGGAGACCAAACGGGATTCAGTGTTCTGTTTGGATGGGCATATCCGTCGGTGTCTACTTTTTTAGCTTCGCCGGATTCCACATTTACATACCAAAGGTTATAATCGGTATCGGTGTATGCAATGTATTTGCCATTGGGCGACCAATCGGGACGGAAATAAAAGGTTGGGTTGGGAAGTTCGATCATTTTTGGATCATCAAGTCCGTATTGATCACCGATCATCAGGGTGTATTCGCCTGAAGCATCTGAAAACCAGGCAACCTGACTCCCATCGGGCGACCATATCGGATAGCGATCTGCATTTCCGGATGAATTGGTAAGATTTCTCCAGGTTCCATGTTCTTTGGGAACTGTGATAACTTCACCCCGAAATTGAAAAACAGCGCGCTTTCCGGTTGGGGAAATGGCGGCATTATCAAGATCGTAGGCGCTTGGTTCTTCCCAGCGAGGTCGTGCCCAGTTCATGTCGCCGGCCACGTGAATTTCAAGCTGTTCGGTTTCGCCATTTTCAGGATTCAGCAGATGCAAATATCCGCCCTGTTCATAAACGATCATTCCAAAACCGGCATCCAGACTTTTGGCGTCAAAATCAGAGTGAAAAGTAAGCTGATTTTCCTCTTCGGTTTCAGGATCGAAAGACCAGATGTTGTTGGCAAAATCACGCTCCGACAAATAATACACGGTTCCATCCAGCCAGACGGGATCGGTGTGGCGCTCGTTATCGGTTCGGGGTGTTTGAATGAGCTCGTAATTTTCTTCCAGGTTCACGATCCAGATCGGCTGTGCCTGTCCACCGCGATAATTTCTCCATTCGGGATCCCAAAAGGTGATGGGATTATAGGCCAGGTACTTTCCATCTTCCGACATTTCCCCGCGTGCAGCCCGCTCAACAGGCAGCGGTTCCGGCATTTCGCCCTCCGTATTCACTTTCCAGATACGGTTCATTTTTGTGGGATGAGCCGTTCGCGTGGACCGAAACAGGATCTCGCCATCGGGCGTCCAGCCGGTTACCTCATCGGTGCCCGGATGCCAGGTTAGTCTTTGTGGTGATCCGCCATCAGCCGGAATCACATATACATCCGAATTGCCATCATACTGACCGGTAAATGCGATCATGCTGCCATCGGGCGAAAAATGCGGGTTGGATTCTCCGCCGATGTTGGAAGTCAGTCGAACAGCATCGCCACCCGATCTATCCACTTTCCAGAGGTCGTTGGCGTGTACAAATACGATGCTGTTTTCAGAAATGGTCGGTTCACGCAGCAATTGCGTCCCCTGTGCAAAAAGTTCAGCCGTAAAAGTTAGAGTGAGGAGTGTGGTTAAAAAGTATCCGAATAAGCGTTTCATAATATCCCGTTTTGGTTGATGTGCTTTGGGAATATAATGAATCAGAAAAGCTGAACAAGTAGTGGTGATATTTCTTTACAAGTCTGTGCTAAAGACTTCGTGGCGGTTGCACGGTGATATGGCCTTAGCTGCTTACTTTAGGCTATTGTTTTATACAAAATAAACTTCTCATTTTGAGCGATCACTTCTCCTGATGTAAAGATTTTATTCAGATGCGTTTTATAATTCAGGTGTTGATTAGCTACACAGATAAATCGGCCGCCAGGTTTAAGTACTTCCAAAACTTCAGTAAAAAGCTGCACAGAAACTTCAATATTAGTCTCGTGTCCAAAGTGAAAAGGCGGATTTGAAACCACCAGGTCAAAACTGTTTTTCTCCAAGTCATCCAGCGTATCGTTCCAATGGAAATGAGTATTTCCGGAAGCTAAATTTAGTTTTGAAGAAGCAATAGCAAGCCGGGAATCATCAGTTAGATGGATCTCAGCGGTTGGATTTTTGATTTGAACCGCGCGGGCAATTACCCCATTTCCTGCTCCCATATCCAGTATCTTTTTGTCACCTTCAGAAACATTAAGGTGTGCTATCAAAAACTGGGTGGCGTAGTCAATATGTCCACTCGAAAAAACACCTGAATATTGCTGAAGCTGCTCTTGATGGGTATCATCAAAGGAAAATGGTATTTCTTCAATAATGGAATCGGACGTTTTCTGTTTCTTGCCTTTTAGTGTTAGCAGCCGTGACTTTTTCAAAGCCAGGCTTTGATCCACGTCCTCAAAATATTCTTCTGCTATAGACAACATTTGTGGGGAGAAATACTTCGTCATAAAAGAACAGATCACAACGCCATCATCTGCTAAATAGTGAGAAGCATGTTGCAGATAAAGCTTAAATAGATCCATAGTTTTGGGAATAGCGATGATGCTGATATCCACTTTCTCCGGAAGCTCATCCAGCGGAGAGAAACTTTGTGTGGAATCCCATTTCAGTCCATTCAGCTCCATATTTTTCTCTATGGATTTTAGCTGACTTCTTCGGTCCACTACAACAATCGGGCGGTTTTCATTGAGGACTGTAGCCAAGACTCCGAAGCGATCATTATAGAGTGCTATGGATTTTCCTGAAAGATCTAATCCCTCCAATTTTGAAAGCACATATTCATCCCCGGCATTCCAGGCTTGCAGCGATCTATTGGTGGTTTCGGGGTAGCGTTTAAAGGTGTACTCTTTTTCCCGGTGGGTAAATGTTTTCAATATGGGTTCATCTAAAACGAGCTCGTCTATTGTTTTTCGTCTTGTTGAGCTCGTTCAATTTTGTGTTCGGTAGTAGGGTGAAGGGTATAAATCTCACCAATTAAGCAAAGTGAGAATATAATGAATCATAATGGAGAATGAACCTTTCATCCTTTGATGTAAAAGAAGATCTGAATAGAAAAAGTTTAAAACTATTCTTGTTGCTTAGACTTCTCCGGCATCACAATGCCCAATCTTTTAGCTCGCTCTCTCCATTGTTGTCGGGCCAGTTTTTGCATGTCTTCGATGGCGTCAATTTCATCCACGATCTCCATGCCAAGGAGTGTTTCGACTACATCTTCCATCGTCACCACGCCTGAGAATCCGCCGTATTCGTCTACCACTACGGCGATATGCTCCTGTTTTTCGAGCAGTCGTTCGAAAAGAGTTTTCAGGGAAATGGTTTCGGGGAGGATCAGTACTTCGCGACGAATTTCCTTAAGCTGCTTAGCCCCATTATTCTCTGAAAGATTATAATACAGATCATTCTTAAGGATGTAACCGGTAATGTCTTCCTCATTTTCGCCATACACCGGCATGCGTGATACGCGAAGCTCATCTTTATCTTGAAGGATGTCGGAAATGGTTTGATCTTCCTGAAACTTGACCACCACAATACGCGGCGTCATAATATCCTTCACCTTAAGAGAACGAAAGCGGATCAGGTTTTTGAAAATATTTGATTCGCCTTCCTCAAAAACACCTTCCTCAAAACCAAGTTCTGCCATGGCACTGAATTCTTCCCGGCTTACCGACGGCGCCTGATTCTCCTCACTCGATAACCATTTGGTGATCCACTGCGACAGTATCACAAACGGATATGTGATATAGATCAAAAATTTCGTAGTACGTGCGGCAAAACCGGAGAGTGCTTTCCAATAGGTTGCGCCCAGCGTTTTTGGGATGATCTCTGAAAGGACCAATATAGCCAGCGTAAGCAGCGCAGAGGTTAGGCTCACATAAGCATTTCCAAAAACAACCTGCGCCTGGGCACCCACTCCGGCCGCGCCAACAGTGTGGGCGATGGTGTTTAGTGTCAAAATTGCGGATAAAGGCCGATCAATATCCTTTTTTAATTCCTTTAAAACCTTTCCTATAACCGGATCTTTCTTCTCCTGAACCGCCACAAAGGAAGGAGAAATTGATAAAAGAACTGCTTCCAGTATTGAACAAAGGAAAGACACGCCAATGGCCAGTAGTAAGTAAAATATTAGTAATCCCATATGCTAAAGGTAACAGAAATAAAGGTCTCTTTTGAAGGGTAATTGTTTTAGGTGGTTTATTTATTTAGTGCATCCAGAACACGCTGTACTACGCCATCCATAGCATCGCCTGAAATCCAGCGGGTTACAATGACTAAGTCATTATCCTGATCTACATACACCATGTTTACGCCGGCCCCCAAATGGAAAAAAGCAGAAGTCGGGGCACTTGGAAGCCGGTCTTTATTCACGTTCAAAAACCAGTTCATGAATCCATAATTAGTGTTGGCTTCGGTGGGTGTTTGGGCCATTTTGTTCCACTCATCAGAGATGATTTGCTCATCTTTCCACTTTCCGTTCCGTAGCGTCAGTAGCCCAAATCGAGCCTGATCTCGTGCACTAATGAACATCCCGCCGCCCCAGTGTCCGCCACCGCTTACCGCCTGCATCTGCTGTCCGTCTATGATGACCCATGAGTTTTCATAGCCCATCCAGCGCCAGGTTGGGGAAGCACCGATCTTGTCCATTACTTCCTCGCGGAGCACTTTGGGCAACGGTTCACGCAACACATTCATAGCCGCTAAAGCCAGCAGGTTTACACGGACATCATTGTATTCAAATTCGGAGCCTGGTTCATGTCGCTCACGGGTCATCCACTCGGAACGGTCTCCGGATGGACGGTCGGCCCAGTCGGGTTTGCCCCAAAGCGTGCCTTCCCAATCAGAAGTTTGTCGGAGCAGGTGGTTCCAGGTGATCTTTGAATTGTGCTCTCCTTTGAAAGGCTCCATCACTTTGGCTTCTTTGAACTCATCGGCTTTGTTTTGATTGTTGTCCCACTCCATCACCATGATGGGCGCCATGTATTGACTGGCCTTGTCGTTTACATCGCGTATAAGTCCGCGGTCGTAGGCAATTCCAACGGTAGTCGTTAAAAAACTTTTGGTTACACTATGCGTCATATCCACGCGAAACGGGTCGCCCCATTCGGCTACGATATATCCGTTTTTGATGATGATGCCGGTTTGATCTCCCCGGTCTTTAAAGGGCCCGATGGCATCCCCAAACGGTTCACGCCCAAACGTGCCATAATGATTTTCTTCCATGCTGCGGGGGTTATCGGACTCATTTTCTTGCGCGAACTGAATGGCCTCCTCAACTTTATCGGCATTGAGGCCCAGTTCTTCTGGAGACCGTTTTTCCCAATTGCCCCAGTTTCCGGGGTAGTACACATCCTGTGCAAGTACCGATACGGGAAGGACAAATAAGATCAAAAACAGCAGTCGGCGTAATTTCATAGAGGATAAACTTGATTATAGAGATGACTGAATTTCATTCCAAAAATACAGAAATCCAAAACTTTAGGAATAGAGTTACAGGTTTTCAAAATAATTGCTACACTCAGGCTTTCATTCCAATGCTTAAAAATATCCGATGCTGCTAACAATCCTTATCCTGATCTCAGCTTTTATCCTGAACTTGTTCCTGCCATGGTGGAGCATCGCCATTCCCGGACTCGCTTTCGGTTTTTACTTCAACAAAAAAGCACTGCCTTCTTTTGGGTTGGGATTTTTGGCCCTGTTTGTCTTGTGGGGCGGGCAGGCGCTTTACATTCATTTTGGGAATGATGCTATTCTTTCCACCCGAATTGCAGAGATGCTATCAGTTGGCTCGCCTTTAGTTGTGGTGTTGATCACCGGAATAATTGGCGGATTGGTAAGCGGGCTGGCCACGCTGACGGGCTCTTTGGTGAAGGAAACGCCGAGGAAATTTAGTTGATGTATGCGAATCGGACTTATTATTCTGGTTGCAGTATTTTTGGCTTCCTGTGCAGCTCATGCTCCTATGAGTGAGACCGTTATATTTTCACCAAAAAAGATCAATGGAGAACGAATAGAAGCATCTCATCAAATGGGGTTTTCATTTAATACCGATCTTTTGGATACAAAAACACTCTATCCGGAAAGAAAAGGATATAATGATAGGTTAACGATCCCGAATGAATTAAGCTACTTCAACACATTGTATTTAAAGAATGAGGGTAATCACTTTGCTGCCTTTTCTTTTTCGGCCGGAACAGGAGTTGGTTTTGATGCAACAGCCAGAGTCATTGATCCTGTTTATGTGACTATCGGATATTCAAATGTAGGGCAGTATGAACTCTCGCTTCCCGTTCGATTACTCCATTCCGAAAAGATCGGTTGGCTTGCCGCGCCGGCATACAGAAATCAGATCGTCTATTATGATGACCTGGAGGAAGAATCCCACCTGTTTGATTTCGGTCCAGACGGCAGAGATGCTTACAAAACAGTAGGAATGAAATCCAGCATCTACTTATTTACGCCGGGAATCAATCAAAGAGCCAAACGATTATTTTACAGTGCGAAATTAGAAGGCGGTAAGATCCTGAACTCAAAAGCTTGGTATTTTTCATTTGGTTTGAAGATCGGAGGATATTAGTTCTAAAAATCATGAATCTTAATTGAAACAAAAACTCCCACTGCTTATCTTAGGCAAACTTCAAATGAAGGACTCACTCAAATCAAGACATTAGCAATCCATAGTTTAGATGCATTACTACGGCGCTGCCTCACAAAAAGGAGGTCGCAGTCGTGATGATATTGTTTTTACCTATTCATATTATTTCCCAAATCCGACGCGGTTTCCGTAGTCGGATTTTTTTTGAGCTAAAAATTCCATCCGCTCCGACGCAGAGCGTGCGGAGCGAGTATGAGAAGGCTAATACAATCGTCTCGCTTTTGTTTGTAACAACTTCTGGTTACGACGGTCTGTGTCGTAACCATCTTGGCGCTCAACCTGCCCAGCCACAACCTGTCGCATGCGTCCCGCTTGTGACAAGTTTCATTCACCAAACTATTTCACCAAACCAGAACTACATCTGACCCATGTCATTAAAAGAACGAAAAAAAGCCATACTTGCACTTAGCGACGGAACCGTAGTCCACGGAGAAGCCATCGGCCATGACGGCATCACCGGCGGTGAGCTTTGTTTTAACACCAGCATGACCGGTTATCAGGAAATATTCACCGACCCAAGTTACTATGGTCAATTGATGATGATGACCTATCCGCATATTGGAAATTACGGCACCCAGCCAAGGGATGATGAAGCCCGAAAGGTGATGGTGGCCGGAGTTATTTGCCGGGCCTTCTCTCATGAATACAGCAATACCATGGCTGACCGCAGTCTTCAGGAATATCTGGAAGATAATGAGATCACAGGAATTTCAGGAGTTGATACCCGAAAGCTGGTTCGTCACGTTCGGGAAAAAGGGGTGATGAACGCTGTGATCTCAAGCACCGAAATGGATGAGGAAAAACTCGTACAGATGGCTAAAGATTGGGACGATATGGAAGGTCTTGAACTGGCCACCAAAGTCACCCGCTCCGAAGCCCAGACGGTAAACGGGGAAGATGAATTCCGGGTAGCTGCTTTTGATTATGGCATCAAGCAAAACATCATCAATAACTTAAATAAGCGCGGTTGCACGCTGCGGATCTTTCCGGCAAAAACATCGGTCGAGGAGATCAAAGATTGGGAAGCCGATGGCTACTTTTTCAGTAATGGTCCCGGCGATCCTACAGCTACTGCAGAATATGCGCTGGAAGCTGTGAATTATGCAAAGGAAAGCGGGAAGCCGGTCTTTGGAATATGTCTCGGACATCAGTTGATGGCACTTAGCGAAGGACTTAAAACCACCAAGATGTTTGTAGGCCATCGCGGAGCCAATCAGCCCGTAAAAAACTTGGCGACCGGATTGGTAGAAATTTCAACCCAAAACCACGGCTTTGCTGTTGATGAAGACTCGCTGGACGAGAACATTGCTGAAGTCACACACATCAACCTGAACGATGGTACTATTGAGGGGCTGAAGTTTAAGAACTTCCCGGGATTTTCGGTACAATATCACCCCGAAGCCTCCCCCGGCCCGCACGACTCAGCGTACTTATTCGACCAGTTCATTGACATGATGAAAAATAGATGATAGATGTAAGACTTGAGATAAAAGATTTAGGACTTCAAGACAAATAACTAATACACCATTAACGAATAACCACTCACAAAACCCATGCCCAGACGCGACGATATCCATAAGATTCTTATCATTGGTTCAGGACCTATTGTAATTGGTCAAGCTTGCGAATTTGATTACTCCGGTTCTCAGGCCTGCCGCTCTCTTCAGGAAGAGGGATATGAGATCGTTCTCATTAACTCGAACCCGGCTACCATCATGACCGACCCTATTATGGCCGATGCGGTTTATATGCTACCAATGACCACTGATTCCATCAAAGAAATTGTAGCTAAAGAAAAACCCGATGCTGTGCTGCCAACCATGGGCGGTCAGACCGGGTTGAACCTCTGCCGCGATCTTGAAAAAGAAAATTACTGGAAAGATAATGACGTCAAGATCATAGGGGTGGATATTGATGCGGTGGAGCTAACCGAAGATCGGCAGCTGTTTCGTGATAAAATGGAAGAGATCGGAATTGAACAGTGTAAGAGTCGCACGGCTCAATCGCTGCTGGATGCCAAAGAGATCAAGGAAGAATTAGGTGGCTTGCCGATCGTGATTCGCCCATCATTTACCATGGGTGGAGCCGGTGGTGGTATTGTCTGGAATGAAGATGAGTTTGAGCGAAAAGTATTGCGCGGACTTGAAATGAGTCCGGTGCATCAGGTGCTCATCGAGGAGTCTATTTTTGGGTGGAAAGAATACGAACTCGAACTTCTACGGGATGCCAATGACAATGTGATCATCATCTGTTCTATCGAAAACATGGACCCGATGGGTGTTCATACCGGGGATTCCGTGACGGTAGCGCCAACCCAAACTCTGAGCGATAAACAACTGCAACACATGCGCGATTCAGCCATCAGGATGATGCGCAGTATCGGAACCTTTGCCGGCGGATGTAACGTGCAATTTGCTATGGAGCCCGGAAGTGACCGACTAGTGGCCATCGAGATCAACCCAAGAGTGAGCCGTTCTTCGGCGCTTGCTTCTAAAGCTACCGGATATCCGATCGCGAAAGTGGCAACTAAACTGGCGGTTGGCTACACGCTGGATGAACTCAAGAATCAGATCACCGGAACCACATCAGCGTGTTTTGAGCCCAGTATCGATTATGTGGTCTGCAAGATTCCACGCTTCAACTTCGACAAATTCCCCGGAGTGGATGAAGAGCTGTCAACCCAAATGAAAGCGGTTGGAGAAGTGATGTCGATCGGCCGAAATTTCCCGGAAGCCCTCAACAAAGCGTGGCAATCGCTGGAAGTAGGTCGTGATGGATTGGGCGCCGATGGCTATGAAGAATTTGACCGAAAAACTGTACGTGAGCGTTTACTGAAGCCCTACTGGGACCGCTCCATGCAGATCCGGAATGCCTTCAAGATGGGGGCTTCTGTCGAAGAGATCGCGGATATCACCAAAGTGGATCCCTGGTACCTGCAGCAGATCCGGTATATGGTTTCGCTCGAAAATCGCACCGAAGGACAGTCACTTAAAGAGATTTCCAAAGACGATTTCTTTGAGCTGAAGCAAGCCGGATTTTCAGATTCGCAGATCGCCTACCTGCTCAGTAAGAGCGGTGAGAAAGTAGACGATAAGAAAGTCCGTGATCGCCGAAAAGAACTTGGGCTCACTCCATCCTTCAAAATGGTAGATACCTGTGCGGCTGAATTCCCGGCGCAAACGCCTTACTACTATTCCGCATATGAAGGTGAGAATGAAAGTGAAGTAACCGATAAGAAAAAAGTGCTGATTCTTGGAAGTGGCCCGAACCGAATTGGGCAGGGAATCGAGTTTGATTACTCCTGTACGCACGCCGTTTTGGCTACAAAGGAAATGGGCTATGAGGCCATTATGGTGAATTGTAACCCTGAGACCGTTTCTACCGACTTCGACTTTGCCGATAAGCTCTACTTTGAGCCGGTATACTGGGAACGCGTGCTGGATATCATTGACCATGAACAGCCGGAAGGGGTTATCCTACAAGTTGGCGGACAAACAGCACTCAAGCTCGGAAAACGATTTGTGGAAGAGGGCATCAAGATCTTTGGAACCGATTTTGGGATGATCGATTTTGCGGAAGACCGAGGCGAGTTCTCGAAATTCCTGAAGAAACTGGATATTCCATTTCCTGAATATGGAACAGCCCATGAAGTTGAAGAAGCGATCAGGATCGCTGACCGGATCGGCTACCCGGTGCTTATTCGCCCAAGTTACGTATTGGGTGGGCAGGGCATGCGGATCGCTGTGAAGGAAGAAGAGCTCCGAAAATATGTAGCTAACATCCTGAAGACACATCCCGAAAATGCCTTCCTCATCGATAAATATCTGGAGCAAGCTATAGAGGTGGATGTGGATTCAGTATATGACGGAGATCAGCTTCACATTGCAGGGATCATGCAGCACATAGAGCCGGCTGGTGTTCATTCCGGTGATTCAACTGCGGTGCTTCCTCCGTACTCTCTAAGTGATGAGATCATCAAAACCATCGAAGATCATCAGCTGAAAATTGCCGAAAACATGGAAATTCTCGGATTCCTGAACGTACAGTATGCTGTCAAAGATGACAAAGTATATGTATTGGAAGCCAATCCACGGACTACCCGAACCATCCCGTTCCTGGCTAAAGCCACACAGCGTCCGGAAGCAGCCATTGGTGTAAAAGTGATGTTGGGCGCCAAGCTCAAAGAATTCGACCTGACTTCGAAGCTGGAAAACTGGGCCATCAAAGAGCCGGTGTTTCCATTCGATAAGTTCCCGGAAGTGAAGAAAGAGCTGGGGCCTGAAATGAAATCAACGGGCGAGAGTATCTATTTCGCCAAGGATTTCAATGATGATCACTTTAAGAAACCGTACGAGTTTAAGAGCCTGTATCTCTCCAAGTAGAGTGGGGGTTATTGCGATCGCTGATTTCACAGATAGCGCTGATTTTTTGGTGTTCACAGATTAGATTTCGAACAATTTTGTAAGGAGTTGCCTTGAAAATGCTCTTACTATAAAAAGAGTAAATTAAATCGAGGTACTTCTTATGAAATCTTATCAATCAAAATCCGTAAATAAGGATTATAAACACAGCGAAATTACGGGTGACATCATTGGCTGTGCAATGCGTGTTCATTCCGGCTTAGGTCCGGGATATCCGGAGGTGATCTATCAGCGGGCTTTAGCATATGAGATGGACAAAACAGGACTGAGTTATTCCAGAGAGGTTGATATTCCAATCATATATGATGGAGTTCAGGTTGGACTAAGACGGGCTGACTTTATTGTAAAAAATGCCGTATTTTTAGAGCTCAAAGCAATAAGTGAATTGGACAAAGGCAATTTCAATCAAGTACTGAATTACTTGGAAGCTTATAAAAAGGAAATTGGTTTACTCATCAATTTTGGAACGGAAAGCCTGCAATTCAAAAGACTTATATTAACACAGCAATAGCAAGAGAACTATAATCAGCGCAATCAAAGAAATCAGCGATCGAAAAACTCCCTATGATCACTAAGGCAAAAACTACCCTAAAAGAAACATTTGGCTACGACACTTTCCGCCCCCTTCAGGAAGATGTCATTAGTCAGGCACTCGAGAGAAAAGACGCACTTGTAATTATGCCCACCGGTGGAGGGAAGTCCCTCTGCTATCAAATTCCGGCACTGTTGTTCGACGGACTGACCGTAGTCGTTTCCCCACTCATCTCATTGATGAAAGATCAGGTGGAGCAACTTCGGGAATATGATATTAATGCGGTTCACCTGAACAGCTCGCTTTCCCCGGAAGCCTACGGATATAACCGCCGGCAGGTGCTGCAGGGCAAGGCAAAGTTGCTCTATATTGCTCCGGAAACCTTGCTCATGGACAAGACCAAAGAGCTGCTGCAAGATATTGAAGTCGATCTTTTCGCCGTGGATGAGGCACACTGTATCTCGGAATGGGGACACGACTTTCGTCCGGATTATCGCGAATTGGCTACCGTTCGTAAGGAGTTATTCCCCAATGCAACCTGCATGGCACTGACTGCAACGGCCACTCCACGTGTTCGAAAAGACATCATGAACACGCTGGAATTCAAGGATTCCGAAGAGTTTATTGCCAGTTTCGATCGCCCGAATCTGTTCCTTAAAATTGCCGATAAAGACGACGCCACGAATCAGGTGCTGGATTTCTTGTACACCCGCAAAAATCAGTCAGGGATCATTTATTGTATTTCGCGCCGACAGGTAGACGAGCTCTATCAGGAGCTGGATGATGAAGGCTATTCGGTGAAACCCTATCATGCGGGGCTTTCGGATCGTGACCGCGCCATCAACCAGCGGCAGTTTATTCGGGATGATGTACAGATCATTGTGGCCACCATTGCTTTTGGGATGGGTATCAACAAGCCGAATGTGCGCTTTGTGATGCATTATGACATGCCGCAGAACATCGAGCAGTATTATCAGCAGATCGGTCGTGCCGGTCGTGATGGACTTCGTTCGGATTGTGTGATGCTGTTCAGCTATAACGACCGTCATAAGATCAAGTATTTCATCAACAAAAAAGAAGGACAGGAAAAAGAGATCGCTGAAAAGCATCTCGATGATCTTGTAAAATTCATCGAGACCAAAAAATGTCGACGAATTCCACTGATGAAATATTTTGGGGAAGAATATCCCAAGGATGAATGCGGGATGTGCGACAACTGCCTGTCAAAAGATGAGGATGTAGAAGACTTCACCCTGCAGGCCCAAAAAATGCTGAAGTGTATTTCAGAAATGGAACAAGGATACGGAAAAACGCAGGTGATCAATGTGCTGCGCGGTTCCAAAGCGCAAAAAGTTCTGGAGCTGGAACACGATAAACTGGATTCTTACGGAACCGGAAAAGAATGGTCTAAAGATCAGTGGGATCAGTTATCACGGATGCTCATTCGTCAGGATTACCTGGCCAAAGGTGAGCACAAAGAATTGATCGTCAAAGACAAGGGACGGTCGGTTATCAGTGGAGATGAAAACGTATTTGGTACGCTCGATCGCACTGCCACGGCGATGTCTACCGAAGAGGCTTCCCGCGTGGCCAACGAAGTGGAAGCGCAATATGATGAAGACCTGTTCGAAATTCTGCGGAAGGAACGGAAGAATCTCGCCGACGAAAAAGGCATTCCTCCATACACCATTTTCCCGGATACCACGCTCATGGAAATGGCTTATTACTATCCCAAAGACAAAGAACATCTGCTGCCACTTTACGGTGTCGGTGATGTGAAAGTGAAGAGATACGGTTCCGCATTTATCGGCGTGATCAAGAAATATACCGCCGAGCACGACATCGAATCCAAGGAGCAAACGCTTCAGGAAAAAGCAGAAGAGCTGGAAAATGTAGAACTTCATCAGCGAATTGGGAAGACCTTCAATAAAGGACAGTCGATAGCGCATTTGGCAGAAGAACATGGGGTGAAGGAAGTCACGATACTGAATCACCTCAAGGATTACCTTAAGGAGGGAAATGATCTCCGGCTGGATGGAATCACAGAGGCTACTTCACTTTCACTCCGACAACAGGATGAGATCATCAAGATCTTTGACGAAAAAGGTTCTCACATGCTGAAAGTGGTGTACGACCGGATGAACAAGAAGATCGGTTACGATCAGATCCGAATTATGCAGCTGTATTTTATGGCGAATGAGGCTGCGGAGAAGAAGGGATAATGAGCTTCTTTATGAGGCAACCCTAAAACCGAGAACTAGCGCAAGCGTCTGCTTGTGCGGTGTTGAATTTAGGAAATTGCTTCGCTGAAGAGCTCATTCAAGCGGACTCAGTGAAGGCTCTACTTGCTGGAAGAATCATCCGGCTCATTAGTTGTGATCACAAAAATGACCAGCGGTTCATCTCCGGTGTTTTGTACAGCATGAAATGCTTCACCGCGAACCGTAGTCAAGTTTCCCTTTTGGATGGGATAGCTTCGGGCCGGACTTTCCCATTCGTCTTTTTCCAGGTATTCGCCTTTACCGCTCATCACCAGGTAGATCTCCTGCTCGTTGCGGGTTCCGTGAGTGTGAAATCCGCAGCTGTCGCCGGAAGTGGGCAACACCATAAAAGCACCAATGCGATTGTTCACCAACTCTCCCTCTTCAAACATCTGCAGCAAATAGACGGTGCCTTCGCCTCCATACATCTGCTGTCGCTTATCGTATCTTTTTACGTGATGATCTTCGGAGCCGAGATGAAAGACAGCCGGTTCGAGTATGGGTTCAAGAAGTTGGTCTAAGGTTGATTTTTCTTCGGAAGTTAAAGCAGTTCGTTTTTGAGCCATGATCGTGTTTTGGGTTCAGCTTCAGTATAAAAAAAGAATACCTCCTAAAAACGGATCATTCGATTCAGAAATACTCAAAATTTGCGTTGAAATTATCCCGAATTAGCCTCAAACTATTGCCTCACTCAGCAGGAGATATTTTGATTCAACGCGACTCACTCACACGTAAATTATACGCCCAGGATGCTTCTTTGTATGAGGAAGTCCCGGAAGGCGTTTCCTTTCCAAAATCTATCGATGACATTCAGACGCTGGTAAAGCAGGCCAACCTCGAAGGCTTTACTGTCACGGCTCGCAGTGCGGGTACCAGTCTGGCCGGACAAACGACCGGTGGTGGTGTCATCATGGATGTTTCCCGTTTTATGAATCGAATTCTGGAGATCGATGCAAATTCCAAAACGGCCCATGTTCAGCCTGGGGTGATCCGTGATACACTGAACCGGGAAGCAGCCAAATCTCAGCTTTTATTCGGTCCTGATACTGCAACTACCAATCGCTGTATGGTGGGTGGGATGATCGGGAATAATTCGTCCGGCTCCTTTTCCATCAAATACCAAACCACGCGCGAACACACGCTGGAAGTGGAAGTTATTTTGAGCGATGGTTCAAAAGCGGTGTTCAAACCATTGACTTCCAATGAACTGGAAGCCAAGAAAAAGCTCGATAACCTCGAAGGACACATCTACCGCTCCATGCTGAAATTGCTGGAGCGAAACCGGGAGCTGATCGAGAAGAGTTATCCCCATAAAGATATCATTCGCCGGAATACAGGTTACGCATTGGATAAGATGCTGGAGATGCAGCCCTTCACGCCAAACGGACGTAAGTTCAATCTCTGTGAATTGCTGTGCGGAAGTGAAGGTACCCTGGCCATGACGGCTTCTGCCAAACTTGACCTGAGTTCGCTGGATAAACATAAGCTGGTGATCGTACCGCAATTTGAGTCACTGGAAGAAGCCATGAAAGCGGCCGTTGAGATCGTGAATTATGAGCCTGCTGCAGTTGAACTGGTCGACCATATCATAATGGATGCCACCAAAGGCAATATCGAGCAAAGCAAAAACCGGTTCTTTCTGGAAGGCGAGCCACGTTACATTCTGATCACACAATTTGAAGGAAATGAACCCGATGCACTTCAGCAAAAAGCCGAAAAGCTGGCTGAGGTGTTGAAGAAGAAAGAGCTGGGGTATGCCTATCCTATCATCCCGGAAGCCGACAAAATGAAGCGCGTTTGGGATCTGCGTAAAGCGGGATTGGGCCTGTTGATGGGACTTGGCGAGGACGGCCGCTCGCCTTCTTTCTGTGAAGACACCGCTGTTCGCGTTCAGGACCTGCCGGAATACGTAAAGGAATTTGAGCAGATCCTCGCCAAACACGATACACATTGTGTGTTTTATGCGCATGCTTCGGTGGGAGAACTTCACTTGCGTCCACAGATCGATATTTTTTCTGAAGCCGGTTTGAACAAGATGAAAGTGATGGCCGATGAGATCGCTGATCTGGTGACCAAATACAACGGTTCACTTTCCGGCGAGCACGGTGATGGTCGCGTGCGGGCTCCCTACATCAAAAAGATCCTGGGGGAGGAAATGCTCCCTGTTTTACAGCAAGTGAAGGAGATCTGGGATCCGGAATACATTTTCAATCCCGGCAAGATCGTCAACCCAAAACCCATTGACGAAGATCTGCGATTTTCTCCCGATTACAAGCGACCGGATCCGGAAACTGTTTTTGCGTGGCGAAAAGAAGGAGAATTCGGCAGTGCCATGGAATTATGCAATGGTGCTGGCGTTTGTCGCAAGCTGGCCGAAAGTGGCGGAACGATGTGTCCTTCGTATATGGCCACCAAAGAGGAAAAAGATTCTACCCGTGGTCGTGCGAATGTATTCCGTCAGGTTTTTGCAGGGGAAGATCCTCATGGATATGCTTCCAAAGAACTGAAAGAAGCGCTGGACCTGTGCCTGAGCTGTAAGGCCTGTAAAAGTGAATGTCCGGCCAATGTGGATATGGGCAAAATGAAAGCCGAATTTCTGAACGGCTGGCACGAGCAAAATGGCTCCAAACTTTCAGAACGCTTTTTTGCGGATGCCGGAAAGTTGTTTCCACTGGCTTCTCTTACTCCAA
Organism: Balneola sp.; assembly: GCA_002696035.1. Taxonomy (GTDB): domain Bacteria; phylum Bacteroidota; class Rhodothermia; order Balneolales; family Balneolaceae; genus Gracilimonas. Next base: position 82,591 of record NZQV01000026.1, on the reverse strand, counting down.
CTTTAGCTAATAAAGTAGTTGCTGCAAAACCTGGAAAATGGGTGTTTGAGAATGTGTTCGGCATTGATGCGCGGCGTGATCTGCCTAAGTTTGCTCCCAAAACCTTTCGTTCCTTATTCAAAAAACATCAGCGAAATGGTATGGTCTGCTCAGAGGATAAAGTGGTACTCTTTGTAGATTTGTTCACCAACTACAATGATCCTGAAATTGGGATGGATGCGGTGAATGTGCTCGAGAAAATGGGCTTTGAGGTAATCGTCCCAAAAGCAATGGAAACCGGTCGCCCGCAACTTTCTAAAGGATTTTTAAAAGAGGCAAAATCAATCACCAAAAAGGTGTTGCAGGAATTTGAAGCATATATAGAAGCTGGCATTCCGGTCGTAGGATTGGAACCTTCCGAGATCTTGACTTTACGGGATGAGTTCATGGAACTGTGCGACTCTGAAGAGTTGCCAATCGCCAATAAATTAGCTCAGCAGTCTTTTACATTTGAAGAATTTGTAGCAAACAACAAAGATCGAATTCCGGAATCCGGTTCAACCCAGAAAGTGATGCTGCACGGACATTGCCACGCCAAAGCCTTGGTTGGAAACGAACCAACGGTAGAAGCTCTTAAATCTGCGGGATATGAGGTGGAAGTCCTTGATACCGGCTGCTGTGGAATGGCGGGTAGTTTCGGCTATGAGAAAGACCACTACGACGTCTCGCAGGAAATTGGGGAGTTGGTCTTGTTCCCGGCGTTACGTAATAATCAAGAAGATGAAGTTTGTGCCCCCGGGTTCTCATGCCGACATCAGATCAAAGATGGGGTAGATCGGAAGGCTGAACACCCTGCTTCTTTGATTGCCCGAGCCATTTTGTAAACTATTTTTGTGAATACACCGTAGAGACGCAAAATCTTGCGTCTCTACGGTGTATTCACATCAAAAAATGATTAATTCTTAAACGTATTCTTCTCGATCAGTTCGCGGGCGCTGGTGAGGGCGGAATCGGTGATCTGGGAACCGCTATTGCCATACAAATTATTTATCCTGATCTAAAACTCAGCTTCAAACAGCTTATTTCTTTCCGATAGCTATGAATATGGGTAGACAAGTATATTTTCTCTATTCAATAATGAGGGTCTAATGAAGTTGAGACCTATGTATATAAATTTCATTATTATATATAATATTGGCATATATATATAATTAGATTAAAAATAACCATTAACAAATACATAGAAAATGAAAAAAAAGGTTTTCGGTACTATTTTATTCGCTTTAATACTATTTGTTGGAAATTCCTCTGCATATATGTGTGACCCAATGGATGTATACCTTAATTGCGCAATTACAGCTGACGAGCAATATCAAAATGGAACATATTCATGGGAGCTTTATCAAGCTTTTTTAAATGACTATTGTGTGGACGCAGCAAATTCGTGTGGTTAAATATGGTTAATCTATTCAATGGGTGTAGATATTTAAGAAGTTATTTGCACCCATTTTTTTTGAACTTGATAAAATTTATAGTGTCAATAATGTTGATTGGTACATTTAGTAGTACCAATTTATTTGGGCAAGACAGCTTGCCAAATTTGGATGATGTTCTATTTGATGGCAAAAACTTCTTTGCGATAATAAAAGGAGAAGAAAAAGTAGCAAAAATAGATACAAATGGTAGCATCATTAAAGAAATTGGTGGTAAAGGTAGAGGTCCCGGAGAGTTTTCATCACCTAATATTGAAATAACTCTAATCGATCAAACTCTATACATATTAGATAAGCGGGGGGCTAAAATTTTAGAAGTTGATACGAAAGATTTTACTATAATAAATGAAACAATTATAAGGGATTATCCAACAGATATATTTCATTACAATGATACTCTATTAAGCTTTAAAATCACCCCAAAGTTTTCAGAAGATGAAGGCAAGAAGATTGTAGGTAAATATTTTACTTCCGAAAAGGTATTTAATGCAGATGACACACAAAAAAATTACCTATTTAGGTTTGAGGAAAAAGAGGAGTTAAATCCATTATATGATCAAAAGAAGACAAAAAGCATTGATGATATTTCTATAATATACTACCCTTATAAAAACTATTTTTATTTATATAAAGATGATATTCTTGAATTAATAAGTATCCCAAATATGGAAACAAAATCTTTGGGAAATGAAATTGATAGGAGTTTTAATGGTAATTCAAATATTGAATCTTTGTTTAAATACAAGTTCTCACCAACTTATAAATCAATACTGTCAGTGGTTAAAGGGAGTGAAGACAATACAATAATTTTGCAAGTAAATTCATATTTACGGGGACAATTATTATTAGAATATAACTATTCAGAAAAAGAGTTTAGAGAACTTGGATTTTTTGGGCTAGGAAAAGTAATAGAACTTTATAATAATAAAATATACTTCTATCATAAAAATAGAATTTCAAATATAAATTTAAATTCTATAAAAAAATGTAACAATGTAAGAACAGAAGTATATGTTAAAAACATAGATGAATTAGATGAACTATTGGTTGAAAATTTATTAAAAATTTATAATCAAAGTCTCGATAATCATATTCCAGTTAACTTTATTTTTAAAAACTCGAGATGGTTTTTTGAGCCAAAGCTGGAAGACTATAAGGAAGTAGCTAATGCTATTTTACAGTTGGGTATTTGGGGTAAAATAAAAATCGTTGATGATTGTGAAGATTGTTTCAAATCAATGATTAATGTAGAGATACTTAAGAATAGTGATAGAATCAGAATTCCATTGTCAACTGATAGAATTGATAATAGTATTTTTAATTGCGATTGAAAACTAAGCTTTAATAACTAATTCTTAAACGTATTCTTCTCGATCAGTTCGCGGGCGCTGGTCAGGGCGGAATCGGTGATCTGGGAACCGCTCATCAGGCTGGCAATTTCGTGGATGTGTTCTTCATCGGAAAGCGGAATGATGCGGGAAACGGTTCGCTCGCCTTCTTCGGCTTTGGCCACTTTGTAATGCTTGTGGGCCTGACTCGCAATTTGGGGCTGATGCGTGATCGCAATGATCTGGCAGTGCTCCGATAGTTTCCGCATGGAAGCCCCCACTTTTTCTGAGATCTCACCGCTGATTCCTGTATCAATTTCATCAAAGATCATGACGGGCAGACTGTGTTCTTTGGCGAGAATGGATTTCAGCGCCAGCATCACGCGACTGATCTCTCCACCTGATGCGATCTTGGCCAGTGGCTTTGGCTCCTCGCCTTTGTTGGTAGAGATATAGAGGCGCACATCGTCGCAGCCGGTTTCGGTACAGTCGATGGTTTTGCCTTCCACTTCGATCCAGCCGCTATCGGAAAGCATCCAGTCTACGCGGACCTCCATCTTGGAATGCGGAATTCCCACTTTGGCGAGCTCCTTCTGAATCTGTTCAGATAATTTTTCGCCGATTCGTTCTCTTGTTTGGTGAAGAGAAATGGCGTGTTCTTTCAGTACTTCAGCCTGTGTGGAAATTTTTTCTTCCAGCTTTTCGATCTCGAGATCAAAATTATCGGCAATAGAAAGCTCGCGTTGTATTTCGTGCAGATATTTGATGAGTTCCGGCAGATTACGCTGGTATTTTTTCTGCAGTCGGTTCAGCTCCGATTGTCGCTGACGTAATTCTTCCAGTCGCTTTGGGTTGAACTCGATGCTGTTTCGATACCGTTCTGCAAAAGCAATGGCTTCATTAACACTTACCCGTGCTGCATTTATTTCCTCTAGGTAATTGTTGAATTCCGGTTCAATACGGGAGAGGTCTTCTAAATTCAGCTTCAAAAAGTTGAGGAGCTGAATGATGTTGCCGTCATCAGAATCGGCCATTTCGGAAATGGCACCTGCTTTTTGGTCGAGCACTTCGGCGTTATCCAGTAAATTCATTTCGGAATCCAGCTGCTCAAGATCAATTTCGCCCAGTCGGGCTTCTTCCAGTTCGTTCACCTGAAAACGATAGAGCTCTGTTTTTTCCTGAAGCTCATGTTCACGCTTTTTCAGCGATCGAAGCTCTTTTTGTAATTCCTGCATTTTCCGGTACTCAGCTTTATAGCCTTTCAGGATCGGATCAATTTCCCCAAAACCGTCGATCACCCCAAGGTGATTTTCTTCTTTCAATAATAACTGATGATCGTGCTGTCCATGTAAGTCTACCAGCAGGTCGCCGGCTGCTTTAAGTACGCTGATATTCACCGGAGTATCATTGATAAACGCCCGGCTTCCTGTTCCCCTAATTTCACGCCGAAGGATCACAAATTCGCTGAATTCAACTTCATTTTCTTCAAACAAGCTTTTCAATTCCTCTTCTTTGCCAACCCGCATGGTGGCTTCAGCAATGGCTTTATCAGCTCCGCGTCGGATCACATCGGTATCAGCCCGCTCACCCAAGATCATATTCAGCGCCCCGATAATGATAGACTTCCCCGCCCCGGTCTGCCCGGTCAAAATATTAAACCCCTCTTCAAACTCAACCTCCAACTCATCAATGAGGGCGAAATCTTTTATGTAAAGTGATTTGATCATGGTTAATTCAAAATTAAAGATTCAAAATGAAAAATTAGTCGAGCCGTTGTCTTGTAGTTTTGACTATTGCTGACAGAATATTGATCAACTCTAGCGATTCATTAAGATACACATCAAGGTCATAATTCGTCAGTTTGCTCTCTTTCAGCAAACGTAACCAATATCGGGTTTCACGAGCTTCTTTTAAAGAGATAGAAACCTTGTGCAGAAAATCTTTTTTTGACTGACCAGCAATGGCTTCCTCAATATTTGCACCTATGCTAGTGCCAGATCTTAACAATTGACTAGAAATAATGTACTCCCGTTCCTTTTGAAGAATTTTGTAAAGCGAAATAATTGTGAGAGCAAAATCAAAGCTTTTACCCTGAATAACATTCTCTTTCATAGCAACCCATTTTAAATTTTAAATTTTTCATTTTGAATTCTATAGTAAGAGCGATGAGAAACCAATTCCTTACAAAATTTCTTCTTCGATAAAACAAAGCCTAAATCTGCTTACCTTAAGAGCATGGAAAAGAAAGCCGGTAAAGATCGACAGTCAACAATTTACGAACACACTGTTCCTGAGGGACAACACACGGATATCCGTTTGGATAAGTATATCACTTCGTTTGTGGAGAATGCTTCGCGGACCAAAGTTCAGGAGGCCATCAAAGAAGGACACGTAACCGTGAACGGGAATAAGGAAAAAACTTCCTATATCATGCAGCCCGGCGATGAGATCTATATTGAGATCCCAAAGCCACCACCGCCGGAAGCTAAAGCGGAGAAAATGGAACTGGAGATCGTATATGAAGATGACGACATCATCATTGTAAACAAGGACGCCGATATGGTGGTCCACCCGGCCTATGGAAACTGGACGGGCACGCTCGTAAATGGTTTAATGTATCACGTGGATGAACTGGCCGGCGATGAAGAAGACGAAAATCTGCGCCCTGGCATTGTGCATCGTTTGGATAAGGATACCAGCGGATTGTTGGTGGTGGCGAAGAAAGATGATGTTCTGGCCAAACTAAGCGGCTTGTTCCAGGAAAAAGATGTGGAACGAACCTACTGGGCCATCGTGTGGGGAACTCCGGATGAGGAAGGAACCATCGAAGGAGATATTGGTCGTTCCAAGAAAGACCGTAAACTGATGACCGTGAAAGCGCCCGGAAATGGAAAGTCTGCGGTCACTCATTATAAAGTTCTGGAGTATTTTGATTATCTGAGCCTGGTGGAAGTAAAACTGGAAACAGGGCGAACCCACCAGATCCGTGTTCATTTTGCTCATATGGGGAATCATGTATTTGGGGATCCAACCTATGGCGGAACCTCCGTTCGCTACGGTCCCAACACCGGTTCTCGAAAAGCGATGTTCCACAATCTGATCACAGGATTGGGCCGGCAAGCGCTTCATGCTAAAACCCTGGGATTTGAACATCCTTCCACCGGAGAAATGGTTCGCTTTGATTCTGAACTTCCGGATGACTTTCAGCATGTATTGACTATGCTTCGAGAAAACTGCAAAGAGGAATACTGATCGATGAGTAAAACGGCGATCGTCATAGGAGCAACGGGACTGGTAGGTTCGGAAGTTCTGGATCTTCTTTTGAGGGATGATCGCTACTCAAAAGTGAAAGTGTTCCATCGCAGAAGCACAGGGATCAAGCATCCCAAATTGGAAGAACATATCGTTGATTTCGATGCCATTGATGACTGGAAGCTGAAGTTGACGGGTGACGAACTTTATTCGGCTCTTGGTACCACCATCAAAAAAGCGGGAAGTCAAGAGAAGCAATACAACATCGACTACACGTATCAGTTTGAAACTGCCAAGGCAGCGGCCAAAAATGGGGTGAAGAAATATTCACTGGTTTCTTCGGCCGGCGCCGACCACCGATCCAAAGTATTCTATTCCCGATTAAAGGGTGAATTGGATCGTGATGTAAAGGACCTTTCTTTTGAAGTGATCACGATCATGCGTCCATCCATTTTGGCAGGCGAGCGAAATGAAAGCCGCCTGGGTGAATCCATCGGGATGTTCTTTATGAAATTCGTCACCAAAATTCCCGGATTGAAAAAATATCGACCCATTCTCGGAAGAACAGTGGCTCAGGGCATGATCAACTCACTACATAAATGTCCGCCGGGTTACCACATTTTCGAACTGGACGAGATTTTTTATTTGTGAGCCGGTTTAGTTAATATCGGATTCAACTTTCCCAAACCGATATTCCTATGAAAAAGATGCTGCTGCTGTTACTGATCTCTGTTTTTACTATTCCTGCCTTGGCTCAAGATCAGTTCAAACAAATTATTGATGAACGAGCTGATGAAATTGAAGAACAAGTCATCGAATGGCGGCGTCATTTTCACGAAAACCCCGAGCTCTCTAACCGGGAATTTGAAACGGCTGCTTACATCGCAGATTACCTGAATGAACTGGGATTGGAAGTAGAAACCGAAGTGGCTCACACCGGAGTAGTGGCATTGCTGGAAGGCGGTCAGCCCGGACCGGTCATTGGACTTCGAGCCGATATTGACGGACTTCCGGTCACCGAACGCACCGATGTTCCCTTCAAATCCGAAGCTACGGGAATCTATCAGGGCAAAGAAGTTGGGGTGATGCATGCGTGTGGACACGATACGCACATCGCCATGCTGATGGGCGTGGCCAAGATCCTCACCGAAAACAAAGAGCAGATCAAGGGCACCATCAAATTCATTTTTCAACCGGCTGAAGAAGGAGCTCCGCAGGGAGAAGAAGGTGGCGCTGAACTCATGGTGAAAGAAGGCGTGCTGCAAAATCCCGAAGTGGATGTGATCTTTGGATTGCACATCAACGATGCTACACCGGTGGGAACATTGCGTTATCGGTCAGAAGGAATCATGGCGAGCGTGAACAGTTTTAGTGTGGAGATCAAAGGGAAGCAGGCACATGGTTCGGCGCCGTGGAATGGGGTGGATCCGATCGTGACGGCGGCTCAGATCATCAACAATGCACAAACTATTGTGAGTCGAAATATGGAGCTCACCAAGCAGGCAGCGGTGGTTACGTTTGGGGTGATCGAAGGTGGTGTTCGGCATAACATCATTCCGGAGTCTGTGAAAATGGAAGGCACCATCCGCGCGCTGGATGAAGAAATGAGGCAACTCATTTTCAAACGATTTGAGACCATCATCCAAAACACAGCTGAGAGCAACGGAGCCGAAGCCACACTGACCATCCACGATGGATATCCCATCACCTATAATGATCCGCAACTCACCGAAATGATGGCACCGACTTTAGAAGAAGCAGCTGATGGAAATGCGGTGATCATGGATGCTATCACCGGCGCTGAAGATTTCTCCTTTTTCCAGAAAGAGATCCCTGGATTTTATTTCTTCATTGGAGGAAAAGCACCGGATCGCGAAGCCGCAGGTCACCATACCCCGGATTTTTACATCGATGAAAGCGGAATGAAATTAGGCGTCCGCACACTGAGTTATTTGGTGGTGGATTATATGAATCGGTAGGGATCATTGAACAAGGAACATCGAATACCGAACTCAGAACTTTAGTTCTCATTCCGTTGCTCCGCAGCGGAATGCTTCACTGAGGCCTGTCTGCCGACAAAGGCAGGCTCCGCCTCATACTAGCAAAACAGGTCGATTCAGATAACTCTACTTCTTCTCTTCCTCTTCATCCTCCGGTTTCAACTCATCCAATTTGCCGCCGATCAACTCAATAGGAATAGATTTGGAAGCTTCCCCGGAATAAATGGAAACATGTGGGAATGGAATCTCGATGTCTTCCTGATCCAACCGCTCCTTCACTTCTTCGTTGATGCTGTTCTTCAATAAAATGAATTCATCTTTAGGTGCCCACACCAGTAATAGAAGATCGATGGAGGAAGCCCCGAACATATCAAACACAACCAATGGTGTAGGTTCGGAAAGGGCGTATTCGTTTTTTTCGGCAACATCCAGCAACACCTCCCGAACGCGGGAAATATCCTCTTTATAGGCTACGGAAACATTGGCGTTAAACCGACGGATGGGGAACTTCGTGATGTTGGTAACTTCCTGTTTGATGATCATTTCGTTGGGAATACGAACATACCTGTTGTCAAAAGTGCGAAGTTTCACCGAAAGCATATCGATGGAAAGTACGGTACCGGTGGTGGTATTGATCATGATGATGTCATCCACTTTAAAGGGCTGTTCAGCAATTAAAAACAATCCACTGATGATGTTTGACACACTGGTTTGGGAGGCAAATCCTAAAGCAACACCAAGGATTCCTGCAGCGCCCAACAACGGGGCAGGACTAAAGCCAAGCTGTCCCATTACCATAATGATCAGGATTACAATACCGGTATAGAAAACGAGCTTGCCGGCCAGCATTCCGTAATGACTGGCATATTTTTTTGTAAAGAACGAGCGCACCCAGCGCCTCAGAATGAATATTACCGGGAGGCCTACTACAAAAATAATGGCCAATCTAAGCAGAGTAGCCAGAAACTCTTCCGAAATAAATGCTTCCAGGTTCATATTTGATAAAGCTGAAGTAGTATCAGCAATTGCAGAAGTAGTGTCTTGTTGCATGGGGGGTTCCGGGATTATCTGGATGAAATTAGCGTGTCATCAAACAACATCTTGAAAGTACGTGTGGCAAGGCTTCTGGAAACAGGATTTCTTGCTTTGGAGATCAATTCCCCCTTTCCTAAAGATTTAGGAAGTTTTCCAGTCATGGTTACATCACTGTGCTGCTCTTCACCATGATACAAGATCTTTGTTTCGTCAGCCCAGAAATTCTCTGAGACAGAATAGATCCCAAGGCGCTCAACGCGAAAGCAAAATCGTTCAAAATTGAGATCTGTATGCGATTTATTGGTGATCTGAATGGGGCAGTTGATCAGGTATGGCTTTCCCTCCACCTGCTCTAAACTACGGCGGGCTTTACTCGTCAGCCAATAGCATAATTCCCCTTCCATGGTATTGCCAAACCAGGTGCGCGATAGCTTAGTAACGGGAATTTCGTGCAGTACATAATTTGATTTCACCAGGCTGATCTCCATCCATGCCGAAACACGACAATATACATGTATATTTGCTTCAGGAACTAGCTTCAGGGGATATTCAGAACTCACAACTACCGGAAGATCCGGGAATACGGGGCGTACTCGAACTTCTGTCTCATCGCCTTTTGGAGCCCAGCGCTCCCACTCCGTTTGCTCATCTATCTGAGGGGCACTGTAGGTGTCGTCCGTATGTAAATACGAGATCCAGAATTCCTGGTTTTGTTTTTTGATCCACACATGCAGGCTGTCAAGGTTCAGATGAAGCGCATCCTCACCCTCATTGATGGTGTATGTTTTAAAGATCGATTGCGCCATAGATGAAGAATGATCAAGTGGTTAATTAGATCCTAAAATGTACAAATTTCCCGACTTGCCAAAATGGGAAAGTTGACCCGATCTGAAGTTAGTTTTAGATACAGGAGGGCTTTCAATAATACAATTAGATCCCCGTCTTCGCGGGGATGACCACACCTTAGGTTAGGGAAACACTTTTAAAGAATAGAACCCGATAATTCAAATGACTCATTTCCGCGAAGGCGGAAATCTAAATGCCAGATCCAGGTTATTGATATGTCTTTGAAATATCATGTAAGCATTTACATAAGAAAATGGTTCTTAAGCTTGTTATCATAGCTCCGTTCAAACAAACCTATGATTTATGAAAAAAGTATTTTCCTTAGCGCTCTTATTATTTACGGTGAATATTCTGGCGATGGCCCAGCTGCCGGATGAGATTGAAGTGGTAGATCCGCCATTTTGGTGGACTCAAATGCCTGTCAACGAACTCCAGATTCAACTTTATGGAGATGAAGTCGGTCATTATCGTGCAGCTGTTGATTATCCCGGGGTGAAATTGACGCGACAGCTGGCCGTGGATTCCCCCAATTACCTTTTCCTGTATTTTGATATTTCCAAAAAAGCGAAAGCCGGTGAAATGGAGATCATTTTGTCCCGGGGTGAGGACGAGTTGAAGCTTAACTACGAGCTCAAAACCCGTGAATCTATCGAAGGCCGACATCAGGGTTTCGATCCATCTGATGTCATTTATTTGATGATGCCGGACCGGTTCGCCAACGGAGATCCTTCAAACGATTCCATCGAAGGAATGTTAGAAACGGCTGATCGCTCTAATCCTGAACGACGTCAGGGCGGCGACATCCAGGGCGTGATGGATCACCTGGGTTACATCAAAGATCTGGGCATGACCGCCATCTGGTTCACCCCTATTATAGAAAATGATATGGCACCGGAATATGGGGCCTATCACGGTTATGCCGCTACGGATCTGTACCGGGTAGACCGGCGCTATGGAAGTAACGAAGAGTACAAAGTGCTCATCGAAATGGCGCATGAAAAAGATATGAAAGTGATCATGGATATGATCCACAATCATATTGGTGATGAGCACTGGTGGATGGACGATCTGCCCACAGCTGATTGGGTGCATGATATTGAAAAATACGGCACTACCAATTTTCGTGGAGCAGTAGGTTCTGATCCCTACGCCTCAGATTACGATTCGGATAAACTCATGAACGGCTGGTTTGTGCCCGAAATGCCGGACCTGAATCAGAAAAATGAATTATTGGCCGATTACCTCATCCAAAACACCATCTGGTGGATCGAGTATTCCGGCATCGACGGTATTCGCATGGACACCTACGTCTATCCCGATCAGGAATACATGGCGCGATGGGCAAAGGAAGTGCTAGAGGCTTATCCGAATTTCAATATTGTGGGAGAATCGTGGGTGAATACCGTTCCCGCCGAAGCTTACTGGCAATATGATGAACCCGGCGTGGATGACGGCTATGATTCTCATCTTCCAAGTGTCACTGATTTCCAGATCGCTAATGCAGCGCGACAGGCTTTCAACGAAGATTTCGGCTGGCTGACCGGACTCAGCAAATTATACTATGTGCTCTCCCAGGATTTTGTGTATGCCGATCCCATGCTGAACGTCATTTTCCTGGATAACCACGATATGGGACGTATTTTTGAAACGGTGGGCAAAGACGAAGATTACTTCAAAATGGCGTATGCGTTCCTGATGACTACACGCGGAATCCCTCAGGTGTATTACGGAACCGAACTGATGATGGCTCACGAAAACCGCGGTGGCGATGACGAAGGCTGGCGACAAACCATGCCCGGCGGCTGGCCCGATGACGACCGAAGCGTGTTCACCGAAGAAGGTCGCACCGACAAAGAAAACGAGATCCTGAACTGGATCACCAAGCTCACCGAATGGCGCAAAGATGCAGTCGCAACCCACGAAGGCAAACTCGTTCATTTCGTCCCCGAAAATAATACTTACGTCTACTTTCGTGTCCATGAAGATCAAACCGTGATGGTAGTTATGAATGCGAATGAGGAAGCAGTTACGTTAGATCGCAATCGGTTTGCCGAGATTTTGGATGGTTTTGAAATGGGAATTGATGTGGTTTCTGCTGAGGAGATTAATGTCTCAGAAGATTTTGAGGTAGCTGGTAAAACGGCTGGTGTTTGGGAGTTGAAGTGAACTTATAAAATCGGCCTTAGAAAAATGAGCGTTAAGGAGATGACGGAGTGAAGCGTTAAGAAATAAATCATTCCGCTGAGAAATTAAGAAGCAAGCAATTCACGCGAAGTAGCATTGATTTATTTTAGCGGAATGGAGTCAGCTTTAGCTCTTTTTTCGCAGCCGGGAGCTTTTGTTTCTTTTGTCGGTACAAAAGAAAGGGGGTAAAAAACCAGTCAATATCTTTTAATGGAGCAGAAATTCGTGCCCATGCAAAGCGTTAGGCAAGAGGCAGATAATAATTTACTTTGGCTTCGAGAAGGATCAAGCCCAATTCCAGCATAAACGACTCAGCGAGTCGTTCTACGCTTCCCAAAAATCACTAAATCACTTCATCACCAAATCACCATATCACTACACTACAAACTTCAACGAAAAGGCCGTATCTTTAAGGCTTCAATCAAGCTGAGCGAGACACTATGAGTACGGCCACTGCCGAATCCCAAATTACAAAAGAAGCGAAGAAGCGACGCACCTTCGCCATTATATCCCATCCCGATGCGGGTAAGACCACCCTCACCGAAAAGCTATTGCTGTATGGTGGAGCCCTGCACGAGGCCGGTTCCATCCGTGCCAGAAAAGCGAGCCGACACGCGGCCTCCGACTGGATGTCGATTGAGCAGGAACGCGGGATCTCCGTGACTTCTTCCGTACTTAGGTTTGAAAAAGATAATATCAAATACAACTTACTGGATACCCCCGGTCACAAGGATTTTTCTGAAGACACGCTCCGAACGCTCGTTGCTGCCGACAGTGGCCTGATGGTGATTGACGTGGCCAAAGGCGTGGAGGAACAGACCGAGAAGTTGTTCGAAGTTTGTAAGCTTCGTGAAGTGCCCGTTATCACTTTTGTGAATAAGTGTGATCGCCCCGGTATGGAGCCGCTGGAAATTCTTAGTAATATTGAGAACAAGTTGGGAATTGAAGCGGTGCCGGCAAGTTGGCCGATGGGTTACGGACGGAAGTTTCAGGGTATCTATGATGTGATCGGCAAGAAAGTGCATATGTATGAAAAATCAGAGCACGGGGCCAAGAAAGCTGTCACAGAAGTCCTTGATCTGGAAGAAGCGCTTGAAAAATCCGTGATGTCGCAGGTGGAAAGGGAAGCTTTTGAAGAAGAGGTCATGCTCATCGATGACATGTATGAAAACATGGATCGGCAGGCCTACGCAAGCGGTAAAATAACGCCTGTTTTCTTTGGGTCTGCGCTTCATAATTTTGGGCTGGATGTATTTCTGAATTACTTCCATCAGTTAGCACCGCATCCGCAACAGTATAAAACTCCAGACGGAGTTTCTCGTGACCTGAATGATGGTTTCTCTGGTTTCATCTTTAAGATGCAGGCCAACATGAATCCCGATCACCGCGATTGTGCGGCCTTTATCCGGGTGGCTTCCGGGAAGTTTGAAAGGGGGCAGCAGGTGACGGTAGCGGGCATCAACAAAAAGGTAAAAATGTCTACCCCGCATACGCTAATGGGCGACGACCGACAGCTCATGGAAGAAGCTTATCCCGGCGACATCGTCTCGATCTTCAACCCTGGTTCATTCCGTATTGGAAGCACCATCTACGAAAAGAATGAAGTGAAGTTTGATGTTATCCCGTTGTTTACGCCAGAGCATTTTCAGAAAGTAGCGACCAAAGATCCCTTCAAGAGAAAACAACTACGCGAAGGTTTGAGGCAGCTTTCCGAGGAAGGGGTGGTTCATGTATTTGAGGTACCGAATGGTGTTGGGAATGAATTATTACTGGGGACGGTAGGAGTTCTTCAGTTTGAAGTTGTAGAGCACCGCATGTTGACGGAATATGGAGTTGAACTTATCAAAACGCCGGTTTCGTATTTTTGTGCCCGGTGGCTGCCCAACAACCGCGATGATGTGATGGAGAAGCTGGCTGCAAGTTATTCAACCCATGTCACCAAGGATATGGAAGAAAATCCCATTGTGCTTTTTGACTCGCAGTATGCGCTGAGTCAGGGCGAGGATAAGGTTGGTGCCGAGAACCTCTTCAAATTCAAGCAGGGGTAAGTTCGCACAAAATTCTGAAAAATCACTTAAAGAAATTTTTTAAATGCCTCTCTTTTTTACTAAATGAGAGGCATTTTTTTATTTGTTCACATAAAATTCATAAAAGGCTTATCGACTAATTCTTTGGAAAACCGCTTCCAATTTTAATTTACTGAGATGCAACTATGTTCATGATTTCATAACACGAAAAACTCCCCCTGTCTATACAAAGCCGTTAAATAGTTGCGTAATTTTGGAGTCCAATATTCAACGGTTCTGAGATTTCCTCTTCTTTAATAAAGCTCATCTCAATTCAGAACCCATTTCAAGAATAAATTTACACCTTAGTACGACCAAAATTTTATGCAAAAGTATTTAGACCTATTCGGTTTCAATAACGAGATCGATTACAAAACTGAAGTTTTAGCGGGTATAACAGTATCGCTGGCATTAATTCCGGAGGCCGTTGCTTTTGCGATGATCGCAGGACTTTCTCCCCTTACCGGTTTGTATGCAGCCTTTATGATGGGGCTGGTTACTTCCATCATCGGTGGTCGTCCAGGTATGATATCCGGAGCAACAGGTGCGGTGGCGGTAGTGTTGGTGGCTCTGGCCGTTTCCCACGGGCCTGAATACATTTTTGCAGCGGTTGTTTTGGCCGGTTTGATCCAGGTTGGTGCCGGTATGCTGAAGCTCGGAAAGCTGATGCGCCTTGTTCCTCATCCCGTAATTTTTGGGTTTGTGAACGGCCTGGCTGTTATCATTTTTATGTCGCAGCTGGATCAGTTTAAAACTCCATCCGGAGACTGGATGACCGGACAGTCACTCTATGTTTTACTCGGATTGGTGATTCTAACCATGGCCATAATCTGGGGACTTCCAAAATTCAGTAAGAAAATTCCCGCTTCGCTGGTTGCCATTTTAACCATCTTTGCGATCGTTGTGGTATTTGGGATCGAGACTAAGACCGTGGGCGATATTGCCTCCATTCAGGGAGGATTTCCGCCATTCCATATTCCGCAGATTCCATTTACCTGGGAAGCCTTTATGACCATTCTACCCTATTCTGCTATCATGGCTGGGGTTGGACTGATCGAGAGTTTGCTGACGCTAAATATTATTGATGAGATCACCGAAACCCGCGGAAATGGAAATAAGGAAGCGGTAGCTCAGGGAACAGCAAATATCTTCTCCGGATTCTTTTCAGGGATGGGCGGTTGCGCCATGATCGGACAGAGTTTGATCAATGTTTCTTCGGGTGCGCGTACTCGTATTTCAGGAGTTGTAGCTGCTGTGATGTTGCTGGTGTTTATCATGTTTGGCTCGGGGATGATCGAGTTGTTGCCTATGGCAGCACTCACCGGACTGATGATCATGGTGGCCATTGGAACCTTTGAGTGGGCGAGTTTAAAAACATTCACCCGTATGCCCAATTCTGATATTTTTGTGATGGTGATGGTGACTTTAGTCACAGCCGTGTTGCATAACCTGGCTCTTGCGGTATTGATCGGGGTGATCATTGCTGCGCTGGTATTTGCATGGGATAACGCCAAAAGAATTCGTGCCCGCAAGCATATTGATGAGGATGGAATCAAACATTACGAGATCTACGGCCCGCTTTTCTTTGGATCCGTTACCGTGTTCAATTCCAAATTTGATGTGCTAAACGACCCGGATGAGATCATTATCGATTTTGAAGAAAGTCGTGTGGTGGATATGTCTGCTATCGAAGCTTTGAATAAGATTACAGAGCGATACAACAAGGTTGGAAAAACGGTTCACTTAAAACACCTGAGCAAAGATTGCCGGAAGATGCTTCAAAATGCAGATGCCATTATTGATGTGAATGTGATGGAAGATCCTACCTACAAGCTGGCTTTGGATAAGGTTTAGATTCGGACCACAACAGGCTCATGGCTGAGCCTGTTATTTCTTTTCTTTCATAAGCTTGATCAAACGCCGATTGGTAGAAACTCTTTTATCATTGGGATCTGCTTCAGAAGGTATGTTCTCAAGAAAGTCGATGTAATTTTCCGGGAATTTCAGGTACCGGCTGCCTTCTATAACCAGCTGTTTGTACCAATGAAAAGGAAGGGAGTTGAAATCAACATATTCGGTCATGCCTTCGTAAGTAAAGCAAGGTGCTATATTTCCATTTTCCATCTCCACATCAACATAGGTCTTGTGGTAGCCAGCCCCTAACGACTCAAACTTATCCAGTAGTTTTTCCTGTTTTTTGGAAAGTTCATACACCGCACCCCAGGCTATTTTATCTTGATCAGAAGTGCTTTGGATGGTCGCTTTTCCGGAACCATCGCTGCCCCGCTTGTGAAAATGGATTTCAGTGGACTTCAACTTCCCCTTCCCAAAAAAATCCACTTGCCCAAGGCGGCTTTCCAGTCGAATAGGATGAAGATTTGAACCATATGCAAAATAATGATTTGGGTTATTTTCCACCATTGCCCTGTAGGTCAGCTATACAATTAGCATCCAGTTCAGCCACATTGCTGTCAAAGAATTGTGCGATCAGATCGGGACGCTCCATGGCGTAGTACATCAGGCAATTATCGTTATCGCAATGATGGCCATGTTCCTCATCATGGTGATCTGTTTGCATCTCGGTGCCGGAGCCTTCAATGTTCACCAGACCAAAAAGGTGTCCAAATTCATGCTGAAATGAGGTGGATTCCACCTGATATCGGCTCGGAGATCCCAGCCCTGATGAGGCCTCATCATAAGCCGGCCCAAAAAAAGCATTTGACGTATTGTAATAGGCAATTCCCAATACATTGTTCTGTTCAAATTGCCCGTCTACAATGATCATATAGCCAGCCAAAACTTGCTCACTGCTGAACTCATCACGGTGTAGCTCTTCAAGTTCACGGACTTCGGAGGCGGAGTATTGGTCTTGCCCACCAGATTCAACCTCAGTGGGATCAAGAATGGTTACCGAGGTTTTATGTAATCTTTGTTCAAAGAATGCTTGCAGGCTATCCAAAGCACGGTCGTTTGGAGCATATCCAGGCATGTAGTCAATTTCAATTACCAACTCATCAAAATTTTCATCAGATAGAAAGTCGTTGGCTGATGCCCCCGGATTTAATACATGTGAATAGCGGTCGGGTTCGTCAACATCCGGGCCTGAGGAATTATCAAAACATCCGCTAAAGAAAAATATCACAGCCATTAAAGAGACTGCAAAGAAATTTCGTAGTGTATTCATATTGTATGGGTGTTTTTTCTTATTCTAATTATATAAATGAGCCTTAAAGGAATATTGTTCCAAAACTTATCATAAAGGGGCTTTTTAAAGTGAATCTATATGTGTAATTTATGTTATGGATTCCAAGTTTCCCATACGCAAAATTATCCATGTTGATATGGATGCCTTTTACGCCTCAGTTGAGCAGCGGGATAATCCGGAATTGCAGGGGAAGCCGGTGATCGTAGGGGGATCGCCCAGTGGCCGTGGTGTAGTGGCAACATGCAGTTATGAAGCTCGAAAATTTGGAGTCCATTCAGCTATGCCGGCATCAAAGGCGGTGCGACTTTGTCCCCATGGTATTTTTGTGAAAGCCCGGTTTGATGCCTATAAAAAAGCCTCCCAGCAGATCCGGGAGATCTTTTTTGAATATACAGACCTGGTGGAGCCGCTTTCACTGGATGAAGCTTTTCTCGATGTCACAGAAAATCACAAAAATATTCCATCGGCCACGCTGATTGCCAAAGAGATCAAAGAGCGCATATATGAAGTAACCAGGCTGACGGCCTCTGCCGGAGTGGCTCACAACAAGTTTCTGGCAAAGGTGGCTTCGGATGTAAATAAACCAAGCGGACTTACCCTAATCACCCCGGAAAAAGCAGAAGCATTTTTGGAAGAATTGCCTATTGAGGATTTTTTTGGTGTGGGAAAGGCAACGCAAAAGAAGATGCATGCGGTTGGAATTAAGTCAGGTGCAGACCTGAAAAAGTGGAGCGAAATTGATCTGGTGAAGGCGTTCGGGAAATCCGGTCGGTTTTACTACCGTATTGTTCGGGGAATCGATCATCGGGAGGTGAAGCCGCATCGGGTGCGTAAATCGTATGGGAAAGAGCGGACATTTTCAGAGGATATCGACAGTCTGGAGTGGATCCATAATTTCCTGGATGAGCTGGCCCAAACGATTGCGGAAGGAATGAAGAAGATCAATGCCGCCGGCAAGACCATCACGCTAAAAGTCCGCTACGACGATTTTGATACCATAACTCGCAGTTATTCGCTGCCCCACCACACCAACCGGTATCTGGATATTACGGATGTAACCCGAAAATTACTAGAGGAGACGGAGGTGGGTAATCGCCCGGTGCGTTTGCTTGGAATCACACTTTCGAATCTGAATTTGAATGAGGAAACCGTGTGGGAGCAGCTTGAGTTTTCGTTTTAGAGTTAAAAGTGATAAAGTGATGAGTAATAAAGTAAGCTGTTTAGGTATTGTGAGCTTTTCTTCTGTCAGCGATCATATTCAGCAAAAGTTTTATGATCTTTGTGATCAGGTTAATTCTTTTTGCAGCTAGTTCAGGGGTTAGAATGTGTCGGCTTTTGAAATACCACCCGCGGGCTTCACGGGCTGATCCAAATGCAATCTCATAAAATCGCGCTTTTTCCTTATTTGAAATTCTGGAATACCCTTCCGAAATATTAGCACTTATTGAACCTGAAGATCTAATTAACTGATCAGCCATAGAGAAATACTTCTTTTGTAAAATCTTTTGCGTATCAAGCCAACATAAATCTGCCAGATATAGTGACAGTCTATATGCTTCAATTTTCCATAAAACATCATTTTTAATATCGGGATGCACGTCTCTTTTCCAATCTCTGAAATTCATATAACCTCTTTTTTCTAGAGTAAGAGCCACGAAATCCGAATTCCTTACAAAAAATTCTGCAAAACCCACTTTATCACTTTATCCATACATAACTATCATTTTACCAAGATTATCGTGAATTTCCACGGATACATTCAACAATAAGAAACTGATAAAAAATGAGCGAAGGTTACGGATTACTAAAAGGAAAAAAAGGAATTATTTTTGGCGCTTTGGATGAACGAAGTATTGCCTGGAGAATAGCTTTGGCCTGTAAGAGAGAGGGCGCAGACTTTGTACTGACAAATGCCCCGGTAGCACTCAGGCTGGGAGCGTTGGATGCATTAGGTGAAGAAACAGGGGCTCCCATTATCCCCTGTGATGTGACTAAAGATGATGAAATCCAGGAACTCATGAAAAAGACCGAGGAGCATTTAGGTGGTGGCGTTGATTTTATTTTGCACGCGATCGGGATGTCTCCCAATGTGCGTAAAAAACAAGAATATACAGACCTGAACTACAATTGGCTGCAGCAAACGCTGGATATATCAGCTATTTCCCTGCATCGCGTTCTTCATCATGCCGACAAGATGGATATGCTGAATGATGGCGGTAGCGTGGTAGCACTTTCCTATATCGGGGCGCAACGAATATTTTCCAAGTATTCTGATATGAACGATGCCAAAGCACTTCTGGAAAGCATTGCCCGAAATTATGGAAGCAGATTGGCAGACCGGGGAATTCGCGTGAATACGGTTTCTCAGGCTCCAACTAAAACCTCAGCCGGAACCGGCATCAAAGGCTTTGACGGAATGTACACTTTTGCCGATATGATCGCCCCGATGGGAAATCCATCTGCGGATGAATGTGCGGATTATTGTGTAACTCTATTCTCTGACCTTACCCGAAAAGTGACCATGCAGAATCTGTTTCACGACGGTGGTTTTGTAAGCTCTGGTATTTCTGAGGAAATGATCAACGATCTGGCTAAAGTTTACGCAGATAAAGACAACGAAGAATAATATATGCCTGATATAATCCTCGGTATTGATCCCGGCTCCCGAAACACCGGTTATGCCCTGTTGACGGAAGAAAACGGAAAGCTTATCGCCTTGCGGTGTGATGTGATCCGAATGGCCGATATCGATGATCATGCCGAGCGATTACAGGTTATTTTTGATAAGGTCTCAGCCATCATCCGATCCAACAAGCCTACCGCCTGTGCGGTTGAAACGCCTGTTTATGGGGTTGATCCCATGGCCATGCTGAAATTGGGGCGGGCACAGGCAGCGGCCATGTTGGCTATCACTAATAACGGACTTCCGGCAGTAGAGTATTTCCCGAAAGTGGTAAAAAAATCCATCACCGGAAATGGAAATGCCAGCAAAGAACAGGTCGCTTTTATGCTAAATAAAATGGTGAAATTGCCGGATGAGAAGTTATCGAATGATGCCACTGATGCCCTCGCCGTAGCCTGGTGCCATCTCATGAAAGGCAAAGGCATTCCCGGTTCAGGCAAAAAGAAAACGCATCAAAATAATGCCAAAGGGGATTGGGCAAGTTTTGTAGCCGATAATCCGGATCGGGTAAAAGGAATGTAATTTGCCAAGCGGACGCTTGAACAAGTTCGAAGAGTTGGGAACTCCGCGCATCAATACATAAACTTCACCCGTCATTTCCGTGAAACGGGAATCTAAATGTTAAATAAAGAGTAAACTGAAGAATTCATGATCGCATTTTTAAAAGGATACATCGAAGAAAAAAGAGAAGGCGCGGTTATTCTGGATGTCTCCGGTGTAGGGTACAGGGTTGAAGTTTCCTCCATCACCCAGGAGCAACTGGAAAGTGCTGGCTCGGAAGTAAAACTGCTTATCTATCATCATATCACCGACAGCGATCAGCGATTATTTGGGTTCTTTTCGACGGATGAGAAAGCACTCTTCGAAAAACTGATCACCGTAAAAGGCGTGGGACCAAAACTGGGGCTTACTATTTTATCCGGATTACCGGCCAATCAACTTATCGGGGCCATCACCAACAGCGAAGCCGGAACACTATCGAAAGTACCTGGCATTGGCAAGAAAACGGCAGAGCGGATCATTGTGGAATTAAAAGATAAGCTTGCGGAATATGCTGCGGCAGCTGGCGTAACAGCGACATCTGCCTCAGAATCGAGTGTTACCGGCGAGGCCATTTCAGCCCTTGAGTCCCTTGGATTCAAAAAGAAAGAATCGGAGCAAGCCGTTATGAAGGCTCTCAAAGAAACGGGAAGCGAAGATGCGTCAGTCGTTATTAAGAAAGCACTGGCCAGCCTGAACAAATAGCAGGAATTCGATAAACCTTTCCTGAAATTCCGCAACGGAACTTTTCTTCGAATGCAGTTTCTTCTACTTGTGTTTACATTATAGCTATGGAAAAAATGACGCTGCATATAAAAAACATGGTTTGCGATCGCTGCGAGATGGTGATCGAAACCGCACTTGAGGCTTTGGGACTTGAAGTTGTCCACATTCAGCTTGGAAAAGCGGAGGTCACACGGACCGGTGATAAACCCTCCATGCACGAAATTGAAAAAGAACTCGAACGCTTCAATTTTGGACTGATAAAAGATGAGGAATCGGTATTGGTGGAAAAGGTGAAGACAAGCCTGATACAATGGATCGATTCTGGGGATCTGGAAACCGATGAGACCTCTCTCTCTGATTATCTGGCCAAGAACCTAGCTAAAAGTTACGCCACTATTTCCCGGGTTTTTTCAAGGAAGGAAGAGCTTACTATCGAAAAATATTTCATTCGCCTGAAGATCGAGAAAGCGAAGGAATTGGTGGGATATGGCACGCTCAGTTTTAGTGAAATAGCGTATCAGCTGGGCTATAAGAATTTGCAACACCTCTCCCGACAGTTCAAAGAATTAACAGGAATGAGTATGAGCGCCTACCAAAAACTCCAGAATCCAAGCCGGAAATCCCTGGATAAGGTTTAATGATAGAAAAAATAGATTTAGCCGATGATCACTGACCTTTTTTGGATTAAGGTAAAATGAAAACACGAAGAAAGGATTTGAACAACGTTTTAGAAGAAGGTGATCTAGAAACTTGGAGAGTTTTTAAAAGTGCACTAGTGCTGTTCAAATGAAATAATTTCCGATGCTTAAACTAAAAATTCCACCGGCTCTGTTATTCCTCATAAGTGTAGGTTTGATGTGGCTCATTAACAAATACCTCCCCGCTGATGGATTAAATTTCAGAAGTAATATGAGCACGGCTATCGCAGTATTCTCAATTGGGGTGCTGATCGGCTTGCTGGGCGTTTGGGAATTCATTCGGCATTCAACTACAGTTAATCCCCATAAACCCGAAAACGCTAACACCATTGTTACTACGGGAATTTATAAGTTCTCAAGAAACCCAATGTATGTGGGGCTTTTGATCGGATTGGCGGCGGCGGTCATCTATTTCGGAAATCCCTGGACAGCCATCATCCTTCCGCTATTTATTTGGTATATGAATGTCTTCCAGATTCTACCCGAAGAAAAAATGATGAAGGAAAAGTTTGGGAAAGATTTCAGAGAATATAAATCCTCGGTAAGAAGATGGATATGAATAAACGTAGGTTGGGCAGCTTGTCCAACCATTATATTTAAAGGCAAAACCTTTTAGAAAGTAGATATGTCAACCAAAACAATGCTCGCAGATTTCCCCAAGGAAAAGCTCTATAAATGGGCTCTTTGGCTCAGCTTCATCACTATCGGTTATAATGTGATCGAGGGAGCGGTTGCAACCTGGTTTGGAGCCCATGATGAAACCCTGGCGCTCTTTGGGTTTGGGGTGGATAGCTTTGTGGAAGTGATCTCCGGATTGGGTATTGCTCACATGATCTTGCGGATGAGGCGACAGGAATACAATGGGGTCGATGAATTTGAAATTACGGCACTCTGGATCACCGGAACGGCTTTTTATATTTTAGTGACAGGATTGATCGTCGGAGCAAGTCTTGCCATTTACACTGGGGCAGAACCACAAACAACATTTGTCGGAATTATCATTTCCACACTTTCTATTCTGACGATGTATGCTTTGTATTATTATAAGATGAAGATCGGCAAAGCGTTGAATTCCGGCCCCATCATCTCCGATGCCAAGTGTACCAAAACCTGTTTTTACCTCTCCTTTATTTTATTGGGATCAAGCCTGCTGTACGAACTTTTTACCATTCCGTATGTAGATGCTTTGGGAAGTTTGGGGATTGCTTATTATGCATTCAAAGAGGGACGTGAAGCTTTTGAAAAAGCAGCGAAAAGGAAGATAGCCTGTGCTGATGATTGCTGTTAAGGGGCGCTCACCAAAACAATATTCTCGGCGATCAAACCTTTGTCATTTTCAGTGATGTCGAATTCAAAAATGAGTTCGCGACTGGGCAGATAGTTCGCATCAAAATCTTCTTCGAACTGTGAAATGTGGGCAAATACCGTTTTATAGGGTGATTTTTCATCACGCGAATCGGTGATCCACAGGCAATCTTCTTTTCGGGTGAGAAAACGCAGAAAACCGTAGCCTTCATCCTGGCTGAAATCATAACAAACACCACGCACCCGAGATCCGTTTTCACCCCAGTTGTAGGGTGAGTCAATAGGCAATAGTCCGGGAATCAGGTACCCGGAAACGGAAGAGTCTACAGCTTTTTTTAGGGATGAGGAAACGTTATCAAAACCCACCAATTCCACACGACATCCTTTGTTTTGAAGAGCGTTTACGACACTTACATAACTTCCGCTGCTTGAAAGAAGCACGATTTTATCCAGTTTTTTGGCTTGGGTGAGCAGATCCACGGCCATATCCATATCAATGGTAGATTTTGAGATCTTTTCGCCGGTTTCATGATTGGTGTAGGTTTGAATGGGTTTTTCGATCACCTTGTATTCAAAATCACGAAGCACTTCACAAAACCGCTGCGTTTTATGGCGGTATTCGGAATCTTCGTTCAGGCGCTGCTCATCATAGCAGAGATACACATTCAGCCGGGAGGCAATGCCGCCGCCGCGACAGCCAAACATACGCAACGTATCATATCGTAGTCCGTACCCACCGTTCATCGTTACATTTACGGCATCAACAAAAATTCCGACACGTTCCTGAGTGTTCATAATAGTATCCCTGCATAGTAAATTTTAAAATAGTATTGAAACTGTGGTTTTGCACTCTTTTAACTTCAAGCACAGCAATGAATTAACTCAAAAATTTAGCTTAGAATCAATTTATTTCTTTTTGGGTGAAAATGAGCGGCCTATTCTATTTTTGATATACCCGAGTTATTAATCTTGTCCCGTTGGGAATGCTTGTCAGAACATTCCGGTACTAAGAAATTTTCACTATTGACCCATTCTAAGTAAAACCTAGTCTCTGATTCTCAATACGGAATAATAAGTAAGCCCAACCACAGCTGACATCCCGCTCAAAAATAACAAGCCGGAAACGATCCATTCGTTATATCCAATTTCTAAGAAATATGGCTTCAGGTAATATGCTCCGGCAGAGATCAGCATCACCCCAAAACCAGAGACGAGTTTGTAAGGCACTTGGAAGGCGTTGGTGGAGTAGTAGTAGATCAGCATGGCCATAAATCCGTAGCTTGCCAAAGTAGCGAAGGCCGAGCCCATCATTCCAAAATAAGGTATGAGCACGAGGTTAGCTACGATCGTAATCCCCGCACCGATGAGGGTGATTTGTGGAAGTCTTTTTGTGCTTTCGCTGATGAAAATGCCGGCTGAAAAGTTGATATACCAGCCTTGGAACCAGTACGCCATCAGCAGAACGGGAACGATGCCAAGCCCTTCCCAGAACTTTTCGTCGACCAGGTAAAAATCCAGAATGGGCACTTTTATGGAAACGATCTGCTCGGTAAAAAGGGCAACGGATAAGAAGACTCCTGCGGCAGCGATATTGAAAAAACTGAAGGTCTGTGAAAAAGTTACGGGCGCTGATTCCTCCTCCGACTGTCGCATAAAAAACGGCTGCCAGGCCATGCGGAACATCTGCACGATCAGTAGCATAAATACAGCCAGCTTATAACAGGCGCCATAGATTCCCACGATGTCGTCGGGCGTATAATCAGGGCCGTAAAGCTGTTGAACGGTTTCAGGATCCATGGATTTGAGGAAAAACCGGTCGATGAGTTCGTTGATGACGTGACCAAAGCCTGCGGGCACAAATGGGAGCCCAAACATGAGGGCTTTTTTGAGGAAGGCGGTATTCCAGCTGCCGGTAAAAAGTGAAATGGTAACCGCCCAGGTGGCTATGGCTGTTAAAAGAGAAGCCACAACGTTACTGATGAAAACGGCTTCTATGCCATAATTTAATCCCAGGATCAGGTAGAAATTCAACCCAAGATTGATGAGCACGTTTCCGGTTTTGATGACGGCAAACGAAATGGATTTCCGCACCAGCCGAAGTTCAGCAAAGGGAACCACAGCGATGGTATCAAAGAAAAGAATACCGAGCATGATCCATAGAATTGGATCTCCTGTCTCGAGTCCAATTATAGGGGCTATGGCTGGTTCTGCAAGCCAGATCAGAACAACCAGGATGCCTGAGGAACCAAGCAGAAATAGCTGAAGCGTTTTGAAGAAGGAGCCGGCTTTTTCACGGTCTTTGGCGTACCGGATGTAGGCCGATTCCATCCCCATCGTAAAAAGAACATTAAAAAGTGCGATGGCAGAAAAGATCAGGGTGATCACGCCATACTGACTTTCACTGAAAACCCCGGTATGCAAGGGAACCAGCAGATACCCAATAAAACGTGAAAGCACGCTACTGACGCCATAAACCAGGGTGTCCGAAAAGAGTTCTTTGAGTTTGGTCAAACTTAGTGGTTGGCTAATTGTTCGATGGCACGGATTCCAAGTACATAACTATATTTCCCAAAACCGGTGATGATGCCGTTCATAACACCGCCGGTGATGGATTTCTCACGGAAATCTTCTCGTCCGTGAATGTTGGAAATGTGAACTTCAACTTTGGGGATTTCCAAAGGTTCCAGTCCGTCGCGGAGGGCAACCGAGGTATGCGAATATCCGCCGGGATTGATAACGAGCCCTTCGGTGCCATTTTCCATCGCTTCCTGCACTTTGTTGATGAGCTCGCCTTCCACATTACTTTGGTAAAAAGAGAACTCATGTTCCGGAAATTCACCCCGCAGAAAATCTTCCAGGTCTTTTAAGCTTCCGGTTCCATATACGCCGGGATTTCGTTTACCCAGTAAATTCAAATTTGGTCCGTTTACGATCAGGATCTTCATAGCTTAATTTCCTTACTGATGTTCTCGGCTAATTCAGACATCTCCCCTTCATCCATATTAATTTTTTTACCTAGGCTGAAATCCTGAGTGGCTTCATAAATGGGGATCAAATGAATATGTGCGTGTGGCACTTCCATGCCCTCAACGATCACCCCGGTTCGGATCGGATTCAAAACCTTATCCATGCCGGCCGCTACTTTCTGGGAAAATTTAGTGAGCCTGGCCAGTTCATCTGCAGGCAGGTCGAACAAATAATCCACTTCTTTTTTGGGGATGCAAAGAGTGTGTCCACGAGCCGCGGGATTGATGTCGAGAAACGCATAATGCTTGTCGTCTTCGGCAATGGTGAAACTTGGAATTTCCCGGTTGATGATCTTGGTAAAAATGCTTGGCATAACTGAAGATAAAAGATGGTAATTTAGTTGAAGATACTATCCAAAAAACAGAAATCCTTATGAACTCTGCAAGGTACTTCTTTTTAGTCTCCATTATTTTTTGGGGGATGATGGCTCCTGGAGCGGTTCAGGCTCAGGAAACAGAACTGACAGGGCCGGTTACGGAAAAGCAAATTCTTGAGAATGATCGTATATATGAGATCTATATAGATCGCTACACTCCTGATTCCGTAGCCATAGATTATTTGATGAATATGAAGGAGCCCGTAAAGCTGATGGTTTTTCTGGGAAGTTGGTGCAGAGAATCCAAAAAATACATCCCCCGGTTAATGAAATCATTGAGGGAAGCAGACGCTAAGAATATCCATGTAGAATACGTAGGAGTGAATGCGCAAAAAAATTCTCCGGAATCATTTTTAAATATGCACCAGATAAAATATATTCCCACCGTTGTGGTGCTAAAAGGCGATAAAGAAATTGGACGTATCGTTGAAGAGCCACAACAGCCGATTGAGCTCGAATTAATGGAGATTCTTGAAGGCAGAAAAAATTGAGTAATTTTCGATTTTTTCTTTGCACTCTAATTGATAAATGCCTTATCTTTGGAATCTCTTAAGAATCTCTTAAGAATCGGTAGCTCAGTTGGTAGAGCAACGGCCTTTTAAGCCGTGGGTCGAGGGTTCGAGCCCCTCCCGATTCACACGATTTTATTGACAAGTTTTCATAATGACTCTCTCTTGACCAGCCCCATACGATTGATCTCGGATGGGGTTTTTTATTGGAGGGTGCGATTTCGGATTAAAGCCGAATAAAAAAGCCGCTTCTTTTCGCAAGGAAGCGGCTTTTTTTATGTTGAGTGTTTTTTAAAGGATTTAGTTCTCCAGGTTTAATCCTGCATCCAGTGCTTTTTCGATGCGGGTGTTCACTTCGCGAAGGTGTGCTTCGGTGTAGGCATCAAAATTATACGGTGGAGTTAGCCTTCTGCTAATGCGTTGGTTCACATCTGTAAGCTGTGCACGCGCAACCGAACGCGCATCAGCCGGCATATCGGATGGAGCATCTGTGACGATCTCGATCATTTCATCCAGGTAGGCACGCTGCAGATCCCGACGGTTACTGCTAATATCAGAGCCAGGTGCCGACCAAACTTCACTCCAGATAGCGTTGGTAAGTGAACTCATGAGCTCCGGAATGGTGACGGTGTTTTCCTGCCCAAATTTAACTTCCGTATCGCGGATACGGGAAAGTCGGGTTCCATCCAGAAGCTGACTCAGCAATGAAGACTGAATTCCGATCAGGTAATCATGCAGCGGATAGTCGATACGACCGCGGTAG
The DNA here is from genome assembly GCA_002696035.1 of Balneola sp. Lineage (GTDB taxonomy): Bacteria > Bacteroidota > Rhodothermia > Balneolales > Balneolaceae > Gracilimonas. Next base: position 54,576 of record NZQV01000026.1, on the reverse strand, counting down.
GTCATGGAATTACCCCAATGACTCCACCGGTTGGCGCCAAACTGCTGATATACTTCCTGTGGAAGATCAAAGGCATCTTCATCAAAAGCATAGTCGATGATCATGTTAAGTGCTTCTTCCTGCTCCTCCTTTTCGATGGCCACAAATGGCATGCGTCCATCAGGATCCCCCACATGGTCACGATACTGATACTGTCCGCCAATGTATTTCACGGCCGGCGCCAGTGCGCGGGTATATTGAAAAAAGTAGGTGTTGAAAAGGTCGGTGGCCTCATAATAGGGCACGTTATCAGCCAGGGCAACTTCAGGCAATTCCGGAATCAATCCACGGATCAATTCTGCCCGGTTCTTACCCCACTGTAGTGGATCTTCGCCAAGATCAAAAACGTTTATATGAGGATCGACCGCAGAAGAACCACGAGCATCGCCATCAGTACCGTATGCATGTCCCGGCTGGGCGGCCTGACGTGCAATTTCTTTAGCTTTTTCAGCATCCGGAGTATAACCGTAACTGATCACCCAGCGATCATAAGAGCCCACCCCGGGATTGTAGTAGTATCCGTCGTTTTCCATTCCATCCGGCGAAATATTCACTGTGGGATATTCCATGGCTGAACTGAAAACGCCCTTTTCTTCGCCCCATTCTTTGTCATAGAGTTTATCTAATGGGGTATCTACAGAAGAGCGAAAGTTGTGGCGAAGGCCTAAAGTATGACCGACTTCGTGCATGGTCACCCATCGGAAAAATTCATCTACAAATTCATCAGGAACAGGACTACCGGGCTCCATTTTACCTCGTGCCATCAGGATTCCTTTTGCCATTTGCATCTGCATGTTCAACTCAGTGTAAAAATCAGCAGATTCTCCGCCGAGGCTCAGGTGATTCAGCTCCTCTTCAGAAACATTGAAGATCTGGTCGATTGCAGCACGGGGCTCCACCAGCTCACGATAATCATCTTTGGTGCCGAGGATCATATTAGCTTCAAAAAGGATATCGGCATCCAGGATTTCGCCGGTGCGGGGATCAACAACAGATGGTCCAATAGCGCCATATCCTGCCTGATCAGATACATTCCAGCGCAATGTTGGGTAGCGAATATCTCCGGCTTCAGCTCCTTCCGGTAACATTTCGGCTTGAACAGCATTTCGGAAACCAGCGGCCTCATAGGCATCTGACCAAGCTTCCACGCCTTCCATCATGGCTTCTCTGTATTCAACAGGCACAGTATGATCGATGTAATAGGTGATCGGTTTTACAGGGTCACAAAGACCGTCAGATCCGGGTTCGCCATCACACTCTAACCTCCATCGGTTGGCATAACGCTTGAAAAAGGTTTCATCTTCAACAGTAAAATCCTTGTGAACCGTCAGAAAGTACCCGGCGCGGTCATCGGCAAGGCGGGGTTCCATGGGAACTTCAGGCAGTGCCGTCATGCTATAGAAAATAGATACGGGAATATATCGGGCATCTGCTACGGTGCGGGGAGCAGAGCTTCCTCCATTTTTAAAAGTAAGACTGGCTTCGATGTTGCTGTTCTCAGGATACGATTTAACGAGGTTCAGATAACTGCGCGATTTATCAAAAGAAGCACGACCAGGTTGTCCGGGTCGTTCTGCTACTGCCCGTTCCACCGACTGTCCAATTCCTGAGAAGTCAGAAACAAACCAGTCATACACGTTGATCAGCATCACGCTATCCTTGTTAGTTGCCTCCACGCTGGCGGTTTCTAAAACAGAATTTCCATAGGTAAGGTCAACCGCTTTTGCTTCAGGGGTTCCTTCTTTGGCGGTATACTGATAGGGTTTTTGAACCAAAAATATTTTGCCCTCTCTTTGTTCAAGCGACAGGAGAAGAGCTTTTCGGTTCAGCATTAAACCTCCAAAAAGAAAAGAAGATCCAATACCTTTAGAGATCTCAATATTCATTAAGAAATCAGTATTGAGCTGCTCTTTGGTCAGCGCTATATACAGGGCGTCATCGGTTCGGTAAAAGTCTAAATAGCCTTCAATATGATCGGCATCTTTGGTGAGTTCAGTAAATTTATCTTTCTCTTCGGCATCTTTGTCCCCTTTTTGCGCAAATGCAATCGAGGGAAGCAGTATCAAAACGCCTAGAAACAGGAGTAGCTTTTTCATGATATATCTTCAGTTTGTTAAAATTTAATGGTATTGAATTAGTCAATATTTGGCGTATAAGCAATGGAGCTCACAAAGTTTCACATAATGAGAATCCACGAGATCAATTCAAAGGGAGGTATTTTGGTTTTCAGGATTACATTTTACATTATGTGCCTCAAATTCGGAATACAAAAAAGTATAGGGTACAATAGCTATGAAAAATGTTTTGATCATGATGGTGGGGCTTCTCTTTTTAGGATCATGTAATGTTTTTGCTCAGGATCTGAGCTGGGAAGAATATAGGCAGCAACGTCAGGAGCAGTTAAGTGAATATGAAGCTGTACAGGATTCAGGATTGTTTGCCAGTGAAGCTGAATATGAAGCATACGTGTATCAGCAGGAAATGGAGTACCAGCAGTTCCGGGATGAAATGGAGCGGAAGTGGGGAGATTTCAAAGAACGCACCAAGAAAAATTGGGTGGAATACAAAAAAGGCGGGAAAGTGCGCTGGGATGTTGACTTTGAAGAAGGTCAGGGCACGGTTGAGGTTTTGGCAGATGAAAGCGATGATGAGGAAAGCTTAAAAAAAGCAGTTGCCGAAACGATCGCGGAAATGATCGACAGCCGTGGTTCGGAAACAGAAATGCCGGATGAAGAAAGTGGTGAGAAGGAAGATGTGCTACCTGAACCTGTGTTGAGTGATCAGATCGATATTCCGGAAGACATGGATACCCAACAATATGCGGAAGAAGTATCCGATCAGGCAGAAATAAAGGAAGTTCAGGGTGAAGATGGACAGGTGAGACAAGTAGCGGTATTAAATCTTGCCCTGGTGCCTGATCATCTGCGAACTCGAGCCGAGAAATTCCGGAGTGAAGTAGAATCCTATTCCAACCAATATGATCTTGATCCTACCCTGGTGTTGGCGATCATTCATACCGAATCGTTCTTCAATCCAATGGCAAAATCGCATGCCAATGCACTTGGGTTGATGCAAATTGTGCCACGAACCGCAGGTCGCGACGTGTATCGGGTTTTAAATGGAGAAGATGCTATACCTTCTTCAGATTTTCTTTTTCAACCGGACCAAAATGTGCTTTTCGGATCCACGTACATCGATATTCTGATGAATCGGTATATGAGAGGCATTGATAATAAAACCGTACACGAGTATTTGGTGATCTGTGCCTACAACACCGGGGCTGGAAATGTGGCCCGGGCTTATATAAACACAACCAATTTCAACAATGCCCGGGATAAGATAAATGGAATGAGTCCCCAGGAAAACTACGACTACTTACTGGCCAACCTCCCCTGGGATGAGACCAAAGATTATCTGAAAAAAGTAACGGAACGAAGGGCGCAATACCAGGAATGGTTATCCGGATCTGAGTGAGGGGTTGCCGTTACAAGTGAGAATTATTGCAGAAATAATTGCCCTGCAGTCAGGTTCTTATTATCTTTGATGCTCTCAAATTTTTATGCACCCGTAGCTCAATTGGATAGAGTACCTGACTACGAATCAGGCGGTTGGAGGTTCGAATCCCCCCGGGTGTACTTTTAGAAGCCACTTAATTTTAAGTGGCTTTTTTATTATCTGCACTTTTCTCGAACAAGATCCGGCTTATCTCAGAGAAATAATTTTAGAGTGGTTGTTTATATTTTCCAGAAATCACCTTTCAGGCTTTTTAAAAGCTGATTTTAGTCTGAAAATATTTTTTAAAAAAAAGTGTAAGGAATTGCTTTGAGATTGCTCTAACTAAGTGGTTAAGAGAGAGACATTTTTGGGTTATATCGGGGGTACTAATGCAACCACCCTCACCTTTAAGTAGGTGAGGGTGGTTTTTTTATGGCCAGATTTCAGAGGAAGATCAATTGGCAGGTATATTATCCACTCAGTAGATAGTTGTTGTTGATGGCAGAAACCCTTTATTTCTTTCAATAAACTTCTACAGTATTAAATAATTCATTTTATGAGACGGGTACCTAAATTACTTGAGCTGAATGCCCTTTCAATCACACTGTTTTATTTAATTTTTGCTACGCTTTGGATCTTACTGTCCGACCAGCTCTTGATCTGGATCACCAACGATCCTCAACTCATTTCCCAGTATCAAACCCTGAAGGGGATATTCTATGTGATCATGACGGGGGCTTTTCTTTTCTACCTGATCACTTTGAGTAACAAAAAAATTGAGAACGAAAAGAAACGAACGGACAAGGCCCTGAAGGTTACCATGACGGCCACATGGTCTTTGGATCTGGATAGCGGGAAGATCAAGCGCTCTGAGCATTATCATGAACTGTATGGTTTGCCGAAAAAACCTAAAAAGGATGAACAGGAATATTATTTCTCTGCAATCCATCCCGAAGACCAAGATGATGTTCGCCAGAAGCTTGACCTGGTGAAGAAGGGCGAAGCCGATAGTTTTAATGTTGATTACCGTGTGAAATGGCCCGACAATTCCATTCATTGGCTGAGAAGTCAGGCCACACTGATTCCGGAATCTGAGTCACATTTTGCAACTCTGGCCGGAGTAGTGAAGGATGTCACAGCTCAAAAAGAACTGGAAGAGAAGTTTGCCCGGGAAAAAGAACTTTTTGAAAGCATCTTCCAGAATATCCCAATTATGATAGATGTGAACTCTCCTGATATCACCTCTATAAGAGTGAACAAAGCGTATGAAGATATTACGGGATGGACTCAGGAGGAGATCAGGGATAAGAATATCATGAAAGAGGTTTATCCTGATCCTGCAACACGTGAAAAAGCAAAACAGGTTATTGATGAGGCCAATGGAGAATGGCATGAGTTTGAAACATTGACAAAAGAGGGCGAAAAACGTATACAGCGCTGGGCAAATATCCGTCTTTCGGATGGCAGTACCGTTGGGATTGGCCTGGATGTTACCGAACAAAAAGAGCTGCAGAGGATGCATGAAAGAGACCGGCGTGAACTGCAAAAAGTGTACGATAACATTCCTGTATTTGTAAGTTTGTATAAAGGCCGGAAGGAAGTCCACCGGATAAATAAATATTTTGAAGACGTCATTGGGTATAAAGACGAAGATCTAACTTCTGCTGACCTGGTGTTTGAACTGATTCCGGATCGGGATGACCGCATAGAAGCGGAAAGACATTTAGAAGAGGCTGATGGCAGTTGGCTGGATTTTAAATTGACCACAAAGTCTGGCGATATTATTGATACCACATGGACGGTGATAAAAGTAACCAGTTCCCTCAAAATGGGAATTGGTATCGATACCACCGAGCTGAAGCAAAAAGAGCGAGAGCTGAAAGACCTCAATAAGCGGTACAAAAATGCCGAAAAACTGGCCAGACTGGGGCATTGGAAACGAAACCTGAAAACAAATAAGTCAGTCGTCTCTACCGGGTTTTTTGAGATCGCAGATATGGACCCTGAAAAAGAGACGATTACTTTTGATGCACTCAAAGATATCGTCCATGAAGAAGATTGGGATGATTTTGTAAGTAATGTTGAAAAAGGAATTGAGAAGGGTTCTAACGACTTCCATTATCGGATCGTGGGACAAAGGACGGGCAATGTGAAGCATATTCATGAGCTTGAAAAGGTGGAATATGACGAGGATGGAAAGCCGGTCATATTAAGTGGTACTATTCAGGATATTACAGAGGAACTGGAATATCAGCGGAGATTGCAGGAGCTCACCAATCGGTACAGGCGTGCAGAAGAAATTGCCACTTTTGGGCACTGGCAGCGAAATGTACAAACCGATGAAGCGGTGTGGTCGCAGGGATTTTATGATGCGGTTGGTCTTGAGCCAGGCGAATATGACACGAGCTATGAGTCGTTAATAAATATGATTCACCCCGATGACCGTGAAATATTTGACACTGCTTTTAAAGAAGCTCTCGAAACCGGCTCTTTGAATGTCAGGTACCGTATCATCAAACCGACTACGGGAGAGGTTGGATATTATCATGAGCTGGCACAAACGGAATATGATGAAGAAGGGGAGCCCTTATTGATAAGCGGCACTATTCAGGATGTAACTGAACGGGAAGAATTCCAGATCAAGCTCAACAAGCGAAATGAATTCATTGAGACTACGCTCGAAAATTTACCCATTGGGGTAGCGGTCAATCAGATTGATTCGGGGGAGGCCACTCTTATGAATTCCAAATTTTCAGAGATATACGGATGGCCAAAACAAGTCATGAAGAATGTGGATACTTTTTTTGAAAAGGTCTATCCCGATGAGCAGTACCGCAGAAAAATGATGGACATGGTTCGTGCGGATATGGCTTCAAAAGATCCTGAACGAATGTCATGGAAGGGCATCGAGATCACAACCAGTTCCGGAGAAAAGCGAATTGTGAACGCTAAGAATATTCCTGTTTACGACCAAAACCTGATGATATCTACCGTGGTGGATGTGACTGCACAGGCAGAGGCGGAAAAAAGATTAGCGGAGTCGGAACACAACTACCGGCTGTTATTTCAGAAGAGTCCGCAGCCCATGTGGATCTTTAATCCTGAAGATCTGGCTTTTGTTGAAGTGAATAATGCTGCCGTTAAGCATTATGGATATAGCCGAAAGGAATTTCAGCAAATGAATATTTTGGATATTCGCCCCGAGAGTGACCGGGAAGAAGTAAAAGCAGATATAGAGAAGCCCAATCACTTGAAGTTAGGTGTTAATAAAGAATGGCGACATATTAAAAAGAATGGCGAACTGATCTATGTAACCATTGCCGGTTCTGATATTGACTATTTTGGCAATAGCTTCCGGTTAATTCTTGTGAATGACATCACCAAACAGAAAGAAGCAGAGGCCATGGTGCTGTCGTCGCTGGTAGAGGGAGAAAACAAAGAGCGTGCACGAATTGCTCGAGAGCTGCATGACGGATTGGGGCAATACCTGGCTGCGGCAAATATGAATTTTGATGCGGTCCAAAATGATCTTCAGAAACTTGATGAACGCCGGCAAAAACAGTTTAAAAAAGGATTAACGCTACTAAAGCATGCTGTCACTGAAACGGCTCAAATATCCAGAAACCTGCTGCCACGTGTAGTTCATGATTACGGACTTGCCCTGGCAATTGAGGCTTTGATAGACAATTACAGCAGTAATTCTGATATAGAAATTACGTATTATCACAATATTGATGGCGTGAAATTGCCCCGTAAAGTGGAGCTGAATCTTTACAGGATCGCACAGGAAGGAATTTCAAACGCCATTAAGTATGCCGAGGCTAGTCAGATCAATGTGCAGCTCATAAAGGATGAACTTGATTTGATTCTCTCGATTGATGATAATGGCAAAGGTTTTGATTTGTCGGCCCCGGATTTTAAACCCGGGTTGGGACTTCAAACCATAAAAACAAGAACAGGGGCTCTCGGTGGGGATCTTGAACTAGAGAGTCAGCCAGGTAAAGGTACATTTTTACATATAATTGTTCCTATTGAGCAAAACTCTTAACAGATAATAATTATGCCCAATATTCGCATCGCTGTTGTAGATGATCATGAAATTGTTCGGGATGGTATAAAGATATTACTTGAAGACGAACCCGGAATGGATATTGTTTTTGAGGCTGAAAATGGAAAAAAAGCCGTCAACAATTGTAAAGAAGATACTCCGGATCTGATCATCATGGATGTCACCATGCCGGAAATGGATGGAATACAGGCTACAAAGATCATCAAAGACAAATATCCAGACGTCAAGATCTTGGCATTAACGATGTTAAAGGAAGATCAACACATCCGGAAAATGATCAAAGCGGGAGCTTCCGGATATCTTCTTAAAAGTTCGGGCAAAGAAGAGCTCATCAAAGCGATCAACAAAATTATGGATGGCCAGCACTATTTCAGTGACGATGCCACCCAGGCTATCCTGCAGGAATTGGTAAGTCCTGAAGTGAAATCAACCCGCGAGCCTGAACAGGTAAATATTACCGACCGGGAAATGGAGGTGTTGCAACTTATCGTAGATGAGTACACCAATCAGGAAATTGCCGATGAATTGTTTGTGAGCGTTCGAACAGTAGATGCCCATCGCCGAAACCTGCTTCAAAAAACAGGGGCTAAAAACACTGCCGGATTAGTTAAATATGCGATCAAGAATAATTTGTTTGACGGTTAAAACAACGTAGTCTGATCCAAGTCTTCTTTTTGCGCTTGTTCAATTTTGGGATCATCGGTATGGGTGTAGGTATTCAGCATTTCCGGTAAAAACCGTTTTTCGTAAATCCTCCTTGAAATGCCGTGTAAGGCTTTTTCTCCTCTTGGAGTGATGCGTAAAAAGCCACTTTCGTCCTCGTCAAAAAAACCGAATGAACGCAGGTCATTTACGATCAGGTAAGCAAGTTTCTCGGTTACGCCCGATTGCTTTTCTACATACTCCCGGTGAGGCGGCTCGTCCTCGCTGACGTAAACCAACCCAAGAATATTGAGTTCAACGTCGGTGAGCGGAAATCCCTCGGAGCCCTTGGTTAGTAAATTGTCCCATGTTTTTTGGGAATAGTGGAGCCCAAACCATGACTTGGCTTCTCTAAGTAAAACGCCACTTTTGGCGCAGGCAATGTATTGTCCGGCAGAAGCTTTTTTAGGTTCGCCACGCGTCCGAAACAGGTTCACCATGGTCGCCAGATCCAGCTCGTGGATGTTGGGAGGGTATCTAAAATAAAAATCGCTTCGTTTTTGCATGGGCTTCAGCCTGTCTTTCGCTTATTAAAAGCACAAATTGAATCTACAAAATTTTTTGTAAAGCCACGATAATCACAAGGCGCCGTATTTTAGCCTTGTCGCTAATCAAGATACATCTCTGCCACGTGCAGGAGTTTTTGCAGATCTTCGACCCGTTCCAGTTCTTCTTCCCGCTCGTAACTGTGTATGAGATTGCGAATGCAGCGTAACAGAATATCGAGGTTGGTTGCGATCTGGAAGTGCTCCGGACGGGGTTCAATGTTGTTCTTTTTCAGGAAAAAGTAACACTGATCGTAAGTCACAATGGCGCCATCATCATATGGATCTATGAGCACTTCCTCTTTATCGCCCACAAAATTCAGCATAAAATGAATAGGCATATTGATTCCAAAAAAAGGCATTTCAAGTCGGTGTGCTATAAACATCACCACTAAACTCAGTGATATCGGAAGGCCTTTTCGGCGATCAATAACTGTATTCAAAAAGCAATTTTCCGGCGCATGGTAGTTATTGGGGTCGCCTCTGAAATGGAGGTCCTCGAACACAAATTTAAGCAAACGTTTCATTTTGCGTTTTTCATCCAGGCGGTACTTTATCTGCGGTTCCACCATTTTTGCAAACTGATCCAGTTTTTTCCGGTATTCTGAGGTCCGTAAGGTAGGGTCCTCAAAGCGAGCCAGCGTGAAAATTGCTTTTTCGAGAGATCTGCGTGTTTTTAAGCCTCCCTCCAATACCTCAATAAAGTCTGTTTCCAGTGTTTCAAAAGTAAGCTTGTGGATCACATCACCTACTTTTTCCTTTGCTTTTCGTTCGCTCAGTTCGGCCCGGTATTCATCCAGCAGAGGTACCGCATTTTCTCCCAATTCCTGAAGCCTGCTTTCCACACTCTGCTGCACAAATGGATCAGGATCATCCATTAAAAAAAGCAGCGATTCAATTTCATTTTTTGAAGTCATACATCATCTCTTTTTCTTGGCTACCCAAGATATCCATTCATATATACAATTACTTCTTATAAATGCCACAGCGAACCGTTATATTTCACGGCTCTGTTCAACAACTAACCCAACCCGTTTATGGATATAAATGTTTCTTCTGAGATCGGACACCTGCAGGGGGTCATTGTTCACACTCCCGGTCACGAGGTTTCGCTGGTAAATCCGGAATTAAAAGATGAACTGCTTTTTGATGATATCATTTTTGAGGAAGACGCTCGTGGCGAACACCTTGATATGCTGGATGTTTTCAAAGCCGCTATGCCTGCCGATGGAGAAGTGATCGAGATCGTAGATCTGTTTCGTGAAGTGTTTTTACAGGCAGATGCCCGCGCTTATTTCATTGAACAGCTGGTGAAAGAATTTCCTGAAGAGAACCTTCATGTCATTGAAAAGGAGCTCTTAAAGCTGGAGGAGCAGGATCTGCTGGATTTTGTGACCCAGGGACATCTCAAAAATTCCAAAGGATTTACGCTTCACCCTTCCCCAAATCTATTATTTACGCGTGACCTTGCTGCAGTGGTGGGTGATTCCATTTTGGTTTCCCGGGCGGCCAAAAAAGCCCGGCTTCGGGAATCGCTGCTGATGGAGACGGTAGTACAATTTCACCCAATGTTTGCCAAGGTGAATGAAAATGCGATCCGGATCTCCAGTCATCAATCCATTGAAGGTGGTGATGTGTTGGTGGTTTCCAATAAGCTGGTTTTAATTGGGATGAGTGAACGTACTTCCTTCAGCGGCTTGATGAAGGCAACTGAAGGATTATTGAATAGTGGGGTTGAAACGGTTCTTGCGGTAGATATTCCCAAGCAACGCTCGTCCATGCACCTTGATACAATTTTCACTTTTGCCAGCCAAAACGAGTGTATCGCTTTCCCTCCGGCAATCCTGGAGCAACAAGATAATGTTGTAGCTTTATTTAAAGATGGCGATTCCATTAAAACGGAAACCCGAAGTTCGTTGAAAGTTGGTTTGGAAGAAGCAACGGGACAGCAGTTTACCTTCATTAAATGCGGAGGCGAAGACCGCACCAATCAGTTTCGCGAGCAGTGGACCGATGGCGCCAATGTTTTTGCCCTTGCCCCGGGAATAATTGTGGGCTACGAGCGTAATACCAACACCTTTAACACCTTGGTCGATCATGGCTATGACCTGATGACCCAATTCGAGTTCATAGAAGAATTTGAAAACAAAGAATTCAACCCAAATCCTGATCAAAAAATTGCGATCAGTTTTCAGGGACATGAGTTATGCAGAGGTCGTGGCGGGGCGCGCTGTATGACGATGCCAATTTCAAGAAAGCCACTATAATCCAAAACTGAGGGAGACGATTGAATCCGAATCCATTCCGGGAAGAAGTAGACACAGATTTTGAAGTACTGTCAAAAGAGGCAGAATCCAAGAACAAGCTCGATAAAAAAACAATTCTGAAGCACACAGGATTGTTTTTGCTTACGTTGATCTTTGTAACCCTGACCGGTGCTAATTTTGTTGGTCTGGACCCTGTGTTCTTCCCGTTCGGCATCCCGAATTCCACAGATATTTTGCGGGGATTACTATTTGCAGGATTGTTACTCGCTTTTCTGACCTTTCATGAGTTTGGGCATTATTTTGCTGCCGTGAAGCATAAGATCGAGGTTACTCTGCCGTACTATATTCCCATTCCGCTGGGTGTTGGAACGATGGGGGCGGTGATCCGCATCAAAGAGCGTATTAGAAAAATGCATCAGTTGTTTGATGTGGGCGCTGCGGGTCCGGTTGCAGGATTCATTGTAGCACTTATAGTTTTGATGGTGGGTTTTGCCACCCTTCCTGATCCCGGTTACGTGGAGAATTTTGCCGGCCATGAGGAGTTGAAAGAATATGTTGCGCAGCATGGAACCTATCCTGACTTTATCACCGATGAAGTGGAAGATCAGGGGGTGCTCACCATTGGAAATACGATTCTGTATACGGCCCTGGCTTCTTTGTTTGAAAATGTACCGCCAATGTGGGAGATGTATCACTTCCCTTTTTTATTTGCAGGATGGCTTGGCCTCTTTTTTACAGCATTGAATTTAATGCCGGTCGGTCAGCTTGATGGCGGTCACATCTTATATTCACTTATTGGCCACAAAAAACACAATATCGTAGCGCGGGTTTTCTACGCATTTCTTACCGCTCTTGCAGGAATTGAGGTGGTTCCGGTGATCCGGGAATTGCTCTCGAACTACCTGGATGTACCCATAGCAGAATGGCTGATTTGGGGGATGCTGGTTTACTTTCTGATGAGCAAGGCGTTCGTTCGCGCAGATAAAACCTGGATTCAGGGAATGGCCATTTTGTCGATCGCATTAACTGCGGGCTACACCATCGTGACTGGCGGGATTGAACCCGGCAAAGGATCGTTTATCTGGCTGGTATGGAGCTTTTTTGTAGCTTTTGTGGTTAAAGTAGAACACCCGCCGGTGGATATTGAAGAGAAATTATCTCCAACACGACGTGTGATAGGATGGCTAAGTATGCTTATCTTTTTACTCTGTATTAGTCCGAACCCAATTTTTATGAATTAATGAACACTATGAGAATTTTACTTATTTCCCTTTTAGCCTTTGGCCTTACCGCCGCTTGTTCTCAATCTGAAACTCAGAAACAGAATGCTGCTGAGCTTACTTTAGAAGAGCAAGTTGAGCAGTATATATCCAACGCCAATTTTGAAGCTGCCGAGCAAGCCGTTGAAGAAGCAGCTCCTGAAAATGCTCAGGAATTAAAAGAACAGATCCATCTCCAGCATGGCATCCACCTGATCTACAATGCGGATCCTTCCCAAATGAGAGAAAGTGCCAATAATGCACTGCGCGAGTTTATCAAGGTACTAGAGATCAATCCGGAAAACGAAAAAGCCCGTGCCGAAATTGACCAGATCTTAGCCATCTATCGCAGCTTCCCTGATCGTCAGCCCGAACAGGAGATATTAGACGAATTAGAAGAAATGGGCTTCCAGGTATAAATAAGCCTTTTGTAAACACAACATCCCAGGCTCTATGAGCAACGAAAAGAAAACAACACCTACCATCCAAAATCGGAAAGCCCGCCACGACTATTCTGTGGAGGAAACGTATGAGGCAGGCTTGGTTTTGAAAGGAACCGAAGTGAAATCGCTGCGGCAGGGGAAGGCCAGTTTTGCGGATACCTTTGCCTTTATACAAAACGGAGAGGTTTTTTTGCGGGATATGTATATCAAGCCCTACGAGCACGGCTCCTATTACAATCACAATGAAACCCGCCCGCGAAAGCTGTTGCTCAACAAAAGAGAGATCCGTGAGCTTGAAAAAGCAACGGAGCAAAAAGGCTACACCATCGTTCCGCTAAAGCTCTACTTCAAGAAAGGAAACGCCAAAGTACTTATTGGCGTAGCTAAAGGTAAGAAGCAATTTGATAAGCGAGATTCCATCAAAGAAAAAGATGTGAAGCGACAGATAGAGCGCAATGTGAAAGGGAATTATAAGATCAATATGTGATCTCGAGGGTGTCCTGACATGAAAGGATGTGCTAATATTTTATTCCAAATCAGAGCACTTTCACGTCAGAAGTTTTTGAACGCACCTATCCGGCAAGATCCTATCTGCTAATCAGCAAAAAGTTGACTCTACACCAGGTCACGAACTGCCGGACCTGTGTTTTCCTAGTGAATCTAAATTCAAGCTATTCTCAAAAATCTGTTAGGAAGTGATCATGGTACTTGGTCAACGGCATTGCTATGATGTTGATCTGCGGATATAGCCTGTAAAAGCACACTCCATATGTTTAATAACATAGAATCTCCGCTGCTGATTCAAAAATATACAGGAGTACTTATGGGTTAAAGGCTGATATACAATCGTTTATTGCGTAATGGTAGGGTGGCAAAGCGGGTGCTTTAAAAGCTTAACTAAACATCAATGTGTGCCGATAATCAGGGGACTAAAACAAAACAGCTTTAGGAAACACGTATGAAGACAAAGAAAAAAGCTCTGTCGATAGAAGTGTTTAGCAAAATATACTAACTACAAAACCAATACGTCATGGTTAAAAAAATACTACCAGCAATAACTTTTATAATTCTTATTGCTATGGCTGGTCCGGCTTTTTCACAGGGTTACTGGGAGCCTCAAACTAACATCACAGGATATATCTCAACGGAGTTCAATTATTTCGATGAGCTTGACGGTTATGATACAAACTATGGAGCATCTGTCGCTGAAGCAGGTATCCTTCTCACTTATCAGCCTACTTCAAATTTCACACTAAAAAGTGTATTCGTCTATCGTCCGGGTTACAACTTTGACCTGATGCTTAACGAAGCGTTTGGAGAGCTTAAAGTTTACGATGAATTGCGCTTCAAAGTAGGCCGATTCCTCATTCCGCTGAGCCCTATGAATACCTATTACTACGCACCTGTAAATACAAGTGCTACTCTGCCTATCATCATCACCAACAATGAAAATTTCCCATTAAATATTGATGGTATTTCGATCAATGGGTCCGTAGGAGATATGTTTAAGGTTAAGTATGAAGCCTTTGCAGGAGGATATACCAACTCTACCTGGCGCCCATCCGGTGCATTAGGATTCTTTGGGCAGGAAGTGCCTTATTACAAAGATCAGATCAGCTCCATGAATACCATCGATGAATCTTATAACGGTTCATACAATGTTGGTTTGGGTGGTAAAGTAAGTGTTGCTTACGATACCTATGTAGAATTAGGAGCCGGATTTTTTCAACCTAAAAAAGAACAATTACCCATTTCTGTAAGACTGCCTCAGAATGCATTGTTTGCAGGTTCTCCGGCTACGACCATTGTTACACCAACAGGTTTTGAGCGACCAACCTGGGGCTTTAACGGGAAGGTTCAATATGGTAATACTACTATTAACGCTGAATACTGGACCGGAGATGTAAAAACGGATCAGATCGCATTCGATTTTACGGGGGCAGGTAATCCCACAGTTTTATCACCGGCAGGTGATGTGGAACTGGAAGGGATTTTTGTACAGGCGAGTCATCGCATTGACCAGTTCACACCGTATGCACGTTACGAGTTTCAGCATACTAATGATGTCAAGTACCGCAGATATTCTGCAGGACTCAATTACAAGCCAAGCTTTACACGTACCGTGAAGTTGGAGTATGTACACTATGATCATTCCAGCGGGAATATCAATGGACTTGTTGCTGCATTAATCTATTCATTCTAAATAGGACCAAACAATGAACAAGTTATATTCTATCATCATACTTCTTTTGATCTCGTTTGCGACGGAAGTTTCAGCTCAATCCTATCAAGTGATCGTAAATGAATCTAATTCAACAGCCGAGATTTCAAAAGGTGACCTTTCTGACATTTTTCTGAAAAAGAAAACCAAATGGGATTACGGCTCAGCAATCACTCCCGTTGATCTGAACGCTCGTTCTGGAGTACGTGAAGCATTCTCAAAGGATATCCATGGGCGTGGTATTGGCGCCATACGTAGTTATTGGCAACAAGCTGCGTTTTCAGGGGCGGGAACTGCTCCGCTGGAAAGATCCGGAGATGCCGAAGTCATTGATTTCGTAAAGTCCAATCCGGGCGCAGTAGGCTATATCTCTGCTGATACTGATGCTGCAGGAGTAAAAGTCCTTAGCATCAACTAATAACTTCTAAAGCTCCGGGTGTGTCGAAAAACTCATCCGGAGATTTTCCCGATCCGGGGTGCATACAAATTGGAGATAGAGCAATGAACATATTTAATAACATAAAACTTCGATATAAGATCCTGACTTTCCCCATCATATTTGTGATGGTGGTTGGAGTGATATTTTATACAACCCAATGGAGTAATACTGCCATCGGAAATGAACTGGATACCGTGCAGTATTCATACATCCCATACAACGATTTCACAAATAAAATGAAATCAACTCAAACTGAGATCCAGAAAGCACTTCAGGATGCTGTGGCCGCTCAGGATAGCTCAAAGATCGCGCAGACCGAAATTCTGGCAAGCGTATTTGTTAACCTGGCTGATAGTGCCAAAGCCGTAAAAGCGGATGAAGATTATGCGCTATTAGACAGTACTATAGCCTCATTCAAAAGCTACTACAAGTATGGAGTTACCGCCTCTTCGCTGATGATCAAGCAAGATTTTTCAGAAAAAGTAAGCACTAACGTACAGGCGATGATCACAGAACTGGATGTTCTTAAAGGCTTACTCGGGCGTGTTTCGAGTCAGGAGGTAAGTATTGCATTCGATAATGCCCGTGCAGAATTGACCAACCTTAAGGATACGATCAATTTGGTACTGCTTATCAGCCTCGGCGTATTCCTTACTTTGTCGATCTTTTTATCACAGGCAATTTCAGGAGCACTTAAGAAAACGGTAGAAAATCTTCGTTTCCTTGCTGAAGGGAAGCTGGATATTCAGGTTGCTAAAAAATACCTGAAACGAAAAGATGAGATCGGTGATATATCTAATGCAGTAAACAGTCTTGTTTCTCAGCTGCGGGATGTGATCCTAGGAGTACAGAGAGAATCAGAACAGATCTCTGAGATCAGCAGGCAACTTGAAGAAACTTCCAATCTCATGGCCAGAGGTTCAAGTGAGCAGGCAGCATTTGTTGAGGAAGTGTCAAGTACCATGGAGGAAGTTACGGCAAATATCAGCCAGAATGCTGAGAATGCGCAACAAACAAACCAAATTTCGCGCGAAGCCAATGTTCAGCTGAAAGATGTTGGAGATAAATCGAAGGAAGCTATCGCGGCAAATAAAACGATCACAGACCGCATCAATCAGATCAATGAGATCGCATTTCAAACCAATGTATTGGCACTGAATGCAGCAATTGAAGCGGCACGTGCCGGGGATGCCGGTAAAGGATTTGCGGTAGTGGCTACCGAAGTTCAGATGCTGGCCGAGAAGAGCAAAACGGTTGGTATTGAGATCGTTGAGCTCACCCAAAAAGCATACGACCTTTCCTCTGAAGCAGGTGATGTTATGTTTGAAACGATCCCAAAAATGGAAGAAACATCACAGCTGGTAAGTAAAATTTCTATTGCCAGTGATGAGCAAAGTCACGGAGCTAGACAGGTGAATGAGTCGATGCAGCAGTTAAATGTACTGGCTCAAAACAGTGCCTCTTCCAGCGAAGAATTGGCAGCTTCTGCCACGGAACTTAAAAAGCAATCTGAGCGACTGAAACAGTCTATTGCCTATTATCAACTAAATGAAGATCCGCGGAATGCCCGGTCGAATGCATTTCTCAAAGAACATTCTGGGGGTGGTTACAAAGCGAATGGTCATCCGGCAGAAGAATTCGATTTGGAGTTTGAGCTCAACTAAGTGAGTGTATACCTATAATAAGTAATGCAAGACAGTCAAAATGATCTGAAAAACCTGTGGGAGTCTTTCCGTATTGGAGGAGCCCTGCAGGTTTTTTTATGTCTATATGTTGAGGTTCTGATTGTTTTTATCCATTTACCGGTACAATTGTTATAATCCGTCATGGATCAGCACATTGGAATGATATGGAAATTAGGCGCTGCCCTTGCCATTGGATTGCTCATTGGGATCGAGCGAGGTTGGCATGGTCGTGGCGAAGATGAAGGCGATCGCATTGCCGGGATCCGCACCTTCAGTCTGTCCGGTTTGCTGGGTGGCGTTTGGGCGATTCTCATTCCCTACACCGGGGAGTGGATCCTGGGGCTTGTGTTCATAGCTTTTACCGGGCTGATCATCGCTTCCTACGTTTTCGAACAAAAAGTGCTGGACGAACAGGATATTGGTATAACCACGGAAGTGGGACTGCTGCTCACATTTTCGCTGGCCGCTTGGGCTGCTTTGGGACATCAGATCGAAGCGCTGGCAACGGCCGTGGTTGTTATGACTTTGCTCAGTGTAAAACCGGTACTCCACAGCTGGCTTCAAAAAATTGAAGTGGATGTGATCTATGCCGGTATCAAGTTGCTCATTATTTCGGTGATCTTACTCCCTCTTTTGCCAAACCAGGGATATGGTCCGTGGGAGACGCTGAATCCATATTGGATCTGGTGGATGGTGGTCCTGATCTCAGGGCTTTCCTTTCTTGGATACATATTGGTGAAATATGTGGGGCAGGATAAAGGCACCTTGCTGACCTCTATCATTGGTGGACTTGCTTCCTCTACCGCAGTGACTGTAAGTCTGGCCAACTTCGCTGAACAGCAAAAAATAACAATGTCTAAATTATTTGCGGCCGGAGTGCTGATCGCTTCTTCAGTAATGTTCATTCGCGTTTATATAGAAGTAGCTGTGGTAAATCCGGAACTGCTACATCCTATTTGGATTCCGCTTACCGTGATGCTTTTACTAACCTTTGGCTGCGTATTCTGGCTCTGGAAAGGATCATCCCAAACATCCGGTGACACTTCAGAAAATCCCACCCTCGATCTTGGGAATCCCTTGCAGCTTGGCACAGCACTAAAATTTGGCGCTTTGCTTGCAGTGATACTGGTACTGGCAACGGCTCTTGAAGAATGGTTTGGAGATCGCGGTATTTACCTGCTCGCACTTATTTCGGGGCTGATGGATGTGGATGCCATCACTGTCTCATTTTCTAAAATGGCCCAGGGTGAGATCTCGTCCGTAGTTGCCATTCGCGGGATCATCATTGCCGTGGTGTCAAACACTTTGGTGAAAGCCGGTTTATTTATTTTTCTGGCGGGATGGAAAAAAAGCCGTGAACTGCTGTGGCTTATCGCCGTTATTTCTGCAGGCGGGATATTGAGTGTTTGGTTGTTTGTTTGAGATAAAGGCATATCAAAAAACAAAACCCCACTCTCATTCAAGAGCGGGGTTTTCATGTAAATTCAAGCAGGAAAGCCTGTAAGCCGGATTCTGTCGGGGATGATCATTTGTCTGTCGCGTTCCACCCGATGGCGTAACGACAAGCGGCATATACCATCTGCATGAACTTGCACCTCGCGAGGTTTGCCGTGCCCCCGCAGTTGCCCTTGGGGCGGTGAGCTTTTACCTCACCTTTTCACCCTTACCCCAACGCGGAGCGTTGGAAATTCCAAGAACCAAGTGTCAAATTCCAATGATTGATCTTTTTTTGAACATTGGAGTTTGTGATTTGAAATATTCCAGCGTTCCGCGCTGTGGCGGTTTGTTTTCTGTTGCACTGTCTATCATGATGAGATTCCTCTCATCAAGCCTCCCCTTCGCCGGCTGAACCGAATCGGGGAGCGCGATGCTTGTTGGTGTCCGGACTTTCCTCCCAGCATTTAACATGCCAAGCGATCATCCAGCTTTCCTGCAGTTCAAAGATAACGTTCATTTCACTTAAAAAATTGAGCCATATTCCACTTCTGCCCTATAGGTCATTCCCGTGCAGGCGGGAATATAAATGGAATCTTTAAATCGGCGTCACAATCCTGGAAAACAATAGGATTTCATGCAGTCGCAGTGAAATGACTTTGCTAGTTCTTTCTGAAATTCACCAAAACAGAAGTCAAAAATGCAACCACCCCGGTTACCGCAACGATCACATCAACAGTAAACGGATCCCAACTAAAACCGGTCACCAGATCCAGGTAATATTTGACGTAAGAAAGCGGAAGGTCCGTTTCGCCGAGTACGCGCTTCACCTGCCAGTGCCAGTCGGTGCAGGGACAATATCCCCAGCCGTAGAAAGCACCTAATCCCACCCACGAAAAAATGGTTGCTGAGATCACATAGAGATGCAGTTTTTGAGTCTTCTGCCATATCCAGCCCGTGAGGTTAAAGGCGATCAACCCAAAGTGAAAGATCACAAAAAAGTAATCCAGTGCGTGATAAAGGAGATCCGGCATAACAATATTGTTTATTCTCGCTTCCGGTTCATGAACTTTTCTACCCGGCCGGTATGCTGTTCATCGATCCATAAGCGTGAAAAGGGTTCTACTTCGGCGTCCAAAGCTTCCTGTCGGTGAGCGGA
Organism: Balneola sp.; assembly: GCA_002696035.1. Taxonomy (GTDB): domain Bacteria; phylum Bacteroidota; class Rhodothermia; order Balneolales; family Balneolaceae; genus Gracilimonas. Next base: position 34,819 of record NZQV01000026.1, on the reverse strand, counting down.
ATATCGAATCGCGCCCTCTTTGATGATCCGGATAAACTTACGGTCGTTTTTGGTGAGCTTTTCTACCCAATCAAGGGTTTCATCTTCCAGTGAATTGCCTGGGGTGATGTGCTCGATCAAGCCATGAGCCAAAACGGTTTTCGCATCATGAACTTCGGATTTCCCCAACCACTCAAGCGCTTTGGTGCGTCCTGTTTTTTCGACCAGACGAGTAAGTCCGCCCCAGCCGGGAACCAGGTAAAACCGTCCCTGGGTAAAGCCGAACCTGGCATTTGGACCGGAGATCCGGAAATCAAAAGCAAGCATAAGTTCGATGCCGCCTCCATATGCATCTCCGTTAACGCAAGCTACCGTCCAGCAAGGAAGTTGCTCTATGCGGCATAGAAGGCTCTGCATCCTTTTTGCTTTGGCTATGGCCTCCTGTTTGGATTTTATGGAATGAAATTTCTTCAGGTCTCCTCCCGATACAAAGGATTCTGTTCCTGTTCCGCTGAGGATAAGCACGCGGATGCCTTCATCTTCCTCAACCTGTGATACAAGCTTCTCCAGTTTCTCCATCACTTTAAAGTCAATGGCGTTTCGGGCATCAGGCCGGTTGATCCTGGCCCAGAGAATGTGATCGGAAATTCGTTGTTGTGTGAGTGCCATATCGGGTCTTTTCTTTCAAAATAGGAATTTTGTGGTACTTGAGAGGGATCAGAGAAAATTAATTTCAGACGGAATCGTACATGGCTCTTCAAAAAAGCGCTTACAGTTTAAAGGCAACGATTTTTTAATGTTGAGTGATTGAAAAATCCCGCTGAATGTGGCATCATTAGAGTATGAAATCGGTACAAGTAAAGAAAATAAACAAGTCACTTTCTGCAGCACATAATGATGTGCGCATTGCGCATATCCTGAACAAATATCGGGATGATGTGCTCATTACCACTTCCTTTGGAACTACCTCGGCGTTGCTGATTCACATGATCAGCCGAATTCGCCCCGATCATCCGATTCACTTCATCAATACAGGCTACCTGTTTCCGGAAACGCTGGAGTATAAAGATCAGCTCATAGAGCGATATGGTATCAACGTGGTGGATCATGTTCCGGATGAGGAGAAACATCGCATCACCAAAGAAGATAAGTTGTGGAAATCAAATCCGGATCTGTGCTGCCATTACAACAAAGTGGAACCGCTGGAAAAAATTAAAGAAGGGCATAATGTCTGGATCTCCGGATTGATCGGATATCAAAACAGTTATCGCAGTGGACTCGAGATCCTTCAGCAAAAAGATGATATCTACCGTTATTATCCACTCATCGACTGGACACCCGAAATGGTAGATGATTACTTTGAGAGCTTCGGGATTCCGCGCCACCCGCTGGAGCGCTTTGGGTTCGATTCCATCGGCTGCACGCATTGCACCAAAAAAGGAGACGGACGAGAAGGGCGCTGGGGTGATTCAGATAAAACTGAGTGCGGGCTGCACTGGTAGTTTTTAAAGCTTAAAAGGCTGCTTCGATTCTTTCTCCAGCCAGTCGAGATATTCTACATTCCCTTCATCTTCGGTTATAGTAAGTGAGAGCACTGCCGGCACTTCGTAGCTGTGCATTTCCTTGATAAGCCTGGTAACTCTTTGCACTCTTGAGTAATGCGTTTTAACAATGAGAATGCACTCTTTGTCTTCTTGGATCTCTCCTTTCCATTTGTACATGGAGGTCATGCCGTCAATAATGTTGACGCAGGCAGCCAGATTTTCTTCAAGCAGGGAGCGTCCAATTTTTTGGGCTTCAGCATGATCTGAAGTTGTAACGTAAAGCAAGCGGAGGTTTCTATACATAATGGTTTAAAATTCCACAATTAGGCTTCCAAATTCCAATGCTTTTTATGTTATAACGGGGTCTTTTTAAACGGGAGATATTGTAGCGGCACTTTCTTGGTTAAATAGGTTGAATTCAGAAAGGGAAACCATTATCTTTGTAAGCTCTGAAATTTTGCGAGAGTGGCGGAATTGGTAGACGCGCTAGATTTAGGATCTAGTATCTTAACCGATGTGGGGGTTCGAGTCCCCCCTCTCGTACTCCTTTCCTAGTAAATTAAAATTCTGTTCATTTATTGAATTCACATAATATTAAAGCGGAGAACACGTGGATATTTCTGTAGAAGAACTCACATCTGTAGATAAAGAAGTTACCTTAAAAGCAAAACGAGAAGATCTTCAAGAGGACTTCGATAAAGCTTATAAAAAGTATAAAGATCAAATTCAGTTACCTGGTTTTCGTGCTGGTAAAGTGCCTATGGGGCTGATCAAGAAGCGTTTTGGCTCAGAAATTGAGCAGGAAGAAATCAGCAACATTGTTCAGAAGATCTTTGAAAAAGAGGTTGTGCCTGAGTATGAGCCGGTTGGTGAAACCGAAATGGTAAACTTCTCCTGGGAGAATGATGAACTGGAAGTAACTTTTAAGATCGGAGCCAAGCCTGAAGTTGACGTGCAGGATCTGGCTGAGATCGAAGTGAAAAAGATGGTTCACGATGTAACGGATGAAGAGGTTGAAGAGGAGATCGAGCGCACGCTTGAGCGCGAAGGAAACTGGGAAGATGTAGATGAAGCAGCAACCGAAGAATCTCAGGTATTGGTTGATGTGGTTTCCAAAACCCACGGAGATGAAGACAAAGATCAAAAGATCGATCTTCGAAAAGATGAAGCCGAAGAGTTTTTGGATGTCCTGAAAGGTAAAAAACCTGGCGATGTGGTTAAGATGAGCATTCCGCATGGTGATCATGAGGATGAAGTTGAGATCACCCTAAAGAAAGTTCAGAAGCTGCATAAAGCTGAGCTGAATGAAGAACTTATTGATGAGCAAAGTAACGGAGAAGCGGAAGACGAAGATCAGTTCCGAAGCTACATAAAAAGTCGCATGCAGGAATATTATGACCAAACTTCCGAAGACCTGTTTAAGAATGATGTAGCGGATGCACTTGTTGAAGCACATGATTTTGAAGTTCCTGAAACCTTTGTGGCTCAAATTCAGGGATCGTATGTAGATCAGCTGAAGCAAAAACAAGGTGGGCAGCTGCCGGAAGATTTTGATGCAGAGCAGTACAAGGCCGGAATGAAGGAACGCGCCGTTCGCGAAGCCAAATGGTCTTTCATTAGTCAGAAACTTCAGGATACATTTGAAGACATCGAAATTAAACCTGAAGACATTGATGAGCATTTAGCAATGCAGGCTGCACAATATGGAATGCCTACCGACCAGCTGAAGCAATATTATGCCCAACAGCCAGAAATGCTAGAGCAGCTCCGAAGCAGTATTCGTGAGAACAAAGTGTTTGATATCCTGAAAGATAAAGTGAAGATTAAAGAGCTCGGCAAGGAAGAGTATCGCGAGCAGCAGGAAGAAGAATCTAAGAAGAATAAATAATTACCAAGCGAGGAAGCTATGATTACCAATCAACCTCTATTTGAAGACCCGAATTTAGAGTCAGTTAAACCTATTCAAGGCAATCTTGTCCCTATGGTTGTTGAGTCAACCAGCAGGGGAGAGCGCGCGTACGACATTTACTCGCGTCTGCTTAAAGATCGGATCGTGATTTTAGGTACTCCGGTAAATGATACCGTAGCAAGTTCAATCATGGCACAGCTGCTTTTCCTGGAAAGTGAAGATCCTGAAAAAGATATTCAGTTCTATATTAACAGTCCGGGCGGTGTGGTTTCAGCAGGCTTGGCTATTTATGATACCATGCAGCACATTAAGTGCGATGTGGCGACTACATGTATGGGTATGGCTGCCAGTATGGGAGCCGTTCTGTTAACAGCAGGAACCGAAGGTAAGAGAAGTTGTCTTCCGCATTCCCGTGTTATGATTCACCAGCCACTTGGCGGTACTCGCGGACAAGCCAGTGATATTGAAATTGAGGCAAAAGAAATTCTGCGTGTTAAGAAGGAATTGAGCCAGATATTAGCCGACCATAGCGGGAAATCTGTCGATCAGGTCATTGAAGATTCCGACCGTAATAAGTGGATGACAGCTGATGAAGCTAAGGATTACGGCTTGGTAGATAATGTATTAAGCAAGCCAGCTAAGGATTCCAAATAATCGGTATTTTCATTAAATTAAGCTTGTTATGAGCGATAAAGAGAAAAACAGCGATATTGTACACTGTTCATTTTGCAGTCGTTCCAGCCTGGAAGTGAACAGTATGGTGGCCGGTCCCGGAGTGTATATCTGTGATCGTTGCGTAGAAGATGCCTCAAGTATCATTCAAAGTGACCTTGCTTCACTGGCTCGCCGAAGAGAGAAGAGCTTCAAGCCTATGCTCAAACCCGTCGAGATCAAAAGTAAGCTTGATGAATATGTGATCGGTCAGGAGCAAGCTAAAAAGACCTTATCGGTAGCGGTTTACAATCACTACAAACGAATTTCTGCAGAAAATGCCGATCTGGATGATACACAGATCGAGAAATCAAACATCATGATGCTCGGTCCTACAGGAAGCGGTAAAACCTTGCTTGCCCGTACGCTTGCCCGAATCATTGACGTACCCTTTACCATTGCCGATGCCACCGTGCTGACGGAAGCCGGTTATGTAGGTGAAGATGTGGAAAGTATCCTCAGTAACTTACTTCAAGCTGCTGATTATGATGTAGAACGTGCCAAGCGTGGTATCGTCTATATTGATGAGGTAGACAAAGTGGCTCGCAAAAGCGACAATCCTTCAATTACCCGCGATGTAAGTGGTGAAGGGGTCCAACAGGCATTATTGAAGATCTTGGAAGGCACCGTTGCTAATATTCCACCAAAAGGCGGGCGTAAACATCCCGAGCAAAGCTTCATTCAGTTAGATACAGCAGATATTTTATTTGTATGCGGTGGAGCTTTCAACGGACTTGAAGAAATTATTTCGCGACGGCTTTCAACCAGCGTAATGGGTTTCCATAACAAAGACCAGGTGAAATTCGATAAGGATGATCCCGAGATCTTTGTACATGTGGAACCGGAAGATCTGCAGCACTTTGGGTTGATCCCAGAGCTGATAGGTCGTTTACCTGTTATTTGCGGACTGCATGAACTTTCTGATGAGGCCATGCTCGATATCCTCAAAACTCCCAAAAATGCACTGGTCAAACAGTATAAAAAACTATTTGGGATGGAAGATGTAGAGCTTGAACTCGAAGAGGAAGCACTCAAAGCCATCGTTCAAAGAGCTAAGGCTCGCAAAACCGGCGCCCGGGGCTTACGTTCCATTATGGAGGCAGCAATGTTAGACATTATGTTTACACTGCCTTCCATGAAAAATATATCAAAGTGCGTGATCACCAAAGAGACGATCCAGAAACAAGCACCGCCGGTATATGAAAAACAAAAAGCATCCGCTTAAATGAATTTCAGCCTCCCTGTAAAACGGGAGGCTTTTTTGTATCTCCTCCTTTTTATATTACCTGAAAAGGTTTACTCTTTACTACATGAAACTTTTTGTACCATCAAACAGGATCAAGCTTATTCTGGTGCTCCTACTCATCTTTCTGGGAGTCGGTTCGGTGGTTTACAATCAATATCTGGTGACAAAGATCCTGGAGCAGGAACGAGCCAGCGTAGAGCTTTGGACGAAAGGGATCGAATTCAACAGCCAGCCGGTAAATGAGCAGCCTAGTACCATGCTGCTGAATGCCGTCCGGCAACTCCGGCAAATTGAGGAAGTCCCCGACAGCGTGATCGCCCTCATTGAAGAAGCAGAAACAGCACGCAGTTCCATTGATTTTGTGACCAATGAGATCATTCTCAGAGATCGCTTTAGCATACCCACCATCGTGCTGGACTCAAACGACGCCATTAACGCAATTCGCAATATTGATTCCGTACGCATAGAAACACCGGAAAAAAGATCAGAGCTAATCCGGGAATTTAAGAGTCTCAACAGCCCGATCGAGTTTTACATTGGGGATGAAAATTATCAGATCCCTCAGTTTGTGTATTATGGTGAAAGTCCCACCGTGCAGATGCTGCGGTACTTCCCCTATATACAGATCCTTCTTTTAGGCTTGCTGCTGGGAATTGGGTACACAACCTATCGGAGTATTACACGCTCTGAACAGTCAAACTTGTGGGTGGGAATGGCAAAAGAGGCCGCTCACCAGCTAGGTACTCCTATTTCCAGTTTATATGGCTGGCTGCAACTGCTGAAAGATGAATATCGGTATGATGAGACCGCTACCAACATCGCCAATGAAATTGAGAAAGATATACAGCGATTAAGGGGAGTGGCGGAGCGGTTTGGAAAAATTGGATCGGAACCGGAACTCAAGAAAATGGATATCGGCCCGATCCTGGAGCAGGTAATGGTATATATGGAACGTCGATTACCGCGCCTGGGTAAAGCCATAGAAGTGCGAAAAGATCTGAGTGCCAATGCTTTAGTGAAAGCCAATCCTGAATTGCTGCAGTGGGCTATTGAGAACCTGGTTAAAAATGCCATGGATTCCCTGCGGGGGAAGGAAGCCGAGGGTTATATCTCTGTGAGTTCAAAAGTTCAGGAGGGAGAAGTTGTGATCGATATTGAGGATTCTGGCTCAGGTATTGATATCAAAAATGTGAAGAACATCTTTAAGCCGGGATTCAGTACCAAAAAGAGAGGATGGGGATTGGGACTTAGCCTCACAAAACGCATTATTGAAGACTACCATAACGGAAGTGTATTTGTACTGCGTTCAGAACTTGATGAGGGGACAACCATGCGTGTAGCCCTGAAAGTACAAAAGGAAAATAAAGAAGATGATGCCTATCCCTTAACGGATCAGTCTCCGGTGTAGCCACGTTTTTTGGCGTATTCCAGCAACTCAGTTTTCAGGAGGTTTCTGCCACGGTGCAGTCGGGAGCGGATGGTTCCAATGGGCACATCCAGCATATTAGCGATCTCTTCGTAGGTATAACCATCTACATCACACAATAAAACAACGGTTCTGAAATCTTCCGGAAGGCGGGTTAAAGCTTCGGAAAGATCGTCATCCATCATCTCCCGAAACATCAGGTTCTCAAGATCGGAGGTCTCGGTGCGTTCGGCTCTTACTGACTCGTAGTAGGATGAAACCTCGTCATAATCTACCTGGGATGGTTTTTTTGAATTCTTTCGGTAATTATTGATGAAAGAATTCTTGAGGATACGGAACATCCACGCCTTGGCATTAGTGCCTTTCTCGTAACTGCTGAAAAAACGATACGCTTTAACAATAGTATCTTGTACAAGATCTTCAGCGTCGTTGGGATCCGTAGTTAACCGAAGAGCAAAGTTATACAGGGCATCCATGTGAGGAATAATCTCATCGTCGAAATCCTTTTGTTTTTGTTTTTCGTCTCTTGTTAATTGAGACATAATACCATCCCTTCTTTATTCAATATCCTTCTAATAATATTCCGAATCACAAGTCTTTCAATAACTAAATCTATTATATCTAAAAAATACTTTAATGTTAAATAGATTGTATTGATAAACCCGTTAATAATTTACTTATGACAGGAACGCGATCACCATAATATCATAAATAGCGTGTGTCCAGGCTGTAACTCCAAAACCTCTCCAAACATAGATTCCATTTAGAATTAATCCAAACAAAAACCGATATAGAAAGCTATTTAGTGTAAAAGCATCGCCCATAGAGCCAACGTAATGCACCGCAGAGAATAACAGAGCCGATAATACGACAGCAGCAGCTACACCAGCCCATTTTTTTCCAAATATCTTGGTGAATATGAGTATGAAAACGGTAACCAGAATCACCCTGAAGAAAAGTTCTTCATATAAACCGGCGCCTAATGAGAGCGCGAGTTTCTGCAAGATAGAAAGACTTTCAATGGGATCGCTGGCTGCAATATTAACGACCCAGGAAACCATGGTCTGACTAATAAAAGCTACAATAATGGCATAAAAAGTAGCTTCCACAATCATAATTGGGAAGTAGGAAAAGCGTAATGTTTTGAGCCGATGCCGTTCCCGGTACACAATAAAGACCCCGGCAATAGCTACGATCAACAAGGAAAATGAAATCGCGTTAACGCCGAGAGAACTAAATAAGGTTTTGATCCATACATCAACACTGATGCGAACAATGGCATCTCCGGAAGGCTGAGAGATAAGGATCAAAAATTCATACAGCAAGAAAAGCGGAAGGCTTACAAGAAAGCTGTATAAGAGATTGTTGGTATTCTCAAAATAAGGCTTAAGGTGATTAGTCATTGGTTTCTGTATAAATGCTTACAGCAGGATCGCCGGTTCCGGATAAATTCAACACCTCATACGCTTTTTGGGATAATTTGATTCCGGAATTTGTAATACGGTCGTTGATCTTGACATAAATACCATTTCCGGTGATCGCATTTTCAACAAAAATAATGCTTCCCAGCGCGATGTTGGAATGGGCCGCAGTCAATAGTTCGGGATCATATAGTTCACCATTCGTGGTGGTAGACCCCACCTGATTTCTGTTGTACCGACTCACTTTAACTTCCCCAAGATCCTGTAAATTTGCTTTCTGTAGATAGGGATTTTCATACTTTCTGGACGGAGGAAGCAGCACCGTGATTTCCTGTCCACCAGATAACTGCTCAAGATCAAGTTCTGGGTTCAGGCGTTCTAATTCTTCCGAAGTCAGCTTAAATTTTGATAAAATATCATCCCGGGATTCTCCGGACTGGACCTCATAAACCGAAAAAACACCCTGGGGAGCCGATTCTTCCGAAAAAGCCGAAATACTTGGTGCAGCAGCAGAAGCCATTTTCTTAACCGTCAAACGCTGGCCGATACCAATATTGCTTCCAGAAAGATTGTTCAAAGACTGAAGCTCGCTGACGGTCATGTCGTGTTCCTGAGCTATTTCATATAAGGTATCACCGCTTTTAACAATGTAGAATTCGGTTTGAGAGCCCGGGGAGCGATTGATCAAGGGATCGGAATCAAGGTTCTCATTCTCCTCAGGAGCCGTATTCATTTCCTCATTGCGGTAATAGGTCAATTCCTGCCCAAGCTCGATCTCATTATTGTCAAGGTCATTCCATTCCTGAAGCTCGGCGATGGTCACATTCAGTTTTTTAGAAATGTTATACAAAGTGTCGCCATTTTTTACGGTGTAGGTTTCCTGAGATTGAGCCAGGGCGGTGACACTCAGGATTAAAAAGACCAATACCGTAGCAAAAAACGTTTTATAAGGGGTGAAATTGGTTCTCATCATTTACGCATCCATTTCCATTTCAAGATTAAGAAGGGCGGAAGACAATTCCGATTTTGTGTGAAGATCGTTTTGTGACTCCGCAACCCTGATTCCTTCTTTATAGGTATCCAGCGCTTTTTTGTTCTCATCTAACTCAACATATAATTTAGCCAGATGATAATATACACCAACATACTCCGGATCCTGCTCCCTAATAGCCTCAAATAAAACCCGGGCTTTGTTGGTTTGACCGATCTTCAGCATTTCAAGAGCAAGGGTGAATTTATAGAAAGAATCTTCGGGATTTTCTTTAACCGCTTTTGCCAACGTTGAAATGCGTGAATTCATTGCGTTCTGTTTTTGAAATTTGCTTCAATTTCTGAAAGAGAATCACCGCCGAATTTTTCCAGAAAAGCATTGGCTAACACCGGAGCTATCACGCTTTCTGCAACCACGATGGCGCGAGGGAGCGCACAAACATCCGAGCGTTCGTAGCGGGTTTCGGTTTGTTCCTTGGTGTGCATATCAACAGTGCCAAGTGGATTTAGCATGGTCGGAATGGGCTTCATCACTCCTCGAATAATTAGGGGCATTCCGGTACTCATGCCACCTTCCAAGCCACCCATTCGGTTGGTTTTACGGGTGAACTTTTTTTCGTCATGATCAATTTCGTCGTGAACTTGTTGTCCGTGTCGGTGGCCGGATTCAAACCCGAGCCCGAATTCTACTCCTTTCATAGCCTGTGTTCCAATGATGGCCTGAGCCAGCAATCCATCGAGTTTACGATCCCAATGCACGTAACTTCCAAGGCCAACCGGTAATCCTGTTACAATGATCTCATAAATTCCACCCAAAGAAGAACCCTCTTTGCGCCGAACTTTGATCTCCTCTCTCATCTGGGCAGAAAGACCCTCATTCAGGCAGCGCACATCCGATTCATCGGCAGCTTTGTAGATAGCTTCGGCTCCATTGTCTGCTAAGGGGTCGGCGATCTCCCGAACTTCATTCCAGCTTTCATAGCCTACGGATCCGATTCGCATCACATGTCCGCCAATTTCAATACCAAAATGTTTCAGGAACTGCCGGGCTACGCTACAGCAGGCAACACGCATGGCGGTTTCACGAGCACTGGAGCGTTCAATAACCGGACGAATATCATCAAAATTATACTTTTGAGCGCCTACCAGATCGGCGTGTCCGGGGCGTGGCAAGGTGATCTTTTCGATGCCATCGGCTTCTTCCTTTTTATTCATTACAGTAGGCCAGCCGGCTTCATCTTTTTCGAAAGCGCGGTTGGGCATGCTCAGGGCTATAGGTCCGCCCATGGTTTTCCCAAACCGAAGTCCGGAGGAAATAGTGGCAAAATCTTTTTCAAAAGCCATACGTCCGCCCCGGCCATAGCCTTTTTGGCGGCGAACGAGATGTGTGGCAATGTCTTCTTCGGTTATTTGTAAACCTGCAGGAACACCTTCAACAATACCTGTGAGTTGTGGTCCGTGTGATTCTCCGGCGGTGATATATCTGATCATAATAAAAGGGTACTAAGTAAGTGAGTTGAAATGAATTTAAAACAATCTGGTATTAACGCTCAATCGGGTTAGTCCGCCCAGTTTGCTATAGGAATTTCTGCTGAAGTCGAAAGTTATGTCTTTTATGGTGAAACCGACACCGATAGAAAAACCGGCGAGATCAAAATCACTTCCGGTTTTCAGTTGCTCGTGCAGGTAGTGGTCATAGCCAAGACGAAAGGCGACGTTTTCACCTAAATAAGCCTCTCCCCCAAAAACAATATGTCGGAAAGCGTTATCAATTAAATCGGGGCGGCTCGATTCTCCCACTGTTCGCAGGTCCCAATCCGTAAGTCGCCGAAGTGTAAGGCTCAGCTGAAATGGAAAAGCCTCCGGTTTTTTGGTGATCCCAACTGAAAGATCCATAGGGAGTGGTTCCCGGCGTTCATCAAAAGTGGTAAGCTGTCCGCCAATATTTCGAATAGCGATCCCAGCGCTGAAATGACTGGCCGTATCCTGATAGAAAATACCACCTGAAACAGCCAGCGCTGTAGATCTAAATTCAGCATAAGAAGAGTGAATGAGATCTAAACCGGCTCCGGCGCGAATTTTTGTGGAAAGAGGAAGACTATACGTTCCTGTTACGGCAAGATCATTTGCACGAAAATTCCCCATCTGATTGCCATTTTCGTCGAGGCGGTCAAATTCCCCATACCCCATAAAACGGATGCCTGCCGCAAACGTACCAATATCTTCAAAGTGATAAGCGCCATTGGTGAAACCCATATTGGCTCCTCCTAAAAAATTCATATACGAAGCGGAGACTGCTCCGGAATTTTGCGCGCTTAAATAGGCGGGATTGATATGGATCAGGCTGAAATCCCCATTATAAAGCCCGGTATGATTTCCCCCTAAAGCAGCCGTACGGGCAGTTGGGGTGATATCCAGAAATCGGAATACGCCGGAGGAATTAGATTGGGCGAAGGAGCACTCGGATATCAGGAAAAAAAGAAAGAAAGTTAAAACAGCTCTTGCCATTATTTAACGAATTAGAAATCACAATTGGTGAAAATGTTTTGTAATATAATCAAATGCTTCGGCAATACGTCAAGAATATTGATTAAGAAATGAATACCAATTTTCCAGGAGCGGCCGGCATTCGTCAGTTTGGCCACTACGCTCAATTATTATATCAGGCATTACGTTCGTCAACAGAAATAAGTACCTACCGGAAAAACCTGTTTCAGGAGTTTGTGAAGGTTGGCTATGAGTCTATTCCCATTATCTTTTTGGTGGGCATTTTCACCGGCGCGGTACTTACCCTTCAAACAGCCTATCAGTTAGATACCGATATTTATCCCAGTACCATCATCGGTTCCATTGTGGCACAGTCTATTGTGATTGAGCTAGCTGCGGTGATCAGTGCGCTGGTGCTGGCCGGGAAGGTTGGGGCAAGGATTTCCACCGAACTTGGTACCATGCGTGTGAGCGAGCAAATTGACGCGTTGGAATCCATGGGGTTTAACTCGGTCTCTTTTTTAGTGGTTCCTCGTATTTTGGCCGGTATTTTCATGTTTCCCATCCTATACATTACGGCCGCCGTATTTGGGATTATTGGTGGGGTTTCAGCTGGTGCGTTAGATGGAATTCTCCCTGCTGCAGAGTTTATGGAGGGAGCCCGGGCCTTCTTCTTTGAATCCGATATTATTTTTGGGTTGATCAAGTCGGTGGTGTTTGGTTTTGTGATCACTTCCATCTCTTGTTATAAGGGATATTATGCGTTTGGCGGGGCCGAAGGAGTCGGAAATGCAACTACACAAGCCACGGTTTTAAGTTGTATCTTTGTGCTTTTAGCAGACTTTACCTTAGCCGCTATATTATTGTAGTCCATGATAGAGATCAAGAATCTGAAGAAAAGTTTTGGAGACCTTTTGGTTTGGGAAGATGTCAGCTTCACCATCCAGGACGGAGAGACGACAGCTGTGATCGGAAGGTCGGGCTGTGGAAAGTCGGTGTTGCTTAAACACCTGAATGCGTTGCTATATCCAGATGAGGGTAACGTATTGATCGATGGAGAGGATGTCTTCGACCTAAGCTATACCGGATTACGAAAAGTGCGCCAGCGTTTTGGAATTCTTTTTCAGGGCGGGGCGTTATTTGACTCTATCAGTACTTTTGAGAATGTGGCATTTCCACTTCGGTATTTTACCGAACAGGGAGAAGAAGAAATTGCACATAATGTGTATGAAGCCCTGAGTATGGTGAATTTGGAAGATGTGGGCGAAAAATCCACCTCAGAACTTTCAGGAGGGATGCGGAAACGCGTAGGGCTGGCACGAGCCATTATCCTGCAGCCGGATTATCTTTTATATGATGAACCAACCTCAGGCTTGGACCCGAAAACATCCGATGAGATCAACGAGCTGATCGTGACCATGGCAGATAATCTTGATATCACCTCTGTGGTAATTACACACGATATGCACAGTGTGTTAGAAGTATCTGATAGAGTTGCATTTTTGGATGAACAAAAGTTAAGCTGGTTTGGTAATACTGATGACATGAAGCATAGTGATAATCAAAATCTGCTTGAGTTCATCAAAGCCAGTGAGTATAAAATAACTTAAAATCGTTAAGGAGAATTGTTTTGGCAAAAGTATCGAATGAATTGAAAATTGGGCTGACCGTCATTGTAGCTGTTATCGTAGGCTTTGTAGGATACAGCATCATGAAGGATATCCCTATGTTTCGATCATCAACCACTATTTACACTAAATTCGATCAGGTACATGGCTTAATTCCCGGGAACGTAGTAAATATAAAGGGATTCAAAATTGGTACTGTAAAGAAGATGAAGCTGCTTGAGTCAGATTCCACCTTAGTGACCATGAATCTTGAAGAGGGATATGAGATTCCGAAAGGCTCGATAGCTGTGCTGAAGTCAAGTGGTGTATTGGGAGGGAAATTCATAGAGATCCAAAAATCGGAAGCTGAAGAAATGGTTCCCCATGAAGGGTCTATTAAAGGAGTTTTTGAGCAAGGCATGATGGATACCTTTGCTGAAGAAGGCGAAAAGCTCAGTTCTGATATTTCTGCATCCATCCGCGGCGTGGAGAAATTAGTTGGCAGCCTCAACGAAACGCTGGATGAAGAAAACAAAGAGAATATCTCAGGGATCATCAGCAATCTGAAAAACACCACAGGATCTCTCGATCAATTGATCCAGCAGCGGCAAAACGATCTTGATACCATGATCCGCGAAGCAAAAAACACCATGGAAAATGTGAGTGACCTCAGTTCCAATAATAAGGAGTCGCTGACCGTGCTCATTCAGAACCTGGAAGCCACCAGCGCCAAACTTGATACGTTAAGCAGTGGTTTAAATGAAACCAACCTCACGCTCAACGAGGTATTGGGAAAGATCAACAACGGAGAAGGTACTCTCGGTAAAATGGTGAATGACCCTTCGCTCTATAATAATGTTGACAGCCTTTCGGTTAATCTGAATAAGCTGATCAAGAATATCAACGAAAACCCCGGGCAATATCTGAAACATATGCGTTTGATAGAGATATTTTAGCTTTAGAAAACGCCCTGTAATTTGTTTTCAATTCCTGTGGTATTCACTTATATTTCCAAGCTTACTGACATAGCGTAGAAATCGCCTGTTGGTATCCAAATCGCAATTAAATAATGTTTTTTTAGAGGTAACCTTTTATGGGTGTAATGGAAAAAATGAGAAACAGCACCGGCGCAATTTTGTGGCTGCTGATTGTTTCTTTTGGCCTTTTGTGGGTTTTAGCAGATGTAGACTTTTTTGGTGCACTTCAATCCGGACCCAGTGCATTGGGAACCGTAAACGGTGAAAAAATTTCCAATGAGGAATATCAAAGCCGGGTGCAATATTATACGAATGCATATAGTCAGCAATCCGGTAGCTCTGTAACACCAGAGATGCGCGCGTATTACGAAACACAGGCATGGAATGAATTAGTTAACTCCCGTCTTCTGGAACAAAAGATGGAAGAACTTGGAATCACTGTTTCCGATCAGGAAGTACTTGATATGGTGTACGGCGATAATCCTGCTCCTATCATCCGTCAAAACTTTACTCGTGAAGATGGTACCATAGATCGTGCTGCTATTCAGCAGGTTCTCTCGTCCAGTCAGTTTTCGCAACAGGCTATGGCGCTTGAAATGCAGCTTCGTGAGCAACGACGACAACAAAAGCTGAACAACTATATCTCTTCCGGCTTACAGGTGACAGACTCTGAAGTGGAAAAAGAATTTATTCAGGCCAACACTTCTGCAAATATCGATTACCTGCGTTTCCCTTACAGTGAAGTAACGGAGCAGGAGCTTGAGATCTCGGATAGTGATCTGCGCGCGTATTACAACAACAATAAAGAACGCTACCGTCGCGATGAAAGCTATCGCATTCAGTATGTGACCTTTAGTAAATTGCCAACTTCCCGCGATACGGCTCAGATCATCGAAGATCTGCGCAACCTTCGCGAAGATTTTGCAGCTGCTCAGGATGATTCCATGTTCATAGCGCTACAGGCTTCTTCAACTGATTACCGCCCTGCTTTTGTAGCCCAGGATGAGATTCGTGAAGAATACCAACCTGTTGTGGATCTCGAAGTCGGAGAAGTTACCGATGTGATCCTTACTGCAAATCAGGCCGCTATTCTGAAAAAAGAAGCTCAGCAAGGAAATGAGATCAAGTTTCAGACTATGAGTTACAACATTCAAGCCCTGCCTGCTACAGTTGATGAAGCGAATGACAGAGCCGCTGATTTTGAATTTTTTGCTTCCGAAGAAACCAGTTTTGACGAAGAGGCAGAAACAAGAGAGCTTGAAGTGAAAGAAGCTTTTGCAACCAAAGGGAATAACTTTATTTCAGGACTTGGTAGTAGTCAGCAGATCATGAATTTCCTTGAGTCGGCTGATGAAGGCGAGGTATCGGAAGTCATTGAGTTGAGTTCAGACTTTGTGGTACTCGAGGTGCTTGAAGTAACTCCGGAAGGCTATCGTCCCTTTGAAGAAGTACGTGCTGCAGTAGAGAATAATGTAAAAATTGAACGACGAAAAGAATTAACCCGGCAGCGGGTTGAAGAGCTGGTTAACCAGTATGAAACTCTGAATGCCGTAGCTCAGGCTTCCGATAAAGAAATCCAAAGTGCCAGTGGTTTGAGCGCCAGTGCTACCGTAATTCCGGGTGCCGGACGTGAGCCGAGAGTAATTGGGGCTATTTTTGCACTAAACGAAGATGAAACTTCCGGAGCTATTACAGGCAATAGTGCAGTATTTATGGTGCAGCTTGTAGAAAAAACAGAAGCGAATCTGGCCAACCTGACTTCGCAACGTCGACAAGAAATTCGACAGCGTATGGAACAACAGAAAGTGCAGGAGTTTACATCTATCTGGTTAGAAGAACTCCGGGAAGGCGCCGACATTGTTGATAACCGCTCGCGACTTCTTCGTTAATACACGGAGCCAATAACTTTTATTTATCAAAGGGGTGAGGATTATTCTCACCCCTTTTTTGTTTGCTTATATTTCACAAAGCTAAAACCGTTAGATTTCAAGCATGAAAGAATCTGTCTCTCAAAGCCATGAATACTGGATGCAGCAAGCCCTGGATCTTGCTGGAAAAGGGAAAGGAGCAGTTTCTCCAAATCCAATGGTAGGTTGCGTAATTATCTCAGAAGATGGAGAGCTGATCGGAAAAGGCTATCATAAAAAGTTTGGTGAAGCCCATGCTGAAGTGAACGCCGTAGAATCGGTGAAGGACAAAGAGTCGCTCAAAAATGCTACGGTATATGTGACACTGGAGCCATGTTCCCACCAAGGAAAAACCCCGCCTTGTGCCCATATGCTTGCCAAGCTGCCTATAAAAAAGGTAGTGGTAGCTATGAAAGATCCCAACCCGAGCGTAGACGGGAAGGGCATCCTGCATCTTCGAAATAAAGGCATTGAGGTAGAGACTGGGATTCTGAAAGAGGAAACGGAGCAGCTGAACGAGTTTTTTATTCATCATCAAACATTTGGGCGACCTTTTATTACACTGAAAATGGCGCAAACCGCTGATGGATACCTGGCTGCGGCCGATGGAGAGTCGCAGTGGATCACCGGGAAACAATCCCGAAAAATGGTGCATAAATGGCGGGCAGAATACGATGCCGTTTTAGTGGGAAGGACTACCGCTATGGTTGACAATCCTTCACTTACCGTGCGACATGTGGCCGGCCGTCAACCCCGCCGCATTGTGATCGATGGACCGTACGAGCTTCCAAAGGAACTGAATCTGTTTTCAGATAAGTTTGAGGAAAAGACCATCATTTTGACCTGGAATAAAGAAGCTTCTGCCACCGATGCTGATCCCATGTTAAAACTGATGAAGCAAAATTATTTCAGGGGTGAAGTGATCCAGGTCTCAAAGATGGATGGTCATGTAGACCTTCGTCAGTCTTTTAAAGCACTTGGTGAAAAGGGAATTTCATCGGTATTGGTGGAAGGAGGACAGCAGTTATCATCTGCACTTTTACGACAAGGGCTGGTAGATAAGCTCGAACTATTTATAGCCCCAAAATTGTTGGGAGCCGGAACCCGATCGCTGATCAATATTGGCATCAACAAAATGAAAGAAATTGCCGAACTTAAAGACGTCAGCTGGACAAAAGTCGGCGATGATATATTATTAACCGGATATTTCTAAGATCATGTTTACAGGAATAGTACAAGAAATTGGTAGTGTAAGATCAGTAACCTCCCTGAATGGAGGAGGCAAAGAACTGAAGATCGCTTGCTCTTTTGCCGAAACCTGCCACGAGGATGAAAGCATCGCAGTAAACGGAGTATGCCTCACGGTCACAGAATTTGATGAGGAAACATTTACGGTTCAGGCTGTGGAAGAAACCCTTCGAAAGACCTCAATTAGAGAGCTAGAGGAAAAAGCACCGGTTAACCTTGAGCGTTCTCTTACATTGAATAGAGGCCTTGAAGGCCACCTGGTGCAGGGACATGTGGATACCACGGGTACTATCACGAATATCGAAAAGGAAGATACGGGATGGCTACTTTCGATAGACTACCCGGATGAATTTACCGATATGATCGTGGGGCGTGGCAGTATCACCATGGAGGGAATTAGTTTGACTGTGGCCCGGGAATCAGGACATAATTTCACCGTTGCTATTATCCCGTATACCTGGAATCACACCAACCTGAAGCACAAGAAAAAGGGAGATAAAGTAAACCTGGAATTCGATGTGATCGGTAAGTATGTAGTCAAATATTTGGCGAAGATCGGCAGGGATTCGTTATAGAAAAATTTAATTTCCATACCTCCTTCCCCGGCCACTCGGACTTGAGCTTCTCTCTAAATTCTTAAGTACCGGCAATTTCTGGAACAGACTCTGAATTTGTGAGCTGTTTACTCTCAGGCTGAAAAAATAGTATTGGAAATCCCCAAAAGGACGGATCTGAAAAGAAAGGTCCCAGCATTCGAGGTTTCGCTGTAGCGAGAATTCCGAAGGGAGCACTTCTTTGCCAATAAAATCATAGCCAAGTTCTGTGCTGAATTTCCATTTTGGCGTAAGGTTGAAAGAAATATTGGTGGCACGAATGGTTGCAGAACGTTGCGGGTCCTGATTAAACTGATATCGCCAGCTGTAGCTTAAATTCAACGAAAAACTCCACGGCGAACGAATGGGATTTATGGGGTCTAATCCAAAGCGGGTATCTATGGGATGAAAGCGGGCTTGATTAAAGGGATCGTACCGGCGGCGGTATTCCGGTGTAAAAACTTCCACCCCGTTTCCTCCCCGGAATGAGGTGCTGGCATTCACGCTAAAATTTTGAAGCTGGGCAATCTTTTTTCCATCCTCATATAAAAAACGATCGATCGGCTGACCATCTTCTCCGCGCTGGTAAAAGGAAAAACTTGCGGAAGCACTCAGATTTACGCCCGGAATAGCGTTAGAGCTGAGCGAAGTATTTAAGTTGCTAAAGTTTAGGCTGTCGGCGGCAAAGTTGTAGGATGAGCTAAGTGACAGGTTATCGATGAAGCGCAGAGTATTTTCAGAAACTTCTCCGGTGGTGTCCCTCTTTACCACTTTAGCCTCAAATACATTTCGAAGGGAAAAACTGATCGAGCGTTGTTCTCCTCTTCCGGGTCCGGAGAATACTTCGTTCTCAAAAATAGAATAACGTTGCGTAGTACCGGAGGTATCGGTTTGCACGGTTTGATAGTATCCCCACCGATCTTCGCTGAAATCCGGACGGTAATTGAAGCCGACGGAAGGACGAAGGGTGTGCCTAAAGCCTTCCACATTTCCGATCTTGGCGTTCGAAATTCCATACAAAGTAGTACTGAAATTCAATCCGGTGTCAAAGTCGCGGGCAGC
Source organism: Balneola sp. (assembly GCA_002696035.1). Taxonomy (GTDB): domain Bacteria; phylum Bacteroidota; class Rhodothermia; order Balneolales; family Balneolaceae; genus Gracilimonas. Next base: position 15,712 of record NZQV01000026.1, on the reverse strand, counting down.
TTCAAATTCATAGACTTTATCTGTTTCAATCCGGTTAGAGTCAGCGTTAAAGCTTTTGCGGATAGAGGATGGATACCAATATTCGTTCAGGTTGGCGCTGGCTGAGACGTTTAGAAACTGGCTTGGAATAAGCTGACCAATAGAAAGCCCCGCGGATTGCTGAAAACCGGCTTGTAGATAATCCTGATCTCCGGTAGCCTGTTCATACAGTTCACGGTCGGTAAGGGCATCAAAAAAAGTGATCTCAGAACTGTCGGCATCTATCGGGTCAAACTCAAAACGAGACCGCAGGGTGTTATTGTAGCTGAGGTTTATACTTTCGTACCAAGAGGTTTGTCCGGCCGGACTATTCTCATTTTGAAAGGGTGAAAAAGTCTTAAACCTGAAATTAGCAGATGGCCCACTTACACGAGTGGAGTAATTGGTGAAATTCTGAACCACCTGAGCGTTCGTGCTAAAGGTGAACAGGTTTTCGGGATGCCGGTAATTATAGGAGACTTTTGAGTTGGAATTCGTTTCTGCCCGATCGTTGATATTGTAGGAATTACGACGGTTAAACTCTGCAGTCCGGAGGTTCACATTTGCAGATAATGATGCATAAGGCGATAAATTCTGGTTGTGCTGAACCGAGAGTGATTTCTCAATATTCTCTGTAAAGTCGGGATCGGTGGGCTCCATACCACGATCGTTGGAATAACCAAGGCTAATTCTCCCGTTATAGTAATCCGTTCTTCTGTACTGCATCAATCCATTCAGGTAAAAGGTGCCGGAAGTGTAGATATCTCCATCCACTTGGCCTGTTAAATTATCGTTGAAATACTGAAACCACCCAACATTCTGAAGTCCGAGTCCGCGATCATTTTGTGCCTGAAAAGCATAAGTGGGCGTTAACAATCCCGAGCGTTTTTGTTCAATATCGGTAGGCACATAGCCGAACGGAAAAATGATGGGATAGGGAATATCTAAAATATAAAGCTGTGCATTGCTGAAGAATAATTCATCCTGATCTACCACTTTCATTCTTTGAGCCTGAATGTAGTAATACAGGTATTCGGGAGGACAAGTTGAGTATCGGCCATCTTGTATAAATACTTCGTTTTCATTGATGTTCTTGATCTTGGAACCGATCAAATGTCCCTCAGATATCTTTACCTGTGCTTCTTCAAACTTTCCTTTTTTGGTTTTGTAATTGAAGAGGATGCGGGTGCTTTTGATCTCTTCAGAATCCCGGGTCAGAACGGGGCGAGACAGCGTATCATTCGGGGTGAGCGTGCGGGCCTCAACCGTGCTATTATCAATATCCATGTTGATCTCCCCGGCCTTAAGCTGACCTGAAGTGTGCGTGACGCTGGCTTTCCCAAAAAGGAAGGCTTTCTTGCCCTCAGTGAAGTCTATGATAAGCGAATCAGACGACTGAAACTCTACCGCATCTTTCGGAATGCTTCCACCTGCAGAACGAATTTGGGAGGAAGACTCGTCCTCCTGAATTTGGGTGGTATCAGTTGTTACGGCTGTAGTGTCTGTCTGTTGGGCTGAAAGAGGAATTGCCATCAAACAAAAAAGGCAAATACCTGAAATGGTTTTGCCTATATGTGGTTTAATGACGAAAGACATGAAGTTGATCTGTTAAGAAAAAGAATCGAAAGCAAGACCGGCTGCACCCAAAAGCGCACTGTCGTTACCGAGGTTTTCAGCTACCAGTTCAAACCCTTCTTGAAACGGTTCCATCATTTGTTTTCGTATAACTTCGCGGGCAGGTTCGAATAAAAAATCACCCGCTTTAGAAACGCCACCGCTTACCACAAACTTCCTGATATCCATCATATGCACATAATTGATAATGGCATATCCCAGGCGATGGCCGCTTTTGGCTAAGATCTCAATAGCGAGTTCGTTTCCTTTTTTGGCCGCGTTGGTGAGGTCCACCGGTTCAAGTTTGTCAAAATCGTCAGAAAAGCTTTTGTACAACGGATTTGAGGGATTTTGAGAGATCAGATCTGAAGCAAAACGACTCAGAAAACGCTGCCCAAGGTAAGCTTCTACCGTTCCGCGGGTTACGCTGTTTGAAAGCGGGCCATGATAATCAATGATCACATGACCGAGTTCAGCAGCCATGCCCTGTGTGCCTTTAAATAATTTCCTTTCGTAGATGATGCCCCCGCCCACGCCTGTTCCAAGGGTGATCATAATAAAACTGTCGAATTGTTTTCCAGCCCCAAAATGCAGGGAACCCAAAGCGGCTACGTTTGCGTCATTTTCAATTCGGCAGGGTAAACTGGTTCTCTTAGTGATCTCTTCAGCGGCATTAACGACAGTCCAGCCCGGCAGGTTCGGCGGATTCTTAACAGTGGTCTGATCTTTGGAGACCATTCCCGGAAGGCCAAGTCCCACACCAATAATATCATGGTCTTTAATCAAGTCAGAGATCGTTTCCCCAATGCGGTCTAACAAAAGGTCCTTTCCCAGGCTGGCTTTTGTCGGTCGGGTAACCTGATCAATAATACCTTGTTCTTTATCCACCACGGCAGCTTTGATATTTGTGCCGCCCAGATCTACACCAATGGCTTTCATCTATTTTACTTTATGACTGAGATTCTTCCGCTGAAGATAACAGGCTGGATGGCATGAACCAAAAGAACCTATTCTTCGCGTTTCACTTTATACACGGTTTCGCCGGGCTTTCTCATCCCATATTCTTCGCGGGCAATTTTTTCGAGAAGGGCAGGGTCATTTTCAAGGTCTTCGATCTTGATCTTGAGTTCTTCAGAAAGTTTCTGAAGCTTGATGGTTTGCTCTTGCAGTTCTTTTTTCTGAGAGTAAAGATCCCATCGGGTTTTCAGGCTGTAGGTATCAACAAAAGTAAACCAAACTACCACAAAGGAAACGAGAAGCAACAGGAGAAAAGACTTCTTCCAGCGTAATGGGTTTAGTGAATGTAGGTTCATTAATTTGCCTGTAGATTTCCCTTTGCTCGCCAAAATACATTAATTTGGCTACTAAGTACAAATATGTGTTTCGGATCATGAAAAATTTTTTCGGGTTTCTTTTACTTTTTGGATGCTCTTTTTGTGGATGGGGTTTGCAGGGGAATACCGCATTCGCCCAAAGCGAAGAATGGATCAAGGTGTATTTTAATATGCCGGCTGATCAATCGGTGGCCCTTCCCGGTAATGAAAGCAATGACGAATGGGACCTGATCGGGACGCTGGAACTTCTTATTGATTCGGCCACCACCAGCGTTGATCTCTGTATTTATGATCTCGAGCATCCCCGAATAGCACATGCCCTTGCCCGCGCGGCCGATCGTGGCGTACAAGTGCGCATTGTTACTGACGATCACAACCGAACCGATGGCGGAGAGCTGGACCTTGAGGTCTGGACTATTTTGGCCAAAGCAGGAATTACCTCCATTGACGATGACGGGGATATTTACACTCCGGATGGTCATATCATGGATAACGACTTGGTAAACAACAGTTCTGACATGCATAATAAGTTTGCCATAATTGACTACAAAAGTCCTGCCACGGTTGACGATTACGTTTGGACCGGCTCTACCAATATGACCTACACGGGAGCTTTCAACACCAATCACACCCTCGTAATAAAGGATACGGAAGTGGCTCGTGTTTATACCGAAGAATTCGAACAAATGTGGGGTGATGGGGATGAGACACCTGAACACACGCTGGCGGTTTTTCACAAAGACAAAGTAAACGTCAGCCAAAATATTTTTGATGTGGGGGGAATCAAGGTGGAAGTATACTTTGCCCCTGTCAATCGCGACCGAACCAAACCGAGTGTAAGCGATCGCCTGGTTCAATTGATGGATGAAGAAGCACAGCACGGTATTAACTTTCAGGCCTTTGCCATCACCCCAAATATCCCGATCAGTAAGCAAATGTGGGATCAAACAGCAGATGGACAAATATTGTTAAGAGGACTCATTGATCGAGCTTTTTACAGTCGCTATGAAAGTGCCGGGGAGATCTGGGGAAGTTCTGAAGCCTCCACGGGAAATAGACTCATTTTGCCTGCAAACGAGCTCCGTAAACTTCACCATAAAATAATCTTACTTGATACGCAGCATCCCGATCCATCTGATATTGCTGTGATGGTAGCAGGCTCGTATAACTTTTCGATGAATGCAGAAATGAACAATGATGAGAATACGATCATTATTTATTCTGATGAGATCACCAACCAGTTTTATCAGGATTTTCAGGGAGCCTTAAATCGTGCGAATGAGGAGTCTTATCCACCCGCTCCGCCGGTTGATACGGAAAAATGGTACGATATCTACGCCATCACAGACGGGAGTCGGTTTGAGATCGAGATCGCTCCGGGTTTTGGATATGGCGTTCGGTTTTTAGGAGTGAATGTTCCTTCTATTTATGCCGGTGAAGATTCGGCTCGATTTTACTCAGGTGCAGCTGCGGATTATCTGCAAAATTTACTGGAAGGAAGGAAAGTCCGTATTAAAGGATATGACGGAGATACTCCTGATGCTCGGTACAATGCTTTTCAGGCTTATGTGGAAATGGAATATGATAATGGCCCGATCAGTCTGAACAAATGGTTGTTGGAAAAAGGATATGGAACCAGCTCGGTGTACTATCGACAGCATTCCGATTCTGTAGCAGCTTTTAAACGATATGAAGAAAGAGCTCGCCAAAACAACGAAGGAATTTGGAAGAATCCGGACAAGATCGGCAGTAAAGTTTTGCGAGCCGAGGAGGTGGATACCGGAAATCCTGCGAGTGTGGTTTATCCGATCAATATAAATACAGCAGATGCCGCCACCTTACAGCTGTTGCCCGGAATTGGACCGGCGTATTCTGAACGTATCATTACATATCGTGAAGAAAACGGTAGCTTCAAAAGCGTGGATGAGATCACCAATATACGGGGTATTGGGCCTAAAACGTTGCAGAAGTTGCGACCTATCACTACGGTGGAATAGAATAATTATCAGCCGTTATAACCCACACTCATGACTGTGATATCATCAGATTGATCTGCTTTATTCATGAACTTCAAAACATCAACGATCACATTTCTGACCAATTTACTGGTGTCATCTTTTGCATGTTTCTGAAGTAATTTCTCTAAACGGGGCTCTTCAAACATGTCACCAAGCTCGTTCGTGGCTTCAGTAACACCGTCGGTGAACATCAGGACCTTTTCTTCCGGCTGAAGGGTCAATTCTTTGGTTTCAAATTCAATCTCATCGATCTTGCCCAATAATAATCCATTGGTATTTTCCAGCTCTTCAATCATGCCGTCTTTTCTGATCACGTAAGGCAGATTATGTCCTCCGTTGCAGTATCTGACCTGTCCGGTTTTGGTATTCAATACCCCGTAAAAAACGGTTACAAACGTAGTGAGGTCGCTTTCCGGGATCAGCATTTCGTTCACTGTTTGCAGACATCTGCCTGGGTCATCAATTTGAGAGGCGATCGCTTTTATCATGGTTCGGGAAACCGCCATATACAAAGAAGCCGGAACGCCTTTTCCGGAGACATCCCCGATCACGAATCCTAAACGGTCTTCATCCAGCAAAAAGAAATCATAGAGGTCGCCGCCTACCTGTTTGGCCGTATGCATCTCGGCGTAAATACTGAAGTCCGTTCGATCCGGAAAAGGGGGGAACTGCTGAGGTAACATTTTTTTCTGGATGCGGGCAGCAGTTTCCAGATCGGTTTGTACAGCTTCGAGGGTCTTTTTATTCTCGACCCCAGCCTGTATAAGCTGTATCTCTTTCAACGTTTTTTCGATCGTTGTATTCAGGTCGGTGAAATCAATGGGTTTGGTCACAAAATCAAAAGCACCGCGATTCATTGCTGTTCGGATATTATCCATATCGCCGTACGCAGATACGATCACCGTCTTAAACATTGGGTTTTCGAGTTTTTGAGTCTCACTCAGGAATGTCAACCCATCCATCTTGGGCATATTGATGTCCGATAATACCAGGGAAATTTTAAGAGAATCATTGAGCATAGTCAGGGCATCTTCGCCATTTTCTGCAAAGAAAAACTCATACTCATCATTTTGGATTTGTTTACGGAATCGCTGTAAGATCAGCATTTGCAGATCCGGTTCGTCATCGACTACTAATATTTTATGCTGTTCCATAACCTAGCTTATTAAAACTATTATTGCTGCAGGAGCTGATTTACTTCTTCTTTTAACTCGTCAAAATCTATGGGTTTTGTAAAAAAGGCCTTTGCGCCCGAATTCATGGCTTTGTCGTAATTTTCCTGATCTCCGTAAGCCGAGATCATGCTTACTTTAATATTTGGGAATTCATTTTTTACTTTCTCAAGAAGCTCCAGCCCCGACATCCCCGGCATGTTGATGTCTGAGAATATATACATAACATCCGGCGGACTACTGCTTTTCAGTACTTCTAACGCTTCACCTCCGGAAAAGGCAAAAACCAATTCCAGTAATCCCTTCCTGACTTCCTTTCGAAATTTTTGGCGGAAAAGCATTTCCACATCTTTTTCATCATCTACTACAAGAAATTTCATTTCTGGGCCCGTTTAAATTAATATTCTGAAACATGTAAACTCGTTTTGTTTTGTTTCAATTTCTAAAATACCACCGTGTGCTTTGATAATGTCATTGGTTATTGACAATCCTAATCCTGTTCCTTCCGTACCTTTTTTTGTTGTAAAAAATGGCTGCAGTATTTGATCCTTGATCTCATCGGGAATGCCCGGTCCGTTGTCTTCGATTTGGATGGTTATATTTTTGCCAGTCTGTTGGGATCGAATCGTAAGTTTCGGCTTGTATTCTCCTGGATTCTGAATTCTGGATTCACCATTCAGCTTCTCCCGCATGGCATCAAAGGCATTATTGCTTAGGTTTACGATCACCCTTGAAAAATCTTCGCTTTTCAGAGGAACAGTTTCAATATTCTCATCCAGCTCAAAATTCAGATCCACACTGATCGGGTTTTTGCCGGCTCTCATCCCATGAAAGCTTAGGTTTACATACTCTTTCAGCAGTGAATTCAAGTCGGTGGGTTCCATTATACCTGATCCTCCCCGACTGTGCTCGAGCATGGATTTGACAATATTGTCAGCCCGGGTTCCATGTTCATAGATCTTTTTTAGATTTGTCTCAATATCATTTAAGATCTCAAAGCAAGCGGAGTTTTTGCCGTTATTACTTTTTGTCAGCTCTTCCCGTGCCTCATCTAGCAATTCTATACTTAGGTCAGAGAAATTGTTTACAAAGTTCAATGGGTTCTTTATTTCATGAGCGATGCCTGCTGTAAGCTGTCCGAGCGAGGCTAGTTTTTCCTGTTGTACCAGCTGCTGTTGCATGTTCTGGAGTTCGCTTAAGGTAGCATTGAGCCGGCGGTAGGCAGAGGCGTTATCAAGTGCGATGGCTGCATAGGTAGCAAGATTGCGGATCAGGTTTACATGGTAGGCTGAATATGCATCTTTCTTAAAACTTTGGGTGGTAATTACCCCGATCACTTTATCTTGATGAATAAGAGGTAAATAGAGTATGGATAAGGAAGCCTCTCCGGCAACAGGTGGCTTATAAGATGTAACGTATTTTGTATGTTCTTTTTCAAAGTCACCAATTATGATCTCTTCTTTATTCTTAAAACAATAAACAGCAAGCCGGTCATCTTCATCAAGGTAATTGGCAAAAGCCGGAAGCATTTCCCCTTTTTCTTTGGTTGCGGGAAAATCAATACGTTTCTTTTCTTCGTTATAAATGCCTACACCGAAAACAGCGGCATCCATAAGCGCATTAACGTGTTCGTACACTGTTTCTATGATCTTTTCTACGGAAAGGGTAGAGGTAATAGCACGACCGATCTGACTAAGTTGTTCAGTATCTGATCGTCGTTTATTTTCGGCCTCGGCTCGGAGCTCGGCTTCTCTTAAGGTTTGCCGTTCTTCTTCCTTTTTAGATATTCGGCGACGCTGTAAACGGTCTGTGCCAAATACCATAAAGCCAATCATTCCTATCCCCAACCCATAAGCCCACCAGGTTCGGTACCAAGGGGGCAAAATGGTAAGCCCTACTGATACTCCTTCATTATTCCAGATTCCATCCGCATTTGCTGCTTTTACATGAAACGTATATTCCCCTTCCGGAAGATTAGTATAGGTGGCAGTCCTTTTATTGCCGGCATCAACCCAGTCAGGGTCAAAACCCTCCAATTGGTAGGAATATGTATTCCCCTCAGGATTTGCAAAATGTAGAGCTACATAATCAAAAGCTACTTCATTCTGGGAGTAAGGAAGAGTGATTCTTGTGGTTTCACTTAGAGGTTTTTTGAGGGGAGAGTCAGGACCAATGGCTACTGATTTGTTGAAGATTTTAAAATCACTAAGGGCAATCTGAGGAGGTATTTCATTTATATGAAGTTGCTCTGGGACAAAAGCGGTTACGCCTTTACCACTTCCGAAATACATGACCCCATCTTTACTTTTAAAATAACCGTTTTGGGAATATTCGAGAGCCATTAAGCCATCATCTAGCCCATAGTTACGAAAGGTTTCAGTATCAGGATCAAAGTTGGATATACCGCCATTCGTACTCATCCACAGAGTATTATTTTTGTCGACAAGCACGGCATAGATGGTGTTGCTGGGAAGACCATCTTCTTCGGTGAAGTGTGTTGCCGTATTTGTTGTAATATCAAAGCGATTCAACCCACCGTTCTGCATGCCCAGCCATAATATATCGGGTTCATTCGTTCGTTGGGCTATGCTCGATATTTGGTTGTTATTTATAGTAGTTGTGTCAGATGGGTTGTATACAGAGGCAACGGTTGCGCTCCCTTCTGGTGATATGCGCACTAAACCATTATTGGTGCCTGCCCAAAGAATACCTTCAGTATCTTCGTGTAAACTTAGTACAGGCGGGCCAAATTCAGCGCCTAACTCTTCCATTGGTAATGGAATTTGATCGTATTGCCCCGTTCGGGTATCAAATCGATCAAGACCTCCAACACTCCCAATCCAAAAGATGTTTTTATCTGCTAAAGTAGGGCTCATAGAAAAAAGGTTATTACGTCCAAGGTTTTCTTCAAGCTGAGGGTGCCGGTATCGAGTAACCTTTTTTGTTGAACGATCGAATTGGTTGAGTCCCCCACTGCCACCAACCCAGAAATTACCATCAGCATCTTCTGCAAAAACTCGCTTATTACCGAAAAGGAGGGTTGTAGAGTCATCTGGGTTGAACGTATAACGGCTGGTTTCCCCTGAACTCATTTTAAACTCTGTGAGAATTTGACCTTCTGCGCCTACACCTACATCACTGCCAAGCCATAATGTGCCATCGGAATCCTCATAGACCCCCCAAACAATGCCCGGGGCAATGCTTTGGTCATTATTTGGATCATTTTTAAGGTGCGTAAAATTAACGGCGCCCGGGTTAAAAGCCTCCAGACCTTCCGTAGCGGTACCCACCCAAATAGTACCTGAGCGATCGGTAAACATAGCTGATACGTTATTGTCACTTAAGCTATAAGGATCTTGGGGGTCGTTTCTATATGAGGTGAATTTTTCCGATTGCATGTCAAAACGGGCCACCCCTGTTCCCGGGCCTCCTACCCACAGTACATTTGGGTTATCCGGGTCAGGAACTACCTGATGTAAAAAATTAAGTGGGTTGAAATTATCTCCTTCATTTGGTTCAAGCAGGTACCGTTCAAAATCACCTGTTTTCCTATTAAAATGTACAAGGCCATTTCCGGTAGCAAGCCAAAGGAAGTCGGTTTCATTTGGGGGTAAATATTGATCCAGAATATTTACATGATTCCCATAAAACTCTTGAGCTTCCGGGTCGAAGAGGAAGCGGGTTATCTCATCCGTTTCAGGATCTATTCTTGTAAGTCCATTAATGCTTCCGATCCATAAATAACCCTCATTATCTTCTGATATCCAGAACATTGTATTGGAGGAAATAGTACTTGAATCCTCATGAACGTGAGTGAAGCGAGTGAAAATGCCATCTTCACCGGCCTTCATTCGGTTTAGTCCAGCATCCAGAGAACTCACCCAAAGATTACCCTGGCTATCTTCAAAGGGCATGAATGTTCGGTTGCTTGAGATGCTTGTAGAATCGTCGGGATCATGGAAGTATTTTTTAAACTGTCCGGTTGACTGATCTAAACGGTTCAGCCCTCCATCTTCTGTAGTAACCCAGATGTCCCCGTTTTTGGATTCTTCCATCCCCCAAACCCAGTTTTCAGAAAGGGAAGTGGTATCAAAAGGTGTTTGTTGGTATACTTTGAATTCGTGACCATCATAGCGATGAAGTCCACCTTGTGTGGCGATCCAAAGAAACCCTTTACTGTCCTGCATGATGGTGTTTGCACTAGCCTGTTTCATGCCTTCGCCAAGACCGATATGCTCAAAACGAAGGGTGGGGGCCTCACTACTTAAGATCGTGGGCTTTTTCTCCTGTTCCGCTTGCCCAAAAATCGGAGTTGTGAGCAACAGATACAGTAATCCTGTTATCAAGAAATAATTAGTACGAAATGTCATCTTTTACCCACCTGTGGGGAGTTTAATAGTAAAGGTTGTACCCTCATCTTGTTTAGTGGTGACTTCTAAACTTCCACCATGTGCTTTGATAATATCGTTGGTGATGCTTAATCCCAATCCCGTTCCTTCTGTCCCTTTTTTGGTAGTGAAGAAAGGCTGTAAAATTTTGTCCTTAATTTCTTTTGGTATACCCGGCCCATTATCCTGAATTTCTATGAAAGTTGCCTGTTTATTATTGATCGTTCTTACTATTAATCGAGGTTTGTAGCTGTCATCATTTGTTTTCGACAGCTTTTCCCTCATCGCATCAAATGCATTATTGCTCAGATTTATAATCACCCGGCTAAAATCTTCAGCTATAAGTGGGACTTCTGTAATAGACTCATCCATTTCAAATTGAAGATCCACGTTGATCGGATCTTTCCCGGCGCGCATGCCATGAAAACTGAGATTCACATATTCTTTAAGCAAAGTATTTAGGTCAGTAGGTTCCATTTTCCCTGATCCACCCCGGCTGTGTTCCAGCATAGACTTTACGATAGAATCGGCGCGACTTCCGTGCTCATGAATTTTGCGGAGATTCATATCAATGGCATTCAAGATCTCCGTTGCTTCATCCACCCGCTTTTTATCCTCTGCTGAAAGCTGATTGCTGACAGCTGAAAGCTCCTCCCTAGTTTCCTCGATCAATTCCACGCTTAGCTCCGAAAAATTATTCACAAAATTAAGGGGATTCTTAATCTCGTGGGCGATGCCGGCGGTGAGCTGACCAAGACTTGCGAGTTTTTCTTGTTGGACCAGCTGCGACTGGGTAGCTTTGAGTTCGGCTAAAGCATCTTCAATGCCTGCCTTAGCTCTTTCCAGTTTTACAAAATCTTCGTACCGAGCATAGGCGATAGAAAAGGCTTTAGCCAGGGATTCCGACAGGCTGATCTCTTCCTCGTCGAGTGGATTCGTTGATCCTACGTAAAGCATTCCCTGGTTAAAGGGTAAAAACTGCAGATGCAGCGATTTCGGTGCTTCTTCAGCGCCTTGATATGATTCAAGATCAGGAACCTGTCCCTGCGCCATCATGGATTGGCCCCACTCCAAAAACTCTTCCCGGGTCCAGTGCTGTGTGTAGACGCTGCCCTGTTGCCAGGCATTTAGAGTTTGGGTGACAAGTTCACTGGAATCGAAGGGGAGATGCATCGCCGCGAGGGAAGTGCCGTCGGGTTTGGAAAGATAGACCTCGATGTGTTTATCTTCTTCCTGAATAATAAATATGCCGCATCGGATAAAGGGGATGCCTAGCGTGGTCAGTTCGTTCCAGATTAATGGGGTGATAATCCCAAGATCCTCAGCAGATCGCATACTTGCTATTTCACCACGCACCCGGTCTAAGGAGGCCTGCTTGGTGGCCTCAATGGCTTGCGCTTCCGCCTTTTTCAGATCAAGAAAACGGGTGTAGGTTTGGTCAAATACCCTGGTAAATCGTCTGAAAATGTCATGAGCTTCCGGAATCGGTTCGTAAGTGATGAACAGAAGAAACCCATGGGCAAATTTGCATAGGTGGTTAATTTGGTAGGTTGGCAATGAAAGTCCGGCCTCTTCGATCTCTCGGAAAATTGGAGTCAATTGGGGAAGGGATTTCATAAAGCCATAATGACTTTCTATGGCTTCTCCACCCAATTCCTGGGTGAAAAAAGTCTGATCTCCCTGAACAAAATCGTCCCATTCTTCAAAAGAAACTTCGCCATGATGGGGGAGCAGGAAAGGCTTTTGAAGGGTGCCTTCACTACTCATAATGCAAATGCTGGACCTGCTGTCTTCCTCTAAAATACAATATCCACAGCTCCAGGCTGGAATACCAAGAGATTGTACTTCCAAAAACAAGAGATTGGCCACTTCCGGCAACTCATCGCTCGACTGCATACCCATGGTTCGGGAGCGGACTTTTTCGAGTGATGTTTCAATTTTGGCTTCACGCGCCTGTTCTTCTGCTTTCTTGAGATCCAGAAAACGGGTGTAGGCCTGTCCAAAAACCTTTGCAAATCGTATGAAAATCTCGTGTTCTTCTTCTGTGAATTCATCCAGGCTGTATCGGCCAAAATTTAAGGTGGCTTCATTTAAGATTACTGTAAATCGTGTCCATCCGGAAGCATTGAGAATCAGCTCTTTTCTTTTCTTGGGTATTCTTTTGAGGTCAGAATATTTGAACAGCAGCTTGAAAAAGGAGTCTTTTTCCGCCTTTGAATAGCGATCACTGAAATAATCCAGACCTTCGTTCAGTGCGTTGTAAAAATTTAAGGTGATGGTATGGTCGATATAGGGAATATGAAATTTTTCGAGGTAATCTTGCCCCTCAACATCCACCCAGATATTTAATCCTGTTTTCGGGTCATAAGTATAGTCAGTATAAATTTGAGAGTAGTGGAGCTGTATACCCAGTTCATGAATTCCCATTCCGATTTCTCTGACTACATCGATCAGATCATCACTTTTGTGCATTCCCATTGATCGTGCCCTTACACGTTCCAGAGCCGCTTCGATCTTGGCTTCGCGCGCCTGGGCTTCCGCTTTTTGCAGATCCAGAAAACGGGTATATGTCTGCTGAAAAACTTTAGCAAAGCGTTTGAAAATATCATAGGCTTCGGGAGCCGGTTCAAAGGTTATAAATATGATATATCCATATTTGAAATAGGCTACATGGTCAATTTGCGAGGTTGGGAAGGGTATGCCTTCATCTTTCATTTTCAGCAATTGGTCACCCACACCCGGCAGGCTGCATAAATAATCGTAGTGTGCAGGGCACTCATCCTCCCCGATCTCATTGATCAGGAGTGTTTCCCCCCGCTGACCGGCCTCATAGTAGTCCAGAAAGACTCCTTCTCTTGGCGTTCTGTACCTGGGAAACGTCCCCTGGCCGTTACTTCCCCATTCAATCGATCCATCCGGATGATCATCGTAGATGTTGAACGCACAGAACCAGGTATCGATGCCTAGTGCGTGAACCTGCTTAACCAGCTCAAGGGAAAGATCTGCCAGCTCATCACTTTGATGCATGGCCATGCTTCTGGCTCTCACCCGTTCCAGCGCCAGCTGTATTTCTGACTCCCGGGCTTGCGTTTCCGCTTTTTTGAGGTCGAGGAAGCGCGTGTATGTTTGCTGGAATACTTTAGCGAACCGCTCTATTAAATTAATAGTGGTTTCCTGCGGTTGACTATGAGTAGTGATCCCGATAAAGCCATGAGAGAAGAAAACCGAACTGAGAAATCGGTGCTTTTTGACGTTCTCCATTTTAAAGGGAATGCCTACTACCTTTCCCATATAGCGGATCCAGTTTTCCAGCTCTTTGCCATGTATGTCCTGAATAAGATGCGCTGCATCATTTTTCCAGGTTTCAAAGCACTCGGCAATAACAGGTGAGTTTTTTGCTTTGGCATTAAATGTATTCTTTATTTTAAATCCGCTTTGATCCGTTACAAATACGTCGAAAGATTTATCTTCCTTGTTTGCAATACAGATATTGAAGCGATCGGGAGTCGAAGTGAGTGAACTGATCTGTTCAAACATAACAGCAGCTACTTCGCCCAGCTCTTCACTATTATGCATGGCCATTGTTCGGGCACGAACCCTCTCAAGGGCCAGTTGTATCTTTGACTCTCTTGCCTGTGCCTCTGCTTTTTGGAGATCCAGGAAGCGCGTGTAGGTCTGATCAAAGACCCTGGCAAATCGTTTGAGGATCTCTTGATTCGAATACGGTTCGAGCGTAATGATCAACAGGTATCCGTGTGAAAAATAGGCGGCATTCCACTGCTGCCACTCGGGAAAGGAGAGACCCTCATCCAGTATTTTCTGGAAAAACGGCCTGACCTCCGGAAGGGTCATCATGTAATTGTAATGGCTTTTGAGGTCTTCTCCGCTCCCTTCTAATGCCAGAAATTCCATCTCATTTTTCCATCCCTCATACATTTTTTTATGAGCAGGATCTTCGGTATTGGGAATTGAAACGGCTGGGAATACGCCATTTTCATTTGCAAACCAGAACTCGTCATTGTCCGCATCCTCTTCACACAACCCGAATCCGGTACCCCAGAGATTACCACCCAATGTTCTAATCTGATCAAACAGTACAGAAACTACATCGGCCAGTTCTTCAGAATTTTGCATGGCCATGGTCCGAGCTCGGACTCTTTCAAGGGCCAGTTCAATCTGAGCTTCGCGGTGCTGACGTTCAGCGGATTTCAAATCTTCAAATCGCTTGTAGGCAAGGTCAAATACGCCGGCAAAACGGACGAGTGTATCGACTGCGTCTATTGGCGGATCGGGTACCACACCGGGCAGGCTGAATCCGATCTCACCATGGGTAGTGCGTGCCATGATGAATGTGAGTCCGCCGATGTGCCGGATATCATCCAGGCTCGGGGCCTGAGGATCCACCTGCTCAAAATCACCCAGGGAGATCATCTTATCCACGTAATCCACGGCCGTATCCACGTCCATGGCTAAAACGTAGGTGGGTTCCTTACTTTTTTCCCACGCTGCTACGGGTTCAATGTCACCGTGAATATGCCGGGGGAGGGTCATCACCATTCCGATGCGGGTGCCGTCGCCGGAGGTCATCGCCTTCTCGTAGGTATCCGGCAGCCAACGCATGTGCCAAAAGTAGTGGGCCTCATGCCCGAGATTTACAAACTCCGATCGCATGGTCACCACAATATCGAGCAGGTCGGATGATTCTTTCATGGCCGTGGCCTGTGCACGGATGCGCTCCAGGGCAGCTTCAATTTTCAATTCTCGGTTCTTGCCATGAAGATCGGCTGTCTGCTCATCAACCAGCTTTTGAAGCTTCTCATTTTCCCGTTTCCACTCCTCCATGTGCCAGTGGTCATTCTCTGTCTCTACCGGAGTTGAGGCATGCAAGTGGGTTAGTTTCCACTGGTTGTCTATGTATTCCATTACGCAGCTGCACCTCATAAAAATGGTGTTCACTTCTTCGGGGGAAGTCATGGTAAGGGTTACTTCTTCCGTGATAAATGCGTTTTTCCCATCATTCGATGTTCGAGTGAAAAGTCGTTTGCGATCAAGTGAATTCACAAATCCGGCCATCTGTTCGTACTGAGATTTAAACATCGCGTCCAATTCGCTGAATGAGAAAACCTTTTCATCTTTGGTAGTGCCAAAAAACATCAGTTCAGGGGCAG
>NZQV01000025.1 GCA_002696035.1 Balneola sp. | reverse complement strand
ACTTATCAAGCCCGACTCGACCTCGTACACCAGTCAATACGTGATGTATAAACATACAATATACTGACCTTTCAACACGTCTGGATAAAATAAAAGCCTAAGACCATCGCTGATCTTAGGCTTACATTCTTACTCGCTCCGACTTATAATGTCAGCAGCAATTATTCTAAGATAAAGACTGGTTACCCACGCTCTGCGTCGGAACCAATTCCTTAAGAATAAAGCTCTTCTTTTCTCTTCTTCTTGATCCGTCCGCCTCTGGATTTACTGAAAGGCTCTTCACCTTTAGACTTGCGGCTTCCTTTTTTGGAACCAGAAGAGCTTTTACTCTTGGATCCAGATCTGCCTTTTCCTTTATATCCACCACCGGATGAAGATCCATTGGACGAGGAAGAAGCGGAAGAACCATTGGTATCGGGCTTAGCCAATTCAACGGAAATGTCACGGCCTTCAAATTTAGTTCCATTCATCGACTCAAATAATTTCGAATCAAAACCTTCTTCCACTTCAAAGAATGAGAAGTTATTCTGAATGTCGATCTTGCCAAAATCAGGCTTCTTGCCATTCATTTGTTCGTTTACCACACCCATCAATCGGGCCGGATTCAAGCCATCTCTACCGCCTACATTCAGGAAATAGCGGGTAAAGCCAGCTTCGGCAGTACGATTGCTGCTTCCACCACCTGAATTTCGATTGCTTTTACGGTTCGAAGAATTCTTGCGGTTGTTGTTATTCTTAGACTTTCCTGCCGTTGCATTGATATCACCGGCCTGCTCATAATATTCCAGGATCTGATTGAATTCCATGGATACAAAATGCTTGATCAGATCTTGCCAGCCTAAATCAGCAAGTCGCTCATATACTTGCGGCAAGTACTTCTCGATCTGCTTTTCGTTAACCTCTGTGGTTCTAAGTTTTTCAACCATGTCCATCATACGGACCCCACAAACTTCTTCCCCTTTCGGTACATCCTGTTTGATAAAATCTTTACCGGACATTTTCTCAAGTGAGCGAATTTTGTTCATCTCACGGGTGTGAATAATAGAAACGGAAATTCCGCTATTCCCTGCACGACCGGTACGGCCACTTCGGTGAATATATACTTCCAGGTCATCCGGAAGGTTATAGTTGATAACATGTGTCAGGCTATCCACATCGAGTCCGCGGGCAGCAACATCAGTAGCAACCAATAGTTGTAATTCGCCAGATCGGAATCGGTTCATAACTTCGTCACGCTGACTTTGAGACAAGTCTCCATTCAATAGATCAGCATTGTAGCCTTCTTTGGTAAGTTTTGAAGCAATATCAGCGGTCTCTCTGCGAGTTCTGCAAAAGATGATCCCGTAAATATCAGGGTTTACGTCTGCAATACGCTTCAGTGCGTCATAACGGTTTTTAGCCTGAACCATATAGAAATGGTGCTCTACATTCAACGCGCCGGAATTTCGGGCACTTACCTGAATTTCTTCAGGATTATTCATGTATTTGTTAGCGATCTTGGAGATCTGATTAGGCATGGTTGCCGAGAACAACAGTGTTTGCTTCTCCTTTGGCGTATCACGAAGAATTGCATCAAGGTCTTCCTGGAATCCCATGTTCAGCATTTCATCGGCTTCATCTAAAACCAAAGACCGAACATTGGTTACATCCAGTTTGCGGCGGCGAATAAGATCCAGCATCCGTCCCGGAGTTCCTATTACTACCTGCGCACCGTTTTTAAGTCCGCGTATCTGCGTGGAGATATTTGTTCCGCCATACACAGCCAAGGTTTTAATTCCTTTCTGATGCTTGGAGAAATCTTTCAGATCTCTTTCTATCTGGATAGCCAGTTCGCGGGTTGGTGAAAGCACCAAAACCTGAACATTACTTGAGCTGGCATCTACTTGCTGGAGCACGGGCATTCCAAATGCACCTGTTTTCCCTGTTCCGGTTTGGGCCAAAGCCACAAGATCTCTTTGAGAAGCTAAAATGGTAGGAATAGCTCGTTCCTGAACTTCTGTGGGGGTATCAAAGCCAAGATCTTCAACGGCTTGACATATTTCGGGCGAGAGGCCCAATTCTTGAAAGGTTGACATATAGTATTTTTTAGTCGTTATAATCCCGTATAGAAATTTGTGCTGCACTGCTTCTTGTCGGGTATCAATTTGAGGTGAGCTATGGACAAGAGGCAAGCACGACTGCTTGATTTACAAAGGCCAGCAAGGTTCTATAAACCTGAAAAGTTATGGTATTCCAGTCTTATCGCGAACTCACGATTTTTAGTAAGCCTTAAAGATACGTATAAAAAGCTTCTGTTATGAGATCAGCATGAAATTTCTTTCTGATCGGGGTGATAGAGAAAGTGCTCTCTCCTTTCGCATATCTCGCGTTTACAGCATTTTATGGAGAGCATTTCAGGAATTGCCGATCTGAATTTATTTCAATAAATACAAAACCACAGCTTTATTTCTTCTCCAAAAAGCTGTGGCTCTATAGTATTGATGATACCTTTCAGTTTTTTACTCTGCTTTTTTTAGTACAGCATCTTCTCCAATGTAAGCCATTATATTGAGTCCTCTCAGGCCTGTGATATCATTGGCTCCGTTCGGGGAATAAATTCTGCCATTGTTAATTTGTCCCTTTAGGGTAAGGTTTGCGGACTGGTTGAAAATATCTAACTGATCTTCTTCCAGGCCTTCAATCAGAAAGTTGCCATTGCCTCCGGTAACGATCCGATTGATATCTTTATATTCAATAACTACTTTTTCAAGTTTTTTGAGGCCATCTTCTACATACACAAACTTTAAAGTACTGTCTTCAATGGAATAAGGCGAGCTTCCGATGTATGTTGATTCACCAATCAGTTTAATATGGTTTCTATTACTTTTAGTGATGATAACTTCTGCATCGGCAATCACCCTGATTTCATCAAATGATTGCAGATCCTGTGACTGGATGTTTGATGTTTTTTGAGCTATTGATGGCATTGTAAATACAAGTGCCAAAACTAACGCTGATACTAGAGTTGTAATGGTAGGTTTCATAATAGTGGAATTATATATATAAGTAAGTGATTTATGAATCAAAATGAAGATCAGAATTCAGATCAAAGGATCTGTGTTTGAGATCTTCTTTACTGCTTTGATGACACTCATAAGCTATGAACCTTTCT
This sequence comes from Balneola sp., assembly GCA_002696035.1. Taxonomy (GTDB): domain Bacteria; phylum Bacteroidota; class Rhodothermia; order Balneolales; family Balneolaceae; genus Gracilimonas. The sequence goes on along the minus strand of NZQV01000025.1, from coordinate 122,077 downwards.
AAGTACTATCACACGTTTTGATATAGATGAAATTTATCGCCCAACTTTGGTTTATTGATATGCCCTGAGCTCTTGTAAAAAGCGGTACCATAAGGCAGGTTTAATCAGTTCTTTACAAAAAATTAATATTAAAAAATTCATGGAACCGCTTCTCAAAGCGGTTCCATAAACATCTCTCAGCCTCATTAAATGAGGTTTTTGAGAGCGAAAATTGGAATCTTTAATTCTTTATATTCAAGCCACAAATTTTAAAAAATAGATTTATGAAGCATATAACTGATCTATACCCCAAAGCCGATTCATTAACTGCACTTGAGCAAGTCATGCTGGATGAGCTCAAACAATCCAACATCTCTCCCTCTGATTGTATCTGGGGAACCTCTGTTTGCAGCGATGAGATCAACAATACCTTTCTCGAACTCGGAAAACATTTTAAAGCACCCGGCCCCTTCTTTTTTGGGGGAATTTCCGGAATTCCCTTTACCGGAAAAACAGGATTCGGTGCTTTCTCAAGTCACATCCCTGATGATGGAGCTGCCGTAATACTTTATGGTCCACACATAGGCATCACTAAAGATGGTACTCCCGGGAAAGTACTCCGTGAGGGACAATCAAATCCTTCATCAAGCTGTGGATCTCTCATTGCAGGGCTGGAAAGTGTGAAGAAAGGCAATGTGCTGAACATCTCCCATAATGATTATCAGCAGGGACAGGTAAACAAAGTTCTGATCGAAAATTATGAGCAGATCAAAGAAGCAGACAATGATGTAATTGCCACAACTGAAATTGGATACAACCAAATTAAACGTGAGCTTACAGATATCATCGGAGAAAATATTGAGTCCCTCGGTGACCACCCTCTCCTTCTTATAGGCGGAATTATCATTAACACAGATTGGGATCAGGACGACATGTTTGAAGTTCGTGATGTGTCCTGGTTCAACAAATAATGTATCTGATGAAATATATAGTCACACCAGCACTCTTGTTTATTTTCCTGTTTTGGGGATGTACGGCACAAGAAGATAATATCGGAATTGACCTGACCACCGTTCAGGATTCCACCAGCATTATCTATACTATCACCGGGCTGGATGGCCCGGAAGCCGTACGTTTTGATCCTGATCAGAATGTGTATTTCATATCCAACTTCACAGGCGGAGGGAACACTCAGGATTCAACCGGTTTCATTACCAAAGCAAATTCGGAAGGAAGGGTCACAGAGCTCAAGTTCATGACTGGAACCGAAGATGCTCCTCTCCATGCACCTCGCGGGATGTATATTACAGGCGAAACTCTTTGGGTGGCAGATGTTCTTGGCATTCATGGCTTCAACACCAGCACCGGTTCACAAACTGACTTCATTGACTTTTCTGAATTTCAGATCGGCTTTTTGAATGATGTTGTGGCTGACCAGAATGGAGTTCTGTATGTCACAGATACCGGCACTTCCAAAGTATATGAGATAGACGGTACTGAGGTATCTGTATTTCTTGAAGATCTTGCGCATGCTCCGAATGGAATCACATTAAACCCTAACAGCGGTAAATTCTTGTTAGCTCCCTGGAATGGCGGACAAACCTTTTATGAGTTCAACTCAGCCGGAGAACTTGAAGAATTCGCCACCCTGCAAGGTGGATATTTTGACGGCATAGAATTTATTGGGACTCATTTATTTTCCGCCAGTCAGGCCGATTCTTCTATTCGCATTTACCGCCCCATGAAGGAAAAAGTACTCATCAAAACTACCGGCCGGCCAGCTGATATCGGGATAAACATCCACAAAAATCATATTGCAGTACCTTATATTGCGCTCGATAAAGTTGAAATTTGGGATATATCTAATCAATAGTTGATGAATAATAACATTGCACCTGTACCCGATAATGAATTTGAACGACTTCTTAAGCTTTCAGAATATGATATCGATTATACTCAGATATATGGTAAACTGGATGATCTCACCAAACTGGCGGCTTATGTAACCGGAACCCCAATTTCCCTGGTCAATTTATTGGAAGCAAATACGCAATGGACGATCTCAAACTATGGGTTGGATGTCAAAAATACCCCTCGGAAGGATACCGCTTGCCAGTATGTGATACTCGATGATAAACCGTTTGAGATAGAAGATATGACGGAGGATGACCGGTTTCGGGATAAGGATTACGTTCTGGAAGATCCCAGTATCCGCTATTATTATGGGATTCCATTAACCTCACCAGATGGTATTCGAATTGGAGCAATGTGTGTAATGGATACCAAGAAGAATGATCTGTCGCCAGAGAAAGAAGAATTCCTGAAAATCATCGCAAGCGAGGTGATCACCCGCATAGAATATGAGCATAAGCTGAAATTAATGCGACAGAACGTAGACGAATTAAAGGAGATCCAACGCAAGGTAAGCCACGACATTCGGGGCCCCATCGGTGGAATCATTGGTATTGCAGAGATCCTCAGAGATCAGGCCCAAGAACAAAAAATGGATGAGTTCATGCAACTTCTGGAGCTCATTAATAAAGGCGGAAGGTCTGTACTGGATCTGGCAGATGAAATTCTTTCCAATTTTAAAGAAACTTCAGAAAGTGCGAAAGTTCTCGAACATCAATTGAACCTGAATACTTTAAAAGCAAAGCTGATAAATTTATACGGCCCTCAGGCCAAATCTAAATCCATAGATTTTTCCGTAAATCTAAACTCGGATAAAGCTGATGTAACGTTCTCCAAATACAAACTCCTCCAGATCTTTGGTAACCTGATAACCAATGCCATCAAGTTCACCCCTAAAAATGGGTCTGTAACAATTGACCTTTCACTTAACCGTCAGCCAGACCATACTCTCCATTTTGTGATCAAGGACACGGGCGTGGGCATGGATCGTAAGAAACTGGATGAGATACTTTCAGGTAAAGCCAAATCTACAGCGGGAACCAAAGATGAACGTGGATTTGGATTTGGATTTCAGCTGGTACGACACTTGGTTGAGACCATGAAAGGAACGCTGAACATAGATTCATCAGAGGGAGAGGGCACCAAGGTTACCATTCAAGTTCCTTTGGATTAAGCTACCGTTTTCTTGTATTTGTTAATGGAGATGAGCAAAAGCGCACTTCCCATAGCGGTGATTCCATATACCATGAATTGAATCTCCGGCCAACCTGCTCCTTTCAATAGAACCATCCGCATGATCTTGATAAAATAGGCCACGGGATTTATATACGTCAGGTTCTGAGCCCACATCGGCATGCTTTCGATAGGTGTAAAAAGTCCGCCCATCAGGATAAAGATCACCATCAAAAACCATGCAATGAACATCGCTTGTTGTTGCGTATGTGTGATGGTTGATATTAAAAGTCCCAGCGATTGTATGGTAATCAGAAAAATTCCTGCTACGATCAAAACGGTAATCAGGCTCCCCAGGAAAGGAATATTGAATCCATAGCGGGCCAAAATCAATCCAATAAGCAGATCGATCATCCCTATAACCCAGAAGGGAAGTAACTTCCCGATCATGAACTGATATTTTCGAATGGGAGTAACATTCAACTGTTCGATGGTTCCGATCTCCTGCTCCCGTACAATATTCATCCCTGAGAGAAATAACCCGATCATGGACACCAGCACCACTAAAATACCCGGCACCATAAACGTGATGTAGTCCAGGTCAGGATTGTACCAATTTTGGGGAATAACCTGAATGGATTTTACCTTTTGAACCTGAGGAGAATATGACTCCATCTGTATTTTTCTCATCTGCTCGGCATTCAGGTCTTTGAGGATCGAAGTGCTGTACGATTGTATGAGTCCTGCAGTGCTCCCATCCACCGCATCTATCACAAGCTGAAGGTCAGCTACCCTGCCCTCCCGTACCCTTGTCTGGAATCCTGAAGGAATCTCAAGGATCAAACTCACCTCTCCCTGATCCATGGCCATCATTGCTTCCGCATAATGAAACGTCTCCAGCTCCAAATTAAAATACCCGGTAGCCTGAAACCTGGACATCACTTCTCTGGACAATGCTGACTGATCGTTGTCTATCAAAGCTACATCCACTTCTTTGAGTTCATACGTGGCTGCAAACGACAACACCAGCAACTGAACAACCGGCATCACAAACAGGATTGGCAGCATCGACTTGTTCCTAAAGATCTGGAGAAACTCCTTCTGCAATAAAACCCGGATGATCTTCATTGTAGCCTCACTTTAAATTTTTTGAGACTTAATGCGATGAAAAACACGGTCATTCCTATCAGGATCAGCGTCTCTTTCCAGACCATCAACAACTCTGATCCTTTGAGCATTATGCCCCGAACGATAATCAGAAACCACTTTGCGGGAATGATATGTGAGATCCACTGCAGAACTTCCGGCATACTCTGAACCGGAAAGATAAATCCTGACAACAGCACCGTGGGTAATAATAATCCGGCCAGCGAGATCATCATTGCCGTTTGCTGATCACTGGCAACCGATGAAATAAAAACGCCTAAGGCCAATGCAGTCAGCGTAAAAAGTCCGGCTTCTGCAAAAAACAGCAGATAGGATCCTTCAAACGGAACCTGGAAAACAAATATAGCCAGAATTAAGATTGTGATGACATTCACCACCGACAGCACCAGGTATGGAAGTACCTTTCCAATAATTATATGATAGGGCTTCAAGGGAGACACCAATAGTATTTCCATGTTTCCCATCTCCTTTTCACGCGTGATGGATATGGAAGTCATTAAAGTAGACACCAGCATCAGGATCACTGCGATCAAACCCGGTACAAATAGATTAACGCTGCGCAATTCAGGATTGTACATCATTCGTACTTTCGGCATGATCCCGGCCTGTTCTATTTGGTCTTCGCTGTTGAGAGCCTTCACATAATCCTGGATGATATTGGCTGTATAGGATTGCACCAGGTTTGCAAGATTGGGATTGGTAGCATCTGTAATTATCTGGATGTCTGCTCTTTGTTCTCTGACCAGCTTTTGCCTGAAGTTCGCTTCAAAAACCACCACCTCTTTAATATCTCCCTCCCGGAACAGCGCTTCGATCTCGTTCACATCCTGTAAATAAGCCCGCACCTGAAATGCATCCGTTGCTTCCAGTTTTTGAATGATCTGATGGGTTACCTCATCTTTTGACCGATCCAGGATCCCGATCTCAGCATTCGAGATCTCATTCCGGATGGCAAAACCAAACAGGATCATCATAATGACCGGCATGCCAAATAAAACCGTCAGAGTGCGTTTATCCCGGTATATCTGCTTGAATTCCTTGATTACAAATCCTGCAAATGAGTTCATCCGTCTCCCCTTTTTGCGCTTCGGGCCAGCTTAATGAAGATCTCTTCCACAGATGATGCCGAGAACTCATGCTTCAGGTCCTCCGGCGAGCCAATAGCATCCATCCTGCCATCCACCATGATCGAGAGCCGGTCGCAATATTCTGCCTCATCCATATAATGAGTGGTTACAAATACCGTAATCCCTTGTTCTGCTACTTCATAGATCTGCTCCCAAAATGCCCGCCGTGTCACCGGGTCCACACCACCTGTGGGTTCATCTAAAAAAACGATCTTCGGGTTATGAAGAATCGCGATCGAAAAGGCCAGTTTCTGTTTCCAGCCAAGCGGTAAAGCCTGAACTAGCTTATCTCCCTGATCTTTTAGGCCGGTTCCTTCCAGTACTTCATCGATCTTTTGTGATAAATACTCCTCGGAGATACCGTAAATACCTCCATAAAACCGAATATTTTCCCTGGGCGTCAGATCATCATATAGTGAAAACTTCTGGCTCATATATCCGATCTGTTTTTTGATGAATTCCGCTTCAGTATATACATCCCTTCCTGTTACCAAAGCCTTTCCGGATGTGGGTGTAAGCAAACCAGTCAGCATCTTCATGGCCGTTGTCTTACCCGCCCCATTTGCCCCAAGAAAACCAAAAATCTCTCCCTTCTGTACCTCAAAGGAAATGTGATCGACGGCAATGAAATCACCAAATTTACGTGTCAGGTTTTCGGTTTGAATGGCATATTCAGGCATCCTAAACCTCCTCTGCTGTGTGCATCAGATCCATAAACCGATCTTCGATGGCAGGATCCATTAATTTGATCTGCACATTTTGAAGTCCCTGCTGTTCTAAATAGTCCTGCAGTACTTTCGGATCCGGTTCTCCGTCCTTCTCGGTATAATGAACATACTCTCCAAATGGATGAACCGAATCAGATCCCGGAAAAGACTTGAGTGCTTTCAAAAGCTGATACGTATTAGAGGCTTTTACACCCAACAGTGGTTTTGTAAATCCATTTACTACTGATGTCGGTGTATCGATCTGAAGAATGCTTCCTTTTTGAATCAATGCAACCCGGTCACACAAATTAGCTTCATCCATATAGGGAGTAGAAACGATAATTGAGATGCCTTCCTGTTTCAGCATCTTCAGCATATCCCAAAACTCTTTTCGGGAAACTGCATCCACACCCGTTGTAGGTTCGTCCAGTAACAAAAGTTTGGGTTTATGGATGAGGGCGCAGCTCAATGCCAGCTTCTGTTTCATCCCGCCTGACAGAGCACCGGAAAGTCTGTTCTTAAAGGGTTCCAGCTGATGATAGATAGGTTTGATGAGCTCATAATTTGAAGCAACGCTCGTACCAAATACCGATGCAAAAAATTGCAGGTTTTCCTCCACAGTAAGATCCTGGTACAGCGAAAATTTTCCGGGCATATATCCTAAAAGTGGCCGGATCTGTTTGTACTCATTAACCGTATCATATCCCAGCACAGAGAGTGTTCCCTCATCGGGAATAAGCAAGGTATTTATGAGTCGAAATAGAGTCGTTTTCCCCGCCCCGTCAGGACCAATCACTCCAAATAACTCTCCTTCTTCCACTGCGAAGGAAACCTGCTTCAGGGCTTTAAGCTGTCTGAAAGATTTGGAAACGTTGTTGATCTCAACTACTATGGTACTTTTCATTTCTGTATCCCTTCTTCATTATCATACACCTCTTCGATGTGATCAACCCAACTCTGAAGATTTTGCTCTATCCGGAGATCGAGTTCCTGTATATATTCTGCAAATGCCATTCGGACTTCCTCCAGTCTATATTCAACGAGCTGTATCATAAAAGGCTCCTCCAGATCAATTGATATCAAAATTCACTTCCCCGGGCATTCCGATCTTCAGCTTTCCATCGGGATTTTCAACACTCACTTTAACGGCATAAACCTGGGTTACTCGCTCCTCTTTTGTTTGGATCATCCGAGGGGCAAATTCAGCTTCCGAAGCGATCCAGCTCACCGTTCCGGTTAAGGATTCTGTAGTCTTCGCGTCTTTATCTATTACGATCTCAACCTGCTGACCAAGTGTAACGCGCGGTAGCTGTGCGCCGGAGATATATACCCGCAGCTCCATCCGTTTCAGATCGGCAACTTCATACAGTGGTTTGCCGGTATTCACCAACTCATCGGGTTCTGCATAACGCTCTAACACCACACCGGCAATGGGATTTATGACTATGGCACGTTCAAGCTGATCCTGCACCTGAGCGATCCTGGAACGGATAGTTTCCAGTTCAGCAAATACTGATCTCTTTTGTACCTCAACCGACTCGATCTGCTTTTTGAGCACGTTTACCTGTCCTTCTGCCTGGTCGATCTGTTGCTGGGTTGCCGCGTTTTCTTGCTTTAGATCTTGAAATCGATTCAGTTCTTTCTGAGCCGTTACCAGTTGTTCTCTATATACGTCAGCTTGTGCATCCAGCTTTTGAATGTTTGTTCGAACCGCGGTGATCGTCGACTTCAATTCGTTCTTTTGAAGACTCCATTGCGTGGTGTCGATCAACCCAACTTGCTCGCCTGACCTCAGCGTTTGTCCTTCTTTTACATCAAACTGTTGCAGGATGCCCGGAACTTCTGCAGAGATCATGACTTCCCGGGCCTCAAATTGTCCATAAGCATCCGCTTTCTCACCATTTTCACAGCCGCCAAAAAGCAGTGTTAATATCATTCCGACAATTGTTATTCTCAGTTCCATGAAATTCCCTTTTTAGTTAAGTATTCGATCTGATACTGGATGAGCTGTAGCTTCCTTATCTCAACATTTAGCCGAGCCTGCGCTTCCTGATTTAGTTCGGAGATATATTCAGTAGCGGTTATCACTCCTTGTTCAAGCTGATTCTTCTTTTCTTCTGCCACTTGTTCTCTTAGCTCCAGTATTTGTTCGTCCAGGATCATTTGCTCCTGAGATTGTTCTATTCTTTTAGAGATCTCCGCCAACTCTGCGCGTACACCGATAAGAAATGCTTGTTCATCCAGCCTCACTTTTTTTTGTTGAAGTTTCTCTACTTCCACTTGTTTTCCCGCATTGTCCCAATTACGAAAACTCCAACTTGCCCGAACTCCCACCATCCAATATGGATGCAGATCATCATCAAACACATTAAAACCCGGCCGACCATACGCTCCTTTTGCAAAGGCTGAAACCTTTGGGTTTCGATCGGTTAGCGTCAGATCCTGTTTCAGGTCAAATACTTGGGATCGTGCTTCAAATAGCTTCAGCTCAGGACGAGTTATTTCCAATTCTTCGATCTTATTCAGATCTATTTTCGGCAAGCTTAAATTGGGTTGAGCCTTTATTTGTCGTCCCATCAATTCACCCAGCACCTCATATGCCGCTTTGATCTCATATTGAAACTGAAGATGAGACTGCCTGACCTTCAGCAGCTCGGCTTTCAACACCATGGCCGATCCCGGAAGCATTACCCCATTTTTTACTTTGGTTTGAACCGATTCCAGTTGCTCCTCCAGGTCTTGCATCAAAACGGATACTGTTGCCTGTCTTTTTTGCAAATTCAGAATACCGAAATATACCTGCTGAGCCTGACTTCTGATTTCCCACATCGTGACTTCAACCCGACTATCTTCGACTTCACTTTCACCAGATGTAAGTTTTCGGCGAGAATTTGTAAGTCCGCCATCATAGATCGGCTGTGAAACCTCCATTGAAATAGAATAATGATCTTTGCTGAGTTCTGGCGTAGTGATTCCCGGATTCGAAAACGGGAGCGTTGTCACTTCCGACTGATAGGTCGCATCTGCATGCAGGCTTATTTCCGGAAAGATCCCAGACCGGGCAATTTGATCTTTTAATGCTGTGATCTTTTGCTGAAGATCCTGTTTTTCTGCAACCGGATAATTTGACTGAACCTCATCATATACTTCTTGCAAAGACAATGTGGAGTCACCCTGCCGGCCAAAAACCAGCGCAGGAAGAAATAAACCGATCGTTATCAGAATCTTGGTTTTCATGATGGCTTCACCCCGTTTAGAATGATCTCCGGAATGAGTGCTCTTCGTTCTTCCAAAAAATTGGCATAAGCGACTTCATCCAAAGCAAATATCGTTTTCACCATGGTCTTGGCCAACATGGGCATCATGCACATACTTACAATATTCAACAGGAACTGCTCCGCTGAGATTGGCTTCATTCTCCCTTCGCTGACTTCCGTGTTGACCTGCTCCCGGAATACATCGGGCAGCTCAATGTTCATCACCCCTAAAAATTCCTTGAATCGTTCGGGATGCTGGTTCATCTCGTAAACCACGAATGTTGGCAGATGCTGATTTTCCCTAAACATATCGTGATAAAAATTCACGATCTCATTCACTTTTTCCGATAACCCCATCTCCGATTTAAGGATCCCGAATAGCTGGGGCATCACTTTTTTAATGCCGGCCTGAAATACCTCCTGAAATAACTTGTCTTTGCTCCTGAAATAGTAATGCAACATCGACTTGTTGATCTCAGCTTCATCGGCGATCTCCTGCATGCGGGCTCCTTCAAATCCCCTTTTTTGGAATATTGACTGAGCTGCTTTAAAGATCTTCTCTTCTGTTTCTTTTTCTAGTGCCATGGACTGTGTTTTTTTGATTCATCACAGTTTAGCAAAGACAACCATACGTTTCAACCATTTGGTTGAATTAATTGGTTAGCAAAAATAAATCGAAATTAATGCATGAAAATCAATGACTTGAACTACTACATGCAGCTACTACTTATTCCCGAACAAATGAAAAAAGGTTCTCTATTTTTCCAAAAGTGCCTCGATGATGCGCATATTACCTACGGCATCTTCAAGTGGAGTTGGGACGGGCGTGTCTTCCAGAATAGCCTTCGAAAAAGCATCGCCCTGCAGCGTGTAGTGATTGGCTTGAGTCTCTTTTTCTTTCTCCACTTTTCCCTCTTTCTTGAGCCGAACCGTAGCCACATTCTCAAGTGGGTTGAAAGGGATATCCATTTCAATGATACCTTTTGTTCCAAAAACCTGCAGATGCTGCTCTGGACTTGTTTGCGTTCCACAGATAAAAGAAGCTGTGCCGTTTGGTAATTTCAGAATTCCCGAGGCCAGCCTGTCTACCCCAAACTCGGGATCAAGCTCAACCTCACCTAATACCTCAATCGGTTCATCCCCAAAAATATACCGCGAAGCAGAAATACAATAGCAGCCAATATCCATAAGTCCGCCCCCTCCAATTCCTTCTTTATTACGAATGTCATCCGGGTCATCGTTGAAATAGGTGAACACCGACTGAACGGTATTAACTTCGCCGATCTCCCCTTCTTCGATCCATTTTTTCACCAATTCCCACTGTGGATGAAACCGATACATAAAGGCCTCCATCACTTTTAAATTGGGATACTTTCTTGAGGTTTCTACCAGTTCTTCCGCCTCTTCTGCATTCATGGCCACAGGCTTTTCACACAACACGTGTTTTCCTGCTTCTAACGCTTTTATCGTCATCGGAACGTGCAGGTGATTGGGAAGTGGATTGTAGATGGCATCAATTTCTTCATCGGCCAGAAGTTCTTCATAAGAACCATATGAAGCCGAGATGCCAAGTTCATTAGCTGCCTTTTCAGCCTTCTCCTTACTTCTCGAGGAAATTCCAACGACCTTGGTATATGCTCCTTTCTGCATGGCTGGAATTACGAGATCGGTTCCAATACTGGCTGTACTTAACACTCCCCATCGTACTTTCTTTGACATATCTAATCTAAACTGAATGAATTTTTTATTCTGATTACAGCATTTAAAATAACAGAAACAAAGCCCTTCTGACAATCTTTTATTGAATCATCATAACCGTTGAATTGTTTTATGACATCCTTCACATAACCTTCACATTGAACCGTGATATTTAAACTGAAACATTTAAGACAAGCGTATCCGAAATTAAGAGGTCGGCTCGCTTTAACCAAACCCAAAAAACTATGAGATACCTATTATCCATTATCACAATTTTAACACTTGCATTTTCAAGTTCTGTAATGGCACAGGACAAAGTTGAGATCACCATTGAAAGTAACGACAAAATGCAGTTCAACATGGACGAAATTAAAGTGGAAGCCGGTCAAACGGTAGTACTTACACTCGTACATACCGGAAAGCTTCCTAAAGCTGCAATGGGCCACAACTGGGTTCTGCTTGCGCAAGGCACAGACATCAACAAATTTGGTGCTGCTGCTTCAAAATTCGCTGACAATGATTACCTGCCAAAAGATTCAGATCAAGTTCTGGCAGCTACTAAACTCATTGGTGGCGGACAGGAAACAACGATCGAGTTTACAGCACCTGAAGCCGGAACGTATGACTTCATTTGCAGTTTCCCAGGCCACTACGCCATGATGAAAGGAAAATTTATTGTTGAATAGTAGTTAGTTATAGCACATCTAAACTAACATATTGTACCCGAGAACCCCGGATTACTGACCTACTCCGGGGTTTTTTTATGTTTATGATATTTGGGATACTGCCTCATCTATTGGGGTTTCTCCCTGAAGCAGATCGAGGCTTTTTGCTACCGTATTTTCTGCCTCTAATAGCTGAACGATCACAGAAGCTACATCATCTCTGGTGATATCCCGGCCTTCCAGCTTTTCAATATGCCCGCTTAATTCTACCTTGCCGGTGCCTTCTTCGTTGGTGAGTCTTCCTGGCATCAATATGGTATAATCCAGACCTGAAGCTCTCAGATATTCATCCGCATTTGATTTAGCTTCGTAGTAATGCTGCATAGGCTCTGACCATAAATCCTGATCTCTGTTTGCTTTCAATGCACTCACCATAATGAATCGGTTCACTCCGGCATTTTTTGCCTTATCTATAGCTTTCTTTGCACCCTGCTCATCTATTACTTTGGTCTGAGATTTTGGAGTATCTCCTCCTGATCCGGCTGTAAATACCACTGCATCTACATTTTCAAAAGCATGACTGAAATCTTCTTCCAGATCTCCCAACACCGTTTCAATGTCTTTTTCTCGGAATTTATCTACCTGCTCTTCTTTCCGTACCATTGCGATCGGCTTGTGATCACTTTTCTTTAGCTGCTTAGAAAGTCGGGTTCCAATTTGTCCGTTTGCTCCTATGATCAATACGTTCATACTTGTTCTGTTTTGTTATGATTCAACTACTCAAAAATACTGCTGAGTAAATCGTTTCTTTTCCCGCTATTCCCGAAATTTAAAATCTCTATTATCCTCTGAAGAAAAATTTATCAAAGTGCAGGATATGTAATACTTTTGAGCACCTGTTAATCAAGATCAAAAATAATATGCCCAAAGTTCTTATAACTACCGGCGGCGGGGATTGCCCCGGACTAAATGCCGTAATCCGAGCTATTGTAAAGCGAGCCAATCAAACGGCCAAATGGGAAGTCTATGGCAGCATGGAAGCCTTTAACGGCGTGTTGCGCTCCCCAAAAGAGATCATTCGGCTGGATGATGAAAAAGTAGCCGGGATCCATCATAAAGGTGGAACTATCCTTCAAACTACAAATAAAGGTGGACCTTTCGACTGGCCGGTACAACAAGAGGATGGCACCTGGACGACCGAAGACCGCTCCGATGAGATGATCGAATATCTGGCGCGTGAAGGATACGATGCAGTTATAAGTATTGGCGGAGACGGTTCGCAAAAGATCAGCTACGAGCTGTATAAAAAGGGCCTCAATATGATCGGTGTCCCCAAAACCATAGATAACGATCTTGCCTGTACCGATTACACCTTTGGTTTCCAAACCGCTGTAGACATTGCCACCGATGCTGTGGATAAACTAGTAACCACGGCTGAGAGTCACCACCGGCTGATGATCCTGGAAGTAATGGGACGTGGCGCCGGATGGATCGCCCTGCATTCAGCAATTGGCGGAGGGGCTGAAGTTTGTCTCATTCCCGAGATCCCATATGATATCAACGAAGTGATGGAGCGGTTGAATGAACGATATGTGGGTGGACGTGGATTTGCCATTATTGTAATCGCCGAGGGCGCAAAGCCCAAGGATGGAACGGTAGTTGCCCGGGAAAGCGACGAAGTTGGATACAAAAATCCTCGGCTTGGCGGTGTGGCTTACCAGCTTTCCGATCAGCTTAAGGCAGCTGGTTTTAAGCATGACATCCGGGAAATGGTACTTGGGCATTTACAACGGGGCGGAACTCCCATTGCCTACGACCGCGTACTTGCAACTCAGTTTGGGGTGAAAGCAATGGAAATGGCTATCAACAAAGAGTATGGACGCATGGTTTCTTTTCTGGATCATGAGATCACTTCTGTTTCACTTGAAACAGCCACAGACGGACAAAATCTGGTGGATCCGGAAGGATTTATGGTACAAACCGCAAAAGGCGTTGGAATTAGTTTTGGGGATTGAGTACCAGGTTACACGAGAACCCGTAGTTTTAAATAGAGCAAACTAACCAACATCGCGAAACCAAGACTTAACAGCGTACCGATCAAAATATATTCTGTTAGTTTGATTCCCTCTTTTTCTTTTAAGTCTCCGAAACGAAATACAGACTTTGCTGCCAGTAAAAATCCAATTCCAGACCAATTTCCAGTTACCACAAAACCGAAAACAAATAGTCTTTCCAGGATACCAATTATTCTTCCGGCATTGGCTAAGGTTTTCTTTTCCTTACTATTATTTTCAGGAAGCCAGCCGGCTATCAAAACTTTGATGATGATAGCAGCCGGTTGCGTAAGTACAAACAGGCAAAGAAGAAGCCATAAATTTTGTTGACTGAATAGGTCCGAAATATAGGATAATGCGTTTTCATCAACCCAGATCCAGATCCCAAAAATTACCAACAGATGCAGCAACTGATCTGCAAAAAACAAGATCTGCTGCCGCAACATATTTGTGTCAAAATTTGAGGGATTGGTTTTACCTCCCATCGTTAACTTAGTGGCATCAATGGCAAAGTGGGTGAGCAGGATTATTACCGGGATCCAGAGATATAAAGGCTCAGCCATAATTTCCGGCAACAACAATAATGTGGTTACAACTGCATGAATGCCCACGTGCAGGTATAGATACCCCGAGCGAATCTTGTGCTTTTGTTTATGAGCCACCCAGGATTTGAACTGAAGCCCAAAATCTCCAATAAGATGTGCCAGCAAGAGTTTGATCAGTATGATCATACAGTCAATCCCCCTTTTTCAATGCGTTCTCTGTATCGCTTTTCAACCGAACGAACTTCATCCAGATATGCTCGCTTATGCCTCTCACTTACCGAAGACTGTGAAATACCCAGACGTTTAGCAATTTCCTCTTGCTTTAAATTTCCTGTGAAACTTAACTTAACATATTCTGCTGATTTTTGTGTCCAGTTGTCCATTACAATAAGGAGCAGCCGTATATACAAATTCATTTCTTCGTCAAATGCCGTATTTGGACTTTTTATAAGCAGGTTTTGTTTTTGGGATGATAACTGCTCATAGCCCTCACCAGACCGAATAAAGGCATCGCCGTTGGACTCACTAATGCTTGGTGCATCAAATGCTTTGGTGCCAATACCAATGCACAAACGTACATCCACGCCCTTCATTTGCTTCACCGATGCTTTGATATCAATAGCATGTCGCAGTGCTTCCACTGGGTTTGCCACCTCAGCCTGAAAACTATCTCCACGATAAATTTCCCAGCTTTTTGGGGACGAACCTATTTCATCAAGGGCTTGCTTTAACAGCTTCAGCCACTTGTCGGTTTCCGCATTTCGGGAATTAATGATATCTCCGGTAAGTACACTTGTCATACTTTATTATAGATCATTAAACCGATATATACAAATATCGGGTATAAAGCCTATAAAACTAAATATCGGCTTATTTACCGATATATAGAGAATAGTGACATCAATCACAGAAGGTGATTCTACCCGGTGTTCGATCAAACAACAAAAAGAGCGAGGTTTGTCAGAACCATAAAGATGTATGTGCAAGGGCTGGAATTCCTTATATAAATCTATATCTATCCAACTCTAAACTTCAGCTCCTCAATTGTAGACAAGATCTCATCCCGGTCCATATCACGGTATTGTTCGGGTAGTAACTCTTTGGAAGTGCACTCAATGACCGCACTCAGTGTTTGCAGTTCTACTTCTTCCGGATAGGTTGGGGGAAGAAAATCTGCGAGTGCTGCGTCTAGTATTTCTGGTGTAACTTTCACTTTTCCATCAGCTGCGGCCCGGAATTTGGCACGTGTCAGCGCGGCTTCCATATCAGCACCGGAAAGACGTTTATCTTCAGTTTTGATGGACTCAGGAATATACTCTTCCGTCATTTTTAAGCCGGTTTTCTTGGCCATGGCTTCGTAAAGTTCAACCCGTTCATCACTGGTGTGAGGCGGAAATAGAGCGAGATGCTCTTCAGCTCTTCCCTGTCTTTTTAGATCTATGGGCATAAGATCCGGCCGGGCTGTCATCAAAAACCAAAGAATTCGACCGCGATTGGCTGTATCACTCATAAACGTTGCGATCTGCGAAAACACCCGACTGGAAACACCACTGTCGCCACTTGCATCTCTATCTCCTAAATATGCATCGGCTTCGTCGATCATTACAGCCACAGGAGCCATGGCTTTAAGCAGCGTCAGGATCTTTTCAAGATTCCCTTCTGTGACCCCCTGCCACTGACTTCGAAAATTCTTCAACTTCACCATCGGGATACCCACTTCGCTGGCAAAGCAAGTCACCATAAAAGTCTTTCCGGTTCCCACCGGACCGCAAACCAGATAGCCCATTGGCATCACATCCTGACGGCCGGCTTTCAGTGCATGCACAGCTTGCCGTAAGTGTCTTTTCACTTGCTTATGTCCGGCTACATTATCGAGCGTGTACTGGGTTTCAACAAATTCCAGTAAGCCATAAGCTTCTGCTTCAATAAGTTCTTTCTTGGTCTCGGAAAGCCCTTCAAAAGTGATCTTGTCTTTATTTTCCCGGGCATGAGAGAGGACGCTGCGGATATTCACAAAATTCAATCCTGCTGTTTGCTGTGCAATGATCTCCGGCTTTACAGCAGACAGTGATTTCCATTCATCATTTTCTGTCTCATATTTAATGAATTCCAGCCGATCTTCTTCTTCGGGAATATTGATCTTAATGTCTGTGGTGTAGGGATTCTGAACCAATGTTTTGTTCAGGTCTGAAAGATTTTCGGTGATGAGAACCGTGGTAAAATCTGAAGCGAGGAACATGGGGTCATGTGCCCAGCGGGAAAGATATACGAGAGAGGTTCGATCTTCATTTCCGGTAGAAGCTGCATCATTCATCGGCACAATGGTTTCTGCATAATCGATGATCAATGCCACGCTTTCCTTTTGGTCGAGACGAAGACGGAAATACTGCTCCAGCAGCGACATCACCCGAACAGGATCCTTGGGCATTTTATTGGCATAATCGGTTCCTACAAGGCTATCTCTGCCGGCAATGGCCTGGTTGAAATCCTTCTGAGATTCTTTATCCCGAAAATAAATACCTGAAGCCCTGTCATAGAAGATCACATAATCACGAGCTCCAAAAAACTCCTCCGACAGAAAGGATTTCAAGCGATTGAATTTCGTGCCGTTCTCTTCTTTCAGTGAAACCAGATCATGGACATTGCCATGCAGTATGAACTGATTGATGGTTCGACTTAGGTACTTTCTCGCAAATTCCTGCGACCATTTTGGATAGTGATCAAACATGGCTTTTTAAATGATTTTAATATGGAATGTAAATCTTCTGCTGTTTGTGACAAAGCAATCAGATTTCAGCTATCAGCTGAAAGCTTATTCAATAATTATGAGCTTCACCGTTTCAATGCGACTTGGAGTGGCTTTACTGATGATAAACTTTTTGCCCTCAACCACCACCTCCTCATTTACTTTAGGAATACGCCCCAAATGATTGATTATAAAACCCGCTACGGTATCATACTCAGAAGGTTCCAGCGGAAGTTCAATTTCTGAAAATTTCTCAGACAATTCTTCGATCTCTACATTCCCACTTACCACAAACGTGTTCTCCGAAAGTCGTTTCATGATCTCATCTTCCACATCATACTCATCCTGAATGTCTCCTACAACCTCTTCCAATAGGTCTTCTATGGTCACCATTCCAGCCGTTCCACCATATTCATCCAACACAATGGCTACCGACATGTTGGAATGTCTGAATTCAGTAAGAAGGTCTTTGGATTTTTTACTGGAAGGAACCAGCTTGACTGGGCGAATGATCTCATTCAAGGATTGGGGATCATGGAAGAAATCATGGGCAAAAACCACTCCTATCACATCGTCAATGGAGTTTCGATATACCGGTAATTTGGAGTGCCCCGATTGAATGAATACATCTCGTACATCTTCAATAGGTGCATCTTTTTGTACCGCCTCGATCTCAATACGCGGGATCATGGAGTCCTTCACCCGCTTGTTGGAAAGCTCAAGCACATTATGCAGAATCTCAGAATCATCTTCGTCGATGTCTTCACTACCCCCGCTGTCTCGCAGTTCCTTAAAGATCATCTCCACATCCTGCCGTCGATAATATTGTTCTACCACTTCGGCATCCTTCACCAGAAAACGGATCAACACATTGGAGGATCCTTTTGCGATCTCGATCAAAGGGCGGAAAACGTAGTACGAAATTCGAAGGGGAACAGAAATAATTCCGATCATATTATCAGCGAGGGCCCGGAAAATGGCCTTTGGCAGGATCTCACCAAACAACATGATGACTACCGATGCAATGATGGTTTGAATAAACAGGATCTCGATCTCTGATGGAGTGAAATCAAACCAAAGTTGAGAGTAAGACTGAATCGGTTCAACCAAAAATATGGCCATGAAGGTAGCATAAAGTACATTCACGATGTTATTTCCAACCAGGGTAGTGGTCAGGAACGTCTCAGGTTTTCGCGTAAAGAATTCAATGGAATTTGACACAAAGTTATTCTTTCGCGAGGCCACTTCAAGTTTCAGCTTGTTGGCCGTTACGAATGCAATTTCGGAACCGGAAAAGAAGCCACTCAACAATATGGTAAGCAAAATGAGAATCAATTCGATCATAGATTCCCTTTGTTTTTGCTAAGTGTTTGTGATGTGTAACTACCCGATGGAGGCTCGTCGTTCATGCAGATTTGATTGATTCCTATTTGCCGGAAAAATTAGGCTTCCGTTTTTCAAGGAATGCCGTTGTTCCTTCTTTAAAATCGGCGGTGCCACACAATTCTCCAAATAATTTGGCTTCGTTGTCAAAACCTTCCTCAGATCCGGCTTCTTGTACTGCGAGAATAGCATTTTTAATAGCGATGGGGCCTTGTTTCAAAATTTTGTGCAACATGGCTTTAGCTTCCTCAACGGGATTGCCCTCTACCACCTGATTCACTAATCCAATTTCAAAAGCTTCATCGGCCTTGATCTGCCGACCGGTCATAATGCATTCCAGTGCTTTGGCTCGGCCAATGGCTTGCGTCAATCGTTGCGTTCCTCCGTAACCGGGAATCAATCCCAGGGAAACTTCCGGAAGCCCAAGTGCTGCGTTGTCGGAGGCAATGCGGAGGTGACAAGCAAGAGCCAGTTCACAGCCTCCGCCGAGCGCATATCCGTTTACAGCAGCGATCACGGGGATGGTCAGGTTTTCAATTTTCTGGAAAACCTGCTGCCCTTTTTTCGAAACTCTCTCTCCTGAAGCAGGGTCGAGTGAACTCAGTTCTTTGATATCGGCTCCGGCAACAAAAGCTTTTTCGCCTGCTCCGGTTATCACTACGGCTTTGATCTTGAGATCATCTTTGATCACTTTAACCGCTGAATCTAATTCATCAAATACCTTATTGTTAAGGGAATTCAGTTTATCGGGGCGGTTGATGGTGAGCGTGCAAATTCCGTTCTCGTCTGTTGACAGAAGCAGCGTTTCAAAATCTTGATTCATCGTCTAATTTTTGACTTTCTTCGAAGGTTTGATTTCCGTTTGTACATCGTCTGAGAGTTCATCTAAAATGGAGTCGAAATCCAGATCATTTTCCCATTCGGTATTATACTCCGGTAAAATATCCTGATCTAAGTCATCAATCAATTGTGAAGTTTCTTCTACTTCAGTAAGTAAATTATCGAGCTGGAAGCCAATTTCTTCAGGGTTACTCATGGTCATAGACTGCTCGTAGATGTAGCGAACGGCATCTTCGATGGTTTCCAGGTGCGTCTCGCACACTAAATATTTTTCTTTGGCAACGCTGAATTTCTTCAACCGTTTTTGCATGATGGCCACACGGCGTGCTTTTGTGCGCTTAAGCTTCTCCGATTCCAGTTCCTTGATCTCCTCGATCTGTCGTCTCACCTCTTCCTTCAGATTGCTTTCCAGCGAGGTATTTAAATACACCTCATATCGTTTGATCAGGTCCAGTAAGGTCAGATAGTTTCCAAGCAACTCATCGATCTTCTTACCGATGTTATCTAATAGTCCCTGCGAACTGTATGGTAACTTCTCGAAATTCTCCTGTACCAACTTGGCCAGATGTTTGAGCACCAAAAATCGTTTCTGGGATTTATTATCCAGCGACTGGAACAGTTCCTTTTCATTATTGGCTGCATGTCGTTCTTTGATCTTCTTCAGCTCCAGCTTTTTACGGAAGCGGGGGAGTTTGGGCACAATGCCCAGGTACATCAACTCCAGACCAAACACGGTGGTAAGCAGCAAGCTTGAAACATCTCCCATACCCGACATAAAAAAGGCGGTGAGCGTAGAAACCAGCAGAACACCCAGGTTAATGGGATTCATAAAAGCTTCGCGGGTATAATTGATGTTTAGTTCGTCACTCATGATTCAGGTTCTGATGGCTTGTCTTGGTTATCCGCAGGCACTTTCTTGTTGCCTATGGTTTTTTCAGCGTGAATCTCATCCGCATGTTTCTCGATCTCATTATAGAGCATGCCCATTTCGGCTTTCACTTGCTTGAGGGTCTGTTTGGCTTTTTGGCGCTTCAGTTCCTCATCCATTTCCTGCTGCTTTACCTTGCTTCCGGCAGTTGAATCTTCATCTTCAAGGCTATCCATGGCAACATCGAGTCGGGCTTCAACATGCGTTACTTTATCACGAACTTTGCCCAGAAATTCATCCATGGTTTCCAGCAAATTATCCGCATTCATGTTCTGAACCGCCCGGGAGATCTTCCCTTTCTGCTCAGCTTGCTTCAGCCGTTCCTTGGCTTCCTTAATTCGGCGATAATGCTCCTTGTATTCTTCTTTGAGCCGTTCGCGTTCTTGTTCACCTTCGTTGCTCATGGCCGGATCCTATGAACTACTCTTTTCTTTGTTCTTGCTTCCAACAGTTTTGGAACCATCTTCTTTTGCAGGCTCTTCTTCATCCATGTTGATGGAGCCGCTCTTCTCACCCATATCCATCTTGAACTGCTCTACCAGAGATTTCGCTCGAAGTTTCTCTGCATTCGCCTCAATTTCCATGGTTTCCGTGTCGATGCTGTCAAGAGCGATCTCCATGCGGGCTTCATTCTTCGCAGTACGTTCGTTCAGCCGCGTGATCATCTCATCATGAGTTTGATCGATGCCGCCTACTTCAAACTGTTCCAGGGTGTCAGCAATTTTGGCTTGCCATTCAGAGCGCTCACTGGCTCGCAATGCTTCTTTGGCCTGCTGAATTTTCTTGTCCTTTTCTTTCATAAAGACCTTCTTCACCTTCAGCGCTTTTTCGTAGGCTTTTTCGGCAAATTCGAGTTGTTCCTGCGTGTGTGCATGACTCTCTTTAGCCTTTTCCAGCTGAAGGGCATATCCCTCAGCAAGATCATCACGGTCGGCCTGAATAGCGGATTTCACTTTATTGGTGAGATCCTGAATATTCTTCTCGTTTCGTTTTTGCTCTTTCTGAAGCATCAGCATATTGGCTTTCACCGTCGCGATGTTCTCATTCATTTGAGGAATCTGATCATTTAATTCCCGAATATTTTGCTCAAGAATGAGTTTTGGGTCCTCCATGGAGCTGATAAGACCACCGAACATAGATTTTATAGCGCGCATAAATCGTTGAAACATAATACTTTCCTTTATTTTTAAATGCCCTGTTTATGTATAAACTAAATTAACCGATTCTTAGTGTATTTCAAGCGGTTAAAGCTCAAATGCCCTGCTACCGTTTTTATCGATAGTATGACTTACCAAATTCACTTCCTCGGGTTTAGTCTCTGCAATAGTTACTGCCCCGAATAATTGATCGCTTGCAGCTTCTATTGCTGATGGCTTGTTCGTATATCCCACTAAAATTGTTTCACCTTTCGAGATTTTATCCCCGATTTTCTTTTTCAGTACAATTCCGGCTTGAGGATCTACATCATCTTCTTTCTTCCTGCGACCGGCTCCCATCTCTACCGAAGCCATACCAATTTCAAAGGAATTCATCTCGGTTAGATATCCATCCCGGTCGGACTTGACCTCAAATTCATACTTCGCTTTGGGGTATTTTTCCGGGGATTTGATCATCTCCACATCGCCGCCTTGCTCTTCCACAATATCCAGCCATTTCTGGAAGGCCGCACCGCTCTTGATCATTTCCTTACTGACCTCAATTCCTTCTTTCACGGTGTCTGCTTTTCCGCCTAAATAGATCATCGTCCCGGAAAGCAAATGGGTGATCTCCATGATGTCATCAGGACCATTCCCATGCATGGCGTCTATACATTCTTCCACTTCCAGCCAGTTACCGATCTTAAAACCGAGTGGCTGATTCATATTCGTCACATACGCGATCGTTTCCTTTTCAAACTGCGTACCGATGCCCACCAAAGCCTCTCCCAGCTTGATGGCATCTTCCGTAGTCTTCATGAAAGCACCAGAACCGGCTTTTACATCCAAGACAAGAGCATCAATTCCTTCCGCCAGTTTCTTACTCATAATACTTCCGGCTATAAGTGGAATAGATTCCACCGTGGCAGTCACATCTCTAAGTGCGTACAGTCGTTTGTCCGCCGGGGCAATTTCTGCAGTTTGTCCAGCCAGCACCAGATCGTGTTTCCCAATAATTTCTTTATAACGAGCCAGATCCATATCTACCTCGAACCCGGGAATGGATTCAAGCTTATCCAGCGTGCCACCGGTGTGACCTAATCCTCGCCCAGAGATCATGGGAACGGGGACGCCGGCTGCTGCAACCACAGGCGCAAGTATCAGCGAAAGCTTATCGCCAACGCCACCTGTTGAGTGCTTATCCACTTTCTTGCCCGAAACGTGAGAGAGATCTACAATGATGCCTGAATGCAACATCGACTCCGTTAAAGCCGCAGATTCCTCGTCATTCATTCCATTCAGATAACAAGCCATCAGAAAAGCACTGACCTGGTAATCCGGGATCTCGTCTTCGGTATATTGGTTAATGAGATGTTGAATTTCCTCTTTTTCCAGAGTTTGTCCATCTCGTTTTTTGCGTATGATCGAAACTATATTGTATTTTAAATCCATGGTTCAAGTATAGCCTTTACAGCACTTTTTTTCTCACTCTAATTACACTTTTTGATACACGTATTAGCTGATCAAAATCTTTATAAGATCGAGGACCTTATACCTCCGGAAGCTGACCTATCCCTGTATGATCCTTCACAAGGAATCCCTGATCCCAAAGGCTTTGATGCACTTTTAGTTCGAACCGTCACTCATTTAAATGAGCAGACCATCCCTTCCATTCCGAATTCACTGAAGTTCATTGGAACCGGCTCATCCGGAACCGATCATCTGGATAACGAGTATCTGGAATCTCAAGGGATCACCCTGGCCAACGCAAACGGATGCAATGCCCGCGCTGTTGCAGAATATGTGCTTACTTCCCTCCTTCTCTGGAGAGAGAAATATCAACCCAAACAAAACTTTGGCAAAGTTGGGGTGATCGGAGTTGGGAAAGCCGGCTCTGCTGTCGTGCAATTACTTTCGGAATGTAATATTGAAAGTGTTGAATTCGATCCTCCCCGCGAAGAACGTGACCCTGATTTCAGATCGGCCTCGCTGGAGGAAGTTCTCGATTGCGATATCCTTACTTTTCACGTTCCCTTGAACCGAAAAGGAAACTATCCCACCTACCACTGGCTGAATGAGAAGAAATTAAGCGGACAAAAGTACAAGCTCATCATAAATGCGGCGCGTGGTGGAGTGATTGACGAAACAGCCTTGAAAAGATCTTACGAGCAAGGAAATACCCAACAGTACGTGCTGGATGTTTGGGAAGGCGAGCCAAACCTCAACCCCGAAATTGCTAAACACGCGTTTATTGCTACTCCCCACATTGCGGGATATTCCGAACAGGCTAAAGTGAATGCCACGCGAATAGTCTGCCAAAAAATGATGGATTTTTTCGGTTTAGAGCAACCCTCTGTTCCATTTAAGATCGACTTCCGCACAGAACAACTTGCCGGCATTAAGAACGACCTCTCTGAGATCCTGAATCACCTGCATCCTATTTCCGGGTACGATGAAGCGCTTCGTGAACTACTGGATCAACCCGATAAGGATATTCAATTCCGTGAACTTAGAAATAACTGGCCTTATCGTCTTGAGTATCCATCCCTGAAAATTCCTGCTATGTATTTGGATGAATTCCCTGAGCTGAGCAAACTGGGTATCCGTGCTCACTAAGAGCCACCTTAACCACTTTTCACCAAACAGCTTACTTGTTTGCAGATGTTAACCATTAGTTAACATTGAACACGCAGATGATTATTACCTTTGAGCGATAAAAATTGATCAGCATACATTCAAAGCGTTCCAATAAGACTGAAAAAAGACACAGGTCATGACGTATAATTTCTTTGATTTTCTACAACTCATCGGTGCTTTAGGGATCTTCATCTACGGGATGAAGGTATTTAGTGACGGACTTCAGAAAGTAGCCGGGAGCAGACTCAGAAGCATCCTGAAAGGAATGACAACCACCCGGTTTCGGGGTATTTTCACCGGTTTTGCAGCCACCACCATCACCCAGTCATCAAGTACTACCACCGTTATGGTTGTTAGTTTTGTGAATGCCGGGTTGATCACTTTTGTAGAATCTACCGGTGTGATCATGGGAGCCAATATCGGTACCACGGTAACCGCCTGGATGGTCTCCATTTTTGGGTTCAAGATGCAGATCACCCCTATTGCCATTATGCTGATAGGTATCTTTTTTCCATTTATGTTTGTACAAAGGGAAAAGCTAAGAAACCTTTCTGAGGCGATGATCGGATTCGGTATCCTATTCATTGGTTTGGATTTCATCAAGAACGCCGTACCCAACATCCAGGATAATCCCGAAATGTTCATGTTCCTGGATCAGTTTACCGAGTTTGGGTTTTTATCTATCGTGATCTTTGTTTTTGCAGGTACCATTTTAACGCTGCTAACGCAGTCTTCCTCTGCGGCCACCGCCATCACTTTAGTCATGCTTTTTCAGGGATGGATCGATTTCCCGATCGCCGCTGCCATGGTATTGGGTGAAAATATCGGAACCACCGTAACCGCCAATCTCGCCGCCATTGTTGGAAATGTATACGCCAAACGGGCCGCCCGATTCCACTTCGTCTTCAATGTATTTGGAGTCTTGTGGATGCTCTTGCTCATGCAGCCCTTCCTGATGGGCATCGATGCCACTATGACTTATTTCACACCGGAAGCCGGTTCCATATTCAATACCACCGATGAAATTGGCAGGGCAAACGCTACCCTGGCACTTTCGCTATTTCATTCCACTTTCAATGTCATTAATGTACTTCTATTAGTTGGATTTGTACCTCATCTGGTTCGATTGATCGAGAAATATCAAACCGAGAAAGAAGGCGAGGATAGCACACACCGCCTCCAGTATATTTCATCGGGAATGATGTCGTCTCCGGAGCTTTCGATCTCACAGGCTCACAAAGAAATTGAACTTTTTGCCAAGCTGATCGAGAAGATGCATTTCAGCTTTCAGGGGCTCCTATTCAACAAACAGAAGAAGCAGGATAAATTCCTGAAGAAATTGAAGAAACGTGAAGAGATCACTGACACCATTGAACTGGAAGTAGCTGAATACCTTACCAAGATCTCGAGTTTT
Organism: Balneola sp.; assembly: GCA_002696035.1. Lineage (GTDB taxonomy): Bacteria > Bacteroidota > Rhodothermia > Balneolales > Balneolaceae > Gracilimonas. Next base: position 96,710 of record NZQV01000025.1, on the reverse strand, counting down.
AACATCACCGAAGAAGCTACCCGTCGCATTCGCGGAATGCATAGCATGATCAATGACCTGGAACGGGTGGGCGATATCTATTACCAGATGTCCAAGACGTTCGAGCGCATGCAGTCAGAGGGTACCGAACTTCAGGAGCCAGTGATGGTGAGGTTGCGTGAAATGCTGGATCTGATCCATGAAAACATTAGGTTGGTTCGATCCAATCTCGAAAAAGATCCTGGTTCTATAGATCTGGAGAAGGCTATGGAACTGGAACATGCCATAAATTCTTACCGGGATGAACTGCTGGAATTCCACTATCATCAGCTGGAAACAAATGCTTACAATAATAAAGTAGGATTTATCTTCCTCGATTATCTGAATCGCCTTGAAAAGATCGGGGACCATTTATTTAACGTGAATGAAGCCCTTGCCGGCGTAAAAGTAAAAGCTGCATACGAAAGAGTGGTAGAAGAGCGAGGATAGCATCCAGACTCTTCTTACACGCGCAAGCAGCCCCGGAATCCCCTGGCACCGTAATAGGATTGGGCTCCATTGTGGTAAATGAACGTCCGCCCAAAGCGAAAGTCACCAAAAAGGGCCCCACCCAGATCTCGCATCTCTGCCGGTGTTTTCAGCCAGCTTGACGTTTTAGTGTCGAAGTCTCCTAACTCCTGAATCTCCCGATACTGCGCTTCCGTCAGCAACTCGATGCCCATTTTCGCAGCCATATCAACAGCATTATTGTCGGGTTTGTATTTTTTGCGGGATTCCAGTCCTTCCTTGTCATAACATACTTTTCTTCGGCCATCCGGACTTTCAGGGGAGCAATCATAGAAAATGAATTCACCTGTGTCCACATCTTGCCTGATCACATCCGGTTCTCCCCCGGTTTCTTCCATTTCCTTCAGTGACCATAATGCATCGGGATTCGCTTCCAGCCTCGACTGCACCTCCCTCCATTCCAGGTTTTCGTGACGATCCATATTTTCCTTAAACCGATCTTGAAGGGTATTGAGAAGCTGTCCTTTTTGTTCTGAAGATATTTCTTTACTCATAGCATTCTATTTCTTTGATGATCTTGACTGAAGTTCTTGAATCAATAAAAAGCTTAAAAAAGCAATATGTATACCTCCTATCGAAATCCATTTGGAGGTGAATACAGATTAAATTACGATCTAATTAAACCGTTTCTTTTTTATGAAATTCCGGGTTATTGGTCAAAGTGATCTATTCAATTCACCCCTTATGAATTTCATAAACGCAGGTGCTATCCACAATGGGACATTTTTGAGCAATGACCACTGCTTCCTCAAGGTCATTTGCTGTTATGATGGTGTAGCCAGTGATAGAATTGCTGCCAAAAGGCAGATCCTCAACTCCTGAATCTGTGATCTCCTTACCGCCTCTGAATCCACCTCTTTCAACCTGAATATCCCCGATCAATTCAAACCATGATTTCCAGGCAGCCATATCTTCAGCCGTAGGTTTTTCAAATCCGTAGTGTAAAAGCATAAAGTTCTTCATTGTGATCCCCTTTTTACATTGGTTTTTGTTAAAACAACAACTCCATAGTACCACATCATTTTTAAATAAACCGGACGATATAAATGGGCTGGTGTTCCTTTTAACCGAAAGGAATGCAACTGACAGAAAATAAAATCAGTACACCAATTCCCGGTCATTAAAGGCGTTTTTGAATGCTATTGGCCGTTTTTTAGTTTTAGTGATACTTAAAAACTAAATCAAATCAGGAGGACCTTATGCCATTGACCAAGTTGATCAATTATCTGGATGAAAACGACAAGAAATATATAGTGGTTAAACACTCCCCTAAATTTACTGCACTGGAAGTAGCGGCTTCTGCCCATATTCCGGGAAAAGAGATGGCCAAAACCGTCATCGTTAAAGTGGATGGAGAGATGAAAATGGTAGTACTCCCCTCAACCCACAACGTAGATTTCGAAGCCATCAAGGAAGCGGTTGGAGCCGATGAGGCAGAACTGGCTTCAGAAGCTGAATTCGAAGAGATGTTCGAAGGATGTGAATTAGGTGCCATGCCCCCATTTGGTAATTTTTACGATATGGACACCCTGGTTGCTGAATCACTAAGCGAAGACGAAGAGATCGCCTTTAATGCCGGAACCCACAAAGAATTGGTGAAAATGAATTACAGCGATTTTGAGGAATTGGTACAGCCCAAAATACTGCCGGTTGGTGTTCGGGCTTAGGATTTCATTAAATCATTATTGGGGCTGGCGCGAGCCATTACGTGAAAGGGTGTAGCATCTCTGTTTCTTGACTAAAAATTTTAAGATGTAACATGAAATGCTTAACCGCCGACGGAAAAATACGCTGTTTAAGAAGGCTTAAAGTTATTAGTACAACGCAAGAAACAGTAAGTCATCAAAGACTTGCACGTGAAATTACACTAGAAAGGTGATTTGGTATAGATCAGGAATGACATGAAGTGATCTTAGTGGATAACAGTGTATGGATTGACTATTTCAACGGTACTAAGTACAAGCAAAGCAAAAACCTAAACTGGATTCTTTCAAAGCAGTCAGTTCTTATTTGGCGGTAAAGACAAAATGATCCAAAAATAATTGTGCAAAGAGCGCCCCTTCAACTTCTGCATCATCCAGCGGATTGCCCCACCACATCCCTTCGCTATTCGCTAATAAAATTAGCGTCAAGTTTTGTTCAGGCACCTTTAGATAAAGTGCAGAAAATCCTGCTTTTTCATCCCAACCGGAATGCCAGATCAGTTTTTCACCTTTATATTCCTGCACATACCATCCAAATGCATAAGGAAGCGTTGTACCATCTGGAACTAGGGCAGGTGTGAAGAGTTTTTTCATTACCTGATCAGAGGCAAGTATACCTTTATCAATTGCGATGTCATATTTGGCAAGATCATTGACCGTTGAGACGATGCCCGCACCCCCTGCCAAATGGCGTTCAATGTGCTTTTTTCTAATATACCTGCCGTTGGAATATTCAAACCCTTGCGCCATATCAAAAAATACCAGTGCTTTTTCGCGCTGCCACATGCTGGACATCGTTCGATCCATGCCTGCAGGACCAAGAATATTTTCCTGAATAAGTCTTGCCATTGTATTGTGGCGACCTTCTGCATCTGATATAGGACGACCGTATACATATTCAATGTATCGCGAAAGCCGGGAATACATGAGAGGATTATACATAAACTCGGTTCCAGGATCACCATTAACGGTGTGGTTAAGAACGTTTCGGATGGTAATCGGCTTATCACAGTGAAGATCCTGGCCAAAAACAATTTCAGAGTTTGAGAGCCAATCGCAAAAATTGTCCCAGCCCGGCATATCGTTGATCTCATTATTAAGGTCCATTTTGTCCTGTTCTTCGAGTTGAAGAAATAGTAGCCCTAAAAATGTTTTTGTGACAGATGCAATCCAGAATGGAGTGTCTGGCGTAACAGCTTTAAAAGAAGCACCGTCTCCAGTATCAAAATGGGAGTTACCATAGCCATTTGACCATGCGAGCTCTTGATCTTTTACCACGGCAACAGCTAGGCCCGGAATGTGATTGGCTTTTCGCAAAGAATCTAATTCAATGGAGAATTTCTCAAAGAAGTACTCAGTATCATTTGGTTGACTAACATTTTGAGAAATTGCTATGGATGGAAGGGATAAAAGTACCGCTAAAAATATGTATTGCAAGGATGATATAACTGTTTTCAAATTCTGCGGTCGATACGGGGAATTGAAAACTTAGTTGCAGTTTATATAGTGTTAGAATAACGGTTTGACAAATAAGCGGCGCGGGGATTAGATTCTCTTTGAAGTAGCGAAATTAATTCCTGGCAAGCAAGTTTCCATCGCACTCCGTCCGTGTCCGATTTAAAACGCCTTTTTATGTACCAGTGTATTTTCCAACTTGGCATTGGTATGGTCGAGTAGAGTCCCAAACTTCAATTAATAAATCTTTCGAAGAGTTATGCCAGTATCTAATCTTATTATGATCTTTGCCTGAAATGTCTCCTTTTAAAAGTAAACAATCTTCAATAGTGAAACTTGCGTCAACTTTAGGTGACTTTAAATGGAAATGAGGAGGTGGATGTTCATTGGGATAAATCTCAATTTTAAGTCCGTTTAATCTATCAACAAGCTGTTTAGCTCGTATTAAGATTAATTCTCCATCCTCTTCTATGACGTAACAGTTTTTATGTAAAATAGCTTCTAACCGCTCCGCATGTTCATCAAGACCATCCAACTCATCAGGGGATACCAAATGGAATCTATCATGTTTTCTAGCAAATTCTTTAGGTAAACTCATGATTGAAATGGTACATAACATTATATTATCCGAACAAAGGCACTTTTAGGGCGAACGAGCCGAAACCACCTTTACGCGCTTTCCTGCACCTTCTTTTTCGTATAATATGATTTTGGGATGTTATCTGAACCATCGTTCGCCTAAGCGGTTCGTTTAAGATCCAAATAAGTTCACCTAATATAACAGCTTACCTGTTATTATCAACTTGTAGGAATCTTGAATAATCGCTCTGCAGTCTCCGTAGTTGTTGCATCAATTTCTTCAAGGCTCATTCCAAAAATATCGGCGAGTTTTTGGGAGGTGAATTTCATGAACGCCGGCTCATTTCGTTTTCCTCTTTTGGGCGTTGGAGATAGATAGGGTGCGTCGGTCTCCAGTACCATTTTTTCTACGGGAAGTTGGGCTACGGTTTTATCAACTCCGGCATTTTTAAAGGTAGCCACACCGCCGATTCCGAGATGCAATCCAAGATCCAGGGCTCGCCTGCCTTCCTCCAAGCTTCCATTAAAACAGTGCCAGATGCCAGTTAAGCTTCCGTCCTGTTCCTGGTCAATCATCTCCAGCATATCTTCGGTACTTTCACGGTTGTGAATGATAATGGGCTTTTGCACCTGTTTGGCTACTTTGCAGTGTATGCGAAAGCTTTCTTTTTGTTGCTCTACCAGCTCGGTGCTCCAGTAATAATCGAGGCCGGTTTCGCCGACTCCGTAGAAGTCATCTTTTCCGCAGAATTCGAGTAATTCATCTTCAAGGTCTCCAGGAATCTCTTCTTTTACCTCACAGGGATGTACGCCTGCCATTTTATAGAAGTTGATCTCCGGATGATGCAGCTTTTCCATCTGGGGAATGGAATCAAAGTCGATGGCCGGCATGAAAATACCCTTCACCCCGGCTTCTAACGCTCTTTGATTAACGGCATCACGGTCTTCATCAAATTTGGGGAGGTATATGTGGGAGTGGGTATCGAGCATGAAATTTTTTTTCTTTTAAGGTAGGAATTATAAATGGAGCTTATTAACTGCGATCTTTAACGCTGAAAAATACTTTCACCGGTTTTCATGTGCTCCGAGAATTGAACATGGATGAAACGGATGGGGAAAGCTGATCTAGATACATTTGTGCCGTGAAAAGGAAGTGTGAAGCAGGAGCTTCAAAACATTCGTTCGCCAAGCAGGAGCTTGGGAACGAGGATGGAGAGGCTAAGGAGCTTGGGAACGAGAGCAAGCTCTAACAAGATTTGCGTAGGATCTGATGAAATGATTCTGCTCCGTAGGTGCATTATGGTTTGCTATCACCAAAGTATGCTCTGACAATAATTGGATTCCCGTCTTCACGGGAATGACCATGGCTATATTTTGTCCAGGATTATGTTTTCAGTATAAAATGAACCGTGTGTGAGAAAAACGAACCTGCTCCGCAGGATCAATATGTTTATCGAAATAGAAGGAGAAAGACAGAGAAATTTTCACCCGGATGACCGGCAGGGAACCATGCGTTCCGAAAATTGGGCAAAGATCCTGCCATGATCTTCGAATGATCGATCAGCGATTTTAGATTTGCGAAGGGGTTTAGGGAAAAAGCTACGCTAACAAGATCTGTGTTATCCGTGTTCTATTAAAATGCTTGAACAGGCTTACTTCTTAGAAAAATGAAGAGCGATATGCTCAATGGGACTGCGAACCACAGATGCTATTTCCAGTCCCTTTTGTTTGGCGCAGGCCCGGAGTTCCCCTTCATACACCGAGGCCACCGAGCCTACGAATCCCAACTCAAGGGTTGAGCTTTTCTCCGGAAAGGTTTCCACAACCTTATCCAAAAAATCTGAGAATCCGTCGTAGATGATCTGCTGCATTTTCGAATGACGCGACTTGGAGCTCATGGCTTTACAGACTTCACTCAGAAATATCTTTGCTTCTTTAGAGGTTTGAATTCGCTCAAAAATGTCATCCATCGATACCGGCAGTTCAGATTCCAGGAATTCAACCAGCTTTTTGGGCAGTTCATCCTGCAGGTAAGCCATCATAATTCGCTTCCCGATATCTGTCCCGCTGCCTTCATCCCCGTGTGGATACCCGACTGAAGGCATCTGAGCTGCAATTTCTCCGTGCTCATAAAAGCCCGCGCTCGATCCTGTCCCCAGAATACACACCATTCCGGCACGGTCTCCGAACAGAGCTAATCCGGCTGCGTCCAGATCGGTTTGGACGGTGATTTCGGCAAATTCAAAAACCTCCTGTAAAAAAGCACTCACCTCTTTCTTCTTTTGGGGTGAACCGCAACCCGAGCCAAAAAACCGGATCTCCCCTATGGCATTGCCTGCCAGGTTTGGCTTCAATTCCCGGGTAAGGATGTTCAGGAAATCGGAAGCAGAGACAAGGTGGGGATTCAGTCCCTCGGTTTGTATGAATTGAGGGGAACCCTCTCCCAGCAACACCCAGTCAGATTTTGTAGCTCCGCTATCCGCAATTAAAATATTCATGCGCCAATAGTACTGATTTTTTTAAAACTCCGAAATCACAACTCCTTCTCAGCTAACTCGATCGCTTTCAATAAGATGCATAATTATAAACATACTTAGCAAAAGGTTCTTGTACTCCCTATTATTGAAGCTCACCAAAAACCTGTTAGTTATGAGCCTGACCTACACCAGCTATCTCAAAATAGATGAACTCACCGATCTTCAGCAATTTAAATCGGATCCGCCCGAGCATGACGAAATGCTGTTCATCATCATCCATCAAACTTATGAATTGTGGTTTAAGCAGATCTTGCACGAGTTCGGAAAACTTCGGCATGATCTGGAAAAAGGAGAAACCTGGGGCTCCATCAAAACCATGCGCAGGATCTTGACCATTTTAAAGACCATGGTCTCACAGATCGATATCCTGGAGACTATGACTCCCCTGGAATTCAACAGCTTCCGGAAGTTTTTAGGGCAATCCAGTGGATTTCAGTCTTTGCAGTTTCGAGAGATGGAGATCGTATGCGGACTTCGTTTTCCGCTGATGAAAGAAGCTCATAAAGATCAGCCCAAACATATTGAAGTACTGGAAGAGCGCATGGCAGAAGCTACGCTTTGGGAAAGTTTTTGTGCCTATATGCGAAGCCGTGGCTACGACCTTCATCCCCAAAGAGAAAACGAAAAGGGATTGATCCATGAGCCCAATGATGCCGACCAGGAGATACTGGTGGAGGCGATGAAAAACGATCCCGAAGCTGCCATGGTAGCTGAACTTTTTGTGGATTATGATGAGGGGTTACAGGAATGGCGGTATCGGCACGTTAAAATGGTAGAGCGGACCATCGGCACCAAAAAGGGAACCGGGGGCTCGGACGGAGCGAAATACCTCCATAAAACGCTGAACCATCCTATCTTCCCCGACCTTTGGGCCATCAGATCTAAATTCTAAGATTCACCTAAAAAGGAACTAAACTGGACCATTGATAATACGGATCGGAGCTGTAGTCTCTGATTTGCCAAATAATGTCTGGAAAATTTGTCTATACAAGTTCATCAAGTCAGTTCTTCGCCCGCCCCCGGATGATAGGTGTTGATAGCAAGGATGTAGGTTTTGATATTTTTATTTTAAAACGTGCATTCCTAAGTTGCTGCTTCAATTCAAGTTAAAATAATTGGGGTACTTTATGAACTGTCCAAACTGTGGCGAACAGCCGTACACTTTTTTAGAATCTTTATTTCCCGGAAAAGAGGAATTCAAAAGAAATTTTAAAGGTCAATATACCTGCCGGAGTTGTGGAACGGTCTTAACCTATAAAAAGAACCAATACGGATTCTTTGATTTTAAATCTGAGTTCTACGTGATTCTAAGCATCCTGATCATTTTGATCCTTACTCTGACCTGGGCTGTCATTATAAATATGGATGATATTTTTACCTTTTCCTCTCCTGCAATTTCTATGGCGTTACTCTTTACCGCTACTTTAGCAATCGGTTTGGGTGGCGGAGCACTAGCCAGAAAATATGTTATCCTCGAAATATACGATTCCGAAAAAGAGGAGAAACTTCAAAAAAAATCGGTTACAGGAATGATCGTGTTCATGTCCTATGCCATCCTTGCTATCTTTGGGTTTGGATTCCTGAGCAAATGGGCCAATGATCAATCACTAAGCCCTTATATATACGTAGGTGGTACTTTGGTTTACCTGGCCGTTGTCTCCATAATTGCGCTGAAGATGATGAACTCATCGCTTTTTAAAAAACAGCAGGAATAACTTTATTCCTGAAATTCTAGTCAGCAAAAGAACGCTGCTCCTGCTATCTTGTTTAAGGTTTCAGAGCAATAACCAATTACAGATTCCGAATGTCAGAAATTAATACTCTAGCAAATAAGCTTGCCCCGCATTATTCACGGTTTAATGTCGCTAACCGTCTCCTCTTTACCGGTCATTCTCACCAGGCCTGGCCCGATGTAGCCCGCGATGGACAAACCGAATATTTTGACGTCTGTGCCCGCGAAGTGGACAATAAATGGGAAGCTGCTGCTGAAAAAACAGAAATTCTGCGCAATTACCTTCGGGATTTTTATGACGATCCCGATGGCCTTTACTGCCGGGAAGAAAGCACCCATATCTTATTTGTAAGCTGGATGAGCAGCCTGGACCTGAAGAACAAGCCCAAGATCATTACCACAGATCGTGAATTTCATTCTTTGTTTCGTCAGCTTAAACGCTTCGAGGAAGAAGGCCTTGAGTTTGTACAGGTTCCGGTTCAACCCGACAACACCTTTGCCGAACGCATTATCGGCGAGATGGACGAACAAACCTCGGCGGTGATGCTCTCTCGGGTTTATTTTGAGACTTGCCTGATCAACACACATTTGACCGAAATTGCCGCGGCAGCCCGTAAAAAAGGAATTCCCGTTTTGATCGATGATTACCACGGCACGAATGTGGTTCCATTATCGGTACGGGAAGCCGGCCTGGAAGATTGCTTTATCCTGATCGGCGGGTACAAATATCTGCAATGGGGCGAGGCGAATTGCTTTCTGCGTTTTCCCAAAGACTGCGATTATCGTCCCGCCATAACGGGATGGTTTGCTGCATTCAGCTCCCTTGACAAACCCCGCAACGATGATCCCGTTGAATATGACAATGGAAACCAACGTTTTGCGAGTGCAACCTATGATCCTTCCTCCCAATTTCGCGCCGCCAAAGTGGTAGAATTTTTCCAGGAACAGGGATTAACTCCCGATGTTTTACGCGAACAATACAAAGCGCAGGTTGGTCTTTTACGGGAACGGTTTCTATCCAAGAATTTTGACCATTCCATAATTAAGCTCACCCACGAAGAACCACTTGAAAAGAATGGAGGGTTCTTGTCGCTGACCTCACCCCACGCCCGGGACATCCGTGCCCGACTCTTGGATAACGGTGTGTTTACTGATGCCCGTGGGGAAATCTTACGATTTGGTCCTGCCCCCTACATCACCACATCCCAAATTGAACAGGCTATAGATCAACTCGAAAACGTCATAAAAGAACTATAGTGCGATTACTATTATTGGCCCTATTATTGACAGCCATTCTGCCATTAACGGCTGAGGCTCAAAATGTTATCTCCGGTACCGTTTACGACGAAACAGCAACCACCGTACCGGGTGCTCATGTATTTCTGAACGGTACAACTTATGGCACGCTCACCGACAAGAATGGTTCATTTGAGCTGGATGATGTTCCGGATGGAGTATATCAGTTGGTTGTAAAGTTTTTGGGATACAAGGATTTCTTTCTGCAGATCAATACCGCTTCCGGTGCGGCACCTTTAAAAATTCAGTTGGAGGAAGATGTTTATGCTATGGAGGAGATCACCGTGGTATCTGACCGTAAGCAGTGGAAAAAACAGTTTGAGATCTTTGAAGATCATTTTTTGGGAACCAGCCGAAATGCCAAAGACAGCGAGATCCTGAACCCGGAAGTTCTGAGTTTTGATGAAGCTCCAAACACGGGGATACTAACGGCAGAAGCAGAACAAAGCCTTCGCATAAGGAATGACGCCTTGGGCTACCGCATTGAATTCTACCTAAAGCATTTTTCATTTGACCCAAGAAATGATGTGTCTTCCTATTTTGGCTTTCCCATTTTTACGGAAATGTCATCAAACCGGAGGAGAAAAAACCGGCGATGGAATCGAAACCGTGAAGAAACCTACAGAGGCTCATTCGAACATTTCGTGAGTACATTAATAGAGGGAACTTATGATGAGAATGGGTATGAGATCAGGGCAGAGATGCGCAAAACACAGGAAGAACTCAATCAAGACAACGTGCAGCCTTCGGAAATTGGATCCAGATATCATCGGCAAAAAATTATTGGCGGCGGAGCACGCTACCTTTCAAGAGATACCATACGAGTGGCTGATATTTTCTCCCGGGTAGACGATCAAACCTATGAACTGCGTTTTGTGAATTACCTGAATGTCACATATACCAAAGAAAAGGAATCCTATGAATACCGGAAATGGGATCAGGGAATGCTCGCTGAAAGAGATCCTGAAATTACTTTTCCTCAGAACTCCATCCTGACATTGACCAGCGACTCATTACTCATTCACAAGTCCGGTTACATATATGATCCCACAAATTATATGGTCGGCGGATATTGGGCCTTCCATCGCCTTGCAGACCTGATTCCTATCAATTTCAAAATTCAAGATTGATCCCTTTTTAAAAATATTTTGTAAGGAATTCCATTTTCACCCCTCTTACTATACAAACAGAAAACATTTTTTGGGGAAATATGAAAAAGGTTCAAGTGTAGTTTGTCTATCACATATATTGAACATATATTCATTCACCACCATAAGGGTGACATGAATTGACATACCCTGGTCTTATATTTGAGTGAATGAAAAATTCCAAAAACCAAATTACAAGTACCAATGGCTCAATCGAATAAAATATTTGACCTTGCAAAACGCACGTATACTTTTGCTCGCGATGTCAGAAAATTTGCTCGACGAGTTCCGAAAGATGTTTGTAATATTGAGGATGTTAAGCAATTGGTGAAAAGTTCTGGATCAGTAGGCGCAAATTATATTGAAGCTAATGAAGCATTAAGCAGGAAAGATTTCTTTTATCGAATTAAAGTATGCAGAAAAGAATCTAAAGAATCAGCCTATTGGTTACGATTATTATATTTATTTGATAAAAAAGATCTAAATGAAATTCGTACTCAACTTATAGACGAAGCAGAAGAAATGATCAAAATATTTTCATCCATCGCAAAATCTCAGAAGGCAAGTTAATTGACACTTGGAGCTTGGTTCTTGGAATTTTGCCTTAAAAGAATATCAATCATAAAAAAAGAGAACAATCATGGCTAAATCAAACGATCGACAAAAAGCCCTCGACATGGCTGTGGGGCAAATTGAAAAACAACACGGCAAAGGAACCATCATGAAGCTGGGCTCAGAGTCCGTTCAGGATATTGATGTAATTTCAACGGGCTCCATTATGGTGGATTACGCCCTTGGGGTGCAAGGTATTCCCCGCGGACGTGTTACCGAGATCTACGGTCCGGAAGCCAGTGGTAAAACGACGCTCGCTCTACAGGTAATTGCCCAGGCACAAAAAGCCGGAGGCTACGCCGCATTCATCGATGCAGAGCATGCTTTTGACCCACGTTACGCAAAAGCATTGGGAATCAATGTGGAGGAGCTGCTGGTTTCTCAACCCGACAGCGGAGAGCAGGCGTTAGAGATCACTGAAACCCTTATTCGCTCGGGTGCCCTTGATGTGGTTGTGATTGACTCCGTTGCGGCCCTTGTACCCCGCGCAGAGCTTGAAGGTGAAATGGGTGACTCACACATGGGCCTCCAGGCACGGTTGATGTCTCAGGCGATGCGTAAGATCACCGGTATCATTAATAAGAGCCGGACTTCCTGTATCTTCATTAACCAGGTTCGTGAAAAAATCGGGGTGATGTTTGGCAATCCCGAGACCACAACTGGTGGACGCGCACTTAAATTCTATTCTTCCGTACGTATAGATATCCGGCGAATAGGTTCTATCAAAAGTGGCGATGAGGTAGTTGGAAACCGTACCAAAGTAAAAATAGCCAAAAACAAGGTGGCCCCTCCTTTCAAAGTGGTTGAATTCAACATTATGTATGGAAAAGGGATCTCGCGAATTTCTGAGATCCTGGATCTGTCGGTGGAATACGACATCATTGAGAAACGCGGGAGCTGGTTCCGTTATGGTGGCGAGCCAATTGGTCAGGGATCAGATGCTGCCATGCAGTTCCTCGAGGAAGATCCGGAACTCGCTGAGAAGATCGAGAAGAAAGTTCGTGCCAAACTGATGGGTAAAGAGCTCGAAGAAGACGAGAAAGAGGACGGAAAAGACAAGAAGAAAAAGGAAAAAGCAGAAGTTGAAGAATAAGCGGAAGTCAAAAGAGGAAAAGCTGGAGGAAGCCAGAAGGCTTCTTCCGGCTACTATTTCTGAGATCCAGGTCCAGAAAAAGAATGCCACCCGATTTTCACTTTTCGCGGATAACCAATTTCTGATCGGTGTTTCCGAATCCACACTTACCAAACTTAATCTAAAAAAAGGCGTTGAAATAACGCCTTCTTTATTTGACCGAATTGCGGAAGCCGAAGACCACTGGGCCGCCCGTGAATATTTATTTCGTATCCTTTCCCGACGCGATCACTCCAGAAAAGAACTCAAAGACAAGGCCTGGAAAAAAGGCTATTCTGGCCACTACGTTGAAGAAATACTCGATGAGTTTGAAGCAAAGGAATACATTGACGACCAGAAATTCGCCCTTACCTACACACAGGAAAAATTCGAATTCAATAATTGGGGTCCATATAAAGTCCGGAATCATCTTTTTAAAAAAGGCATTTCAAAGTCCGTAGCTGAAAATTGTATCCAACAGGTTTTTGGAGATAAGGCGATCAAGGAAAGCATCGTCGAACTCATTAAAAAAAAGAAGAAACGCTATCAGCGAGAACCGGCAGAAAAACGCAAAAAAAAGATGTTCGACTTTTTGATGCGCAAAGGTTACCCCTCCGAACAAATCACCGAATACATGCCTTTATTGCTTGATATAGTCGATAAAAGGTGATTTGATTACTATCCAGCATTATACTTTTCGTACTACTTTTTAACACTATTAGCAAAGTTAACATACAAAGTGTGTTAAAAGTGTGTTACGATAAATCACAAATATACCGCGGTTTTTTCTTTTACATTTACTCAACCAATATATCTATGGAAAAAATGAAATACCTGATCCTGCTTCTGCTACTCTTCACATCCTGCTCCAAGCCAACCGGGAGTGAAATAGAGATATTAACCAGAGACTTTCAAATTACCTGGGAAGAGGCCACGGTAAACGGAAACACCGCAAGTAACAGCGTTGACCTACCGGAGCTTACCGCAGAAATAATCGGGACAGGTGTGGTAAATGTAACGGTAAATATAGATGGCAAATGGTATCCTTTGCCTTACACCATGAGCTATGACATCAATCAATCCCTTAACGTGGACCAGACTGTAGAGCTCACCTACTCACTCTCTCCGGGCACTCTTACCATCTACCATATATCTTCTTACAATAACTTCTTTCAAAGTGATTTTATAGAAGGTAGGTATAGGGTTAAGGTGCTTTATTAAATGGTGATTTTCTCACTGATAACGAGGTGTTATGTAATGTCGGTTATTAATCCATCTTCAACGGTAACAGTCTCTCCTGAGCTTGCAGTAAAGCTTCCACTCGCTCCACCTGCAATTTGATACCAATCACTCCATACCGCCCCTGAATCAAAAGTTCTTCTGTACACATTTTTTGAGTTACGAACGTGATATTCCTGATAGGACAACGTGTAATCTGATAGCCTGTTTATATAGGTTACAAGGCTTCCAAGGCTTGACTCTGGTAGCCCTGTAGTATCTGAACCAGTCCAAATGTTTGTAACGAATATTTTACCCGCATCAGGATAATTCGTAGCTAAAAGAGCATTAGGGTTTGCTGCCCCGCCTGAATAATCATTGCCTAAGTTTATTATTTCTTGACTATTTTCTTCCCAATCAGACCAAGCACCAGCTTGATCATCATAGTAGCGCAAAAATTTACGATGAGACCTAAAAACATAATACTCTTGAAAAGCATTAAACGTGCTTCCTCGAGTATAGCTGATAAGTGTACCTGATTTACCTTCAGGCATACTATTATCAGATGCAGTTGTCGAATTAAAAGCCTGAACGACGAAAGCATGTTTAAAATCTGTGGGGGCAGCATTTGGAGAAACGCCACCTAAACTATTTGTATCATCAATTCGAATCCAACCATCCCAATCATTTGTATCATCATCCCAAACCCTGAAATATATGTGCTTGTTTTGAATAGAATAAAACTTCTGATATCCAAAGTCAGCAGTTCTATAATGTGTCTCAAGAACTCCAAAGCTACCGCCTGATGGTAATCCTGATTGATTGTCACCTGACTGAATTAATGAAGATGTAATTTTTTGATCTCTAAAATCAGTTATTGGAGATTCGGCATCAAAACCTCTTTTTAACACATAACCAATTCCACTTGAATCAATTTCTCCATTATTATCAATTCTTGTGTAATTATTCAATGTCTGATCTCCAACATCAAGGTAATTACCAACTATATTTAACGCATCATTTGGGTTGACGATATCAACTGGCAACCCTTGTATATAGTCTATTAAGTCTCTTAGGACTTGTTGTTGGGTTGAATCAAATCCAGCGTATTGAGAATGAATTGAAAAAACAACCCAACCTGTCTCACTAACCGCTTCGTCAACAAAGGCCTTCAATTCGCTTAAAGTTGGATTATCGACTGCATTTGGCTCTACAAAATTAATTCTCTTTATACTAAATGTATTAATCGGATATGTATTAATCGCCCCCTGAGTAATAAAAGCAGATCTATAATATTGGCGAGTCAATCTCCTGCCTGCCGCACCCCCATCTTCTCCAAAAGGAGGAACTAAACTAAACACGTCTAAATTTTCGGCTTCTAAAGCATCACGAGAATCTTTCAATCTTGCCTCTTGAATAGATTCTGTCTGACTGCCAAGACCGCCAGTTGTAAGGTGAGATAGTGCTTCCCATCCGTCTGCCTGCAACTCTCTAAGCTGTGTATAGCTCATGTTACCTGAATTTCCAACCGCATCGGTAGGTATAGCCATTCCTGCCGTAACACCCTTAGCATCAAGAATAGGTTTTAAAATATTATAACATTCAATGCGTCCATCATCATCAAAGAATGTAACTAAAGGCTTTTCATCCCTGCCATCATCCATACTCATACCGCCCCAAACATTTAATTCCGATCTTTTCGGTGATGAGAATGAGGCCTTATCGTCAAGCGCTTGCTTCGTTACAAGCGGCTCCCCAACATCAACCCAAGACCCACTTTGAAGCTCCAGCTTCTGAAGCAAACCATCAGAAGTAAAGTAAGCCCCAATAGTGCCTTCAGTAGCCCCCGAAGTGGAAGGCTTCGTCCCTACGGTGTAGGAGATATAGTTTGCATCCACATCAGAGTTTGTTAACGCCTCATCGATAGCACTCTGTACCTGGGCATCATTCGTCTGTAATGCATCCACTACATCCTGAAACGAAGATTTCTTAATTACATCAAAAGTTGCCATAGTCTTATCCTTTTATGTTGTTATTCTTAAAACGTCTATTGAAATGCCACCGGCAGTAGTACTTACATCCTGCAAATTTGAAGCACCATCCACAGCACTTAATCGCACATAATCATCACCCTCACTAAGCACAAATACCTGTCCGCCCAAATTGCTTGCTGCTTGCTGTAACAGCTCTGGAGTCTTAACATCAAAATAATCCCCAACTGTCTTCCCCGTCTGCAGCTTCTCCGTATCCGAAGCATCAAGTTCACTTGCTGTTTTATCGTTCAGGTAATCCCCAATACCACCGCCAGCCACCGGAAACACATAATCCTGCGGATCCACAGAAGCGGCTACCTCACTATCCACCTTTAACCAATACCCATTGCCATCATCCCACACATACTGACCGTTATTAACCCGTTTCACCGTATGCGTACCGCCCCCGCCCGAGGTTATATTTACAGCGCTACCGCCTGGTGTGGTAGAAACCTTAAAAGAACCCAGCACCGCCGTAAGTACATAATAGTCCACGCCCACACTTAACCCTCCAGGCAAGGTCCCTGTAGAAGAAAAACGAAGCACATCACCGGGATTTATCTCCCCGGCGGCCTCATCGATGCTATCGGTACCCGTATCCACATCCGAGGAAGTGAACTCATAGACATAGCCTGTATCATTATACACCTGCCCCGGTGTCTTATCATCCTGCGAGGTATCCGCTGCTAATTCAGTCCGTGTCTCATAACGAACAATATTGCCACTGGCCTTCACGGCCGCATCAATCTCCTTCAGCAGATCCTTCTTAGATATATTGATAGACTGCCCGGATTTCGTAACCGCCCGGACCAGTTCTAAGCTTTCAAGCGCCGCCTTCTTCGTTAACCCTGATTCACCTGGCATAATTACTCACCTTCTTTCTTTTTTGATTTCTTCTCAATTTCCTTCTTCATTTCATCCGCGCGCGCCTTGATCTGATCAAGCTCCTTACGTGCCTTCACAAATTCCGCCAGCACCTGTTCCAACACCCCCACATCACCCGAAAGCGCCTCCCGCTCCGCTCTCGATAACGGTGTCCGGTTCACCAATTGCTCTAAATTCTGTAACGATTTATGTGCGTTTCTTTCCATTATGAATAAAGTCTTAAGTATTTAGTTGCTCCTGCTACATTTACCTGTAGATAATTACCATCATCTGTAACACCAGCCCCTGCCGTTTGATAGTTAGAGCCTACAGAAATAAAGGGTTGATTAGATGTGGATGAAGGGCTTAAGGATATATTTGAATCACCGCCCAATCCATCATTTACATCCATAAATATACCATCCGCCTCAATCTTAGAAACAGCATCCTTACCTAATGGGCTAATAAGCCTGTTTAAACTTATTTTTGGATTTATAGACGAGTTGTAACCAATTTCAATGCCCCTACTTCTCGGAGATCCTGAAACATTTATACCAACCGTTATAACTCCATTTTTAAACGCTGTTTCTATTTCGTAATCAGAAGAATCAAAAGTCTCTTCTGCTGTAGCGACAACCTCCCCATCCGTTACCGTTATCGTCCCGGTAACTTCTAAATTATTCAGCTTTAGATTGTTAATAGAACCAGTACCATCACCCGATAAAGCGTTTACTTTATTAGCCCATATATTACCAAACCGATCCACGCGGAAAGGAGCATCACCACTCCCTTCTCCATCATCAATAGCAGTAGCATTACCGGCCCATATTCTATAATCATTTTCCTCGCCAGATAGAACCACCACATTATCCCCACTCCCCACAGTGATTCGCGTATCCGCCTTTATCTTACCCCCATCTATCTCCGTCTCCGTACCATTATCCGCATTGATAGCAGAGACCAAGCCCTCCAAATTTATAGCAGGTGCGTTCAGCTTTATTTCTTCCTGAGCATTAAGCGTAGTCACAACGGATTCAAGGTTTATATTATCCGCCTTCAAAAGAATCGTAGAACTCTGTTCCTCTACATCCACACTCAGCTTCGCGAGGGCAAGCAAGCCGCCTGCTGTCACCTTGGCGACTAACTCATCTTTCAGGATATCCAGAAAAGCGCCGGGATCGCTTTCACCGTTTATAATAGCATCTCCATTCTCATCCGTCAGGTATTCCCCAGTCTCACTGTCCTGCAGATACTCTACATTCGTAACACCCAGCCGGATAGCTTGATCACTTCTCGTTAAACGACTCGTAATGATACCCCCGGTAAATACGATCCAGCTGCCGTTCGTGATCTCATCAGACACCGACTTACCCTGCACCGTTAAGCTGGTTGAATCGGGGAACATAGGAGCATCCAATACAAAGGAGATTAGATCTGCAGTTACAATATCAAATACATAGAATACATCCCCCTTTTGAAGGAATACACCACCTACCGACTCAATAGGGATTTCAGTAACTGTACCGCTTAGAGCAGAGGTTATTGTGGTGATCTTCTGGGATTCATCAAATCTTTGGCTTTGAAGTATCGCCCCATCCCTGGCAGAGTCTCCGACTATACCCGATGTTGATGAATCAAGGTCGATCACATCCTCAAATGTATCCGATCCGCTCTCCACTGTTATCTCAATAAAGAACGCATCCCATACATTACCCGGATCTCCGGCTGCCGTTAAGCTACCCCCCAGGAAAAACAAATTCTGTGATCCCTTCACCGGTATTTGACTCGGAGAATACTCACCAAGAAGCTGCCCCTTGTAGTTTTCAGACAGTGAGCGCTGAACATCCATATCTTCTTTCAGCCTGTTTTCATGGAAATTCCTATAATTCCCGGTAGCCCCACGGAATTGCCAGATATCAGCCGTAGTATTACTGTCCTGTTCACCGTAACGTAACGCAGAGTCCGCGTAAGCAGTAGGCCCATCACCAAACCAGGTATCTTCAATTTCCTTTATTACGCTAAAGGTGCCGGTTTGAGTGAGCTCATAATTTATAGAAGTAGAATTCTCACTTAAAAGACTGTTCTTGATATTAAAAGACAGGTTACTGTACTCTGTAACGTCTGCGAAATCAATATTACCGGTGGCTCCCGCATATATCAGTTCCAGTGTGCCATCTGCATCAGCCGGTACTGATATTTGCGGTAATGAGAAATACCCGGTCCATATATTACTTCCCGGAATATTCTTCGCATTAAGCATCTCTACTTCATAGTAATTATTTACATCCGTGGAAAGAGTGCCATCATCCTGCAGATAATAATTCCCGATTTTAAGTCGAAACCTGGCATTCATGGAGCTTTGAGTCTCGGAAGTTTCCGCATATACATCAAACCCCAGAGAGATAGTCTGAGTGCCGCTGCTTAGAAAAAACTGACTATATGATTCCGTCTGAGAATCTTCCAGATCGATCTGCACCGGTAGTGTTATTCCAGAGGTCTTAGCCCGGTGATTAAATCTGTTCTTAACCTGCTTTAGGGCTTTAAGTCGCTTATTCTTCCCACCCGGAAGTATGAATTTACTAATACGGTCTACATCCACAGTGAGATCGGTATCGGCGCCGGATTTCTTTACCCCGCTGCTGTTATAAATAAACTCCTTAACACTGGCAGGATCACTAAGCGTTGTGAGTTGATAGACTCTCCACGCGTTACCGGTTTGCCGTAATATCAACCCATAGTTATTCAAAAAGATATTCAGCGCTTTTTCTATGGTGATTTTTTGATCTATCTCATCGCCATTACTTGCATAGGAGCGGAACGCCTTCCGCTCATTGTATATCTGATTCAGGAAATCATCCGTATCAGTAGTTTCTGAGGTGATCCAGCTTGTATAAGAGTATATATCCAACCCAAGCCCCAGCTCATCCAAGAAATCAGCCAAGGTTACGATTAGTTTTTTTCGATCATTTGTAAGAGGAAAGTATAGACCTGAAAGCCGTGTAAAATCCTTCGCAACGATCTCACCTGAATAGGTAAAGGCTCCATCCGTTGAATCCCCAAGATCAGTAAGCACCCAACCGGTCCACTCTACATCTCCGTTTATTTTGAGGCGCATTTTAAACTCTTCCTCATCTCCGGAAAAGATCTCATTCAATATAGATAAGCCATCGTAGTTCAGTACGGGATCAGTACCGGTGCCTCGGATTTGTAAGTGAAAAGTCAACCGGCCCTTTTGGACTCGCTCTTCAAAGAGATCAGCTGGATTCAGGTTATCATAACTTAATTCAACCACACCATTTCCAACATTACCCTTCACATCCGTGACAGCGCCAGAGTAATCCTTTTTAAGCAGCTCAACCACGTAGGTTGTAATAGTAGCATTTGTCTTCTGCTTATGGGTACATCTATATTTAACTCCGTAAGCCATTATCTACCCGCCCCTCCCTGGTAGTCGTTGATCATTAATAACAGATCTTTACCAGTGGCCGCCCGAAATGCTTTTTGCATTCCATTCATAACCGCTTTTTCCATTCCCTCACCATTATAAGATCCACCAGCAACCTGCCCAGCTAAATACCCCGGATTCTTAGTAGCTATCAAATAATCTTCAGGATGCGTAGTGATCACATTACCGTTAGGAGAGATAATAGCATCATTTACGCTTCTGCTACTTTGAGCGTTCTCCCTTTTCTGATCTATATTCTTTTGAATGGCGGCTGATCCTCCGGCAGCAAGCATAGTTAATGCCGAACCACCTGCTATATACAAACCCGCCGGACCTTGAAGCCCTGGAATGAAAGCGATAGCAGTACCGATCGCGGTAAGGATACCACCCAGTTTCTTAGCAAAATCGAGCACTAACAACATTACTTCCTGTAAACCAGAAGAGAACTCGTTGCCTGCGCCGGCCATCATTTCACCAACACCTTCAGCAAAACTTGATATAGCGCCGGCCACCTCAGAGGAAAGGAAGTTCACGAAATCAAAACCAGCCTCCTTAGCTTTCATAGTAAATTTCTGCCAAGAACTCAGGCTCATCTTACTGCCCATATCAATATTCTTGAAAGAAGAAGTGATCTGATTATCCAGCTCTTCCCAGCTATGGATTACCTCATCATCAACTTTGGGCATATCAATAATAGGTTTAGTAGGTGCTGACTGCTGAGCAGATCCACTACTGGCCCCAGTACTAACACCACCGCCACCCATTTTTAACATCTTCTCTTCTATCTGAGAAATAATGGAAGCGATCTCCGAATCTTTTAGAATATTTTTCAACCCATTCTTTAAAGCCTGCTTAGTTAAGTCCAAAGCGTTTTGAGCAGACTCGCTTAAACTACCCCAGGCAGTGTCAGTATATTTTTTAATTCCTGCTGCCAGCTCCTTTTCATTCTTTTCTATCTTAGTTGTTAAACCGCCAATAGCACCACTAACCCCAGCCACATCATTAACCCATCCAGACAGGTCCCATCCAAATACATCAGCTACAAATCCGGGACCGGTTCTATTTACTACAAAGTCTATGATCTCCCGAATGGCTTCCATTATACCCCGCGCCATTTTTTGGAAGGCTATTACATAACTATCTGTGATGTTCTCTATACCCTGGCTCATTTTATCCCAGTTATCAACGAACCATTGCCCCGTTACAACAACTCCTGCAACTGCAGCACTTATTGCAGCAAACTTGATCATAAACGTACTTGCCAATAACCCAACAACCTTCATCACTCCTCCAAAAGCCACAAGTAAAGGCCCACTGGCAGCAAGAAGCCCGGCAATAACCAATATTCTCTTTTTGGTTTCATCCTCCATATCCTCAAACACCTGGGCAAGTGCTTTACCATAATCTGTGAAGCGTTTAATCGCTGGGCTTATTACATCCTGAAAACTCGCTGCGGCCGCCTTAAAACTGTTAAACATCTCACTAAGGTCGGAAGCCATGGTCTCATACCGCTGTTGTGCCTCCTTCGTTAACGCATTATTCTCCTCCCATGCAGATCTCCCCGTTTCAATAGTTCTGTTGAGTAGATCACCGCTATTCGCCAGAGATAAGAAAGCCGCACGGGTACGCTCGCTTTGAAGTCCTACATCCTCCAGCACCTGAGTAGCATTATCTCCTTCACTCCCCAATCCCTGAATGAATTGAGAAAAAGCCAGTCCTGCGTCTTGCCTCCATGATTCCCTGAACTGATGGGCACTCATACCGGATGTTTTAGCAAACGTCTCCAAAGCTTCCCCGCCACGCGCCACAGCATCATTAATAGCAAGGATTCCTTTCTGTGCAGCAGTACCCCCGCTTTCCGCATTCACACCAACCGAACTTAAAGCAGTAGAGATCGCAAAGATATCCGAAGCGCTCATCTTAGCAATGTTACCTGCAGCCGCGATCCGTGTACTCATATCCACGATCTCGGATTCTGTAGTAGCAAAATTGTTACCGAGATCTACAATAGTGGACCCCATCTCATCAAATCGATCCTGTGGAAGCTGAAGGATGTTTGCTACCCGGGCAAGGGCTTTAGCTGCATCATTTGCTACAATATCCGTAGTGTCCCCAAGCATTACCATGGTTTTTGTAAACTCCAGGATAGCATCACTCTTAATACCAAGCTGACCTGCGGCCTCCGCTACTCCGGCGATCTCATTGGCACTGGTAGGCAGTTCCTTGCTCATATCAAGGATACCCTGCCGTAGCCTGCCGAACTCTTCTTCCGTGGCATCTACGGTCTTTCGTACTCCGGCAAAGGCACTTTCAAAGTCAATAGCCGTTTTACCCACCGCAGCACCCAAACCAAGTATAGGAAGCGTAACTTTCTGCGAGAGGTCAGAACCAATGCGCTGCATCTTCTTGCCCATTCGCTCAAATCGCTTTTGTACCTTCCCCATCCCGTCAACAAAGTTCTTGACGTTGGCACCTACAACAAATGTGACTCTGCGATCTGACATATCACTTCTCCTTTAACACTTTGCGTTCAATGCTTTCTTGTACCTTATTCATGAACTGATTTACGTTTTCATCCCAGGCAGGTCTCAAGAATGGCATGGCAGGAGCGCGGCCGGTACTTTTCCGTCCGGTGACAACCACTCCTTTTTTAAGGGTACGGTATCGTTCGTCCGTACCATACTCCAACACAGAGGCAAGCGCCGGAGCAGAGAAGTCAGGGAAAAGGACGGGATCATTCTTAACTACCCCTACTTTTGCGCCCCAGTCTCCAGTCCTGCTTTTGGCAGCAGTAATGCCGATCATCTTCGCTATACGCGTTGACTTCAGATAGCCTTCCGCATTTCTGCGCATACTGTTTTCTATAGGCCGGGCGCGGCGGCGCAACGTAGACTTCATCCACTCAGGATCAATAGAGCTTTCCATGCGTTGAATCTCCTTCAACGACTCACGGAACTCCCGCTGATCCATCTTAAACTCTATCGCATTAGCCGCCATCTTTATACTTTTCTCCTATGCGTTTATACTTATCAAGAACTTGCTCAGCACGCTGCTCAAATCGCTCTTCTGCTTTCGCCCGGTGTTTCTTAATGATCTTATCGATCTCTGGGATCTGCCAGATATCCAGCACATCAACAGGCTCCGGGTTTTTAGAAAACGATTGCCCTAAATTCTGAATGGTTGCTGATATAGTCCGAAGCAGATGAAGTTGCTCTATCACCATACTCCTATCATTCTCACGCACCATTAAATTCCCTTCCACCATTAGGGTAAACTCCTTTGGCAGTAGTTTCCAGAACTCCCAGGGCTTAAGCCTTAGCGGACCGTAAGCAATGCGCTGCCATTCCTGCCAGTCTATGCCGGACGACCCGCCTTTGCTTTTTTTACCGCTTTTGCCTTTGCTTTTTTATCGAGCCCAAGCGCATCTTCAAGAGACTTAATTACTACCTTAACCACTCCCTCAAAATCATCTGCAGGCACAAGGTCTATCACTTCATCAATAGATGGAGCATCTTCCTTATGGATCAAACCAGCCCACACTAAGTGCGTAATGGCTCTGAACCCAATATTACCGGAACTCATCACCCGCATAGCGGTTTCTCCATGAATGCCCTCAAACTCGTACAAAGCACGGTTATCGTAAAGCAATTCATGAGAGTCACCGTCTTTCAACTTGATGTTAAATGTGCGTTCGCTCATTATGCTGTGATATTAGTTTCAGTTACATCGCCCGTCTTCTGGAAGGTGTAATTGATCGTTGAGCTATCATTATCAGGGTCTGTTCTGCTTAAGTCACTGATGTAAGCTTCAAATGAATACTCATCATCACCAGTAGTATCATTACTGTACCGGACGGTGACTTTAGTGTCATCATTATAAGCCCCAAACAGATCAGCCCATCCGTAACCGGCATCATACTTCACTCTGCATGAACCGATTACAGTACCATCTCCGCGCCCGGGGATATACTCTTTGCTTTTACCGGAGTCCTTGCTGGACACCTCGATCATATCTTTCGTAAGCTGAAGCTGATTATCTAAAGCAACTGCGATTAACGTATCGTCCACATAGATCCCGAAATCGGAACCTGTGACATATCCTGTGCTTGTATTCGCCATTTTACTCTACCTCTGTGTTTTGTTTAGTTTGAAAATACTCGTCAAGTTCTTTTGCCGTCTTTGGGCCTACACCATTTACCTGTGTCCACTCCTCCAATACCCCCAGGCTTTGAACGCTGTCAAAACCTGCGTCCACAAAATGCTTTCTGCCGGGCAAGTCGCCGGGCAAACCTTGCTTTACTTGTCCTGCACCGGCATCCAATATCTTTTGCATCTCTTCGGAGCTTCGGGAAAACGTGATTTCGGTACCTGCATTTTTTTCCACGCCTGTTTTCAGTGTCCATGGTTCCGTAAGTATGATTGTCTCTGCCATCGCTCTATGGGTTAATTCGTATTGAAATTTCTATCATGCGTTCTTTATTCTCGTTCGGCTCGTTATAACCGGAACCACCTCCATTCATCAGCCGTATGCTCCGCACATTTTCACCGGCTACCGTACTCTTATAATTGTGATACGGGGTGATCGCCGCTATAAAAGCCTTTTCACACGCCTCCGCCTTTGCAGATGTGTCCGCATAATGATCTATCTGATATTGGAAGCTGGTTGGACCACGCTCTTCCTTGTTATTTTCCACCGGCCGTGATACAAGAGTGATCCGCGCATACGGCTTCTTTACTCCCTGGGGCACTACACTCGTGTAGATCTTAGCCCTTGAAGTACCGGATATCGTACCTATCTCCGCCTTATAGTCAGCGGCATTATTAGCGATATGTGTGATCACACTCATGCTCATTTAGCACTCTTTAAATTCTCAGGCACATCACCAAACGTCTTCTTAAACGCAGTGATCAGCCCGTTATAAATTTCATTCTTCGTAACCTTCCGGCCCTTCTCACTCTCCTCATCCACTGCCTTCTCCAGCTCCTCCGAAGCGATATGCAAAAACCGCTCGATCTTCACCGTAAACTTACGTGGCAGCTTAAAGTAAGCACCAGCCCAGCTAACACCCGCAACCACCAAAAAGGTGACAGCAGTGATCACTATCTCTATCAATCCCGCATCAAATAAAAACTCCATCTCTGTTCCTCCCGTTAAAGGGTTAATGATTGGTTGAATATCAAATCCCGTAAACACACTCACCGCTCCGGCAAGCACTCCTAAGATCGTTTTACCCGTCCTATTTCTAAGCAAAACCGTCTCACCAAAAGCCGTCTCGCTGAACTTCTTCCTCGGAACCTCATGCATAAAGGCATCCATCCGCTCCTCACGGTCCATATCCCCATAAGGAACCTTCAATTCACTATCATCTAACAGGTATGGGTGCTCGCTATGTACGTTATTATTACTCATTCATCTTCGATATAACCTGAGTTAAAGCATCAATTGAATCCCTGAAATCCCGCCTCGTCTCAATATTCTCCTGTAAAAGCGTTTGAAACTTCTCATCCAGCTCCGCATTATCCGCCTTAGTGCCTTTATACTCCTTAAACAGCACAATCAACACGATCAACAACAGCCCAAGGCTAAACATCTGGTCAAAAGCCGTATCAATAATTCCCCCAAACTGCTCCGCCTGGGCAAATATCCAAGCCGTCACAATCCCAATAATGGTAAATGCCTTAGTTACAATTGCATCAGTCATCACTACACCTTTTCATTTTTCAGCTGGTTCAAGCGTCCGCTTGGACCCGTTTAAAATTTCCGTTACATCATCCGTAACAATGATTTCCACATCCTCACCAGCCTGAATAGCATTGATCACTTCCTCATACAAAGCCAAATAGGCTTCCGTACTTCTACCCAGGTAACCATTCGTATCACGATTAATATCCACCGTATCACCCACCAAAATGCAACCAGCCGTATGCTCCTCATTATTACCGCAATGGATCAGGATGTCCGTAAATCCCGGCACATGCTTCAATTCCAGCATTCCTTTATGGAACTTGGTGCCGAACCGCTCCTTATACCGATTATGGAACCCACCATACTGACGAAGCTCGATCTCATACTCCCCATCAGGAATCCGAGTCTCACCTGCCACCTTCTCGGAACGCCACTCATCCTCCAGCGTAAAGCAAAAAGCCTCACCATTCAGGAACAAGATCCCCAGCGTATCATCAGCACCACTACTAAATCGAACCAGGTAAAGAGTCATAATTAATTCAACATTTAAAATTCAAAATTCCGCTAAGCAGTACCATTATCCCTCCGCACCGTCTCAACCTCCATAAACTCACGAAACCCCTTCTCCATAGGCTCGCCGATAATATCAAACAGGTTGCCATACTCATCCTTAAAGCGATAATCTCTGGCATTCAAACCCGGATAGAAATAGATCGTCCACTTTGTACGACCCGTAGCCACTATCTGACCGCCTTCCTTTTCCTCATCACCATGCTGATCCGTTTTACGAGCCCAGATAGTGCCATCAGTACCCCAGCTTTCCACCTCTTCGTTATAATCATTGGTAGAAGTCGTTTTCTTCTCCACCGTAAGGTGCCGGTCCATTTCGCCCGGATCCATGAAATAGCTCATCCGAACCTCCGCCCTGCATTATGAGGAGCCTTCAAACGCCCCATCTGCTGAACAAGCTGGACAACCTCTGCCGAACTCCTCGCTACTATCTGCGTCTTACGATTCTGCCATAAGTCACCGATCACATTCATACCCCACAAACGAATGTTTGCTGGAACCTGAAGATGTGTGCTATTCCCTTCTGAATCAGAATACCCGGCCACGTAGGTAATACGCACCGGATACTCTTCATCACCCAGGAGAGCAGGAAACGAATAATCATCACTGAACCGGATAAAGCCCGGATCGGCATCACTATTCACTTCATAATTATCAGTCGCAACCGTCTGCCAGGTGCCATCCTTATCCCGGTACTCCACCGAACTAACCGACTGCAATGGTGGACGGGGCAACTCCAGCTTTCGCTTAAAATCCGAAAGCGTAAAAACAATCGTAGCCTCTATAAGCTGACGTTTGAAAGCCCACTGAAGCATATTATTAACATCCAGCTCCTCAGCCAGTGCCTCAATACATAAATTCAGATAGTCATCATACGCCGTACTACTCCCGATCCGCAGATGGTCTTTCAACTCATCCAGGTCCAGAGGTTTAGTAGCAGGCGGTGTGTCATACGTCAGCGGCATGCGATATTATTTCTTGAAATACACTTCCAGTTCCTTTGCCGTAGCCGTGCCGATGTTGTCAACCGTGGTAAAATCCTCGATCTCCTTCACATCCTTCACTGTCTCACAGCCATGTTCCATCAAAGCATCACGCCCTGGTAAGTCCTCGGGTAAAGTCTTCGTTGCCTCGCGGGCAACACCCGCTTTTACAAACTCGGATGCTAGTTTTTCCGGGACCGCCTCAGTTTCTCCGGCATGATAGCCGTAGCCTTTGGGAGCCTTCAGGAAATACAGCTTCGTTCGTTTTACGTCTTCTTCCTTAGTTCCTTCTTCTTTTTTCTTAGCCATTGGTTTTCTCCGTTTAAGAAACCGCACCCATCAAGGGTGCGGAATTAGATTTACGATGTGATAATGTCTTTACCTACTGAGAAGGCAGAAGCATGTCGCAATCCGCTATCGTAGAAAGTCCAGGCATTAATTCGGATTAAGCCCTCAGTGTCCTTGCTGTAAGGGTTCACTAAGAAACTGATTCCGCCCCACATGGCGATGTACAGAGAAGCCCAGTTCGCAAAGATATTTGCAGAAAGGTCTGTACCGGTTCCTTTGGTCAGATCAGAAGGAACAAGGCTGCTTACCAGCATGTCGTAGTTATTCACAGTGCCGGTTTGCAGATCATATAGATACTGTCCGGTTCCCGTCTCACGCTCGGTAGTTTTGAGCTTACCGCGAAGCTTACTATTTGTAAGCCATGCCAATCGTGGATCATCTTCCATCGCTGAATCAGAATCCAGTACATCGGTTTCATACTTCACAATAGATTCCCAGTCCTCAACACCGCCATCGGTACCGTGAGCCTGAGCATTTGTACCGGAAGCATCCAGAATAGCCTGAATGATACCTGCATGCATAGGCTTCGCGATCTTGTAACCAAGATAGTTACGCAACCAGTTTTCGATGGCCACAGAACTCTGCATTAAGGTCTGTCGGGAGACCTCCACAAAGGTTGGCAAGCGATTCGGAGAAAGCGTCAATTCTCCAAGAGTCGGACTCATTTCATCCCCAGCAACAGTCTCACCCTTAACAGCAGGATCACTGGCATCTTCTTCCGCACGTGGAAAGCTAAGATCACCACTCAGATCAGTGAAGAACGTCGCACCCAGTCCGTCACGGCTAGAAGCATTACTATCCACAAAGGGAAGCTTCGCTTTCAGGATGTCGATCAATGGCATCTTATCGGTTTGAACCGTAAGTCCACCCTGATCACCACCGGAACCTCCGGTAACAGTCACATCATTACGCATGCCGCGCCGCGCTTCCATTACAATGGTAGGTACGTGAAGATTACCGTTCAGTTTAATGCCTTTTTCCTTGGCATCATTAATAGCCTCCTGATGCATCTCTTTCTCCAGTCCGGTCAATCCTTGTGGGCCACTTTCAATAGCCTCACGGAACATCTTCACAAAACTGAAATCAGCTATTTCTTCATGCTCATTCTTTTTACCAGAACTGAAATCAAATCCACCGTTCATCGGCTCAAAGCTCTGAACATCATTCAGGTCAGCGATCTGATCCGTGTAATTCTCGATCATCTGCTCTGACTTCTGAATATCAGCCTTCAGATTATTGATCTCTTTCTGCTTCGCCTCGATAGCATCCTGATCAGGAGTATCGGCGTTCATAAGCGTCTCCAGTTCATTGAGCTTGGAGGCGCGGTCGTTAACGAGATTGGATTTCCGCTTCCGCGCATCTCCCAGCTTCTCGTTTAATTGCTTGAGTGTAAACATATGTTTATACCTCTAGTTTTTGTTTTATAATTAAATTTCGGGTTCGCGCCTCTCCAGCGGAATCCGCTTCTTCTTGAAGTTCTTTTACTTTGTTACTCTTTTTCTCTGTCACTTTGCCACTTTGCAACTCTTTCCCAAAAAACGCATTCACAAACTCCTCACTACCCTTCATTCCCTGAATAGCCAGTTCTCGTACATTCCTCTTCATATTCTCCACATCCTCACCTTCCAGGCGATCCACATCCTCATCACTCTCATCAGCCGGATCATAGATCTCATCAATAAAACCGAACTCCAGCGCATCCTCCGCCGTGATCCACCGGCCATACCCGCCACCTTCATCCATTAGGTCAGCGATCTCATCTTCCTTAAGTGAACTCTGCTTGCGGTACATCTTTATCAGCTGAGTATCTATAACCTCAGCATCCTGTATCATGTCATACATCGTATTCTGATTCAGATACCCGCAAAAACCAAACATCACCCGGTGGATAAGCATGAACGCATTCTCACTCATTCGCCTCGTTGTACCGGCCTGCCCTATAACCGTAGCCGCACTCGCACTAAAACCCTGTATGTTAGTCACCACTTCCGCACTCTTACTCTGCAGCATCTCCATGATCACCAACCCATCATTCAGATCTCCACCTGGGGAATTGATATTCACGATCACCTTCTTAGCCGTGATCTCCCGTAGCTTATTTTTAAGGTTCTCCACCGTATTCGGGGAAGGTTTTCCGGTCATCCACTCCTCAAAAATATCCCTCCCGATAAAACCATCGATGTCAATCACCGCTGTATCATCAGCCGCATTCTTGATATTGAAATTCAGTGGTCGGTATGCTCCATTCGTATTCATCATGCCGTCTCCGGTGTGAAATTTTGTTTATTCATGTTATCCGGCTTAAACAGCTCGCTTTCATCGGCTGGCCCAAGATCTTCCAGGTCACGGATCTCGGCCGGAGTCATAAAGCCGGGCGCATTTTTACCAAGAGCTGTACTATATGCCTCAAATCGCTCTTTCAGTGTTCCGCGCATCAGGCCGTCCAGGTTATACTTGTAGAAATAATCATCCTGTTCACTCGTCTTCAGCAGTTTAGCATCTGCCTCAGCCTCAATATTCAACGTGATTGGCATCACCCCGTCCTGCACATACTCAATTCCCTGCTGCTCAATATTGCTTTCCGTAGCCTTATCCATCTCCATAAGCTTATGCAACGGGATTCCAAGCAATCGGGCAATATCAGCCACATCAAACTTGCGGGTCTCAATGATCTTCGCCGTCTCCAGGTTTAACTTAAATTGCTCAAACTTCCACCCCGGCTCCAGGAACATCATCTCATGCCAGCTATCCGGTCCGTTTTGGTACAGCTTGCGGAAGGACTTACGCACCGCCTCCATAAACTGCTCAGACTCTTCATCCGTAGAACCCATCACTCCCTTGTACTCCTCCGGGATGTGAATAACCCCGCCGGCATGCAATCCCTTGCCAAAAGCCGAACTCTGCATCTTCTTCGCAGCCAAACCCAAACCCAGTGTCTCCGCCGCATACTTGATCGGATTGATACCCATAACCCCATCAAGCGACAATCCATACACATGAAAGATCTCGTTATTCGAAAAAACCTTATTGATATTCTCCCCGCGCACATGAAACTCCTTCACCCCATCCTTCCGAACCTTCGGCTCCACCATAGAAGGATAGATCGGGCGCAAACTCACCGGCTCATAAAAAGCATCCCGGTTGATGTACGCATAAAAATTACCATGCATCAGCAGCATGGTCACCATATAGAAATGAAATTGATAACTATTCTGAAACTGATTAGGCGTCTTACTGATAAGCTTATGCGCCCTCTTATTCCTTGCGACTTCCTTCCCATTCTCGCCCCTGAAAAACAAATGCTTCGGCTGGGTAGCAATAGAGCCGGCAAGCAAATTAATACCCCGAAGATAAGCCATATGCGTAAGCGCCGACTTCTCCGAGATATGGATACCACTGTCATTACTCGTAAAGGTAGGCCACCATTCAGGAGGAGTCCCCTTCAGATCATACTGCCGTCCACCCAAATTCTGGATCTTAGCACTCGCCTGATTATAAACTCGAAGTAATGAAGTCATATCCCGTCTGTAAATGATTCACAAACAGGCTAAGAAATAATCCCCCTAATCGTTATGTAACAAGGTTACACTTTTTCAATGGAGATTTATGTTGAAAAGAGATCCATGTTTATACCCTGATTTTAAACCACTCTCTTTTAGTTCATTGTATAATTCAGCATGATCTGAAGCTTCAAGCATTATTTTAGCTTGTGAATTTCTGAAATACATTTTCCCATTTCTTACTAAATACAGACGGAAAGGATCATAAACTATACCCCAATCTATGTTATCATAATCTTTACCCTCCTCAATATTCAGCTCCCTAACAACATCAGCCGCAGGAGGTTTTTCACTACTAAACTCTTTTGATGTAGCAACCAAAGTATCACCAATAAATATATTCAGATCACTTCCGTTAGTGCTTCCCATAATTTTTCATTTTGAATTTATAATTTTGAATTACCCTTTCACCTTTCACTTTTCCCATTTCACCTAATTTATAATTCAACATTCAACATTCAAAACCCCCTAAGCAACCTCACTCATCAAAGAGTCAGCCGGCGAAGCCGTCTTCTGAGGCTCCAGTACATGCGTGTACTTCATGGTAGTTTTGAGATGTTTATGCCCCAATAGTTGCTGAAGCGTTCGGATATCACACCCATTCTCCAGCGTATGCGTAGCAAAAGAATGCCGGAACGTGTGAGCCGTAACTCTCTTATCAATTTTGCACCGCCATTTTGCGCGTTTGATCGCTTTATTCACCGTACTGGAAGAAAGGTGGTGCCGGTGGGTAGTACCTTTGCGTGGGCACTGGGAAAGGTTATCCGATGGAAACAGAAACTGCCATCCAATCTCCTTATCTGCATTGGGGTATTTATCTTTCAGGGCCTTGGGAAGATTGGCTTTGCCCTCTCCTATAGCGAGATCCTTTCTGTGCTGTTCCTTCGCCCGGCCTATCTGGTTGCGCAGCATCGTGATCAATACTTTCGGCATCATAACCACCCGGTCTTTGGCTCCCTTCGCTTTCCGCACGTAGATACTCTGATTATCAAAGTCCAGATCAGTGATCCTGAGCCTAAGTACTTCATTGACACGCATCCCGGTGCCATACATCACCCACACGATCCGCTTCGCCCTTCCATCCGGCATAGCAGATATGATCTCCTTCACTTCCCGCTTGGAAAGCACCGATGGAAGCGACTTCGACTTCTTAGCATAATCCAGCTTCATATTCGATGTATCTTTACCCAACACGTCCCGAAACATCAGCACCAACGCCGAAAGCGCCTGGTTATGAGTGGAAGATGCCACATCACGCTCATTCACCAGGTGATTCAGATATTCTTCAATCTCCTGCTTACCCATATCCGTAATTCTCGCCCCGGAATGGAACCCCGCGAACCTCCGGGCCCACTGCATATAATTCTGCTCCGTCTTATACGCCATACTTTTACGACGGATTTTGTTTTTCAATTCCCGTAAAACCTCATCATTCGTTTTCATGATTCAATCATTTTTCAGTTATCGTTTATAGTAAGAGCGCTTACAGCACAATTCCTTACACTTAATTTTCGAGTTTAATCGGATCGGGTTAATGTTATGTTAGGTACACTTGGTGCTTGCTTTAATTTTAGCGTACATCGTTGGATGAACTACCAAAGTTCCATCAGGCATTTTTATAGCTTTCGTAGATGGTTTTTTAATCCAATTACTATCCTTCTCTCTGTAGCGCTTTCGCAACCAGTTCAAATATTTTATTCTTAAAATCCTCCAAACCTCAAATTTTCGAAGCCACTTGTAACTCCTGTACTTTGGATGATTCACCAACTTAAAATCAACTAAGTCATTAGATTGCACTATTCGGGTTCCAAATATTTCCTGTTCAAACATCGTGTACCTAACAATTGTATCAAGCGGGACGCGGTTAAAGTCCCGTTCGATGGTTTCAGTTTTAGTTCAAAATTTTGCTTCTAAAGAGCGCCTAATCTTCCGCGCCCCTTATACATCACACGTTAAGTGTACTTTTTAGGTAATACGCTCAAATCTACTGCCCCACCAGCACCCATAAATAGTTTCCAAGCTATTCTCCCATGGGGTTTTTCTTCCGGTTCCTGCTCGTTACCATATTGATCCAAGTTAATACCACAAGCCCCGCAATGCTCTATAATAGCCTGTACTAAAGTTTCCATATCATCCGCTTCTTTAATCCACGGTATAGCTATTAAATCAAGGTCAGTTACCACACTACCATGTATCGCTAATGCGTAACCGTGCTTTCTTGCTACTTCAGCAAGTCCGTTGTAAATAACCGCATATGCTGGGGCTTTATTTGCCTTTTTCATCATCGTACACTTAACAATAGTTTCAAGCGGACTTGCTTCCTGCCCGCTGTTCAAAATCATCACAGGTTCGTCTATATCCGTAATCTGTGTCAACTGGGCTTTTCGGCCCTATAAATCTTGGCTTATGCCACTTACTACAAACAGGTGCGCACTCGCCTTTTCGGTTCGCTACAAAATGTTGGCAGTTATCACAATGTTTTACGCTCATAATCACTTAGTCTTTTCGAGTTAGCAAGCCGCTTAAACTTTCACCGTTATAAACCCTACGCTTTTAAGGCTTGTTCAATCGTGTAAAATCCATCAGNATAACCTCTGTTTACCTTTCTGGCTTTACTTTCTAAATCGCTATAGTTGGCGGCAATTACTATATACGCACCAACTTGCTTAACAAGCATTTTTGGGTGCTTCTTTTCAAGGTTTTTTATAGCTGCAATTATTTCGTGATCTTCCATAATTAATCGGGTTTATAACAATTGTATCAAGCGGGACTGCACCGTTAAAACAAGCTAATCTGATCTTCCTGCTTCGGGTCCAGATCATACAAGCTCGATGCCGTAGCCTGAATAGTCTCATGCAGTCGCCTTGCTTCCTC
The DNA here is from genome assembly GCA_002696035.1 of Balneola sp. Lineage (GTDB taxonomy): Bacteria > Bacteroidota > Rhodothermia > Balneolales > Balneolaceae > Gracilimonas. The sequence continues at coordinate 62,411 of NZQV01000025.1, read as the reverse complement.
GTGGCCTTCATTGTCCAGTATCTCGTAGAAATTCGAGTAGTTCGGTTTCCGCAGCTTCATAACCCAATGCTGTTCTTTGGTCTTAAAGGTAGGATCCAACTTCAGCAGCTCTTCCCAGATCAGGAAGTACTTGGTCTTATCATCNAGCATATCCCATAGTTCGCCAGACACCTGCAGCATGTAGTCGTACCCTGTATGATGCCGAAACTCCTTGGAGGTTTTCTTGGTCTTGGCTGGTTTGCTTTTGGAAATGTTGGGGTACACCAGTGTCATCCATACCATTGCCGGACCAAGCTCAATGTTCTTATCCTTTCTAACTTTCTCAGCGATCTTCTCCATCTCCGGAGAGTCCATGAATTGCTTGTCAGTTTTAATGACAGCATCTTCGATATTTAGCGGGTCTCTTCGTTCAATTTTACCGTCGGTGTCGTGTAGTGCTAATGTGGTCATACTTATTGGTTTTTGGTTATTGTTGAAATTCGATATTGAGTTCCTTTTCAGACCGCTCAATCAATTTGGCCTGGTCGTACTGCCTTGGGTCTTCCCCTTTGTCAAGCTGAGTACATGCTTCTGCCCAAGTCCAGCCTACTGCCTGTGTTCTCACTGATCTCACATACTCTACCAATCTATCGTAACAATCATCAGTTGGGAAAACTCCCCCGGGGTTATCAAGTATTTCTTCAATGGTTGCTCTGTCTTCTTTTATTTCACTCATGTTGTGTTTGATTTATGATTGTGCTGATTGCTCAGCGGTTAAAATGGTAATCCGTCATCGTCTTGTAATAAATAATCCTGCTTCGGCTTAAACTCTTCTTTCAAGCTCAAACCTGTTCCATCGCAATACTGGCACTCTCGTTGAATCGGGCAATTCGTGCAATACCCTGGATGATTGTAGCATTCATCGGAGTGATCTTCGTACCAACCCTCACCTCTACAATGAGCGCAAATATCGTACTTAGGGTGTTCTTCCAGAAGTACTTCAATTGCGATATCATTACTTCCTTTCTGACAAGGCTCGGAAATTCCATCAACGGTATCTTGGTGCCCTCGTTGATAGGCGCAGCTCATGAGCCGAATAATTTCAGCGGTATCTAAGGTTAATCCATTTTCCATGGGTTCTTATATTTATTGATTATTGAAATAGGCTAAACTGTGCGTTTGTAGCCTTTTTTTTAGGTTTTGGAGTGTAGGGAACCTTTACGGGTTTGTAGTACTTATCAGCCCACTCCATCATGCCGGGGTGCTTTGAATACTTGTAGTGTTCAGCAATTATCTCAGCGGCCCTTTCTTGTGCATATTTTTTCGCCTTCGTTACCGTGTTGAACAGTATTACATATTCATATCTTCGGTTACTGCACGACATGGTGCCATCGTAACTAATAGAGTAGTGTCCAGAGTACATTTTACCATGCTCTACTACTATCAAACGAACTGTGGCTTTCTTGTCCTCAAATACTGTGAATTTCTTATCCATTAAAGCACCTTCTTAATAGTTCGAACATCAATATCAGGGAACTTCACTACCTCACTGACTCCGATAATTCGGCTCTGTAATCTTTCATGATATGGGAGTGAGCCGATATCCATGTTAGAGGTGAAGATCGTGGGCAATCGCTTAGATATACGAGCATTTACGAGTTTATCGATCTGTTCTTCTGCCCAGCTTATATCATGGGCATGCTCTTTCTTGTGTCGCTCCCTGCCGATATCATCCAATATCAACAAGTGGACCGTCGTTAGGTTATTGAAAATAGCTACCTCTGTCATGCCTTCACTGTCGTAGCTTTCCCTGATCATAGATAGAAACTCCACGGTGTTAATTACCTGGCTTTCAGTTCGTTTAACTTCATGAAGCTCATTAGCAAGCGCACAGGCTAACATTGTTTTACCGCTGCCCGGGTTTTCAGAGAAGAAATAAAATCCTATTCCCCTTTGTAAATTTTCACGGGTTTCAAACTCAGCGGTTACCTGTCGCTTTATCTTCTTATGCTTGGAGTCCCGGTGTTCTTCAAAATCATCGAACATAACCCCTCGGTTAAGGCTCGCCTCTGAGGANGGGTAATGCCTCATAAGTGGCACCCTTTTTACCGTATGTTCCGGAGGAACGAACTCGGGTGCTGGCTGTGGGTTTTCCCGAGCCTCTTTAAGCATTTTCTCGATCTTTGACATTGATTCATTCGCCATGTCCTGAGTACCTTGAGTTAGTTTTTTCCTGATATGTACTGGATGACCCATTGTTCTTTGATTTTGATTCTTCTTTAAGGTTGCTCAGAAAGTTGCGTTGGTACTTGTGCATCATGTTCAGATACGAGTGCCAATTCTGAACCTCCTGGCCATGTTTGTTTTTCCACCCTCTATACAGAAGTGAGTCGTATAGGTGCCGGGCATAATCTTGGGTGTATGCCTTGCTTTGGGCTACCCTCCACCACTCTTCCCATTCCGGGATATCTATATCATTGGATAGACTGTTCTTTTCCCGGGGGCTCTCTTTTTCTTCCTTTTCATCATCGATTCTGTTCTCGACAATGTCCCCTTTGGCGGGTGGTCGTTGTTTTATGTCTGCATGTAAGAGCTTTATGTTAGCATTATCGGCTATTATGTCCGCATTGGCATCTATTACCAATAATCGGGAATCTACCTCCATGTCTGAGCTTCTTCTTTTGATCGCATCGAAGTACTTTTCCTGAATATGTTTTGATGTCAATACGTTGAACCTGCCAAATACGGACTCATTGAAGAGCCCACGTCTGACCAACCCGTTAACCACTTCATCGACCACGCCACCGGTTACACCGACATCACTGGCAAATAGAAGCTTTGTGTCCTCATCCCATTTCATGAAAAACCCTTCGTCTGCATAGATCTGACGAAGTAACTCAACCCAGATACCAAATCCCTTAATGCCAAATTCGGCCTTTAGTAGCTTCACCCGCTTGTCACTTGCGAGATCGGTATCCAGGGTAAAATATGGCAGACCTTTACTTACTTTCGGCATCTACTGTAACTCCTTTAGTAGTTGGAAATTCATTGTGTTCTTGGCCATCAAGTAGTCGGCCGGCGTTCTTTTTGCCTACTTTATGAGCGTAGTTGCCATCACTCCATTTGTGAGCCCATCTATTTTTGTGTCCATGGTTTGGTTTAAAAGCCCCCCACTGCTTAAAGAAGAAAGGTACACCGGCAGTCTCACACTGATCACGAAGAGATCGAACCCAATGGGGGTGCATCGGTCTTGCATTGTGACCGGATTCACCCCCGGCTATCACCCAGTCAATCTCTTCAATTGCCTTAACATCTCGATCATATCGTTTCTTAGGATTATGCTCACGAATACCGGAATAAACGGCATTCAAATCAACAGCCCCAATCAAAGGCTCACAGCTCAGGAACCGAACAGCAGCCGGACACTTAAGCAGGTGGGGAATCCGTTCATTTGCAGCCTCTTGATTCTCTACTGAAGTGCCAAGCCATACATTAGATAAAGGCCAATTAAATTTATATTCACCTTCATCATTAAAAAGGTTATCAATAAGGTTTCCCGCTTTTTTACCATCGTGATCAACAACTATCCATGTCGCCGATTCACAAACTCTATTAAAACGATTCGATTCATACCCTCTTTTACACGGTAGCCATTTCATGTTCAAATATTCAGCCATCCGTTCAGGCCGTTTAGTAAGTACCTGGTAGGTATGCTCTGGAGTAAGCGCCATTACAGCAAATACTTTGTCTATGAAATCGAACGGTACTTCCGGATGGAAGAGGTCGCTCATAGAGTTCACAAATACTTTTCGGGGCTTTCTCCAATGAAGAGGCTTTTCTAATTCATCGGCATGAACTCTTACCGCTCCATTGAAATGATCTTTCCCTTCATTAACCAACCCGCCATACTTTTCCTTGGTTGATTCAATGTTGGCCAGTCGCTTGGTCATTGCTACGGCATAGCAGTTATCACATCCGGCACTGGCCCGGGTGCATCCGGTTGTCACGTTCCAGGTTTCATCAGTCCATTCGATATTACTCATGCTCTTTATAGCCCCCAATAATTTTATACCTTGAAAATCAAGATGGATACTCCCTCTGAAAGTCTTCTGATTTTATACCCATCACCTCTCGAACTTCTGCAGTGTTTGGTATTACATATCTTATTTTCCCTTCGTAGCTAACTTCTTGCCAAAATGGTTCGAGTACTTCAAAAGAAACTCGTTTCGTGCGATCGCTTGAATGTTGAGCGCTTCTTACTATGGAGTATCTTCCCATCCATGCTTTAAACCAGCAATATCCTTTGGCATCGTGCCGCCAAAAAGTGATAAAATCATCGTTTTTATGAGTCCACCTAAGAGAGAGTAATGCGTATTTCATAGATGATCCCTCTCAATTTCCTTCCACTCTTCGCCATCGGTTGAATATCTTCCGGAGTGAAGATTAAATACGGTCATACCTTCTCTCCAGTGATTTTCCTTTTCAAACCACTGAGTCATAAAAGGCTCTTCCCCTGGCATTACAATTAAAAAGTTCTGTAGATAGACTCCTTCACTCATACCGCACACCGTTGTTTTAAAAATGAAATTTGTTCACCTGTTTGCGCTTTCGGCCTACCATATTTCGGGTTATGCCGGTACGTTCCGCAGGTTCGCCCATACGGATTGTTCTTCCGGTCGTCCTTGTCATAGATGGCAAAAGGCCGCCCGTGTTGATCGGTCTCTTTGGTCAGCTCGCTTAAAGCTCTTTTGGTGCTATCCTGGTGAAAGCCAAGCTCATCCATTACTTCAAAGAAGGCCATAGGCTCACCACGTTCTATCAGTAGATCCTTAATTTGACTTACCTGGTCCGAATCCTTGGCTTCCAGTTCGGTTCGGTCTCGATCGGTTAGGTTGTTGTGTCGGTCATGTATCATGATTTGCCTCCGTAGTATTCTTCCGGGGTTTTGGTAAATGTGATGCCTGACTCCCGGTCTTTCCTAAGCTGATTTTCATAAATGGCCCTTGCTGTAGCATCTGCTTCTCCGGCTGCCCGGCAAAAAGCCCATATCACAAAAAGGATGAAGGCTACTATTAGCACTACAATTGCAACTGTTATCGCTCCGCTACTCATGGTTGTTCCTCCAGTCGTGGATCATTAACGATCCAAGTATGCAGCACAGGAATCCAGTGCCGACAAGGAAGAAGATGATCCAATTAGTAATTAATCCGGTTAGTGGTTCCATTAGGCTTGCTCCGTTTTTAGTTTCACCACATAGCTATTAAAACCAGATGCTATGTAGGTATCTTCACTCAGTGAAAGTCGTGTCAGGTGATAAGGGCCGCCCCAAGTTGGGTCAAATAATTCGTCAATAGGCTCGGTGCCGGATCCATCCGCTTTGATTCTTGAAATAAATTCCAACTCATCATTTGTAGCAGTTTTCTTAGCTTTTATGACATCCACGTTTTCATAAAGAACAGACCCATCTATTTGATTTTTGTCTGCCTCAATAAGGGCTCCTGTAACCTTCTCGCCCATGCATTCAAATGCTCCAATTCGTATTACTTCCCCTTTCATACTTCCTCCGTTTCGAGTTCTAAAATTTCAGACACTGAGGGTTTTTCCCATCCGTGTTGCTTTGCTCTGATCCAAAATTTGTGAGGCTGAACGCTCCAAAGCTCATGACAGCCACGTCCTTCTTTTCTTGTGACAGAGCTGCACCATAGTTGAATGTTGGCTTTCACCATCTTTAGCGCGGGGTGAGCACCCTTGGTGTAAATGTGGCTAAAGTTGTGAACAACAGGACTTGGAATAGGTTCTCCGCAGACAGCGCAAACGTGTGGGCGCTCATTCCAAATCTCCATGTATAGTTTCTTGTACTTGTTCATCGTTTGCTCACATCCGTTTGGGTGGTGTAATCAATGCCTTCCTTGCTGATCATTACTTTCTCCAGGATATCTTCACTCTGGAGCTCTCCGGATTGCTTTAGGCGCTCTTCCAATCGATCCCAAGACAAAAACCCCGCTCCACGGCTTTCAATGTTTGACCGCTTCTTGCTGATATGTACTTCAAGTTTTTTGGATCTACGAGGCATCACTTCCCCCTTTTTCATATCGGGCAATTACTTCACCAGTTTCAAAGTGGGATTGGTCAAAGGGGTACACGCCTAATTCCAAAAGCTGTAAAGTTCTAAAAGTAGATACTTGGCTTTTAGCTCCGTACAACCTTGCATTGTAAACTATGTCGTTTAAATGCCCTCTTGATGCGGCAATACCATATCTATCCAGTTCATAACCAAACATTTCAGTCGCCTCCTCATCGCTCAAATCTGAAATAGGACGGGCTATTAAAATACAAGAGTCCACCGCTTCTCTTACGGCTGTGTTATCCTTTTCAAGCAGGTAGGCAAATGAATTGAATCCATTCACCCTGCCAATCCCTTCAATGTTTAATACAACATCACTTACCATTGCCTGAAATCTACCATTCGCAAATAAATGCGGTACTTCTTTCCAACTACTCATCACTCCCCCCGGTTATACTTAACGATCTCACATTCATTCCCTGGATTGATCAGAAGCGTAGATTGTACGCCGTCCCTTAATCCGGACTCATATCCCTGCTGTTCTCCGATCACCCCACCCGCCACAAAGCCGGCTATAAAAAAGGTCAGGGTGAAGATCACCACCAGCCACCAAATTTCTTTATTGTTGTATTTTCGCTTGCTCATCTTTCATCCTGTTTAGTATCAGTTCAAATTCTACAATGATTCCGCATCCAGTATCGCACACCGGTATGAAACCATCCTTGGTTACAATCTTTTTCACCGCTTCGTGATCGCATTTAGCACACTTCATCCTTTCCTCCTTTCTTGGAACTCTGCAAATAAGATCGTAATCAGTATCATTGCGGCTATAAAGGTGATAATTTCCCCTCCAGTAAATACCGGTTCCGCGATTATTGCTTGTAGATATATCATAATTCTACTGCCTCCACTTTCTTTTTATACTCACTGTCATGTGTCATTAACTCACGATGCCTTTTGATCTGGTAAAGCACCGTAGATCGCTCTTTGTCTATAAACCCAGCAATACTTGGCGGTAAGTGACCTTTAGTAAGTGATATGAATGAAATAGCTTTCCTTGCATCGGCTATAGGTTGCTTGCGAGAAGAACTAATGATATCAGAAGGCTTTACATCAAAGGCCTCACATACTTTCCGAATAATTTTGCTGATGCTCATCTTCTATGTGATTCTTTTTAAAAACCGGGGCAGGGCTTTCCCGCCCCGGATAATTACTGTTAAACTCACTCTACTGAGTTTATGTTAATTGCCGTCTTTCCGGCTGTCAAAAACAGCAAAGGTTTTAATTTTGCTTAGTGCGGTTATACTTCGCCAAGTAGCTTTATCCCCGATTTTCGGGGAGTTTCTTAAGAGTGAGGCATTTCGCATTTCCGCCTTTCTGCTTCTCGGATTGTTGGCAATTAGCAGACAGTTACTCCTCACGCTTACAAGCATCGATCCTATTAGCCTGCTTACCTTTAGGATATTGGCGTTCTAACGTATTGCTATGCGTGTTTGCCTCACTCAAATTCAATAAGTCAAGTAATCCACCGGTAAGGGTATCAGCCTATCCGGGGTAATCAGTTGGAGTCGTTTATGAAACGATCTTAGGTTAAACCGGATGGGAGCGATCAAACCCCCACCCAGTGGTTTCGGGGTACAAATGAAAATCATTCAAGTACATACGTGGGGACCCCTGTTTGCTTCTGTATCTCGTTCACAAACTTTTCTGCATTCGAATTACGATCTGAAAGGTGTACAAGGTGTATCTCTTCAGCAGCACTCAGGTCACTCTCTGCAAAAAACTGCTGTAGTTTCTCAAAGCTGAAATGACTCCTTCGAATCCGCTCTTTCAGGAAGTAGGGATCTTTGCCCTCTTCCAGGATGTCTTCTGCATAATTACATTCAATCACAAAGTGGGTTATGCCTGAAAAATCATACTGCACGTAGGCACTATCGGAGATATACACCCCCTTGTCTTTCTTGCTAACCATGCTCTGGAACATGTACCCCAAAGGCTCTTCTGCATCGTGGATCAGGTCAAAGGCTTTCACGTAAAAACTGCCTACTTCTATCTGTGATCCGTGAAGGAGCACACTAAGCCCTTCCACCTTCTGCCCTTTTTCAAGCAACGCTTTACGAGTACCTGAACTGGCGTAAACTCTTTGCCCTCTGCGAAGCAGCTCTTCCACGGCTTTGCAATGATCCATATGTTCATGTGTGATAAAGAAGGCATCCACCTTAGTCAGGTCCACAAGTCGCGATAGATTCCGGTAACTAAGTCCGGCATCCATCATAATTGTGGTCTGTCCATCGGTTACAAGAATGGCGTTGCCGGAACTTCCAGAGGCTATGTGATTGATCTTCAATCCCATTACTTACCGCCTCCATTTTGCCCAAAGTCGCTCATGTCAGGACCGGCATACTGCCCCTGTCCTTCCTGTGGTTCTTCCTCGTACTCGGCTTCTGCTTCCGGGATGTCTATATCCATAGATTGCTTTTCAGGCGGTGCATCTGTATGGATGTACTGGTCTGTGCTTATGCCATCAAACTCAGTACCCCTTCGTATAGTCTCATCTTGGCTTACTTTGTGCATCAGTTCTGCACTAATAGGCATGTATTTAGCACCCAAGCGGACGCACGTTTTACAAGCCATTGCGTTAAAATCGGTATCCCATGGGCTCTTGTGGTTCCCCTTTTTAGTAGCTTCCCGATGATCTTCAACCTCTGTTTTGCTCATCACGTAAGCGAAGTCTTCACCGTTGGCAAACTTGGCATAGAAGTAGTAAGCATAAACATCTCCACGATCACCAAGCATCTTTGGTCGGTGCCGAAGCCCTCCATCCGTTCCTTCTGAGTATTCAAACTCATCATTAGTGAATACAGGTTTGGCAATAGCCTTCGTTACCTCTCCGGATCTCCTGAAAAGCTCCAGGTATCCTTTGTAGCCAATCATGAATTGAACCTCTTGCTGTTTCTCCCATTTACCATTCACATTTTTTGAATTATTGAACGGGATGAAATAGCAATGTCCTAATGTACCAGGTGCCAACCCAAGCTCCGCAGATTGCATAACTGCCCCTAAAAATGATTCAGTGGTACACTCCATTAACTTTGGATTGTTACTCACCTCTGTAAGTATGATCCTTGCTAATCGGTCAGGAGTGATGTATTTAGGCAACGCCTTCTTTATCTGAGGCATCATCTTGTCCATGATGCTTTTGGCTTTTTGAGCCGGATTTAATTGGCGCTGTTGCCTTTCTTCTACCGCAGGTTTGGAGTTCTGATTCTGTACTGCTGGTGTATTGTTTTGGGTACTCATTATGCTACTGCTTTAGATTCTTGTTTCACTTTCTCAACCCGCAACTCGGCATCATCAGGAGATACAATCAAGCTGATTACCTGCAAGTCTGTGTCCGGGATGTTCGTTACCGATTCACGGTTATCAATCAGGATAGGAGCTGACTTCCCGTAGTACCGGGAAAGCGTCTTAATGATCTGCAAGCCTACCTGAATACGTTGGGCTTGATTCATTCCCTCGCTGAATGGAACGCCATTCTTACCCAGTGGATCGCAAGTCTCTGTCAATCCTCCATTGATTTGATCTTTGAACAATCTCCATTCAACACCTTCGAACAGGTCATTCACCTGATCAGTGATGTAGTTACTTCGGGCCCGTTCAAACTGCTCTATCACATACAACTGGTGGTCTACTTCGGAAAGCTCGTTACCGGCTGTTTTCTTCTCCTTTTGAAGCTCTTCAATACGTGCAAGGAGTTTCTGATTTTGTTCCTGCTGCAGTATCACCCTTTCAGCATTGGCAATGTCTTGCTCGTGCTTTTGAATGATCTCGTCCAGTTTCTCAATCTGTTCAGCTTTTTCGGCCTCGTGACCTTCGATCTTATCCCGTAATTCTTGCTGATCCTCTTCAAGTAACTGATATGCTTTCGCCTTTTTGGGATCAGGGAGATCAGCCTTCATTTCTTCGAGCTTCTTGTTGGCCTTCTCAATCTGTTCGGTGATCTGATTGAGTGTTGCTTTCGCCTTCGCTCCGTCCGCGGTTTTCTCTTTCAGGCGCTCTTCCTCACGGTCAAGCATGCCCTCCAGGTTTTCCTTGTGCTCTTTCAACTCTTTCAGCTTGTCTGCTTTCTTGGCGTTGAAATCAGCCACATACTTCTCATGGTCTGCGTCGTGGTCGTGATCGTTTTCACTCTCTTGGGTATCCATGTACGCATTGATATCATCTTCGCGAATAGATCCGGTTCCTTCATCCATTGCAAAATTGTAGAAGTCATTCAGAACATCCCTGATGTAGTCAGGACCTAACTTTCGCTCACAAACCACACATTCTTCCGTACCAATATCTTCCTGCTTCGTCTTAGGCTCAGAAGACTTCACTTCTTCAATATCCTTGTCGGTCTGCTCAATTTCACCTTTCAGGCGCTTTACTTCCCGCTCTACCTCCTTATAAGCGTCAACAGCTTCATTGTAGGTGGTTTGTGCGGCATCCTTCCGGTCTCGTAGCGTGGATATCTTTTCCCTTATATCGGAAAGCTTCTCTTCATTCTCCTCATTCAACCGATTCACCAACTGGCTTTTCTCAGCTTCAATCTCACTGATCTTTACCTTCCATTCAGCAATGCTTCCACCGCTTTTAACCTGCGACTTCTTCTCTTCGATCTTTTCTTTTTTGGCTTTCAGAGTCGCTACTTCTTCCTTAGCCTCATCCACACCGGTCACTTCTTCAATCTGTCGCTCGTTCTCGTCAATGCGAGAAGGAATGTTATCCAGTTGCTCGTTCAGATTCTTGCGCTTGGATTTCAGTATGCTCTTAGCATCCTCTTCGCTCTTACCATCCAGGATCGCTTCGTACTCATCAAGGCCGTCATTGGCTTCAATAATTTCCGACTGGTCGATCTCTCCGCACATATCTGTAAGAATAGCCCGTCGGTCAGTCCAGTGCATGGTCTCGGCAAAATAATCCGGAAGGGTAAGCATCTTGAATAGTTCTTCACTCATCACCTGCTCAACACGCTCCTGGTAGTCACTCTTCTTAACCTTCACCCCGTCGATAAAGTAATCAACGGTATGCCCGTCCATCGTTTCCTCAGCCTCCCCGCGCTTGCGGCTCCACTTCTCTTTGTACACTTTTTTGAGTGTGAAGCAGTTGAATTTCGCCTCCACTTCGTGATCCACTCCATGAAGCGGTTCACCATCTACCAGGGTCTTGATTCCGAACCGGTCGGCACTGCTACCGCTCGTGTCCTTGTCATACAACAGGTAGGCAATAGCATCTGCTATCGTCGTCTTCCCTGATTCGTTGGCCCCGTATATGTTTACAGGTTGACCATCAAAGTCAATATGCTTGCGCTTTATTCCTTTGAAGTTGGATAGTTTAAGCCAGTCCAGCTTAAGGTCAGTAGTAAGTTGTTTTTCATTTGTACTTTGCATAATATTAGTCCTCTTATATTTAAAAGGGCCCGGAGTGGTAGTAGCTTTCGGGCTTTTTTATTGGTTGATAGTTTTTTTGGGATCGTAAAATTCGTACAAGTCAAAAAATACAGGAGCACTGCCGGCTGATCCCTTCTTTCTTATTGATAGATCTGCGTTGTACTTGGTTAGGATTCCTTTATCCATCAGGTTTCGTATATGCCTGGGTGAACAGCTACACCACTTCTTAGCTTTGGATACCGGACACTTCAAGATGCCATCCACTTCCGGTAATTCGGCAAAACTTTCTTCCATAGTCTCTGTGTTTATCTCACGAAAACGAACAAATTTGATACGTCTACTAACTTTCTCAGGGGCCTTTACTGTTGTTTCCATTGTTATGACCTCCAGTTACTTTGCTGGGTCCGGGCTATATTGGTCCACATGGCCCGAACGATTTGCACTTGCTGTTTGCTGTGGGCTTGCACCTGATCTATCGGGAAATAATTCCGGTCAAAAGGCAGCGTATTGGCTTCAATTGCTTTGTCTTTTACTTCTTGCTGGCTCATAGCTGCTCTATTTCTTGTTTCAAAATTTTCATTTGCTCTTCAATTTTACCGTAGGCATTCATGGCCTTGGTTTTATCTTTCGCTTCAAAGGCGCGGTGACAATCAGTACCATGCTCCATCATCTCCAGTAGCTGATCGTTTATCATCCCGTTGGTCTTTCCTCCCTTGCACACCAAAAACATCTGATAAGCAAGCCGGTAGTACCCATATTCTTTAATCAGGTATCGACTCAATCGCTTTACATCCTCAAAATCAGGTTGACTCTGCTCATTTCGGTATCCATACACCGTTTGCGTGTTTCTTCCCATCACATCTGACACCTCTCGGATCGTGCAGAGTGGGTTTATACCACCGGTTATCTGATTTAATATTTCTGAGAATCGCATACTGTTCACCGTCATTCCTATGAGATTTTATAATGTAGGTTGTTTGATCTTACTTACAGTCTTTGGTGATTTAACACCAAGGCGAAAATCAATAATGCTCTCAGGCAGATTAGCTCTGTCTAGAGCTTTAACTAAATCCTTATGAGCAATTACTTTGTTGTCACTTACTTCGCTATATGCGATCTGCCCTTCTTTGAGGCGAGTTGCAATAGTGTTGTAGGATTTACCCAAGCAATCAGCAACCTCTTGAACGGTGTACCATGTTGTATTTCCTAATTGTGATGGCATTGCTATATTGGTTTTGAATTGTTGTTTTGTTAACTCGCTTCAAATGTACTCACAGGTTGTGTGAATGTCAAACAAAAAACTCACAGATAGCAAAAAACCATACGAAGACCAAGTAGAGAGGCTACTTAAGGCCTCTGATTGCAATACCTTAGGGGAATTGGGTAAGAAGCTTGGTTTTAAGTCAGGAAATAACTTAACCAACTGGAAAAGCAGGGGGATTGATTTGAATATAATACTTGAGGTATATCCCACAATTAGTGTGAGATACCTCAAGACTGGTGAGCCTCCAATGCATTATGGCCGCTCTCAAATTATGCTCGATAATGTAGAAGATCTAAAAGATCATGTAGAGATTTTAAAAGATCGATTAAATCAAGATAGACTTGAAGAGCCAGATCAGGATGAGTTGAAAAAAAATGTTCAGCTAAAAAAACAAATTGACGAATTGTCTGAATTGCTAAATCAACGGATTCATAAGCTGATTGAATAGAAATAGAATTATTCATGTGTACTCCAATTTTGTTAACCACATGTAAACTACAAATGGGTACTGACACCTCGTGTCAGTTAAGGGTTTAGATTTATAGCCAACGTCAGAGAACCCTCATAGAAAAATTGGAGCGATAAATATATAAGATTTTGGGAGACAGTCAGTTAAGATTTTTTTAAAATGTTCTCTTTGTTAGCCTAAACGAGAACTAAAATTTGATAAAATGAGTATTTGCGACCGTTGCCATCATGACAAAGGACTCTTTGAACCCTACTGCTCGAATTGTGGGTTTAAAGATGATAGATCTGTAAGAATGAGAAGCTTTATGGTTATAGCCGGGTTGTTAATCGTAATTGGATTTATTGGTAGCAATCTATCTACAAATGGATCAGGAGATGAGCCGGACTCTCAGTATGAGATAAATAAACCTGAAAAAGAAGCACAGGCTGCCGCTCCTAAAAAAGAACCAAAAAATAATGAGTTCGGATTTATTGACAAGTCATCAGCCTACTATGTTTGTGAGCAATTGGTAAAGAAGAGACTTAAAAAACCAGCAACGGCTGTTTTCCCCCGCGCATCAGGAAACAAGTTTCAAAATACATTTAAAGATGGTGATGGAGCTCAGGTACACTCCTACGTAGATTCTGAGAACTCATACGGCACTACAGTAAGAACAGGATTTAGTTGTTGGGTCGAAGAACCATCTGAAGATAATTGGGTAGTCAAAAAATTAGAAATGGATTAACCCTCAAATTTAAATGCTACCAAGCGATAACACCCCAACCCATACAAGACTACCAAAAACCCGTTAAAAGTTGACCTGAGTAAAATTCACCCACTCAAATAAGAAAACATGCACGAACTTGAAGAATCATTTAGAGAAGCTGTAGAAAAAGCGGATGTAGGAGAACAAGTAAATTTTAACCTGAAAGGCTATGGATCAGTCTTCGAGATCGTCTTCACTCATTCCAGTGGGTGGGGTGTCACTTTCGTTGTCAGGCCCGGAAGCAGTTTCTCCTTCATCAAGGGGCTCAACGGTAACATCAATGTTGATATTTCCATTGTCGGATCTGGAACGAACAACTGAAACATTGCGCCCGGTTTTATTATCAATATGAAATTGAACCATATCATCCTCCACAGAAATATTTTTTAAAAAATTAATTCAATTATGCACAACCCGCAACCCTCTTTTCCAAATGATCCCCAGTTAGAGAAAGTCGAACCGGTCAAAAGAATCGCCTGGGAATACGTGCATCATTACTTCATCTACATCACGCTCGAACAACAACTTTTACTGGCTGATAAAGAAGAGCTCAGAAAGGTATGCCAATGCTGAAAGATATACCTCCAAAAACAGCTCTCTTTTTATGTGTGCTTTTAGATAAAAAAAACACCCTCAAAAAGTTGCGCAAAAAAACACAAAAAAAACCTTGCGCGCATGCGCACGTACGCGTTGTTGTTGTCTACTCTACTCTACTCTACTCTACTCTACTCTACTCTGTGTTATTATGTCAACATTTAAAGCTTTTATGTCAACATAAAAAGCTTTTATGCTCACATTTAACTAAAAACGGTAAAATCGCCCCTCAATTTTATTCAATGTTCAAACAATGAAAAGGCAAAACCACCTTCATAATAATATTATGTATAATAGAAATTTCTCAGAAAACACCCGGGAAACCCTCCTGGATTTGCGCAAAAAACTACTGTGTTACTACTACATTGACCTGCCTAAAATGCAACGAAATATGGTTGATGAAAAGCACCTAACAAAGCAGTTTATTGAGGCAGTAGAAAACAGGTAAATACCATGGCTTCACTTACTGAAAAAGGAGATTATTGGAGACTTTCTTTTTACGATGCCAACCGGTCTCCCAAAAGAAAAGAATTATACTATAAAAGGAAGGATGTCGATCCCGAAATGGGATACACCGAACACCAGATGAAAATCATTAAAAGAGATCTGGAATATGAGTTCAAACACAACAAATATGATCCATGGGAGAAAAAGCGAAAAAAGAAAGAAGGGATTCTCCTGTCAGATGCTATAGAACTGTTCATGAAGAAGCAGTCAAAGATACTTGCACCCTCTACCATTAAGAAGTACAAATACATGCTTAATTACCTATTACGAGAATATGGTAATAGAGACCTAACCGATCTGAGCAAAGACTTCTGGGAAGAATACGTAAATGACTCTGAATCTTTTGGAACCAGAGAGAATAGAAATGCTGTGCTATCTGGATTCTATAAGAGGATTCAAAAAGAAGGATACAATATTGAAATGGATGTGGAGATCTATGCTACAAATCGTGAGCGAAAATCAAAAAACATTGTAACATCCAAGGAATGGCTCACTAAAGAAGAGATGGAGGATATTATTGCATCAATCCCTTCATTTGCTGAATTTGAGGTCACGGAGAATAAAAAAAGATACAGCAAACCCTTGCACTGGATTGAACCAATAATAAGGCTTGCTTTCTACACTGGCATGAGAATAAGTGATCTTTTTGCTCTAAAGCCCTCATGGGTAAGAGAAGATCTTAAGGTGATAAGAATTGGCGGGGAATACAATCCCAAGTCGCAGCTTGATGAAGAGATTATGCCTACCCTCCCGGAAGCCAGGCCACTGTTAAAGGAATTGATAAGCAAGAACAAAGGAAATGAAGTTCTATTCAGTGGGCACCGTGCCGGATATGCAAGCCGAAAATTCAAGAATCTAATCAGGTACTACTTCCGAAACGATCCAAAGAGAGCTGAAACCATAACTTTCCATAGCCTTCGACACTCATTTGTTATGTATTGCATGGATGATCTTAAATTAAGAAACAGAGTTATAAAACAATTAACCAGGCACAAAGATGATAGGAGTCTGGCTAAATATACCCACCACAATGTTGATGCTGCTCTCGAGGAAATAAAATCTAATGCGTTAGATTATTGATACCACCTTTCTCAGCTACACAACTTATCGCATAAACTGGGAAAAAATTAATCATATTGTTGCGTCATTTGACAATATCAATAAATAATTTCAAGTTGACTGTGGTATATGTGTGGTAAACAAGTTATACCACAGTACTATAAAATAAATCAAAACAAAACCTTAACGAAAGCATTCAGCGATAAGGACAATACTCTGCTACGTTTCGTTCCGTCTCGTATAATTTCACTTTGTATAATTTACCGCCATTGGTGCAGGCTGCTTCCACATCAGCACGTAATTGTTCAAAAAAGGCACGCACTAAAACCTCGGTTGTTGGGATCATTCCCTTCAAAAAAGGTACATCCAGATTCAGGTTCCTGTGGTCACAGGGATCTAGAATTTTCTCTTTGATAATGGATTTCAATTTCCCAAGATCTATTACAAATCCCGTTTCAGGATCCGGTTCGCCGGCTACGGTTACTTCAATGATATAATTATGCCCGTGCCAGTTTGGGTAGTTGCATTTGCCGAACGTTTTCCGGTTCCACTCTTCACTCTTGTCAGAGTTATGGAGCCGGTGGGCAGCGTTGAAATGAGCTCGTCGCGTTACAAAAATCAATGTCTTTGAATTTCAGGTTATCGTTATTTCCAAAACGTAACAGATAGAATCAGCAAACAGTTCTGCAATTGCAAATATTTTGGGTTTATTTATTTGGATTGAACCTTATTCGCTAATTTTAGATTCTATGGATAACCCTGAAATTCTTGGCAACTTTATGAGTACTTTTACGTGCAATTAGCTCGGAATAAACTTCTGACAATTATCTTTATGCATCGATATATATTACTGATCACGGGGCTTTTTCTTTTTACAAACATCGCAGTTTTTGCACAGTCGGCATCTATAAATGGCTTTGTTTCGGATACAGAGACCGGTGAAACGCTCATCAGCGCCAACGTGGGACTGCTGGATACCCGCAAAGGAACCGCCACTAACACTTTAGGCTACTATTCACTTACCGATATTGAACCGGGCACCTACACGCTCTTTTGCAGTTTTGTGGGATACCAGGCATTCCGGCAGAAAATTACGCTTGAAGCAGGGCAGAATCTTCGTCTCGATATTGAGCTCACACCCGAAAATGTAGAACTCGAGGAAATTGTGGTTCGCTCGCAACGTGAAGAGGAAGAGCAAAAGAACATCGGGCGCGTGCAGGTGAATACAGAACTCATCAAAAAATTGCCATCGGTTTTTGAAGCCGATGTATTTCGCTCCATCCAGCAGCTGCCTGGCGTAAAAGCGGCTTCTGATTTTTCCAGTGGTTTGTATATTCGCGGGGGCAGTCCGGACCAAACACTGATCTTGCTGGACCGAACCACCGTTTACAATCCGAGTCATTTTTTCGGATTCTTTTCAACCTTCAATCCCGATGCCATTAAAGATGTTCGATTATATAAAGGCGGCTACCCGGCGGAATATGGCGGTCGACTGGGTTCGGTTCTCACCATCTACAATAAAGACGGAAACCGGAACGAAGTGGCAGGTTCGGTAACTGCAGGCATGCTTGCTTCCCGCGCTTCGGTTGAAGGTCCTTACAGCAAAGGTTCCTGGATGTTTGCCGCTCGTCGATCAACGCTCGAACCACTGCTGGCCGGACTTCGCCAAACCATTGACGGCGTACCTTCCAAATTCTACTTCTATGATTTCAATGGAAAAGTGAATTATGATGCCACGCCCAACGACAAACTTTCGCTCGCTTTCTATGCCGGTCAGGATCGCGTCACCTTCCCTTTTGCTGAAGATGCCGAGTTCAATCTCGATTATGGAAACCAAACCCTTAGCGGTTCATGGACCCATATTTTCAACGAAAAACTGTTTTCCAATTTTGTGGCAACCGGCTCTCGCTACTTCAATTTCCCAAAGTTCGATCTTGGCGGAACGCCCTTCACCCGTTCCAACAACATTTATGATTTTTCCATCAAGGGCGACCTGGAATATCAGCCTCACCCCGATCATCAGATCAAAACCGGCGTGTGGGGTGGTATTTTTACTTTTAAGCTGCAGGATACTTTTGATAACGCCAATACCTTCTCGAGCCGCATTCAGAATCAATATGCTTCGGTGTATGTACAGGATGAATGGCGGCCAAACGAACGCTGGATCTTCACTCCGGGACTGAGACTCAATTATTTTTCTGCCGGGGAATATTTCCGGCTGGAACCAAGATTTTCGATGGAACACCGCCCCAACGACTGGCTTAGGCTACAAGCTGCTTATGGACGGTACAACCAATTCCTGACGCTGATCTCAAACGAAGCCTTTTCCGGTTTCGATGTCTGGATCACCTCAGCCGATGGCGTACCTCCCGCCTATGGTGACCAATTTATCCTGGGCGCTAAAACCATTCCCTTCGAAAACTATGGGTTTGATGTAGAAATATACTACCGCAGCATGGAAGATCTGTTTGAACTGGATCCCTTTTTACAAGACGTAGCCGGACTCCCTTATCCTCAAATTTTTCGCTTTGGTGAAGGATACGCCTATGGAACTGAGCTCTTCTTCGAAAAACGCGCCGGTCGATTTACCGGCTTCATCGGATATACCCTCAGCTACACCTGGCGCAAGTTTCCGGGATTCAACTCCGGGATCTTCGAACCTCAGGCGAGTGGACGATTCTATCCGCCAAAATATGATCGTCGGCACGATATAAATCTTGTGGCTAACTACCGCCTTTCTGACCGATGGAAATTCACCGGCAGCTTCAATTTCGCTACCGGACAGGCGTATACCGAAGTTCTGGGGCGATATACCCAATTTGACCTCCCCTGGACCAATAATCAACCCAACGTATTTACGGTTGGGAAAGTGAATGCATCACGACTCCCTAATTATCACCGTATGGATATTTCATTCTCACGAAGCGGCTCCTTTTTTGACTGGGGGGAATCGGAACTTCAGCTTCAGGTCATCAACGTATATAGCCGCCGAAATGTGTGGTTCTATAACTTCGATTTCGATGAAAACCCTGTTAATCGCACAGAAGTTAGTTTACTTCCCATTCTCCCTGCTATCTCTTACACCGTAACATTTTAAACTATGAATAAGAACTTTCTTTTACTGATACCGATCTTACTGAGTTCCCTTTTGGTATCCTGCGAATTATATCCTCAGGATGATTATGAGGAGTATTATGTGGTTGAGAGTTATATGATGGCAAATAACCCGCTCCCTAATGTTCGGCTATCTACTACAGCCCCGGCCAATGAGCTGTATGAATTTGAAGAATTTGCCGTCAACAACGCCAATGTTGAAGTTAGACTTCTGGAAACGGGTGCCAACAGCAGTGTTGTAGAACAGTTTACATATTCCAATTTGGCGCCGGGAATTTACTGGGCTGATCAGAATCATCGGATAAAACCCACACGAACATATCAGCTGCATATTTCCTTTGATGACTCCGATCAGGTCATTACCGCACATACCACCATTCCCGACACATTCAGAATAATGCCGGGCACCCCAGAAACGGTAACCTATCAATCGGAAGAACAACTGGAACTCACTTTAACCAAGAGTTTCTATCCCGGCAGACAAAATATCTACGTTTTCAACGTCATAACTCAGGAGCCATCAGCCGAAAGCTTGACTCCGCTTTATGCCGACCTTTTCAGTGATAGCGAACAGCCGGAGGAAGACCTCATTCTGCTCTCCAACAACAGTTCCGGAATTATTAATGAAGCTAATTTCCAGGATAATCAGGATGGCACCATCACTTTGAGTTATCCGTGGATCGGAATTGCCTTTTATGGAGTGAATAATATTGTAGCCAACGCCATCGACGATAATGTGTACGATTTTGTACGCTCCCAACAAGTGCAATTAGGAGGCTCCACGCTTTCACCGGGAGAGATACAGAACGTGATTTATCATGTGGAAGGTGGCTTGGGCGTGTTCGGCTCGCTGGCTACCGATACCGTCACCACTTTTGTGAGTCAACCGAGCTTTAACAAACAATAAGACTACTTTATTAAGGTTATCCCGCAAAGTTTATTACATTCATCAGATAATTTTCAGTCATCAGATACCCACCATGAGTTCATCACTGAAAGCGTTTATATTTTTGTTGATAAGCTGTTTTTCATTTTCAGAAAGCCACAATATATATGCCCAATCCTCCGGGGAATTTGAAATTGCCCGCGCCAAATATCGCGGTGGTGGAGATTGGTATAATGATCCCTCTGCCCTCTCTAATCTGATCACTTTTACCAAAACCAACGTCCCCATTCGGATCTCAAATTCTTACTCTGATGTTTCTCTCGGTAGTGCGGAATTGCATTCCTATCCCTTTGTTTTTTTAACCGGACACGGCAACATTACCCTGAACTCCTCCGAAGCACGTAATGTGCGTGAGTATCTGGAAAACGGCGGATTTCTGTATATTGATGATGATTACGGACTGGATCAATATCTGCGTCCCGTAATGAAGGATATCTTCCCCGATGAGGATTTTGTTGAAATTCCTTTTAATCATCCTATCTATGATCAGGCTTTTACTTTCGAAAACGGACTTCCCAAGATCCACGAACACGATGGAGAAGCTCCACGCGGGCTGGGAATTTTTCATGAAGGTCGGCTGGTCGTTTTCTACAGCATCGAATCTAATTTGGGCGATGGCTGGGCAGAAGAAGAAATTCACAATGTCCCCCAATCACTCCGCCGGCAAGCACTGCAAATGGGCTCGAACATCTTGGTTTATGCCTTAACCAACAATTAAACTACACATTATGAAAACAATTACGCCCTACCTGTTCTTTCCCGGAAACTGTGAGGAAGCCATGGACTTCTACAAAGAATGCCTGAATGGTGAGATCACCGCTCTTCAACGTTTTGGCGATACCGAAATGCCTGTGGAAGATGATCATAAACGAAAGATCATGCACGGAGAATTAAAGGCTGAAGGAATTACCATTATGTTTTCAGACGGTGCTCCACATAAAGAGATCACCCGGGGGAATAACGTGCAACTGAGCATCAATCTGGAATCAGAGAAAGAGCAGGATCGCATATTTGAAGCACTCGCTGAAGAAGGTGAGATCACTATGCCACTCGAAAATACATTCTGGGGCGCACGCTACGGCATGCTTACCGACAAATACGGCGTCCGCTGGATGCTAAATTGTGAAGAGTGAATTTTGTGATATAGTGATATAGTGATATAGTGATATAGTGATATGGTGATTGGGTGATGGGGTGATGGGGTGGTATTGCCGAGTCTTACATTCTAAGCGTAAATTCAGCTGTTAAGTTTATAAAACCCCGATCTTACTCCCTAGCAAAAATACTTTATCACTATATCACCCAATCACCATATCACTTCACTCCTCTCCCTTCATTTTATAGGTAAAGACTTTACGATCTACTTCCTTACTAACGCCTTTTTCTGGGTTGGGATAGAGGTCATCGGGATCAGAGGTCTCCCGCCGGGTCAATTTTGATTTCATATCCTTTTGCCGCTCTATCAGCTTAAGCCGCTCTTTTTCGTCGGCATTAGCGATCCGGTCCGCAATTTCATGCAACTTCCTCTTATAAAAATTGATCTGTGTGGAACGAATAGAGCTTTTAGCGGTCCTGTAGGGATTTTCGTCATACTTCAGCCCGTGCTCTTTCGAAAACCGCTCGCTTGGTGCATACTGTTGCAGGGTCACATCACCGACCAATCTGGGAAATGGATCGGGTTGACCGGAATAGGTTTTTACTGAAAATTCCTGCTCTTTCTTATAGCGTTCTATGATATCCTCGTAAAACATCTTCAGTTCATCATCCTCAAAAAGCTTTGCGTTGGTGAATGAGCAGATGTACTCAACCATGCTTCGTCCATAGGTTATCATCAGCCTGATCAGCTCTTTCTCGAAATGAGGTTTCTTTTTGGAAGACTGCGCCTTCACCGTTCGCATGCCCGGATGAGGAGGTTCATCATCGCTGCTGCTTTGGGAGGTATTTTCATCGGGTTTCTGTTGAACGCGCTGCCTGACTTCTTCCCGCTTCTTGGCCCGCTTTTGCTCCCAGCGTTTGTCGTTCATCACCCGTTCAAGTTGCTCAAAAAGGTCTGTCTCCTTCACCTTCTGGAATTTCTGCATTTTCTGATGCAGATACTGCACATATACCTGTCGCTGAATAGAATCCGGGATATTAGAAATGGATTCCAGGATCTCAGTGATCACTTTAGGAGTTTCGGTTGGTTTATCAAGTCGACCTTCCTCCCCGGCTTTATGTAACAGGAAATCGACAAAATCGAGGGCTTCTTCCTTTTTCAATTCCTCAAAAGATTCCGTCCCAAACTGTTTCACAAAAGAATCCGGATCCTGATTTTCGGGCAGCTCCAGCAGCTGAACTTCCATGCCCTCGGCCAGCGCTATATTGATCCCTCGTTTCATCGCCGTTTGTCCGGCATCATCGGAGTCGTAGATCATCACAATACGTTCGCCATAGCGATGAAGGATCTTCATTTGTCCCGGTGTAAGCGAGGTTCCACTGCTGGCTACCACATTCCCGATCTGATGCTCCATCAGCGTGATCACATCGGTGTAGCCTTCCACCAAAATAACTTCCTTATTCTTACGGATCTCATTCCGCGCAAAGTTCACCCCATACACTACTTCACTTTTATTATATACTTTGGTTTGGGATGAATTAATGTATTTGGCCGTTTTCTCCTGCCCCAGCACCCGTCCTGCAAAAGCGATCACCTTGCCCGTGGGATTGAAAATGGGGAACATCAACCGGCCCCGAAACGTATCGTAATATCCGCTGCCACGGTTGCTTGGCTTGATGAGATCGCCCTCAACCAAATATTGTTCATCAATGCCGGCATTCTTGGCTGCCTTCCACAATTCCTCTCCGCCTGAGGGTGCGTAACCCAAGCCAAATTTCTTATACACTGAGCGATCATACCCCCGCTCCTGCAAATATTTTCGGGCTTTTTCAGCTTCCGGGTTTTCAACAAGATTCCGGTAGTAAAATACACCAGCAAATTTGAGGGCATGCAAAATTCCTTCCCGAAGCTGAGTGCTTTCGCTGGGCTCCTCGTTATCTTCTTCAGGAATATACACGCCGTAGCGCTCACCCAACTGTCGAATGGCTTCCGTGAATCCAACCCCCTCCTGATCCATCACAAACTTGAACACATCACCAGATTCTCCGCAGCCAAAACATTTAAAGATCTGCAAGCGCGGCGTCACATTAAAAGAAGGGGTCTTTTCATCATGATAAGGGCATAGTCCTACAAATCCACTGCCCGACCGTTTCAGCTTCACATAATCCTGCACCACTTCCACAATATCAGCAGCGGCTCTCACTTCCTCTTTTTTCTCGTCACTTATCATACTTAATAATGAGCATATTAATCCTCGTAGTAAAGCAAAATTATGAAATTACAGACTTTCTTTTGAAGTCTATTCATCTAAATTCTGAGATCTCCAATATCCCCAAGAACCTATTGAAATTATTGGCTGTACTTTTTTGTAAGAATGTAATAAAGCATTGGTGATGTCGGTTTACAACATGTACTTTTAGTATTTTGATATATCATCTACGAGAATTAATTCTATGAACAGACGTTTCTGCGCAACTATATCTTTTCTGATCGTTCTATTTTTGTTGGGGTCAACGAACATTCAGGCTCAAAAACTGTCTGAGTTTTTGTTCGGCCAAACATTGAAGAATCCCCCAAAAACAGCTCTCGATAAAGCTTCTGAGGCCTACCTCGATTCGCTGATCCAGAATACACCGCTGGAAGAAAAGATCGGCCAACTCTTTTTTGTACCTGCACAGGGTCAGTTCACCAATCGTGATTCCCGTACATTTAAAGAACTGGAGAAGATGATCACCGACTATCACGTAGGCGGTATCATTTTTATGCGGGGTGATATTTATGGACAGGCTATAATGACCAACAAGCTACAGCGCATGTCCAAATTTCCACTTTGGATATCACAGGATATGGAATTTGGAGCGGCCATGCGGATCTCCGGTACCACCCGGTTCACCCCGGCCATGGGAGTTGCGGCCACCGGTGACAAGCGAAACGCCTTTATGATGGGCAAGGTCACTGCTATTGAAGCCAAAGCATTGGGCGTTCACCAAATTTATGCCCCGGTGCTGGATGTGAATAATAATCCTGAGAATCCGGTTATTAATGTACGTTCCTTTTCCGGAGATCCTGAAATGGTGGCTGACTATGGAACAGCTTTTATGCAGGGGGTGCAAAGTGAAGGACTTGTGGCAACGGCAAAACATTTTCCCGGCCACGGCGATACCGATGTTGATTCTCACAGCGATCTTCCCGTTGTAAATTACGATTTTTCCAGACTCGACTCCCTCGAACTCATCCCCTTTCGTGCAGCTATTGATGGCGGAATTTCAAGCATTATGACTGCTCATATCGCCTTTCCCGGAATTAACACTAGTGAGTTCCTGCCCGCAACTTTAGACTCTACTATCCTAAAGGATATGCTCATCGATTCCCTCAACTTTAATGGTATGGTTGTAACCGATGGGCTTGAAATGCAGGGCATTGCTTCCAAATATTCGCCGGGACGTGCGGTGGTCCGCGCTCTTAATGCCGGTGCCGATATCATGCTCATCAGTCCGGATGTACACACGGCCATTGATGAAGTTATCAAGTCGGTTGAACAAGGTGAAATAACCGAAGAACGCATCGATCGTTCGTTTGCAAAACTAATAACGTGGAAGCAGCAACACGGTCTTTTTGAAAACGAAAATCAAGTTGACCTTGAACGCCTTGATACCATCGTGAATACCGACTTTCACAAAGCCGTAGCTGATGAAATTGCCCGGGAGTCTGTCACCATTCTTAAGAATGAGAAGAATATTTTACCCTTGCGGCCTTCGGAATATCCAAGCATCATGGTGATTTCGGTTGCAGATGACAGAGACGGTAATACCGGTTCATCTTTTGTTCGTCAGCTGCGGGATTATCATCCGGATGTCTCTTTCCATATTTATGACAAACGCACCAGTGAAGTGGACAAGCGGGAAATGATGAAGAAAGCGCGGGAAGTTGATCTTGTGATCATCAGCTCTTTTATTTACTTGCGGTTTGGACAGTCTATCCATCTATCTGGCGATCAGTTATCCTTCCTGAGAAAAGTCATTCTAACTAAAAAACCCTCCCTGTTGGTCTCTTTTGGGAATCCGTATGTACTATCTGATCTAAAAGACGCGGAGGTGCATATGCTGGGTTGGTACAACTCATCGGGACAAATAAATGGTGTGGTGCCGGCCATCTTTGGAGCTTCAGAAGTAAAAGCGAGGATCCCCATCGAAATACCGGGACTTTATGAGCTTGGTGAGGGCATAGATCAGAAACACACCGCACTGCGTTTTGGCACGCCTGAGGAAGTTGGATTAGACCATAACAAACTATTTGAGCTTGATAACATCGTTCATCAGGCTATTGATGATTCGGTATTCCCCGGAGCGGTTGTGGGAATTGTGAAGGATGGCGTGTTGGCCTACAATAGAGCGTATGGCTATCAGGATTATTCTAAACTTGAAAAAGTGAGAGATACCGATGTATACGATGTAGCTTCCATCACCAAGGTAATGGCTACAACCACGGCAACTATGAAGCTGGTGGATGAAGGAAAACTTAGCCTGGATGATACTATTGCAAAATACATCCCGGAATTTGATGAACCACAACGGCGTGATATTACGATCCGGGATATATTATTACATCAAACCGGCCTTCCTCCCTTCCGCGTGTATGTGGATTCTATGAAAACTCGTGATGAGATCTTAAATGCGATCAAAAACGAACCACTGACTTACGAGCCGGGATCCAAGTATGTGTACAGTGATCTGGGTATGATCTTGCTTGCAGAGATCATACATGAAGTTTCCGGCTCCAGAATGGATCGATATACGCGCAGTGAATTTTATTTCCCGCTGAATATGTACAGCACCTTTTTCAATCCGGCTTCAAACAGTCGATGGCTCGTCAATCGTATCTCACCAACCGAGATCGATACTGTATATGGGCGTGGACTTGTTAAGGGCCTGGTTCACGATGAACGAGCTTATTTCTTAGGCGGCGTGGCAGGCCATGCAGGATTATTTTCCAACACAATTGACATGGCCAAGTACAGCACCATGCTGTTGAATGATGGCGTATACGCCGGTAAACGTTATTTAGAGAAGGAAACCATACGACAGTTCACCACCGATCAATCTGAACATAATACCCGCGGACTTGGTTTTGACCGCAAATCACCTACCGGATTTACCACTGCAGGCCAGCTTGCAAGTAACGACACCTTTGGCCACCTTGGCTTCACGGGCACCAGCTTATGGATAGACCGGGAAAAGAATATGGCTATCATCTTATTAACAAATCGAACTTATCCGCATCGCTCTTATGGAAAAACCATTAGTCAGATTAGAGCTAAAGTTGCTGATGCGGCTTTTTCAGCAATAACGAATTAATTATGAGTTGGACCTCACTTTTAGACCGATCATATGTTCCTTACTCAGGCAACCCAAAAGCTTGCCTTGTTGAAGGCACCTCGGGTAAGATCTATGCCGGAGTTCGGATCGAGAATATTTCTTATCCGCTTACCATTCCTGCAGTTCAGGCCGCATGTTCTATCTGCTTAAGTGAAAAGGATACACCGGCAAAGATCTATGTGCAAAACCGGGAATTAGAGCAACTTGCTTTCTGGACGGTTGAATTTCATATGGAAGTCATCGAGACTGATACTCCACCCTATGTTGACAGGCAAGATCTTCAAATGAGCCCCTCTTCCTCATTTTCAATCCTAAAGGAATTGAAATCATTGTTAGATCAGGCTGTAACCATCAACTCCAATTTTCCTGTTTCAGCTCTGCTTTTTACTAAACAAGGTTATTTCGAAGGCGTGAATGTAGAAGTGAGCGACTGGACCAAAGGTATTTGCGCGGAACGGGTAGCTATTTCCAAAGCCTTTGCTCATGGAGATACAGATTTCACTAAAATGGAAGTGCATACAAGGAAAGGGGAATTCAGTAGTCCGTGCGGAGCCTGCAGGCAGGTTATAGTCGAGCTACTTCCCTATCACGATGTTGTACTACACCACGCTGATGGAACGCTTTCAGAACATATTACAGTAGACCTGCTGCCTTTTAGTTTTAAATCATCGGCTTTGAACAATAAGAAATAACAAATTCATTTTATGCCCACCAATTTCATCGCTGTACTTGATCATCATCACCTCGAAAATTCTGTATTCCTGACTGCATTCGCCAAATCTCTTGCAAAACTCGGAGACCGAAAAGGAATTGTTGTTCATGGAGACAGTCCCTACACCGATCGCCTCATACAAACGGGAATGATGCGAGAAGATGCGCGGGCAAGAGCTATCAAAGACCTTAATAAACGGCTTATTGGATTATTTGCCGATCAGGGCATTCCAACCATCGGCGTACATGGTTTCCAAAAGGAATTGGCTAGCATCAAAGCCGGGAAATTGGTTTTTGATAAAAAGAAATTTAAAGATCTCCACGACATTCCCAATCTCTTACTTTCAAATTTAGTAGAGAATGATGGAGACCAAGAACACATTCCCCTCCCGGAGTTTTCATCAGCACTTTCCAAAACATTTGATGATGCAGAAATTCTGCTTTTCTCTATGAATGAAAAGGATGAGATCTTGGTGCAGGAAGAACAAAAAACATTGAGCTGGGGTGAACTTCCACCTGATTTTAAAGAAGAATCTCTACCTGAAGAATTCCATAATTTTGGCAGATCGGTCAGAATTACAACTGCCACCGATCTCGCCAACTGGCCAAACCTGAAAAAAAGTACAATAATTGAGTAGATTCTATCAAAAACTCACTTTTTTTAACTAAAAAGCACTTTTTAATTTGACTCAATAGCCCCGATTGAATAGCTTCGTGTTCATTTCTGAAAACAGAAACAAAATTAACTATAAATTTTAACGGAGCTATTAATGAGCAGAGTTGAAGAACTAAAAAATCTCGTAGAAGAAACCTCAGTAGAAATGGAAAAATTCTACGACAAAAGTAACAAAGCGGCCGGAACTCGTGCCCGTAAAGGACTTCAAGAATTGAAAAAATTAGCACAGGAAATCCGCCTGGAAATTCAGGATATCAAAAACAACGGCTAATTTTTATAGCTCTTATGTTTTTAAAAAAGTCGCTTGAACGAGCGGCTTTTTTTATTTGTACTATATAATGAAGCTTAATTAAAGCAACACCCTTATGTACAAAGACTTAGCAGAAGCTACAGAAGCCCTCAAAGAAAAAGGATTTGACCACACTTTTGAGTTAGGAAAAGACTGCATCACCTGCAAAACATTAGATACTCAGTACCAGGCAGATAAACTAAGCATCAAAGAAACCCATGAATTTGATCAGGGAACCGATCCTGGATCCGAATCCACGATCTATGCCATTGAAGCAGATTCCGGTGTTAAAGGCACGCTTATCACCTCGTACGGCAAGTATGTAGATCCGGACAAAGCAAAAGTGATTGATAAGTTGCTCAGCTCAGCCGGCTAATTTTGCCCTTTGTATCGCTCTGGAATAGGATTGGCCGCTGATTCGTGTGCCCAGTAAATAGTGACCACCCACCATCGTTCTCCATCATTGAACAACTGAATACTGTTTATGCCTTTGTTAAACGGCTCGGCATCCATCTCGCTTCTTTTGGAGCCATAGGTGCTCATTACGTGCACGACCCTGCCATAATGGTGCTCTTCCCGGTTGATCTCATATTCATAAAATCCATTTTCTACAAAATACGAATTCGTGTTTTCAATAAATTCCCCTGGAGTCATAACCTGATAGGTGTTTTTCCCATTCTCCCCTCCGGCTGTTGGAATGAGCCTTGAACCGGGTAACATCAGATTCCTGAATCGATCCCAATCTCTGGGTTCTCCTTGTTCACCGGAAATTGAAGCGTACAATGCTTCCATCAGATTATCGATGCTTTCTACATCTTTCTGCCGCTGGTCTTCACTTACCTGAGCTGTTGCAAACTGTACTCCAAAGAGTATCATAAAAAGGATTGTATATGATTTTTTCATGTATCTGAATTTTGGGCTTTCAGCGATCGACCCTTCAAAACCTTACGGCTGAAAGATAAGGCCTGACTGCTATTATTATTCCACACAGTTATCCTGGCGACGGGTATCAACAATATGGAAGATCTTCCAGCCTTCTGCTGTTTTCAAAAGCTGAAACGAATTGACACCACAATGTGAAAATTCCTCGCCCACATAAAACTCATATGGGGTCCAGGCCGAAGCAAGTTCTCCGTCTATTTTGATCTCATAACCACCAATTTTTTCATTGAGCCTGCCCGGTTCAGAGGAACCTATACTATTCACAAAAGCTTCCAGACTACCGGTCCTGATAGAAACTTCTCCCTTTTCATTCTTTACTATGGTTTGCATAATCGCATCAGATTGAAAGGCGTCTGATACTTTTTCTCCATCTGCTTCTAACATTCCTTCAAATAGAAGTTCAATGGTAGCCTGAACTTGCTGTTCAGGTAAATCTTGAGCTTGTATCTGGCTGGTTAGTGCCATCATAAATAAGGCTAAGCCTAATAAAATTGATTTCATTATTCCATAATTGAGTTTCAGAATTGAATCACAATTACGGAAATAAATCAGACAAGTTTGTTAGAAAATGTAATGGAGTTAAAGGAAGAATAAGACTCAGAAATAGAGCACAGATGACGCCCATGTTACGGATAAGTACTGATTTTTTAATTGTAACCAATGCACATAAAACTTACGTGATCATCCGCCCAATCTGTGTTATCCTCGTTCTGTTCGATTATTTACTAAGGCCAAATAGAAAAGCCTCGTACTTCAGATAAATTTGAGGCGGCGCAAGCTCAAGTGTTCCAGAGCATTCGGGATGCGACGTTTTAATAAGCAAGGTTTGTCCAAGCGGACGCTTGAACTAGTTTAGTTTTGGGTTTCTTACAGTCTTGATCAGTGACCATCCGAAAAATCTGCTTATCGTGTTCCATTCTATTTCTGTACTGAAACAAAAAAGCCCCGCCTTTAACAAAAAGCGGGGCTCTAAATTACTTGATGTTGCTATATGCTACAGCAACATGGAAAGTGGATTCTCTAACAGATTACGTACAGTATTCAAGAATTCAGCTGCTTTCGCTCCATCCACAATTCTGTGATCAGAGGAGAGCGTTACTTTCATGCGCTTGCCGGGAACCACTTCGCCGTTCTCCACAACGGGTACGTCGCGGATCGCACCAACTGCCAGAATACATGCGTTCGGAGGGTTGATGATCGCAGTAAATTCCTCGATTCCAAACATCCCCAGGTTACTGATGGTAAAGGTGCTTCCTTCCATCTGTTCGGGCTGTAGTTTGCGCTCGCGTGCTAGTCCGGCCAGTTCTCTTGTTTCGGAAGAGATCTGCGATAATCCTTTCTTGTCAGAATGACGAATAACCGGAGTCATCAGTCCTTCCTCAATAGCCACAGCAACTGCAACGTGTACATCGCCGTGTTGCTTGATCACATCATCATTCCAGGAGCTGTTTACGTAAGGATGCCGCGTAAGTGCGATAGAACAAGCTTTAACTACAATATCGTTGAAGCTGATCTTAATATCATTGGCATCATTCATTGACTTACGGGCAGCCATGGCCGCTTTCATATCAATGTCGATGGTCTCATAAAAATGCGGATTGGTGAACTTACTTTCTGAAAGACGACGAGCAATAGCTTTCCTCATTTGAGAAACTTTGATCTCTTTGCTCTCCAGGCTTTCGAAGCTCTGTGCAGGTGCAGCTGCCGGTGCGGCTGTTTCTTTAAAGTCCTCAATATCAGCTTTAACGATACGACCGTTCGGACCTGAGCCATCCACCTGGGAAAGGTCAATGCCTTTATCTTCAGCCATTTTACGAGCCAATGGAGAGGCCAGGATACGACCATGCTCGCCCGTTGAATCCGAAGAACTGCTCTCAGACTTGGGGGAGGTTAATGTGGCTTCTCCGGAACCGGATTTTTCTTCTTTTTCTTCGGAAGCAGACTCTTTAGGCTCGGCTTTTTCTTCAGATGAACCTGAATCGGCAGAACCGGCACTTTCCAGGATATCTGAAATATCTTCTCCTTCTTCACCCAGCACGGCCATCAGCCCACCTAATGGAACTGCATCGCCTTCATCTACGAGGATCTTGAGTACGGTTCCCTCGTCAAAGGCTTCTACTTCCATCGTGGCTTTATCGGTCTCTACCTCGGCAATGATATCGCCGGCTGAAACTTCATCTCCTTCTTTTACATTCCACGAAGCGATCACCCCTTCTTCCATGGTGTCGCTAAGCTTCGGCATTTCAATCTTAATGGCCATAATTCTTGATCTGTTCTGTTGAGTGAGTTGTTAAAATTGTTTTGTTATCTATTTCAATGTAACAGGTGTGTAAGTGAAAAGGCAAAAGTGAAAAGGAAAAAACAAACTTTGGAACACTTTTCACTTTTGCATTTTGCCTTCTCACTTTTTCACTTAGTTCCTGTAAGTAACCTGATTCACGGCATCGATCACCTGCTTCGCATCAGGCAGCCATGCATCAAAAAGGTTTTTGGCAAAGGGTGCGTTCACATCAGGAAGTGTAACACGCTGAACGGGAGCATCCAAATAATCGAATGCTTCACGCTGGATCAGAAATCCGATCTCAGCTGCAAAACCGGCAAACGGATGCGCTTCATCCACAACCACACATCGGTTGGTTTTTTTGATGGATTCCACGATCAGCGGAAGATCCAATGGCTTCACCGTTCTTGGATCAATGATCTCTGCATCCACACCGTCTTTCTCAAGTTGTGCGGCAGCTTTTTTCGCTACGTGATACATCTTTCCGTGAGCAACAATGGTCACATCACTTCCTTCACGCTTCACCTTTCCTTTACCGATCGGGATGATATAATCTTCTTCTTCAGATACTTCGCCCTTCATTCCATACATCTGCTCCGATTCCATAAAGATCACAGGATTGTCATCACGAATGGCAGACTTCAGAAGTCCTTTGGCGTCATCAGGCTCAGACGTATAGATCACCTTCAACCCGGGGAATTGAGCGTACATAGAGTCATAGGCCACGGAGTGCGTAGCACCCAGTTGTCCTGCAGAAGCATTCGGCCCACGAAAAACGATAGGCATCGAAATTTGTCCACCGGTCATATAACCTGCTTTCGAAGCATGATTGATGATCTGATCGAGTGCGAGTACGGCAAAGTTGAACGTCATAAATTCCACGATGGGACGAAGTCCATTCATCGCAGCACCAACTCCAATTCCGGAAAACCCGAGCTCGGAGATCGGCGTATCGATAACGCGCTTGTAACCGTATTTATCTAACAATCCTTCGGTAGCTTTGTATGCACCATTGTACTCGGCAACTTCTTCACCCATAATGAAGACTTTCTCTTCACGGGCCATTTCCTCGTCTATTGCCTCTCGTATTGCTTCTCTAAATTGTAATTCAGCCATTACTTTATATAGTCAGTTTAAAAATTAGTTGTGGAAATAAGGTTCGTCTTCGGCAAACATATCCTCGTAGAGTGCCGACTCATCCGGAAAGTCTGAATTATCCGCGAACTCCACGGCATCCAATACTTCCTGTTCTACCTTCTCATCTATTTCCTCAATTTCTTTCTCAGAGAGGATATCTTCATCCAATAAGTAAGTCTTCAATCGCTCAATTGGATCGTTCTTTTGATATTCTTCCAGTTCCTCTTTGGTTCTGTATTTCTGAGGATCTGACATGGAGTGACCGCGATATCGATAAGTTCTTATCTCTAAGAAATAAGGCTCGGAATTTTCGCGAACATCTTCGGACACTTCTTTCATAGCTTCATACACAGAAAAAACATCCATTCCATTCACTACTTTACTCTTCATACCATAGCCTTTTGCACGGTCTACGATCTCGGCTACCGTATGACGGCGGGCTGCCGTTCCCATAGAATACCCATTATTTTCTACTACAAAAATGGCAGGCAGTCCCCAAAGCTGAGCAATATTGAACGTTTCATGCAACGCACCCTGATCTACTGCTCCATCTCCAAAGAAGGTGGCAGAAATACGACCGTTATCATTGTATTTGTTCGCGAATGCGAGTCCACCACCGATGGGAATATGGCCACCTACAATTCCGTAGCCGCCCCAAAAGTGATTTTCTGTTTTGGCGAAGTGCATGGAACCGCCTTTCCCTTTGGAACATCCGGTTTTCTTACCAAATAATTCAGCCATGCCCTCATTGGGAGTAATACCACGGCATAATCCCCAGCCGTGATCGCGATAAGCCGTGATGATATCATCATCATCATTCAGGGCAAACACGGTTCCGGTAGAAATAGCCTCCTGACCTATATAAAGGTGCAGAAATCCACCAAACTTCCCTTTCTGATACTGTTGCATGGCACGTTCTTCAAACCGTCGCTGAAGATACATCTGCTCATACATGGCTTTGAGATCGTCTTCACTCAAGCCAAGGGATTTGTGTTTTTTTCTGGTTGGGGAAGGAAGATCCACGCCTTTTTGTACAGCGCCGTCTTTTTCGTCTCCGATCCCGCGAGGGGCAAAATTAATTTCGTCTTTTTTCTTTTTAGCCATAATTATCTATTCAAGTCATTTTTTGCGTCAAGTCAAAAAGGGACGCAAATATATCCATTTTTTATGAAGTTTTTGTGATTTGATTCTATTCGTTACAATAACTTACCTAAAATTACTTTACCGATAACTTTTTCACCGTATATAAACAGTTTTTATCCCAATAAAAATACTGGTGCAAACTGGTTTAAGCGTCCGCTTGGACCAATGTTGTCTTAAATTCAACACCAAATCCCGAATGCTCGGGTAACGCTTGCGCCAGTGCCAATATCAAAATTACATTTAAAAACTTGTCATCCCGAGTACTTCAAAAGCTATTTAGGTAAATGGTATTTAACACGAGGGATATCAAATTTAAATGCCTTCTAGTATTCAACTTTTGAGATCCTTCGCGTTATACAGATTCATTCAAGTTAGCTTTTTATACGCTCAGGATGACAACTCTTTGGGTTATTAAAACTCATTTATTGAATCGAATCCTCGATCAATTCATTCACTTTATCGAGAGCTTCGGATAGTTTTTCGGGTTGACGTCCGCCGGCGGTTGCAAGGTTAGGCTGACCGCCGCCGCCACCTCCTACAAGTCTTCCAAGCTGACCGACAAGTGCTCCGGCTTTCAATCCTTTTTCTTTGATAAGGTCTTGAGTTAAAGCAACCATCAGGTACACTTTACCTTCTTCCTCATCTTTTGCTCCGAGAACAATAGCGGTGTTTTTCTTAGTCTTTTCAATACCGTCGTATCCAAGTTGTTTCAGTGCATCCATATCGGCACCGGGGATCTCTCCTTTCACCAGTTTGATACCTGAATCCAGTGAACCAGCCTTCTGGATATACTCATCCAATTGTGCGCCGGTGTTCTGCATCTGCACTTTTTCTAATTCTTTCTCGAGCGCTTTCTTCTCCTCGATCAGTTTTAGTACATCGGCAGCCAGATCCTGAGTTTGACCGATGGCTCCTTTCACTTGTTGCAATAATCTCTTTTCATCGCGAAGGACTTTATCAGCCTGTGTTCCACAAACCGCTTCAATTCGGCGAATGCCAGCAGCTACAGAGGTTTCCTGTGTGAACCGAAAATAGCCGATCTCACCGGTGGCCCCCACATGCGTACCGCCGCACAGTTCTACGGAATAATCTTCATCAAAGGTGATCACGCGTACGGTCTCGCCATATTTTTCACCAAAAAGCATCATGGCACCACGCTCTTTTGCTTCGTCGATCGGAACATTCCGTTCTTCCTGAAGCGGGATGTTCTCCTGTATCTTCTCATTCACCAATTTTTCCACTTCATCCAGCTGCTCATCTGTCATCGCTTCAAAGTGAGAGAAGTCAAAACGCAGGTGATGTTCATCCACAAGCGATCCTTTTTGAGCTACGTGATCTCCCAGAATTCCACGCAACGCAGCATGAACCAAGTGCGTAGCGGAGTGATGTTTTTGAATTTCAACCCGTCTGTCAAAATCAATGGAAGCAGTCCACGTTCCGGAAAGATCTTCAGGCAGCTTATCCACATAATGAACGAACTGACCGTTGGACTTTTTCACATCAAGAACTTTGATGTACTCCTCCCCATTGGTAATGAGACCGGTATCGGCTACCTGTCCCCCACTTTCGGCATAAAAGGGTGTCCGGTTTAATTGTAACGCAAATCTGTCGCCTTCTTTTCGATACGCTAAGATCTCAACTTCTGACTCGGCATCATCATAGCCTACAAACTCAAATTCATCAGACTCTTTAACTACATTCCATTTTTTGGAGTCAGATTGATCCACTGAAAACTTTCCGGCAGCACGGGCGCGTTCTTTCTGAGCCTTCATATGTTTATTGAAACCATCCACATCTACTTCAACGCCACGCTCACGAGCCATCAGCTCAGTAAGATCAATGGGAAAACCGTAGGTGTCATGAAGTTTGAAAGCATCTTCACCGGACAGTTTCTTCTCCCCTTCCACCATTTCGTTGAACAGTTCAATTCCTTGTCCAAGGGTCTTAAGAAAGCTTTTTTCTTCCGAGCGGATCACATTTATAATATACTCTTTCTGAGCCTTGATCTCCGGAAATACATCCTTGAATTGCTCCGCCAATACATCCACCAATTTGTAGAAGAACGGGTCTTTGAAATCCAGCACATCCCAGCCGTAGCGGATAGCACGACGTAAAATTCGGCGGATCACATAACCACGGCCGTCATTCCCTGGAGAAGCTCCATCAGCAATAGAGAAGGTCACTGCTCGAATATGATCGGCAATTACCCGCATGGCGATGTCTTTTTCTTCATCTTCACCATAGGTCAAGCCGGCCATATCAGAAATTTCATCCAGCAACGGGGTGAACACATCGGTATCATAATTGGATGTTTTCTCCTGCAACACCGCACAAACACGCTCAAAGCCCATTCCGGTATCCACATGTTGGGCGGGTAGTTTTTCGAGAGAAGCATCCGGTTTCCGGTTGAACTGAATGAATACCAGGTTCCATATCTCCATCACCCGGGGATCGTCCATATTAACCAGATCACGGCCGGGCTTATTCTTGCGCTCTTCATCTGAACGGAGGTCAATGTGCACTTCCGAACACGGTCCACACGGACCGGTTTCACCCATTTCCCAGAAATTATCTTTCTTGCTACACTTCAGGATGTGGTCGTGGTCGATGGACGTCTCACTTTTCCATAGTTCGATCGCCTCGTCATCCACGGGCAAGCTGTCGGCTTCATCGCCTTCAAAAACGGTGGCATATAATCGGTCGGGATCGAGTCCCCATTTATCTACCAGCAATTCCCAGGCCCAGCCAATGGCTTCTTTTTTGAAATAATCGCCAAACGACCAGTTCCCCAACATCTCAAATAGGGTATGGTGGTAGGTATCGTGACCAACTTCCTCGAGATCGTTGTGCTTCCCGCTTACACGAATACATTTTTGCGTATCGGCAGCGCGGCTCCACAATTTGCCTTCATGTTTCAGTGCATCTTCTTCCCCTAGAAAAATGGCTTTGAACTGATTCATCCCCGCGTTGGTAAATAGCAGGGTCGGATCGTTTTTGGGGACTACGGGAGCGCTGTCAACAATGGCGTGTTCTTTTTCGGCAAAGAAATCAAAAAAATCCTGACGAATCTGAGCGGAAGTCTTATGCGACATTAATTATGATGTGTGTGAGTGTTGAGTTTTACAGAGTCTTGAAGATAGGAAAAATATGATTTGAACTCATGTGTGGATTGAGATTCGTTAATCGTTATTCGTTGGTTAGTTAACCGAATATTATTATGGTGAGATTTATGCATGACCGACGAACCGAATGGCCGATTTGTAAGTTCAACCCACTCCCATAACCCTCGTTTATCTCGTTAGCCTCGTTCCCAACGCCCTGTTTGGGAATTCCTACCCTGACTACTAGTTCAATTGTGTTTAAAACAGCGCCCAGCCCAATCCCCGGGTTACAAACATTTGACTGCTACGGAGTCGGCCATAAAATCCTGATGATCCCTAAATCTTGGAAATCATGGTTCCCGATAATACGCAAAATCATCCACCGCCCCCTAATCCACCGAGTCCGTGATCATCCGCCCGATCTACATCATCCGTGTTCCATTCCAAAATTATTTTTAGGGATCCTATTGCAAAACAATAAATTCATACCTACTTTGAATTAAAAAGTACTTTTCATGAAAGAACAACAGGATTACATTCAGGATATCGCTCAGATCCGTTCCATGATGGAGCGGTCTTCCAAATTTTTATCGCTCTCGGGCTGGGCGGGGATATTGGCAGGTAGTTATGCCCTGGCAGGAGCCTGGATAGCGAACAGCTTTTTAGGATTTCAGCCAGATCAGATCTTCTACTCCTACCCCGATCTGACAAATATACTATTAACTGCCGGTGGAGTTTTAGTGCTTTCCCTGATCAGTGCTCTCCTGGATTCTCGCAGAAAAGCTCAAAAAAGTGACGAATCTGCCTGGAACAGCACGTCTAAGCGAATGCTTGCAAGTATGGCCGTTCCGCTTTTTACGGGAGGTTTGCTGACCCTCTTATTGTTGCAGTATGGGTTGACAGGGCTCATGGCTCCGCTCACCCTTATTTTTTATGGACTTGCCTTGTACAACGCCGGATTCTACACCATCCGGGAAGTCCGGCTGATGGGTTTTACACAGATGATACTTGGACTATTAAATCTTGGTTTTATTGAATCCGGATTGCTGTTTTGGGCGATCGGGTTTGGCGGAATTCATATCGTGTATGGAATTTATATGCACTTTAGGTTCGAGCGGTGATCAGCAGTGAACGTATCATTCGACGATCTACATAAAGCATTTGAGAACCGGGTCAGGCTTGGGATCATGTCTGCCCTGGCGGTCAACGATTCCCTGGATTTCACTTCCCTGAAAGAGTTCCTGAACGTGACGGACGGAAATTTAGCTACCCACATAAAAAAGCTGGA
This sequence comes from Balneola sp., assembly GCA_002696035.1. GTDB lineage: Bacteria > Bacteroidota > Rhodothermia > Balneolales > Balneolaceae > Gracilimonas. The sequence goes on along the minus strand of NZQV01000025.1, from coordinate 24,202 downwards.
ACAGGAAGGCTTTGTGGCAGTAGAAAAATCCTTCATCGACAATAAACCCAACACCAGCTATTCTATGACGCCGGAGGGCAAGAAAGCATTTAACGAACATCTCAACGTTCTGGAACAGATCATAAAATCACAACAATAGCTATGGAATCAGATCACTTTAAAAAACTCAGAATACACCGCCTTCTTTCACTTTTAACCCTCTTTATTGGTCTCGCTTTGGTGACCTTTATGATCGTGTCTGAAGGTGAGCCGGGTGCTCTTCCTCTTGCACTTATATTGGTCGGAACCGGCTGGTATTTATTCAGCAGATCAAAACTCCGTTCGCAGCAGAATTAACATCCAGTAAAAAAAATTTATACAACTACTTTGTAATACAAAGTTCTTTCAACTAACAAATATCTAAACAGGTAAAACTTATGCAAACAGAAAACGCCCTAAGCAAATCTATTTCCTATCTCGCTCTCTTAACCGGCACACTGCTGCTGATCCCTTTGGCAGCCATGCAATTCACAGATGAGGTGACGTGGAGTTTGAGCGATTTTATACTGGCCGGAATACTCATTTTTGGCACCGGTATGTCCTATTTACTTATCACAAGAAAATCAGCCCAACTTGCCTATCGGGTAGCGGTCGGGTTGGGACTTTTTGCAGGATTATTCCTGATATTGGCAAATTTAGCGGTGGGCATCATAGGATCTGAAGACAACCTCATAAACCTATGGTATTTTGGAGTGATATTGGCAGGAATCGCCGGCAGTCTTTTGGTTCGGTTTCACCCCAAAGGTATGGCATTTACCATGCTTGCCATGATCCTGGCTCAGGCATCCGTCACCCTCGCAGCCATAAACAAAGGCATGCACCTTGAACCTTTTAGTCCCCTGGTGGAGATCCTTGGGATCAATGCATTGTTCATTGTACTTTTTGCGATATCAGGATTATTATTTTGGTATTCAGATGTCATTTCTTCAAATAATAACCAAGATGGGGTTCGATCATGAAAAAACTAAAAAGCTCACTGGGATTGCGACTAACCATCATTGGCGTGCTGACACTGGTGCTTCTCATTCCCTCCTTGTTGATCCAGAATTTGATCCGTGAACGTGAAAACAGACGAGATTCCGTTGCGCAGGAGATCAGTCAGAAGTGGGGAAAAGAACAGGTCATCATCGGACCGGTGCTTAGTATTCCATACACACACCATTACACCACTGAAGGCAAAACTCAGCAAACCACTCGCTATGCTCATTTTCTGCCGGAGAACCTCGAAATAGATGGAAATCTATCTCCGGAGGTGCGCTATCGAGGACTTTATAAAGCCATTGTATACAACAGTGAACTTTCGATATCGGGCAGCTTCCCCTCTTTGGATCTTGAAAACCTGAATGTGCCTGCTGAAGATCTAATGACGGAAGATGCATTTGTATGGGTGGGAATTTCTGATATGACAGGTATTAAGGATTTCATCACTATAAACTGGAATGGAAACGAACTTCTTGCTAATCCGGGCGTCAGTTCTGATGACGTGGTGGCTTCCGGCATTTCCATTTCACCTGATATCGAAACCAATTCCGAATACAAATTTGATTTCGACTTAAATCTCAATGGAAGCTCGGGACTACAATTTGCCCCTGTTGGCAAACAGACCAACGTTACGCTAACATCCGAATGGACCGATCCGAGTTTTACCGGCACCTTCCTTCCGGCTCAAAGGGAAGTCGATGAGTCCGGTTTCAGTGCCTCCTGGGAAGTGCTGCATTTAAACCGGAATTTCCCGCAGCAATGGCAAGGTCCCAATGCGGAAGTGGCTAATTCTTCCTTTGGGGTAGATCTTTTGCTGGGAGTAGATGAATATCAAAAAACGATGCGTACGGCCAAATATGCTATCATGTTCATCTCGCTGACATTCCTCACCTTTTTTATGATGGAATTACTGACCAAAAAACGCATTCATCCGGTTCAGTATCTTCTCATTGGTTTTGCATTACTGGTATTCTACACCTTACTGCTTTCGATCTCAGAATACATGATGTTCAAATTTGCTTACCTGATCGCAGCCACAGCTATCATAGGTTTGATCTCGGTCTACTCTTTCCGGGTGCTGGCAGATAAACTTAAAACCGGCATTGTATTTTGCGTACTGATACTGTTGTATGGATATTTATACATCCTTCTCCAGCTTCAGGATTATGCATTGTTGATGGGCAGTATCGGCTTGTTTGTGGTATTGGCTCTAGTCATGTACCTCACCCGTCATATCGATTGGTTTGAAGTGATGGGGAATCAGTCGGATGGTATTACCCAATAGAATGGGCATAACCTTCTGCCTTTATCAGGATAGATTTAGTATTCAACTTCTGTGAAGGGAGAAGAAGCAAACATGCATACCTGAAGGTAAAATTTGATTCCCTGAATTTAAAAATCCACATGGCGATTGGAGAATACAAATCGGAGTATGTATTTTCCGGTTATTTATTTGGGGAATCATATATCTCACTTTAGCATTTAAAGTCGTAAATTTGACTTTCATTCATACCTAAATTCATGCCCGTGAACAAGCCATCTTATTCTACGAAACATAATTTTGTTGAAGACTTCAGTTTAAAGATAGAGGAGCTGGGGCATCCCCGCATATATGGACAAATTTTAGGCTGGCTTTTGATCTGTGATCCTCCTCACCAATCCTTTCCGGATCTTATGGAAAACCTGGAGATCAGCAAAGCCTCAGTAAGCAACATGACCCGATTATTGATCAGTCAGGGACTGATCGAAAAAGTGCGCATTAAGGGAGAGCGGCAAATGTACTTCAAGCTTAAGGAAGGCTCCATTGTTGACTTTATGGAGCGTCAGTTACATTTAGCCCGCGATCTTGAGACAATCACAAGAAACGGATTATCGTTTGTGAAAAATGATACCGATACGGATGAGACCCGGCTACAGAAAGCCAATGACTTCCATCGGTTTTTAGCTAAACAGACAGAACAGCTGATCCAAAAGTTCAAGGCAGAAAACGATCTCACCTGATATCTGCGCACAATAAATGACCGGCCGTTCATTAATATTATTTTAAAATAGTTCTCATAGCTTGTTGCAGATTGTAATCATGGATTCTGAAAGCGCTTTTCTAATACTTTAATTACGATTCTGCTATCCGTATTACACTCTCTTTAGCTGTCCCTTCCCTAAAAATTAAATGAACTATAGGCTGTTAATTTTGTTTAATAGTCAGTAAACTTAAGAAACAAATTTTCAGTCACTGAATGACCAAGAGTCAGCAATGGGAATTAAAGAGCGTAAAGAGCGCGAAAAAAAACGAAGAAGAGATCAAATTCTGACTGCAGTAATTGAGTTAATTGAAGAGCAGGGATTTGACAGAACAACAATGGAAGAGATCGCTGAACGCGCGGAGCTCAGCAAGGGAACTTTATATCTTTATTTTAATGATAAATCTACCTTGCATCAGGCTGTTAAAAAACGCGGGCTCCAGCATTTGCACGAAAAATTTCTACATGTAATAAAACAAGATCTGCCCGGGGCTGAACTTGTAAAGAATATGATGCTCACCTTCCTCAATACCATCACGCAGAATGCTGCTTTCACAAAAGCCATGGTTATTTATGAGCACATCAAAGAAGAAAACAATCAGGGGAAACCTGAGACTCCTTCCATCGTAGAGGACTGCAAGAATATTGAAGATGAGCTTTTTATGCTAATGGTTCGTGCCATTCAAATTGGAATTCAGGATGGTAGCATTCAGACCCGCCTTCAACCCAAAGTATTATCATTGATGCTGAATTTTCAGATGAGCGGGATGTTGAATTTTTATTTGTCCGGTACCCATAAAAGTGCAACGAAGGTTCTTGAGGAAAATGAACTTTCAATTCCCAAACTGTTAGAAGAATTTCTCGACATACAATTAAATGACCAAACTCAGTAACACGAATAATCAACCCAAAAATCACTTCAATTTGTATTCTATGAGACGATTTCTTGCCCATCCCCTCAAACTTTGCGGGATGTTCACCCTGATATTTGGACTTGGATTAACTTCCCTTTTACCCGCACAATCCAGCCGAACGATCGCCGATACCCTCGGAAAAACCATCGATCTGAAGCAGTCCATACAAATTGCATTGGCTAATAACACGCAGATGAAACGGTCCTTACTTTCCGTAAGAGACGCTGATCAGCAGATCCAGAATGCCTGGAGTAATGTGATGCCGGATATTTCCGCATCGGCCAATTACACCCGAAACCTCGAAGTTCCGGTCAACTTCATTCCGGCCGTCATCTTTGACCCCAATGCCGATCCCAACGAACTGATCCCGGTTGCTTTCGGTACCGACAATAACTGGCAGGGAGGCTTTACTGTTTCCCAGACTATTTTCAATGGTCAGGCTTTTGTGGGCATCAGCAGCTCTGAGCTGGTGAAAGCGGCACAATCAGAAGGAATGCGTGCCACGGCTCAGGGAATAGTAACACAGACCCGTGTCATTTACTATCAGGCGCTTGTAGCCAAAGAACGGCAGCGTTTGATCGAAGCTCAGGTAGACCGGGTCAGAAAAAACCTTGAAGACACCAAGAAACTTGCCGAACAGGGCTTTGTGGATGATTATGCGGTTTTGCAGCTAGAAGTTCAGTTAAGTAACCTGGAACCGCAGCTTACCACCACTGAGTATGATGTAAAGGAAGCTAAACAGGAATTACTGAATGTGATGGGGCTCCCGGTTCAGCTTTCCATTGAGCTTAAAGGAGATCTGAGCGAATTCAATATTCGTTCTCAGAACGCCGAAGACCAACAGAATCTGGCCATCAAGGAAGTGGACAAACAAACTCCGCTGATTCTTGAAGCCGATTCGATCTCCCTGGAGAAAGCCATGGATTTCAGAGGCGACCTCCGGGTTCTTGAACTGCAGAAACAACTACAAGGCAAACAGCTTGATGCCCAGCGCAGCTCTTATTTACCAACGGTGTTTGCTCAGTATGGGTTGAACTGGACTGCTTCTCAAGCCGGCACCCCGGTATTTTTTGGGAATGAAAGTAATCGCGCACGCTCACAGACGCTAACCGTTGGCGTACAGCTTCCGATCTTTCAGGGACTGAGCCGAAATGTGGCTGTTCAACGTGCTAAGATCCAGATTAAGGATACCGAGCTTCAACAATTTCAAGCCGAACAAACGGCCAATAAGGAAATTTTTACAGCACGCCAAAGTGTAAAAGAAGCACTTCAAACAAGTGATGCACTCCAGAAAGCACTTACACAATCCCAGCGTGGTTACGAACGGGCGCAGATTCGCTACCAAAATGGGGTTGGCTCTCAGCAGGAATTGAATGATGCGGAACTGCAACTTCGCCAGGCTGAGATCAATTACGCCCAAATGGTATCCGGCTATCTATCTGCTAAAGCACAATACGATCAGGCGGTAGGCCAGGTGCCTTTTGTAGCCAACGACATTCAGGAAATCAAAGAAAATATCGAACTCAAATAATATGAAACTGACTCAAATGAAATCTCAAATCTCGATACTTGCACTATTACTTCTGATCACTGCCTGCGGAAATGGCAACGGGGATGTAAATAGTGAAAATGAAAATGCCCGAATCACTCCCGTTTATGTGGAGGAAATTCAACCCAAGACCTTTAAACGGTTTGTAACGGTTCAGGGAGATGTTGAATCAGACCGGACCATCATGATCACCCCAAAAACTTCAGCAGAAGTTGAAGAGATCATGGTTAGAGCCGGACAAAATGTAAAAAAAGGTGATGTACTTGCCAGACTGGATGGTGAGATCACCCGTAGTCAGCTTGAGCAGGTGAAGACCCAGCTTGAACTGGCCAAAACACTATTCGAGCGTCAGAAAAACCTGCGCGAGCAGAACATTGGTTCTGAAGTGGAATTCCTTCAGGCGAAAACGCAGTATGAGTCTGCCAAGAGCCAGTTAACCACACTTGAAGAGCAGTACAGCTATTACACCATCCGTGCTACCATTTCCGGTACGGTTGACCGTGTTAACCTGAAAGTAGGTGAAACGGTTGCTCCATCGGTGCCGGTTTTCCAGATCTCCAATTCGGATGCTATGAAAGTTACCGCACAAGTTTCTGAGTCCTACATTACCACTGTCAACGCAACTGACAGCGTTGAGATCATACTTCCCAGCCTGAATCAAAGCGTCACCAAAAAACTTGATGTGGTCAGCAAAGCCATCAACCCATCTAATCGAACTTTTGGGGTTGAAGTCTTTTTGCCGAACACTATTGAGAATATCCGCCCAAACATGATGGCAAAAGTAAAGGTGAACGACATTACGCTATATGATCAGATCGTTGCCCCGGTAAATTCTGTGCAGCTGGCTAATAATGACCGCTATGTGTTTGTAGCTGAAGAAACAGAAAATGGATGGGTTGCCAGAAACCGGTCTGTCAAAACCAGTTATAATTATGAAAATGACTTGGTGATCACCGATGGACTTGAAGTCGGCGACCTGCTTATCACAGCCGGATATGCCAACCTTTCTGATGGCGTAGCTATTTCAATCCAGGAAAATTAATTGAACCGAACCTAGTAAAAGAACATGGATTTCAAAGAATTTAAGATTTCGAGTATTGCGATCAACAATCGTACAACAGTATATCTGCTGACGGTTTTGATCACCATCATTGGTATTTATTCGTACATCACGCTGCCGAAGGAGTCTTTTCCGGAAGTTGAGATTCCGATCTTCAACGTGGTTACGATATACGCAGGTGCCTCTCCCGCTGATATTGAGAACGTCATCACCCGCCCTATTGAGGAAGAACTGCAGGGCATTGACGGGATCGATCAAATAAGCAGCGTGTCGAAGCAAGCCACTTCTATCATCACTATTGAATTTACCACTGATAAGGACAAGCTTGTAGCTCAGCAAGAAGTGAACGATGCCGTGGAAAAAGCCCGCGCCGAGTTACCCGCCCAGCTTACTCAAGAACCTCAGGTAAACGACTTTAACCTCGACGACCAGCCCATTCTCAATATCAACCTTTCGGGTAGTTTTGACCTGGTTGAGCTTAAAAAGTTTGCCGACGAAATTCAGGACCGGGTTGAAAGTATCTCGGATGTGAACGAGGCTGAGATAGTAGGTGCCCTTGAGCGTGAAATTCAGGTGAATGTAGATCTGAATAAGATGCAGGCAACCGGAATCAACTTCAATGATATCCGATTGGGCGTGCAAAGCAAGAATATGACGGTTTCTGCCGGACAGCTTGATATCGGAGCCATGGAGCGCTCTGTTCGCGTGGATGGTGAAATTGAGCAAGCAAGTGATCTGGAAAACCTCATCCTGCAAAACGCTGCCGGTGATGAAGTTTATCTCAAAGACATAGCCACCGTACAAGATGATTTCGCGGACCGTGAAAGTTATGCCAGCCTGAATGGCGAACCCGTTATCACCATTAATGTGAAGAAGAAAAGTGGCGGAAACCTGATCGAAACATCAGAAGAAGCCATCGCTATTGTTGAAGAACTTCAGCAAACACAATTTCCGGAAAGCCTGAATATCACCATTACCGGAGATCAGTCTCAGGATACTAAAGACAGCGTCTCGAACCTGTTCAATACGGTAATTCTCGGGTTCTTCTTTGTGGTACTTGTATTGATGTTCATCATGGGCGTGCAGAATGCCGTTTTTGTAGGGCTGGCGATACCGCTGTCCTCACTCATCGCTTTCGCCGTGATGCCCACCATCGACTTTTCCATAAACATTGTAGTGCTGTTTGCGCTCATCCTTGGTTTGGGAATTGTAGTAGATAACGCCATTGTGATCGTTGAAAATATTTACCGCCATGTTAGTAAAGGTGAACTCAGTAAAATTGAAGCAGCCAAACGTGCCGCCGGTGAAATTGCCCTTCCGGTCATTACAGGTACGCTTACCACTATCGCGCCATTCATTCCGCTGCTTTTCTGGGGTGGTATTATTGGTCGGTTTATGATCTACCTGCCCGTAACGTTAATACTTACGCTGGTCGCATCGCTGCTGGTGGCGCTTATCATGAATCCTGTTTTTGCCGTTTCCTTTATGAATGAAGGCGATAAGGATGTCAAAAAAGAAGAGAAACATGACAACCGCTTCTTATGGATCGCTTCAGCTGTTGTAGCCGTATTGGCGGTTATCTTCTATCTGACAGGCGGTATGTTCGTAGCCAATCTGCTCGTATTCATTTATCTGCTTTGGTTGCTCGAGCGCTTTGTCCTCAAGCCCATGATCCGGGGATTCAATGACAAGACCCTGCCCAAGATCCAAAGCTTTTACCATGACATGATACAGTGGATACTGATTGGCGCGCGCCCCTGGTTCGTTCTGGGTGGTACCTTTGTATTCCTGATCTTCAGTATTTTCTTGCTGGGAGTGGCTTCTCCAAAAGTGGTCTTCTTCCCGGAAAGTGAACCCAACTTTGTGTACGTATACAATGAAATGCCGGCCGGAACAGATCTGGATGAAACAAATCGCGTAAACAAACAACTCGAAGATCGGGTGTATGAAGTGATCGGGCGAGACAATCCGGTGGTAAAATCCGTGATCTCGAATGTAGCTATTGGAGCCAACCCTCCTAATAGCATCGATCCCACTCCGTCCCCGAACAAAAGTAAGGTTTCGGTAGAGTTTGTGGATTATCAGTACAGAGATGGTGTTTCCACACAGGAGATACTGAATCAGATCCGTGAAAATGTACAGAATATTCCAAATACTACGGTAACTGTAGAGAAAGAACAAAGCGGCCCTCCCACCGGTAAACCGATCAATATTGAGATCACCGGAAACGATTTTGGTCAGCTGATCACTCTCACGGAAGACTTTAAAGACTTCATTCAAGAACAGAATATAGAAGGAATTGAGGAACTGCGATCCGACCTTCAGGTAAACAACCCGGAGATCATTATTGATATCGATAATGAAAAGGCAAACAGTTATGGCATTAGTAATGTGCAGGTTGGGTCAGCCATTCGTACGGCTCTTATCGGAGAACCGATCTCAACCTTCCGCGAAGACGAAGACGAATACGATGTAACTCTTCGGCTTCAGGAAAATGACCGTTCCAACATTATCGACCTTATGAACATGACCGTAGGCACCCCTACAGGTTTTGTACCGATCTCTTCTGTTGCAACACCAAGACTTTCAAACAGTTATGGTGCCATCAACCGAATTGACCTCGAACGCGTTGCTACTTTATCCTCAAACGTATTAGCAGGTTACAACGCCAACGAGATCAACACCCAGATCCGCGAAGCTTTACAGGGTTATGACGTTCCGCAAGGGTATGAAATATCCCTAACGGGTGAGCAGGAAGAACAAGCCGAGACCGGGCAGTTTTTATCCGTTGCTTTGTTGGCAGCCATCATGCTCATTTTCCTGGTTCTGGTTGCTCAGTTCAATTCAATCGGTAAACCCCTCATTATCATGTCTCAGGTTTTATTTAGCTTGATCGGTGTCTTCATCGGTTTCTCAACCTTTGGCATGGATATTTCCGTGGTGTTAACCGGGATGGGAATCATTGCCGTAGCGGGAATTGTAGTTAAAAATGGGATCATCCTTATTGATTATATCGACATCCTGAGAAACGAAGGAGCAGACCTTAAAGATGCCGTCATTGAAGGCGGATCTGTTCGTTTAAATCCTGTTATACTGACGGCGGCATCAACCATACTTGGATTGATCCCATTGGCTATCGGGCTTAACATAGATTTCTATGGATTGTTTGCAAGCTTTGAACCGAATTTATACTTCGGTGGTGATAACGCTTCATTCTGGGGACCCCTTGCCTGGACCATCATTTACGGGCTTGGTTTTGCCACTTTCCTGACGTTATTCCTGGTTCCATCCATGTACTACATTGGCGTGAATACCAAGAGATGGTTCAAAGAAAAAATGAACACTCTTTCAAATTAAACATCAGCTCATGATCCCGTTTTCTGTATTAGATCTTGCCATTGTTACTGAAGGGAGTAATCCCAAAGAAGCTATTGAACGCAGCCGTGAACTCGCAGTTCATACTGAGGAGCTTGGCTATAATCGCTTTTGGATGGCCGAGCACCACAACATGGAGCATATAGCAAGCTCGGCTACTTCTGTCCTTTTAGGGCACATGGCCGAGGCTACATCAAAGATCAGAATTGGTTCCGGCGGTATTATGCTGCCCAATCATTCACCCTATATAATTGCAGAGCATTTTGGCACCTTAGCCACGATGTATCCCGGGAGAATCGATCTCGGCTTGGGACGGGCTCCGGGCACAGATCAAACCACAGCACATGCCATACGCCCTAACCGAATGCAGGAAGTATATAATTTCCCCGACAATGTGGCTCAGCTTCAAAAATATCTTTCCAAAGATAATTCAGGGAAGGTCAGAGCTTTTCCCGGAGAAGGCACCGAGATCCCGATCTGGATCCTGGGTTCCAGTACTGATAGCGCCCACCTTGCGGCCAAACTGGGGCTACCATATGCCTTTGCAAGCCACTTTGCCCCACAGCAGCTCACCGATGCCATCCGAATTTACCGGCAAGAATTCCAGCCCTCAAGTCAATTGGAGAAACCGTATGTTATGGCCGGCATAAATGTGATTGCCGCTGATACGGAAGAACAAGCTGAATATCTATCCACTTCCACCAAACAAATGTTTGTTGGTGTGATCACCGGAGAGCGCAACCCGCTGCCTCCTCCTGTTGATGATATTAACAAAGTTATTCCCTTTCAGCACCAAATGGCTATGAAGCAAATGCTGGCATATTCTTTTGTGGGAGATAAGAAACGGATCAGTGAACAACTCACGGATTTTATCAACAAAACAGAAGTGGATGAATTGATCACTGCTTCGTACATCTTTGACCACGATCAGCGATTGAAATCGCACCGACTTTTTGCAGAAGTGATGCACGAAATTTCAGTCACTGTATAATGAATTTTGTACCCCGAAAACCAGGCCTCATCAGGTGAAACTGATGGGGTCTTTTTGTTTATTATAATGATCTCATTCATAAAAATAGTTGAACTATGGCTAACGACATCACTAAACATGCAGAGCAGTTTAAAATTCGTGCAAGCGAGGTTGACTCCAAAGGAAAAACTACCCTTCCTGCCCTTTGTTCCTTATTCCAGGAAGTGGCTGGTAATCATGCCCTTCAACTGAATTTTGATATCAGTCAGCTTCATGAGCAAGATCTGACCTGGGTTCTTCATCGAATGGATATCAAGATGGACCGTTTTCCGGAGTGGCGTGAAAGCATCACCATTGAAACCTGGCCGGCTGCCGGAGATGCTCTGCGAGCTTATCGAAATTATCGAATTATGGATGAAGAGGGGAACCAGATCGGAGCCTGTCTCAGCTATTGGATGATGATCAACCTAAAAACCCGAAAACCGACTCGAATGCCCCAAGAAGTATTAGATCTGCGGCTTTCTGAGATAGAGCATGTTTTCCCCGTAAAGTCTGATCGTCTCAAGCCTTTTGAAGATGGGGATGTGAAGAAAAAATTCGTGGTTCGCAAGTCAGATATGGACATGAACGAGCATGTAAACAATGCACGCTATGTAGAATGGCTGATGGAAACATATGATGATAAAGCCTATCTCATCAAAAATATTGACATAGTTTTTATGCAGGAAAGTGGTACCGGAGATATTATAACTTCAGAGCAAAAAATTGAAGAACACCAGAATTATCGACATCAGCTCAAGAATGAGGATGGTCAAATTCTGGCATTAGCTTCGTGCAGCTAACTGTTTAGTTATCCCACTCAGGGGCAAAATCAGGATCTACCAGCCGTGTTGATTTATCAATATCGTCGATGGCATAAAAATCGTCATCTTCGAGGGCAAAATCGTACACGTCAATGTTCTCCTTCAGATGTTCTTCGGTAGAAGCTTTTGGGATAGCAACCACCTGCTCCTGTTCTATCAGCCAGCGAAGGGCGATCTGAGCCGGTGATTTTCCGTATTTCTCTGCCAATTCCTGCAACAAAGGATGTTCAGTCACTTTACCCTGTGCCAATGGCGAATAGGCTGTAAAAAGCAGATCATGCTCAGCAGCATAATCCAGTAAGTCAAACTGACTCAGGAATGGATGATACTCAACCTGATTGCAGAAAATAGGTGCTCCTAATTCTTCATTAACTTCTTTCAGTAGTTTTATGGGGAAGTTGGCCACACCAATGTTCAGCGCTTTACCCTGATCTCTGAGTGAAAGAAAAGCCTCCAGTGTTTTCTCAACATCCACATCGTGATTTGGCCAGTGAATGAGCAAGAGATCCACATAAGGAGTATCAATTTCCCGTAATGTATTCTCTGCTATTTTGAGTACATCCGCTTTTTCCAGATGGGTATGCCATATTTTGGAAGTAAGAAAGATCTCCTCTCTGTCTATGTGCGAGCGTTTGATCGCGTTGCCAACTTCTCGCTCATTTTTGTAACTCTGAGCAGTATCTATGTGGCGATATCCCAAATTAAGCGCCAATTTGATTGTGTTTTCACCTTCCCTGCCAATTAATTTGTGTGTTCCTAGCCCTATTTCGGGTACGTCCACCCCTTGAATTGTTTTAAACTGCATGATAGTTATTAAGTAGTATCCTCTTTGTTTTTATGAATGGTTGATTGAAATAACTGTTATCACACGAAATATGTTCATTATTTAACCAATGTCATTTTTCGTGTCATAACTTTGTTACCTACTTCGAGCTGATAAATGTACATACCACTGGGGCGTTCGCGGGCATCCCACTCGTAGTGCTTTTCGCCGGCAGAAAGTGTTCCTTCAACAATAACCGCAATGGGCTGACCTACAATATTGAATACCGAAAGTTTGACCTCTCTGGGTTCAGGCAGGAAAAAGGAGATCGTTGTTATGGGATTAAATGGATTCGGAAAGTTTTGATACAGCTCAAGTTCTCTGGGCGTATCTGTCACTTCCTCGGTCTCTGCTTTCTCTGTTCCAGGAGGTCTCAGATGTAGAATAAAACGCTGTTCTCTATCTGCCTGATCCGAAACTTCCTGCTCTTTCATGGTTGAACCGGAATACTCAAAATTCAGTGTAAATCCATCCCGCAAGATATATTCTTTTTCTAACAGCAGATCTTCAATAATAACCTCCCATTCGTCCAGAATTTGTGGCCACTCAGTTACTGAAAGCCCAACACTGCCACTTTTATGCATATCAAAATGGATCGGAAAATGTAAGGAAGCAGAAGTTTCGGAAGGCACATGGAGTTTGCTATAAAATTCATTCATAGCAAAGATAGCTGCATGAAAATATGGCTCATCAGCGAGCTGTAATTTTGAATAAGAATTCAGATCAGGAAGATTGGTTTCAAAATTTTCCGGCGTACTTATAACGATTGCCATGGTCTCTGTAAGATCAGGATCAGCTACTTCAAATTCAAAAGCAAGTCGATTTATTTCTTCACCTGAAGTTTCTGTGCCGGATGCGGCCACCTGTTCAGCGTTGCTCATCAATACCTGTTTCGAGATCTGAAGTTCCTTCTTCGGCTGAACGGTTTCCAGTTTCAACCAAAATGGAGCTCCCGGAGCAATGGAATCAGTTTCAATAAGAGGGATGTATCTCAGGGCGCCGGAACGAGCTCTTTCAAAACCATACACTATGGGTTCAACTTCTACTTCGGGGAAATCGGATTCCATAACTTCGAGCAGCCGCTTCACTGAGATCGCCTCCTCTAGCGTATTTGAAACCAAATTAAGCCCTTCAAGCCTGTCTATTCGCTCGTTTTCATTCACATCAAAAGCGGATACGTGAAATGCCAACATATCGGTTGCTACTGCATTTGCATTTTCACTAAGCGTATTGCTTTGGCTCAGTGTAAGCAGATCTTCAGCTTCATCTGGTGTGAAAAAGCCAAACAACAGTGTAGGGTCTTCGGCCTCTGAAGCCTCCGAGATGGGAGCAAAGCTTGTTTGCTGTTCATCCCAAACCATCCATTCCTTCTCAGGGAAAGCCTCAAGGATCTCTTTATCGTGACGAACTATCTTCCAGCCGGAAGCAGCTGTATTCCCCATTGCTATCTGAGATGTTGCGGGCTGACCAACAACAGGAGCATTTTCTTTTGGAGCATCAGCGTCAACCACCAAATTATTGGAATTTGAGGTAACATTCGGTTTTTCCTCAGAAACTATACGCCGGTAGTCAACTTCTGATATCACCTCGCCATTGTAATCCAGAAGCTGCATACGCCCTCCCTCTTCATTAAGCAATGAGGATTCCAGATCTGCGTACACTACATCTTCCCGGTTTTCACGGCTGTTATTATCTGCCCTATTCTTTATGAGCAACGACTTTTGGGGATAAATGGATGTTTGCTTAGCAAATGTATAAGAACGATCGCCACTACTCAACTGCCATCCATTCAGGGAAACCACTCCATTTTCATTATTCCTGATCTCGATTTGATAGTTACCTGCCTCATTATTCAAGACAGAAACAATTTCAACTTTCGGAGTCTCATTCTCATTTATGACAAGGCTGTGATTCAGGAAGTCACCAAAATTCCCTTTGGTAAGATTCTGAAGGGTAAAAATCCCTGTTTCCCGGCCTTCATACACCGAATCATTGTGTATGGGCACATGCACTTCATACATTGCATCTCCAATCAGACCGGTAAAATTCAACGTTTTTGAGCTAAAGCCTTTTATATCTCGTGGGCTGATTATGCTTTTTGTGGAATCAAAGATCACATCCACCGTAAGACGGGATCCATCGTGTTCATAAATAGCCACGTTGAGCACGGCTGCAGAATCATCTTCTGCTACCGTAGAAATACTTCGCTCAAATAAAATAACGGGTGGTTTAAGCAGGTTGAACGAAGTACCAAATGGAGGAAAAGCTTTTTCAGAAGATCGCCAGTTGGCTTCCTCTTTTACGAACTTGAGCAACAGATCCCGGGTGCCGCTGGCTCCATTTCTGATATAGTACTGGTGGTTCAAAGCTGTTCCAAGCATGAGGTACAAATTATCCTCAAAGAGCGTTTCGGGTACATCTGAACCCAAAGAATCGTCAGCAGTGGCATTCCAAACAGGGGCGTTTCCCCATCCTACTGCAAACAGGTGGCGATAAAAATCTCCGGCTTTTTGATAGGCAAATATTCGGTTTGAGGTGCCTTCAAAATCAAGATTCCCGGCGACGTTAAAGCGCTCGCTTTCTTTAGCATTGATGTGAATGTTGGTACCGGCATCAACATCCTTTAGAAAAGTTACGGCAAGTTCATTTCCATCCAGAGTTTGGGTTGAGTCTTCCCAAACACCAGATGAAAAATACAGAGAAGTTCCTTCCTCAATATCAATAAGCGGGATGAAGTCTATGGATTGAGTATCTGTGTTGGCAGATACAATAACTACATCGCCCGGTAATAATACAGACTGGGCGTTCGGCTTTGCAGATAGCAAGGCGAAGCAAACAAAAAGGGCGATATGTAGTGTTATTCTAAGTTTACGAGATAGTAACTTTAGAGCCATAGGCACCTGTGTTACTGAAAATTTATAATATATCAATTAACAGATTTTCAAGGATAAAGACATATTAAATTTCGGGTATTTCTGAATTTTAATCATCCAGATGTGCTTCTCCTAAAAGATTCTCTGTGGAGGCTACTGCAACGGCAACGGCTGCATCACCGGTTATATTCACCATGGTTCGGAACATATCCAGAATACGGTCGACTCCTAAAATGAGTGCTATACCTGCTGTAGGAACCTGTATGGACTCTAACACAATTACGAGCATAATGATCCCTGCTCCTGGTACACCGGCCGCTCCGATGGATGCCGCTGTTGCCGTAAGAACGATCGTCAACTGTTGAACAATGGTAAGATCCATCCCAAGAGCCTGAGCAATAAATACAGCTGCCACGGCCTGATACAAACTTGTCCCGTCCATATTTACAGTAGCACCTATAGGGAGCACAAAACTGGCAACCTCATCTTCTACGCCTAAATTCTTTTCAACACGCTCCATGGTAACCGGCAGGGTTGCCGCACTCGAACTTGTACTGAAGCCTAACAGCATAGCCGGCTGAATAGCTCTGAAAAAGGTACTCAGCTTCATATTACTGGTAGCCTTAAACAGACTGGCATACACTACAAAAACATGTATTGTAAGACCGATTACAACAGCCAGGCAATACCAGCCAAGAGCATATAATAACTCCAGTGCTTTGCCAAGATCATCGCCGGCGAGGTCGATCAGCAAAGACGCCATTAAGGCAAATACCCCGTAAGGAGCTGTTAACATAATGAGTTCAACAATACGGATGATCACATCGTTGAATGCGTCGAAAAAACTAACAAGTGTCTCAGCCTTCTTCCCTCCGATCTGAATAATCCCTATTCCCAGTAGAATCGCAACAAATACAACCTGAAGCATATTCGAGTTATCAGAAGCCGCGCTAAAGAAATTCTCCGGTACTATATTTACCACAAAATCCAACGGGCCTCTTTCCATAACCTGCTTCGCTGTTTCACTACGGTCATCAATCGATTCGCTGTACGTCTGCTGAAGCTGATCGCGTGTTTCAGGAGGAAGTGATTTCCCCGGCTGCATGATATTAACCGTCAATAATCCAATAGTGATGGCAAAAATTGTAGTAATGGCATAGATACCAACTGTCTTGCCCCCCATCCGGGATAACTTAGCAGTATCATTTAAACTCGTTACCCCTGTCACTAACGAGACCAATACCAGGGGAACGGCGATCAATACCAGCAGCTTAATAAAAATGGTTCCAATCGGCTTTATATAATTGGTAGTAAACTCATTCAAGCCTACCAGATTTGCAACTAATCCCCAGATAAGTCCCAGGATCAATCCAATTATAATTTGCCAGTGTAACTTTTTATACCATTTCATAAGCTAATAATTAGGGTTAAGATCATACTGATAAAAGATGCTGCACCTGTAGAGAACCAATTCACGAAATTATTATTGATCTGGAATCTCCGGCCCGCCAACGATACGAAATTAGATACTTCTTTGTGTTGAAATCGAGCGCCAAGGTAAGAATCTATAAAACTGCCTGAAAATCCGGCAAGGGCGATCACGGCTGCTACACCAAAACTGCTGTCTGTGGATAGCACCAAATAGGTCATCGCAATGAGAGTGGAACCGGCCAAAGAGGCCAAGGTGCCCGGCAGGCTGATACCTCCGTCTGATCCCGGAGGCACTACTTTCCATGTTGTGAGTAAACGGGTTTTTGATTTCAACCTGTTTCCCCCAATTTCTGTGGCCCAGGTGTCGGACGCAGAAGCCGCAATGGACGCAATACCTGCCAAAAGAAATACATCCATATCACTTAAAAACCAGACCAAGAGCCACAACGACAGCCAGAATCCATTCGCCCAGACCTGAGAGCCATCCCGCCGAAATGAATGATCCGAAACCACTCCTTCTTGATATATATTTTTTGAGATCAGAGAACTGCTTATAAAAAACATGAGTACGACGGCAGCTCCCATCACCCCGCCAATACCATAAGCTATACTTCCGCAGATTGCTGCAGCAGTGGCACCATCAATTGTTAGCCAGTTAAACAGAAAGGCAACCGTGGCTAGTAAAACAGCGAAAAGTATGCCCAGCAAAATTTGGGTGTGGTCTTGTGATTCTCCATATAGAATGAACACAAATACCAATGCCAGTAAAAAAAAGATATTTACCTTTCGGTGAAGCACGTATTTAGGTTTCTACGGCTTCATTTTCATCATCACGGTCATGCTTCATGATGGCAAAAACCACCAGTACGAATCCGGCCATGATTACAATAGGGGAAATGAAAAGTGAAATAAAGCCGTTGATCTCATTCTCAAAGTACATTGCAGTGAAGCCGGCAAAGATCAAAAATATTGCGATCCCAATAAGTTTGTAATTGTAGGCCGAGAAGAACATCGGCTGAGAGTTGGAAGTTTTACGTCCTCGTTTTGCCATTTTGTTTTGGTTAACTTAATTGGGAATTTAATTTCAATGGATGCTAAGTTATTTAATTATCTGCTAAACATAAAAGAACAAAATACGGTATGAGCCGAATTATTCTGGCATCTCAAAGCCCCCGACGTAAAAAATTATTAGAACAGATCGGGCTTTCATTTGAAGTACATCCCAGCGCTGCTGAAGAGGTCATTAAGCATTCAGATCCACAGGAAATTGTGGAAGATCTCGCACTCCTGAAAGCAAAAGATGTAGCCCACAATTTTAAAGACAGTTTAGTGATCGGGGCAGATACGATCGTGGTTTATCAGGATGAGATCCTGGGGAAACCCTCTGATCCTCAACAAGCCCTCAGCTACCTTCAGCAACTTAGCGGTAACACGCACTCTGTATTTACCGGTGTTGCACTTGTTAAAACTGATAAAAATGGCGCCGTTGAGCGCACAACTGCTTTCAATGAGCAAACCAATGTTGTGTTCAGCACGTTGGAAATAGCAGATATGAAAGCCTACGTTGGCACCGGCAACCCAATGGACAAAGCAGGAGCATATGGTATTCAGGATGACCTCGGTGCTTTGTTTGTAGAAATGATTGAAGGCGACTATTATAATGTAGTAGGATTTCCTCTCAATCGGTTTTACCGGGAATTGAAATTGTTCTCTCCTGACCTGAAATTATTTAGCGAATGAAAACATTGACCAAACTATTCATCTTTGGACTGCTCTTCAGCCTGTTAAGCACGGCTGCTTTTGCTCAGTCAAACCGCGATTACCAGATCGCTGTTCGCATGATGCAGCAACAGCAGTATGCCGAAGCTCTTCCTCTTCTTGAAGAACTTCATGAATCAAATCCTGACAATTTTGAATATGCCGATCGTTTTACCGATTGCCTGACGCAACTCAAACAATACGACCGCGCATTATCTGTGGTCAAGACCTTCACCGACCAGCCGGAAGTAAATCAGCTGGCACAAATTCGCATAGCCGAATTATATCATTACAAAGGAGAGACTGAAAAGGCCTTCGACATCTGGCAGCAAAACCTGGAGGCCAACCCCCGGAACCACCGGCTTTTTATTTCAACAGCCCGAACTATGATCAACCGACAGGAGTATCTAAAAGCCGTTGATGTGTACAAAATGGCCCGGAAGGAATTCCAGAATAATCAGCTTTTCTTTGGAGATATTGCCAATGCTTACATGCGGGCCGGTGAATATGAACTGGCTATAGATGAATGGCTTTCCATGCTGGAAGAGAATCCAAATCAGATCTCCTATATTCAGCGAAGTTTGCTACGCTTCAACGATCCCGTTTTGAATGATATTACCATTGTTGAGCTTAATGAACGCCTTTCAAATATGTCAGTGACAGCTCAAATTTATGGGACTTTTTACCAGCTTCAGATCTGGTTACTTCAGGAAAATGAATTATACAGGCGAGCTATTGCTGCGGCCAAAGAGTATGAGAATAGAACCGAGAGCTATAACTATGCTCTTTTCAATCTTGGGCGTCAACTCATCCGCAACAATGAATTTGAATTAGCCCGAGATGCCTTCACCTATTATACCGACAAAACTTACGGAGAGGTAAAGTGGCGCGGACTTGAAGAACTCGCCAACACCTACTCTGCCTGGGCAAAATACATCGATGATTATAACCTGGATTTCAGCAACAAGCGAGACAGCTTGTACCAACTTGCTTCCTCTATGCTGGATTCCATAGAAACCGAAACAACCTCCTACAGTGGAATGGCCAATGTGCATCTGAAACGGGCAGAACTGGCCCTAGATCACGTGTTTGACCTGGATAAAGCCGAACATTCATTAACCATTTTAAAGAGGATGCAAAGCCTGAACAATGCTCCGGAAATCCCCTACCTGGAAGGCCGTATTCATCTTGCTAAAAAAGAATTTTCGGAAGCACGAATTCAACTTACCCGGGCCAATAAGATCGCTGACATTGGAGACATGGCAGAAAAAACGCGCTACTTCCTGGCTTTAACAGATTTTTATGCCGGCGATTATGAGTTCGCAACCATTCAGTTGAAATCTTTGGGCAGGCAAAACACCTCTTATTACGCCAACGATGCTCTGGAGCTTCGGCTTTGGCTGCAACAGGGAACTTCTGCCGACAGTACCGGTGCCCTCCTCGACGGCTTCTCCTCAGCAGTATTCAATGCACGGAATGGGAAACCGGGGGAAAGTGCTGCTCAGTTTTTTACAATGATCAGGAATCCTGATCTTCAGGCTTTAAAAGACAATGCTATTTTGTTTTTGGTTGAATCGCGATACGTGTCTTTAAAAGATAAGTACACACATTTGCATACCTATCTGGCGTCAAATCCCATCACCCCTATGAAAGAAAAGTTACTGTGGGAAAAGGCCAAACTTTCTGAATTAATGACAACAAGTGCGAATGTGAACACCTGTAGTGCCAGTGAGTGTGTGAACCCTAATGACGGCAGTGGAATGGACCTTCCGGAACCGGATTCACCCTCGCAGATCTACGATGACTTAATTCTACAATACCCACAAGGCTTTTACGCACCTTATGCCCGTGAAAGATTAAATCAACTATCCAAACAAAATTCCTGACCTATGTTCAAGAGATGTATCAGTGTTGCTTTATTTTTTCTATTTCCGTGGATACTTGCCGCACAGCAGTATGTGCTTATCCCTATGGATGCTTCACAGACCAATCACCTGAAAGCTTATGGTGTAATTTTCAATCATCTGGTGGATGGGGAAACCGGACAGTGGTTACTCAACTATCGCGGTGGAAGTTTTCTTGCCACAGTTGAAAATGACATCGTCCGAAAAAGCAGATTTCGAAATGTCACCATTGAGACCATGAGTGCTTCGGATGCCAATCAGATCATTCAGCAGGTTGAAAGTAACAGCAGTAATACCGCAGTGGTAAACCTGGAGAAAGCACCTAAGATCGCTGTTTATACTCCCGATCAGGCTCTCCCCTGGGATGATGCCGTAACCCTTGCCCTAACTTATGCTGAAGTGGAATATGACAAAATATGGGATGTGGAAGTGCTGGAAGGAAAACTGGATGAATACGACTGGCTGCATCTCCATCACGAGGATTTTACCGGTCAGTTTGGGAAATTCTGGGCCAACTATCGGAATATGCCCTGGTATATTGCTCAGGTAAAACAGATGGAAGCAATGGCTGCTGAGCTTGGATATTCTTCTGTCTCCGAGCAGAAAAAGGATGTCGCCCGCACTATTAAAGAATATGTTGGTGAAGGCGGATTTTTGTTCGCCATGTGTTCCGGAACTGATACCTTTGATATTGCCCTGGCTGCCGAAGGTGTAGACATTGCTCCCGAACAGTTTGATGGGGACCCTGCCGACCCCAACGCCCAGCAAAAACTGGATTTTGACAAAACACTGGCTTTCGAAAACTTTGAGATCAAACTAAATCCTGCTGAATATGAACATGCCAATATCGATGTTCCGGTAAGCATCAACCGTGTAGACCAATCGCTTGATTTCTTTACCTTGTTTGATTTTTCGGCAAAATGGGATCCGGTTCCTACCATGCTCACCCAAAACCATGTAAGCAGTGTGCGGGGTTTTTATGGCCAAACCACGGCTTTTCAAAAAGACAAAGTGAAATCATCCGTTGTCATCCTTGGGGAATCACCCGGACGTGAGCAGGTTAAATATATACACGGCAATTACGGAAATGGCACCTTCACTTTCTATGCCGGACATGATCCTGAAGATTATACCCATCGCGTAAACGATCCTCCAACCGATCTGGAACTTCACCCCAACAGCCCCGGTTACCGGTTGATACTAAATAACATCCTCTTCCCTGCGGCTCAAAAAAAGAAGAAAAAAACGTGATTAATGTTAAATGCTCAATGTTAAGTGTTAAATTTGAACACATTTATCATTCAAAATTTAACACTTAACATTTCTATGGAGCCAAGCCGGAAGTTTGAAGACCTTGTTGAACTCGTAAAGATCCTTCGGAAAGAATGTCCGTGGGACCGCAAGCAAACCCATCATTCCATCAAGGATAATCTGATCGAGGAGGCTTATGAAGCCATTGACGCTCTCGATAATAATGACTTCGATGAGTTCAAAAAAGAACTGGGCGATCTGTTGCTGCACGTAGTTTTTCATTCCCGTATGGCCACCGAAAACGAGACCTTCGATATTGGTGATGTCATCTACACGCTGATGGAGAAGTTGATTCGCCGACACCCACATGTTTTTGGAGACACAGAGGTTGATGGAGAAGAACAGGTTTCAGAAAACTGGGAAAATATTAAACTGAAGGAAGGCAAGAAATCTACACTGGATGGACTGCCGATGCAGCTTCCTGCCCTGATCCGCGCCCAACGCATGCAGGAAAAAGCTGCCAATGTAGGCTTCGACTGGCCGGAATGGAAATTGGCCTGGGAAAAGCTGGATGAAGAATTACAGGAATTTCGACAGGCACTGGAAAATGGTGATCCCGATGAACTTTCGGATGAGTTTGGGGATGTACTCTTCTCGCTCGTAAACGTTAGCCGCTATTTTGATTTAAATGCTGAAGACAGCCTTCGCAAGACCAATGCTAAATTCGAATATCGTTTTCGCCATATCGAAAAAAGACTCAAAGAAAACGACAAAACACTGAAAGATTCTACGCTTGAAGAAATGGATACCTACTGGAATGAGGCCAAGTCTCATTAACCGATTAAGTAATTTTTCTCCATCTTCATATCTTCTTCAAACTAACTTGTTTCATTGCAGTGTTTTAAAACTTTTTGACTTAAAATTGTGCGTCGGTTTTACTATATTCGGTGCCCCCTTCTCAATTGAGAAAAGGAAAAATATTTTGCTGCTTTAAACGCTGCGGAAGTGAAATTCGTTAACGGCGTTAAGTTGGCTCTTTTCGAGTAAATTATCATTAACAAAATTTGGAGTAACAATGTCAGAAGGCATTCACACAGGCTTTGACGAGCAACAATACCCCCATATTAACCGAGGTCTTGACGGAATCGTAGCATTCTCTACCACTAAGAGTTTTATAGATGGACAAAAGGGAGAGCTGATCTATTCCGGCTATTTAATCGACACCTTGGCTGAAAATGCAACGTTTGAAGAAGTTTGCTTTCTGCTTTGGAATGATCGACTCCCAAATGCTGAAGAGCTCGAAAGCCTTAAAAAATTATTGATCGAACACAGAGAGCTTCCTGAAGCTGTTCTGAATTACATCAAAACAACAGACAAAACGGCTGAGCCTATGGCTGTACTCAGAACTGCTGTTTCCATGCTTGCAGATTCTGATGATACCCACGGCAAGTACGATGAAAAATTATTTGAAGGTCAGGCTATCGATATTACGGCTAAGATTCCTTCCATAATTGCTGCTTTTGATCGTGCCCGAAATGGAAAAGAGATCGTAGCTCCTCTTAATGAAGGAAGCACAGCATTCAATTTTCTGTATATGCTGAATGGCGAAAAGCCCGGCAAGCAGGCTGAAAAAACCATGGACCTTTGTTTGGTTCTGCATGCCGAACACGGAATGAATGCTTCAACGTTTACCGCACGTACCATTTGTGCAACTCAGTCTGATATGTATTCTGCTGTTACCGGAGCTATTGGAGCATTGAAAGGCCCTCTGCACGGTGGAGCAAATACTGCTGTGATGAACACTTTACTTGAATTGGATAAAGATCCTGATACGGCAGATGCTGTTGAATTCACCAAGAAAAAACTGGCTAGTAAAGAGAAGATCTCCGGTTTTGGTCACCGTGTGTATAAGACTTTTGACCCTCGTGCACGTCTTCTGCAGACTATGTCTAAAGATCTTTCAGAAGAAACGGGGCATGAGAAATTGTACGAATGGTCTATGGATATGCTGAACACTATGAAAGAAGAGAAAGATATTGATCCCAATGTTGATTTCTTTTCAGCAACCGTTTATTACTCAATTGGAATTCAACCTGATCTGTTCACGTGTATCTTCACGATGAGCCGTGTATCTGGCTGGACAGGCCATTACATGGAACAGGCCGCTAACAACCGCCTGATTCGTCCTCGTGCCCTATACGTTGGAGAGAAAGGCCTGGATTGGGTACCCGTCGAAGAACGGTAATTTGTTCTCAAGTTTGATAAAAATTAAAGCCTGTTCGATTACCGAACAGGCTTTTATTTTATCCAGACGTGTTGAAAGGTCAGTATATTGTATGTTTATACATCACGTATTGACTGGTGTACGAGGTCGAGTCGGGCTTGATAAG
>NZQV01000024.1 GCA_002696035.1 Balneola sp. | reverse complement strand
GAGAATAACGAAGATAATGGGGTGTATGCTTTTGAGTCACCTTCGGCAAGTACCTTTTTGGGAAATACCATTCAGAATAATGGAGAACACGGTTTAAATTATTATTCACAGGTATTGGATAGCACGGATGTGTTTTTCACCGGTAATATTTTCAAAGACAATAGTTTGAGTGGGGTGGTTTCAACAGCATCAATTTTTGTTGATAATATTTTTGAAGGCAATGAATTTGGAATTTCGCTGCACGGTAAATTAGGACATCGTTATACAGACGAGAGTGGTGTAGATGGAAACACGTTTACGGACAACACCTACAATAATGTAGTAGGGCTGGAAGGGTACTTTTTGAGAGGGACACTGAGTACTGTTTTTCCTGAAGCCATCACCTCTGGGGCGTATATGTTTCAGCGTGTATATAGTAATTCAGGGTGGAGTCCTGCGGTTTCCCCGAATGACACGTTGCAGATACAGCCCGGAGTGCTTATCAAGGCATGGGATGGGCGATATTCAGATGGAGCCTTTGGCACTATTGACGGAATGATCATTGCAGAAGGTACAGCCACAGATCCGATCGTATTTACGTCCTGGAGAGATGACAGTGTGGGTGGAAACACCAATGCCGTTGACGATACGGTTTCAGCGCGAAGCAACGACTGGGGCGGTTTGTACATTCAGGACCGATACAACGATAACGACGGGATCGCCAAGTTTTCTCGGCTAAGCCACGTGCATATTAAGTATGCAGCATATGGATTGGATATGGAGATGGGCGAGCAGCTGTTTGCCGAGCCCCTGGATAACATATGGGTTAGCAATTCCTACAACCGCGGTATGGTGCTGGATTACGGACGCTACACGGTGTCGAACTCGATCATAGAAAACTCTCAGCGCTATGATGGGATCTATAGTTACTACGATGGTGATATAACCGTACGCAACTCCACCATTCGCAATAACGGTGCACAGGGTCTGTATGCTCGTGGGGCCTCGGGAAGTTTCTTTCGGGAAGTATCCAACTCTACCATTGAGAATAACGAAGATAATGGGGTGTATGCTTTTGATGGAAACAACCCAATGACTTTCCAGCAAAACAAGATCAAGGATAACGGGATGGCCGGACTGAATGTAACTATTTTTGAAGCCGGTACAGATACCGTGCTTACCATTTCCGGAAATCATATCAGTAATAATGGGGAGCAGGGAATTCTAAGCTCTCGCGCCATTATTGTGGATGACACTCTCATTGGAAATAAATATCCGATTGGAGTTACGGGTGAGCTTTCTAAAGCAGGAACCGTGAATGAAACGGGGAATTATTACGAAGGAAATATCATAGAAAACAACGAATTCAATGATGTGGTAACGGTATCCGGTGATATTGAAGGAGTGCTTGGAGGAGCGAAACCTGTCTCCTTCACTGATAACATTGTGTATGGTATCTCAAATGTCGAAGTATCAAATACTGACACTTTGATCGTCAACAAAGGAACCATTATTAAAAATAACTCCAGCGTTACTTTTGATATAGAAGGTCACTTCGAAGCACTGGGAACAGCTACAGAGAAGATCGTATTCACTTCCATTTTAGATGATACCTATGGCGGTAATACCAACGGTGATTCAACAAATGTATTACCAGAAATCAATAACTGGAGTCAGTTGTATCTTCGGGGAGCTGCCACCGATAGCAGCGAGATCAGGAATGTAATTTCCCGATATGCAAATTATGCACTCCAGCTTTATGACTCGGATGCACTGGTAGATTCTTCCTTCTTTAGCAATTCCCGCTATGGGGTTTATGTAACATCGAATGCCACTCCAACGCTTCGTTCTTCAGATTTCCACTCTAACTATTACGATGGAGTGTATGTGACATCAGGTGGAAATCCTCAGATTCAACTCAGTAATTTCTACAACAACGATCGGTATGGACTGTATCAGGCTGCGGGAACCAATATCATCGCTCAGAATAATTATTGGGGAGATGCTACCGGCCCGTTTGTAGACCAGGGAGCAGACCAGAACCTGCAGGGAATGGGAGACCGTATTTATATTCAAAATGGAACTGTAAGCTATCGTACATTCCTGACCGGAAGAAATGGCATCCTTTTGGGTGATGTAACCGAAAACGGTGGTATTTCTCCTTTTGATGCATCTAAAGTACTGCTTCACGTAGTACAAACAGAATTACTTACTGGCAATGCGCTTGCTGCCGCGGATGTTTCCGGTAACGGAGATGTTTCAGCCATGGACGCTTCCTTTATTCTGCAATATGTGGTGGGGACAATTTCCGGATTTCCGGGACAAGGCAAGCGCCAAAGTGTGGATTATCGTGAAATACTGGCTCTTTCATACGAAGACACAGAGCATTTTACAGATATCCGCCTCGATCACTTAGGGGGAGCAAATATGTATTCCTCAGAAATTGAGATGGTCATCCCCAACAATCACATCAAAGAAGTGGAGTTTGTGGACTCTCCATATGGCGATAATATCAGCTTCTTATACAACATTGAAGCGGATACCATCAGAATGGCATTTGCTTCAAGCGTGAGCCTGAATGAAGAAGGCGCACTTGGCAAGATCCGACTGATCTATGAAGATGATGCTGAGGGCAGCAATACCAAAAACCTGATCAATTATAAGCACTTCAGTATTGATGAACAGGATATCACAGGTTTTGTGAACGAGATCACTTCAGATATCAGAGATGATGGGGCTGTAATTCCGGAAAGTTTCAACCTGCATCAGAACTATCCTAATCCATTCAACCCAACTACGCAAATTGCATTTGCTTTACCACAAAACGGACAAGTACAGGTGCAGGTGTACAATATGCTTGGTCAGCTGGTACAAACCCTTGTGGATGAACGGAAAACGGCCGGAAACTACAACGTGAAATGGAATGCTTCACAGTTTGGAAGTGGCACCTACATACTGCGAATAGAGTTTAAAGGTGATGATAATCAACGGTACTCACAGGTTCGGAAAATGATGCTCATCAAATAACGATAGCAGAATAACCGAAACTCTAAATGGAGTAACCCATGATTATCAAATTAACGTCTAAATGGATGAAGCAGGCTTTTATAACAACATTGGTAATACTTATGCCAATGTTGTTACAGGCCCGGCAGATCGACCTGAGTGTGTCCGACTCATCAGCAATAGCTGGAACCGAAATTCTGATCCCTGTCAATACTTCGTTGATTGCACTTTCAGATGAAGTGAATTCAGGAAACTTTGAGTTTTCACTCAACGAAAATATTTTCGAGCTAACCGGTTTTGAAAAACAAGGCACCTTGCTTGAAGAGTTTGATGTGTTCTTTAACAGTGCCACAAACCGGCTTGCCTTTGCAGGTAGCGACACAGTTTCTGGAAGCGGTCCTTTGATCTATCTGAAACTGAAAGCCAAAGATGATGCAGCCTTTTTCAACTATACTGATCTTACCTTTCAAGTCGCTTCTATTAATGAAGGGAATGTTCAGGTATCTGCTGAAGGGGCACGCTTTCGTATCAGGGGCATCACTATTCAACCCCGCTCTGGTATAGAGGTCTTGGAAGGTAATGATCTGCAATTTTCTCTGTCCGGAGATATTGTTGAACCGGTGAGCTGGTCAGTGACCGATACTTCTGTTGCACAGATAAACAATGCAGGATTGCTGACAGCTAAAGTTGCCGGATTAATACAGGTTAAAGCTCAGGATGGACAGGGCTTACGTGACTCAACGGTATTCTTTCGTGTTCAGCCCTCTACCTTGCAGGATCTCTCACTAACCATTTCCGATATATCGGAACGACAAACAAAAAGCTTTGAATTGCCCATTTCAGTAAGTGATGTCACAGGTTTACAGGTATTATCAGCCGGGATGACGGTCAATTTTGATACCAACGACCTGGAATTACTTGGAGTTACAAATCAGGGTACACTTACAGAGAGCTGGGGAGAGCCAAATGTAAATACGTCTGGTGGAACTATTTCTATTGCTGCAGCAGGCACAGATACGCTGGAAGGAGCAGGCTCTTTGTTCTTGCTGAACTTCAGAGTAAAACAAGATGCAACCGGCAGTTCCAATATTACACTTTCTGGTGTGAGCCTGAATGAGGGTCTGGATGCAGAGATCACAAACGGTAGATTTTCGGCCCTTTCCGCTCCCGATATTTTTATTTCGCAGGGAGATACCGCTGTGAGCATTGGAGATGATTTACAATTCTCTGTAACAAATAATGAGGGAACTGCCCCGTATACGTGGCAGGTAAGTGATCCATCTATTGCTACTATTGATAGTAATACCGGAACTTTTTCTGCAACCGGCAGGGGTGAAGTCGTAGTCTCTGCTTTAGATGCAGATGATTTCCCGTCAGAGGAAGCCATAATTACGATCAATGATTTTGATGCCTGGCTCAATACCGTTCAGGTCGAATATCCTGATACGGCTGAACTTGAGATCTTAACAGAAGATCTTTCTTCGTATAACCTGATATCGTATGTAGCGGAATTTTCTTATGACACTACAAAAATGGAGTTTCTGGGAATTGAAACCGACCAGACACTCAGTGAGAATCTAAGCGTGCAAACCGAAACCGATGCGGACAATGTCCTAATCGCTGCGGCAAGTACATCTTCCATATCAGGAACGGGGGCTATTGTAAAACTTAGGTTTAAGCTCACCGATGAGGTGGTGAATGGAGAATCAATTCCTGTGGATCTTATAAGACTGGAATTTGATGAACCCGCTCCATCAGTTCCGACAATTACACCATTGACAGGTTTTGTTGAAGTTATTCGTGCAGAACCCCCGGAGGCACCTGAATTATCCAGCCCGGTAAATAACACCAGCGGCTTGGACATAACTGCCGAATTTTCATGGGAAGCGGCATTGAATGCGGAAGAATATCGATTTCAGCTTTCTGAAGATCTGAGTTTTGGAACTGTACTTAAGGATAGTTCTTACCCTGATATATCCGCTACTATTTCAGGATTGGAGTATGGCACTACCTATTATTGGCGGGTAAGATCGGAGAATACATCCGGTGCCAGTGCATGGACTTCTCCGAATAGTTTTACTACGATCTCAGCTGAAGCTCTTATTCCTGGGCTGCTAATGCCGGAAAACGGTGCTCAAGATCAAGACACGTCATTAACCCTGTCATGGAGTGAAATTGAGCTTGCAACTACTTATCACTATCAGTTATCGAAGCAGGTAGATTTTACTCCAGTCGGGACTGCCAACTCAATGGTTGCAGCTACAAGTGTTCAGGTTAATGATCTTGATTACGGGACTGAATATTTTTGGAGAGTCCGCTCTGTCACAGAAAGTGACACCTCTGATTGGTCTGATGCGGCTCAATTTCAAACCAAAATAGCGAAGCCGGGAATATCCGAATTGGTTTCTCCGAACAATAGTGCCACGGAGGTTGAAATCTCTCCGGTATTGACATGGAATTACGCTGCAAGGGCCGACTCATTTATCGTTCAACTAGCCAGCTCCAATAATTTCAATACTACTGTATTTGAGGATGTGACCAAAGATACCTCAACAGTTGCTTTAGGATTGGACTATGAAACAAACTACTACTGGCGCGTTAAGGCCAAAAATAGCACCGGCGAGAGTAACTGGGGGCAGATATTCTCTTTTACCACCAAAGCTGCAGATGCCATCACGCCTGAACTGCTGAGTCCTGCAAACGAGGCCGCAGATATGGATACAGCCCTTGTGCTTTCATGGGAGGAACTGGCGGTAGTAGAAAGTTATCAGCTGCAGGTATCTGAGAATGTGAATTTTTCGTCTCTTGAAATCGACCTTTCAGGTATATCAGAGAATAATACTGAGGCCACTGGCCTGGACTTTGGTTCTGCTTATTACTGGAGAGTTCGCTCATTTACTTCTCAGGATACTTCCGACTGGTCTGGAATTTTTGAGTTTACCACAAAAATAATCGCTCCGAAAGCGCCTCAGATCGTTTCGCCGGTAAATGCTGCCGTGGATATAGATATATCGCCAGAGTTGATCTGGAGGCAGATGGTAAACGCTGAGTCGTACCTGGTTGAAGTTTCAGAAGCAGAGAACTTTGGGAGTACTGTGTTTAGTGAAAATGTAGCTGATACAGTGATTTCTGTTAGTTCAGAATTAAACTATGAATCAGTCTATTACTGGCGGGTGAGTGCTGTGAATGAAGCGGGAGAAAGTGAATGGAGTGAAGCTGGTAGCTTTACAACAATTGAAAAAGTCAATGAAGCCCCTGTGGTTTCTCAGAAATTGGGCAGTTTGAGTCTTTTAGAAGATTTTGGTGAAAACACGGCCGCTATTTTAAGCACGAATTTCTCTGATCCCGAAGGCGAAGAACTCACATTTGAGGTTATTAATAACAGCGAAAGTCCATTTGAAGTAACTCTGCAAGCCGATAGTTTAATGCTACGCTCAAACAGAGATGAAAATGGGGTTGGATCGATAATTGTAAAAGCAACAGATCCCGCAGGTTTATGGGTTTCAGATACGTTGAATGTTGAGATCATTCCGGTGAATGACCTGCCTTCCATTGAAGGTATTCCTGATACACTCAGATTTAAAAATGACGAATCACTTATTTTTCGGCTCGATACATCTATTACAGATATCGAAGACCTCCTGACCGATCTTGAGGTGCTTGTTTCGGTTCAGCCAAACGACATATTGCTAGACATCAATGAAGAAGATCTGTCGGTAACAATCTCGGCTCCAGATTTTGTAGGAGAAGGAACCATAACAGTTACGGTCACAGATTTAGATGAAGGTTCTATCCAGGCTTCCATTACTGTTATTGTTGAAACAGCGGTTTCCAATGAGTTGGATGAAATGCCTTTGGAATTCAGGTTAGAGCAAAATTATCCGAACCCATTTAATCCGTCTACAAATATCAGTTTTAGCATTCCAAAAGCATCTATGGTGCGTATGTCTGTTTATGATATGTTGGGACGAAATATCTCAACCCTTGTAAATGAAAGGAAGGCCGCGGGGAGATATACCATTCGTTTTGAAGCTGGTAACTTGTCCTCCGGAACGTACATCTACCGGATTGAGGCAGGCTCTTTCACCCAAACGAAAAAGCTGATGCTGATCAAATAATTGCGATGATTAAAAATGAAGCTGGTTCAAGAAATTGAATCGGCTTTTATTTTATCAATCCACTCCCGAATTCCTTAATTTTGAGGCCGAATAAATTCAGCCCAAATAATGGATATAGAAGAAAAGCTAAAGCAAGTTAAGTCCCGTTTTGAAGAAGTAAATGCAGCTATGAGTGATCCTGCTGTATTTGACGACCCCCAGAAATACACAGAGCTCACCAAAGAACGTAGTGATCTTGAAGAGCTGGTAGAGGATTATGACAAATGGATGGATCTCAAAAGCAGGCAAAAGGGAAATAATGAACTAATAGAAGCCAATGAAGATGCTGAGATCACCGAAATGGCGAGGGAAGAGAATAAGGAGATCAAGCAGGAATTGGCGAAGATGGAAGAAGACATCAAGATGAAGCTGATTCCCAAAGATCCGGAAGACTCCAAAAATGCCATTGTTGAGGTTAGGGCCGGAACCGGAGGCGATGAAGCTGCTATTTTTGCCGGCGATCTGTTCGACATGTATCGACGCTATTCCGATAAACAAGGCTGGAAAATGAGCATGATGAATATTGCCGAATCGGATAAGGGGGGGTATAAAGAGATCGTTTTTCAGCTTGAAGGCGAGGAAGTTTTCGGAAAGATGAAATACGAAAGTGGGGTTCACCGGGTGCAGCGTGTTCCGGAAACCGAAAGTCAGGGCAGGGTGCATACCTCAGCAGCTACGGTTGCGGTACTCCCCGAAGTGGAAGAAGTGGATATAGATATCAATCCGTCTGATATCCGAGTGGATACTTTTCGGGCAAGTGGTGCTGGTGGTCAGCATGTGAATAAAACTGATTCTGCAATTCGCCTAACGCACGAGCCGACGGGGATTGTGGTGGAATGTCAGGAGGAGCGTTCACAGCATCAAAACAAAGAAAAAGCGATGACGATGCTTCGGGCTAAAATGTACGACATTGAACTCGAGAAGAAGCAAAAAGAACGAGCCGATGAGCGTAAAAGTCAGGTTTCCACGGGTGATCGTTCTGCAAAAATACGCACCTATAATTTTCCTCAGGGGCGTTTTACTGATCACCGTATCAACCTCACTCTCTACGATCTCGATAACATCATGAAAGGTGGGTTAGATGAAGCCATCGAGGCACTTCGTGTGCAGGAAAACCTCGAAAAACTAAACGCTATAGCCGAAGATTAAGCATAAAAAAAGCCGGAAAGCGATCTGCAATCCGGCTCTATAATCTTAGCTTTTATTGAGTTGATAGGGTAACTAATCAGCAACACTTGGTGCCGCAGATAGTAACTCTTCACTAGCCTCATCCTTGAACTGCTTAAAGTTCTCGATAAACATCTCAGCCAGTTTTTTGGCTTTAGCGTCGTAGGCGTTCTTGTCTTTCCAGGTATTTTTTGGAATCAGAACCTCAGAAGGAACACCATCTATTGAAGTCGGAATTTGAACTCCGTAAATGGGATCTGCAACAAACTCAGCATCATCGAGATTTCCGGCCAAAGCCTCACTGAGCATTTTGCGGGTATGTGAAAGCTTCATTCTGTGACCTTCACCATAAGGACCTCCTGTCCAACCGGTATTGACCAACCAAACATTGGAGCCATGCTTGCGGATCTTTTCAGCCAGCAGCTCTGCATAAACGGTTGGGTGTAATGGCATAAATGGTGAGCCAAAACAAGCCGAAAATGTAGCTTGAGGTTCTGTAACACCCCGTTCTGTTCCGGCTACTTTTGCCGTATATCCACTGATGAAGTGATACATAGCCTGATCCGGAGTCAGCTTAGAAATAGGAGGGAGCACGCCAAAAGCATCACAAGTCAAAAAGATAATATTTTCAGGATGACCGCCTTTGCCGGTGTCGCTTGCATTTGGAATGAAATCCAGCGGGTACGAGCAGCGGGTGTTTTGAGTAAGGCTGACGTCATCAAAATCAGGTTCTCTGTTATCATCCAGCACAACATTCTCCAGGATAGTTCCCGGCATTTTGGTGGTGGCATAGATCAGCGGTTCATTTTCTTCGGAGAGATTGATGGTTTTGGCGTAGCATCCGCCTTCGAAGTTGAAAGTGCCTTCATCGCTCCAGCCGTGCTCATCATCACCGATGAGTGTTTTTTCAGGATCAGCTGAAAGGGTGGTTTTACCGGTTCCGGATAGTCCAAAGAATACCGCTGTTTTCCCATTTTCATCATGATTGGCAGAGCAATGCATGGCCATTACGCCTTTTTTGGGAAGCAGGTAATTCATCACAGCAAAAATACCCTTCTTCACTTCGCCGGAATACAGCGTGCCACCGATCAAAATAATTTTCTTCTCGAAATTGCACAGAATAAAAGTACTGGTGCGGGTTCCGTCCTTTTCAGGCTCGGCTTTTAGATGTGGGGCAGCCAGTACGGTGAATTCCGGTTCATGGTTTTTAAGTTCATCATCACTGGGATTGATGAACATATTGTGAGAAAATAAACCGTGATAAGCAGCTTCACTAACTACACGCACATTTAAACGGTTATTTTCATCTGCTCCGCAAAACAGATCTTTCACAAAAAGTTCTTTGTCCTGCAGATAGTTTACGGTCTTTTCGTAGAGGTTGTCAAAAACCTCTTCCGAAGTTGGCTGGTTGATTTCTCCCCAATCAATATCATCATGGATGGAAGGCTGGTCTACGATGAATTTGTCCTTTGGCGAACGGCCGGTATACTGCCCTGTTAACACGCGCAGAGCATGATCTTTAGTTAAAACGGCTTCATTCCTTTTGATAGCCTGCTCATATAATTCAGCTGGAGAAAGGTTCCAGAATACATTTTCATTTGATTCTAAACCGAGATATTCGAGCCCGATTTTACTCTTTGGGTGGGACTTGTAATCTACACTCATATCATTATTGTGATTGAAATTTTTTTAGAGCCGAAAGGTAAGCATAACAAGTATGAATATTAACCGGCAGAGCAAGCTTCGGAGAAAAATGAAACCTTTTATGTAAATATATGGAAGCGCTTTTTTAACTTATGCGCGGTGATTTATTCACCTAAATATGAACGATGTTTTCAGGAATGGAATGAATTATTAAAGTCAGAATTGAAATAGATCCTGAAATTATTTTCTCTGAAAACGATAAAAATTTAAAAACAGCGGATTACGTTGTGCGGATCAATCGTCGACCTTCAGCCATCCTTCTGATTCTTTTATACAGGTGAGTAGCAGTTCAACTTCCTTCTTTAATTCCGACTCTTCTTTACAGGTTTTTTCTACGTACCCTAACCATTCTTCTTCTGGAAGCTTCAGAGTTTGATCCAGTATTCTTTCTACCTCATCCCAATTTGTACCCATAAGTTTAAATTACTTTTAATGTACCCGAACCTATTATTACTACGTAAAAACCCGAACAATCCGACCAATCAATCTATTTCAAATTTACCCTTCAACTCTTTGTAAAGCCATCCTCTTGCTTTTACCCAATCTCTTTTAACAGTACTTTTTGAAACGCCCAATGCTTCTGCAGTGTCCTCGATAGACATTTCACCAAAAAACCGCATTTCAACAACCTTGGAAAGTCTTTCATTTAGTTTTTCCAGCCGATTCAGGGCAGAATCTATATCAATGAGTTCCTCAGCTTTCCTGTTTTTTCTGGTGAATAACTCATCAATATATGTTAAGTCTTGTTTCTTACCTCCACGCTTCTCGGCATGTCTTTTTCTGGCATGATCAATTAAGATCTGTCTCATACATCGTGAGGCAATCGCTAAAAAATGACTTTTATCAGAAAATTCGACGTCAGACTGATCGGTCATTTTCAAATAGGCCTCATGTACCAACTCTGTTTTCGATAAGGTATGACCTTGCTGATGCTTCATATGGCCATAGGCCAACCGCCGCAATTCTTCATAAATAAGAGGATAAAGCTCATCGTAAGCTTCGTCCTTGCCTGATTTCAATTCCGATAACAGTTGGGTTACATTTTTCTTATTCATTTCCAACTTAATATTTAGCTCCTGATGATATGTAACTGACTAAAGCCAAGTAGTTTACAAGTATATATAAATTTTTTTATGCGATTTCAATTCAAAAAAAGGACTGTTAATCAACCGCCTGCTGCACAAAATGTATACACTTGTACAGCAATAGAGGACTGAGCTTTTGGGTACATTTTGTCATTTAATGTGATCTGGGTGAATCATTTTTAAAGTTTTATAGAGCTAAATTCAGATAACACAAAAAAATTTGAGCCTTTTTTATTTCAGGTTTCGTAGTAATAGTAGAACACTTAGTAAAAACAGTGTTCTGTAAATTTGGTTTGGGTTTTCGGGGTACAAGTACGGGAAGGAGTTCTCCTTCCCGTTTTTTTATATATATGGCTATTCCTTTGCAATAAGTATAGAGATCATACCAAGTAAACGGTTCATACTGATAGATTTCGAAGGGCATCGGGAGGTCGGCTCATCTTTATGAAATTAAGTGTTCTTTTATTGGATGATTAAGAGATAAAAGCTGACCTTTAAAAGAATCTGTGAAGCAATAGAATAGGAATGAGATGATAATGCCTTCTGAGTGGAACCGACACTCCGCCACACAGCTGCAGTGGCCTTCAGCCCAATCCAAATGGAATGCCGAACGGCTGATAAAAGTGGAGGAATTGTACTGCCGATTCATCGAAGAACTTCATTTTTTTGAACCCATACACTTATTTGTGGATGATCTGGAAATGCGAAACCATGTAATGCAGAGACTGTCGGGAAGGGCCGTTGATCTGGATCGGATTACCGTACATCAAAAGGAAACTGGGTGTGCGTGGGCTCGTGATTGCGGATCCGTTTTTATGAAGCATGGAAGTGAATTTGTGATATATGACTTCGATCCTGAAGAACATCCCTCAGTTGATATTAACGGTTCTCATTCAGATTATCTGGCCGAAAAATCCGGACTAAAAAAAGTTAATGGGGAATTGATATTGAGGAATAACTGGCTTGATAGTAATGGAGCTGGGGCCTTGTTGGTTTTAGAATCACCCATGCTGGAGCACAACAAAGCAAACGGGTTTTCGAAACCGGAAATAGAACAAAAACTCAAAAAAGAAATGCGCTGCGAGGATATTTTTTGGGTGAAAAGTGGATCTGATGATGTTGAACTTCCTGCACGCTGGCTTAATGTAAACACAGTTATGATAACACTTAATGATAATGTTGATGAGGATGGAGCTTCTGTTTCTCAGGAAAACGTGAAGCTGTTGAAGTCAGCAGTACTTGAAAAAGGTAAGAAACTGAATGTAGAAACACTGAAGCAGGCCGCTGTTGGGAAAAACGATGAGCCGGAAGATGCCGGTTTGCATTCTTTTTTAGGCAGCTATACAGGTTTCTATATAGCAAATGGTGCGATTTTCACACCAAAATTCAACCAAGAAGAAGACACCGTAGCAGTAGAACTGTTTAAAAGATATTTCCCCGGCAGGAAGATCATCGGTATCGATTGCACAGACATTGCGATGGTAAAGGGTTCTTTTCGCCGTATTTCACTGCCATTTTTCAGCAGCAAAATGCGGAGGCTATCGTAAGCTGTCCGGATTGATCCGCGTTGGGGTTTGCTCTGCGGAAATAATAGGTTCCATTCCCTTTGCAATAGCTTGAATGGTGTGGGTGGTATGAGGGATGTCAAGTGTTTTAAACTCGTCTGTTACCCGATGGTAATCCTGATCCATATCAATAGGAGTGGTGCTTATGGAATGAGCCGGAATGCCAAGCATGGCAAAGGGCGCATTATCTGAACGGAAAAATAAATTCTGGTTAGGATATGGGTCAGGATAAAAAACAAAACTGGAATCGGCAGTACTGCTTTGTAGGATCTTACCCAGGTCAGAATAATTGTAGCCGGTGATCCATCCGGAATCCGGACCTTCAATGGCAGGTTTACCGATCATCTCAATGTTGACCATAGCCGTTACAGCTGTCGGATCGATCTGTTCTGAAAAATATTTTGAACCGTAGCCACCGGGTTCTTCAGCTGTAAATCCCACAAAATAAATAGTGCGTTCAGGTTGAGGGCGGTTGCTGTAATACCTGGCTGTTTCGATGAGTCCTGCCACACCGGAGGCGTTATCGTTGGCCCCGTTGGCTACGGAGTCGTCGTCCATAGGAGAGATCACTCCAATATGATCATAATGAGCTGTGATGAGAACGATCTCATTACTGCGCTTTCCTTCTATCATCCCGGCGACATTAAAAAGGGGAATGGCTTTAACATGGTTTTGATAGCTGACCTCATACGATCTGATTCGGGAAGAGGTGAGTACAAACACATCGCTTGGTTCCTGGTCTACTTCAAAACTTCGGTTAGATCTGTTGAAGTACGTGCGGTATCGATGAAACCACTTTTCGTGCCCTTCGTGAACGGCGACCATATTTTGCTCGTCATTAGAAACGAACGTGCGAAAGGTTTCGCGGAAGTTGTCATCCTCACCAATGTATAATATATCTGCATCCGGATGTTGCCATGTGAAGGATTCTTCGTTCAGCAGGCCAAAATAGTGCTGTTCTGACACCTTATTGCCATTTACTAAAACTTCAGTCTCTGACGGACTGATGGAATAGATCGAGAAATCTTGAAGAAAATCACCCTGTCCGGGAAGAGGAGATAAGCCGATCATTTGAAATTCTTCCGCAATGAAATTTGCAGCATCTCTTATCTCCGGAGAAAAAGCATGCCGGCCCTTCATATCATCAGCACTCAGCGTTTTGATAATACGGCTGACGTTCTCTTCCTTTATCTCTGCATTATTGGAGCAAGCAGTACAACATAATCCAACGATGGCAAATACCACCAACAAGAACCGATGCTTCATATAATCTTCTTTCGGGTAATTAATTTATACTAATGGTAAGAAACCAAAGTTTCCTGATTTGAAAAAAGTTGATACAAGAGCGTAAAGCTCTGTAAAAGCATTTAGTAATTATTGAACTTTCGGAAGCTGCAGATCAGGCTTCTTGCAGGGTGAAATTCGGGTCTCCAAAGTTTTTGAGCGTACGGTAATGGGATGCCACAGCCTCACTAAACGTAGGATGAAGGTTATAAGGAATCCCATATTCGTTGGCCGTTTTTTCCACAATATGACTGATCACCGGGTAGTGGATACTGCAAACTTTCGGAAAGAGGTGATGCTCGATCTGGAAATTCAATCCACCAATAAACCAAGACAGTAATTTGTTGTCGCGGGCAAAGTTATTGGTGGTGATCATTTCATGAATAGCCCAGTGATTCTCGATCACATTATCTTCATTAGGTTCAGGATGCATGGTTTCTTCCACCACATGTGCAAGCTGGAAGATGATCCCCAAAATAAAGCCGGCGGTTAGGTGCAACGACATAAACCCAATCAGCCACTGGTACCAGGTAATATCTAACAGTAGTAATGGAAGGGCAATAGTATAACCGTAGTACACAACCTTACTGACGATGAGCGTGATCCATTCTTTAAGAGGATGATTCTTATTTTCGTAAGGTCCCAGTGGGTTTTTGAAGAAGTACCAGTAATCCTTTACAAATACCCAGAAAAAGGTGGCAAAACTGTAAGCAAAAAAAGCCAGAATATGTTGAAATCGATGCACCCATTTGTATTCTGAATGTGGGGAGAGCCGGATAAAAGCCGCTACTTCCAGGTCTTCATCATGACCGTGTATATTTGTGTATGTATGGTGAATGATGTTATGGGTGATCTTCCAGATGTAGCCGTTTGCGCCAACCATGTCGAAGGTTAAACCCAGCAGGTAGTTAACGGTTTTGTTGGATGAATACGCTCCGTGAAGTGCATCATGAGAAATAGAAAACCCAATGCCGGCCATACCAACACCCATGGCTGCAGCAAGTACCCACATGACCGTCAGCGAAAACTGTCCGGATATGATGAGGGCATATGCACCAAAGTACAACCCAAGCAAAACGACCGTTTTTACGATCATGGAAGCATTCGCATGCTGAGAGATGTTGTTCTCTTCAAAATATTGCCGTACCCGTTTCTTTACTGTTTTACTGAATTCCTGATCTGTTTTATTATTGAACGTAACTGTATTTACTGCCATAATATCCTTTCTTTAATAGATTAGCGGTGCAAAGGTACACACTTTCTGTGAAACTTCAATTTTCGGAAGACTCAACGGTAAGTCCCTGCTCGTTTAGGTGGTCGACAAGATCATGTTCAAAAGCTGATATTGGTGTCAAGAAGCCTTTTTTGGTGACCTTTTTTGAAGCCAGTAGTAATGCACTTTCACACAAAAAGAAGATAGTAGATTTGTTACCGGGATCGCCTGGGTATGAGATCTTTACACTGGCAGTTTTTCCCTGATGATCTTCCGCAAAAGCGATCATCCTGAAAAAGCCATGCTCGATCTGATGTTCAGAAGGTCCTTCACCGGGATCAGGAGCCAGCTTTCGGATTACCGCACGAAACCATTTTTTAGGTCCCAAAAGTTGTAAAGTGATCAGGAATAGTGAGATCACTAAAAAAGGAAGTGGATTGTACCATTTCCCTAAATTCATATGCTCACTGTAAGCGATACTTCTTGCGTAAGGCTGACGATGTTCGGCCATCCATTCAGCGGTTTTATATACTACTTTAGAATTGATCCCGCTCATAATAAAAGGGACCGACCAACGACTTATTTTGCCATTATAACCCAAAAAATTTCCATTTTTTGGTGGATGCAGTTGTTGTCTGTTTTCATCCATCAGCAAGCGGGGATCTCGCATTTTTTTGTATTCCCCCGTTTCAAACTTATTCAGCATAGTGGCGATGGTACCACCGTTAAAGCCACCGCTTATGGTATAATGAGCTTCAATGTCTAAAGTTTTGGCAGCTACAAAACGCTGGCTCAGAATATAGGCAGC
This sequence comes from Balneola sp., assembly GCA_002696035.1. Taxonomy (GTDB): domain Bacteria; phylum Bacteroidota; class Rhodothermia; order Balneolales; family Balneolaceae; genus Gracilimonas. The sequence goes on along the minus strand of NZQV01000024.1, from coordinate 67,378 downwards.
CATCTCTGCTGGCACGCTGTCAAATCCTGAAAAGGGAATGATCAGTGCACCACTTTCTTCAGCAAGAGTGCCATATTTTTCCTTCATCTGTTTGATGAACCCCACCTCGCCGGTGATATCCAGGTAGTGCGTTCCCAGCCGGGCACAGGCGGCGATAACTTCTTCTCCATACAAAGAAAAAGGCCCCACGGTAGTGATAATGATTCGTGCTTGCTTAACAACCTCTTCCACCTGATCCTTCACCGTTGTATCCACAATAAAGCAGCGGTCGTTGGTTATACCGGCTACTTCAGCTACTTTGGAAAGTTTGTCAGGATTTCTGGCTGCAATACCCCAGTGAATATTTTTTGGAGCGTTTTTTGTAAGATAATCAACAGCTCGTTTTCCCGTAAAACCGGTAGCACCAATTACAATAAGGTCAAATGTTCGGTCACTCATATCAGTATTACTAAATTATTGAAACAAAAAAACCCGGCCTGTGGAACAGAGCCGGGTTTTAAAATCAGGGTAAGAATAGCAAATTAGCCGACTCTTGAAACCTGTACAGCACTTAAGCCTTTAGGTGTTTCCTCTACTTCGTATTCAACTTCTTCGCCGTCAGCAAGTCCCTCTTCAAATCCGAGGTTCTCGATGTTATTGCGGTGTACAAAGATGTCTTTATCGCCGTTGTCAGGCATGATGAACCCAAATCCTTTTTGAGCATCGAACCATTTAATTTTACCGTATTCCATAATAGTGTAATGTTGTATTGTGTGCAGCAGATCAGAAATTCAAAATCGAAGAACTGATATATTGCTGCGATATTATTGTTAGTTGTACAAACTATAGAGGGGAAACAAATACTAAACTGTAGAGACTAATACTGATTCTTACCATACATTTGCATTACCAATAATATCTTCTTTATTACAATGAACTCCAAATACCGGCCGTTTAATTTAATATACGTGCAACTTCAGTAAATTTTTGCTTGACCATATTTATAAAAGTAGTTAAATGTCGCCCGTCACAAACCCTGTAAGCGAAGAAAATGTTAGGGATTTGTATCTGAATTTTATTTTTTCGTAAAAGCACTAAAATTTCAAATTACCGTATGGATGTGGTTCTAAAAGTTGTACGTATTTTTTGTGGCTGTATGATCTTGCTGGCGGCAGCAAGCTCGCAGGGTATTGCTCAGGACACTGACAGTGTGGAGCCCTCCGACTCACTGGCATTCAAGATAACGGGAGATAAGGATGAGCGTATTACTATTCCGTTTGAGGTAGTCAACAACCTGATCATTATTAAAGCTACTATCAATGACTCTGCACCGCTGAAGTTTATCCTGGACACAGGAGTGGCCAAAACGTTGGTAACATCGCTGCCTGGTGGAGCCGAAATCCTTTTAAAAAGCTCCCGGGTAGTTCAGCTTTCTGGTCTTGGAGTTGGAGATCCGGTTGAGGCTTTTTATTCTGAAAAGAACAGTCTTAGTATTGATCGTGTGGTTGCTGAGGAACTGGATATCCTGTTTTTAAAGGAAGACATCTTTCAGCTCTCATCATTTATGGGAACTGAAGTACATGGCATCATGGGGTATGAACTGTTTGCAAGTTTTGCAGTTGAGATCAACTACATCTCAGAAGAAATTTTTCTATACCATCCTGAGGCTTTTGAGGAAAAATTCGAGCGATTACCCCGCCACCGGAAATGGCATAAAATCTCTCTTCAAATTCATGAAAAGAAACCCTACGTAAACGTCTCTTTAAAGCATCAGCCGGGTGCTTCAGAAGTTCCACTTCGTTTGCTGATAGACACTGGTTCAAGCAACGCTTTTTCATTGTATGATCTCACTCACGATGAAATTGAAATTCCGAAATCAAGGATCAACTCACTGATCGGCGTTGGTTTGAGTGGACAGGTGAGTGGTTATATGGGCAGGGTTGAAGCTATGAAGCTGGCAGATATGAAGTTTGAAGAGCCTGTGATTGCATATCCCGATAGTGTTTCAATCCGCAGAGTGTTCTCGCTGGGGGATCGGAATGGAAGCCTTGGGGGAGAAGTGCTCCGCCGGTTTAAAGTGATCTTTCATTATCCCAATAAAGCTCTTTATGTGCGTAAAAATCGGGATTTTGGAGATCGTTTCTATTACAACCTAACGGGTATTGAGGTGAATACACCGCTTCCGAATTTGCCGCTTTACGTGGTTTCCGATGTACGGGAAAATTCCCCGGCCGATCAAAAAGGCATTCAAAAAGGAGATATTATCAAACACATAAACGCTGAACCGGTTTCCCGAATGGGTCTCAATGAAGTGATCGCCTATCTCCAGAAGACAGAGGGAAGGAGGTTGAGGGTGGGAATACAGAGAGATTCTGTTTACAAACGGTACGAGTTCAAGTTAAGGAACAAGCTTCAGGTAGATGAAGCCGCTGATCATTAACGGCATGAATATTTACTGAATTTCACAAGATATTCAGTGACAGATTTGCTAAATACAGGCGACTAATCACCAATATATTTAGCGAAATGAACCTATTTAAAAAATCACTTTACTTGGCCGGGGTATTTTTTCTGGTCGGAACTTTCATCGCCAATGCTCAACAGGAAGTCCATGAATCTGAGTTAGAGGCAGCCGTTCTAACTTCAAAAGTAGATTGGAGCAATACTTCCGAGCATCAGGTTACTATTAAAGGACAGCGTATTCCATATACTACAACCGTTGGCAACATGCCTGTTTGGAATGATAAAGGTAAGCCCATTGCATCGCTGTTCTATACCTACTATGAACGTTCAGATGTAAATGACAAAAGCCGCCGGCCACTGGTTTTTTCTTTCAATGGTGGCCCGGGTTCAGCTTCTGTTTGGATGCATATCGGTTATACCGGCCCAAAATTGTTAAAGATCGACGATGAGGGATATCCAATTCAACCGTACGGGGTCGAGGATAATACGTATTCTATTTTAGATGTGGCTGATATTGTGTTTGTAAACCCGGTAAATGTGGCTTTTTCAAGAATTCTGGATGAGGAAACCGATCGTGGAGAATTTTTCGGGGTGAATGCGGATATAGACTATCTCGCAGATTGGATCAACACTTTCGTAAATCGTCATGCTCGCTGGCCTTCGCCAAAATACCTGATCGGAGAAAGTTATGGAACTACCCGCGTTTCAGGACTGGCAGACCGGCTTCAGTCTTCCCATTGGATGTATTTAAATGGTGTGATTCTCGTATCACCAACGGGTTTGGGTATTGATCGTGATGGTCCTGTAGGTGATGCAACACCGCTTCCATATTTTGCAGCAACCGCCTGGTATCACGGTGCTCTGGATAATTCCCTTCAGCAAAAAGACCTGGATGCAATTTTACCTGAAGTGGAAGAATTCACCATCAACGAATATATACCGGCACTTGCCAAAGGCGGTTTTATTGAAGAAGATGAAAGAGAAGAGATTGCCGAGAAAGTAGCCCTCTATTCCGGAATTGAGAAGCAGGCTGTTTTGGATCGTAATCTTCGAATTTCCACTTCCTTTTTCTGGAAAGAATTACTTCGGGATGAAGGCCTCACGGTAGGCCGTCTCGACTCCCGTTACCGCGGTATCGACAGAGAGAATGCCGGAGAGCGATACGATTTTGACCCTGCACTAACCGCCTGGAATCATGCGTTTACACCTGCCATCAACCATTACCTGCGGGCGGAGTTGGGGTATGAAACCGATCTGCAATATTGGACCTTTGGACCGGTTCATCCCTGGGATCGCAGTCGGGATAATACAGGTGAGCAGCTTCGCTCGGCCATGGCTGAGAATCCTTATCTGCACGTGTTGGTGCAGTCTGGCTATTATGATGGGGGTACCAACTACTTTGATGCTAAATACACCATGTGGAATATGGATCCCAGTGGAAATCTCAGGGATCGTCTTTCCTTCAAAGCGTACCGAAGTGGACATATGATGTATTTGCGGACGGAAGATCTCGAAACTTCCAATGAAGATATCCGCCAGTTCATTGAACGATCAATCCCGGAAGAAGGGACGCCTGCAAAGTATTGATCTGAAAAAATATTCAGGCATAAAAAAAGCCTCTCAGAACTTAATCTGAGAGGCTTTCAATTTCACAAGGTGAAAATATCACTCGAGAATGTAAACTTCCGTAGCACTAAGGCCTTTGTCAGTTTCCTCGATTTGAAATTCAACTTCTTCACCGTCATCAATACCTTCGTTAAAACCAAGGTTCTCGATGTTGTTGCGGTGTAAGAAAATATCTTTGTCACCATTGTCAGGCTTGATAAACCCAAATCCTTTTTGAGTATCGAACCATTTTACTTTACCGTATTCCATAATATAAATATAAGTGTTGTTCGCAGGCACAGCGTATTATATGTCTAAAAGAAGAGTCATACTTCATTTCAAAAATCGGCTGCGAGTAATTAAATGTTAGTTATACAAACCAGAGAAGGGAAATTAATACTGTACTTAAAAATACCGATGTCGCCTTTGTTTAATTTGCACTTCAAAGTTCTCCTTAATTCTGACCAATACCAAATTAAATGTGATATAGCGAAGGGTTGTTTGGTGATATAGTGATTAAGTAACTTGGTGATAAAGAGTGAGATTACTTAGCCTGGTTCAAGCGTCCGTTTGAACGAGTGATTCAGCTACAACAATTTCCGTGAACTAGCGCAAGCGTCCGCTTGTGCGGTACGGGATTTAGGAAGACAGTTAGCTGTTAAAACAATGGACCAAGCGGACGCTTGAACCAGGTAGAGGTATAAATTTAGGTTGTATTTATTGACTTCACTATATCACCCAATCACTATATCACCCACCTTCTCTACCCATAGATCTTATTGATCAAGCCGGCCAGGCGTACGCCCGCTTTTAGCAAACGGATCTCAACCGTATCCCAGTTTTGGTAGGCATATTCATAACCGAGGCGGTTGTTTTCAGGCATATCATATACTTGAGGAAGAAGATCCTGAGATTCATACGCCCAGTCATGCACAGAGCTGCTTTGCCATTCCTCAACTTGTTCAGGCGTGGTATGGTTGATGAAACGAGAGAGTTCGGTAAAACTGAGCTGCTTATCGTCGATCATCTCGCTGTCCCATACACGGTGAAGGTTCGAATTTCCTCCAAACCATTGTACGCGGACATCGTTTCCTCCACGATCGGTGCCATTGCCCACATGGAGTGGCTGATGCAGGTCTCCAACCAAATGGACCAGCACTTTCAAGTTTTCAGCTTCTTGTTTGGCGGAAAGTTCACCTTCCTTAAGTTCTGTGACCACTTTGTCGATGGCCCAAAGTATATCTCCGTCGCTATTTTTTTCTGCCGTCTCGTAGGTTTCCCCTTCAGGAATGGTAACATAATGCCATGGTGCCATGTAATCGTAGCCGCCATCCGATCGGACTTCATCCATCCAGGTGCTTACTTCTGCCAGTGATTCATTTCCGAGAACTCGTTTGACTTCAGCAGCAGCTTCTGTAGTGAGGTACTGCTCCGCGATGTAGCCTGTGGTGCGATGCCCATTTTGTCCCCATCTCAGGGCGTCGTTAGTGGTTGATGAAAATCCAAAAATAAAAATGGATAGAAATAGTATGAGTTTTGTCATGGTATCAGGTTTAATTTGTTTTGACTTAAGATAACAGCCCTCAGATTATGATTCAGTTAATTTTATTGACTCTACTCAGGTAGAATTTCAATATATAACTCATGAGTGGGTTCATTTTTTCAGGAGTGTAGCCTTCATCAATCTTAAATTCTCCGGTGTTTATGTCATTTTCTTTTGCCCAATCGTACATTTTCCCAAAAGTATCAGCAATATCTTCCAAAGGTCCGGTGTGCTGGTGATGAAGACACTCCATAGCTGAGATCTCGATCCGTTGCATCCCCTCAGGAACCACACCTTCCGACCCGGATACAGCAGCTCCTATAAACTGCGTATAAATTCCATACTGATTCTTTCCAAAACTGATATCCATGAACGTGTCCGTTTTCCGGCTGTGAATCAGGTCTGCTTTCGCAAATAGCCGATCCCATTCTTCGGGCATTCTATTCCATAGCTGCTTAAAGGTTGCCTGTACTTCAAATCCAGTTATCCAGAATGCTTCTTTTTGAATGATCTCCATACGATATATTTGTTGTTTGATGAAAGTAAATATAAAAGAGCGTAAAGTTGTAAATAGCAGTAAAACATTCCTTTATAAAGGAACAATAGAAATTGTGATGCATTGTTGAAAGTAACTATTAAGGGTTAAAGTCTGAATTCAAAAGAAGGAGTTCTTATGAATGTGCTCAAGAATATATTATCGACAATCACTGCTTTCGCTATAGCAATCTTCTTTGGTCTTGGGGCTGTTGAGGCTCAGGATGTGGTGGAAGTAGTTAATGAAAGTGAAGACCATGCCATTTTTGCTGAATTACTTGAAGAAGCTGAACTCAAAGATCTGCTGAAGCAAGAAGGACCATATACAGTTTTAGCTCCCACCGATGAAGCGTTTGAACATGTAGAAGATCTTGAGACACTAAAAGAAGATAAGGAGCGGCTTCAAACAGTACTTGTCGAGCATTTATTTCAGGGTGAGGTCGCAGCGGCAGATGTAGAGCATGCAAGAGATGTCAATATTACGAATGGTAACCTTGAAGCCTCGAACGGAACCGTACATGTTGTGGATGAAGTCTTGTTAGAGTGATGTAATTGAAAATCGACCTGTTAAGCCTGACTCTGTAGCAAAGTCAGGCTTTTATTTTATCCAGACGTGTTGAAAGGTCAGTATATTGTATGTTTATACATCACGTATTGACTGGTGTACGAGGTCGAGTCGGGCTTGATAAGTCTTCGGGCTATATCGTAAAAAAGGTTTGCCCGTACACATTTTATTTCTCAGGAGTCTGGACAGTACTTAAGGCCGCCGGCACAGGTGAGCAAGGATAAGATAAAAGGGTAGACGAAGGAGAAGTTGTCAATACGCAACTACTAATCTAACCTTCTTCGTTATGGAACTTCGTAAACAAGCCATTGGCATCGACATCTCCAAAGACACGTTCACTGCTTGTCTAGCCAGCCAACCGGAGCATGGTGAGATTCAATTAAGTCCTGTTGAGGTATTTATAAACACCAAAAGCGGGTTTAACCGCTTGCTTCGATGGGCTAAGCCTATGGTGGATACCATGGTGCCCTTGGTCTTTTTGATGGAATCTACCGGGGTGTATTACCAGAATCTGGCCCATCATCTTCATGGGGTTGGCAAGACGGTTCATGTAGTTCTTCCCAACAAAAGTTCTCATTATGGGAAAAGTCTGAACATCAAAACCAAAACCGATGCAACAGATGCGCGCGTGCTGGCTCGGTTTGGGGTTGAACGGGATCACCGAGCATGGGAGCCGCCTTCACCGCTGCTTGCCGAACTTCGTAATCTCACTCGCTACTACGTTCAGTTGCAGGAGCAGAAAACCACCATTAATAATATGGTGCATAGCAAACAGGCGGCACATAATGTACAGGCGTTTATCCTGGCCAGTAATAAGCAGTTGGTTCGACAGATTGACCGGCAAATCGAGCGTTGCAAACAGCAGATCGAGAAGCTCATCGCCAGTGATTCGCTCCTGTCTGATCGGGTGGATCAACTAGCCAGTATTAAAGGGGTTGGACGGTTGACCGTAGCGGTAATTCTGGCCGAAACCCGAATGTTCGAAGGGATCTGTAACACACGGCAGCTAGCCAGTTATGCCGGCTATGATGTGACTGAGCGTGAATCGGGAACCTCGGTAAAAGGCAAAACACGTATCTCAAAAAAAGGAAACCGGTACATCCGTAATGCGTTGTATTTTCCGGCTATGGTAGCGTGCCGGTTCAATCCGGACCTCAAAGAGTTCTATGGGAGGGTGATTCGCAATAAACCTTCAAAAATGATAGGACAAGTGGCTGTTCAACGGAAATTACTGCTACTCATGTACAGTCTGCACAAAAATGGCACACGCTATCAGGAAGGTTATAACAAAGTAGCCCCGACGCCAAAGGCCGAGGCTACGCTAGATAGTATTGCCTAAGCATATACTTCTAATTGGAAACCAAATATAAATATTTGATTCACATTTTACTTGTTATTCATAACAGTACCTTTTTTTATCTAAAAAACTCACGCAGGGCCTTATGCCCTTCTTTATTTTTTTGTACTATCCATTAAACACAATCACCAGAAAACAGAATCCCATGTCCAAGAATCTATTCAACATTGACGACGCTTTTCTCTTTGAATCGGAACTGAATGAGGAAGATCGCCTCATCATGGAAACGGCCCGTGATTATGCCCAGAGCAAGCTGGAGCCACGTGCCTTAAAGGGAAATACAGAAGAATATTTTGATCAGGATATTGCGAAGGAAATGGGCGAAATGGGCTTGCTGGGGGTCACTGTTCCGGAAGAATATGGAGGTTCAAATGCCAGCTATACGGCTTATGGGTTAATAGCCCGCGAAGTAGAGCGGGTTGATTCAGGATATCGTTCTTTTATGAGTGTGCAGTCTTCGCTGGTGATGTACCCTATTTCTGAATTTGGGACGGAAGAGCAGAAGCAGAAATTCCTTCCAAAACTCGCTTCTGGAGAAATGATCGGTTGCTTTGGACTGACAGAACCTGATCACGGTTCTGATCCCGGCTCCATGGTCACAACGGCCGTAAAAACCGATGGCGGCTGGAAATTGAACGGCGCCAAGATGTGGATCACCAACTCCCCCATCGCCGATGTAGCTGTGGTTTGGGCCAAAGCCAAAGAGAATGAAAAGGACGAAGGTGTGATCCGTGGTTTTTTGGTAGAGAAAGACATGGATGGATTTTCAGCACCTCATACCAAATACAAGATGAGTCTGCGCGCTTCCGAAACCGGCGAACTTGTTTTTGACGATGTATTTGTCCCCGATGAAAATGCATTCCCGGATATAAAAGGATTGAAAGGACCATTTATGTGCCTCAACTCTGCACGGTATGGAATTGCCTGGGGAACCGTTGGAGCTGCTGAGTTTTGCTACCAAAAGGCTCGCCAATATGTAATGGATCGTAAGCAGTTTGGTAAACCGCTGGCCGCCAATCAGCTTATACAAACTAAGTTGGCTAACATGATGACGGATATTACTTCTATGCAGATGCTTGCCTATCGCTTAGGTAAGTTAAAAGACGAAGGACGTGATCATCCGTCCATGACATCACTTGCCAAACGAAATAACTGTGGAAAAGCATTGGAGATCGCCCGTATTTCCAGGGATATGCATGGAGGAAATGGTATCGTCGGAGATTACCGCATCATTCACCACATGATGAACCTGGAATCCGTAAATACCTATGAAGGTACTTACGATATTCACGGATTGATCCTCGGAAGAGAGATCACCGGCATTCAGGCGTTTACTCCGAAGGGGAATGATTGATTAATTTGCCAAACACTGATTATTTCACATCCATTAGGTATTTTAAAGTATGAAATGGAAAAATTACATAGAGACAGATCCAAATATTCTTTTTGGAAAACCGGTCATAAAAGGCACCCGAATCTCAGTAGAGCTAGTTCTTGAGAAACTTGGGAACGGAATGTCCGAAGATGACTTGCTTGAAGCCTATCCTCATCTTTCAAAAGAACAGGTTCAAGCTTGTATTGCTTATGCTTCTGATCAGCTGAAATCAGAAATTGCCTATTCCGATGGATAGTATGCATTCTGTAGTTGCTGATGAAAGTGTTGACTACCGTGTTATCGTTGAGTTAAGAAATTCGAGATTCAACGTTTATTCCATATTAGAAAAGTCACCCGGTATTGATGACGAAAAAGTGCTAAAGAAAACCCAAGAACTTGATTCAATACTCATAACTGAAGACAAAGATTTTGGGGAATTAGTTATCCGTCTCAAGAAAAACCATGCAGGAGTAGTACTTGTCCGAATTCATGACTCCGGTAGTATAAATAATAGAACACGGTTATGTAGAATTCTTAAGGACCACATTACTGAAATGAAGAATAATATTTCAGTGATTACGGAAGAGAAGCTCAGAATCAGATCACTCTAGATAAAAAACGTTGCGGCTGAAGTAGCTACGGCTAATTTTTGGTAGTTTATATTTCGATTTTAAATGGTTGATAAGAATTAACAGTTGATTTGATGGCAAAATCTAGACCACCGGCATTCAGGCGTTTACTCCGAAGGGGAATGATTAATACATAGTAAGGGCCTTTTTGTCTTTGCGTGACTTAGAGTTCCATCAGCGTAACTCTGCGTGAAAATTTTGTTGAATCCACCTTCTTTTTTCTCGCGGAGTTTCGCAGAGTTAGTCGCTGAGGCCCGCAGATTTTTTTATTTATTGTAGGTTACTACTCGTTTCCAGTGCAGGGTTATGAATAGGATCACCGCCAGCGTTTCGAATATTCTGCCAGCAAGCCCTATATTTTGTCCAAGTCCATATGGAGCAAAAGCAACGGATAAGATTCCCAGGTTTAGAAAGACAACCATTAGCCAAGCCAGCTTTGGGTTTCCCCTTCCTTTTGATTCCAGAAATCGGGGCAAGATCCAATATGCCACGCCCAGCGTAAATTGAATGATCCACCCAAAGATCAGAAATTCGATGTGAATAGGGAAAATGAACCAGATCATCGGACTGATCAGAAAGGCTTTGTTGATGAGCATTAGAGCGCCAATGCCAGCTCCTAGTACAAAATAAACCAGCGATAACCGTATCATCAATCTCGAAATAAGTGGCATCAGCGGGTGGCTTTTCTTTGTTTACGGCGCTGTTTTTTTGAAAGTACACGCGGCCAGATCTCGATCACATAACATGCAATTCCAATGAATTGAGTACTTGCTGAAATTACCAACAGGTATTTCCAGATCATAAGCTCCGACGTATTCACAAATGGCTCAGCAATAAGCCTGAGTATCAACCCAACATTCAGAAAACCATAGGCTAGCCACGACCATTTTTGATACTGAAAAGATTCCTCTTTCACCCTGCCCGGAAACATCCATACAGAAACGCCTATGATGATCTGCGTGATCCAGCCAAGCATAAGTGAATGCCAGAACAATGCGGTAATATTTGGAAACATAAAGGCACTTATCTGTTGTGCGATCCCCAGCAACAGGGCGATCACAAAGTAGATCATCCCGGTTTTTATAAATATTCTTGTAATTAAAGGCATGAATGTGCTTTGTGCTTTGTGCTTTGTGCTTTGTGCTTTGTGCTTTGTGCTTTGTGCTTTGTGCTTTGGAATGTTAACTCTTTCTCAGTTTTATCCAAAAAAGAGTCATGGCAAAGATGGGAAAAATTGCCGTAACCGCAAGGGCGGTGTAGATCCATACTCCGCTTATTGGCTCAGGCCAGAGGCTGGTGAGAAAGATCAGGCTGAACAACAACATCAAAATTGAAAGTACTACCCCATAAAAATACACGGGTGATATATTTTCCTCTCGGCTCAGGAAGGCAGCCAGGCCAAGGGTCAATGCCCCTAACAGTGTTACATGAAGATAAAAAACCCGAATTCCGTGATCTGATAGCCACAGGTCAGCCGGAGAAAGAGAGGCTGCTAGTTGCATAGCTGCTTTCAGAGCCAATAAGATCAAAGGCCATACCCAGATCCCCAGGGAAAGTTTGCGCGTTCTGTACACAGAGTAGACGTACAAGAGAATGCCTTCTGCGATAAGTACCCCTCCCATTCGCGCTGCAACCGACATGTTTATACTTACAAAAGATTCCGGAATGCCATACGGAAATGTCAACGGTGCACCTATAGCTATAAGTCCGACCAGAATTCCAGGCGACAGGGCAAAATCTTCATCCTTCAGATCCAATGATTTAGCGATCAATCCCATCAGAACTAAAAGGACCCACCCTTCAACAAAAACCGCGAGGAAGAAATGCGTCAATGCTTTGCCGAACATTGGTCCGCCGATGGAAATAAATTCAGTAAAACCTACGCCCCACGCTCCCAGCGAACTGATAAATAGCATGAGCATGGCACCTTCAAACCAGGTATTGGGCACAAAATCCCGCTTGTACTTTCTGGTGATGAGATATCCTGCCATAAAGCCGTACCAGCCTATCATCACCAAACCGGAAATGATCGCTGAAACAGGAATATTAGCGGCTCCGATGGCTACCGGTGCATATCCCCACAAGAAGAATGATGGAAATGAAAGCAGTCCGAATAACAGAGAAAAATAGAGTGATCCCTTCATGAGCCTGGCACCAAAAGCAGCGTGGTAGCCGGGAATGGTATCCAGCTTTATGAGATACATGGGGAGCAAGCCCGCCCAGCAGAAAAACATGAGGTGCGAATGGGCATGACGTACGTTCTCAAGGCTGATCTCGTACGGCAGCGCTACAATAAATCCCATGCGATATAGAAATCCGGCTAAGCCCGCCAGCAAAAAGCTGAACAGAGCCCATTGCCAGATCCCCGAATCTTTGACCAGCAGTTTCATGAAAGTGTATTTTTAAGAAATTAAGTTGCTGATCAAAAATTACAGTCTCTTCATTAAGTTTAGATGAAGTTTATGGATAGATTTGTCTTTTATTATAAGCCAAAGCCTTTCCATAAAGCAGCATGAACTTCGGTTCAATTTAGTGAGGCTTCAAATTTCAGCGCTTTAGGAAACAGAATGTTGTTTTCCAGATGTACGTGTTTGTGCAAGTCTTGCTGAAATCCTTCCAGGTTCTGGAAAAGTACGCGGTAAGATGCACAAGCATCTTCAGGTGGATTGAAACCATTTGTCAGTTCTTCGATCTTCTCCATCAATGAACCGGCTTTGTCATGCTCCTCTTCCAGGGCTTCCACTATAGAATCCTTCACTTCACCTTTTACGCTGTTCTGAACCAGATCCTTGACCTGTGGAAACAATTCGACTTCTTCTTTTTCCAGATGACCGATCATTTCTTCGCTGAGTACGCGTACATTTTGCAGGATATCCAACAGTTCCGGATGTCGCTGCCCATGCACTCGTGCTACTTTTTCTGCATAGAAATTCAGTTCCGGCAACATTTTTCGAACATAGCTGTGATGGTTGTTTACGATGTAATCGGCGAGGAAATCGAGTGCCCATTCGTTATAATTATCGCCTGTATTATCCGATGCATTCAGCGCTTCCAGCTCGGTGATAATTTGTTCTATATCAATCTTTTTGGAAGAGCAAGCCTTCTCCAGGGTTCTTCCTCCTCCACAACAGAAATCCAATCCATAAGATCGCAACACCTGTGCTGTTCGGTAATCTTCGGCTACTATTTCGCCAACCGGTTTTTGTGATAATGCGTGCATAATATTTATTTTAGTTTAAAGACTATTTTGTCTTAATTAATGTTAAATTTTTTTGCAGATGTGATTTACTACTTACCAGCTAAACTGGCCATCTGCAGTAAGTCTGAAATGTTTTTCCTTTCCTTCTTCAGCGATCTTGGTCAGTGAAGTTTTCTTCAACATATTTTCGATGGAACTACGGGTATCCACCCAGCTCTCGTGCAGCGGACAAGGTTCCTGCGATCCACACCCGGGCAAACCCAGTGCGCATTGCGTAAACAATCCCGGTCCATCAATGGCAATTACCATATCAAATAACGTGGCATTTCCCCCTTTCCTGGAAAGCCGGACGCCCCCATTTGGTCCTTTGTAGGACTCCATCAACCCATCTGCGGTAAGCTGCTGTAAAATTTTGGTGAGAAAGTGAAAAGATATTTCCAGTTCTTCACTCATCTCCCGCAAAGAATGATATTCTCCATTTTTCTTAGCTGCCAGGTAAAGGGCAGCTCGAAGTCCATACACACAAGATTTAGATAAGAGCATCAGTTGAAATATTTAAGAGTAATTTGTCTTTTAATTTAAGCAGAACTTATGGTACCCACAATTAGAATCTCGGTATTGTTGGGTGATTTTTTTGAAGCCCTTCGATCATACTGTTTTCGAAAACGTAGGTTTCTCCGGCGTGCGCTCATGCAGCTTCATATCAAAGGCCATACACGCATTTCGCACAAAAGGGATCCCCTTTTCCGTGACTGAGACTTTGCGTCCTGCTATTTCGACCAGACCGTCTTCTTCCAGCCCTGATAACCGATCTTTGATCTCACGAAAATCCTGATCGCTTCCTTCCCATTCCGTTTCGAACCTGCACATAATGTTCAGAATTTGCCGGCGGATCATTAGGTCGGAATGATCCAAAAGGTGTCCGCGAAATACAGGGAGTTTACCTGCTTCAACGCGCGCTTCATAATCCTTCAGATCCTTTTCGTTCTGTGCAAAGCTATACCAGCTATCACTGATAGCCGACATTCCCAGCCCGATCATCACTTTGGTAGCACCGGCCGTATAGCCCATGAAATTCCGATGAAGGGTTCCGTTTTGCATGGCCTGGTAAAGAGAATCGGACTTCAGGGCAAAATGATCCATCCCAATTTCCACATAATCCTGATCATAGAACATCCGCTTGCCCAATTCATACAGGGCACGCTTTTCATCATCTTTGGGGATGTCGGCTTCATTGAATCCACGCTGACCATTGCCCTTCATCCACGGTACATGGGCATAACTGTAGAAAGCGATACGATCCGGCCGCAATTCATTGGTCTTGTTTATGGTATTCTCAATACCCTCCAAATTCTGATGTGGCAGCCCAAAAACCAGATCGTGATTTATCGAAGTGTAACCGATCTCTTTTGACCAGTCGTGTACCCGCTTCACGTTCTCAAAGGGTTGAATACGGTTGATGGCAAGCTGCACTTTGGGATCATAATCCTGAACGCCGTAGGACACCCGCCGGAATCCAAGATCATACAGAGTCTGCAAATGCTCTTTAGTGGTATTATTTGGATGGCCTTCAAAACTGAATCCATAATTCTCAGCAAGTTCAGCCTTTGATAAAACTCCCTCGATCAGCCTTTCCAAATTTCCTGTACTGAAAAAAGTAGGTGTTCCTCCCCCCAAATGAATTTCTTTGATCTTGGGAGTACCGGGAAGTAACTCAGTATATAATTTCCATTCTTTCAGCACGGTTTTGATGTATGGATCCTCCACCTCATGCCGCTTGGTGATCTTTTTATGGCATCCGCAAAAGGTGCACAGGCTTTCACAAAACGGAAGGTGTATATATAAGGAAATACCCTCATCCCGGCTTTCCTGAAAAGCGCGAGTTAAAGTTGATTTCCATTCTTTAGGGTTGATCCCCTCTTTACTCCAATATGGAACCGTTGGATAACTGGTATAGCGGGGGCCGGGAACGTTGTATTTACGAATCAGGTCGATATTCATTTTGCCTCATAGTTTTAGGAAGCTGATTGTATCATTTGTTTTTGAAGATTTAATGAATGAGCCTTTTGAGCAAAATACGCGGCGTTTAACCTCATAAAATTCTTATTCAAATAGAAATAAAAGTACCCAAAAATGCTTAACTATCACGCAAATCAAAGATTTTTATTTCGAACTTATACTCAAATTCCTTACCATTGGCGCGGCTTACATATATGTACTGAATGAGTTTCAGTTTAATTTCAATAAAATTACGTTTGAGCTAAAGAAGGACCACCCTATTCATCAACTTGTCCTTCCATCTGCTGATTATCATTCTAAAGCCATTACATTACTATTCATCAACACTAAAAATCTTATTACTGATATATGAAAGAATTTTTTGCAAACTTCTTTGATAAATATGGACTGTCTTTCATCATGGTGGCCAGCTATTTTGGCAGCGGCTCTATTTTCATTGCAAGTCAAGCAGGCGTGGAATACGGCTATGTTCTAATTTGGGCTGTTATTGGTGCCGTCATGCTTGGTTTTATGGCACAAGACATGAGTGCCCGGCTTGGAATTTATGGCGACACTTTAATGACCTTCATTCGAAAAAAACTGGGAAAAAATGGGGCGTTAACCATCGCTTTATTTCTTTCACTCGGCTGTATTGCCTGGACACTCGCCCTCACCGCTGCCGTTGGCATGAGTTTTGAAGTGTTAACCGGTGGAGCTGTCAGCTGGCAGCCGCTGGCTGTGGTTACAGGCATCGTTGCCATCATCGTAGGAGTTTTGCATTACGGATATGTAGAGAAAGTAATGACCGGCATGATGTTCCTACTGCTGATATTGTATTTAATTGTAGCCGGTGCAAGCGGACCGGAAATGACAGAAGTAGCCAAAGGATTTATCCCCTCCATCCCTGATACCGGGGCAATGTTACTCGGAGCAGCTATTTTGGGAACCACCGCTCTTTGGCCTAATTTTTTCCTTGAATCTATTTTAGTGAAGCGCAAAGGCTGGAACAGCGACAAACACGTCAAAAACATGCGTACCGACCTCACCATGGGTTATACTGTAGGCGGCTTAATTACCGTTGCTATTATTATTGTATCGGCTGCCGTTTTACGTCCTGCCGGCTATACCGAGCTATCCACTTTTGTGGCTCCGGGGGAAGCACTTGAACTCGTGCTGGGTCGTTGGGCGATGATCGTATTTTTAATTGGGGTGATCGCCGCCGCTTTTAATAGTATTGTTCCTATTATGTGGACTATTCCATATATGATCCTGGAAGCCCTTGGAAAAGATCACGAAGAAGGTAGCAGCAAGGAGTTCAAGCTGATCTTCGCCGGAGGAATTTTGATAGGGATGTTTTCTCCTTTGGTTGCCAAAGTCACCGGTTTAAGTGTGGTTGAAATGATCACCTTATTCCCTGCCTACAACGGCGTTTTTGGATTACCCCTTACTGCAGCACTGTTATTCTGGGCTATGAACGACAAAAAACTGATGGGCGTAAACACCAACTCCTGGAAGCTGAATGCTGCTAATGTAACCCTTGTGTTATTTTCAGCCTATATTGCCATAAATTCAGCAAAAGGTGTAATGGCCGCTATTTTTGGTGGAATGTTCTCATAATTAAAAAAAGAACAATGATCTCTTAAGTCTTGAGCGAGTTTTGTTACACTAACTTAAGATAAAATGTCTTTCGAGCGGAGACTTAAGAGCTTTAGCAATGGCTTCAATATTACTCAAGTCTGAAGACTTGAAAAGCCAGTTCTTTTCAGTCACCGCTTTCGCTTAAGGCTGAAAAGGTCACAAGATCAAAAAATTTAACCGAACCCTGCGAGGACCTATGGATGCTCGCAGGTTCTCCTCCATAACTCATTCAAGCGTCCGTCTGGGGCTTTTAGAATTAATTTCTTAATCATTCAAACTCCTTTGCCTTAATGACCTTTATATCCGGCTTATTTTTAACTGCCATGACTGCCATGAGCATTGAGATCATGATCCTGCTTCTCATCATTGCTTTGATCGGGGGAGTTTGTATCACAACTATTGGTCCCGGCGGTATTTTTGTCACCATCGCCCTGTTTGCCCTGCTTCCACTCGATCCAAGTACAGTAGCCGGAACTGCCAGTGCCACCTTTATAGCCACCGGAATTGTGGGTAGCCTGGGGTATCTACGTTCCGGGGAGTTGAAAGGGAGAATTGCAGGAAAAGCAGCAGGAGTATTGAGTTTGACATCCGTGATCGGTGCCTTCGCCGGAGCTCAGATCAATACACTATTAGACGCCTCTTTGTTTGCCATACTTTTGGGACTCTTTGTCTTCTTTACGGGAATTTTGATCCTGTACCGACAGAAAAAGCAGCTCAAACCTGACAGCAAGTTACAGATCGATTCTTCCAAAGGACTATTATGGCTGGGCGGTGTAGGTATTGCCGTAGGTCTGCCCGGCGGATTGTTGGGCGTTGGCGGGCCGGTTCTCGCCGTGCCACTGATGGTCGTACTTGGGGTTCCCATGCTGCTATCTGTTGCCCTCGCACAAGTTCAATCTATATTTATATCAGGATTTGCAACCGTTGGCTATATGGTACATGGCGCCGTTGATTGGTATTTAGCCCTCTTCCTGACAGTGCCCCTATTAATAGGAACAGTTTCAGGATGGTATATAGCACAGCGTATCAAGGCCAGTAAATTGCAGGTTTCTCTTGCCTTGGTTTTGATCGCCCTCGGAATTTATTTGATTGCCGGTGGAGCTACGCCAGGCGGAGCCTGAGGAATATTGAATATTCAACACTTTTGAACCTGAGAAGTAAACATTCTTCCTTTCACATATCCCTTCATTTTGTCTTGATACAAAACGAAGCAAAAGATCAAGGCGGGCGAAAAAAGAGCTAAAGTTGATTTCATTTCACTAAAAGAAATCAATGTTCCTTCACGGTTCTTTCCGGATACCAGACAATATCACGGTATAATTTCTTTCTTAACGCTTCATTACATCAACTTCTTGAAGCTCTTTTTTCTAAGGCCGGGAAGCGAGCCCCTCCATGGTTGTACTTGCTAAAACATTCCAAAATTCAATATTGGCCTCGGAGACGATAACCGTCAAAGAGTTATACAACCAGACCGAGAGAAAGTAAATCGACTCTCCAGAGTCGATAGTAAAAAAGGCTACAAACACGCGACTCTGGAGAGACGCGCTACAATTTTGAATATTCCCCCTGTTCAATATTCGATATTCAAAAACCGTTCTCCCTTCGATGTTCCTTGTTGGATGTTCGACGTTCCTACCCCCAGATCTTCAGCATAAAGAAAACAATTACGCCGGTTACTGACACATAGAGCCAGATTGGAAACGTCCAGCGGGAGACTTTTTTGTGGATTTTGAATTTCCCGCTTAGCGAATAGTAGAAACTAGCGAGCACCAGTGGTACTACAAAAATGGAAAGCACAATGTGGGTGATCAGGATGAAGAAATAGACTGGTCGAATAAATCCCTCTCCGATGAATTTGCTATCACCTACAAAATGATGATACACCACGTAGCTCACCAGGAATAAAGAGGACGTCACAAAAGCAGCAAGATTGAACCGCATGTGTTTTTGAAAATCCTTGCGCTTGATCTCCCGAAAAGCCAGCAGCAGGAAGACCGTACTCAGCGAATTCAACCCGGCATTTACCGCAGACAAATTACTGATCCATGAGGGAGCTGTTTCAGACCCTTCATTAAAATAGATCAGCCAAAACAGAAAGAGCACTGCTGCTGTGCTTAATCCAATGATGATTCCAAGTGCTTTTCTCGCACTGATCTGCTCTAATATCTTTGAAGATTCGGGAAGCTGGAAGTTTTCAGTCATGATAAATAGTCGTTATATGTTTGCCTGCCAAAGTTAAGACAAGCTAAACCAAAAGGTGAGTTTTTTCAGTTCCTTTTTCGGCATTTTTGCTAAATACCTGCTATCTTTTCGGCTTCACATCCCCGCGGATGTGTCGGAGTCTGGTGAAATCTATTTAGAACTGTTTTAAATAACAGTTAGTTCATCCTTTTTGTTCAATTAAGATCGAAAAATTTGATAGATTTGCGCCGCTTCTGAACCGGAGCTTTCCTGCTCTATACCTTAATCTAAATCAGCAATCTTTATGGCGCAGATTTTCCCCAAGTGGACAAATCAGGTTCCCCGAAAAATTTTAATTGGATTAATCGTAACGCTGAATGCTATCATTTTTGGCATTTGGTATTTCTTCTCTCCTGAATTTACTGACGTTGGCTATGCTCCGGAACAGCCTGTTCCATACAGCCATCAGTTGCACGTAGATCAATTGGGACTTGATTGTCAATACTGCCACACCAGCACATTTGATTCCAAGCAAGCGAATATCCCGGCTACACAAACCTGTATGAACTGCCACAATCAAATTCAAACCGAAAGCGAAAACCTTGAATTGGTTCGCGAAAGCTGGGAAACAGGCGCTTCCATTGAATGGATTAGGGTGCACAACCTTCCGGATTATGCTTATTTCAATCACTCAGCACACACTACGGTTGGTGTTGGTTGTGAAAGCTGTCATGGTCGTGTAGATAAAATGGAAGTCGTATATCAGGCCGAACCGCTTAGCATGAGCTGGTGCCTGGATTGCCACCGCGAACCGGAAAAATATATTCGTCCCGTTGAAGAAGTTACTACCATGGGATATAAAGTTGAAAATCAGTTAGAAATTGGACGCGAATTGGTAGACAAAAAGAACATTCATGCTCCAACCTACTGCCAGGGTTGTCATTATTAATAATGAAGGATTCAGAAATTACAGATCAACAGATGAGCGAAGAAGTTAAACAAACCACTTACTGGAAAAGCTTAAAGCAGTTAGCAGATAACAAGGAATACCAAAAATTTGCTGAACGTGAGTTTCCTGAAAATGCTACTGAATTAACCGATGGCGTATCACGCCGGGGATTCCTCCGCGTGATGGGAGCCTCCGTGGCTCTTGCTGGACTTGCGGCATGTCGCCGGCCCGTGCAAAAGATCCTTCCCTACTCCAGGCAACCTGAAGAAGTAGTTCCCGGTGTACCTTTATATTATGCAACGGCTATGCCCGTTCAGGGAAACCTGGTTGGACTGATCGCTGAAAACCATGAAGGACGACCCACGAAACTTGAAGGAAATGACCTTCACCCCGCAAGTAAAGGCGGAACAAGTATTTTTAATCAGGCAGCCATTCTTGGCTTGTATGATCCTGATCGTTCTAAGTCTCCTTTATATAATGGCAACCGATCTACCAAAAACGATTTTGTAGAGTTTGCGGCTTCCCACTTCGCTAACACCAGCCAGCGTGTAGCTTTTATTTCTGAAGCCAATTCTTCTCCTACCTATAACAGTCTGAAGCAACAAGCGCTCTCCAAGTTCAACAACGCAACTTGGGTTACGCATGAGCCTTTTGGGGAAGACAATGTGGTAGAAGGAAACCAAATCGCCTTCGGACAACGACTCAGAACGCATTACAATTTTGAAAACGCCGATGTCATTGTTTCTTTGAATGATGACTTCATGGCTTCCACGCATCCAAACAGTGTGGAATATGCCAAGCAGGTGTCCGGCCGCAGAAAAGTGACAGACACTGATGGCGAGATGAACCGCGTGTATGCTGTTGAAGATACTTTCTCACTCACCGGCTCTTTTGCTGACCACCGTTTAAGATTGAAAGCCAGCGAAGTTGAAGCGTTTACCTACGCTCTCGCTGCAGCACTATCATCCCGAATCAATGGATTAGGAGCTTTCAGTGGATATTCAAACCAGTTTTCTGATCATAAATGGATCACAGCTTTAGCTGATGACCTTGCGGCACATGCAGGTTCTTCTGCCCTTACAGCCGGTTCACAACACAATCCTGAAGTACACGCTGCTGTGGCAGCCATCAATCAGGCGCTGGGCAATGCTGGAAATACGGTCAACTATCTCGAAGTTCCACACTTTGAAGATCAAAACAACAATCAGGCTTTTGCTGATGTTGTAGCCGATATGAAAGCCGGCAACATTGATACGGTTGTAATGGTTGGAGTGAATCCGGTACAAACTGCCCCAGCTGATCTTGACTTTGAAAACGCGCTCACTAATGTTGAAACCGTAGTCAATCTTTCTGATTACGTAGATGAGACGTCCAAAAAAACTACCTGGCATGTAAACCGTGCTCACTTTCTGGAAGCATGGGGTGATGGATTCTCTTATGGTGGCGCACGTTCTGTGATCCAGCCTCAGATCCAGCCTTTGCACGATGGTTTAAGTGAAATTGAGTTTTTAAATACGATCGTTTCCGGTGAAATGACCTCCGGCTACGACATGGTTCAAAATACCTTCCGCGGTTATTACAGCTCTGGTTTCCAAAACCGCTGGACTAATATTCTGCACGATGGTATTGACACCACCGATAATTTTAATACCGTAAATGTTGGATTAAGATCCGGTTTTGCTTCTGCAATGAACCGAGCCACATCCAATGTTTCTGCTACATCCGGAATAGAAGTTGTTATTCGCCCGGATGCTACCTTATATGACGGACGTTATGCCAACCTTGGATGGCTTCAGGAATTGCCTGATCCCATGACCAAGATCACCTGGGATAACGTGGCGCTGATGAGTCCTGCAACTGCAGAAAAATTAGGCGTTAGTGAATTCAAATCCAGCAACAACACTACTGAACTTGTTGAGATCAATGTTAATGGCAAGTCTATTACGATCGCTGCCTGGATTCAACCGGGACATGCTGATGATTCTATCACGCTAACCACCGGTTATGGCCGTGAGGGTATTGGCCGCGTTGCCACTTCCTATATTGACTATACCGCCGGTGGCGTGGATGTTTATCCACTCCGAAGCACCGACAACATGTTTTATGCTTCCGGTGAAGTAACCAAGGCAGACGGCAGATACGAAATTGCCTGCGTACAAGATCACCACAGCCTTGAAGGCCGTGATATGTACCGACAGGCATCCCTTTCAGAATATAAAGAGAACCCGGATTTCGCCTCTTTCGAATCGGTTCATACCTATCCCGTTCCGGGAATGGCTGAAATGAGAGAAAACGGAGACGAAGACGGACCTATTTCTCTATTTGACGAACAAACTTATCCCGACCACGAACCACAGTGGGGAATGGCCATTGACCTGAACTCCTGCTTTGGATGCGGAGTTTGTGTGATCGCTTGCCAGAGCGAGAATAACATTCCGGTGATCGGGAAGAAAGAAGTGAAGATCGGCCGTGAAATGCACTGGATCCGAAACGACCGCTATTATGTAGGCGACGACCCGGATTCACCACAAGCCGTTCACCAGCCGGTTCCATGTATGCATTGTGAACTGGCACCTTGTGAACAGGTTTGCCCTGTTGCAGCAACAACCCACAGTGATGACGGTATGAACCAAATGACGTATAACCGTTGTATTGGTACCCGTTATTGTGCAAACAACTGTCCTTACAAAGTACGTCGCTTCAACTTCTTCAACTATCCAAAAGAATATTTAACCACGGGCGACGATCCGGATATCATCCAAATGGCGATGAATCCCGAAGTGACCGTTCGTTTCCGCGGGGTAATGGAAAAATGTACGTATTGCGTACAGCGTGTAAACCGTGCCAAGATCGAAGCCAAGAAAGAAACCGGCTCACCAAAACCGGCTGATGGTACTGTGAAGACGGCTTGTCAGCAAGCTTGTCCTGCAGATGCCATTTACTTTGGCGACTTGACCGACGAAAACAGCCAGGTAACTAAGATGAAGCGCAACAAGCGTAACTACCAGATGCTTGAAGAGCTGAATACACGTCCACGTACCTCTTACATGGCAAAACTTACGAACCCAAACCCAGCTTTGGCTTAAGATATTAATCAGGAATACATCCAAAACATGAGTAAATACCAATATGTACCGGAACCCGCTCTTGTAAAAGGCGATCACGACTTTTCGAGCCTTACAAGACTGGTTACTGATATAAATTTACGACCCACTCCTAAAGCATGGTATGTAGCCATGTTGGGAGCAAACGCACTGCTGATGGTGCTTCTTGTTTCTATCGGCTATCTGATCTGGGAAGGAACCGGAATCTGGGGCCTTACAAATCCCGTTGGATGGGGTTGGGCTATTATCAACTTTGTATGGTGGGTTGGTATTGGTCACGCCGGAACACTTATTTCAGCTATCCTATTCCTCTTCCGGCAAGACTGGCGTACCGCCATTAACCGTTTTGCGGAAGCAATGACCATTTTTGCCGTAATGTGTGCCGGTATTTTCCCGGCTATTCACGTTGGACGTATCTGGGCTATTTACTGGGTATTT
This sequence comes from Balneola sp., assembly GCA_002696035.1. Taxonomy (GTDB): domain Bacteria; phylum Bacteroidota; class Rhodothermia; order Balneolales; family Balneolaceae; genus Gracilimonas. Next base: position 43,821 of record NZQV01000024.1, on the reverse strand, counting down.
CCTATTCCCAATTCCATGGCAATGTGGCCTAATTTCAACTCTCCCCTTCTCTGGGATGTGTTTGCGGTAGGTACTTATTTCACCGTATCCTTGCTGTTCTGGTATGTGGGCTTGGTTCCTGATCTTGCAACTATCCGCGACCGGGCTACCGATAAGATCCGAAAAGTCACATACGGCATTTTCTCACTCGGATGGACCGGTTCAAACCGCCACTGGTGGAATTATGAGAAGGCTTACATGATCCTGGCCGGTTTAGCTACACCATTGGTACTATCGGTTCACACCATTGTATCTTTTGACTTTGCTGTTTCCATGATCCCGGGATGGCACACCACTATTTTCCCTCCCTATTTTGTTGCCGGTGCTGTTTTCTCCGGTTTTGCTATGGTTTTAACGCTGATGATCATCACCCGAAAGATCTATGGAATGAAAGAGATCATGACGGACGATCACATGGAAAAAATGAATATCATTATCCTCGTGACCGGGTCCATGGTAGGCTTTGCCTACATTATGGAGTTCTTTATTGCCTGGTACAGTGGTGTTGAATACGAACAAGCAATTTTCATTCTGAGAGCTACCGGTCCATACGCATGGGCTTACTGGACAATGATGATCTGCAACGTGTTCTCACCTCAGTTCTTCTGGTCTAAAAAATTACGACGCAGCGTCGGCTTCACCTTCTTTATCTCTATTGTGGTGAACATTGGTATGTGGTTTGAGCGATTTGTGATCACCGTAACTTCACTGTCAACAGATTACCTGCCTTCAAGCTGGGATTATTTCTCCCCGACTATCTGGGATGTGCTGACATACGTTGGAACATTCGGTCTGTTCTTTACTATGTTCCTCTTGTTCCTTCGATTCCTGCCGATGATCGCACTGGCTGAAGTGAAAGCTGTGATCCCCCAAGCAGACCCTCACAATTATGATGAGGAAACCAACGAATATATTGCTCCAAAAGTAGAAGTACCTGAACCCCAATCGGAGAAGGTGTAAGAATATGAGTACAGACAACCAACAACTGCACGGCATTTTAGCCGAATTCAAGAATCCCAAGGAACTGACTGATGTAGCCAAGAAAATGGTGAAGTCAGGGTATAACAAGTTCGACACGTACAGTCCTTTCCCCATTCACGGGATGGATAAAGCAATGAACCTCAAGAAATCTAAATTGGGCTGGATCGTTTTTTGTTGCGGCCTCATTGGTTTTTCAGGCGCCATTGCCATGATGTATTATATGTCGGTCATTGATTACCCAATGAACATCAGTGGTAAACCGTTTTTTAACGCCCCTGCCTGGGTTCCCATTACTTTTGAGCTCACTGTATTATTATCAGCTTTTGGAGCTGTATTTGGAATGTTCTTCCTTAACGGACTTCCAAAATTTCATAATCCTCTTTTTAATGTAGAACGATTTAAAAAGGCTACAGATGATGGCTTTTTCGCTTGTATTGAAGCTGAAGACGATCGCTTTGATGCAGAGAAAGTGAAAAAACTATTTGAAGAAGCCGGTGCCACGCATATTGAGGAAGTTTATGACTAAGAAAAATTCACAAATATCACGTTCAGGGATGAATTTCAAAGGTTTATTAAAAACAGTTGGCTTGTTTGCCATCGGTGTTTCGCTTACAGCCTGTCAGGGACAGATTTCTGAGAAGCCGCCGGTCCACCCCAATATGAATATGGACCAACAACTAAGGTATGAAGCCCAAGAAGAAAATAATTTCTTCGCAGATGGTCGTGCTATGCGTCAGCCTGTGGAAGGAACCGTAGCCCGAGGCTTTGCCAATACCGACGCTGCTTACTATGAAGGCGTTGATGAAAATGGCGACTACATTCAAAATATACCTATAGACCTGACCAAATCATTTCTTTACCGCGGCAAGGAACGTTACGAAATTTATTGCACCCCTTGCCACGGCCAAACCGGAGCGGGTGATGGCATTATAATGGAAGGAAATTATGGCTATGTGCCAGCTCCTTCATTTCATGACCAACGTATTCAGGATTTACCAGATGGTGCCTTGTACTCCGCTATATATAATGGCGTTAGAACTATGCCATCCTACGCAACTCAGGTAAAAGTTGAAGACCGGTGGGCTATTGTTGCCTACATCCGTGCGCTTCAGGAGAGTCAAAATATCTCCGAAGAGGAACTGGCCGAATACGAAGTGGATATAGATGCACTTCAGGCCAAAGCTAGTCAGGCACAAGCACAAGCAGATTCTGTAGCAGCTGCACGAGAAGCTGACCAGGAAACGATGGAAGCTTCGGTTTCTATGGGCGCTGACGTTATAGCTGCAAATGCTTGCGGAACGTGCCATAGTGAAGACGGTTCTGCAGGAATTGGTCCTACATGGCAGGGTTTATTTGGCAGCGAAGCCCAGGTGGTTACTGCCGAAGGTGAAACCATCACCGTTACCAAAGACGAAGATTACATGCGTGAATCTATTGTAGAGCCAAGCGCTAAAAAGCCCGTTGATTATGCTCAAGCGGTTATGGCTTCCTATAGTTATCTATCTGATGTGGAAATAGAATCCATCGTACTATACCTCAAAAATCTCGAAAACTAAGAACTTTGCTTAATACACTTTCACAATGAGTCATAAGCCTTCAATAACAGATTCTTTACAATTTCCAGCCGACAGCAAAGTTCCCCGGGCCCTGTTTGGTTTGGGCGCCGTTGGTTTGATCGCAACGCTGATTGGATATTTTCTTGATGCCGATCAGTTCTTTTTCTCATACCTGGTGAGTTTTACCTTTTTCACCGGTATTGCCCTATCGGGATTGATCATGGTAATGCTTCATCATATCACACGTTCCAGCTGGGGCGTTGTATTTCGACGAATATCAGAAGCCCTGTCCGCTAATCTCTGGATCTGGGGTATTTTTGTGATCCCTGTGATCCTGGGAATCCACAACCTCTACCACTGGAGTCACCCTGAGTTATTTGAATACGGCACAGCCGAATATGACAAAATTGTAGCCGGTAAAGGGCCATTTTTGAATTCTACCTTCTTTGTGATCCGCCAGTTTATCTATTTCGCGATCTGGGGCTTTTTGGGATACAAGCTTCATAAAGTATCTGTAAAAATGGATAAGACCAACGACTGGGGACTAACCGCTCTGCTCAAAAAACTGAGTGCTCCGGGGATCCTTATCTTTGCCTTTTCCATAGCCTTTGCCAGTTTTGACTGGTTAATGTCGCTTGACCCGCACTGGTTCTCCACCATGTTTGGTGTGTATTTCTTTTCTATCAGCTTTCAGGCATTTTGGGCTGTAATGATCTTATTGGTATTCTATCTTCACAGAAAAGGATTGCTCCAAAACACCATTCGTCAGGTACACGTTTATGATCTCGGAGCCTGGTTATTTGCCTTTACCGTATTCTACGCTTACATCGCATTTTCACAGTTTTTGTTGATCTACTATGCCAACCTTCCGGAAGAAACACTTTGGTACTATCACCGACTTGAAGGTGGCTGGCAATACATTGCTTACAGTTTACTGATCGGTCGCTTTGCTATCCCATTTTTAGTATTACTGAACCGCGAAGCCAAAAAGAACCGCACCATACTCGGACTTGTTTCCGCATTGGTACTGATCATTCACTTTGCAGAAATATACTGGATCGCAATGCCGGTACTGTACGATCACGGCTTTCAATTTAGCTGGATGGACATTACCGCATTTCTGGGATTAGGAGGAATTTTCTTTGGATTGTTCTTCAACACCTTTAAGAAACATGACATGGTTCCAAAGAACGATCCACAGCTGGAAGACTGCCTCTCCAAATCATATCACCAATAATTGAATCGACCGATGTCAGATAAGATTAGTTCAGAATTAAAAGCAAAAATTGCACTCGAGGCTGTTTCTCAAGGCCGTGTTGTAGTCAAAGAAATTGCAGACAAGTACGATGTATCCGAAGATCAGGTAATTGCCTGGGCTGCACAGCTTCAGGATGAGGCTTCACAGATCTTCTCTACCCAAGAGGTCGAAGCAGAATCCGATGCTGAAGATGTAGAGATAAATACTGATGATCAGGAATTTGCCTCAGCGGTAGAACACGGAGTAATGAACGATGAGCTCAATTACTCAAAACTGATCTTTTGGTCCTCTTTGGGAACTGCTTTGGTGATCATTTTTGTAGTTGGGTTGATCTATTTTTCACAATACAGTTTATTTGAGTCTCAGAAAGAAGTTTCCGCAAGGAGCACGTTTTCTGAAGCTAAAGTGTTAAAAGCGGAACAGAATCAAGAACTCAACAGCTTTGGCGTAGTTGATCTTGAAGAAGGCCGATACCGAATTCCCATTGACAGCGCCATCAGTAGAATCGCTATTGATTAACAATACACATTCAACATGAAAATTTCTGCACTGTCAGCATTTGCAATATGCATGCTTGCAGTGCTTCTGATTTCACCCCCTGCTAAAGCGCAGGTTAACCGTGAAAAACCGGATGCGCTGCAAGACCTTGGCATCACTGAAAAACTGGGAGATCATATCCCGCAAGATGCAAAGTTTGTAACATCCACCGGAGATACGGTAATGCTCGGCGACCTTTATGAAGAAGGTAAGCCCATTCTGTTAAACCCTTTGTATTATGAGTGCCCCATGTTATGCGGGCTTGTTTTAGATGGCGTTTTCAATGTGCTTGAGGAAGTAAACTGGAAACCCGGCAAAGATTTTATCGTTATTTCTTTCAGTATTGATCCTGAAGAAGATGCAGCAGTGGCTGCAAAAGCAAAAGAAAATTATCTCGGAGATAAAGATTCAACAATCAACACCGGTTGGCATTTCCTGACCGGTTCCAAAAAAGAGATCAACAAGGTGACTGAAGCTACCGGCTTCAGGTATAAAGAAGTGGAAGAAACCGGAGAGTATGCCCATAGCGCCGCTATCATGCTGCTTAGCCCGGATGGAAAGATCACCCGATACCTTTACGGAATATCTTACGACGAATTTAACGTACGAAACGCCTTGTATGAGGCGGCGGACGGAAAGATCGGCAGTACGGTCGACAAAATTGTGATGTACTGCTATCAATACGATCCGGATTCCGGCAGTTATGTGCCGGTAGCAATTAATATTATGAAGCTTGGCGGCTTGGCTACACTGATAATTCTCGGTATATTCTTGGCTGTGCTTTGGCTTCGCGAAAAACGCAACAAACCAACCTCAAAAACTGATATTAACTAATGGGCAGTTTATTTGATTTTATGCTCCCGGAGCTTAAATCTCCAATGACGGGAGCTACTACTGATGCGCTGATGGGTTTTATCCATATTGTCAGCTTCATCATTCTTGCCGGTGTTACCATTGCAATGATCTATTTTGCGATCAAATATCGCCGCAGATCCGAAGATGATGAGACACCGCTTATCACTCATAATAACAAACTTGAAATTACTTGGTCGGTCATCCCCCTCCTTTTGGTATTTATAGTTTTTGGATGGGGATACAAAGGATGGTTGAATCTGCAAACGGTACCTGACAACGCGTATGAGATCCAGGTTTCTGCCTACAAATGGGGTTGGACCTTCAAATATGATACCGGAGCTCAGATCGGAAATGAAGTTCACGTTCCTGCCGGACGTCCGGTTAAGTTGGTGATGCAATCAGAAGATGTGCTTCACTCCTTTTTTGTACCTGACTATCGTATTAAGCAGGATGTACTTCCTAACCGATATACCTATGTTTGGTTTCAGGCTGAAGAAACGGGAGAATCCCAGGTATTTTGTACCGAATATTGCGGTACTTCTCACTCTGACATGCTCGCCAAAGTAATTGTTCACACCGAAGAAGATTTTCAGGCATGGCTTGAGGACCAAGGAACCGGTGGCGGCGGAACACCTGAAGAGCGTGGAGAGAACCTCATCACCTTACAAGGTTGTGTTTCTTGCCATTCTGTGGATGGCTCAGCCGGCATTGCACCTTCTTTCCAGGGACTTTGGGGCAAAGAACGAAATTTCCAGAATGCATCGTCTGTAACAGCTGATGAAAACTACATCCGTGAGTCTATCCTGAATCCTTCCGCTAAAATTGTAGAAGGTTTTCAAAACCAAATGGTTAGTTACGAAGGTCGACTAAGTGATGACGACATTTCTGATATTATTGAATACATCAAAACTTTAGAAGAATAACATGGCTACTGCTGAAGTATCAAATACAAGAACATTAAAAGTAAAGCGGTTTAAGCCGTCCGAAGATCCCAAGAAAACGTATCTGACGGAAGAAAAAGGACTTTGGTCGTGGCTTACTACCGTTGATCATAAGAAAATCGGACTCATGTATCTGGGTTCGGTTACGCTCTTCTTTTTACTGGGTGGTGTTTTAGCCCTTTTATTGAGAACCGAACTTCTGACTCCTGCAAAAACATTCATCGAAGCAGATACTTACAACCAGTTTTTTACCCTTCACGGGGCCATTATGGTGTTTTTTGTGCTGGTGCCCTCTATTCCGGCTGCACTTGGTAACTTTATCTTACCTATGCAGCTTGGAGCCAAAGATGTGGCTTTCCCCCGGCTTAACCTTGCCAGTTTCTACATTTACGTTATCGGTGCCATTTTTACCTTTTTTGCTTTAGTCAACAATGGCCTGGATACCGGGTGGACCTTTTATACTCCATACAGTATTGAATCTAATTCGAGTGTAATATGGGTAACCTTAGGGGCCTTTATTCTTGGATTTTCATCCATTTTAACAGGAACGAACTTTATAACCACGATTCACAAGATGCGTGCTCCCGGTATCACCTGGGGTAAACTTCCGTTGAACATCTGGGCACTTTATGCTACCAGTATCATCCAGGTATTGGCTACACCGGTACTAGCCATCACGCTTTTACTTTTAACCATGGAGCGTGTATTTGGAATCGGGATCTTTGATCCGGCCATGGGAGGTGACCCAGTCTTGTTTCAGCATTTCTTTTGGTTCTACTCTCACCCGGCGGTTTATATTATGATCGTGCCCGGCTTTGGTATTATATCTGAAGTGATCACTACCTTCTCTAAAAAACACATTTTTGGATATTGGGCTATCGCGCTTTCCTCTCTGGCTATTGCATTCATCGGCTTCCTCGTTTGGGGACACCATATGTTTACTTCCGGTCAGTCTGCCGTAGCAACAACCGTATTTTCATTCCTGACTTTCCTTGTGGGTATTCCAACCGGTATTAAGATCCTGAACTGGGTGGCTACCCTATACAAAGGTTCCATCGAAATGAAAACACCGATGATCTATGTGTTCATTTTCTTATTCCTTTTCTCCATTGGTGGATTTACAGGAATTATGCTTGGTTCTCTTGCTGCCGATATTCACCTGCACGATACTTACTACGTAGTGGCTCACTTCCACTATGTAATGATGGGCGGAACCCTGATCGCCTTGCTTGCCGGACTCCACTTCTGGTGGCCAAAAATGACCGGTAAGATGTACAACGAATTTCAGGCTAAGATCGGAGCAGCGTTGATCTTCATCGGTTTCAACATGACCTTCCTTCCCCAGTTTATCATGGGTTCACAGGGAATGCCACGACGATATTATAACTACATCGATCAGTTTACCATTTTCCATCAAACATCAACCATCGGATCTTATATCCTTGGCGTTGGATTTTTACTGATCGCATACTACCTGCTTGTTTCTCTGTTCAGAGGAGAAAAAGCTCCGGCCAACCCATGGGGAAGTCGCGGACTTGAATGGCAGGCAACCTCGCCTCCGGATCTTCACAACTTCGATCATACACCGGTTATCATCAATGGTCCTTACGACTATCACAAACCGATGGAAGAATTCCAGTTAGGCCTGGCTGACTCTGGTCACAACGGCCATGACCCAAGTCATGATGCCACAGGAGCGAAACAAGAAGTAGTATCCAACTAACAATTTCAACATAAACCATACAACAACTCGGGAAGTAATGGCGAATCATTCGACTTCACATCCAACTCATGTGCAGCACCACTTTGTTGATTCCGATCAGCAATTTGATTCTGCGAAATTGGGCATGTGGGTGTTTCTTGTAAACGAAATCTTATTTTTTGGCGGATTATTTTGTGCCTATATCGTGTATAGAGCCTGGCATCCGGAACTTTTCACACAAGCCGCAACGGAGCTAAATGCCTTTTGGGGAGCCGTTAACACGGTAGTACTGATTGGTAGTAGTTTGACCGTAGCCATGGCCATTCGTTCTGTTCAGAAGAATCAGATCAAAGGGCTTAAAATTAATCTTCTTATCACCATTGCCCTTGCCGTTGTCTTTATGGTGGTCAAGGGGTTTGAGTATGCTCACAAATTTGAACTTGGTATTTTACCCGGCGAGCTTTATACCTACGAAGGAATAGAACACGCACAGGCCGCTATTTTCTTTAGCATCTATTACATGATGACTGGCATCCACGCACTCCACGTTATTATTGGTATTGGGTTGATGTGGTGGATCTATGTACGCGCCAATCGAGGCGAGTTCAGCAGCGAATATTACACCCCCGTTGAGATCACCGGACTTTACTGGCACTTGGTTGACCTTATCTGGATCTTCCTGTTCCCGCTGTTATATCTCATAGAATGACCCCAGCCAACATCACAAGAAACTCATCCACAGAATTTAAACTGAATTTATTATGAGCGGACAAAATCACGAACATCATCATCACGTTTCAACTGCGGGGCAGCTTTGGGCTATTGCCACGGGGTTGATCATTCTAACCATCGTCACCGTTGTGGTAGCAAAGTTTGTACCCATTCCTGCACCTTTCGATGTGGTTGCAGCCATTTCCATAGCATTGGTAAAAGCATTTTTGGTAGCTGCATTTTTCATGAACCTTTACTGGGATACCAAATTCAATGCCATGTTACTTATCATGGGCGTTGCTTTCTTCCTGTTAATGGTTCTGATCACTCTCCTCGATACTATGTTTCGGAATGATATTGTTCCTTCTTTCTAACGGAAGAACAACCATTACAGATTTTTTTAGAGCCCTCTTTTTGAGGGCTTTTTTTGTTTGGCGTGATTTGTGGATGCCAATTCCAGATTTTGTTGATTATGGAGCTCATGCTGCGTAACCCTTTCCCGGAAGCTCATATCCTCGCTCCCAAGCTCCAGCTTTTTGCTGCTCACATAGCTCCTACTTCAAACTCAATTGCTCGATTCCAAACACCATATATCACCCGGGCTTGTCCGAAAAATGGATCATTGTATCATACACCTCGAATTCGTCCGACCACTGACAGAATTGGGAGGTTTGCATCAAAGATATTTCTCCATCGTTTGAATGCACTGAGAGACCTCGGAGTGGTCCGACGATTGTTTTAGGTTTTGTAGTTCAGACATCCCAAACACTGGCTATTCATTCATCGGACGACTCTTTGCAGGGTTTTGCATCCTGACCTTTAAACAGTCGTCTGATGATGGAGTAACTCAAGCAGCCGAATTTTGTCTACACACCCCCTCTTTAACCTCGTTCCCAAGCTCCTTGGTGAACGTCTTACTTGAAGCTCCTGCTTCAAACTTAATTGCTTATTGAGGCTCTGCCTCACTCTTGTACTCCTTACCAGATATCTGCCTGTAATGTTCTACTACTCAAATTCTGAATCCTGTTGGTGGTTTCTTATATTCAAATTCACCCAAAATATTTATGTATGAGTCTGTCAAAAACTACCTTTGGTAACTTTGAATTGTATACCATAGAAACCGGAGATTTTCGTCTTGATGGTGGCGCTATGTTTGGCGTGGTTCCAAAAACCTTATGGTCGCGTGGGATCCCTGCTGATGACAAAAACCGCATTCCAATGACCATGCGCTGTCTGCTCATAAAGTCAAAAGAAACAGGACGGCTTTATCTGATCGATAACGGTGCGGGGACGAAGTTCAATGATAAAATGGAGAAGATCTATCAGCTCGATTACAGCCAAAAGAATCTCGAGAAATCTTTTAACGAACACGGGTTCTCTTTTGAAGATGTGACCGATATTATCTTCACTCACCTGCATTTTGATCACTGTGGCGGAAGCAGTCATTATGACGAAAACAATGACCTTCAACCTACCTTCCCGAATGCTACCTATCATGTTGTAGATAAGCACTGGGAAAACGCCACTAACCCCAATGCCCGTGAGAAAGCAAGTTTCCTACCTGAAAATATCCAGCCTATCAAAGACTCCGGAAAACTGAACCTGGTGGAAGAACATCATGAATATGAACCCGGATTGACCGCTCTTCCCGTAAACGGACATACCATCGGGCAACAGCTACCCAAAATAGAAGCCGATGGAGAAACAATAGTCTTTGTCGCAGATCTGCTTCCCACTCATGTGCACCTTCCCCTTCCCTGGGTAATGGGTTATGATATGTATCCCGTGCAAACGCTGGATGAAAAAGAAACGTTTTTGAAGCAGGCATCTGACCATGGATGGAATCTATATCTGGAGCATGATGCCGAAACCGAAATGATACAGGTGCAAGAAAATGACGGGCGGTTTGCAGTCTCGAGATCTTTCTCTTTGAACGAGCTTTGATCTGCAATAAACGATACCTGATGACGGTTCAATAATCACAGCTCAACACATATGGCCAATTCCAACTCACATACCTCCACCGATAAGGTAAAACAGATCCTGCGCAAAGCACATCGCTCCCTGATCTCCAGAAAATATCAGATGGTGGCATGGCGCAGTTTGCTGGTTATTTTTGCCGGTGTTATCACTCTCATTCTCGCCGAGCAGCTCTTCTATCTTTCTGCGGAAGTGAAGACAACACTACTCTCGGTATTAGTTGGGATCGGAGTAATTGTGGGATGGCGAACCTATTCAGCTATACAGACCGATCAATTCAATCGCTTTTACAGGGAGTTCAGCCGTAAAAGTCAGCTAGACGAACTAAAGGATGCTTTAGATCTGGAACAAAATAACTCCGGAAATAAAGAATTGATCAATGCGGCAATTCTCCAAAGCCTATCAAAAGTGGAACCCTCCCGGTTGCAGACAAAGCTGAATGAATTCGTTAAGAATACCGGTGCTTTCAGGCTTCACAAGCAGATGTTTTTTGCCTCGTCGGCAGCTTTTTTAGTCCTCGCAGTCACTGTTTTCAATTATCAGAATGCGGCCGAGCGCACCTTTACTTTCTGGGAGAATTATGCCAAACCCAATCCCTACTCGTACACGGTGTCACCCGGCGATCAAACGTTTGAACAGGGCAGTGAATTTCAGGCTGAAATTAAATTTGAAGGTGATCGTATTCCTGAAGACGTGAGTATGAAGATCAAGACATCGGTAGAGGAAAATTTCAGAGATCGCGGTATGGAAGCATCTGCAAATTCATTCCGCTCCATCCCCATGGAGATCAACAATGATCTTGAATATTACATTGAAATGGATGGCTATCAAAGTGAACGCTTTAGGGCTGATGTTCAACTTCGCCCCCGTTTCACTGAACTTCAGGCCACCATCATTCCCCCGGATTATACCCGGCTCGACTCCAGCATTGTTTCGTATCCTATGTCACAGATACGGGCCTACCAGGGTTCTACACTGAAATTGACCGGTTCCCTGAACAAAGAAGTAGCGTATCTACAGCTTTACACCAAAAATGAGCTGCTGGATCTTTTCATCAATGAGGACAGCACTTTTAGTTATGAGCTGCCGGTCAAAGAAAAAGACACGCTTCGGTTTCATATCGAAGATGCGAACGGACTTGTTAATCAAAATCCGTTTCAGGTTGTGATCAATCCCTCTGAAGATGAATATCCCCTGGCAGAAATCGTGGAGCCCGAAGAAAACCTGAAAGAGGTGAATCCGCAGGATATTCAGCTTTTATACCGGGCATCTGATGATTTTGGCCTTACGGCAGCCCGTCTGCATTATGAACTGAAACGAGCCTTTTCCGAAAATCCTCAACAGAATTCAATTTCTCTTGATCTGCCCAGCGAAGAAGCCCTCAATTCCTATATCTGGGACCTGGAGGGTCTGGACCTGAAACCCCGAGACGAACTTACTTTCTGGATAACGGTACAAGATAATGACGGTTACAACGGCTATAAATCATCCACTTCCCAAAAAATGGTGCTCCGCGTCCCTTCGATGGTGGATTATTTTGAGGATGTGGATCAAAAAGAAAATGAAGTTTCGGATGAACTTGATGAGATCTCTGAAACCTTTGAACAGAGCCGGCAGCAGTACGAACAGTTCAAGGAGATGATGAAGGACAATCCTGAAAACCCTGGGTATGAAGAGAAACGTGAACTGGAGCAGGTTGAAAAACAGCAGCAAGAGATCCAGAAAAAAGTAGATGAACTGAATAAGAAGTTCGAGGAGCTAAAGAAGGAGCTCAGTAAGGATAACATGCTATCGGAGGAGACTCGCAAGGCGTATGAGGAACTCGAAAAGCTGATGAAGGAAATTGACGATCCTGCTTTTCGGGAAGCCATGGAGAAGTTGCAGGAAGAGCTTGGAAACATGAATCCTGAGCAACTTCGGGAAGCCATGGAGAACATGGAATTCAATGAAGAACTCTATCGCGAGCGATTGGAACGCACCATGGAGCTCTTCAAACAGCTTAAACTGAAATCTGATCTCGATAAACTGGCCACCTCCTTTGAAGATATGGCTCGGAAAGAAGCTGATTCAACCAAAACCGATGAGGAGCTTCAACAGACCAAAGAAGAAAATGAGAAACTGAGTGAACAGACCGAATCACTTTCTGAAAATGCTTCCGAGAAAAATCAAAAGCAGGTCGAAGAGTATCAGAAGGAAATTCAGGAACGCCTTGAGGAAATGAATAAGGCGATAGAGCAGCAGATGAGCGAGAATGCTGAATCGAAGGAACAATCCGGGGAGCAGCAAGAAGGTGGTCAACAGCAAAATTCTGGCGAGAAACAAAAGTCTGATGATCAGTCGCAATCCCGACAACAGCAGTATCAACAAATGGCACAACAAACGCGACAGATGATGCAGAGTATGAGTCAGCAGCAGTTGAATGTCAACATTGCCGGTTTACAGTATGTGCTGCAGTCGCTGCTTACGCTTTCGCTGGAACAGGAAGATCTGACCACTTTGGTGGCATCAACCGAAAACCGTAGTCAGGCCTATGTAAGCTATGCCCGTGATCAGCGGAATGTGGAGAGCATTTTCAGAACCATATCAGATTCTTTATTTCAGCTTTCTGCAGAAATTCCTCAATTCTCGAATCAGATCAACAAGAAGAAAGAAGAAGTTGAACAACGGCTGCAACGGTCGCTGGAACAGATGTCGGAGCGAAATCAAAGTCAGTCTTCAGTGGCTTCACGACAAGCATTAGGAGGTATAAACGACATTTCTTTTATGCTGGCAAATCTCCTTGAACAGCTTCAGAATCAGCAAAACGGCGAAGGCAGTGGCGGCGGATCCGGAAATATGAGTATGCAGCAGATGATGGAGCAGCTTCAGCAAAGTGGACAGCAGCAGCAACAGCTGAATCAACAGCTTCAGGAAATGATCAACGATATGCAGGGCGAACGACTTCAACAGGAACAGATGGAGCGGCTGAATCAGATCGCAAAACAACAGAATCAGATCCGAAAGCAGCTGCAGGAATTACAGCGGCAAGGTGGCATGGAGGGCGACCGCCTGGGAAGTGAGTTGGAACGGATGATCGAGGATATGGAAGATACCATTAACGACCTCAGGGGTGGAGCGGCGGATCCGATGATGATAGAGCGACAGCAAAATATTCTATCGCGCATGCTTCAGGCTGAACAAGCCATGCAGGAACGGGATGAAGAGGATAAGCGGGAAGGCCAGGAAGCTGACCAATTTGAGCGTGCAACCCCACCCGAACTCACCCTGGAAGAACTCGAAAAAGAGATCCGAAACCGCCTGAATGATCCTAATTTCACAAAATATTCCGAAGATTATCAGCGTCTTATTGAGAAGTATTTCGAGCTGCTAAAAGATATTCAAGACAGAGCGCTTTAGGACATTGAATAGACAGATCATGTCTAGTTGTACTCGTTCCCAAGCTCTTGCTTGGCGAACGCTTTACTCGAAGCCTGCCTTTGCCGGCAGGCAGGCTCCTGCTTCATACTTTATTTGTGTTTTACACCCTCCGTCAGGCTTCATATCCATTCAGCCCGGCACCTCCCTCAAGGGAGGACTTTTCCTGTCTGGTATTGTACTATGTTACGTTTTTAGGAAATATCCTGAATTCAGTATCGGTGAAGTCTCCCTTCGAAGGGAGATCAATTCAAAAAAGCTGTTCCTTTTTTGAATTTCGTGGGGTGTAGGTGGTTTTGGGTTTGGGATATCTTTCTACACAAACTCACCACCGACTGTCATCCCGCACGTAGCGAATGCGAAGATGCGGGATCTCCTTGATACGGGCACGCGCTTGCAAAGGGTGCGTTGGTTAATATCCCAAGCCTCGTCAGGGAGATCCCGGTTCTGCATCTCCATTTCATTTCGATTTGACCGGGATGACTGCGTTGGGAGGACAATGTTACCTGACCATCCATCCCCCGGACTGGGCCTGAAAGATGGATTATTGCCGTTAACACGAGCGACTCTGGAGAGTCGCTCTACGTTCTACATTCAATGTTGAATGTTCGGTGTTCGATGTTCGATGTTCATTCCCTTTTTCAACCCTGATTTTCATTCAACTCAATCAGCATATGATACGCCTCTAAAACACCTTCGGTCGCTTCTCCGACAATATGGTCGGCTGCTTCTTTTACGAATGATTTGGCATTTTCGGGAGCAAATGACTTCCCGACTATTTCGAGGCCCGGAAGGTCGCCACTGCTGTCTCCAATGTAGGCTACTTCGTCCAGTTCTAACCCCAGGTTCTCGCAGAGATGTCGGATTCCTACTCCCTTGTTCGCCTTCTTCAAAATGACATTCACCGAAATATCCGTGTCATGAATTTCGAACATGGGATAGTTCTGTGGAACGAAATTCAGGATCTCATCATGCATTTTCTTCACTTTGGAGGGATCGGGATTTACAAGTCCTGCATCAGTATATTTTGCAAACTCAGGATAGGTTCCTTCGTAATTCTTGATAAGAACATTCTCTATCCATTCCTTGATCTCTACCACGGCTTTCCGGGCATCCTCATCAAAATGAGGATTCCAGGTGATCTCGTTGTTCTTCATGTTATACATGCCACCCCCGCTTTCAAAGACCATGGGGACTTCCACGTCCAGCCACTGACCAACAGCTTCTACGTAAGGAAATGGTCGGCCCGAGCAAATAGTAATTCCCGGTATATGCTCTGCTGTTCTGCTTTGTTGATTCAAGTTTCGGATCTCAGAAATACTTTCCCAGTCCGGCGTTTTGAATGGATGTGTTATACAGCCATCCAGGTCGGTGATGAATAGTTTGATCATGTTTTTTGTGTCGATTGAGTTTGTGAGCCTCAAATATAACCATTCGAAATTTCGCAGACGAATGGGGATTCTATTTCTGTTTACTTAGCTCATGCTTCATACTTTGTGCTCGATTCAATCCCAAAGCGGCTCAGCGAGACCGCTCTACGTTTTCTTTCATCTGAAGCGGACTTCGCAAATCTAAAATCACTGATCTCCTATTCGAAAATCAAAGTACACTCCGGTTTAATACTACCCTGGGGTTATAAAATGGCCAGTGTGAGGGATAATAGTGAAGATATCTGCGGTGTTGGCAATGGTATAAATATTGCCTATGGCAAACAGTTGGCCCTTGACACCTTCTGTAGATCTCTCAGCTGCATTACAGTCGCTCAGCTCCTTTCATTTCGTTCGAGATGACAAAAGGATGAGGTGCTTGATTAATTATTATTAGTCTATAGATCTTTAATACTCGTTCCCAAGCTCCGGCTTGGTGAACGCTTTGCCCGAAGCTCCTACTTCAAAGTCAATTGCTCGATTCCGCACCATCCATCACCCGGGCACAACCCGAAAGATGGATTAATACTAGCGACTCTGGAGAGTCACTTTACGTTCTGCATTCGATGTTGGATGTTCGGTGTTGGGAGTTCTATCCCTTTAACGACCAAAATCATCTTCAAGGCGCACGATGTCTTCTTCATTGGAAGGATTTTCGGCATCCACATGCTGCCAGATCTCTGCAATAATTCCCCAGTTATCCAAACCCACCAATCGATGGCGCTCGCCTTGTTCCAGGGTGATGAGGTCTCCTTCTTCATATTTTTGAACCGGACCCTGCTCATCCGTTTTACTGCGGATCACCCCAACCGGTCCTTCCACCACCTGCCACATTTCGGCCCGGCGATAATGATACTGCCATGACAGTCGTTTTCCCGGTTCAACCAATAAGATCTTGGGACTTAGTTTTCCGGAAATATTGGCCTCATTCATCTCCACATCCGTAAAATAGTTCTGGATGAATTTTTCGGCCTGGGTTTCATCGATCACAAAAAAACCACCCCATGGTCTTTGTAAGTCATGATCCTGAATCTTGAATCCCTTTTCAGTTAACTGTTTCCTGATCTTTTCAGCTAATCGTTCTTTTTGCGACATTCTTTAATCAGTTAATTTATAAAAGTAGATGTGATATAATTCTTATTACGGCTCTGACCTGTACGTTGGGATAAGCATTGCTACCACCAGGCAAAGGAAGGCAAGAGCAGCCATCCATTGATACTGATTTTTGTAATCAGCGTATTCCTGACTGGCAAATTCTCCTTTTTCAAGCTCATCCATACGAGCCAAAAAAGTATCGATCCCTTCATTACCACGCCGGATGGAATAGAATTCGCCATTACCTGTACTGGCAATATCCCTGAGTGTTCCACTTTGCAATTTAGTAGTTACCACCCGGCCTTCATTATCTCGCTTATACCCTATCAATTGATTCGTACCCTCTTCATATAACGGTATGGTCGTCCCCTCTGAAGTGCCGATCCCAATGGTAAAAACGCGAATATCATTGTTTATCAAATTTTGAAGAGCTTCATCATAAGACTGTCCGTGATCTTCCCCGTCAGACATAATGAGCAACACCTTGGAGGCATCCGATTCATTATCCTCCAATGCCTGAAATGCCTCGAGCGCTGTCGTCATAGCTGCGTTGAAATCCGTAGCAGAACTTGGCATCTGATCGGTTTCTGCGATGTCGAGAAAAAGTCGTAATGCAGAATAATCCATTGTCATAGGGCTTTGCAGATAAGCCTCCCCGGTAAATACGATCAGTCCGACCCGATCTCCCTGGAGTCGTTCGATAAGGCGATCGATCTCGAATTTAGCTTTCTCGAGCCGACTTGGACGTACATCTTCCGCTTTCATACTTGCCGAAAGATCCAAAGCCACCAGCATATCGATACCCTGCCGTTTAATTTCCCGAACTTCCGTTCCGATCTTAGGTCCGGCAAGAGCTATGATAAGAAATAGCAGTCCACTGAAAGTGAATATATTTTTAAAACGATTGCCAAGCGGCCAAAATCCACTTCGAAGTGAACTGAATAACTCAGAGCTGAAATACTTTTCTTTTTTGGCCTGAATTTGCTTTCGTTTCCACCATGCCAATACGATCAGCAGTGGAATAAGCACTAAAAGCCATAAAAACGTCGAATTTTCCCAGATCATAGATGATTGTGTTTATCCCCTAAGATAGAAATTTCAGTACCTTCATTGCAGTAATATTATTAAAAAGATATTGAATGGAATAACACACGTCCCCAATATACTTCGCCAATCTAAAATCTTTATTCGATCATTCGAAAATCATGGCAGGATCATAGCCCAATTTCCGGAAAGCATTGTTCCCCGCCGGCCATCAAGGCGAAAATTTCTCTTCATCCCTCTTCCCTTTTCGACAAACATAGTGCTCCTATGGAGCAGGTTCATTTTATACAGAAAACATAATCTTGGACAAAATATAGCCATGGTCATTCCCGAGAAGACGGGAATCCAATTATTACCAAAGCATACTTTAGTACTAGCCAACCATAGTGCTCCTACGGAACAAAGTCATTTCATTAAATCTATTCCTCAATCCCCCTTCGCAAATCTAAAATCATCGATCTTACGTTCGAAAATCAAGGACTGGCGGTCTTACATAACGGATTCGTCCGACCACTGATAGGATTGGGAAGTGTACATTAAAGCTATTTTTCCAGCGTTTGAATATATGAGCCAGCTCGGAGTGGTCCGACGATTGTCCGGGCTCTTTTGGTTTAGGCATGCCATGCTCTGGCCAATTATTCATCGGACGACTCTTTGTAAGATTTTATAGCCTAGCCCTTAAACAGTCGTTGGATGATGGGGTGGTTTTGATATCCGGGCCTTGGCGGGAGATCCCGGTTCTGCACCTCTCCCGTGTACACGGGAATACGGCTTGACCAGGATGACTGAGGTATTTTCTATTTGGGATATAGTAAAACTACAAATACCCACCGACCGTCGTCCCGCACGAATGAATATGGAGATGCGGGATCTCCCACCATAGGGCAGCGCACGAGCCAATGCCTCGTTCATTATCATCCCAAGTGCTTCGTAATATCAAAGGTTTATGGGCTTGAATACGATTCCGACTCGGGGTGACAACTTAGGAGTTTGTAGCGTTATCCGGGTCCTTGGCTACACGACCCCTCTTTGTTTCTCCCCTGCCAGGCAAGGGAGAAGACGTTTAGATGAGAGTTTAGATTGTTCGAGTATCATGCCCTTCGGTGGAAAAAAGTCTCCCTTGGAAGGGACATCGATTCAAAAAAGCTGTTCCTTTTTTGAATTTCGTGGGATGTTTGAATGAGCAACGGTGCTCGATTCAAACGCCTAGCGACTCTGGAGAGGCACCCTACGTTTTCCTTCATCCTCAGTACACTTCGCAAATCTAAAATCGCCGATCTTAGATTCGAAAATCAAGGACTGGCCAGTCTGCGAATTATCCATTTTTGAATTTCAAACGGTGATTTCTCCCCTATCCCAAAACCGCATCCACAACTGTATTAACCACTTCCTCGATCTCTTCTGAGCTGAGTTCCGGAAATATAGGCAGGGAAATAGCCTGCTTACTTGCACAATGTGATACCGGGCAGTCCTTCGGTTCATACCCGAGATAGGCAAAGCATTCCTGCTCGTGCAAAGGTATAGGATAATAAATAGAATGGCCGATATCTTTTGCTTTCAAAGCTTTCATAACCACATCACGCTTGCGGGTTCTGATGGTATATTGATGGTAGATATGGCGTCCATTTTCCCGGGGTGAACCGGTAGTTTCTTGAGGTGTGATGATCTTATCCGAATGTAATTCACATTCATTTCCTCCCATTGCAGAACAAGAGCCGGAACAATCACCAAGTTCGCCTACTATACCTGCTTCCGCAAACAGGTGATTATAGGTTTGCGCAATCTCTCGCCTTCGGTCTGACCATTCATCAAGATATTGCAGCTTCACAGACAGAACGGCGGCTTGTATGGTGTCAAGGCGACTGTTGATACCTACCAAACTATGATGATATTTGGGCTTGGCACCGTGCAATCTCAGGATGTCCGTTTTTTGGGCCAATGTTTCATCTTTTACGGTAATAAGTCCTGCATCCCCAAAGGCACCAAGGTTTTTGCTGGGGAAGAAACTGAAGCAACCAAAATCCCCCAAACTTCCCGCTCGCTGACCTTTATATTCTGCCCCTATCGACTGTGCGGCATCTTCGATTACGTGAAGGTTATGCTCTTTAGCCAACTTATTGATAGGATCCATATCGGCCACTTGTCCATACAGGTGAACCGGTATGATCGCTTTTATCTTCTCGCGATCAGGATCCAGTTTCTTAAAGACAGGATGCTCTCCGTCCAGAAACCTTTTCACTTCCTTTGGATCGAGGTTAAAAGAATCCTTTTCAATATCAAGAAAAATCGGAATTCCCCCGATCCTGGAAATAGCTCCAGCAGTAGCAAAAAAGGTGAATGGCGAAGTGATCACATAGTCACCCGGTTGCAGGTCTATGGCCATAAGTGCCAGTAATAAGGCATCGGAACCCGAAGCACATCCGTAGGCATAATTTGCCTCGCAGTATTTCCATACTTCTTCCTCAAGCTCCCTTACTTCATCTCCCATAATGAAATATTGGCTTTCCAATACCTTATCGATCGCCTTTTTGATCTCGGGTTTGATGGATTCATATTGCCGGTTTAAATCAAGTAAAGGTATAGACATAAATTTTTCTCTGTGATTTGTATCGTGTCAAGAATAACAAGAAGAATGGGTTAATGCTACATTGGTTTGTATTTAGTGAGGTTTTAGGTGTTAGGTGTTAGGTGTTAGGTTTTAGGTTTTAGGTTTTAGGTTTTAGGTTTTAGGTGTTAGGTTTTAGGTGCAAGTGGGGAGTGATTATTGTAAATAAGGTCAACGCGCCAGGGTAAGAGAGCTCGTTGGTTGACATCCCAACTCGAATCAAGGAGATCCCGGATCGGCTCCGCCAGCCGGCGGATTGACCGGGATGACGGTTAATAATTGGTAAGGGATCTGGTTTTTTAAAAAAAACAACCCAACGACCGTCTTCCCGCACGGAGTGCATACGGAGATGCGGGATCTCCTGCCATAGGGCAAAGCTATTGCCAAGGGCTCGTTGTTGGTCATCCCAAGCCAATTCAGGGAGATCCCGGTTCTGCATCTCCATTTCATTTCGGTTTGACCGGGTTGATTGGGTTTGGTGCACAATGGAACCTTGGCACATTTTTTAGATCTCTCAGCTGCATTGCAGTCGCAACCGCTCCTTTCATTTCGTTCGAGATGACAAAGAGGAGTGGTTTATTCTACATCATTGACTTACTTCCACCCCGATGTTGTCATCCCAAATGGCTTATAATTACAAAGGGGTATTATAGTGATCACGAGGGACCTCAACGTTTAATACAGCTCGCCGGATCAACCCTTGAGATTACGCCGGTAGTCGGACACAGCCCCTCGCGGAATACAACCCAATTCCACTTCTAAATTCTACCGCTCGGGGTGACAACTTTGGGAGCAAATTTATACTCGATTCAAACATATAACGGCTCAGCGAGACCGTTCTACTTTTCTGCCGCGGGCGTGATCATGATATTGGCGAGTTGTTTGCGGTGTACATTTTGGGCGAAAATTGTTCTTGGTTGGTGGTGTTTTTCACCTACATGTCGTCCCTCTGGTACGGGTTTTTCTGAGTATGCGTCACATCGGATTCGTCCGACCACTGAAAGGATTAGGATGTTCACATGAAAGCTATTTCCCCACCGTCTGAAAGGTTGTACCGGCACGGAGTGGTCCGACGATTGTTCTGGGCTGGGTGGTTCGGGCTTGCCATGACTTGGCTCTTCATTCATCGGACGACTCTTTGCAGGATTTTGCAGCCTGCTCCTTAAACAGTCGTCGGATGATGGGGTGGTTCAAGAAACCGGACTTTGTCTACATGCCCCATCTTTGTCCCCGTTCCCAAGCTCAGGCTAAGGCCGAATGATAGATCATAGACAGTTATCACGAGCGACTCTGGAGAGACGCTCTACATTCTTACTCTTTTTTTTGAGCCGCATTGTAGATCTGCTCGATGATGCTCACCACCTTCATTCCTTCAAAAGCATTGGCAGTGGCCTCACTTTTGCCATTCAAAGTCTCTACCACGTTTTCGATCACGTAGTGGTGGTTAGCTGCACTTCCTTTGAATGGTCCATAGTCATTTGGGGGATTGGTCTTTTCAAGCAGTGGCAGCTCATAGTCCTCTATATGGCAGTATTCCACTTCGTTCATATACTGTCCCCCTACTTTGAAACTGCCTTTTGTACCGATCACGGTGATGCTACTTTCCATATTCTTATCCCAGCAGGATGTGGAGTAATTGATGCTGCCGATCCCGCCTTTCACAAATTCAAACTGAGAAAAACCTGAGTCATCGAAGTCCTTCAACTCAGGATGAGTGAAATTCTTAACCACCGACTTGGGATCTTTTACATCGCCAAATACCCAATACATCAGATCCACAAAATGGCTGAATTGTGTATACAGCGCTCCCCCATCCAGATCTTTGGTCCCCCGCCAGGACGTGTTGCCGTAATAACGCTCATCCCGGTTCCAGTAGCAGTTTACCTGAACCATCAAAACATCCCCGATCCGTTTTTCATCCACCACACTCTTCATCCATACGGAAGGCGGACTATACCGGTTTTGCTTGACTACAAATACCCTTTTTCCTGATGCCTCCTGTGCTCCGATCACATCAAGACACCCTTCCTTGGTAAGCCCCATTGGTTTTTCAATGACCACATGGTATCCAGCATTCAGTAATCTAACCGCATATTCGGTATGAAAACCGTTGGGGGTACAGATATTTACGACATCGCTCTCTCCTCTATCCTGTTCAAGAAATGCATTTATAGAAGAGTAGGTTTTTGCTTCAATGTTGAGCTCTTCGGCTCCTTCAAACTGCCCCGCATCATTGTCTGTAACTGAAATAAGGGACGAATGCTCGTATTCCTGAATGATCTTGGCGTGTCTTTTTCCAATTCGACCAAAGCCAATTACCGAAAACTTGATTGTGTTCATCTGGGTTTATCTATGATTAGTTCATCCTCAAAAGTAGGGATTTATTGGGCTTTGTGCTATGCGTTTAGATGTATGATATTAGGTGCAAGGTGCAAGGTGTTAGGTGCAAGTCTGGCTTTGGCTACACAACGCGCCTCGTTCCCAAGCTCCGCTTGGTGAACATCTTACTTGAAGCTCCTGCTTCATGCTTTTGTTCTTGAGTCCAAGGACCATCCATCGCCCGGGCTGAGGCCGAAAGATGGATTATGGCCGGTTAACACGAGCGACTCTGGAGAGTCGCTTTACAATCGTTCTGCTTTTGGTGTTCATTATTCGGTGTTGGATGCTCTATTGATTCCCAACAATTCCATCTAATGTCAGTCGAAAGCCCGCTTCAATTATTCCAGTGACTTCTGTGTTTGACCTTCCCTCTATATGGCCCTCGTTACTGATACTATTCACACCAAGTTCAGCTTCAACCCAGAACTCAGGAATAGGATTGTATAAAAAGCCAACTGCTCCTCTCATGGTTCTTTCAACGGTTCCTGTAAGTACAACCGGGGGAAGTTCTCCTTCAGGTGTAAACTGATAAAAAGGTTGATTGATCGTCTGTTCTCCTTGTAATAAAGCAGTCAATCTCGGGGTGATGATCAGCCCTTGAAGAAGTTCATTGGCATGAATATCAGCATATAATGAACTCAGCACATAGTCATTAAATTGAGTAGCAAGCCCCTTTTTAAGATATACGTACCGCGTGCTTTTTTGAGTAGAAGTGTTGTAGCTTTGGTATGATATCATCTCTGCCTCAAAACCGGCATCTACATTTTTCATGATATCTGCCCGGTGAAGAGAGCCTGTAACCGACAATGTGATCCGTTCATTATTATCTGTTACATGAATGTCATCCAGCATAAGCTGACCATTCAAAGTAAATTTATTTTTGTTGAACCATAAAAACCCACCTACAAACGAATTGGAATGATCATTGACCGGGGCTCCCGTACGGTCAAAAAACAGATCGTTAAAAGGATTGAAATATTTAAGGGAAATTGAAGAGTTGCCGGATGCATATACATCTGCCTTGATCAAAGATAATTGAAAATTCAGGTTGGGACGCCAGTTGATGCGGTGAACGGCCAGATAACGCCGGTCTCCATCGATCCTCCCACCCAATTCAAATTCTCCGTTTCTGCCCAGGTTATCAAGCTGACCAAAGATTCCTTGCACGGAGATCTTATTGTTCCCAAACCGAAAACTAATGTTATCGTAGGCATTGGGATTATCACTCAGAATGGTTGAGGCCTCTCCAAATGGAGCAAAATGACTATTGAATCGACCCGCATACAGCTGCAAATAATCTCCGTTATACCCGAAATAGAAATCCTCACTTCGCACATACATTCGTCCATAGGGCAAAATTCCATCCGGATCGTAATAGTAGTACAGGTCGTGCCGAATACCTAACTGACCACCAAAACTACCCCCTTCACCATACAATTGAAGCTCCCCATTCGGTAAAAAATAAGGAGTATCACCCGTAGCTCTTATACCGTCTTCCCTTAACGTATTATTCAGATCAAAGCCCCCTCCCAAAGAACCATGGGCATAGAGTTCTTTTTTAGATCGATCTTCAGACCTGTCAAACCCCAATACTTTTTCGATGTGATTATACCAAAACACTTCAGTATCGGACAATGCTTCTTTGTTTAATTGAGAAATTGCTTCATGAATATCCCCTTTGGTATAAGGAAGTGAAGTAGGATTTAACTCAAGCAATTTTCCTCTTTGCTGAAACTTTTTGATGTATTCGTACACATTCTGATTCAGCGGAATGATCTGATTCTCTTGTGCTTTTAGCTCCAGGCCGCAAATACTAAAAAGTAGTACTAGTGGTATGAGGAAGTGTTTCTGTCGGATGATCATGAATAACTTATTAACGTGAATTTGACACTAACTACATCGAAATATAAGCTAAAATTTATACTACATTTATCTCTTATTGACTGATTCATTTGGGTACCCCAACCGAGTTTTTGTGTTTTCATCATCCCAGACCTTGGCCCATATTGTAGTCTCCCGAATACTCGAAATCCTTTCATTTCGCTTGAGATAACAAACAGAAGTGGCTTGTAATTAAGGACTATGGTAGTGAACACGAGGGACTGTGTCCGACTACCGGCGTGACCTCAACGTATGATACAACTCGCCGGTTCCAACCTTGAGACCACTCTATATCGTACAGGATAACACGTCAAAATCAACCAAGCACGGCCTTCTTAAAATACGCAAGGGTCTTTTGCAGACCTTCTTCCCGGGGGTACTTTGGTTCCCAGTCCAAGACTTCACGAGCCCTGCTTATATCCGGCTTACGAACTTTTGGATCATCATTGGGAAGCTCCTGAAAGGTGACCTTACTGCTACTGCCGGTCAGTTCGATGATCTCCTTGGCAAACTCAAGAATAGAGACCTCCTGAGGGTTTCCAATATTCACCGGCTCATTATAGTCAGACATAGCAAGACGATAAATTCCTTCCACCAGATCATCCACATACGTAAAGGAACGGGTTTGAGAACCATCTCCGAAAACGGTGATATCATCGCCGCGAAGTGCCTGCGACATAAACGCCGGAAGAGCGCGGCCATCATTGATACGCATTCGCGTTCCATAGGTATTGAAGATCCGGACGATACGTGTTTCTACTCCGTGATAGCGGTGATAGGCCATCGTCATAGCTTCGGCAAACCGCTTAGCTTCATCATATACGCCCCGGTCGCCAATAGGATTTACATTTCCCCAATAATCTTCTTTTTGAGGATGGACTAAAGGATCACCATACACTTCACTGGTAGAAGCCAACACGAAGGTTGCTCCTTTAGCTTTGGCCAGTCCAAGTGCTTTATGCGTTCCCAAAGATCCAACCTTCAGGGTCTGAATCGGCATTTCAAGATAGTCGATAGGCGAAGCCGGAGATGCGAAATGCAGAATGTAATCCAAGTCTCCTGCAACGTGCATGAAATTGGTTACATCGTGTTCTATGAAAGTGAAATCATCATTCCCAAACAAGTGACCAATGTTATCAGGATTCCCGGTAATCAGATTATCCATTACGATCACCTGAAAACCTTCCTTAATAAATCGGTCGGTAAGGTGGGAACCTAAAAAACCAGCTCCTCCTGTTATAAGTACTCTTTTCTTATTAGACATGAACTTCCGGTCGGCCTACACTGATATATGTTATTTTTGCTTCTTTCGCTTTTTCGAGATCGTAAAGATTGCGTCCATCAAATACAACGGGCTTATCCATATAGTTATGAAAATGGGTCAGGTCACTAACACGGAACTCGCTCCATTCCGTACAGATAACCAGGGCATCTATTCCTTCCTTGGCTTTCGATGGACGGTCCACATATTCTGTATTCTCATTCACGCGGTCAGAGGCTGCGGCTTTAAAGGTATCGATCGCTTCCGGATCATACGCCTTCAGTTTGGCCCCTCGTTTTACCAACTCATCCAGTAAATACAAGGCCGGAGCTTCGCGGATGTCATCGGTTTCCGGTTTAAAAGCAAGTCCCCACACGCCAAAGGTTTTTCCACTTAGATCCTCACCATAAAACTTGGTGATCTTTGGAACCAGCGATATCTTCTGTGATTCATTCACTTTCATAACTGAATCCAGGATCTTAAAATCGTAGCCCATTTCGTTGGCGGTATAATGAATGGCCTGAACATCTTTAGGGAAACAGCTGCCTCCATAACCAATTCCCGCAAATAAGAATCGCTTACCAATTCGGGAATCTGTTCCAATGCCTCTTCGGACATTATCTACATTGGCGCCCACTTTCTCACAAATATTTGCAATTTCATTCATAAAAGTGATCTTGGTTGCGAGCAGGGCATTGGCCGCATATTTGGTCAGTTCTGAACTTCGCTCATCCATAATAATAATTGGATTGCCACTACGTACAAAAGGGGAATAGAGGTCTTTCATGATGTCAGCTGCTTTCTCGCTGGAGGTTCCAACTACAACACGTTCAGGCTTCATGAAATCATCAACGGCGGCTCCTTCCCGCAGAAACTCAGGATTCGAAACCACATCAAAATCAACTTTAGCATGTGCAGAAACTCTTTCGTGAACCTTATCTGCAGTTCCAACCGGCACGGTACTCTTGTTCACAATAACTTTGTAGTCTTCGATCATTTCCCCAAGTTCACCGGCCACGTGTAATACAGCACTCAGGTCTGCCTGACCGTCAGCTCCCGGAGGAGTTGGAAGACAAAGGAAGATCACTTTAGCATCTTTAATAGCTGCCTTAAGATCCGTAGTAAAGGAAAGACGCTCTTCGCGAATGGAGCGGTCAAAAATCGGCTTTAGACCCGGCTCATAAATGGGAACTTCTCCATTTTTCATTCTCTCTACTTTCTTTTCGTCGATGTCTACGCAGATAACATTATTCCCCGTTTCTGCGAAACAAGTACCGGTCACAAGACCTACATAACCGGTTCCTACTACAGCAATTTTCATATGATCATTCGTTTTTGTGATTGATTTTAAAAGCGTCAAAAAATAGGAATTTATAAGCTTCTAAACACCCTTTTTATTGATGATCTGTTATTTATGATTGTAGATAGGATTATCAATTTTACTCTACCCCTATTGTTTGTCATTTCGACCGAAGTGAATGAGCCCAAAAGGCGAATGAGTGGAGTGGAGAAATCTAAAGATGCTGAATTACACCTTCCAGGCCTTTACCTACTCCACAGATCTCTCGACTGCATTGCGTTCGCGTCCGCTCTCTCCATTCCGCTCGAGATGACAGACAGTGGGGGTTTACTCATCATCATATTCTTTTCTTCTCCTGTTACTGTACTCAATATTCCTTTCATCAGCATAATCACCAAAAGGATATAACCCCAATTCTTCATTCAGGAATCGTAACTCAGGATTTGTTCTTTTAATCAACTCAAGCTTCTTTTTTCTACTCCATTTCTTGATTTGCTTTTCCCTACGAATTGAATCCTGAACATATTTGTGTTCTTCATACCAAAGCAAGAAATAACAGTGATAGCGTCCTGCAAATGTTTTTGGTTTACCAGCATTTAATCCATGCTCCAATATCCGCGAGGGTACGTCATTGGTCATGCCTATGTAAAGTGTACTTTTAGATGAGTTTGTTATTATGTAGGTGTAGTATGACATATAGGATTATAATAAACTCAATCATTATTGTCATTTCGGCATCATTTATACTACCAGCCTTTGTCATTTCGACCGGAGAGAATGAGCCCCTCAGGGCGAAGGAACGGAGCGGAGAAATCTAATAATAGTGAATCACGAACACCGAGCCTTTTACCTGCTCCGTAGATCTCTCGGCTGCATTACATTCTCCCGAATACTCGGGATCATTCCATTCCGCTCGAGATGACAAACAAAGGGGGCCTATTTAAACGACCTACCTACACTACCTCCCCCTTTGTTATTTCGACCGGAAGGAGCAAACCCCGACAGAGCGACTGAAGTGGAGAAATCTAAAGATCTTGAATTAGGCCTCTCGTATCTTTATCCACTCCGTAGATTTCTCAGCTGCGTTTACTCTTTCGGTTTCCGGATTCGCAAAACTCAGCTCGAAATGACAAACAGTGGAGGATTATTTAAGCAATCTAACCATTCCCTCTCCATGGAGGGGCAGGTTCAAGCCAATTCCAATACTGTAGAACCTTAGCTACTGACTCGATTTACCTAAGAACCTATTTCCCTTTGGAGGGACCGTAAGAACAGCTCGCCTGTTGCTTACAGGGAGGATATTCAGTACTACCTATAAAGCTTTATCAGCAACAACAGACAATTTCACCAAACAAAAAAGGCTGTCAAAGACGGCCTAAAAACTTCAAAATTCGATGTTCTAATGCGCATTGGTATTAAACGTCACCATCTGCTTCACCGTCAGGAACAAGATCTTGATGTCCATCCAAAGTGATTGCCGTTCAATATAGATGAGATCCTTATCAAGGCGCTTGCGCATGTGGTCCACATCCAGTGTTCCACCACGAAACCCAGTTACCTGTGCGTAGCCTGTAACTCCGGGCTTTACCATATACCGGTAATAAAAATCATTGAATGTATTGTTCCAGTACCGGCATTCATCAACAGGATATGGGCGGGGACCGATGAGACTCATTTCCCCTTTCATAACGTTAAGGATCTGCGGGAGTTCATCCAGGTTGGTCTTTCTGAGTATACTACCAAAAGTAAAAATTCGGTTATCCCCCTTTTGAGTTATATCAGGCTCGCCATCATTGCGTTTCTTTTGAACACTGTGCATGGTACGGAACTTATAGCAGGTAAAAACATGGCCATTCATGCCCGTTCTTTTCTGCTTAAAGATAATATTTCCTTTGGAAGAGAGCTTGATGCCCAGCGCAATAAGCGGAAAGGCAACCAAAAAAAGGATAAAAGCGAGGCTGCCTAAAGTAAGGTCTAACGCTCTTTTACCCCAAAACTGCTCATTTACAGGAGAAGGAATTTGATGATACCCGGCAGGCAAACCTGCTTTTCGGATTTCTTCTTTATCATTTCGGTACTTCTGAAGGATATTGTCCCTTACTGTGGGTGCAGCCTTCTCTAATAGGCTAGCGTCTGTGTTTCCACTCATAAACATCTGATTTTATTGTAGTGCAAATATGTACTGCCCGTCCTTGGTATGGGTAATATGTTGTAATCCGATTATTGTAAAGGATAAATATCAGGAGAATTTGGACTAGTTGCAAATGGTAGTTTTTTAAGCCAGCTTGCCATCACAATCTCTATACCAATCTTTGATCCCTTCTTTTAGACTGTATTTTATCTTAAAATCAGAGTTGCTGAGTTTTTCTCCGGAGATATTGGTGGAGATCATTACCTTTTTTACCCGATCCGGATGAATACCTGTGAACTCTTTACCGATCATTTTACCTAATATCATAATACAGTATGCAGCGAACATTAGAACTGGCTCCGGGATTTTGATCAAAGGTTTTTTGGCTTTCTTTCACTGCTTCTCAACGAAACTCATTATCCCTCTTTCACCTATTTGTCTTAGCTTTTTCCCAAACAGTAGTTTTAGCTCCCATAAAAGCTTTAAAAGCACCTTTAGCTCCATATAAATGAACTATACATGCATGCAAAACCTTTGGAAGAAATCGGTTTTCTAATTCAACATAATTATTTAACCAAGCTAAAAACATCACTACTACTATTAAACTATGTGTCCAGACTAATAACTTTATCAGGATTGTTCCACTTATTAAATCCAGTGCGATAATTATTAATGTTGCTAAAATAAACAGATGGAGACCAAACCAGCGAAAAAATTTATGGAACAGCACTTGTAATTTCGTTCCAAAATTAATTCTGTTCCATAAATAAATAATGCAATTCATTTGCCTATTTGCCATACGATGCTTGCGATTATATTCTTCTGAAGCAGAATTAATTGCTGTTTCAAATCCTTTTGCCAATGGATTAATTTCCACATATTTAGCCTCTCCAAGAAGTCTTAATGGACCTTCTAAATCATTGGGTACAAAAGGAGGGATCTCCTCGAAATACTCTGCCCACATTCCAAAAAGTCCGCCATTACAGACAATAAGTCTACCTTTCTCAGATTCATTCTTCCTTAGCCATTCTTCATATCGCCAATACAGACCTTCTGAAACGGCTGAATCTGAATCCATAGATTTGTACACCATGCTTCCAGCAGTAAGTGCAGAACCGCTTAATAAGGATTTGTGAATTTCGGGAATACTATTTTGATCAAAAAAGGTATTGCAATCCGTAAAAATTAGTATATCATTCTTTTTGGGTTTGATAGTTTCAATAGCATAATTGAGACAAGTATTCTTGCCTCCTCTCTTATTATTCACTAAAAATCGCATCTCATCATTTTCTGCTACAAGTCTTTTACATATTGAATTTGTAGCATCATCTGATGAGTCAGAAACCACCACAACTATCTCCTTTTCACCTTTATTTTTTAAGGCATTAATAATTTTTTCCTCTATAACATTTTCTTCGTTATAGGCTGGAATAAGTATATACGAAGTCCCATAATTTTCACGTGGTAAATCTTTGGAATGGGATTTAAATAACTTCTTGGATAAGAAAGGATATAGTATATAGGTAATAACCAATAACACTATTATTATCCCATAAAGGCTTATTAATCCATATTCTAACATCATAATTAGTACTTAAAGCTGTAATAATTTATTCTCAAAGTTTGATACCATAACATCTAAAGTAAATTCTCTGAAAACTTTTTTTCTGGCTGTCTTACCCATTCGAGCACGTTCTTCTTCATTATCCAATAGCTTTTGAATTGAGTCAAAAACTTCTCTTTCAGAATCAGGGTTTACCAGAAATCCAGTTTTCTGGTGGTCTATCACTTCCTTGGGACCCGCATTATTTCCTCCAATGGAAGGTTTGCCATAAGCGCCTGCTTCAGCAAAAACAAATCCAAACCCCTCAAAATCTTCTTCAGATTTCATCTCATTCAGCATGACAAAAATATCACAGGCACTATAATAAAAGGGTAACTCCTCATCAGCCACGAAACCTGCAAATTTAACATCATTATCGGTTAAACCCAGTGAATCAGATAATCTTTCTAATTCTTCCCTTTCTGGGCCATTTCCAACTATCAAATATAATAGGTTGGAGTACCTCTCTTTGAGTTTAGGTAGGAGTTTTAGGACTTTTGCATGCCCTTTTCTGGCATCAAGTCGGGACACCGTAAGTAATACCGGCCAATCTGATTTAATACCAAGCTCTTGCCTCGCAGCATTCTGCTCTACCGGCTTCACTGGATTTAAATCAATTCCATTTGGAACTGTTACTACATTTTTTTCTGATACTGTAGTGTACTTTTGGATAATGTGCTTTGTGAAATTACTGACAGTAATTACCAAATCTGTTTTAGCCATTACAAAACGCATCAACTTCATTAGAATGGTATTACTGCGGTGCCTCGTAATCTCAGCACCATGAGCTACTAAAACAAATGGAATTTGATACTTAAATTTTAGAAAAGCATAAGGTAATCCAACTTTCCAGGTAGTAGCGATAATTAAATCAGGTGTAAATTCTGCGATTTTTGATTTTATAGCCCGAAGCATGTTCCATCCATTCAACAGCTCTTTTCTTGAATGATTAAGCCTTAATACGTTCACATTTTTATCTAACTGTTTTTTAGGACTATCATTTGATTCGTCAAAGGTTAAAACTTCCACTTTGTGTTTTTCACCCAAGCCCTCAGCAATATAATAAGAGTAGTTTTCAACTCCCCCAATGGTAGGTGGATATCCTTTTGCTAATAGTAATATCTTCATATAAAAAAACTATTTCCGTAAGTATAAAAGTAATCGATTACTTTAATTTGTAAGAATTTTCAGGATTTTGTTTAGTCTTGAATCCCAACTATTTTCTTTAGCAAAATTTTTTCTTTCTAATGCTGTTTTTGTATCATTTTCTTTTTTTAGCTCCAAAATGGCCTCCTCAGAATCCCTAAAAATCTGCATATATCTATAAAAGGAGCTATAACTATTTAGATCTCTTCCTACTACTTGTTTGCCAGTTGCAAAAGCTTCAAATAATTTCAAAGGAAATACATATTTAGTATGCTCATTCTTTTGATAAGGCAACCAAATAACATCACATTCATGTAGTATAGATGGTAATATTTTATACTCTACCAACCCGAAAAATTCTACATTCTTTTTTTCCTTTATTTTCCTAAAGAGCTCCTTCTTTTTATCCACACGTACAGGCCCTAAAAATAGAAAATGAAATTGTTTCTGATCTGATACATGATCAATTAGTTCTAAATCAATTTTATAGTCATCAATAACACCTGCATAAACAATCTTTTTTTCTGATATAGAAATCAAATAATCCAACTCTTTTGGTAATAAACCATCAGATTCTTTGAAATGCTCGTAATCACCTACGTTATGTACGTAATGCGTATTATTATTTAGGTTTTTTTTATCATTAAATAATTGTTTTGATGTAGTAGTCACAATGTCTGCATATTGGACCAGCTCTTTCTCAATCTCAATTAGCTCTTCCTTTCTATTTTTATTATTCGCGTAAAAAGGCTGACTTTTAAAATCATCCACACAGTCATAAAGCACAGTCCATTTCCTGTCTTGTGAATTAATTTGATTTATCAAATACCAACTTTGAGGTTCGTAAACCCAAAATATGACTCGGTCATACTTTGTGATGTCTTCAGTTTTTTTTATCAAGTAATACAAAATTTTCCAGGCTAATTTTTTTAGCCAGCCACCTTTTATTAGCGGGAGGAAATAAAAACTAAGACATTTCAGATTGTCATTAAATTTCCAGGTAGGTTTTAGGAAGTATTCCCAATCTCTATCCCTAACAGCTTTTTTAAATTCTCGTGTCGACATACCCTGATCGACATAAATCACCTTGTATCCATTTTTTTTTGAAAGCCGGGACATTAAATGTTGTTTATTTGTCCAAATTTCAGCTTTTAAGCTTGCGGTGGAGAAACAAATTACAAGGGTAGACTGAGTCAATTGTTTATTTTTTTAAGATATATTGGCATTCCACTAAAAGGGTATTTAAGCTTTTTAACAAACCCTTCATCCAAAAATAAACGAGCATAAGCTATACCAACAAAAAAACCAAAAATTGGGTTTTCAATTAATGTTCCTATAATTGCATACAAACCTGAAGCCAAAAGTATCGCAAAACAGAATGCATCAATATTGTTTTTAAAATTTAATCTTCGAATATGAACTATTGTCAATACTAATATTAGAACACTAATGAAACCAACTATGGCATAAAGGTATAAAAAATAATTGTCCGCCGGATTGTATAAATTTGCTTCAAATATTTTTTGCGAAGCAGCGATACTACCCAATCCTCTACCCAATAAAGGGTTCCCATGGACAGTAATAAGTTCTAATGCTTCCGGCCAGTTTTCAGAAAATCTTACAAAAAGAGAATTAAAAACTATTCGATATATGCCCTCTAATTGTCCTTGAAATGTACTATAAATATAACCAGCAAAGAATGGTAGAAGTACAGTTAATGCTATCAAAATTTTATAGCCAAATCGGTAGATATGCTCCCCAATTTTGAACCTTTTGAAAATGTAAAATGAAATTACAAGAAAAGTCCCCACTATAATCCCCTTATTTGTTGTGATGATTACCATCACAAACAATAACAATGAGATTGGTAATTTCCATTTAACACTTGACAAAAATAGCAGGTGAGTAATAGAAACCATCATTATCATCGCTGAAACAGACCAATTTCTTGCAAATCCTGATATACGCCCAAAACCACCGGCAACAAAAACCTCTTGTGAAGATTGAACATCAACTCCCCCAATCTCAAAAGTTAAATCTGTCCATGGCAAGGGAAAATAAAGATCAAGAAGAACACCAAAAGCGGTTATCATTCCCAAAGCAATAAAGGAATATGACAGTTTATTTCTATTCTTAATAAAAAATTGGAATCCAACCATCCCAACTATTAATGGAATCAGAACTTTAAATCCAAATAAAATCTGTGCAAAACTACTTAGATAAATAAGACCTATTAAAGAAGAATAGGTCAATAATAAAACAATATAAAACTGTATCTCTGATAACTTATAGTACTTTATTTTTTCAAAAAAGAAATAAATAATCAAGTATAGGATGATTAAATCTTTAACATATAGCAAGGGTTCTAATTGTAAGATCGAAAAAAAATACCTAAGCACCCCTTCAAAAGCATAAAATGCAAAAAAAGCTACCAAAAAATATAAATTAACAGATTCTATTTTAAGGTCAATCTCAAATACCTTGTTTAAAAATTTAGTCTTCATGAGATCATTCTGCTCTATTTTAAATATCCTTTAAGGATATCAGCTACCAAAATCTTGATTTTCCCCTCATTGGATGTATCTATTGCCGAATTATAATATTTTGCTTTTCTATAAACTTCTGGCCTACCTGACTTATACTTTTCTATAATACCAATTATCTCTTCTTTTGATTTTGCATGTACTGTAAGTCCATTTTCTGTATATCCATAACTGTCTGCATTTCCCTTATTCGAAAAACTATAATAAATTGGAAGTACATTAAATATAGCTGCTTCCAAATGAATAGAGGTATTCCCAGCTATAATTGCATCTACATTTTTTAAAAACTGGAATGCATTCGTTTTTTTTGAATCGGATAATTTCACTCCATTAACATAGAAATTCCTACTCTCCCTGGGATGAGGCCGGAGATAAAATTCAATATCTGGAAATTCTTGTACAAGGAATTTGGTCGTCTTTTCTACATCTCCAATCCTGTCTGTCATATTAAAACAAACCCCTATACGATCAATTGTATCCTTATCAGAACGATATTCGACATATTCATCAAACTTGGGCATACCTACCAATTCTACTTTTCCTTCAATGCTTCCTATACTTTTGTATTTGTCGTATGCATCTTGACCTTCTAACAACGACAAATCAAACTTTAGTGGAGGAAAATATTTGGTGACAGAGGCGTGCTGGATATAAATTGTTTTGATTCCACACTCTTTTGCTGCTAATAATAGCGCTCTTTGCTCCACAGAGTGATCATTGCTAAATATGATAGCTTTAGGATTATACTTTTTTAAATATCTAACTGATTCTTCGAATAAACCCAAGGTATTGAAAAAGTACGGCCAATGTTTAGATGCATATTGCTTTCGATTTGAATACCTCAAAAAAATAAAGAAGAAATACAACCCTTTTAAGGTATAGATAATCTTCCATCTATAAATTAACTGCTCTCCAGGTACATTTCTATCAGCACTTATCCCAGTTCTAGGTTTAACATATTTAGAACTATTTATCTCATCATTCAAAAAGGATATCGAATTATAGTTATTTATTGAACTGACAAATAACCAAACATCATTATTTCCATTAATTGAAGATGGAAGAAATATTCGAAATGTATCCCTCACAATGATTTTTAGAAATAGGACTAATTTTCTAAAAAAAGATTTAGGAAAATTTCCACTTGTTGCTGATTCAGGAAGATTATCTATGTATTCGGAATACCAAAATTGCAAAATATCATCATAAATTATTGACCTATTATTATTTTCCATAAATCAAAAATCCTTTAAAGGTACCCAACCAAGGCATAGGTTGTAATTTATTTCCTACATAAAAGGTTAATACATACTGTAAGAAATTAATAATCAATAGCGAATAAGCTGTACCTACTATTCCAAAATAGACAGTCATATAATACGCTAAAATGAGGTTTAGCACACCGGTGGATAATGTAATTTGGGTAATTTTCAATGTTTTCTTTGTAAACATGATATAGTTTACATGTAGTTTATAATACCCTTTTACCATTGCTGCAAGAATTAGAGGCAACATAAATTGTCTGGTTGATAAATATTCCTCTCCAAAAATAAAACCTACGCCAAAGTATCCTAACAAAAAAACTGCAAAGGCAAGTAAGGTAAGTACAAAATAAACTATATAAGAAAGTTTAACTATCTCTGACTTATTTCCTTCCTGTAGGTTTTTTAGCTTGTCAAATAAATGAGGAACAAAAGCTTTATTAAATGCATCCTCAACGACAGTAACAATGATCGCAAAGGTAGCTCCTATTCCATAGCTCCCAGTGGCAGCTGTTCCCAATATTCCTGCTATTATAATTCGATTTGCTGCATTTCCTAACCATAAACCAAGTTTATGTAAAGCTAAAGGATACCCTACATGGAATGCATCTTTTAAAAATTTATGATTCAGTTTAAATTTATATAACTCATCTGATTTAAATGTATATAATGCAATTACTGCAAATAAGGAATACCCAACCAAGTGACCAATAATTAATCCCTCCCAAGCGATTGATAAATATAGTATTAATACAAGCCCTACTAAATTTTTAGCTATGGAAATTCCAATTGTAAAGAAGGCATAATTTTTTATTTCATAGTTAACTCTCCAAAGATGTTGCCTTAACTGGGTAAAGAAACGAGAAATCACAATTATACAAATAACTATAAGCCAAGAACTTGGAAAGTTTATTAACCCTGATATAGGCTCAGAAAAAACCCATATCCCAACAGAAACTAAAATAGCCAATGCAACAAAAAACAAAATAGCATTCGAAAAATACTCTTTGAATTTCTCTCCTTTTTCCTTGTAATAATTCAATAAAACGGTCGCATCAATATTGAGAGTCATCACTGGGATAAGCACTTCTACAATAGCTTGATATAATATATATATCCCAACTTCTTCTTTTGTTAGAACCCTTGTAACAATAGGAAGTATCAAAAAAGGGATAGCCTTTTCGATTACATTTAGAGTCGTATAAGAAGCCGAATCTTTGACAAGCTTCGATTTACTAATTTTTTTAAAAAGTGCTGAAAGATTAACTTTCATTTAGAACCAATTCTGTTAATTTCCAGTCTAACACATCATCAATATCGATGGAAGACTTTTTGGTCATCTCATACTTAATAATCCTCTTAGAATTCAAATACTGACCTTGCTGTATAGAATTTGAATTAATTACATAAATAGCCCCATT
The DNA here is from genome assembly GCA_002696035.1 of Balneola sp. Classification (GTDB taxonomy): domain Bacteria; phylum Bacteroidota; class Rhodothermia; order Balneolales; family Balneolaceae; genus Gracilimonas. The sequence goes on along the minus strand of NZQV01000024.1, from coordinate 6,749 downwards.
GAATTCCCAAACTTTTGGACAGTCCTGTTTACGGGTAAATTCTCCTTTCTTTGATTTTTCTAAATACCCCTCCTCATTCTCTTCATAAAGAACAAAATAAGGATTAGCATCTGTCTCCTTTACTGAGACTACCATATCCAATTCATCATTATATAGTTTAAGAGCTTCTTTAATGTGCCTAGCTGCTCTTAATGGTGAGGTGGGCTGAAGAAGTATTATAACATCAGCTTCGTACTGCAAATCCTTTTTATAATATTCATAGGCATGTAGCAAGACACTTCTTGTATCTGCAGAGTCCGTCGCCAATGAGGCAGGTCGTAAGAATGGAACTGTTAATCCAGTTTGTTCAGAGACTTCCTTTATCTGCTCATCATCAGTCGAAACACAGATCACGGCATCCTCAAATACTTCCCTAGCCGCTTCTATGCTATAATGTATCAATGGCTTGCCGTTGAGTGGCTTTATGTTCTTTCCTGGAAGGCGTTTCGAACCACCTCGTGCAGGAATGACAACTAATGGTTTCATAGCGACCTTATTTTTGAAAGTAATTAACTATTTGAGTTGCAATATATTCCAACTCAGAATCTTTTAAATCAATATAAGATGGGATACTGACCCCTCTCTGGGAAATTAACTTGGAATTTGGCACTTCTCCTCTTTTTAATGTTCTATATGGGGGCATTTCATGCGCAGAGATAAAAGTGGGACGGGTTTCAATATTTTTAACTGACAAATACTTTCTAAACTCTTCGCGATCCGTGTTTCCACCCAGTAAAAAGGTAAACAGCCAGTACGTATTTAATGAGTCTTTAAAATCAAGTTTTGGAACTTCAATCTCTTTGATACTTTCAAATCTTTGTAAGTAATAATCTGCTATAGCAACTTTTCTCTCAATTATCTTTTCAATTCTCTCCATCTGAGCTACTCCTATTGCCGCCTGGAGATTGGTCATGCGGTAATTATACCCTACGTAATCATGCCAGTAACGCCTATCTTTTCTCATGCCATGATCCCTAAGAATACACGCGTGTTCATACACTTCCTTACTTTTGAAAACTATGATTCCACCTTCCCCTGTTGTAATTGTTTTGTTTCCATAAAAACTGAAGGTAGAAGCATCAGATAGGCCACCAACTTTCTTCCCTTTATACTCACTTCCAAAAGCTTCTGCTGCATCTTCAATAACTAGAAGGTCATGTGCCTCGGCTATTTCATTTATCGCATCCATATCGCATGGATTACCATACAAATGAACCGGCATAATGGCCTTCGTTCTTTCAGTAATAACTTTTTGAATTCCTGAGACGCTAACATTAAACGTATCCTCGTCCACATCTACCAATACCGGTGTTGCCCCTGCCTGCAAAACAGCATTTATCGAGGCGGCAAAAGTCATATCCGGAACAATAACTTCATCGCCTTCTCCAATACCAAGACTTACCAAAGCTAAATGAAGGGCCACAGTACCATTGGACACAGCCACTGCATACGGGTTGCCGATATATTCCCCAACGAGTTCTTCAAACTTCGTTACATAATAGCCTTGGGAAGAAATCCATTCTGTTTCTACGCAATCCGAGACATATTTTAGCTCATTACCCGCCAAATTGGGTTTCATTATGGGAATCATCTTGTTTCTCAATATTATTGCTATTAGTAGTTAAAGTGGTTTTTTCGCAAATTTTGTCAACAGAATTTCTTGTTCTTTAATCGCCGTTAGATTTTGATACCTAACCTCTAAAACATGAGGTAATTCTTTAAAAACAGGCATTAATTTTTGAAACCAATATTCATTATCAATAGGTCTGTTTGTGTCGGATTCTCCATCATTGTCACTGTGATGGATAGCTTTAATAAAAGAGCTTAGCGATTGAACTCCGCCCAACAAATCAAAACCCAAAGTATTCGAAGATACTTTTAGGTGTGCCGTGTCTAGAAGCAATCCAAGATAATTACTTTGGACCTGCGAGAACAACTCTTTGATTTCAGAAGGATCACAACATAGCAGAGGATTAACCTTCTCATATGAAATAAAATTTTCCACCGTTAGTACATTGTTTTCAATTAAAAAAAGCACTCCAACTTCTTTGGCTTTTTTCTCAATTGTTTCTACAGATTCTAAGAATACATCCCAATATCTGTTTCGACTTTCTCCCATTCCCTCTCCTAGTTTCTTACCAAGATCATCGGGGTTCGGATCAAGACAATACCCTGCGTGGGCTGCATAAAAGGGAGCAGATATTTCCCTGGCAAACTCCAATGCCTTAATGCAATGGTTAATAGATTGTTGCCTGATTTCTATATCTAAACTTGCCAGATTTAATACATATGGGTTCTTAGGGGCAGGAAAATAATTGTGTGTTATTCTGTCAATTTTTGCGGCTCTTACCAAGGAATAAGAATCAGGATGATGAGGGAGGTTAGAACTAAACTCGATTTTTAAGCTATTCTTCTCTGCAATATCTATAATTTGTTCCAAAGAACTGTTTACAAATGCAGCCGTTGATACATATATATTCATGATAAATTAAGTTTCATAAATGTCTTGCCATCTTTTTCTTCATCCACGTAAAATCCTTTCTTTTCGTAAAGTGATTTTGCGATACTATTTTCTGTATCCACAGATAAATAAATAGTAGGTATTCCTTTCTTCTTGGCTTGATCAATGAGCTCATTCATCATAATGTTGCCATACCCCTTGCCTCTATCCATTTGTGCTACTGCAATACCTAACCAAACTTTAGAGCCATCAAAATCCAGGTGACCATAGCATACTGGTACAGCTTTTTCAAAAATAAGTAGCGTGCTAACATGATTTTCTATGACATCAAAAGACCTAGAATCAAAATAACGGAATGATTGCAGTGAACTTTTAGCCCTCGATAGAAATGTTTGAATCCATTCTACATTCTTAGATGCATCAACTATTTTCATTTTTCCAGTTAACATGATGAAAACCTAAAAATGTATCTTTCGTTACCTCAATAGCAGTTATCTTACCAATGAAATAGTCTAAAAGCTCGGGTTTTAACCCAACTGACGGCCGCTTAAATGTGAAATGCTCTTCCTTTAATACCGTTCCTTTAGGTAGGTCCTCAGCAAATACAATACTTCGCCTCATCCCTTTTGAATTTGCCACCTCAACATTTGACGGCTTTTTATACGGACTGCCCAATGAACGTTCTACTGACCTAATTCCATGAATTAACTCTTGAAAATCATCTACATCTAAAGAAGAACTATGATCAGGACCTGTCATCTCCGTATCCAATGTGAAATGTTTTTCAATAACCTTTGCCCCAAGCGCCACTGAAGCATATGCAGCATAATTCGATGGAACATGATCAGAGTACCCATAGATTATGTTAAGGGCCCTTCCCATGGCAGGCATCGCCTTAACATTTGCATCTTCAACATCAGCGGGATAATTCGTAACACATTGTAACAGAACTATTTCCTCGTTCCCTTCTCCTCTGATTGTTTCAACAGCTCGTGACACTTCAGAAAGCGTTCCCATACCCGTTGAAAGTATGATAGGTAACTTTTTACCTGCTACATATTTTAAGAAATCCAATTCAATTAATTGCCCCGATGCAATCTTAAAAGCATTCACTCCAAGTTCCATTAAAAAATCTACATCTTCTTTATTGTAGGGTGTAGACAGGAAATCAACACCAACGCTTTTGCATTCTTCCAGGATAGTCTGATAAGAGTCAAAGCTTAACTCTAATGCTTTCAACATTTCATACTGCGACTCTTTCTGATCAGTAACCTTTAACTGATAATCAGCTTTTGGTGCATCTTTGGTAACAACAGCGTCTGCTTTAAATGTTTGAAACTTTATGCAATTCGCCCCAATTTTTTTAGCATTCCTTATTAATTCTAATGCTATATCTAACTTGCCATTGTGATTCACCCCTGCTTCAGCAATTATGTATGCTGGATGGTTTTTTCCTATTACATTACTACCAATTTTTATATCACGAAGCATATATAATTACTCAATCTTGATTTATAAATTCTAAATCGCTCTTAACCATCATGGAAACTAATTCTTCAAAACCAACCTTTGGCTCCCACCCAAGTAACTCCTTGGCCTTTGAAGGATCCCCTAACAATAACTCTACTTCAGTTGGCCTAAAGTAATAAGGGTCTACTTCTACCAATAATTTTCCTGTTTCAACTTCAAAACCCTTTTCATCTATTCCTTCTCCCTCCCATCTGATTTCTATATCAGCGGCCTTGAAAGCTTTTTCTACAAATTCACGAACCGACTGCGTTTTTCCAGTCGCTATAACTAGATCTTCTGGCTCATCCAGTTGAAGCATTTTCCACATCGCCTCTACATAGTCCTTGGCATATCCCCAGTCTCTTTTTGCATTCAGATTCCCTAAATACAACTTCTCTTGCAAACCATGCTTTATTTTAGCTACCGCTAAGGTAATCTTTCTTGTAACGAAAGATTCTCCTCTTCTTGGTGATTCATGATTAAATAGGATCCCATTTACACCATAAATACCGTAGGCTTCCCGGTAATTTTTGACGATCCAAAAGGCATACAATTTAGCGGCCGCATAGGGACTACGCGGATAAAAGGGAGTAGTCTCACTCTGTGGGGTCTCTTGCACTTTTCCATATAATTCACTTGTAGATGCTTGATAAAACCGCACTTTCTTTTCTAAACCTAAAATCCGTATAGCTTCAAGCATCCTCAATACCCCTAAGGCATCAGAATTTGCCGTGTATTCCGGGGTATCAAACGAAACCTTGACATGACTTTGGGCCGCTAAATTGTAAATCTCATCAGGCTGAATCTCTTGAATTAGTCTCGTAATATTTGAAGAATCTGTTACATCCCCATAATGAAGCTTTAAATATTTACTTTTTTGCGGCACCTCCACTAAGTGTTTTATCCTTTCAAGGTTATTATCACTTAAACTCACTCTTCTTCTAAGTCCGTGTACTTCGTATCCTTTTTCAAGCAATAACTCTGCTAAATAAGAACCATCTTGTCCCGTTATGCCTGTTATCAGTGCTTTTTTCATAAATATTTTAAAATATTGTTTTTAATTATTTAGGACTTGCTACAGTCATGGACTGTATAATTATCCAACCAATACTTAAACCCCCACTAAAGGTTATAAAGCCTATTAAAATTAATAACCCACTCGTCTCATCATCCACCGGCACCTGAACCGGCTGCAGTACACTCACCACCGGGGTTTGTTCCTGTACTTTTAGTTTAGCCTGTTCCACCTGTTGGGCTACGGAGTTGTAGACGTTGAAGGCGAGATCGTATTCGGATTGGAGGCGTTGCTCCTGGGTTTGGGCGCGGGCGGAGGACAGGTTGATGTTGCTGTCGCGGAATTCCGCCAGTCGGTTTTGTACAGTTTCGAATTCGGCTTTGGCCATTTCAAGTTGTTCGCGGGCAAAACGCAGGTCTTCTTCAGCTTTGCGGGTGCGGTAGTTTACTACATATTCTTTCATCAGGCCGATGCTGGTCTGGGCCAGCTGGGCAGAAGCCTGTGGGTCGGGCATGGTGACGGTAAGGTTGATCACCCCGGTTTCTTCATTCAGTGAAATGGAAACCCGTTCCCGCATGTTGTCAATGATCGCCATTTGGTTTTTGGTAACCGAGATAACGGAGTCGGTTTCAAATCCGCGGGGCAAAGCAGCTTTCGGTGCTTCTTCCTTAAATAAGCCGATTATTTTGCCGGGCAGACCAATGGTATATCCTTTTATATGTGTTAAGACAGAAGGAGTGTATACTTCATCAAAGAAGGTGTACACCGTGGTGGAGGTTTCAAATCTGGGGAATTCGACTTCTTCATTTAGGAGCTCGAGCTGAAAAGGCAGACTTTGAACAATTTGGGGATAGAGTTGCGGGGGGATCATGCTTCCTCCGCCTTCCATGTTACCGCCACCGCTCATTCCCAACAAGCCTCCATATTGCTGTAATAACCTGCTTGCGCCACTTTCGGTGCTTTGCATTTCGGGCATCAGGGTGGCGCCGCTTTGGTATTCTTTGGGGCTGAGCAGGGCTACGGTGAGTCCGAGTACTATGCCTACGGCTACAAATTTGTAAATGGTGGAGCGGTTGTCCCAGATGTACCTGGCGAGCTCGATCAGGTCGATCTCCCGTTCCCCGTTTTGATCCTCTTCCCATTCTTCAACAGGCACCAGGCGGTACTCCTGCAGAGGAAATTCTTCTTGTCCGGATCTCTTTTTCTTTTTCTCAGGCTTGTCCGAACCGTGCCCCTTATCGGAATGTTTTTGATCTTCGCTCACGTGCTGTCATTCGGTTTTGGTGAAGTCTCAATGATACAAAGATTATGTGTTGGATTAAAGAAGGATTTGAACATCGAACAAGGAATGATGAAGTTCCCAACATCGCCGTTGGGAATGCGTGTTGGAACCACCCGGGGCTATTGATGCCCCCCTTATCGGGGTTTATTCTACATCAACGCCACAATACTCCCCCAGGGTTGTCATATCGACTGAAAGGAATGAGCCCTGAAAGGCGAATGAGTGGAATGGAGATATCTGGGATGGTGGGAATGAATCCACTGATTGTTTCAGGTTACTATACCCCCTGGCACGGTACGGAGATCTCTCCACTGCATTGCAGTCGCATTCGCTCCTTCCATTTAGGTCGAGATGACAAACAAAGGGGGTTATTCTACATCATTAGCTTACTTCCACCCCAGTGTTGTCATATCGGCCGAAGTGAGTGGGACTCATAAGGGCGA